>CANQFA010000028.1 GCA_947597925.1 uncultured Clostridia bacterium | reverse complement strand
AACGGCAAAAGAAAAGATGCTCTGTGAGAGGGCAAGCGCGGGCATTCGCAAGCGGTTCAGCGGCGATGCCCGCGCCCTCACAGTCTTTCTTTCCGTTTGTCGTTTTGTTCGGCTTAGGCGTGTGCCTGTCTCGCGCCGCGAAGCGGCGCGCTTGTTTTCAAGACAGGCACACGCCTAAAAACCATTTGCTTCTGCTCTTTTCCGTCTCGGTATTGCAAAGTCGGCGGGAAAGCGACAAAGAGCCTACACCACAATGTCGTACTTGTCGAGGGTGATGAGTTTGGCGGGGCCGCCCTCGGCAAAGAAGGTGATCCCCTCGCCGTCCGAATAGACGTTGCCCGTCATCGTCCGCTCGCCGCCGTTTAAGAACACCTCACAGCTCGAAACGTCGAGGAAGATGCGCATGCTCAGGCGGTTGTCCTTAGTGGACACCTTAACCGAGCGCACGGTGGCATCCTTTTCCTCGGGATCGTGCGCGATCTCCTCGCCCATCCGGGAGCGGTCGAACACGACCAAATCTTTTTCGCGGTCGTAGTAGATGCGTGCGTCGTGCTCCCCTCTCTGGAAGAGCTTGATGCCCACCTTCTTCGCCGTGCCGAGGTCGAGGGTAAAGCAGAGCTCGATCTTGGTGCCGTTGACCTTTGTAAGCTCGTTGCGGTTGCCGATCGTCACGTTGCCGAAATGGACATGGTTCCAACGGTACCGTTCGATCTCGCGCACGGGGCACTGGTAGAGCTTCCCGTCCTTGACGGAGAGCTCCCGCGGAAGGATCATCGAGCCCGTCCAACCGTGTTTTGCCGTGGGGAAGAAGCGCTGCCACATCTGCATCCAAGCGATCATGATCGTGCGGCCGTCCCGTGTCTGCATGGTCTGGGGCGCGTAGAAATCGACCCCGCCGTCGATCTCATCCTCCACGGCCGTCTGAAAGGTCCCGCTGTTCTCGTCGAACTTCCCGAGCATATAGATGGAAGATTGCACGTTTTCGTACCGCCAATCCTCCGTCTTGTACCCCTGCGGGCTCGCAAGAAGCACGTCAAAGCCTCCGAGTTCAAAGAAGTCGGGACACTCATAGGTGCCGCGCGTAGTGCGGTCGTCCTTGCGGAGAAAATTGACAAACGTCCAGTTGAAGAGATCCTCGGAGCGGTACAGGAGGATGGCCCCCTCGTTCTTGTCGGACAGTCCGCCCGCGAGGAGATAGTAAAAATCTCCTCTTTTGAACACTTTCGGGTCGCGGAAGTCCGTTTTGAGACATCCCTTCGGGAGCTTATCGCTCGGGATGACGACGCCGAGCTTTTCAAAGTGCACGCCGTCCTCGGAGACGGCAAGCGACTGTGTCTGCCGATCCCCCGCCACGGAGGTATAGATGAGATACATCTTCCCGTCCTTCATCACGGAAGAGCCCGAAAAACAGCCGTCGCAGTCATCCGCGCCGTCGGGTGCGAGCGCCGTCGGCTCCAACTTCCACTTGACGAAGTCCTCGGTGGTGTAGTGTCCCCAATGCATGGAGTCCCATGAGGGGCCGTAGGGATAGAATTGATAAAACAGGTGATACTTCCCAAAGGCCTCTCCGAAGCCGTTGGGATCGTTCATCCAGCCCACGGGGGGCATGACATGGTAAGTATGGCGGCTGTTTCTGTTGACCGCCGCAAGATTATGCACGATATAGAGATCTGCGATCTTCGTGCCATAAGACCCGCCCGCTGCGGGCATTTTTGTTTTCATAGACATTCCCCAAAATTGTCAATAGGTATAGGTAAATTGTTTGAGATCGGTGAAGGTAGCGGAGCCGTCCGCAAAGAGCATGACGTTCTTGCCGCTGACGCCATAGAGGCGCACGGTGAGCGCCGTCTGCCCCTCCACATAGAGCACGCCGACGGAGCCCTCCTGAATGTAAGTAAAGGAATATTCCTTGCCCGCTTCGAGCGTTGCGGGGACCGATGTGACGGTGTCTTCGCCCTGATTGAGTTCAAAGGAGATCGTCTTGTCCTCGGGCGAGATGGTAATTGTCTTATACTTCTGCGGCCTGTTGTTGTAATTGAATGCAAAGCCGAATTTGCCCGTGCCGCTGAATTTCCCCGTCACCATGTAGCGCTCGAAGCAGCGGAAAGCCTCGGTGTAGTCGCCCGACTGTACGGTGAGAGAGGAACCCGCCACGAGGACACGCTCTTCGGTGTTCTGCGTGTAGGCATCGACGGGTGCGAGACGGATGCCGCCTGCGCCGTCGGAGACCACTTTCTGCACCTGCATGTTGCCCGCCCATCCCTTGAGATGGCCGACTGCCGATGTGTCGCTGACGCTCTCCGAGCGGCGGGTCCAACCGATCATGTAGGTGTCCGTGCCGTTTGAGGCGTGCTTTGCGGCGTAGAAGAGATGTCCGTCGAGCGGCTTGGGCGTGGCGGTGTAGGGACCGTATTGCGTGTCCGCCGAGGTGTACCACACGACGCCGTCCTGTGCGGAGAAGGTGAGATACCACTTGTCGCCGAACTTGAACGTGTCCGAGCATTCGAGGTTATAGACGTTGCCGACGACGGAGGTATGGTTCGTGTAGATGGGCCCGTCGTAGTGCGCACCCGAAAGGTCCTCGTTGAGCGTATATTTGACGACATTGGCCGTGCCGCCGATGGGCGCCGTGACCGTGAGCACGATCTTGTGGCTTTCCGCATCGTAATAGGCCTGAGGATCGCGGAAATCCTGCTTCCCGAGGGCGGCGTCGGGAACGATCTCCCAACCCGTCTTTTTGGTGAACGACGTTGGGCTCGTGCCCTCGGCGACCATGATCTTTTCCTTGTATTCCTGCAATTCGCCGCCGTTATGGCCTGTGTAGAAGAAGTAATACTTCTCCCCCACCTTGACGACGGAGCCCGTGCCGAGCATGGCATCCTGACCGCCGTTGCGGTCGGATTCGAGCACGTTCTCCTGCTTTTCGTCCCAATGGACAAAGTCTGTCGTCGTCGCGAGATAGATGGAATGCTCGTACGAATCGCCCTTGTCCTTCAAATAGTAGACGTAATAGGTCCCGTTTTCATAGTAGGGCATGGTGTCGCCGACATAGCCCTGCTCCCCGTTGTCCTCTTCGGGCAGAAAGCTGAACTTATAGGCGTACGCCTTTTCCTGCTTGCTTGCGGTATTCATGGAGGAGAAGTCCTTGTCGGTGGTCTTGACATCCTCCTCGTAATTTTTTGCCGTCTCTTCCCCGCAACCCGCGGCAA
>CANQFA010000027.1 GCA_947597925.1 uncultured Clostridia bacterium | reverse complement strand
TCTTGTGCTGCTCGACACGCTTCCCTATGCGCAAAACGGCACTCTCTCCGCCAAGCTCGACGAGCTGTTCGGGGAGTAAGTATAATCGTTGAGTAGATTGTTGTAAATCGAAAAGTCTTGTATAACAAAATTTGAACGTCTAAATATTGAAAGGAGAATATTAAGTAAATGAGTATTACTGATTACGAAGGTATTGAATTTGATGAAGTTGGTGAGGAGTCTGCGGATCAATTAAAAGTTGATGTAAATAAAATGGCGCAGGCTGTAATATGGGGTACTGACTGGACAACGGAAACAATCAATTTGCAGTTGGAAAAAGGCAATATAGATCTTTCGCCATCCTTTCAGCGACGAGATGCATGGTCCGATGTGGAGAAAAGTAGACTGATTGAGTCGCTTATGCTCGGGATGCCTGTTCCACAAATTATATTAGCTGAAAATAAATTAAAAAGAAATACATATATTGTCATTGATGGAAAACAACGTTTACTTAGTATTCGCCGCTTCTTTTCTAATACAGTTCCTGAGAAAAATGAGTCTATCGATTTTCAGCCTCTTAAATTAACGGGGCTGACAATCCTGCATGAGTGCAATGGTAAATATAAGACTGATATAGATAAAGCTTTAATTACTCAATTTGAGAATCAACCCATTCGTACTATTATTATAAAAAATTGGCCAGATGAGGAATTTTTATATACTGTATTTTTGAGATTGAATACGGGGAGTAAGCCTTTGTCACCGCAAGAGTTACGGCAAGCGTTAAAACCAGGCGAGTTTTTGTCATATCTTGATAAAGCCACGGCAGAAAGTAAATGCATGCAAAGAATGCTGCGGAATAAGAGTGCCGATCCTAGAATGCGCGATATCGAATTGGCACTACGATATTTCGCATTTAAATATTTTTTACCAGATTTCAATGGCAATCTTAAAGAATTCCTTGACACGTCTTGCGAAAAACTAAATCAAAGTTGGTCTTATGAGCAAGAACAATATATGACTGATTTCCTTGAATTGGAGAAAGCTATAAACTTTTCATTTGATTTGATTGGGAACAAGTCTCCATTCAGTCGCTATACTAATGGCGAAAGATCAAACAGATTTAATCGTAGTATCTATGAACTTTTCACTTTCTATTTTAGCGATGAAAAGGTGCGCGATTGTATCAGCGCGCAACGCGATCTGTTTATGCAAGAATTTGAAGCATTAAATACGACTGCTGATTTTGTAACTGCGGTAAGCGACACGACAAAAGACCCCAATAAAGTAGTTACGAGATTCTCAATGTTTGCTTTTATGCTAAACAAGCTCCTTGATGGCAAGGTTTGTGTTCAATCTCTATCTCTTGAAAATGGTAAAATACGGCTTGTTTGAGGTTAAATATGGCACATACTCAGTTGGCTGTATTAGTAAAAAGGGTGAAAGTGCTTAAAAAACATTTTTGCTTTAAGGAGCCGACTCATGGAATTACTCCTTTTCAAGAAGATTCATTAAGAGCATTACTCGTTTTGACTCATGCTGAAATGGAAGAATATTTTGAGCAAACGGCGAGAGCTTTACTTGATAAGGCTAAGAAAACATGGGATAAAACAAAAAGGGCTAACTATAATCTAGCTGCTCTTTTAGCATACGAAAAAATAGATCATTATGCAACTTTTGAAACGGAAAGGAACCACATCATCGCACTTTATGATGGGATCATAAATGAAAATCATGGGATCAGGATTAAAAATATTAAAAGTCTCTTTGTGCCTCTCGGATATAATATAGACAAAGATTTTGATCAAAGCCTACTATCTACATTAGATAGTTTTGGCGCCCAACGCGGAAGTGTGGCACATTTAGGGGCAAAAAGCGTAACGAATCTTCTAAATCAAGTCGCAATTGTTGGCCAAATTGATGCAATTATTAGAATGCTTCCTGAATTTGAAAAAAGTTTGTACGCTCCGCTTTAAACGATAAATAGAACGACCAAATAATCGAAACAAACGTTCGTATTTGATTGACATTCTCGTGGGGAAGTGGTAAGATAGAAGATGTGACGAAGTACACTTACAACAAGGCGAAGCCGAATATCGAATACGGAATGTTGAGCGGAAGGAAGCTCAACCGTCCCCATCGGAAAGCGGGTGAGGACGGTCTTGTTACATACTTCTACACCTCTTTGGAAGAGCCGCAGAGCGGCAGGTATTATCGTCAGAAGGACTACTATATCATTCCCGTCAAAGTGCCGCCCGAGGTGTACGCCGCGCTCGTCGAGCAGGATAGGATCGAGCATAACAACAATCATAAACATGACCGCCGCGCCCTCGATGTGGAACAATACGTCCGTCGGCGCGGTCTGCTTTCGGAGGACGACGAAACCAACCCGTGGGACTGCCTCGCGGACGAAAGGACTTACAATTTGGAAAGCACCCTCGTCGAGAAAATGGACAGAGCCGCGCTCGTCAAACATTTTCCCAAAGAGGATAAAATCATTCTCAAAGCGTATGAGCAAGGCATCTCGCAGAAGTTCGTCGCAAAGATGCTCGGGAAGTCGCAGAGTTATGTATCCAAAGAGCTTTCGGAAGTCTTGGATCGGATCGAGCATGAGCGCATGAACGACGGCGCGCTCTCCGATATAGAGATAGAATTTGAGATCGCATGGAAGAAGTTCCTCTACTCCCATACCCTTCCGCAAAGAAGTGGATGACATCGCAGAACTTCTCTGTTGGTCTAATCCCGAGGCAGACAAAGCGAACAGCGCGTTCCAAAGGGAACTCGACGAAAAGGAGAAAGCCCTGCAAGCTATTATGGGGAATTATTATAAAGCGCGGAAAAAGCGGGACGACATTTTCATGGAACACATGGTAGATGCCGCCGACATCGGCGGTGTAAAGAGTATCGAAACGATAGAGCGCCTGCGGTGGGACTATAAACGAAGGCTCGGGAATATCGTTCTTCAACGGGTGAAGTGGATACAGGAGTAGACCTATAAGCGCAACCCCAAGAGGAAATACAAGACGAACGATAAAGCTCTGAAACGCCGCCTTGCAATTTCGGCGCGGAAGGTGCGCGGCATTATGGGCGGGCTGTTCTCCTCGGTTACGGATACTTTTCTCCCCACGACGGAAAAATATCATAACCGCCTGCGGGAGATTGAAGAAGAAATGAAAGCGGAACATGAGAAAGAACAGCAAGCGGCATCCGCGGCAACCGCGCCCGCCCGCTCGTCCCGTTGGGACTGGGGGAAGTAACCCGCGCTTGCCGCTACTTCGCCCCCCCTGCATAAGTCCACGCAGGAGGGAGCGCCGCGAAAAATTTCTCCCTCAATTGAAAAAGTAAAATCCATATAGAGTAGAAAGACAACCGAGGATAGAAGTTAGTTGTGCAAAAAGAAGGGA
>CANQFA010000026.1 GCA_947597925.1 uncultured Clostridia bacterium | reverse complement strand
TCCCGCCTTTTCGGGGACTGCGGGAGCCTCGACACTGCTGCCGTATTTTACATTGATGACGATATCTTCTTCGTTGACCGCGCGAAAGGTCACGCTTACCGTTTCGGGATGAGGAGGTTGACAAGAGCAAAAGATCGCTGCGCCCGCAGTGAGGACCGCCGCCGTGAGGACGATCGCCCCGAGCTTAAACTTTGCACTTCTTTTCATCTAAATTACCTCCTACAGGTCTGTTTTCTTATATTATATCATAGAATTTCGCAAAATGCAACGATTCAGCTATTTGAATTACTTATAGCAGGTATAAGCACAGCTTATAGGAAAATGCTCTTTGCGGGACGAAGGGTGGGACATTTTCGTGCATTTTCGGCAAGATGAGACAACATCTGTCCGTGTGCGCGCGCGTACATATGCTATCATAACGCAAAACGGAGGTACCATGTATGGAAACCCTGCTTCTCGACCGCCGCACGCGCGGGCTCATAGAGGGCTATGTGCCCGAAGGAGAACTGCTCACTTCCCTCGTCCGCTTCTTTGCCATCTTCGCCGACGGCACACGTCTACGCATCCTCTCCGCGCTCGCCATCTCCGATATGTGCGTCACCGATATTTCGCGCGTGCTCGGCATCAATCAGACGACCGTCTCCCATCAACTCCGCTTCCTGAAGGATGTGGGCATGGTGCGCACCGACCGCCACGGGAAGATCATCTTTTACTCCCTCTATGATGAGATCGTGAATGACATCCTCCTGAAAGGCGTGGAATTTTTGGGATATTGACCGATTTCCCGCCCCATTCCCCTATTTTAAGAAAATTTCATAAGAAAAAGCGCAGCTTTCGCTGCGCTTTTTTGAGGTATTTCGGTTACTCTTCGCCTTCGGCTATAGGCTCCTCGGTCACTGCCGCATCGCGGTAGCCCGACACGAGCTGGACGCCGACATTCTTATAGTCGCGCATGCCCGTTCCCGCGGGGATGAGCTTGCCGATGATGACATTTTCCTTGAGGCCGATGAGGGGATCGCGCTTGGTGCAGATGGCCGCCTCGGTGAGCACGCGCGAGGTCTCCTGGAAGGAGGCTGCGGAGAGGAAGGAGTCGGTCGCGAGGGCCGCCTTCGTGATGCCGAGGAGCTGCCTCTTCGCCGTGGCGGTATCCTGATTGGGCACGCCGCCCGCCGCGATGACCGCGTCGTTCTTCTCGTCGAAGACGAAGGCATCGACGAGTTGACCGGGGAGCATATCGGTCTTCCCCGCGTTCTCGATGCGGACCTTTCTCAGCATCTGGCGGACGATGATCTCGATGTGCTTGTCGTTGATCTCCACGCCCTGGGAGCGATAGACCGACTGCACCTGTTCGAGGATATAGTCCTGCACGCCCTTGGCGCCCTTGACGCGGATGATGTCCTGCGGGTTGACCGAGCCGCGGTTGAGCTGGGTGCCCGGCTCCACCTTGTCGCCCGTCGACACCATGAGCTCGGCATTGAAGGGAAGCTCATAGTCGCGGAGCTTTTCGCCCGTCTCGGGATCGGTGACGATGACGTGCTTCAGGTTGTCGGTATTGTCCACTGTCACGACGCCCGCAAATTCGCAGATGGTCGCGACGCCCTTGGGCTTTCTCGCCTCAAAGAGCTCTTCGACACGGGGAAGACCCTGTGTGATGTCCCCCGTCGCGGCGATACCGCCCGTGTGGAAGGTACGCATGGTGAGCTGGGTGCCGGGTTCGCCGATGGACTGTGCCGCGATGACGCCGACCGCCTCGCCCACCTTGATGGGAAGGGTCGTGGCCATGTTCTTGCCGTAGCACTTGGCGCAGACGCCGTAGCGGGTCGTGCAGCTGAAGACGGAGCGGATGGACACGCCGTTTTCCGCATACCGCGGGATGGAGGCGATCTTCTTTGCCATGCTCTCGGAGATCATCTTGTTGACGGGGACGAGCACTTCGCCCGCTTCATCCACGATGTCCTCGGCGGCAAATCTGCCCGTAAGTCTGTCCGTAAGACTCTCAATGACTTCGCCATTGGGACCGAGGATGGCCTTGACGATGGTGCCGCGGGGCGGAAGGCCCGCCGTGCAGTCCTCTTCGCGCACGATGACATCCTGCGAGACGTCGACGAGACGGCGGGTGAGGTAGCCCGAGTCGGCCGTCTTGAGTGCGGTATCCGCGAGACCCTTTCTGCCGCCGTGCGAGGAGATGAAGTACTCGAGCACGGAGAGGCCGTTTCTGAAACAGCTCTTGACGGGGACCTCTATCTTCTTGCCCTGCGGGTTGACCATGAGGCCGCGCATGCCCGAGAGCTGCTTGATCTGGTCGATGGAGCCGCGGGCGCCCGAGTCCGCCATCATCCAGATGGGGTTGAACTTATCCTGCTCGCCCTGCTGCTTGAGCTTGTCGGCGATGTCGCTCGTCGCCTTGTCCCAGACCTTGATGACGGAGTTGTACCGCTCCTCTTCGCGGAGGAGGCCCCTCGCATACTTCTTGAAGATGCCTGCGACCTGCTCCTCGGCTTCGGAGACGATGGCGTCCTTCTCGTCGGGGATCTTCATATCGAAGACGGACGTGGTGAGCGCCGCGATGGTGGAATACTTGTATCCGCGCTCCTTGATGGCGTCGAGCACGGCCGAGGCCTTGGGCGCGTACCCCGTCTTGAAGCACGCCTCGACGATGCGGGAGAGGTGCTTCTTGCCGATGGCGCGGGCGCTTCCGATGAACTCGGTGGAGAGCTCGAGCTTGAGGTAATCTTCGGGCAGGACGCGCTTCACGAAGTCGAGATCCTGCGGCATGCCTTCATTGTAGATGATGCGGCCGACCGTCGTTTTGATGACGCCTGTCACGGACATGGTACCCGTCTCTTCGTCCTTGGTCACAAAGACGTGCCCGCGGATGCCGTTGTTCGCCACGGGGCCCTCGAAGGTCTTGGAGTAGGGAAGTTCGAGGTCGTCGAACTTGCCCGCGGGGAGGGTCACGGTTCGGCGGACATAGAGCTCATCCTGACAGTGGATGTCCTTGAGCTGGTAGCTCATGAGTGCCTCGTCGAAGGAGGAGTACACGGGCGGGACATATTCTTCCCCGTCCTCGGAGGGACGGCAGAATTCGTCGTACTTCTTACCCTCCTCTCTGCGGAGGATGGTGAGATAGTAGGCGCCGATGATCATGTCCTGCGTGGGGCTCATGACCGACTTGCCGTCGGCGAGCTTTAAGATGTTGTTTGCGGAGAGCATCAGAAATCTTGCTTCCGCCTGCGCCTCCACGGAGAGCGGGAGGTGGACCGCCATCTGGTCGCCGTCGAAGTCGGCATTGAAGGGACCGCAGACGAGGGGCGAGATCTTGATGGCTCTGCCCTCGATGAGGATGGGCTCAAATGCCTGAATGGACAGGCGGTGCAGCGTGGGCGCACGGTTCAGGAGGACGGGGTGCTCCTTGATGACCTCTTCGAGGACATCCCACACGAAGTCCTTTCCCTTCTCCACGGTGCGCTTGGCGCTCTTGATATTGTGGCTCTTGCCCGTCTCCACGAGGCGCTTCATGACGAAGGGCTTGAAGAGCTCGATCGCCATCTCCTTGGGGAGACCGCACTGATAGATCTTGAGTTCGGGGCCGACGACGATGACCGAACGGCCCGAGTAGTCGACGCGCTTGCCGAGGAGGTTCTGACGGAATCTCCCCTGCTTGCCGCGAAGGAGCCCGGAGAGCGACTTGAGCTCGCGGCTCGAGGGACCCGTGAGGGGCTTGCCCTTCCTGCCGTTGTCGATGAGGGCATCGACCGCCTCCTGCAGCATGCGCTTCTCGTTCTTGATGATCATCTCGGGTGCCCCCATCTCGATCATCTTCTTGAGGCGGTTGTTGCGGTTGATGACTCTCCTGTAGAGGTCATTGAGGTCGGAGGTCGCAAACCTGCCGCCGTCGAGCTGGACCATGGGGCGAAGGTCGGGCGGGATGACGGGGAGCACGGTCAAAATCATCCATTCGGGGCGGTTGCCGCTCTTGCGGAAGGCCTCGATGATCTCGATGCGCTTGATGGCCTTGACGCGCTTGGCGCCC
>CANQFA010000025.1 GCA_947597925.1 uncultured Clostridia bacterium | reverse complement strand
TTTGCGAGCGACTTCGGGGAAAAAGCGTCCGAGGAGAAAGAACGTTTTCTTACTTTTTATGAAACCGAATTTGACGGGTTGAAAACTCTTTGCGGATTTGATCCGTCGGCAAAGAAAACGGTGCAACTGCTAAAAGAGAACGGCTATACCCTTGCCCTTGCATCCAATCCCGTATTCCCTCTATCCGCACAAATAAAACGGCTGAAATGGGCGGGACTTGATGAAAACGACTTTATCTATATTACCTCTTACGAAAATTCGCATTATTGCAAACCCAATCCGCTGTATTATCAAGAAATAGCCGAAAAACTTCGTGTGCATTTGAGCGATTGCATTATGGTCGGAAATGATACGACGGAAGATATGGAAGCGGGAATCGTAGGGATGAAAGTGTTTTTGCTTACCAACTGTTTGCAAAACAAAGAAAGAAAAGATATATCCAAATTTCCGCGCGGAAATTTCAGACAGTTACTTAATTTCGTAAATCTTAATTTAGGAGATATATAAAATGGAAGAACAAACCGTTATGCAATGGTAGCATAGTCCTCGGGAGCGGTCAACGCGGCTCGGAAAATATTGCTTAAATCACTATCAAAAAAGATTTTAACGCGATATTTTCCTCGCCCTGCGTTGACCGCTCCTTTTCTTTATTTCAAATTCAGTAATACGCATCTCGAACTATGCTCCTTTTGCCTCGGCCGAAAGAAAAAATCAATCGAAGGAGGAAAAATTATGCTTGCTGTTCGCTTCCCCGTGGGTTTCTCTTGGATTTTTCTCTACTTTCCCTTGACTATTCCGCCATGACCCTATGGATTCCCCGCCACTTATTTTCCCCTTCCTCGCAGAGTGGTTTTTTCTTTGGTACGCTATTCACAAAAAATTTTAGGAGGTACAACTATGAGAAGTGCGGCTTTTTACGGCAGGTTCTCCTGCGAAAAGCAAAATGAACAATCAATCGAGGGACAGCTACGCGTCTGTCAACAATTTGCGGCGCAGAACGACCTTAACATTGTGGAAACCTATATCGACCGTGCAACAACGGGAACGAACGACAACCGCGTTGCTTTTCAACAGATGCTTGCAGACAGTGCAAAACCCGTCATGTGGGACGTGGTACTCGTCTATGCCATTGACAGATTCGGAAGAAATTCGATTGAGGTTGCTATCAACAAACAAAAATTGAAGAAGAACAAAAAGATACTGATTTCCGCAACACAGCGGACGTCTGATAACTTGGATGGCTCGAAAAACCTTGACGGCATCCTCTTGGAGAATGTCTATATCGGACTTGCCGAATACTACTCCGCCGAGCTCTCGCAAAAGACCACGCGCGGCATGAAAGAAAACAGACTGAAAGGACTGTTCTGCGGCGGGAAAGTGCCGTATGGGTATAAGGTCGTAAACAAGCGCGTTCTTATCAACGAGGAGGAGGCGGAAATCGTCCGCCAGATTTTCAAAGAGTACGCCGCCGGAAAGGTCGCAAGGGAAATCATTGAGGGCTTGAACGCTAAGGGTATCAAGCGCAACGGCAAACCGTTTGCCATAAACTCGCTCTACAATCTTCTCCGCTTTGAAAACTATATCGGGATATATCGGCACAACGAAGAAGTCTACTATGACACCTATCCTGCCATTGTTTCCAAAGAATTGTTTGAGGAAGTCGGTTATATCATCGCAAAGAATAAGCGCGGGGCACGAAGCGCATATATCGACTATCTGTTGCGTGGAAAAATCTATTGCGGTTACTGCGGGAAGAAAATGCACGGCGAAAGTGGAACGTCGAAAAGCGGCAGAGTGATGTACTACTACAAATGTTCGGGCAAGAAACGCGGCTTGCCTTGTGATAACGACATCCCACCGAAAGAGCGAATTGAAAATATCGTCATAGACTCAACCCACCGCGTCATGAGCAATCAGGAAAACCTTGAAATGATTGCCGATGCCGTCATGCGCGTACATGAGAAACGAATACATGACAGGTCAATTATGACGATCTTAATAAACGAGCGGGATACCATTCAAAAGTCGCTCTCCAATGTCATGAAGGCAATCGAGAGCGGTATCTTGACGGCGACCACCAAAGCCCGTTTGGAAGAGTTGGAAGAACAGCTTGAACAGGTTAAAAGCAAGATACAGATTGAGGAAAATCGAACGAAGAATCATATCTCAAAAGAGCAAGTCATTGAGTTCCTTTCTCACGCAATTCAGAAACAACCAAACCTCATGATAAACCTGCTTGTGCAAAAAGTCGTTGTCTATCGAGATAAATTAGAAATCTATTACAATTATGTGCCGAGTTCGCCCCACGACCAATCTGATGAGGAAGGGGCTATTTCTTTGGACGAGTGTTCGAGATTGTTAAAAATAAGGTCACCATGAAAATGCTCACTCTTTCGAGTGAGCATTTTTCTTATTCGTTTTATTCGGGTGGGGCTGATTTTTTGTGCGGGCGGGGGCAGATGGAAATTTACATGAATTCTTGAAATAGTCTTGCAAAAGTCACGTTTGTATGTTACAATATAGTTGTCCGATTATTTTATTTGGGAACGCAAACTGTTTGCCATTCTCAAAAATCTATTCTGGGAGGAAGTATGAAGATCGGAAAGACCATGATCCTCAGGATCGCAAGCATCGTGACGACGGCGATCGTGGCATGCGGTCTCGGTGTGGGGAACTATTTCGCGTTCGAAAACGAAAATAACCTCAACCAGATCCTTTGCCCGCCCGTCGTCAACGAAAAGACACTCGAAAAGACGCAGGAAGAGGCGCAGGAGATGTCCAAGCAGATCGTCGCCGAGGGCGCGGTCCTGCTCAAGAACAACGACGGCACCCTTCCCCTCTCCGCCGCAGACACCAAGGTCAATGTCTTCGGCTGGGCAAGTGTGGACTGGGCATACGGCGCGAACAGCAGCTCCTGCTCGGGGCGCGTGATGACGGAGGACGGAAAGGCGGACTCCCTCGTCGACCTCTATGATGCGCTCGAGGCATTCGGCGTGGAGTATAACTCCGAGCTGAAGAACATGTATACGAAGTATTTCTCCCCCTATGTCTACGCCATGCAGTCACCGGGCAACGTCAATAACGACAATGTCATCACCCTGCATGAGCCCAACATTGGGGACAAGAACTTCTATACCGACACCCTGCTCTCCAATGCGGCGGAATTTTCCGATATCGCGCTCGTCGTGATCACCCGCAATGCGGGCGAAGACATCCCCGCAGACAGGCAGATGAGAAAGGGCGGCAGCGGCGCCACTCAGGAGACCGACAAGATCTATCTCGACCTCTCGGTCGAAGAAGAAGGCCTCCTCGAGTATGTCGGCGAGACCTATGAGCGGGTGATCGTCATCGTCAATTGCCCCGTCGCGATGGACCTCGCCTTCCTCGACACCGTCCCCGGGCTCGATGCGGCGCTGCAAGTCGGCTTCACGGGAACGCACGGTGCGGCGGTCATCCCCGAGCTCCTCTATGAAAACGGCGCCTACACCCCCTCCGGGCGGTTGGTGGATACCTACGCCTACGACAGGAATCTCTCCTTTGCCATGAAGTCCAAAAACGGCGCAAGATGGTCGAGCGGCGGAAACGGAAAGCAGTTCTTCGAATATCTCGAAAACATCTACGTCGGCTACCGCTGGTATGAGACGGCGGATGCCGAGGACTACTGGGACACCTACACGCGGCAGCTTCTGGATGAGAGCGATACCCTCGTCGAGAAGAGCGGCTTCGACGCCGTCGTACAATATCCCTTCGGCTATGGGCTCTCCTACACCGATTTCTCGTGGGATGTCGTCGGTTATGAGATCCGCGACGGCGAAAACCTCGTCAATCACCTCACGCCGACTGCCGAGATCCTCTTTAAGGTCAACGTGAAGAACACGGGGAGCTATGCCGCGAAGGACGTGGTCGAGATCTATCTCACCGCCCCCTACTATGCGGGGGAGATCGAGAAGTCCTATGTCAGCCTCGTCGGCTATGAGAAGACGGTGCTCCTCAAGCCCGGCGAAAATCAGATCGTGGAAGTAAAGGTGGACGTGAGCGACTGTCTCAGCTACGACTGCTACGACATGAACCTCGACGGACACACCGGCTATGAGCTGGACAGGGGCGTCTATCAGTTCAAACTAATGACCGACTCGCACGACATCAAGAAGGTCTCCTTCTCGGCGAGCGGCAAAAAGGATGTCGACGGGATCATCGAGATCAATGTGCCCGAGACCATCCATGCCGATACCGACAAATACACGGGACAGACGGTGAAAAACCTCTTCACGGGCGAAGAGGCGATCGACGGCTACCCCATTGACGGCGTCGAGGGCGGATACTACCCCGCCTATCTCGAGCGCTCCTCCTTCGCCGACATCGCCACGTTTGACGGCATCGAGCCGCGGGTCGCGAGCGACCTTCTGGACGACACCTATCGCTTCACTCAGCAGAAGGGCGACGAGTGGGACAATGCCGCCGTGGACAAGTTCGGCAATGAGACCTTTGACGGCGAAGTGATCTGGGGCGCAGACAACGGGCTCAAGGTCTACGAAAACAACCATGTGACCGATCTCGGCTATGCGCTCGGCATGGACTACGACGATCCTCAGTGGGATGCGGTGCTCGACCAGATCACCGTGTCGGAATGTCTGAATGTCATCAACAATTCCTACGGCACGCCCGCGATCGCCTCCGTCGGCAAGCCGAGCTGCCCCGAACTCGACGGTCCCGCGCAGATCAAGTGCTACTATCAGGATGCGCCCCGC
>CANQFA010000024.1 GCA_947597925.1 uncultured Clostridia bacterium | reverse complement strand
TATGGTTACGAATTACTTCTATCGTAATTGCGGTGATTTTGTTGGCGTGTGGGATTACCGTTGCAATCTTACTCGATTTGGACGCGGGAGCATTTGAATGTCCGCATTGCGGCGAGCGGTTTGTCCCGACCGCAAAAGCGTATGTGTTTTCTTTACACGGAATCACATGGAGAAAATTAAGGTGCCCGAAATGCCATAAAATGGGAAACTGCAAGAAAAAATTGAGCCGAAAAGAGGAAGAATGAAAAATAGAAAAACCGCCGACGGAGCGAAATACTCTGTCGGCGGTTGCCGTTTTTTTAGGTTTATGACTTTCAGCTTTGGCCTCTCAAATCGTTTCTGCGAATGACTTGAATTTATAACCGCCTCTCCGCTCGTCATTCCGAGGCGTCCTCCTTACGTCATTTCGAAGCGCTTCTCCCTGCGTCATCCCGAGGCGACCCCTCCCGTCATTTCGACGACCGAAGGGAGGAGAAATCTTGTCCTTGCTGTCCCCTTGAGGGGAAAGTGGCGCGCAGCGTCAAAAGGGGTGTCGCTATAAGAATGACATTCCAAACGTTATAAACCTGTCATGTTGAGCGCAGTCGAAACATCGCCTTAGCCTTTCCCGTCCTCCCCCATCCTCCCATCATTCCGAGGCATCCCCCCCACGTCATTTCGAGGCATCCCTCCTCTCGTCATTTCGAGGCGCAGCCGAGAAATCTCAAGCCCGAGATTCCTCGTCGCTTCGCTCCTCGGAATGGCGTTTACTGTCATTCTAAGTGCAGTGAGGAATCCCGCCCTTCCCCATCCTCCCGAGGCAAAATGAGGGATTTTAGGGCGATTTTTGCCCGTTGTAAGCAGGAAGGGCGTCGAAATTCTTCGGAATCTAAAATTTTCTCTCTATTTGAAGAAATATTTTTATAAAAAATGTCGAAATCCGCTTGACATTTGATTTTTACGTGCTATAATAATTTTAGAAACTAAATTCGTCGGGAGGATACTGCAATCATGAATGCAGTAGAAACACTATTGCTTATCATCAGGAATTGCGAAGAATGCCTCAAAAAGCTCGAGGCCATGGATGATTCGGAATTCGTCGTCGGCAAGCGTCATGCCTATGTCGAATGCCTCGAGATCATCCAGAATTGGGCCGAGGCAAAATTGGTCGGTCTCGACTACGATATTGAGAAGCGTTATCCCCTTACCTAAGTTAAGTAATAGCTTATAATAAGGGCTTGAGATTTCTCACTGCGCTCGAAATGACGTATCCTTGGCGTCCCTCGAGGTCCCGGCGCGAAGCGAGACTGAGGGGGTGTTCATGCGGAACAGCGTAATCATAGCGACACCCCTTTGCCTCTCGCTGCGCTCGGGGACTTTCCCCTCCAGGGGACAGCAAGGGCACACCAACACGTCATTCCGAGGCGAAGCCGAGGAATCTCAAAGTAAGGAAATACTTCAATAAGGAGAAAACCATGAACTCGAAAGAAGTGCTTATGAGCGTCATTGATATCATCAAGGCAGACCTCGAGGAACTCGAAGGGTTGGAAGACACCGACTTCATCATCGGAGAGCGGCGCGCTTACGAGGACTGTCTCGTCGTCGCGCAAAATTGGACGGAGGCGGACACGATGGGTCTTGGCAGTCTCATCGAAAAGCCCCTCCCCTCTGAACCCGAGGATGACAAAGAGTAAAGGACATATTTAGGTGCGGCATATTATAGTGCCTTGCTGTCTCCTTTACATAACATCTAAGGGGTAATTATAATGATGTCATTCCAAGCACCATATAATGCCATATTGAGCGCTATAGTCATATCATTCCAAGCGTTATAATTGTGTCATACTGAGCCGCCGATGCCCTTGCGGCGTGTCGAAGTATCGCCACAGTCTTAAGGCTAAGGCGATGTTTCAACTACGTTCAACATGACATGATTAGAACGCTTTTCGCGCCCCCGCGTCATTTCGAGGTGCCGCACGTCATTCCGAGGCGCCCCCGCGTCATTTCGAGGCGTAGCCGAGAAATCCCAAGCCCGAGATTCCTCGTCGCTTCGCTCCTCGGAATGACGTAAAAGGAGAGTGCGGAACGGCGTAAGAAGAGAGTGCGGAATGACGTATAGGTGAGCGTCCTCACTGATCCCTTGAGGGTCACGTCCAAAATCTTGCTGTCCCCTGGAGGGGCACATGTGACATTCAAGATAAGTACATACTCCATCCTTTCTCATAATAAGAAATGGACGGGACACGCCTGTGCCCCGTCCATTTCTTTGATATATATGCGGTTTTACAGAATTGTTCTCATCTCTTGCGACGCCATTCGCTGCCGCTGTAGGGAAGAAATCTCTCGCCGGACAGTGATAAACCGCGTTCTCCTCCTTCTTCAAAAAAGAGCGTTTCCGTCTGCTCGGATTGATCCCCAACCTCCCACACACAATCAGATGCAAAGCTGATTTCAAAGTTTCCGCTGCAGTTATCAAAAGCTCCTTCGCCTATCCTCTGTACAGAGTCAGGAATTAAGACTTTTTCAAGCTCTTCACAATCCGCAAATGCGAAGTTTCCGATCTCTATGACTTCATCTCCGAGTTTTAGCTCACTGAGCTTGTTCAGCCCGCGAAATGCTTCATTCCCAATCACCTGTGCGTGAATTTCGACATCGCTGAGATTGAAATTCTTAAATGCCCCACTCTTGATAGAGAGGACGGGAATACCATTGATCTCGGCGGGGATCATGAAGCTATCTCCTTCTTCAAGCCTCCCGGGACCCGTGACGATATATCCATCCCCCTCCTCGGAAAGTTCATAGGCAAACTTGGGTTCCTCTGCATTACAATGAAGACATTTGCCTTCCACAAATTCATGAGCAGTCTTGGGAAGGACCTTCGTGCGGGTCATGCCGCATGATGTGCAGGATTCCAATGCGAGACCTTCTTTTTGGCAGGTGGCGTCGGTCAAAGTGAATGTTTCGGCCCATATATGCTCCTTTTTCTCCACCATGCGGTATTCGGAGAAGCCGCATTCGCAGCTGCGCATTTCATACCCCACGCTATCACAGCTCGCCTCGAAGACAATGTCCCACTCCCCAAATTGATGAGTATGCGCCTCGGCTTTTACGTTTGTATCCGTTTCCCCGATCCACCAGTTGCCGTTTTCCCCGATGTGGGGAGTAAGACCATCTTTTCCGTCGACGCCGTCTTGGCCGTCCTTACCGTCTACTCCATCTTTGCCATTGGTACCTGCAGCCTTGATTCCCGTGTCCGTTTCGCCGATCCACCAGTTGCCGTTTTCGCCGATATAGGGTGTGAGACCGTCCTGTCCGTCGGCACCATCTTGACCGTCGACACCGTCGGCACCCTTCTCGCCTTGAGGCCCCTGGGCACCGGTGTCACCCTTTTCTCCCTTTTCGCCCTGCGGTCCTTGGGTTCCGTCCTTGCCATCGACGCCATCTTTACCGTTGACACCGTCTTTTCCGTCTGCACCATCTTTGCCGTCCTTACCATCAACACCGTCTCGGCCATTGATACCGTCTTTGCCGTTAACACCGTCAGTACCCGCAGCTTTGATGCCCGTGTCCGTTTCGCCGATCCACCAATTTCCGTTATCGCCGATATAGGGTGTGAGGCCGTCTTTCCCGTCAGCACCGTCCTGTCCATCTTTTCCGTCGACGCCGTCGGCACCCTTCTCGCCTTGAGGCCCCTGGGCACCAGTGTCGCCCTTTTCTCCCTTTTCACCCTGAGGGCCTTGGGTCCCATCCTTCCCGTCCTTGCCGTCGACGCCATCTTTACCGTCCTTGCCGTTAGTACCGTCCACCCCATCTTTGCCATCGGCGCCGAGGACTTTGCCGAGGTTCAAGATCGAGCCGTCCGTAAGCGTAACTATGAGATTCCCGTCTTCATCGATATACACATCGGAAACCCCTACCCCATTAACGCCGTCCTTTCCGTCTTTACCGTCAACTCCATCTCGGCCGTCCTTGCCGTCGGCACCAGTCTCACCCTTTTCTCCTTGGGGACCTTGGGCACCATCTTTACCGTCCTGTCCATCTTTTCCGTCCACACCATCCTTACCGTCCTTACCATCAACACCGTCTTTGCCATCTTGGCCGTCCTTGCCGTTGACACCATCAGTGCCCGCGGCTTTGATGCCTGTATCCTTTTCGCCGATCCACCAATTTCCGTTATCGCCGATATAGGGCGTGAGACCGTCCTGTCCGTCAGCACCGTCCTGCCCATCCTTTCCGTCTATACCATCCTTACCATTGACGCCTGCGGCACCCTTTTCACCCTGGGGGCCTTGGGCGCCGTCCTTACCGTCCTGTCCATCTTTTCCATCGTTGCCGAGGACGTTGTCGAAGGTCAAGACACGGCCATCGGTCAGAACCAGGACGAGACTCCCATTCTCATCGATATAGACCTCGTAAATCCCCGCGGGCCATGCCTTCCCGAAGTCGATGAGCGTACCATCTTCGAAGATCAGGACGATGTTCCCATCTTCCGTGAGTTTCACCTCGCCGGAATCGCCCCATCTGTCATACGGGATCTTCTCGGAGAAGTCAGAATAGGTGTGGATATACCCGCATTTCTGTGCGGCCTCGTACAGGGCTTGCATATTCTCGGCGGTCTCCAAAAACTCCGCGCACCCCACTGCGCACATCATAATGAGCGCAAGCAGCACCGCGATCAGCACGAACTTCGTCTTCCGTTTCATGGTTTGGCTCCTTCTTGCTAAATTTTATTTACAATATATCTCCTCCCACAGAATTTGTCAATCGTTTGCAAGCTGAAAATTTACATTTTCACAAACTTTTTTTGCCGGCATGCCGATTTAATAAATATATTATGAAAATTTGGTATTTTTTGAGCCGCAAGACTCCGATGAAGAAAATTTACAAATCGCCGCATACCGGTTGACAAAGCGGCAGAAAGAAGTGATGGCGCATGAAAGTTGCGAAACGGATGACAGCCAAGCTATGAAATAAATAGCAAAGCGCGGGGGTGATATGCGGGTTGCGGTAGGGATTCTATGAATAAGCGGTTTGGCGGTTCGTCAAACCGCTTATTCGTTGTCCTTCCCGAAATTTAAGCGGCTTCTTCCTGCGTGAGGTCGGGAATTACTCCCACGCAGTTGTAGATGATTTCCACCGCCTGTGTCCGCTTGCCGCCGTCAACCTTCCGCTTCTCATGCACGACAACCTTGTCGATGAAGCGACGCACGATTTCGGGCGTAAGCTCGGTGA
>CANQFA010000023.1 GCA_947597925.1 uncultured Clostridia bacterium | reverse complement strand
TTGGATTGCAGGTAAATGGTCTGCGTCTTTTGGCGATGATGTTCGATGCGGTCGAGAAGGACGGACAGGAGCTTTCTGCCGAGGCCCGTCTTGTCGACGTTGAACGTCGTGAGCTGCGGATCGTGTGATTTTGCCTCGGGAAGGTTGTCGAACCCTACGACGAGAACGTCGCGGGGTACTTTTTTATGCAAAATTTTGAGTGCATCGATGACGGCGATCGCGAGCGTATCGTTTGCGGCGACAAAGCAATCGGGCAGCGTGGGCATCTTGGCAAAGACCTTTGCGAGCTCCATCGCGTTTCCGTAGGGGAAGGAGTCCTTTTCGATGACGGAATAGGCGGGATCGTACTCGAGCCCCGTGAGAAACATGGCCTCCCGCATCGCCAAAAACCGTTCATAAAAGGAGGTGCAGTGGGTATAATCGCCCACAAATCCGAATTTTTTACAGTCCTGCTCGGCGATGAGCGAGAGACAGTAGTTCTTGACAGAGGAAAAACTCTCGGGCAGGACGATGTCATAGTTGCCCGTCGCGGAGACGTAAATGGGGAAGTCGAAAAAGACGGTGGGGTAGCCGAGCTCGATGAGTTTCGGCACATAATCGGCCTGAAAGAGCTCCATGCAGATGACGCCGTCCACTTTATTTTCGTTGAGATAATCCACAAGACGGTTGAAAAAGGAGGTCTTTGTGGCCGTAAATTGCAGGAGCTCCACATTCTCCTCTTCCGATAGCGCCGACTCGATGCCGCGGACGACGTGGATGAAAAACGTCATCGTCATCAAAAGTTTTGAGGTGATGAGGACGATCCTGCGGTGGGGAGCCTCGGTCTCGGACAGCGCAACGGACTTATAGCTCTTGTAGCCGAGTTCGATCGCGGCGCTCAGCACCTGTTCGCGCGTGCGGGGAGGGACATACTGCCCGTTCAATGCCTTTGAAACGGTGTTGCGCGAGAGCCCGAGGGAATTTGCAATATCTTGGATTGTGATTCTCTCTCTTTTCATGTTATTGAATAACATTCCTTTTCGGTTTTTCCATGTCGATTATATCATGAAATGAGAATATGTCAAGATAAATTTTGTATTTTGCACAAATCCCGCCGAAGAATTTGTGCAAATGCACAAATAAAAAAGAAAAACGGAGCGCCGTCTTGACGGGTGAAAGGACAATATTATAATGGAAACACCGAAAAGCTATCGCTTTGACAACGAGATAAGGAGGTTTTTTTATGGAGAGCAATCTCTTGCAGACGGAAGGCGCGGAGGCGGTCGCGGATGTCGCGGGACCCGCAAGCGACGCTGCCGCAACGTCCGAAACGCAGGGCGAAAAGGTCTCGCTTTGGAAGAAATTCAAAAACAGTTTCTTCGCGCGGAACTTCCGCAAGAACTGGACCTATTTGCTCTTTCTTATCCCTGCGGTCGCCGTTACATTTATATTTGCATACATCCCGATGTACGGCCTCTTGATCGCATTTCAGGATTTCATGCCCGGGGACAACATCTGGGACGGCAGATGGGTCGGATTCGACAACTTCACCAAATTCTTCTCGGATCCCATGTTCTGGCCCTATATGGGGAACACGTTCCTTCTCTGCATCCTCGGGTTCATCATCGGATTCCCGCTTCCCATCATCGTCGCGGTCATGCTGCACACGACCAAGAACAAGAAGATCGCAAAGTTCTTGCAGACGGTGTTCAACGGGCCGCACTTCATCTCTCTCGTCGTGCTCGTCGGTATGCTCTACCTCTTCTTCGGGAGATACGGTCTCGTGAACAACATCATCGAGAGCATGGGAGGGGAGAGATATTCCTTCTTCCTTTCCGAGGGAGCATTCAGGCCCATGTACATCCTCTCGAGCAACTGGCAGGATTTCGGGTGGAGCTCCATCATCTACCTCGCGGCGCTCTCGGGCGTGGACCAAGCGCAGCATGAGGCGGCACAGATCGACGGTGCATCCCGCTTCCAGCGCATCCTGCATGTCGACCTTCCCGCGATCATGCCGATCATCTCCATCATGCTCATCATGTCCATCGGCGGCCTCATGGGCGTCGGCTACGAAAAGGTCCTTTTGATGCAGACCGAGGGCAACATGGGCGTGAGCGAGATCATCGCGACCTATGTCTATAAACAGGGTATCCAGAGAGGGAACGCCGGGTATGCAACGGCGATCGGTCTCTTCAACTCTGTCATCAACCTTGTGCTTCTCATCATTGCGAACACGACCTCGAAGCGGTTCTCCGAGAACTCGCTCTTTTAAGGAGGAACGGTATGGAAAACATCGCATTGCAAAACGAAGTCACCTCTCCCGCACCCGTAAAACAGCGGCGCAAGAGAGTCAAGGAGACTGCGGGCGACCGCGTGTATTACATCATCACCTACGTCATCCTCGCGCTCCTCGCACTCATCGTCTTATATCCCCTGTGGTTTGTCATCGTGGCGTCCTTTTCGAGCGCCGAAGCCGTGTTTGCGGGCAAAGTGTATCTCTGGCCCGTCGACATCGACTTTTCGGGCTACGCCAAGTGCTTTGAACGCGCGGATATCTGGATCGGCTACGCCAATACCATCTGGTATACGGCCGTCTACACGGTCATCAGCGTGCTGTTCACGCTCGCGGCCGCATGGGCGCTCTCCCGCAAGGACCTTCCCTTCCGCAAGTTCTGGATGATCTTCTTCACGATCACGATGTTCTTCGGCGGCGGCCTCATTCCTTTCTATAATGTCGTCAGCGACCTCGGCATGCTCAACACGCCGTTTGCCATCATCCTTCCCGGCACCGTCTCGGCGTGGAACCTCTTTATGGCAAAAACCTTCTTCCAGACGGGCGTCCCCGACAGCATCGTGGAGGCGGCGGAACTTGACGGCGCGAACAGGGCAAGGCTCTTCGTCTCAATTATCCTTCCCATTTCCGCACCCATCATCGCCGTTCTTTCGCTCTACTACGCGATCGGGCAGTGGAACAGCTACTTCAACGCCATGATCTTCTTGAACGATTCCAATCTGTATCCGTTGCAGCTCGTGTTGAGGGACATCCTCACATCGGCGGAATCCTCGGCGGGCGGCGACTCGATGTACGAAAACATGCTTCTTGCCAATCAGCTCAAGTACGTCACGGTCATCGTATCGAGCCTTCCCGTATTCTGTCTCTATCCTTTCGTGCAGAAATACTTTGCACAGGGCGTGCTCGTTGGTTCGCTCAAGGATTAAATCCTTTTTACCTCTTTGGGGAGCGGGTAAAGCGGTGTCTTTCCCCCTATAAAATGCCGTTTTACCCTCTTCCGCAGGAGATCCCGACATCAAAACTATATTATAAGGAGTTAAAATTATGAAAAAACTGATTTCGGCACTTGCGATCGGTTGCACGGCGGTGATCGCGCTCTCGGCGGCCGCATGCGGCGGCGGCAGTGACAACCGTGAACAGAACACCGTCGAGGAGCTCGTGGCCAAATACGGCTACCAGTGGACGGATACCACAAAGCCCATCCTCAACGAGGAGGGTGCGCAGAAGATCAGCTTCAACGTCTATTCCTCCAAGAACAATTCGGCGCTCGACTACAACGACATGGACATCATGCAGACGCTCTTTGAGGACACCAACGTCAACGTCTCGTGGGAGAACGTTTCCGAAGCCTCCTACGGCGACCAAAAGACCCTGAAACTGAGCAAGCCCGACGGCATTGACGCCATCTATCACGCAGGCCTCACGCCCGCGGAGATCTCTCAATACGCCGACCGCGGCAGGATCCTTGCGATCAGCGACTATCTCGAATACATGCCCAATTTCTCGAGGATCCTCGAGAGCCGCCCTGACATCAAGCGCCAGATCACCAATGTCGACGACGGCAAGATCTACACCCTTCCCCGCGTGGAGGAGATGGGGCTCAAACAGTATCCCAACCTCCTGTTCCTCAACAAGGCATGGACGGAGAAGGCCATCGAAGCGGGCAAACTTGCGGGCGTTACAAAGGAAGACGTCAAAGACGGACTTCAGCTCAATGCCGATCAGATGGAAGAGCTCCTCACCTACTTCAAGGACACCGACATGAACGGCGACGGCAAGACGAGCGATGAGCGCCCGATGAGCTTCGTCTCCCAGAATTGGCAGGGCAACCAGTGCGACCTCTTCGGCATGTTCGGGATCAACGACAATCCCGACCACCGCGTGGTCAAGGACGGCAAGGTGACCTATACCTATCTCGAAGAAAACTACAAGGATGCCGTGCAGTACATCTATCAATGGGTCAATAAGGGACTCATCGACAAGGTCTCCTTTGAGCAACCGCAGGACAACTTCCTCGCCAACGGCAAGAGCGGGACGAATGCGACCACGCAGGAGCAGATAAGCAGGGGCGAAACATACGGCGCCTTCTATTGGTGGGAGAGCAAGACGGTCGTCTCCGATCCCGACCACTACATCTGCTGTGCGCCCCTCAAGGGACCCAAAAACTTCAACGGCAAAGATTACAGCAACTATCAGACCGTGAGCATCGCCAACACGCCCGAGATCGATGCGGGTGAGCTCGTGTTCTTCTCGAGAGTTCCCAACATCGAAGTGCTCCTCACCTATTTCGACCGCTACTACATGCCCGACATCTCGGCGCAGATCAACTACGGTCCCATCGGCATCGCCTTTGAGGAAGAGAAAGAGAACGGCAAGCTCGTTCCCAAGAAAGAGACCGGCGGCAAGACGGCGGACGAGATCCGTCTGAAGAACGCCCCGCTCGGCATCTGCTATCTCACCGAAAACGAATGGAACAGCACCGTGCAGATGGAAGAGCGTGCACAGCTCCGCCTCGACCGTCTCAAGCTCTATGTCCATCCCTATGTCACGCAGGAAAAGCTCGGGCACAAAGTGGAGCCCATTCCCAACCTTCAGTTCACAATCGCCGAACAGGACACGCTGGAGCGGTACAGCGCGGCCATCGAAACGCAGATGGCAAATCTGACCAAGTTCCTCTATCAGGGCGTCACGGACGAGCAATGGACGGCGTACATCAACACGCTCAAGGGCGCGGGCGTCGGCATCGACAGGGTGCTCGAAGTCTATCAGGCGGCCTACGACAGAGTCGTCAAAGGCAATTAAAGGAAGATAAGGAGAAACAGCATGAAAAAGATCTTAGCGATCGGCCTCGCCGCAACGTTTGCCCTCACGATCCTTGCGGGCTGCGGCGACAACGGAGATAACAATAAGAACAACACCGCGCCGACCATTTCGGGCGTGCCCGAGACGGCAACGGTCATGGCAGGCGAGGAGTGGAACGCTCTTCAGGGCGTCACCGCTACGGACAAAGAGGACGGAGACCTCACCTCCAAGATCGAAGTGTCGGCGAGGGGGCTCACCTTTACAGACGGCAAGACGACGCCCACAGAGGCCAGAGAGTCGAGCGGCTATCAAGTCCGCTACACCGTCAAGGATTCGGGCGGCATGGAAGCCGAGGAGCAGTTCTGCGTGCTCTATGTCAAGCAGGCTGCCGCGGGGCTCGTCACCGTGTACAAATCGGACTTTTCCGACGTCACCCCCGATTACGACTGGACGGAAGGCCACAAGGGCGAGGGGAACAACCACTATTGGAACCTCAAAAAGGAGAACGGCGCGGCGGCGACTGCGACCCTCACAGAGGGCAAGCTCGCGATCGATGTGACAAGCCGCGGCAACGCAACCGACGGCGACCTCATGCTCACGAGAAACTTTGCAGACCTTGCCGTCGGCAGATACAAGTTCGCCGTTTGGGCGAGATCGAGCGACAATGTGCAGATCAATATGGTCGCCGAACTCAACGAAAACAGCAGTGTGAGCAGCGAGTTCGATGATCGCAACCTCGGAGGCGGCAAGTACAATAACCCCGAGACGAACGACATGGTGCTCACCTCGGAGTACAAGGTCTACACGCTTGACTTTGTGCTCACGAGAGATCTCCTCAAAGACGCCGCCGATCAGGGCGAAGTGCTCTTCCGTATCGGCCTCGGCGGGGACTACAACCCGAGCGCCTTCAAGGTGGATATCGAAAAGATCATCATCTGGAAAACGACGGGCTCCAAAACCGAGACGAATCTCTTCACGTTGAATGCAGGCGCGACGGGCGCTCCCGCAGCGAGCACGGGCGGCCTTGTGATCGCCAATACGTATGACGAGGCGGCGGCGACGCTCAGCTACGACACGACCGAAGAGGCCGTCAAGCTCGACGTCACAAAGTACAACACCGCAGGCGGCGTTTGGTCGATCGTGGTCAAAGCTCCGCTCACGGGTGCGACCCTCGAAGCGGGCAAGAAGTACGGCGTTGAGGTCGAGATGAAGGCGAACACAGGGTTCACTCCCGAATTCGTCGTCGGCCGCAGTGAGAACGGAAAAGACGATAATCCCCGCTTCGTCAAGAACGATACTGCCATCACGAACAGCGCCTATACAAAGATCAAGGGCGAGTT
>CANQFA010000022.1 GCA_947597925.1 uncultured Clostridia bacterium | reverse complement strand
TCGCTAAATTATAAAAGTAAATCCGAACCATTCACTCGTTACGAGTATTTGGTTCGGATTATACTGACTTGGTGCGGATGACAGGACTCGAACCTGCACGGTTTCCCATCGGATCCTAAGTCCGACGCGTCTGCCAATTTCGCCACATCCGCAAACTTCCCCGAAAAAAGAGGGGAAATAAAAACGAAAACCCCACATATTGGTCCTCCCAGCGCGTATGCGTGCCTCCAACCAATATACAGGGCTTTGTGGTGGGAACGACAGAACTCGAATCTGTGACCTCTTGCATGTCAAGCAAGCGCTCTAACCAACTGAGCTACGCCCCCGTACAACATTAGTTATGATACCACGAACGGAAATGCTTGTCAAGCAATTTGCCGCAAAATCGCCAACTTTCGGAATTTTTTTTGAAACGTTCCCCCGAGGAAACTCGGGGGAACGCACTTTTTCATAGCAGAGGGGACTCAGATTTTATTTCTTGCGGGAGCCGAGGAAGGAATGCGACCCGCCTCCCGCGCCGTTGGGTCCGAGCGTCTGTCCTCTCCCATAAAGAAGAGGGCGACGGTCCCGGGGCCGATATGGGACCCCGTGCAGAGGTCATAGTACTCCATCAGGATCTCTTTTGCTCCATGTTCTCTCAGGGTCTCCGCGAGCGCGAGGGCATCTTCTTCGCAGTCCGCATGGGCAATGGCGATCGTCTGCGCCTCGGGGCGAACGACATGGGCGTCAAATGCCTCCGCGAGGGCGGAGAGGGCCTTTTTTCTCCCGCGCGCGCGGCCGTACACCGCGAGCTTGGGCACGGGGCCGCCGTCCGCACGGATGAGGGGCTTGACATTGAGGATGGTGCCTGCGACCGCTGCCGCCATGGAGATGCGCCCGCTGCGGCGAAGATACCTGAGGTCGTCTACGGTCACATAGCTGTTCATCTTATACACGTTTTCTTTGAGCCATGCGGCGCACGCCTCGACACTCTCACCCATGTCGCGGAGGTCGGCGGCACGGAGCGCGAGGAGCCCCTGACCGAGCGAGGCATTTGCGCTGTCCTGCACGAAGATCTTGCGCGCGGGATATTGCTTTTCGAGCGCCTCCTTTGCGGCGCATGCCTGCTGATAGGTCCCGCTGATGCCCGAGGCGATGGTGAGCACGATGACATCCTTCCCGTCTTCGAGATAGGGCCTGAGAATCTCGGTGAAGCGCGCCTCGGAGATGAGCGAGGTATGGAACTCTTCGCCCGCGCGGATACGCTCGTAAAAGGGCTTTGCGGTCTTGGAAAAATCCTCCTCGCCCGTGTAGCAGGCGTGCTCTTCCCCCGCGGCATTGTTGTAGTAATAAGAAATGACGTGGATGCCGTGTTCGCGCACGAGGCGCTCGGGCAGATTGGCCGATGAGTCTACAAAAATTTCGTAATCCATGGATCCCTCCGTTTTCGCGACGTATTACAACTATAGAATACCACGCTTTCGGCAATTTTACAACCGAAAATTTCCTCCTGCGGCTCTCCCTTTGCGGCATGGGATTATATTTTTCGGTTTAAGGCTCTATTTGGACGTTTTGGGACTCTACTGTGCGTAGAATGCCGAAAAACGGTTGCATTTCGCATGAATTTATGATAAAATAGAGAAAAAACAAGGAGCGGCAGAAAAGCGATATGAACTTCGAAAAAGTCAAGAAAAATTTCGGATTCGGCTGCATGCGCCTTCCCTTGATGGGGCCTGTCGTCGATAAGCGGCAGTTTTCCGAGATGGTCGATGCCTTCCTCGCGGCGGGCTTCAACTACTTCGACACGGCGCACGGATACCTCCTCGGCATGAGCGAGCGGGCCATCAAGACCTGCCTCACTTCGCGCTACCCGCGGGAGGAATATGTCCTGACCGACAAGCTGACCGAGAACTATTTCAAGCGCGAGGAGGACATCCGTCCCTTCTTCGAAAAGCAGCTCAAGGCATGCGGGGTGGACTATTTCGACTTCTACCTCATGCATGCCCAGTGCGCGGGCAATTTCCGCAAATATGTCGCCTGCCGCGCCTACGAGACGGCGCTTGCCTTAAGGGAGGAGGGCAAGATCCGCCACTTCGGCATCTCCTTCCACGACTCCCCCGAGGTGCTCGAGGAGATCCTCTCGCGCTATCCCGAGATCGAGGTCGTGCAGATCCAGTTCAACTATTACGACTACGAAGACCCGGGGATCCGCGCAAAGGATGTCTATGAGGTCTGTGTTCGGCATGGGGTGCCCGTCATCGTCATGGAGCCCGTCAAGGGCGGCACGCTTGCCCGTCTTCCCGACTCGGCGTCGCAGATCCTCGGCGCACTCGGCGGAGGGAGCGATGCGAGCTATGCCCTTCGGTTTGCCGCAAGCTTTGAAAATGTCTTCATGGTGCTCTCGGGCATGAGCTCTATGCGCGATATGCAGGACAATCTCGCCACGATGGGGGACTTTCATCCGCTCGACGAAAAGGAGCTCGAGGCGGTCGCGGCGGTAAGGGAAGAACTCCGCAAGGAGGGAGCGATCCCCTGCACGGGGTGCCGCTACTGCGTGGAGGGCTGCCCGAAGAAGATCTCCATTCCCGACCTCTTTTCGTGCATGAACCAGCAGAAGCGCTTCCGCGGGTGGAACAGTAAGGTCTATTATGACAATTTCACCTCCGATGGGCGAGGGAAGGCCTCCGACTGCATCGCATGCGGCAGGTGCGAAAAGGTCTGTCCTCAGCATCTCGAGATCCGAAAACTGCTCAAAGAGGTCGCGCGGAAATTCGAGTAAATTTTGCAATGGACCCGATAGGAACTGCAATTGTATTTTGACGGAAGAAGAGGTATAATGTGCCTGCTTCGTCCGCATACAGGAGGTAAAATCATGGAAAAAACAGCAACAAACACGCTCATCTTCCGCACATGGAAGACAAAGACGATCGCGGCTGTCCTCGCCGTCCTCGGCGCGGTCGCGATCCCGCAGATCTTTCACGTTCTCGGCATGATCACCGACATGGGATCGGCTTTCGGCGCAGTTTTCCTTCCCATGCACTTCACCATCTTCCTCGTCGGCTACTTTGCGGGGGCATGGGCAGGGCTCGGTGCGGGACTTGCCGCACCCGCCCTGAGCTTCGCTTTAACCGCGGCGATGGGAGATCCCATGCCTTCCCTCGTGTCGCTTCCCTATATGGTCCTCGAGCTCGGCGTCTACGGCCTCACCACGGGGCTCTTTGCGGAAAGGGCAAGGCGGAAACTTCCCACCATCCTGACCCTGCTCATTGCACAGATCGCGGGAAGGGCGATCAGAGCGCTCGCGATCGCCGTCGGCGTCTTTCTCCTCGGCTCACCCATACAGATCTCCACGATCTGGGTGAGTATCTACGAGGGGCTCCCGGGGCTCATCTTGCAGTGGATCATCATCCCGCTTGCCGTCGCCTATGTCGCGGAGAGGTCTCACCGTGGACGCTGATAGCGCACGCGCAAGGGAGCTCCTGCTCGCGGGCGGCAAGACGCTCGTGCTCGTGAAGGGGGAGGATGTCATCATGCGGACAGAGCGCGGCGTTTCGCCCCTCCTCGGGCTTCTCGATGCAAATGCAGACGTCAGGGGATATGCCGCCGCCGACCGCGCGGTAGGGAAGGCATCTGCCTTTCTGCACGTCCTGCTCGGCACGAGGTCGGTCTATACACTTCTCATCTCGAGACCTGCGGAAGAGGTCCTTCTCAGACATGGTGTGGCCGTCGAGGCTGAAAAGCGCGTGGATAACATCCTCAATCGCACGAGGGAAGGGCTGTGCCCCATGGAAGAGGCGACCCTCCGGATCGAGGACCCTGCGGCTGCGCTTGCCGCCATCCGCGCCCGCCTCCTTGCCCTACGCACGGAGGGAAAATGACAAAATAGCGCATTTTTTCGGCAGAATGTGAAGACGGATTTTGAAAAGCGTATCATTATCCGCCTTCTTTTCATATTTTGTCTATCCACAACTCTCTGCTTTTCTGTTAAAATGTTTTTATACTGATATGGGAGGTATGAATTTTGAAACTGAAGAGAATTTTTGCAGTCATCTGCGCCATGCTCATGATGCTCACCCTTCTCGGGGCGTGCGTCGTGACGGAGGATCCCGATCCCGAAAAGGATCCCCCCGACCAATCGATCGAAGACCCCAAGGATAAGGACGACGGAAAAGAAGACGGCGACGACGACGGGGACCATAAGGAGGATCCGCCCGAAGTGAAGCCCGACAAGCCCACGCCCGACTGGCCCCTTGACTCGGGGGAAGTCCAGAGCGTGGATTGGGCAAAGGGCACGGTACCTACTTATGACGAGACGCGCGCGGAGGCATATTCCTATACCCCCGTCGTCGACACGATGCCCGTTGTCCGCATCAATACGGCGGACGGGAAAAACGATTTCGTGACAAAGCCCGACCGCGACATGAAGCTGCGCGACGAGATCGAGTATGTCGATGCGACCATCTCGATCGACGGCTGCGACGATGCCTATGTCCTCTCCGATCTCAAGGCGAAGGTAAAGGCCCGCGGGAACTACACGCTCAACTACATCAAAAAGCCCATCCGCATCAAGCTCGACAAGAAAAATAGTTTCCTCGGGCTCAACGACGGGCAGAAGTTCAAGAACTGGGTGCTCCTTGCCGACTGGAAGGACCTCTCTATGACAAATAATGCACTTGCCTTCTACTACGGCAACACCATCCTTGCCTCGGACGGATTTTATTCCTCCGATTTCCGCAATGTCGAGGTCTACATCAACGAGCAGTATTGGGGCGTCTATCTCCTCGTCGAGCAGCAGGAAGCAAAGGACGGCAGGATGAGCGTTCCCGAAGTTCCCGAGCTCGAAAACGAAGCGGGCGAAGAGGTCGGCTACACGGGATGGGACGTCGGCTATCTCATGGAATATGACGGATACTACACCGACGAGCGGAACATGCCGAACGGTGCGGGCGATCCCACGTTTGAGCTCAATTACGACGACCACGCCGATCTGAAATTTTTCGACGGCGGCACATGCGGGACATGGGGGACACAGCGCGGCTATACGGTGAAGAGCGACATCTATGACGATGCCCAGCTCCGTTTCCTGAACTCCTACATGGAGAATGTCTACAAGATCATCTACGAGGCGGCGTATAAGGACCGTCTCTACAAGTTCAACGACGACTACACAAAGCTCGTCTCTGCGACGGGCACGCCACAGGAGATCATCTCCGCCGTGCTCGACGTGCAGTCCCTCGTGGATACCTATATCCTCAACGAGATCGCCTGCGATCCCGACATCGCGTGGTCGAGTTTCTACCTCGGGGTCGATATGAGCGAGGGCGGCGCGCGCAAGCTTATCTTCGAAGCCCCTTGGGATTTCGACTCGGCATTCGGCATCAAGGCGGGCTTTGCGAACAACGGAAGCGGGCTTTACGCCGCGAACAAGGACAACCCGTGGCTCCTCCTCCTCATCCATGAAGATTGGTTCCAGAAGCTCGTCGCCGAGAAGTGGGAAGAGCTCAAACTCTATGGCGTGCTCAAAAACTCCCTTGACCTCGTCACGGACATGAAGACGGACTATCAGTCCTATTACGAGAAGAACTACGAGCGCTGGGATCAGCGCATCTGGGGGGGAGACGGCGAGCTCATCGGCGAACTCAACAGTTACCGTACGCAGGCGCAGGCGGCCGACTATCTCTACCGCTGGCTCTATACCCGCTATAACTATCTCAACACGGTCTGGGGCGACGGAAAGGATGTCCTGACAGGCGAGAGCACGGGCGGCAGCAGCAGCGGTCCCACCGTCGCCGAAGAGCCCGAGGCGGGCGCAGTTGCCTATCGCTTCGAGGCGGAAGATTGTGAGCTGCAAGGCGGGATCACCGTGGATGAGCGCAGCGAAGTGAGCGGCGGCAAGCACATCGGCCATGTCGACAACGGCAAGACGATCACCCTCACCGTAAAGAGCGACAAGGCGGCCTCTGCCTATCTCTATGTCGCGCTCTCGAAGCGCACTTCCTCGGTCCTGTTTACCGATTGGTTCTCCGTGACCGTCAATGGCTCTCCCCTGACGATCCCGCTCCGCCCCATCTCGGCGATCGGACACGGAGAGGAGGAGTGGTTCGCCTGGGTCAGGGTGAAGGTCGCGCCCATGCAGCTGAAGGCGGGGACCAATACCATCGTCTTCACGGTCGTTGCCTCTGATTGGGCGACCAATGTCGATTATTTCGAGCTCTGGTCCACTGCCAAGCTCTCCTGAGGAAAAGTCATGGACAGAGCCGCGCTCGCAAGGGAATATTTCGAGTCGGGATATAACTGCGCCCAGTCCGTCGTGCTTGCCTTTTCCGACCTCATCGATGCAGACCGCGAGACCCTCGTGCGCGCGTCGATCGGGCTCGGTGGGGGAGTAGGACGGCTCCGCGAGGTGTGCGGCACGGTCACGGGCGCTGCCATGTGCCTCGGGCTCCTCTTTCCCGACATGTCGAAGAGCGAGGTCTACGCCCTCGTGCAGGAACACGCAAAGGCCTTTTCCGCGGAGTGTGGGAGCATCGTCTGCCGCGAACTGCTCACGGGGGCGGGCGTCCGTACGGATAGCGCACCCGAGGCGGAGGCACGGACGGCGGCATATTACAAGAAGCGTCCCTGCGCCGAGCTCTGCGCCCTCTCCGCGCGCCTTCTCGAAGAGATCTTGTCGAGGCGCGGCATCGGGTAAGACTCAGCAAAAAATCCAATAGGCGATAAAAGCCGGCGAGGAGATATCTTCGTCGGCTTTTTACTGATTTCGCAAATTTCGCGGGAGAGCTCATTCATCTCCCAAAGCGGGTGGGGGAGAGGGGGACGCGAAAAAAGACGAAAGAAAATTTCCAAAAGGGGGCAAAAACGATTGACAACTTTCCCGATCTTTGATAGAATGTACAAGCATTATGCATGCGGGTGTAGTTCAATGGTAGAATCCCAGCCTTCCAAGCTGGTCGCGTGGGTCCGATTCCCATCACCCGCTCCAATTTAAAAATCAAGATGCGCAAACTTCGATACAAAGTCAAGGATATGCGCCTGTAGCTCAGGTGGATAGAGCAACGGCCTTCTAAGCCGTGTGTCAGGAGTTCGAGTCTCTTCAGGCGCACCAAAAAATGGTAGGTGTAGCTCAGTTGGTTAGAGCGCCAGGTTGTGGCCCTGGAGGTCGCGAGTTCAATTCTTGTCACCTACCCCAGCTTGTTTTCAATGGGGTGTCGCCAAGAGGTTAAGGCACCGGATTTTGATTCCGGCATTCGTTGGTTCAAATCCAGCCACCCCAGCCACGGCGGCCCATTAGCTCAGATGGTAGAGCACTTGACTTTTAATCAAGGTGTCCCGGGTTCGATTCCCGGATGGACC
>CANQFA010000021.1 GCA_947597925.1 uncultured Clostridia bacterium | reverse complement strand
ATCGATGAGAATGGGAGTCTCGTCCTTGTTCTGACCGATGGCCGTGTCTTGATCTTTGACAATGTCCTCGGCAACGATGGAAAAGATGGACAAGACGGAGCCCAAGGCCCTCAGGGTGAAAAGGGAGAAAAGGGTGAAAAAGGCGACACCGGAGCCGCAGGGAAAGACGGCGCAGACGGAAAAGATGGCGTAGATGGTAAAGACGGAGTCGACGGTAAGGACGGAAAGGATGGGCAGGACGGTGCTGACGGGAAAGACGGCCTCACACCCTATATCGGCGATAACGGAAATTGGTGGATCGGTGAAAAGGACACAGGCATCAAAGCTGCGGGTACTGATGGTGTTAACGGCAAAGACGGTATCAATGGCCGAGACGGTGTTGATGGTAAGGACGGGAAGGATGGTCAAGACGGCAAAGATGGCGTCGACGGCAAGGACGGAGCCCAAGGTCCCCAAGGAGAAAAGGGTGAGACTGGTGCCGACGGTAAGGACGGCCGAGATGGTAAAGATGGTAAAGACGGTAAAGACGGCGTTAATGGGGTAGGGGTTTCCGATGTGTATATCGACGAAGACGGGAATCTCATAGTCACGCTTACGGACGGTTCGGTCTTGAACCTCGGCAAAGTCCTCGGCACCGATGGCAAAGATGGTGCAGACGGGAAAGATGGGAAAGACGGCGTCGACGGCAAGGACGGTGCTCAAGGTCCGCAGGGCGAGAAAGGAGAAAAGGGTGATACTGGCGCTCAAGGTCCTCAAGGCGAAAAAGGCGCCGACGGCGTAGACGGAAAAGATGGACAGAATGGGGCGGACGGACAGGACGGGCTCACACCCCATATTGGTGAAAACGGCAACTGGTGGATCGGCGAAAAGGACACGGGAATCAAGGCTGCAGGTACCAATGGCAAAGATGGAGTCGACGGCAAGGACGGCAAAGACGGCGTAGACGGCAAAGATGGCGCCCAGGGTCCCCAAGGAGAAAAAGGAGAAAAGGGTGACACGGGCGCTCAAGGTCCGCAGGGCGAAAAAGGCGACACAGGCGCCCAGGGTCCTCAAGGCGAGAAGGGCGCCGACGGCGTAGACGGAAAAGACGGAAAAGATGGTGTCAATGGCGTAGATGGTAAAGATGGAGTAGACGGCAAGGACGGCGTAGATGGTAAGGATGGTCTTACTCCTCACATCGGGGAAAACGGAAATTGGTGGATCGGGGAAACGGATACAGAAGTGAAAGCCGAGGCGCATACTCATCAATTCGGGGAGTGGGACATTGTCTTTGAGGCGAGCTGTGATAGCGTGGGGTATGAAATGCGCAGCTGCGAATGCGGCTTCTCCGAGTATCGCATGGTGGAGAAAAGAGAGCATATATGGGCCGAAACATTCACTTTGGCCGAGGCCACCTGCCAAGAAGAAGGTCTCGCCCTCGAATCCTGCACTTCATGCGGCATGACCCGCGCGAAGACGCTTTCCAAGACTGCCCATGAATTTGTGGAAGGCAAATGTCGTCATTGCAATGCAGAGGAGCCTAAGTTTGCCTATGAACTTTCCGAGGAGGGGGATGGATATATTGTCACGGGTCCCGGGAGGCTTGAAGAAGGAGATAGCCTCATGATCCCCGCCGAGATCAATGGTCTTCCCGTCCTCTCCATCAAGAGCGGAGCATTTCAAAACGCCGTCAATCTTTGTAGTGTGGAAATTCACGCGCGTATCATCGAAGACGGGGCTTTTTCAGGGCAGATAGATCTCGAAAAACTCACACTCGGGAATGAGGTCACGGAAATTGGGGCTCGCGCATTCGCTGGTTGCAAAATGCTGAAAAATGTCCTGATCCCCAATTCCGTACAGAGGATAGGCGAAGGAGCTTTTGATAACTGCAGTAACGAATTTGTAATCAGTTTTACATCCACATGCGAATGGGAAATCTATGATCAGACCAATGATCAAACGGAAACGCTCTTTTTAGATTTTGGGGGAGAAGACGGGGAAGAACTCCCCCTCACTGTCCGGAGAAGAATTTTCTCGTTACAGCGGCAGCGAATGGCGTCGCAAGAGATGAGAATAATTCTGTAAAACCGCATCCATCGGAAGTCTGATATCATAGCATATTAGCCATTTTTGCATCCGCATATGGCTTGTCGTTGTCAACAAGCCATATTTCTACGCACAAAAAAAGAAAATCGATGAGCCGTCTGTCGGCACTTGATTTCTCTGCCGAATTCTGCTATAATCTTATCGAATGATACGCGTTATGAGAGGAGCTGTAATATCTCCTTTGCGGTCTTTCCCGCCGTCTAAATTTTTTATATCCCGCGCCTTTCGGCGAAGAATTTCGGTTTTTTTCGCGAAAATCGCTTGACTTTCCCCGCGGGATAGATTATAATAGGGTTCTAAGTTAGCCAATTCCGCAACTGCTTTGTCAGAGGTCTGGAAGGCTATGAAGTAGCCGCTTCTTACTCAGCGGCGGTCAGCAGCATTGGGCTGCACGCCATGGTCTAATAAATCATGGCACTTTTTTTATTTCACCCACCCAAAATTACTTGACTTTCCCCGCGGGGTAGGGTATAATGAACGTAGAAAGTGTTTGGCTCGGTGTCAGCGGGATTCCCGCTCTCGTCCTTGTAGCCCCGCACAATGGAATCGTGCATACGATTTGCGGGCACTTTCTTTTTTGTACTCATTTTTTTCTTCGGCTTTTTTCGTTTGCGCCGCGAAAATCGCTTGACACTTCGTGCGAATATGCGTATAATAGAATTACGCGTAAGATTGAACGGAAAAAATTATCATTCCTTCATCGATGTATAAAAATACATCAGCTTGCTTTTTGAATCCCGCGAAAGCGGGATTATTTTTTGTTTTTTTGCGGTCTTTCCCGCCGTCTGAATTTTTTATCTCACGCCTTTCGGCGAAGAATTTCGTTTTTCTCGCGAAAACCACTTGACTTTTTTCTCTTTTTGGAATATACTATTTATGTAGTAGAGATACTGCAAGGGAGCTTGTCAGAGTTGGCGGATCTCAACCGCAGGACTTGCTCCCTATTTTTTTGTCCTTTTTTGCGGTTCTTCTTGGCATTTCGTACCTTTGCTTTATCCCGCGCCTTTCGGCGAAGAATTTCGTTTTTCTCGCGAAAACCACTTGACTTTTTTCTCTTTTTTGGAATATACTATTTATGCAGTAGAGATACTGCAAGGGAGCTTGTCAGAGTTGGCGGATCTCAACCGCGGGGACTTGCTCCCTAATTTTTGTCCTTTTTTGCGGTTCTTCTTGGCGTTTCGTACTTTTGCTTTATCCCGCGCCTTTCGGCGAAGAATTTCAGTTTTTTCCGCGAAAATTACTTGACTTTTTCCGCGAAAGGGAGTACAATACAAGCACTAAACGCGGTAAAGTTTCATTGCTCCGCAAGTAAGCACCGCTTCCTCTAAGCGATGAGTGGTAATAAGTCCACCAACAGCGACCTAATAAGCCGCTGTTATTTTTTACCATGAATTGCTTTCAGCCTCTTTTTGTCGCCACTCGTCAACGTAGCCAAACCGAACAAGTATTTTGTCTCATACACATCGGAACGATCAAGAGGCTTCGGCGTCCCATCAACTTGCCGCGAAGTATCATTGATAATTTACACGTGTATTACAAGGGTACTGCGAAGACCTTGGGGAGCCTTACGATCGGTGAAGGCAATGATGTTAATGTTACATACTACTGCTTCACAGAGGACCAGCCGACCGATGAGGACTGGGAAAGCTATCCTTATTGGTGGCACTATGACCCCGAGACGGAAGCGCCTACCCCTTGGACGAAAAATCCATAGACCATAACAAATCATTACAGGCGCCCGAGAGATTTCGGGCGCCTGTCCTATCTTATCCATAAGAAAATCCCCCTTTCCGCGGTGGGAATTTCGAAGGAAGTATTGACTATTTTTCGGGGATGTAGTATAATGAAACAGTATGATATCCCGGCCGTGCCGCAAAAAGGGAAAATGGTTGCCGCGCAAGTAACCAAAAGGGGGCGCGGGTGTGGTATCATGCTTGTATCTCGGCCGCCGAAAGGGGAGCATGCCTTCGGACAGGGGCCATAAATCAAAGAGAAAGAGAGGAAATTACGATGGCAGAAGCAAGCATGATGAAAGTCTTTAACACGAAATACGAAGAGTTTGGCAAGGCGGTCGCCGCGCAGGATGCGGTGAAGATCTCCGAACTCGGTGCGGAACTTCTGAAGATCGGCATCGAGGAATGCGCAAAGCCCAATGTGGGGGTCGGCCTCAAGGACATCTACCGGAAGGGGTGCCTGACCGTCCTGTCCCATCTTGCAATGCTCTCGCGCAGAGCCGCAGCCATTCCCGCCGCGAAGGAGGGCGCCTCGGGGGCGGGAGACGGGGAAGAGGGGGATCCCTACTATACCCCGCAGCAGTGGTTCTCTGATGAAGTTCCCGACCTCGGGTTCAAAGATATCATCGGCGTGCAGGAAGTGAAAAATGCCTTTTTGGCCGACGTCGTCGCGCCCCTTCGCCCCGAATTCCGCGAGATCTATCGCAAATTCCGCGGCGATCAGCTCGGACTGCAGATCCTCCTCTACGGCCCTCCCGGAACGGGTAAGACGCACATCGTCAAGTGCCTCGCCGGGGCATTGGGCTGCAAGATCGCGGTCGTGCAGACGAGTGAGGTGCTCGCAAGCGTCGTCGGCGTGGCGGAGAAGAACATCCGCGATATCTTCAAGCAGGCCTCCGAGCTCGACCGCTGCGTCATCTTCTTCGATGAAATAGACAGCATCTGCGCCGACCGTACCTCGGAAGACAGCCGCCATACCAAGTCCATTCTGACCACCCTCCTCACCTGTATGGATGGGTTCATGAAGACCAAAAAGGACAAGCAGATGCGCATCATCGTCGCGGCTACCAACCTCCCGTGGAGGCTCGATTCCGCCCTGAAGCGCGGCGGACGCTTCGAGACGCAGATCTATGTCCCGCTCCCCGACCGCAGCGCGGTAGAGGCCTTCGTCGAAATGGATCTGAAGAAATTGCCGCATGACCCCGATGTCACCAAGGAGGCACTCGCCGATCGCCTGATGGGATATTCGGGCGCCGATATCAGGGCCGTCATGAAGCAGATCGCAAATCTCCCGCTCGGCCGCGAGATCCGAAACGTCCTCAATAAGGGCGGAAAGCCCCTCGGCGAGCGCGTGACCATGCAGGACTGCGATACCGTCCTCGCGAAATATATCAACAGCGTGACACCCGAGATGCTGCTCCGCTTCGAAGCATATAACCTCGGCATGTCCTATACAGAGTACCTCGTCCGCCTCAGAAAACAGGCCGAAACGGGCAAAAAAGGCGAAGACTGAGCCCATTCGGGATATCCGAAGGACGAAAATTTTCAGGCGGAGGGCGGAATATGAAGATCGCATTGCGGCAGATTTCGAAGGGCAGAGGGGAGCGCAGACTGCGGCTTGGAATCGGCATTCAGCCGGGCGACGCAGTCATACCGCGCGGCTATGGCGATATCCTCGTCGGGACCTCCGACCCCGCGGGGGATGCCTACGAGCTCTCCCTCATGGCCGCCTTCTCGGGTGCGCTCGGCTCGGCATGGCGGGACGGGACGCGCGATCTCTGCATCGATGTGAATTCCTTCGCCCCGAAAGGGGAGAGCTGCGACTATTTCGCAAACGCCATTCTCGATACCCTGTGCGAGTGGCGGCAGATGGCGGGCGATCCCGACCTCAATGTCTGCCTCGAGTGCGATCTCGTCGGCGATGTCGACATTTTGGAGCAGGTGGAGGAGGAGCTCGAAAAGCCCGTCATCGTCAAGATAATGCAGGCCTATGGCACGCCCTCCATCGAGGAGCGGGTCGCGCGCTACCTCCTCGAGCATCCCGCGGAAAAGGAATTTCGCGTGCGCCTCAATGACATCATCCGCACCCGCTACGACGGGAAAAATTCCATCGTGTACAAGCGGGCGGGCATTTCGCGGTCCGTCTATTCCAAGACGATGAGTCCCTCGCTCGACTATCTTCCCTCCAAGCCCACCGTCATGGCGCTCGCCATCGGCCTTCGGCTCGGTCTCGAAGAGGCCCAGTCGCTCTTCCATGCGGCGGGGTATCACTTGGGCGACGTGGAGCTCCTCGACCGCATCGTGCGCTTCTTCCTCGAAGAGGGCATCTACGATATCCACGAAGTAAACAGCACGCTCTATGCCTACCGCCTGCCCCTGCTCGGCGAACACATGCGCGAGGTCGGCGTCATCCCCGAAAACGATTGAGCTTCCCCGCAAAAAATTTCGGGTGTTTTGGCGAAATGTTGATTGCCGAAACACCTTTTTTGTCTCAAGATGTGCTATCATCATAGAAAATGACTTCATAGAAAAAATCCGCGCAGACCGCACGGAAGGAGGGACTTATGTTACCCACAGAACTCGAAAAACTTCATGCCGCACTCATCGCCATCATCGGCGCGAAACCGCTCGACCCCTTCGGCGACAAGGACGACCGCGGGATCCTCTTCCGCTACCTCAAGGAGAAGCGGACCTTTTCCATCCCCGAACTTCAGCAGGACCTCGGGGTCAGCTACTATACCCTCCGTCGGGCGATCGATGTCTTTCTCGATGAGGGCTACGTCCACCTCACCGAGGGCGTGACCTACGAGGTCGCAAAGGAACTCTACCGCGAAGACGCCACCCAAGACCCCGAGGCCGACTCGCGCATCGCCTACCTCCGCGCCCGCAGAGAGGAGATCCTCCGCCGCCTCCGCGAAGATGCCGCCCGCGAGACTCGGGAGGAAGAGGAGGATGACGACGACGATGAGAACAATGTCGTAGAGGCCGTGGAGGAAGACGAGGGGGGCATGTCCGAAGATGACCCCTCCGAAACCGATGAAACCGAAGAAATCGAAGAAATCGAAGAGATCGATGCGACCGATGAGACCGACAAAGACTGGGGCATCGAGGGCATCGACGACGAGGAGGATCGGCCGCACGAGTACCTCGCACCCACCTACCGAAACGCGCTCAAGACGGTGATCCGCTCTAAAATCGTCTCGTGCTATATTTTGCAGCGCAGGCTTGGCATTGGCTATGCGCATGCGGCGAATCTGATCGGCTGGATGGAGCAGATGAACTTTATCACGGCGCCGGATCCCACCACGGGCCGCCGCAAACTGTGCATCACGGAGGAGGAATTTGTCGCCCGCTTCGGCCCCTTCGACGACTAAACGCCCTTGATGTTATAATAATGTCATTCCGAGGCGCTTCGCCCTTGGCGCCCCCTTGAGGGGGAGCTGGCGCGCAGCGACTGAGGGGGTGGATGACGATGAAGCCCGACGAGAGCGACTGAGGGACATGCGGCACGGCGTAATGAGAACGACACCCCTTTTCCCCTGTGGGGACTTTCCCCTCAAGGGGACAGCAAGGTGCTTCGCCCTTGGAGCCCCCACCCTTGGCGCCCCCTCGAGGGGGAGCTGGCGAGCGAAGCGAGACTGAGGGGGTGGCATGCGTCTTACCCCTGTCATTCCGAGGCGGGCCCACCCCTGTCATTCCGACGACCGAAGGGAGGAGGAATCTCACCCTTGCCGCCCCGATTACGATAAAGAAAATATCATAAAACGGCGGGTGGGAGACGATAAAGACCAAAAAGAATTAGCAAACCGACAACAAAATCGAGATTTTTTCCGAAAGTCCATAAAAGTATAGTTTTCTGGACTTCAAGTTCTTGACATAACAAAATGAAAGTGGTATGATGAAAGAGTCCTACAAAGGGGTTTT
>CANQFA010000020.1 GCA_947597925.1 uncultured Clostridia bacterium | reverse complement strand
AAATTTCTTTATTCAGAAGCTCCCTGCGGGGCAAAATGAGGGCAAAGAAATTTACGAGGAAACCGACGTTTGCGTCTCAACTTGTCATTGTCTCTTTGTCGTTTCATCGGACAAGAAGCGCGAGGCGCAAATTGGGGGAAAAACCAAAAAGCGTGGTTTTTGGTTTTTCAGAGAAGATTGAAGTTTCGCGGATTTCTATCTATCAAACGCCTTTTTTGTCATCCCGAGCGAAGCGAGGGATCTCAATTGAGGGCATAGAAATCCGCGATAGAAACCGACGTTTGCGTCTTAACTTGTCTTTGTCTCTTTGTCGTTTCATCGGACAACAAGCGCGAGGCGCAAATTGGGGGAAAAACCAAAAAGCGTGGTTTTTGGTTTTTCAGGGAATAGGAAAAGTCTTGTGAATCAAATAAAATTTTGTGAATAAAAGGAGAGTATAAATAGTATGGCTAAGGTTATCGGTATCGATTTAGGAACCACCAATTCGTGTGTCGCCGTCATGGAGGGCGGCGAACCCGTCGTCATCGCAAACGCAGAGGGTGCGCGCACGACTCCCTCCGTCGTGGCATTCCAGAAGGACGGCTCCCGCGTCGTCGGGCAAGTCGCCAAGCGGCAGGCCGTCGCCAATCCCGACAAGACGGTCATCTCCATCAAGCGCAGGATGGGCTCGGACTACAAGGTAAAGATAGACGACAAGAGCTATTCGCCGCAGGAGATCTCCGCCATGATCCTCTCCAAGCTCAAGGCGGACGCCGAGGCATACCTCGGGACCAAGGTGACGGACGCCGTCATCACCTGCCCCGCCTATTTTACCGACTCCCAGCGTCAGGCAACCAAGGACGCGGGCAAGATCGCGGGCCTCAACGTGCTCCGCATCATCAATGAGCCCACGGCGGCGGCCCTCTCCTACGGCCTCGACAAGGAGAAGGAAAACAGCAAAGTCATGATCTACGACCTCGGCGGCGGCACCTTCGATGTGTCCATCCTCGAGATCGCGGACGGCGTCTTTGAGGTGCTCGCGACCAACGGCAACAACATGCTCGGCGGCGACGACTTCGACAAGCGCCTCATGGACTATATGGTCGACGAGTTCAGAAAGAGCCACGGCGTCGACCTCTCCAAGGACAAGATGGCGATGCAGCGTCTCAAGGAAGCCGCGGAGAAGGCGAAGATCGAGCTCTCGGGCATGAATTCCACCTCCGTGTCCCTGCCCTTCATCTCCATGACGGAGTCGGGCCCCGCACACCTCGAGCTCGAGATCACCCGCCAGAAGTTCGAAGCACTCATTGCCGACCTCATCGAGAAGACGGCGGAGCCCATGCGCCTCGCCATGAAGGACGCCGGGCTCTCCTATAAGGACATCGACAAGGTCATCCTCGTGGGCGGTTCCACGCGCGTTCCCGCCGTCGTCGCCAAGGTCAAGGAGATCACGGGCAAGGAACCCTTCAAGGGTATCAATCCCGATGAATGCGTCGCGATCGGCGCGGCCATCCAGGGCGGCGTGCTGACGGGCGAAGTGAAGGATGTTCTCCTGCTCGACGTCATGCCTCTCTCCCTCGGCATCGAGACGCTCGGCGGCGTCTTCACCCGTCTCATCGACAGAAATACCACCATCCCCGTCAAGAAGTCGCAGGTCTTCTCCACTGCGGCAGACAACCAGACGAGCGTGGAGATCCACATCCTGCAGGGCGAGCGCGAGTTCTGCCGCGACAACAAGACGATGGGCCGCTTCATGCTGACGGGCATTGCACCCGCGCCCCGCGGCATCCCGCAGATCGAAGTCACCTTCGATGTCGATGCAAACGGCATCGTCCACGTCGAGGCGAAGGACCTCGGCACGGGCAAGTCGACGGATATCACCATCACTTCCTCCACCAACCTCTCCGAGGACGAGATCAATAAGGCCGTGAAGGAGGCCGAGCAGTACGCCGAAGAGGACAAGAAGCGCAAGGCAAAGGTGGACGCGAGAAATAAGCTCGACGGGCTCATCTTCTCGGTGGAGCAGACGCTGAAGGACAGCGAAGGCAAGCTCTCCGACGAGGACAAGGCGACGCTACAGTCGGCCGTCGACGAGGCGAAAAAGGAGCTCGAGTGCGACGACGAGGCGCGCTACGAGGCGGCATTTGAGGAGCTCTCGAAGAAGATCCAGCCCGTCATCGCCAAGATGTATCAGAGCGCGCAGGGCGGCGATCCCAATGGCGGCGCTCCCGGCGGCGACAGCGAGTTCCACCAGTGACCTCTTTTCCACAGTGATTTCAAAACCTTCCCCGTGTCACGGGGAAGGTATCGTATTCTGAGAAAGCGGAGAGCCCATAGGCCGCATGCGGCGCAGGGGCTCTTCGGACGGAGACAACATGCCTGACAAAAAGAATTATTACGAGATCCTCGGCGTGAGCAAGGACGCGACGGAGGAGGAGATCAAGGCGGCGTATAAGAAGCTCGTCAAGCAATATCACCCCGACCTTCACCCCAATGACCCGCTCGCGGCGGAGAAATTCAAGGAGATCAACGAGGCGAACGAGGTCCTCTCCGACAAGCAGAAGCGCGCGGCATATGACTATGAGCAGGAGCACCCCGGCATGGGGGGCATGGGCGGCATGGGAGATATGGGCGGTTTCGGCGGTTTCGGCGGATTTTCCGACATCTTCGACTCCATCTTTCAGGGATTCGGCGGCGGCGCCAATGTGAGGCGGGACACCAAGGGCGAGAACATCGAGATGCGCGTGGACCTCTCCTTCATGGATGCCGCCAAGGGATGCAGAAAGGAGGTCTCCTATTTCCGCAATGAGCCCTGCAAGGCGTGCGCGGGCACGGGCGCGAAGGGGGGCACCGCCTTTAAGACCTGCACGAAGTGCGGGGGAAAGGGACAGGTGCGCTTCACGCAGGAGACCATCTTCGGCAGGACCGTCCGCGTGGGGGCATGTCCCGACTGCAAGGGGCGGGGCAAGATCGTCACCGAGAAATGCCCCGACTGCAAGGGGAAGGGCTCCATCCGCCGCGAGACGACGGTGACCCTCGATATCCCCGCCGGGGCGGACACCGACTCCTATATCGTCAAGCGCGGCCTCGGCCATGCCTCGACGGAGGGAGGGGAGGCGGGCGACTTCGTGGCCGTCTTCCGCGTGGAGCCGCATAAGCTCTTCCGCCGCAAAAATTTCGACCTCTATGTCGACCTTCCCATCCCCTTCGCGGTGGCGGCGCTCGGCGGCACCGTCAATATCCCCACCCTCGACGACACCATGGAGTACCGCATCCCCGAGGGCACCCAGTCGGGTACCACCTTTACGGTGCGGGGAAAGGGCATCCGCTCGGCGCGGGGCGGCACGGGCAATCTCTATCTCAACGTGCAGGTGGAGGTCCCCACCCGCCTGACCCCCGACCAGAAGCGGGCGCTCGAGGCGGCGGCGGGCGCGCAGGAACTGAGGCAGTACGAAAAGTCCAAGCGCTACGCGGACAGCATCAGCGCCCTCTACGGACGGGACGCCTATAAAAAATGATTGGAAGACCCTTCCCCGCGCGGGAGGGGTTTTTCATATATGAAAGAAAATGCGGGTACCATGTCCGAAGAATCCCCTTCAAAACGGCGTGATTTTCCGAAAATTTCCAGCATAAGTCGGCTTCTTTCCGCGCAAATTATGAGCGTAGGGAGGAAGTTATGAAATTCACCGAGACGCAGACTTTTCACAACTTGGCGCGCGGCTTTGCGGGGGAATGCCAGGCGGGGATGCGATACCAGCTCACCGCCCGTAAGGCGACCGCGCAGGGATACAAGACGCTCGCGGACGTCATTCGCACCATTGCGAAGAACGAGACGAATCACGCAAAGGTCTTCTTCGAGACCCTTCTGGAAGAGGCGGGAAGTGTAGACGATATCCATATCGACGCAAGCTTTCCCTTCCATGCGGGGAAGATAGAGGACGATTTGCGCCTCTCGGCCATCGACGAACGCTCCGAAGCGCTCCTCTATCCCACGTTTGCAAAGACCGCACGCGAAGAGGGGTTTGAGCAGATCGCGCTCAAATTCGAGAGAACGGCGAAGGTAGAGGAGAACCACAGGATCCTCTTCGAGTATCTCTTCGAGGCGTTTCAGGACGGCTCCCTGTTTTCGGCGGAGAGACCCATGCTCTGGATATGCGGAGAGTGCGGCTATATGCACACCTCCAAGGAAGCATGGAACATCTGCCCCTTATGCGGCGCGTCTCAGGGCGAAGTCGAACTGCATCTTCCCTTCAAAAAGGAGAATTTATGAAGAAGAACACCAACTCGCAGAACGCAAACACCAACACGCAGAACACGCAGAGCGGCAACGCAAAAAACGCGAAGAGCGGCAAGACGTGCGCAAAGAGCACCTCGAAAAACGCAAAGGACTGTTCCTGAGCGCAGGGCGGGGAGCCGACATGTTCTCGGAGGATGACCCGCTCGGAAGTTACACGGGCATAGACGGACATCTCGAAAGACCCACTCAGGATGCCGATGACCTCTGAGAGAAAGGACGGAAAAGCGATTTTCCGCCCTTTTTTGTTTTATTTTTTCGGAAGATGTGTTATAATATAAGAAAGGCAGGGGGCATGCCCGCCCTTTGCCGTCCTTCGGAGGCCTTCACATGAAAAAATTTATGGCATGTCTTGCCATCCTCGTCGCGGCCGTGCTGTCCCTCTGCGCGTGCCAATTCCTCGAGTTGCTGCCCACCCAGCCCTCGGGTGCGGAGTATCCCTCCGACGTTGCCACGTCGCACGGGGAAGACGGCTCGCCCGAGAGCTATCTCTCCTCCTTTGACATGCCGACGAGCGAACTCCGCCGCGCCTACGAGGAGGCGAGGGAGGACGGGAGCTTCACAGGCACCTATTTCGAATTTCTGACGGCGCTCCCCGCGGGAGATGACAGCGCCGCGGTCCAGCGCGGGCTTCTGTCCATTGTCTCGGTCTATGCCACGTTTACGGGGACGGGGCGCTTCGGAAATGAATTTCAGGTCATCGGCTCGGGCGTCATCTATGACCTCGACACCGAAGAGGGGGATGCCTACGTCATCACCAATTACCACGTCATCTACAGCGGGAGCAGCAACGGACGGGAGACGGTCGCCCATATCAGCGACGCGATCACCCTCTACCTCTATGGAGGAGAGGCCGAAAACGGCGCCATCCGCGCTTCCTTTGTGGGCGGCGCCATGAAATATGACATCGCCGTGCTCCGCGTGGAAGATTCCCCCGTGCTGAAGGAGACGACCTCGCACCCCGTCTACGCCCGTGAGGCGGTCGCCGTCGATTCGGACAGCTTGGTGGCGGGCGAGCGCGTCTATGCCCTCGGCAATGCCGACGCGCAGGGCATCTCGGTGACGAGCGGCACGGTCTCCGTCCCCCTCGAATATATCGACGTGCAGTCTTCCGATGAGCGCGGCACCATCGAGGTCCCCGAGATCCGCATCGACGCCGCCGTCAATCACGGAAATTCGGGCGGTGGGCTCTTTACGGCGAGCGGAGAGCTTGCGGGCATCGTCAATGCACGCGACGAAGAGGAGGGCATCCTCGGCTTCGGCTATGCCATTCCCGCGAACCTCGCCCTCGCTCTCGTGCAGAATATCATCGACAATTCCGGGGGGACCACGCGCGGCGCCGTCATCGCAAGGATGGGCGTCACGGTCGCCGAAGGGGACAGCCGTGGCATCTACGACGAAGAGCTCGGCAAGATCTTCATCGAGAAGAAGGTCTATGTCACGGGCGTGGAGGACGGAAGCCCCGCAAAGGAAGGGGGGATCGCCGCGGACGATACCTTTGTCACGCTCACTTTGCACTCCACGCGCGGCGGCGAAGCCTACACGCGGACGGTCGCGGTGACCAATCTCTTCCGCCTCACGACCCTCCTCGTCGAGGTGCGCATGGGGGATACCATCGACGCGACGATGCAGGGAAGCGGCGGAGTCCGGACGGTCCGCCTCAACTTCTCCGATACGGGAGATTTCACCCTCGCCTCCTGAGCGAAAAATTTTTCCTCCGCCCCGCGATTTGCCTTGACAACGGGGGAAATTTAAGTTATAATGGTTGCACAAGACCGCGCGAGTCGCCTAGCGGTATGGCGTCAGCTTCCCAAGCTGATTCCGGCGGGTTCGACTCCCAAAATAGAGTACATTTATGCGTATATTTTGGCAAAAATAGCTGAAATATGCGCATTTTTCATATGAATATACGTTGAGCTTTTAGTTTATAAACGCATTTTGGGGAGTGTTTTGGGGAGTAAAATTGCCGTTTTATTTCCCGTTTTTTCCTTACAAAAAGACCCCCGTCGGTAGTCGGGCGGGAGCCTTTTTCTATTGCTTTAATACTTGAATTTTTCGCCTTCCCGAAGGAGAAATTCGTCCGATAAATCGGTGTAGGCATTCCCGAGTTTACCGAGAGAGTGCCCGACAAATTCATCCCTTGCCGCATCGGCCACGCCGCATTCTTTACAGCGGGAGTAGAATGTCGTGCGCATATCATAGGGGATGTGTTCCGGAAGTACGGCATTGAACCGATCCAGCATCGTTTTGTAGCAAGGGAATTTAAGCGGGCCCTCGAATCCTTCCAAATACGGGCGAAGCATCGGCGTGATGGGGATCTTCTTGTATTCGACCTTCTTGGTCTTTCGCTTGCTGTTGACGGCGACAATGAAGCGTCCATCGATGCGTGCGGTCGGATACTCATTCGGGCGCATACCCGTGTAGAGCGCAACGGCAAACGGGACCAGTAATTTCGTCCCTTCAAACGCACCGAGCAGTTTCTTCTCTTCCTCTTTGGTGAGCGCTTTTCCGTGTTGCCGTTCGTGTTCTTGGTGAAGCACAACGTCAAGCGGGTTGCGCGGCATCAACCCGTGAAGGATCGCCGCCTTGAAGATGATGTTCATGAGCGAATGGATCTCATCTACCGTTTTCCCGCGGCCGGTCGCTCCGATTTCTTCTAATAACTTCTGACAATGCGTCGGCGTGATTTTCCCGAGCGGCATCTCCCCGAAGTACGGTTGCAAATATCTCTTATAGCGGTTCATGTCGTTTTTATAGGTATTCGCCGCCACTTTTTTGATTCGGTAGTTCTCGAAGTGATAGGTCGCAAACGCGTGGAAGGTGGACGGCACGGAATGGGCGGATGCCCCCTTTTCTACTTTTTCTGCGGTTTTGAGCGCCTCGATAAATTTCCGCTTGGCTTCTTCGAGCGAAACCGAGGAAACGGATATGTTGTAGCCATTTCTGCGGTAACGAATTTCATAGAGAACACCTTTCTTGCCGCTCTTGCGTTTTTGGACATGGGCAGTACAACCGTCTGCTCTGAACTCTTTGCGGAATGCTTTGGGCATTTGTAAAAGCTCCTTTGAGGTAAATTTTATGATTGAATTTGTCTCGTCCGAATTGTCCTCATCTCGGATGGCTGCATGGCTTTTCAAAGTTTGCAGCACTGCGGAATCGGCCGCCAGCCTCATCACAGCAGCGGCGACCTCATCGTTCTCCGGCGATGCGGGCAGTCGTTCGATAAAATCCAAAATTTTGGCGATCTCGCTTGTCCTCATTCCCATGTCCTTTCGGTAAGAGCTTGATTCGTTCTCACTGCTTATCGTATCAGAAAACCACGGGAAAGGCGAGGAAGCCCGAGTGGGGAAAACCGTGCAAAACGGGCGGACTCGTTCCGAAGAACGGCAAAAACCGTTCCCCGCGGTCAGAAAAACCGTTACCAACCATCCCTGCTGTCCCTCGGGCTTTCGGCACAACAGCCTCCCCACAAAACCGCCTCTCTGTCGAGGTATCGGTTCGGCTCATGGCTCATGTTGGCAAGAATCTTTGCGTCGCTCTCTCATGATGATAAAATTTTCCGCAAAAATTCTTCCGCCTTGACAGAGCAAAGGTTTTGTGATATAACAGATGCCCGAAAGCCCCCAAATTTGCCGAAATGTCCCGAAACATTCCCCGCACGTCGACATTTGCGGCACTTCACGCTCCTTGCAAATGAAAAAACACCCCGCTACAATGAATGCGGAGGTGAAACGATGGAAGAAGAAACCGAACAGGGATTTGACGTTCAAACCTTGTCAAAGACGGATCTGGAGCTTTTGGTTTCCGCGTTAAGGGAGACGATAGTCTCGATTTCCGTCAAAAACGGCAATGAGACATAAAACATGGCACCCATGTCCGAAGCATGGGTGCCAAACTCAAAGAGACCGCCCGACATGGGTGGCCTCTTTTATTCGTCTTCGCGAA
>CANQFA010000019.1 GCA_947597925.1 uncultured Clostridia bacterium | reverse complement strand
GGGCCTTCACGGACTCGAACCGCGGACCGATCGGTTATGAGCCGACTGCTCTAACCAACTGAGCTAAAGGCCCGCTTCGCGCTCGTGCGTCGCAATACCTCCTTATCATAAATTAAAACGGCCCAAATGTCAAGTGATTTTCGGCGCATTTTCCGAAATTTTTCGGCGCACCCGTATTTTTTTGTTTCATGCGAAATTCCCCCTCGCGGCGCACCGCAAGGGGGGATCGCTTTTAACCTTCTCTGCGCGTTCTTATGACATGTCCGCCCGTGAGCACGATCATCTTGACCGCCTCGAGGGAGAAGTCGTCCCCCACCACCACGAGCGCCTTGGCAAGCCTTCCGCGCGCGAGCACCTTGACATAGGTCGCCTTCTTGGGGAAATAGGGCACCCGCTTTTTCAGCTCTTCGAGGTCCACGGTCTCCCCGTTTTCAAAGAATTCGCCCAGCGTGTCCACGTTGACGATGCCCGTCTTGCCCCGCTTCGCCACCCGATCGCCCTGCTCGATGAGGGTCCTCGCGACGGTGTCCTGCATGAGCGCATTGACCTCGGCGGCGGTGACTTCGGTGCGAAGTTCCTCTTCGGGGATGCGGTATTCTTCGGGCATGGGCGCGGGGATGACCTCGGACATGGTCCCCTCGTCGGAAGTCTCCTCCCCCTCCTGTGCCTCTTCTGTGGCTTCCTCTGCGGGCACCGCGATCTCCTCTGCGGGCACCGCGATCTCCTCTGCGGGCACCGCGATCTCCTCTGCAGGCACCTCTGCGGGCACTTCTACAGGCTCTTCGAGAGGCGTCGCTTCGGCGGGAAGGCTGTCGGGCACGAAGACGGGCTCGGGCTCCACGATGGGCTCCTCCGTCTCCTCGGACATTTCTTCTATGGACTCTACGGGCACTTCTTCGGCCGCTTCTTCAACAGGCTCTTCGGACGCCGCTTCTATGGATTCCTCAGGCATTTCTTCGGGAACTTTGGCCTCCCCTTCTTCGGGTGCGGGCGCTTCCTCTATAATAGGCTCCTCGACAATAGGCTCCTCCACGGGTTCCTCTTCGGGTTCGGCGAAGGGGATCTCCTCGGCGGGAAGACTGTCGGGCACGAAGACGGGCTCGGGCTCCACGATGGGCTCCTCCGTCTCCTCGGGCTCTTCGACAGGTTCCTCGGGCTCTTCGACAGGCACTTCTATTCCTTCGGCCATCGGTTCCTCAACGGGCACTTCTGCTTCCTCTTCCTCGGGCACGGGCGCGTCCTCTGTAATAGGCTCCTCGACAATAGGCTCCTCGGCGGGTTCCGCTTCGGGTTCGGCGAAGGGGATCTCCTCGGCGGGAAGGCTGTCGGGCACGAAGGCGGGCTCGGGCTCCACGATGGGCTCCTCCGTCTTCTCGGGCTCTTCGACAGGCTCCTCTTCGGGCTCTTCGACGGGCTCCTCTACAGGCTCTTCGACAGGCTCCTCGGGTGTCTCTTCGACAGGCTCCTCGGGTGTCTCTTCGACAGGCTCCTCGGGTGTCTCTTCGACAGGAGCTTCGGCTTTTTCGGGCGCGGGCGTTTCCTCGGCGGCAGGCTCTTCTGCGGGCTCGGCGGCCTCCATGAGCGGCGTCTCCTCGATGGGCAGGTCAAAGATGCCGATCTGCTCGGGCTCCTTCTCTTCCGCGGGCGCGGAATCGGGGTCCTCGGCGACGATGCGCTCCTCCTCCACGGTCGCCTTTTTCGAACTCACATAGATCTTCGAGTCGGGCTTGCGATGGAGGAGAATGCAGAGGATGGCAATGACTGCGGCGGCAACCAGAATGGCGGCTCCGAGCACGATGCACACGACGATCGCCCCATCGGGCAGGATGAAGGCAAGGGGGGCCATGGCGGCCAAAGTGCTGTGCTTGTGCTCGAGGAGATAGGCGAGCCGCAAGATGACGATCAGTTCGGCGACCAAGATCACGGTGAGCACGATGATGAGCCACCACAGGTTGATCTCGCGCTCGCCGAAGAGATAAAACAGGGAGAAATGCGTCGTCTCAAAGAGGAGGAATTCGCCCTCCACGCGCGTGGTGAGCGCCTCACCGTCCGCAAAGACCGCGATATCGCGATACGCCTTCATCTCCTCGGTCATGAGGATCTTTACCGTATAGGTGCCCCCCGCGGCGCCGCCGAAGTGGGTGACCTCCACCGTCGATCTCCACGCCTTTCCGCCCGCGAGTTTTCGGGTGGCGGCATTCGGCGCTTCCTCCGAAAGTTTCATTTCGAAGGTGGTGTCCGCAGACATGCCCCCTTCATTTGAGATGATGCCGTAGAGTTCTCCCTCGGCGAGGTCCTCGGGATAGCTCCCCGCGCCCGCCGCGGTGATGCCGTGCGACACGGCCAATGCCTCCGCCTTCGGATAGGCGCTTGCGGCGCGCTCTATGATCTCGCGGAAGGCACTCTCCGCGCGGCTCATGACCTCTTCGCTTTGGCGGAAGTCGGGCGTATAGCGCAGGATGTCCTCCCGTGCGGCATTGTAGGTCGCAAGGAGCTCCTCCTTTCCCTTGTCGCTGAAGAGCACGCTGCGGTTCTCGAGCGCATCGCCATAGCCTGCGAGGAGGGCGGAGAGACGCGCCTCCTTGAGGTCCTCCACCGCGAGGGAGAGCTTCGCCTCGGCCAGAAGGCCCGCAAGCTCGGCCTCTCTCATGTGGAAATAGTCCCCCTCCGTCTGCTCATAGAGGGGCACATAGGCGACCCCTTCGAGCTTTTCACGATAAGCCTTCCGCGCGTCGGCGACGAGGCCCTCCCCCGGTCCCGCGAGGTAGGCGGCAAGTTCCGAAATGGCCGCATCGCGCTCGCCCTCAAACGCCGCCTTGTTGCGTTCATCCTGCAGGCGGATGGAAAAGTCGGCATATTCGCCGCGATAGCTCCCGTCGAGGTATTCCTTCGCGGCGGCATCGAGCGCCTGATAGTCCGCGGCGGTCGCCGTGAGAGCCTCGAGGTCCGATGCGGCGATGTCGGCATATGCCTTCGCGGGGGAATAGCGGTGAGCGATGAGGAACTTCTCGCCGCGGATGTGTGCATCGGCGGAGAGGACGAGGGAGCGAAGGGCGGGGATGCCCGCCGTGAGGGTGTCCGCATCCGTCATGCCCTCCACAAGCTCGGCCGCCGCGCGCAGCTGCAGGGTGCGGTAGCTCTTTATGGCGACGTCTTCCCCCTCCTCTTCCGTGAGGATGAGGGAGACATAGCTCTCCGAGAGGGAGCGGGCAGCCGCAAAGGCCGTCTCGGGCGACTGCACGGCGGAAAGGAGCCCTTCCGTTTCGGTCTGAAGTTTTTGGGCCGCGGATGTGCTCAGCTCCTCCGCGAGGGCCTGACAGACGAGGGTGACGATCTCGCGCGCCGCGCCTGCGAGCGCATTTTCCGCTTCCTCGCGTGCCGCGGGAAGGGTCTCGGCTTCGCCCAATGCCTCCTCGAGCGCCGCGCCCCTCTCGGCAGCCACTTCGCGGAAGGAGGCGGCAAGTCCCTCACCGTCTGCGGCATAGCGGGCAAGTTCGGCCTTGGCATCGGCGAGCAGCCAAACGCACTCTTTCGAGAGGACCCATGCGGACATGGTATCCACTTCTTTTGTTTCAAGTTCGGTTATGGCGGCAGAGAGCTCCTCGGCGGTACAGCTTGCGGAGGTCTCCGCAAAGAGGTCGAGCGCCCCCTTCGCGAGGGTCATGGCGCCCCCTTTCACACAGTTTTCGGCGCCGCTGCCGGCCAAGGCATAGGCGGCGGAGAGTTCTTCGGCGAGCTCCTCTTCAAGCCCCTGCGCGGCGACGAGCTGCGTATAGAATGCGAGGATGTCCTCCTTCGCCTCGGCAGCCGCGGCGAGGGCGTCCATCGCACACTCGGCCGCATAAAGCCCCTCGTCGGACTCCTCTGAGAGGGTGACGGAGGAGAGCTTCTCCTTGCACTCTTCGGCAAAGGCGCCCGTGAGCGTTTTGGTGACATGGGTGCGGTAAATGCGGAGAAGTTCGCCAAAGAGCGCCGTGCGGAGCGCCTCATCCGTTCCGCCCGTGAGGGCCTCTGCAGTGAGGTCGAAGAGCGCGGCATAGCCCTCGGCGACCGCCTTTACATAGGCGGCGCGCACGGTAAGAAGTCCCGCGCGGACCTTCGCAAGGTCGCCCGCAGAGGACGCCCCGAGCTCCTCGAGAAGGGCAGTATATGTCCCCTCGATGTCCTCCTTTTTGAGCCTTGCAAGCCCCGACTTCGTGTAGCCCGCAAGCTCGGCGCCGAGCGCTTCGGAGAACTTCTCGATCATGTCGGCGGCGACGGCCTCCTCGCGCGCACCTTCAAACTTCGCGAGCACGTCCGCGAGCTTGGCCGAGAGGGCGGCCCCATATGCGGCAGGGTCGGTATTTTCGGTGCCGTATTGCAGGTAGACTACGTTCCCGAGCTCCGCGAGCGCCTCCTCTTCGAGGGCCTCGAGCTTGCCCTGCAGCGCCTCGTCGGCGTCGTAGTCGTACTCCGCGGTGATCTTGCCCGCAGTCTCCGCCTTTTCGCGCGCAAAGGCCGCCTTCTTCTCGAGGTCGGTGAGGAAGAGCGCGTAGGGCGCAGTGGGCTTGGAATTTGCATAAATGGGAACTTGGGTGTCGAAATATGCGAGAACCGCCGCACAGATGGCCTTATCTGTCTGCACGGAGGAGATGCCCTCGTAGGCGGCCTTCGCGGCGGCGATGCCCTGCGCGTCCTCCGTCCCGATTTCGGTGAATGCGGCAGAGAGGACGGTGTGCGCCGCCGTGTATTCCGTATAATATGTTTGGACGTAGAGCGCGAGGAGAGCCCCTTCAAGCGTCGCTTCCTCCGCCGCCTTGTCCGCGGCACTCCCAATCGCGGTGAGTCCCTCGGTGAAGGCCTCCTCGAGTGCCGTGTCCGAGACGCCCACGAGTTTTGCGCGGTACTTATAGAGCATCATACCGGCGCGGAGCTCTGCGGCGAGGTCCGTGAGCGTCTTCTGTGCCTTTTCGAACGCTTCGGCGTGAGGGCCCTCTCCGAGCACGACCTCCTCCCCGCGTGAGCTTAGCGCATTATAGTATCCCTCCTCGTCTTCCGTGAGAGGCGAAAATTCCTTTTTGAGGTCCGCGCCGGTGAGGCGGAAGGCGGTCTTTGCGAGGGCAAGCATCTCCGCATATGCCGCCGCCTCCTTCTCCGAATCGAAGGGTCTCTCCTCGGACATGGGTGTCTCGTCGATGGCGGTATAGCCTTTTTGAAGCGCCTCGGTGAGCTCCGCGGGGACAGTGTCGTATCCTTCCGCAAGCGTCAGGAAGGCATCGTAGAGGACGGCCTTCCAGTATCCCGACGCGTGCAGGGCGTCCACCTCCTCCTCGAAGGCGGTGAGAGCTTCCTCCGTGGGTACGGCAGGCGCGGCCTCCTCGATGCGCGGCGCCACCTCCTCCTTCACAAAGGCAAGGAGCTCCGCAAGGCGCGTGCCCGCAAACTTTTCGCCGAGCTCCCCCTCGAGCAGGGCGAGGGAATAGGCGCGGTAGAGGTCCCCCTTGCCCGCGTAGCCCGCGGCGAGTTTTTCCTCGGCAGAGGGGGCGGTGTCGATCGTTCCCGTATGGGCGCCGACGATGCTCTCGAGAAGTTCGCCGAGCGCCGCCTCCTTGTTCTCGAGGCCTTCGAAATATTCGCGCACGGAGAGCTTCTGCCGTACCCCTTCCTCCGCGGCGGCGAGTTTCCCTTCGGCGAGCTCAAGTTCTTCTCCGAGGTCGCCCGTCCCGAGCGCGACATCCTCCGCAGTCTCGCTTCCGACCGCGGCGAAGTCCTCCTTGCCCTCGGCAGAGGAGGCCGCCGTCATGGCGGTGATGTGCCCGAGCGTGACCTTTTTATAGATCTCGAGCATGCCCGTATAGGCCGCCCGCTCCTTCTCCGCAAAGGTCGCAGTCTCTATCTTCTCGTAGAGCGGGGCGAGCTCTTCCTCCTCGGGAAGGGCGCTCTCCCCCTGCAATTCATCATAATAGGCGCGCAGCTCCATGCTGCAGACCGCCGTTTGGGCGATGCCGCCGAGCGCGGTCTCTGCCTCGGCGAGTTGGGTATGAGGTGCCCCGAGCGCGGTCTTCGCCTCCGCATGGATGGCGGTGAGCTCCGCGGAAGGTTCGGGGTAGGCGGCATAGGCCTCGTCGAGGACGGCCATGGCGAGAGCGCGGTAGAGGGAGATCTCCGCCGCAGTGAGCGCCTCGCTGCGTCCGTCTTCGTCCGCCCCCTCGATGGCGAGCATGCCCGCCTTCAGAGTCTCTTCCAATTTATCGACTTTCTCGGCAGGGAGGCCCTCCGCGCTCAGGCGGCCCTCCTGCGGGGCGAGGAGCTCGAGATAGTAGCTCTCCAGCGCGCCCTTTTCCTTCGCCTGCGCCAAAATGGCGTCTATCTTCTTTTCCAGTTCCTCGAGTGCGGGATGCGTCTTCTCGGAGGAGAAGGCGACTTCTTCGATGCGTCCTTTCTCCCCCGCGCAGAGCTCGGCATGTTCTTCGCCCGAGAGGATGCCCTGCAGCGACTGCAGTGCATAGACCTTATAGAGGGCAAGCATGCCCGCAAAGGCGGTCTCCCTGCGCGTTCCCGCGGAAGACGAGCCCACGCGCCCGACCTCTTCGGAATAGGCGCTCTTCACCTCTTGATATGCCGAGAACTTCGCCGTGCGGCTCTCGTAGTAGGCATCGAGGAGAAGGACCGCCCGTCCCTCCTCGACCAGCCCGCAGATCTCCCCCCAAGTGGAAGAGGCGGGAAGGCGGGAGAGGAAGTCCTGCTTGCGCGCATAGAGGGTCTCACGCGCCGAGGCATTATCCTCGTTGATGCCAAAGTCGGTCAAGGCATAGGCGAGCCCCTCTTCGAGGTCGAGCTCTGCCGAGAGACGACCCTGCGCGAGGAGCTCTGCGTAGTCCTCCTTGAGGAGAGTTTGCGTGTCCGCGAGGACGGCGCCCCTTTCCGCGGCGGTGAGCATGTCCCCCGTGAGCTCCCCGATATGCGCCTCAAGTCCCTCGTAGTCCGTCGAAGCAAGACCTATCTTCTCCTTCGCCTCGGCGAGATTGCTACCGTCGATCGTGAGGGAGAGGATATCCTCGTGCTTTTCCCGCCATTCGCCCGCAAAGGCATCGGGCAGGCACCTGCGGAGCTCTTCGGCAAGCGCTGCGATGCGCGGAAGTGCGGCCACCTTCTCCTCGAGTGCGGCGAAATTTTGCAGCGCGGTGAGGCCCTCCGTGAGCGCATAGCCGCCCTCCTCGAAGTCGGCGTGCGAGTCCACAAAGAGGGTGCGCGCGGAGTTTTGCGCAGGAGTGAGCGTAAAGGCCTTTGCCGCCTCACGCATGACGCTCGGAAGCCCGCCGTCCGTAGCGGGAGTGCGCACAAAGACGGTATATTCCGCCCCCATGTCAAGATTTTCGAATTTTATGTAGGCCGTGGCGGAGTCGGAGAGCGACCTCCAGAGGATATCTCCGAGGCTGTTCGTGAGAAAATTCCCCTTGGCGTCCTTGAGGGCATATTCGTAGCCCACCTCGCCCACGAGCTGCACGGAGGCATTTTCGCGGTCATTGGAGGCATCGTACTGGGTGCCGCCGAAGCCGCTCGAGGGAAGTGCGGCCCGCGCACCCGTCAGAACTTCGCGCTCCGCACCGTCCACGACAAAGACGGCAACCCCGTCTTCCGAGATCCCCAGATCGTCGGGAAGGAGCCCGCTCTCGGACATGGGTGCCCTCTCCTTTGCCGAGGTCACATATTGCGTCCCCGCGGGTGCGGCGAAAGTGCCCCCGTTGCGGTCTATCGAGATATAGCCGAGCGGCCTCTCTATCGCGGTCTCCACCTCGGCGCTGCCCACGGTGAGGCGGGCGCTCCAGGGCGAGATCTCAGTCACCTTTCCCGGGGTGAGGGTGCCCGTAAAGCCCCCTTCGCCCTCTTTGAGAGAGATGGTCTCCCCGCCCGCCGTGATGCTCGCCGCCGTGAGGGGATCATGGCTCACGAGGGTGAGGTCGAGCTTCCCCGTCTTCTGCGAGGCGGAGATGCCGAATCCGCCGAATCCGTATTCTTCGCTCCCGTCCTCCCGCGTGCAGGTGCGCAGGTAGCGCGCGCGGTAAGGGTAGCCCGCAAAATAGTCATCGGAGAGGGTCTCGGGCAATTTCAGCGAGACGATTTCGGACATGGTACGGTTATTTTTCCTCTGACGCACTGCGACTGCGCCATCCGAGCGGTCATCCTCGACCGCAAACTTCACCGCGCCGCCCTGATAATCCGTGAGATCGGCGACACATCCGTTCGCGAGGAAGACTTCTCCCCCGAGGCTGGCGCCCTTCCCGATAAAGAGATCGCTCCCCTCGCGCACGGAGACGCCCGTCCCCTCGGAGGTCGTCACCTCAGAGAAGGTCATGGAAGAGGCTCCTGCGAGGGTCAAAGCATCTTTTCCGCCCTCGAAGATGAGGTTTTCGAGGGTGAGCGACGCCCCGCCCGTCACCGAGACGAGGGCGCCCTGATAGTCGTCGGCATTCTTCAGGAGAGCGGCATCCCCCACCGCCCAGATGCCCCCGGTCGCATAAGAGATGCTCTTCAGCACCACCTTGCCCGATGAGACGGCGATGGGCGCATGGAGAAGGATGGGCTCGTCGGAAAGGGCATAGACGGTCCTGACGCCGCCCTCCTCCTTTGCCGCCCCGAGCGCGGACGAAAAGTCGCCGTAGCGGCTGTAGTTTGCATTTTCGATCTCCACGGCAAAGGGACCTTCTTCGGCCGCCTTCACCTCCTCGGGCGCGGTAGCAATACCCATGCCCGCAACAGAAAGCGCGGAAACCGCAAAGAGCCATCCTGCCGCGATCCAAAACTTCTTCGTCATGCCATCCTCCATTTCCCCCGTGAAAGGGGGAGCGGACCCTCAGGATCCTGTCGGTGTTTATTATAATAGATTTATAGGCAAAAGTCAAGGGCGGGCATCTAAAAAAGAAGGGCGGAAAGACATTTTTTTGTCGCACCCTGCCGCGGAAGCGCCCGCCGCCGCCCGAAAAATTTTTTCGCAAAAGCAGACCGAAAACGCTTGTCTTTTTTGCGGGATTGGTATATAATCAAACTGTCGGTCATGGGGGTATAGCTCAGCTGGTAGAGCGATGCGTTCGCAACGCATAGGTCACGTGTTCGAGTCACGCTATCTCCACCAAAACAAAATGATCCGAACCGGGCAAGGGTACTCGTAACCCGCGATTGGTTCGGATTTATTTTGTATCTCGGGAATGAGAACGTATAAGCCATGCTGCCGAGGGATTCTCCCCTCGGCAGTCTTTATAATGAAATCTTTGGGGCGATATCTGCCTTGCTTGATTTTCGTAT
>CANQFA010000018.1 GCA_947597925.1 uncultured Clostridia bacterium | reverse complement strand
GAAGTCTATACGGAGTGAAATATCACCGTGGCACCGACTTTGTATCTAACAAGACATACAAAGGAGGATTATGCTTACCCTCTCAAAAGGGTACAATTCCACTTATATCATTAAGTGGAATACTTGCATTATATCACAGCCGAAATGCGCTTGTCAATAGATATTAGAACATTTGTTTGAATACTCCAATAAATATTTTTGAAAGTTAAAAATTACGCTTCAAGTGACAATTTTACCAACCTTTAATGCGGTTATCGAGAAGCTTGACTTTTTGCATAGGTTTATGATATAATTTAAAAGATGGAATTAACGGCTATTATGGAAAGAAAAACTTCAAAAAAACTTCCCGTCCACAATCAAGACGATATGGCTGATTGGGATTATAGTAGTATATTAATTTTATCGCTAAATGTTGACAAAAAGGTATTAGTGTGGTATAATGCAGTATAAAATGCTTTGGAGGTTGAATAAAATTAATGCTCAAAAAACCAATGACATTTTTACTTTTCGGAATAATAGTTATATCTATGCCGCTTGCTTTTTCTGCATGTAAAGAAAAAGCAGACACTCCTGAATTAAGCGTTGCTTATGATAATGTCAGTTATCGTCGCGACCGCCCTACAAAGGAAGGTTATTATGCGCAATTTTATAGTGATGAGCTTAAAGAGTACGATGATTGGTTTTATAACGCCGGTAAAATCAATGAATATACAGAAGCAGGTGAGCTGAATACGGTACAATTCATTGCCGCAGAAGTGAACGGAGTACCCGTTATGGGATTAGGCTATCATATATTTATGAATAGTGTCGGAGAATCGCATGGCTCGAGTACACTAAAGAAAATATATTCTCCGGGAACAATCGCTACCATGCTTCCTGAATATTTCAGTGGAGGAAATATAGACGACATAAGTTGGTTTTATTGCGGAAAACCCATAAATTTATATTATTGTGCTGATGAACAGTTTAGGGTCTATGTCCCAAATGAAGAATATTTGAATTTTGTTGAATTATTACCGGAAACTGCTCTTGAAGACATACCGTTTTACAAAGCGAATGTTTCATACAGACTTAATGTGCATGAGTTGCCCAAACAGTATCAGACGAAGTATTATTATGTGGACTATGTGGAATACGGAAAATCGATAGAAAATATACCGCCTGAACCGACAATATCCGGATACAAATTCGGAGGTTGGTATACTGAACCTGATTGCATCAACCAATGGGATTTTACAAAGGCGGTACCACAACCGAACGAAGGTGAAGACTTTAACGAACTTTGCCTTTATGCTAAATGGATATAAAAATGAATTTTTAGGGGGATTAATTATGAACAGCAAAAGAAAATCTTTTATATTGATTTTGGTAGCTTTAATATGTTTATTGGTTACAGGCTTATTCAGCGTTTTCTCCGCAATTAAACCTGTCGCCGCCAATGCCGATTCGCAGATTGTGCGGACTGTCGGAAATGATTTACATACTCAAACTAAAATAACACAACAATGTACGGACGAGCCTGCCATTACCGTGTTGACGCCCGGACTAGGATGTAGGGCGTCTGTATGGAGTAATAATCCTTCTAATTATTACAACGAAATTCCTACTCCATTTAGTGATAAACCATATGACTATAATTTAGCGTATAATTCGGCGTCGCTGATTTCTGCAATCGGTGAAGAATTAAACAATAATTATGATTTGTATTATTCGGTTGTAAGTTCCGATTCTTATGTGTTATATAAATTGGATTTAAATGATTATAGCTACGAAACTAATTTTACCAATAATAAGGTTGACCATATCACCACAACTTCAAAGCATATAGTATTGTTATTTGAAAGCAGTACACCAAATGCTTCCAATCAAGCCGTGTACGAGCAGCTAGATTATGTACTTGATAATATTTCAATGCAGTACAAAGACCTATCGGGCAAGCTTCCACGGTACAGTCTCGTCGGTCATAGCCGCGGAGGATTGACAAATATTCAATATGCCATAGAACATCCGAATAATGTTGCAGCATTATTCAGTATGGGAACACCTTACAATGGATCAACTTTGGGGCAGATTGATCCTGTTATGGGTATGCTTAATATGATGCAAGAAGAAAACGGCGAATGGCAGTTTACCAACGACGGAGCTGCGGATATAATGAACGCAGCTAAAGCTATAGAATTACGCGACGCGTGGAATAGTGTATATACACCCGATGTAAACATAAACGTTGTAACATATGGCACAATGGTATCGCTCGATTATATTAGGCTCTTTATTGAAGATGTTTGTGCAAATCCTAAATTCGGCGGATATATAGAAGATTATGTAAACATTCTCAATATTGTAATTGATTTTATTAAAGGACACCCTTATGCTACACAGCAGATGCTTAATTTCGTTTCCGGAATTGCTGAAGTTTTTAATACTTTTAGTTATGATATTGCTGGTAATATTACAGATGGAACCGTTACGACCGAGGAAGTCCGAGAGATAATCCGCCTTTATAATGTCATTAACGATGAAGTTATACTGATGGATGATTTATTTATTGATGTCAACTCTCAACTTGGATATGGGTTTGAAGACGGTATCTATTATAACGGATTTAAAAGATATGTAAAGATTTTCGGGGAAGATGATTTCGTATATGGTCGGGCGCAACCGACACAGCCTGCCGTCGCTCATAATTTAGAAACGATGAATGGAGATTATATTTACTCTATATCAAAGTCATTAGTTTATGGAAAAGTATCTGCAAGTATACCTGTTTTAAACGATAATACAAGCGGAACAATTCCGATAAGCGGAAGCCATGCAATGATGTTTACACCGAGTGGTAGCGGTAATAGAAAAATTACTGTTCCGAACGCAAGAATACAAGTTTATAAAATTAACGCAAATAATAATCTGAACTTGCAAAATGAAGGAAAAAATGAGCTTATTTATAATTTTATCAGCGAAACAACTTACCTGATAGTATTTAATGAAGTAAGTCAAACGGCAAACTATAATTTTGCCATAATTGATAATTTTAGTTTTGGCAACAATAGTATAAATATTGCTTCTCAAGACACTAAATCTTTTAGATTTGTTCCGCAATATAGTGGATACTATATTATTGAGATTTCATCAGTAAATATAGAGATTCTTTGGGATGGTATCGCAAAATGCAATTCTTCAAATACAAAATATTATGTTTACATGGGAGAAGATTCAATTGAAACCATAACTTTAAAGAATAAATCATCGTCAACCGTTAATTTCTCGTTAAAAATATCTGCTCCTGCTGATATTACCGTTAATCAAGGTGAAAAAATTACGTCAAGCGACAAGGTATTTTCTTTTACTAATCCATATGAAAAGACAATAGAGTTTCAATTAATCTTAACATGGCAATCAGGAGTCAACGCCGCAACCGTATACAGAGATAATAATATGGCGACTGGTTCGGTTGTTTCCAATGCTAACAAAAGAACGACCACCTTTACTCTATCTCCTAATGAAATCTGCTTTATTGTCTACTCAATTCAAACCGAAATCACTGCTATAATCCAGCCAAGCCAAAATCAACTGAAGTGGAAAATAGGCGGTACATATATGAGCAGTGATGTAGAGTTGCCGCGAGGAGAAAGCTATACTATCCAGTTAGTATTATATAAAGATAATGAAGAATTGGATAGTTTTACAGGGTTCTCCGGTTTTTTTGATGAAGAATTTAAATTTGCAAATAATATTTTGGAAATAACATATGCGGGCGAGGTTGGTAATCATGTAGTGATAATTCCTTTGTTCTATCCTGAATATCCACTAAAGGTAACCGCTGGAGAAGGAAGGGAAGATATTGATTATATAGTAACTTTTGATAAAGCAGGAGGAGCGGGCGGCTCAAGTAGTGTCATTGCAAATTACAATAGAGATATGCCAAGTGCCACTGTGCCTTCAAGAATTGGCTATACATTTATGGGGTATTACTCTGAACAAAATGGCAGAGGGACACAATACTATGACTCTAATATGAAGAGCGACATTCCTTGGGATAAAGAGTCTGATGCGACTATTTATGCATATTGGATCGCAAATGAATATACGATAACTTTCAACCAAAATGGTGGTAGTGGCGGCACTATTAGTATTACAGCGACATACGGAGAAAAGTTACCGATTATTTACTTGCCGAAACGGACAGGGTATAATTTCTTGGGGTATTATACGTCTAAAACTGGCGGAATCCAATATTATAAATTTTACGATCGGGACAAATTGGGTGATGATTATTATAATTCAAGCTATTCAAAGTATTGCGACTTTGCATATGATATAACTTTGTATGCTCAATGGGAAATTATAACATGGGACATTTTAACGGTGGTGGTGGTCGGAGACTACCAACGGTTTAGCGATCAAATTACTGTAACCTATGGTTCTACCACGCAATATAAAGTACCGGATATGAACGGATATTCATTAGAAAAATGGCAACTGCGCGGTACTAGCTATGACATACTTGACACAGGTACTAGTACAACGGTAGACATGTCATATACTACTTTTGTATCGAAATATCCGTCTGGCGAAAGAATATATCTCGATTTATATTATGTAGAAGCGTCGTGCGTTGCTGCAGGAACTTTAATTACACTTGCTGATGGTAGTTTGAAAGCAGTAGAAGAATTTGCGGGCAATGAAATGTTACTTGTATGGAATATTTATACAGGAAAATTTGACAGCGCACCAATACTGTACATAGACAGTGACCCGCTAAGCATGTATAAAGTTATACATCTTTCTTTCTCTGACGGTACTACTGTGAACGTAATATCCGAACATGGTTTCTTTGATGTTGATCTAAATAAATATGTATATTTGGATGAGTATGCTGCTGATTACATAGGGCATGACTTCTTAAAGCAGGGTGAAAACGGTATGACGGCAGCAACCCTTGTTGATATGAAAATTAGCACGGAAGTGACGGTTGCGTATAGTCCTGTAACATACGGGCACCTATGCTACTTTGTAAACGGAATGCTTTCTATGCCGGGCGGCATAAATGGATTGTTCAATATTTTCGAGGTCGATCCCGATACGATGTCTTATGATGCCGCTGCAATGGCGGCAGACATTGAGCAATATGGATTGTTTACCTACGAAGAACTGAACACACTAGTGCCTGTGCCCGAGGAAATTTTCGAGGCTGTCAATGGTCAGTACCTCAAAGTCGCAGTAGGCAAAGGTATCATAACAATCGAACAGATAGGTGAACTTGTTGAAAGGTACGCTGATTTGTTTGAGTAGGCACCAGATATCTAAACAGAAACAAAATTGAGTAATAATGTTTTAGACAAGGAGCCGATTTTTCGACTTCTTGTTGCTTTGTTGCTTTGATTTTAAGTTTTATTATACTGATTGCGCTACGCTCTATAAGTTCCGTGCCCTGCGAGTTATTATTCCACGCAAGTAGTTCGGCCTTGTTTTCAGACGGTACACCACGGCCAACCTGATTCGAGCCGATTTAGGTTGGCCGTTTTTATACGAAAGGCGAGGATGGTCTGCCCTCTCCATTTTGCAAACACATGACTTATTGTTTTCTCAAATATTTTTCCACTGTGTCGATACGAGCTTTGATGTCCTCAAGCTCATTCAAGATGTCACTTGTGTTTGCAAGGCTTCGCTCTGTAATACCCAAAAGATAATCACAGGTCACACCGAAGAATTCGGCAAGCGTCACGATCGCATAAGAATCGGGATTTGTCTTTCCGGTCTCATAGTTGGAGAGAGTCTTTTGGTCGATACCTACGGCATTCGACACGTCGATTTGTCTGAGGTCTCTGTCCTCACGCAGTTCCCGGATCCGATTCATACAAAAATTTTTCTCCATACATGTGATTTTACTATAATTTCCCCGAAAAATGATTGACACAGGAAAATATTCCTGTTATAATATATGTGTAGAAATATTTTCCGTAAAGAAACTCGATAGAGACCACTACTCAGCAGAGTTTGAAACGGGTCGAAATTCGCGCAAGAGAAAGCGGGAGAGGCGTGCCCCACCGCAGCCCGCATCATTGTGCCATACATATTGGTAAACTATATCGAAGGAAACTCTATGAAAAACAGGAAACTCGGTCTTTGCATGTACCTCATCGGCGGAGGGCTGCTCGTGGTTGCAGCCGTACTCATCATCGCCTATTTCGGGCTGAAGACTTCCGACGATCTGGAAATTCCCGTCCTGCTTTGGTCGGGCCTTCCGATGGCCGCGGTCGCCCTTGTGCTTTTGCCCGTAGGGTATTTCACTTCTACCCGTCCGGATCCGGAACTCAAGGAGAGATTTCAAAAGTATTCTGCCCTTCCCGAGACGGACATTTCCGATTATGCGGCAGAGATCGCTGCCATGCGTGAGGCCTTTGCGGCAGAGAAGGATCACGCCGACAGCCAATTCTTTATCCGTCCGTTTGCGGGTTCGGCCTGCGTGTCCGACTTCGGCGTTCTCAGCGGCGGGAAAGTGGTTTGGGGCTGTATCGTGCAGGCGAACCGAACCCTCTATCAGAATCAACGGATCGACACGCTCCCCGTTCCTGCTGTGATCCTATATAGCCCCGACGCGTATTTCGACGGCGATCCGCTCGAACTCAAATGCATTGCCGAACGGCTCTACAAGGGGAAAGAGGGCAACTTCTTGCGCAATGAGAGCACATTTTTCACCAACAGACGGCTGAGCGACGCAGTGACGGGCGGCAGGGAGGTCTATGCGAGCTGTATCATGGCCTACCGTCCCCATCTTCCGCTCTACAAGGCGACCGATAATCTTTTTCCTGTGGTCGCTTCCCCGTCCGAGCGGTCTGCTTTCGTCCTCAATCTGAAATATTGGACGGCGGACTTTGCCGCCTACTATGTGAATGGCGGGAGCAAGGGGCAGGATGGCGTGTTTGAGCTATGAGTTAAAATTTTCCGTATATGCGCCACCTGCTACCTGTGCTTCCCATACTTTACGGTATAACAGAAACAACAAAGGATGTAGAAACGTGCAAGAGAAAACGGGAGAGGCTCACCTCTCCCGTTTTCATGTGTCTTGATTTCGATTACGGAGTCACGGAGTCACCGGGGAAGGGAAGGAGAAAACTTCCGCCCTCGCCCGTCACAAGCGTGCCGGGGAGTTTCCCGTCCCATGCCTCGAGATATTCGATATACTTCAGGTATTCGGTGATGAGCGCGATCTTTTCATCGCTCTCGCCCGCAAAGTCTATCTCGTATTCCACGCCCGTCTGCACGGAATTGCCCTCCTCATCCTCTTCGTAGACGGGGGTCTCCTTTATGGTAAAACCGAGCGCGCGGGCGATTTCGACAGACTTCGCCTTGATGGCGTTTGCCTCGGCCTGTGCGATGACGAGCCTTGCCTCCGCGTCGCCCTCCGCCTCCGCGATGCGCGCCTGCGCATTGAGTTTGGCGACTTCGAGCTCCTGCTCCGCCTTGACGAGGGCAGTCTCCTTTTCGTACTCCGCCTTGAGCTTCTCCTGCTCGGCGATCATCTTGTCCTCGACGGTCTGCTCAAAGGCATCGGAAAAGTCGATATTGGTGAGCACGACCTTTTCAATATTGACGAAGAAGGTATCATCGATGACCGCCTTGACCTCCGTCTCCACTTCGACCGAGATCTTGGCGCGATTCTCGATGATCTCCATGGCGGAATAATTGGACAGCGTGGACTTGGTGGTGGCTTCCGCGACGGATGTGATGCGATTGCCGAGGGCCTGCAAGGTACCGTACTGCTCGGCGATATTGAGTGCCTTTTCCTGCTTGATGGAGTACTGCACCACCATGGCGATATCCATGGTCTGCGCGTCCTTCGAGTAGGTATTGGCATCAAAATCGAGATTTTGGACCTTGGCATCGTATGTAGCGTAATCTTCGGTCATCCAGAAATCGAAGTAAGTCCCCGGGCTCCTGACGAGTGTGGCCTTCCCGAGATGCTTGACGACGGCGACCTCCCCCGTATCGACGGTGTGGATACTCATGGGGATGAAGATGAGGAGGAGGGCAAAGACGCCCGCGACTCCGAGTCCTACCCAGCGGTAGAGCACGGGAAGACGCCGCTTCCGCGACAACAGCACGAGCGTCACGCCACCTGCGGTGAGGAGAAAGAAAACGACTCCCAGAACTGCTGCAACAAACATAACATAGACTCCTCGGATATGCGTTCCTCTTCGGGAACTCTGCATGTCCTGATTATTTCATACCACAGGCGGAGTAGTTTGAAACAAAAATCGGACATGGGTCGCGAAAAGCTTACATGGGGCTAAAAAGTGAGTTCGAGGAGGGCAGAGACTCTCTCCGCCTCCCGCTCGAGGTCCTCCCTCGTGCCGTCATTTCGGACAGGGATACAGCCCGCGGGAAGAGGCCCCTCCCAGTCGTACTGTGCCCGCATGCGGGAGCGCACTTCCTCCTCGCTGAGCCCGTCCCGCTCCATGGCGGCACGGAGGCGCGCCGTCCTTTCACGAAGAACGGCGACGGTAAAGTCGAAAGAGCCCGCATAGCCGCCCTCATAGAGGAGCGGAACTTCGGCAATGGCGACGGACACGGCACCCATGTCCGAGAGAAGGCGCTCCATAATGCGCGGATGGGCATATCCGTTGAGCTTTTTGCGTTCATTCTCGTCGGAGAAGACGAGCTTGGAGAGTGCCGCCTTGTCGAGGGTCCCCTCCCTCACACAGACGGGAAAGAGCTCCGAGAGTCCGCGGAGATATTCGCCGTCCGTCCATAATTTTCGGGAGACCTCATCGCACGAAAAGACGGGGAACCCGCGCATGCGGAAGATCTCCGCAAGGAGAGATTTTCCGCTGCCGATGCCCCCCGTGATCGCAATTTTCTTACTTTGCATCGTACCAGCTCCTGCCCGACGACACCTCCGCGGTGAGCGGGACCTTGAGGGAGATCGCCCCCTCCATCTCCTCTCTGAGGAGAGCTGCGGCATACTCCGCCTCCTCTTCGGGCGCATCGAGGATGAGCTCGTCGTGTACCTGCAGGACGAGGCGCGCACGCAGCCCTTCCCTCTTCAGGCGCTCCGAGACGCGGAGCATGGCGATCTTGATGATGTCTGCCGCGCTCCCCTGCAGGGGCATGTTCATCGCGGCGCGCTCGCCGAAGGAGCGAAGGTTGAAATTGGACGACTTGAGTTCGGGGATGAAGCGTTTCCTGCCGAGCACGGTGACGACATAGCCGAGCTCTTTCGCCATCTGCACATTGGCGTCCATATAGGCACGCACTTCGGGATAGGTCGCGAAATATCTGTCGATATAGCTCTGTGCCTCGGGAACGGCACAGCCGATGTCCTTTGCGAGTCCGAAGGCGCTGATGCCGTAGATGATGCCGAAGTTGACCGACTTTGCCTTTCTCCTCTGCGCGGGCGTGACCTCCCATTGCGGGATGCCGAAGACGCGCGCCGCCGTCGCCGCATGGATGTCCTCCCCCGCGGCATATGCCTCGATGAGGCCCTTGCAGTCCGAAAAGTGGGCGAGGAGGCGGAGCTCGATCTGCGAATAGTCGGCATCGACGAGCACATTCCCCTCCCGCGCGATGAAGAGCTTGCGGAGCTCCCTTCCCTCCTCCGTCCGCACGGGGATATTCTGCAGGTTGGGATTGGCGCTCGAGAGGCGGCCCGTCGTCGTCACCGCCTGATTATAGGTCGTGTGGATGACCCCGTCCGCGACGAGCGGGCGGATGCCGTCGATATAAGTGGACTGCAATTTCTGCAGTTCGCGGTAGCGGAGGATGAGCCTCGCGATCTCGTAGTCCTCGGCGAGCTGCTCGAGGACTTCCGCGTTTGTGGAATATCCTCCCCGCGAGGTCTTCTTTGCCCCTTTTGTGTCATATCCGAGGCGGTCAAAGAGGATCTCGGAGAGCTTCACGGGAGAATTGAGGTTAAATTCCGTGCCCGCAAGGTCATAGATGGCGCGGGAGAGGGTCTGCATCTCCGCGAGGTAGGCGGCGGAAAATTCGGAAAATTTCGTCGTATCGACACGGACGCCCATGCGCTCCATGTCAAAGAGCACCTCCTCGAGAGGGAGCTCCAATTCGCGATAGAGCTTCTCCTCGGGCGTCCCGACGAGTTCCTTGCCGTACTCTTCCCATGCACGGAAGACGGCCGCCGCGCAGTTCTCCTCGGGAAGTGCAAAGTCCTTTGCAAATTCCTTCGCACTCAGGGGGCGGAGGTTGGAGTCGCGCAGATAGCGCAAAAGCATGACATCTTCCCCGCCGCGGACCTTGGGAAGGCCCATCCTCTCTGAAGTGTGCCAAAATGCCTTGAGGTCGCACGTGACGAAGGTGAGTTTCCCTTCTTCCTGAAGAGAGGAGATCTCCTCGAAGAGCGGACGGAGCTCTCCCGCGAAAAATCCCGCGTCGAGAATGTTCGTCTTCAGCCGCAGGAAGAGTTCTCTGCCGCCGAGAAAGAGATAGACCCCCTCCTCCTCAAGGACCACCGCGCACACCTTCGTCTCCCTCAATTCGGAGATCGCGGCGGCGAGATCGGAGCACTCGACAGGCGGAGCTATCGCATTCTGTTCGGCGGAGAAAAATTCGCTGCCCGTGAGAGAGCGGAATTCGAGACGGGCGAAGAAAGCGCGTGCCTCCTCGGAAAACGGGATCTTTACCTCGCATTCCTCCAACGTGAGGGAAAGAGGCACGTCGGTATCGATGGTCGCAAGGGTACGGGAGAGTGCTGCCATCTCCCTTCCCTCCTCGAGTTTTTGCCGAAGTCCCGCGGCGAGTTCATCGAGGTGAAGGTAGACCTCCTCCACCGTGCCGTACTTCTGCAGGAGGGTGAGGGCACCCTTGGGCCCGATGCCCTTTACGCCGGGGATATTGTCCGAAGTGTCCCCCATGAGCGCCTTCTCTTCGATGATCTGCGCGGGCGTGAGGCCCACCTTTTCGTAGAAATTATCCTGCGTGAGGCGGTCGATGTCGCTGACGCCCCGCTTTGTGAAGCAGACATCCACATTCTCACAGACCAGCTGATAGGCATCGCGGTCGCCCGTATAGACGAGCACGGACACGCCCGAAAATTTCCGCGTGAGCGTGCCGATCACATCGTCTGCCTCGTAGCCTGCAAGCTCCACGGTACAGATCCCCATGGTCTTCAGGAGGTCCTTGAGGACGGGCACCTGCCGCACGAGCTCCTCGGGCATGGGCTTCCTCGTCGCCTTGTAGCCGTCGTACATCTTATGGCGGAAAGTGGGCGCGTGCACGTCAAACGCCACGGCAAGATAGCGCGGCTTTTCGTCCGTCAGGATCTTGAAAAGAAGCTTGACGAAGCCGAAGATGCCGTTTGTGGGGAGCCCATCTCGGGTGGAGAACGGGGACATGGCGTAAAATGCGCGGTTCAAAAGGCTGTTGCCGTCAATGAGAATGAACTTTTCCATATCTATATTTTAGCACGCCTCGCGGAAATTTGCAAGATATACGGAGAAATCGCTTGCATTTTCCGTGAAATTCGGATATAATTTTGATTACTTGCCGGTGTGGTGGAATTGGCAGACGCGCTGGACTCAAAATCCTGTGGTAGTGATACCGTATCGGTTCGACCCCGATCACCGGCACCACGACCAACCTGATTCGAACCGAATCAGGTTGGTCTTTTTCTATACGAAAAGCGAGGACAAACAGCCCTCGCCTTTCATCAATTCGTGAAATTAAAATGGAATCGCTTTATTCCGCATTATCAAAAGCTCCCGTTTCCGTGGCAAGTGCGGTGATTTTTTCCGCAAGCTCGTTCGTCTGGAAGGAATAATAATATTCGCCCTCGCCAATAAAGTGATGGCCGAGCGTATAGGTCTTTTCGCCTTGATAAATTGTGAGGAATGTATTTCCCATAGGCGGAATTTCATTCTGTTTGCCGCCGTAGGCAACAGGAGTATTGAAAATGATCCG
>CANQFA010000017.1 GCA_947597925.1 uncultured Clostridia bacterium | reverse complement strand
GCCTACTTCTCGGCAACGGGCAACACCGAAAAAGCGGCGGGATATATTGCGGAAGCAACGGGCGGAACGCTCTATGAGATCACGCCCGCCGAGCCCTATACAAGTGCCGATCTGAATTACAACGATTCGAGCAGCCGTTCGACGAGAGAACAAAACGACGATTCCGCCCGCCCTGCGATCCAAGGAAGCGTTGAGAATATGGCTGAATATGATGTCATCTATCTCGGCTATCCTATTTGGTGGGGCGAAGCGCCGAAGATCATCTATACCTTCCTCGAAAGTTACAGTTTTTCGGGAAAGACCATTATCCCGTTTTGCACCTCGGCATCAAGCCCCATCGGCAATAGCGCAAATAACCTGCACAACCTCGTGAGCGGCACAACTTGGCTTGCGGGCGAACGGTTTTCAGGCAATGCGGCGCAAAGCACCGTCCAAACTTGGCTGAACGGCTTGACGTATTAAGGTGAGCCCATGAAAAGGCGATTTTTCACAGCATTGATAAGCCAATAGGAGATAAAAATGCAAAAGCAGCGGGGAGAAACTCGCTGCTTTTTGATTCGTTTTTATGATATGGGGTCGGAAAAAGGGCTACTGCACGTCATTTGCATAGATGGGAAAGGCGTCGCAGAGTTCCCTTACGCGGGCGGAGACGGCGGGGACAGCGGCCTCCCTTCCGCGGATGATTTCGGTCACGAGGTCGGCGATCTTTCGCGCCTCCTCCCTACCCATGCCGCGCGATGTCACGGCGGGGGTGCCGATGCGAAGCCCACTCGTGACGAAGGGCGAAGTCGTCTCAAAGGGGATGGTATTTTTATTTGCCGTGATGTGCGCCCTGTCGAGCAAAGTCTCGAGCTCCTTGCCCGTCATATCCTCTCCGCGAAGGTCTAAGAGCATGAGGTGATTGTCCGTGCCGCCGGAGACGAGGCGCACGCCGTTTTGCGTGAACCTTTCGGACATGGTGGCCGCGTTTTCGATGATCTTCTTCTGATATTCCCGAAATTCGGGAGAGAGTGCCTCCTTGAAGGCGACGGCCTTTGCAGCAATGACATGCATGAGCGGTCCCCCCTGCGTACCCGGGAAGACGGCCTTGTCAATAGCCTTCGCATACTTTTCCTTGCATAGAATGGCGCCGCCGCGCGGACCGCGCAGGGTCTTGTGTGTCGTGGTGGTCACGAAGTCGGCATAGGGCACGGGTGAGGGATGAAGCCCCGCCGCCACGAGCCCCGCAATGTGGGCGATGTCCACGAACATCAGTGCCCCTACCCTGTCGCAGATCGCACGGATGCGCGCGAAGTCAAGAAAGCGCGGATAGGCACTCGCGCCCGCCACGATCATCTTCGGCCTCTCGGCGAGGGCGATTTTCTCCATCTCGTCATAGTCGAGCGTCTCCGTCTCCCGCGAGACGCCGTAGGGCACGAAGCGGTAGTAGCTCCCCGAGAAGTTGACGGGCGAGCCGTGCGTCAGGTGCCCGCCGTGGGAGAGGTCCATGCCCATCACCGTGTCACCGGGACGGAGGGCGGCGAAGTAGACGGCAAAGTTCGCCTGCGCGCCGCTGTGAGGCTGGACGTTTGCATGTTCGCATCCGAAGAGCTCTTTAAGGCGGCTCCGCGCGAGCTCCTCGGCGATGTCGACGAACTCGCATCCGCCGTAGTACCGCTTCCCGGGATAGCCCTCCGCATATTTATTGGTCAGGTGCGACCCCATCGCCGCCATCACGGCGGGGGATACGATATTTTCACTCGCAATGAGCTCGAGATTTCCGCGCTGGCGGGCGAGCTCCCGCTCCATCGCCTCGGCAAGTTCGGGGTCTGTCTTTCGCACTGTCGTAAGGTCTATCATAGTCCGCTCCTCGTTGCTTTTATCTATTGTATCATATTCCCCGCCGCGTGGCAAGTGTTTGCGCGCGGAAATGCGGACAAAGACCTTGCAATGTTTGCTCCCCTGTGCTATAATGGTACACGGAGGAAAATTTCATGAGACAAAATAAAAGCACCCGCAAAAAATACCCTCTCGGGCTCCTCTTCGGCTCCGTCTTCTTTTCCGTCACCTATGTCTTCCTGCTGCCCGTGCTCGGGTATTTTGCCGCAAATCTTCCCGCCGCCCTCGTCCTCCTCTTCGCGGGGATTTTTGGAATGCTCGCCACAGCCCTCTTGAATCTCCTCAGGGATCGGAAGAGCCGCGTGCAGAAAGAGAGTGCCGAGGAGATCTATGCCGAACTCGAGGCGAAGAGGACAAGCCTTCTCGCCGATATCCGCACGGCAAGAAGGGGCTTTCGGCTGGCCGTCCTCAAGGCATATCTGCAGACCTTTGCGATCCTGCTCTCCGCGGCCCTCTTCGTCACGGGGCTGTGCGCCGTCATCTTCCTATGTATACCGGACGTCGCGGCAGCGGCCATCCTTGCCATCCTCGTCGCCGTCGCGGTCTTCTTCCTCCTCGTCTATGAGCACGTCATGATGCTCCCGCGTCCCGTTGACTTCACACAGGAACCGTCGCCCGAGCTTTCGCCCTCGGACTACCCCACCCTCTATGCCGTCGCGAAGAGGGCTGCCGAGCGCGTGGGCTATCCCGGAAAATTTCGCCTCTCCTATGAGCTGGAGGAGAACAACATCGGCATCGCGGATATGAGCGGCGCCGAGGTCCGTCTCTCTCCCCTCCTCGTCCGTCTCCTCACCGAGGAGGAGCTCTACACCGTGCTCCTGCACGAGTTTGCGCACGCCCTGCATCGCGACACGGTATGGCTTGCGCGCGCCACCACACTGGTCCACCGCCTTGCGTACCCCGCCCTTCGCGGCCTCTATGCAAAGGTCCACGAGCTCTTCTATACCTCCTTTGCGGCCGAGTGCAGCTTTGAGCTCAACTTCTACCTCACCTACGCCTCCCTCTCCCGCGAGCTCCTCGCCGACGAGGCGGTGAAGGATGCGGGCGAAGGCGAGAACTATCTCAATGCCCTCTTCAAGTGCGCCCTCCTCGATGAGTTTCTCCGCATCCCGCGAAAGGAGCTCGGCGCGGACTATTATATCTCGGACAAGCCGCGGCAGGACTTCTTCCGCACGAGATACGACCTCTTCGAAAAGGTCATGCCCGCGGAATATGCGCACGCGCGGGAGGTCATTTTCCGCACCCTTCCCTCAAAAAGCGACACCCATCCCACATTTTCCATGCGAAGAAAGGCATTCGGCGGAGGAGATCCCGACCCTGCCCGCCGCCCCGCGGGCACCTATGCCGACGAGGCGAAGCGCTATCTCGATGATTGCGGCACCCGCATGATCGCGGACCTCGGCAGCTATTCGGATAATACAGGGCGGTTCTATCGCACTGCCGTGGATGAGATCGCAAAGTATGACGAGGCCCTCGCACAGGGCGAGACCCCCTCGGCGCTCCTCGAGCACAGGACGCTTTTTTATCTCTATGACACAGACATGGTACGGGCAAAAGAGCTCGCAGAGGCCCTCTACGCCCGCGATGGGAGACTGGATGCGCAGTTTGTGCTCGGGACCGCTCTCTGCCTCGAAGACGACGAGAGAGGCCCCGAGCTCCTTCGGGAGGTCCTTCTCGAGAACATCTCCTATAGCGCCGCCATGAACATCCTCGCAGATGCCGTCCTCCGCTCGGGCGACGAGGAAAAACTCGAGGCCCTGCGAAAGGACACCATCCTCTTCACCTCCGTGCAGTTGGAGGAGGCAAAGCGGCGCTCCGAGTTCGCAAAACGCCTGAAAAAAGCACCCCATGTCGCCATTTCGCCCTGCAGTCTCGAAAAGGATCGCCTCGCGGAGCTGCGCGGTCCATGGAGGATGCGAACGTCTACACCGCTTACTGCGGAGAACTCACGATAGAAGGCGAGACCTGCTGCCTCGTGGGCATCGTCCCGACGGAGGAAAAGCGTGGGAGCAGCATGCTGCAGCGCTACCTCTCCTCCCTCGACCGTGCGGGGAAGTGCTGCTTCCTCGCCGTGCCGCTGAAAGATCTCCCCGCCCTCGAAAAGGTAGGCACCAAGCTCAAATAGTCCCGTAAAAATTTTTCGGAAAATCTTTCCGCAAACAGTTGACAAATACCCCGTACAGGTATATACTGAAGTACCCGTAGGGGGTATTTTTTGTGAGGTGCATCATGGAAGAAAATGGGTGCTGCTGCCGCAAGACAGAGCGGGGCGAAGAGGAAAAGAAGAAGCTCATCAACCGCCTGAGCCGCATCGAGGGACAGGTGCGCGGCCTCCGCGCCATGGTGGAGCGGGACGCCTATTGCCCCGACATTCTGGTCCAGTCGGCGGCCGTCAATGCCGCGATCGACTCCTTTAATAAGGACCTCATCGCGAGCCACATCCGCCACTGTGTGGTGCGCGAACTCCGCGACGGGAACGAAGAGGTGCTCTCCGAGCTCGTGGAGACCATAAGAAAGCTCATGAAATGACGGGCGCGGCCCTCCTATTTTTTTCGAAAGGAAGCAAGATAGCAATATGGATCTCTATAATGTCACGGGAATGAGCTGTGCGGCGTGCAGTGCGCATGTGGAAAAGGCGGTCTCCAAAGTCGCGGGCGTGACCTCCTGCTCGGTCAGCCTGCTCACAAATACCCTGAGCGTCGAGGGGACGGCTTCCCCCGCCGAAGTCGTCGCCGCCGTCAGGGCAGCGGGATACGATGCCGCGCCGAAGAACGCGGAAAAGACTCCTCCCGAGGAAGAACTCAAAGACCGCGAGACACCGAGGCTCCTTGCGCGCCTCCTCGTCTCCCTCTTCTTCCTCCTCATCCTCATGTATCTCTCCATGGGGCACATGATGTGGGGTTGGTGGGTGCCCTCCTTCCTCGCCGAAAATCATGTCGCCATGGGACTCATGGAGCTCCTCCTCGCCGCCGTCATCATGGTCATCAATCAGCGCTTCTTCGTGAGCGGATTTCAGAGCCTCCGGCGGCGGGCGCCCAATATGGATGCCCTCGTCGCGCTCGGCTCCTCCGCCGCCTTTCTCTACAGCGTCGTCGCCCTCTTCCTCATGACCGATGCCGCGGTGCACGGCGACCATGCGGCCGTCCTCCGCTACATGGACGAACTCTACTTTGAGTCAGCGGCGACGATTCTGACCCTCATCACCCTCGGGAAGCTCCTCGAGGCGCACTCCAAGGGCAGGACGACGGACGCCCTCAAGGGGCTCATGAAACTCGCACCCGAGACGGCCACCCTCCTCCGCGACGGAAAGGAGATCGCCGTCCCCATTGCACAGGTGAAAAAGGGCGACCTCTATGTCGTGCGTCCGGGCGAGAGCATCCCCGTAGACGGGATCGTCGTCGAGGGCGACAGCGCGGTCGATGAGTCTGCTCTGACGGGCGAGAGCATTCCCATAGACAAGGCGGCGGGCAGTCCTGTGTCCGCAGGCACCCTCAACCGCTCGGGATTCCTCCGCTGTGAGGCGACGCGGGTCGGGGAAGATACCACCCTCTCGCAGATCATCCGCATGGTGGAAGATGCCGCCGCGACCAAGGCGCCCATCGCCAAGATCGCCGACAAGGTCTCGGGCGTCTTCGTCCCCGCCGTGATGGGCATCGCCCTCGTCACCTTCGTCATATGGCTCTTTGCGGGGCAATATGCCGTGGGCTATGCGCTCGCGCGGGCGATCTCGGTCCTCGTCATCAGCTGCCCGTGCGCACTGGGGCTTGCAACCCCCGTCGCCGTCATGGTGGGGAGCGGCAAGGGCGCGCGATGCGGCATTCTCTTCAAGACCGCCGCCTCCCTCGAGGTCACGGGCAGGGCAAAGGTAGCAGTCTTCGACAAGACGGGCACCATCACGAAGGGAACACCGCAAGTCACCGACCTCCTCCCCGCGGAAGGCGTCACGGAAAGGGAGCTCCTCTCTCTCGCCTATTCCCTCGAGATGCGGAGCGAACATCCCCTCGCACGGGCCATTACCACACGTGCCGAGGCAGACATGGTACCATCCTTTGAGGTCTCCTCCTTCCGCGCTCTCCCGGGAAGCGGCCTCGCGGCGACGGCGGAGGGAAGCGCGCTCTGCGGCGGAAATCTCGCCTTTCTCTCCTCGCAGGCAGATATCCAGCATGCCATGCGGGAGCGGGCCGAAGTGCTCTCCGCGGAGGGCAAGACTCCCCTCTTCTTCGCCCGCGACGGAAAATTTTTCGGCATCATCGCCGTCGCCGACGTCATCAAGGAAGACAGCCCTCAGGCGATCGCAGACCTCCGCGCCATGGGCATCCGCACCGTCATGCTGACGGGGGACAACGAGCGCACGGCGAAGGCCATCGCGGAAAAGGTAGGCATCGACGAAGTCGTGGCGGGCGTCCTCCCCGACGGCAAGGAGCGCGTCGTCGGCGAATTGAAAAGGGAGGGCACGGTCATCATGGTGGGAGACGGCATCAACGATGCCCCCGCCCTGACGAGTGCCGACATCGGCATCGCGATCGGGGCAGGCACCGACGTCGCCATCGATGCGGCCGACGTGGTCCTCATGAAAAATACCCTCGCGGACGTCCCCGCGGCCATCCGTCTGAGCCGCGCGACCCTGCGCAATATCCACGAAAACCTCTTCTGGGCATTCCTCTATAATACCCTCGGCATTCCCCTCGCGGCGGGCGCCTTCATCCCCCTCTTCGGATGGGAGCTCAGCCCCATGTTCGGCGCGGCGGCGATGAGCCTCTCGAGCTTCTGCGTGGTGATGAATGCCCTGCGGCTCAACCTCTTCGACCCCCATCGCAAGGGGCGGGAGCACAGGCAGGCAGTTCGGCCAAAACAGGCAAATCAATCAAAAAAGGAGATACAGACCATGAAAAAGACACTCAGGATCGAAGGCATGATGTGCGAGCACTGCGCGGCGCACACCAAGAAGGCGCTGGAGGCCGTCGACGGCGTGAGCCTCGCGGAAGTCAGCCACGGGGAGGGCACGGCGGTCGTGACCCTCACGAAGGAGGTCTCGGACGCCGCTCTGAAGCAGGCGGTCGCGGATGCGGGCTACACGCTCACGGCAATCGAGTAAAAGGGCGCAGAAAAGGACGGCGGCAAATTTGCCGCCGTCCTTTCGTATCAGATATGTGAAGTTTGGTTCAGCCGAGCAGGAGGACGGCGAGACCGCAGAAGAGGATGAGCGAGACGGCATCGACGATGGTCGTGATGAAGGGCGAAGCCACTGCGGCGGGATCAAGGCCTATTTTCTTGACCCCGAGAGGCAGGAGGCATCCCACGACCTTTGCGACCGCCACCGTACAGAAGAGCGCGAGGGAGACGACGGCGCATTTGTCGAGCGTGTAGTCCTTGTTCCCGGGCATAAAGGTACCGAAGAGGAGATTGTCTATGACGAGGAGCTTCAGAAAACACGCCGCGGCGAGGGTCAGGGCGAGGAGTAGACCCGCGAGAAATTCTTTCAGGAGCACCTTTGCCGTATCCTTTGTCGAGATCTCCCCGAGGGCGAGGGCGCGGATGACGGTGACCGAGGCCTGCGAGCCCGAATTGCCGCCCGTGTCCATGAGCATGGGGATGCAGGCGAAGAGCACGGGGCTGATGAGGTTGAGTCTGCTCTCGAAGGTATTGATGATGAGCCCCGTAAAGGTGGCGCTGACCATGAGGATGAGCAGCCACGGCGCGCGGTTTTTCCAGATGGTAAAGACGCCCGTCTTCAGGTAGGGCTTGTTGTCGGGGACGATACCTGCCATGCGCTCGACATCTTCGGTGTTTTCCTCTTCGAGGACGGTCATGGCGTCGTCGACGGTGACGATGCCCACGAGCCGCCTCTCCCTGTCCACAACGGGGATGGCGAGGAAGCCGTAGTCGGAGATCTTCCGCGCGACCTCTTCCCTGTCGTCGAGGGTATTCACATAGATGACGTTGTCCTCCATGACATCGGAGATGAGGGCGCTCTTGTCCGAGAGCATGAGGTCCTTTGCGGTGACGAGGCCTATGAGCTCGCTCTTCTCGTTTGTGACGTAGCAGGTGTAGATCGTCTCCTTGTCGATTGCCTGCGTACGGATGCGATCGAAGGCCTCCTCCACGGACATGGTAGGCAGGAAACGCACGAACTCGATGGTCATGATGCTTCCCGCGCTGTCCTTCGGGTACTTGAGGATCTCGTTGATATAGGTGCGCGTCTCGCTGTCGCTGAGGGCAAGAAGACGCTTGACGACGTTGGCGGGCATCTCCTCGATGAGGTCCACCGTATCGTCGAGGAAGAGCTCATCCATGATGCCGCGGATCTCACGGTCGCTCAGCTTTTTCAGGAGCTTTTCCTGCGTGTCGCTGTCCACCTCGACGAACATCTCCGCAGCGAGATCTTTGGGCAGGATGCGGAAGAGGATGACGAGGTCCTCCTCCCGCGCGCTCTCGAAGACCTCGGCGAGGTCGGTCTCGTTCATCGAAGAGAGGAGAGGCTTCAGGACGGAGAACTTGCGCTCCTCGAGGAGCTTTAAGATCTCGTCTTCCTCGGCGATCCTGCGGGCGATCTCCTCGGGCATGTCCTCGATGATGTCCACCGTGTCGTCGACGGAGACATCTTCCATGACCTCCTGCAGCTCGTCGTCGCGAAGTCCCGTGACCACCGTCCGCTGGAGCGCGGGCGCGAGAAGGACGAGGACGTCGGCCAGAAAGTCCGAATCGAGGGCGCGGCAGAAGGGAATGACGTCCTCCTCTGCCATCTCGGAAAGAAGCGAAGCCGCCTCATCGGGTTTTTTCACCAATGCGGCAGCTTCGTCGTATTTCTTTGCATCAAGCAAACTTTTCAGTTCTTCATTCATCGCATTTCCCTCCACGCAAAAATTTTATGGGCGCAGACGGGCAGAGCAATGCGACACTATGCGGAGTGAACTGCCGCAAAGACGCATTGCCCGCACCGTATGTCACCGCAACTTCGTCCCTTCACGGCAGTTTCCTCCTTGTTTTCTTTCTGTCATTATATTCGATTCGGGCGCAAAAGTCAACCGTTTGCACGGGGTCCGCGGAGAAAAATCTCCGCCCCCATATCTTTCGGAAGACACGACAAAAAGCACGGTCGCCCGTGCTCTTTGAAATTTTTGTGAAAGACCTTACTTGAGGATCTTGGAGACGGCGCCGGAGCCGACCGTTCTGCCGCCCTCGCGGATAGCGAAGCGGAGACCTTCCTCAATGGCGACGGGCTTAATGAGCTCGACGGTAAGGGTCACGTGGTCACCGGGCATGACCATCTCAACGCCGTCGGGCAGCTTGATGGCACCGGTGACATCCGTCGTTCTGATGAAGAACTGGGGACGATAGTGATCGAAGAATGCGGTGTGGCGGCCGCCCTCTTCCTTGGTGAGGACGTACACCTGCGCCTCGAACTTCATAGCGGTGGGCACGGTACCGGGCTTCGCGATGACCTGACCTTTCTCGATATCGGTACGGTTGATGCCGCGAAGGAGCGCACCGACGTTATCGCCCGCCATGGCCTCGTCGAGCTGCTTGTGGAACATCTCGAGACCGGTGATGACGGTCGAACGGGGCTTCTCGATGAGACCCACGATCTCGGCGGGATCGCCGACATGTGCCACGCCTCTCTCCACTCTGCCGGTGGCGACGGTGCCGCGGCCGGAGATCGTGAAGACGTCCTCGACGGGAAGCAGGAAAGGCTTCTGGTCGTCACGCTGAGGGGTGGGAATGTAGCTGTCGACGGCGTCCATGAGCTCGAGGATGCACTGGCACTCGGGAGCAGCGAGGATCTCGGCATCGGGGCAGCCGCTGGTCGCCTTTTCGAGCGCCTTGAGTGCGGAACCCTTGATGATCGGGATGTCGTCGCCGGGAAAGTCGTAGGAGGAGAGAAGTTCTCTGATCTCCATTTCGACGAGCTCGAGAAGTTCGGGATCGTCGAGCTGGTCGACCTTGTTCAGGAAGACGATGATATAGGGCACGCCGACCTGACGGGCGAGCAGGATGTGCTCACGGGTCTGGGGCATGGGACCGTCGGTCGCAGCGACGACGAGGATCGCGCCATCCATCTGGGCGGCGCCCGTGATCATGTTCTTGACGTAGTCGGCGTGACCGGGGCAGTCGACGTGCGCGTAGTGGCGCTTGTCCGTCTCATACTCGACGTGCGCGGTGTTGATGGTGATACCGCGGGCCTTTTCCTCGGGTGCCTTATCGATCTCGTCGTAACGCATCTTCTGCGCCTGACCCTTGCATGCCATAACCATGGTGATAGCTGCGGTCAAAGTGGTCTTGCCGTGGTCAACGTGGCCGATGGTACCGATGTTGACGTGGGGCTTGCTTCTGTCGAATTTTGCCTTTGCCATTTTGAGTGTTCCTCCAAATTTTATTTTTTGATAACTTTTCCGTCCCGAGGGGCGGGCGCAGCTATCTATCAAACGCTGATATGAAAGCTGGTTTTGCTTTATCGCCTATTATTATAACCGATACGCGGGAATTTTGCAATTGCTTTGCGGTAATTTTTCGCAAAAATTTCCGTGCAAAGGTCAATTCGGGCAAATTTGCCTCATTCGTCCTTGCGGAAAGAGCGCTCTTTGACGATCTTTTCCGAAATGGAGCGGGGCACTTCGAAGTAGTGGTCGAACTGCATGGTAAACTGTCCTCTGCCCTGCGTGCGCGAGCGGAGCTCGGTCGCATAGCCGAACATCTCGGAAAGCGGGATCTCCGCATCGATGATCTTCGCGCCGTTCCTGTCGTCCGTATTGGTGATGGAGCCGCGGCGGGAAGAGACATTTCCCATGATGTCGCCGAAGTAGTCTTCGGGGGTGATGATCTGGACCTTCATGATGGGCTCGAGAAGCACGGGCTTCGCCTTTGCCATGGCGTTTTTGAAAGCAAGCGAGCCTGCGATCTTAAATGCCATTTCGGAGGAGTCGACCTCGTGGAAGCTTCCGTCGAAGACTTCGACGCGGAAGTCCACCATCTCGTATCCTGCGAGGAAACCGTTTTTCGCCGCTTCCTGAATGCCCTTGTCCACGGCGGGGATATATTCCTTGGGAATGGACCCGCCTACGGTGAGGTCTTCGAATTCGTAGCCCTTGCCGGGTTCGAGGGGGATGAAGCGCGCCTTGCAGTGGCCGTACTGGCCCTTGCCGCCCGACTGCCTTCTCCAAAGTCCCTCGGCCTCGACGGTGTTGCGGAAGGTCTCGCGATAGGCGACCTGCGGTGCACCGACATTGGCCTCGACATGGAACTCTCTCAGGAGCCTGTCCACGATGATATCGAGGTGCAGCTCCCCCATGCCCGCGATGATGGTCTGCCCCGTCTCCTTGTTGGTATACGTCTTGAAGGTGGGATCCTCTTCGGCGAGCTTGCCGAGGGCAAATGCCATCTTTTCCTGTCCCGCCTTGGTCTTGGGCTCAAGCGAGAGCTGGATGACGGGATCGGGGAATTCCATCTTTTCGAGCACGATGGGATGTTTTTCGTCGCACAGCGTATCGCCCGTCGTGGTGTTCTTGAGGCCGACGATGGCGCAGATGTCGCCCGAACAGACTTCGTCGATATCCTTGCGCTCATTGGCATGCATCTGGACGAGGCGCCCTACGCGCTCCTTCTTCTCCTTGGTGGAGTTGTAGACATAGGAGCCCGCTTCGAGCACGCCCGAATAGCAGCGGAAGTAGGCGAGCGACCCCACGAAGGGATCCGTCGCGATCTTGAAGGCGAGCCCGGAGAAGGGTTCGTCGTCCGAGGTCTTGCGCTCCTCCTCTTCGCCCGTCTTGGGATTGGTACCCTTGACATGGTCCACGTCTGTGGGGCTGGGAAGGAAGTGAATGACGGCGTCGAGCAAGAATTGCACGCCCTTATTCTTATAGGAAGAGCCGCAGAGCATGGGGACAGCCTCGAGCTTTAAGCAGCGCGCGCGAAGTCCCGCAATGATCTCCTCTTCGGAGAGGTCGCCCTCTTCGAGATACTTCTCCGTGAGCTCGTCGCTGGCGGAAGCCGCCTCCTCCACGAGCTTGAAGCGGTACTTGTCGGCGAGTTCCTTCATGTCCTCGGGGATGGGCTCCTTGCGGAAGTCCTTGCCGAGATCGTCGTAGTAGATCTCCGCCTCCATGCGGATGAGGTCGATGATGCCGCGGAAGGTGGCCTCCTTCCCGATGGGAAGCTCCACGGGGACGGGGTTTGCGCCCAGCCGCTCGCGGATCATCGTCTCCACGCGGTAGAAGTCCGCGCCGTTGATGTCCATCTTGTTGACGTAGGCGATGCGGGGCACCTTATAGGTGTCGGCCTGCCGCCAGACCGTCTCGGACTGGGGCTCCACGCCGCCCTTCGCGCAGAAGGTGGCGACGGCGCCGTCGAGCACGCGGAGGGAGCGCTCCACTTCGACGGTAAAGTCGACGTGGCCGGGCGTATCGATGATGTTGAAACGATAATTTTTCCAGATACAGGTCGTTGCAGCCGATGTGATGGTGATGCCGCGCTCCTGCTCCTGGACCATCCAGTCCATGGTGGCGGCGCCTTCGTGGACCTCACCGATCTTGTGCGTCTTGCCCGTATAGAACAGGATACGCTCCGTCGTGGTGGTCTTGCCGGCGTCGATGTGCGCCATGATCCCGAAATTTCTTGTGTGAACCAAATCGTATTGTCTTGCCATGAAAGTCCCTCGTCAGAAGCGGAAGTGGGCAAATGCCTTATTCGCCTCCGCCATTCTGTGTGTATCTTCCTTCTTCTTCACGGATCCGCCCGTATTGTTGTAGGCGTCCATGAGCTCCGCCGCGAGCTTTTTCGAGGTCTCGCGCTCCGAGCGCTTTCTCGTGTTCTGCACGAGCCAGCGGATGGCGAGCGTCTGGCGGCGTTCGGGCCTGATTTCGATAGGCACCTGGTAGTTTGCACCGCCGACACGGCGGGCCTTGACTTCGACGGTGGGCGTGATGTTCGCAAGCGCCTGATTGAAGATCTCCATGGGGTCCATGTTCATCTTCTCGCCCATATACTTGAATGCATCATAGACGATCTTCTGCGCCACGCTCTTTTCGCCGTCGAGCATGATCTGATTGATGAGTTTGGTGACGACCTTGCTCCCGTACATGGGATCGGGCAGCACGTCTCTCTTGGGAACGTTCCCTCTTCTGGGCATGGTATGCTCCTCCTTGTTTGATTTTGAAATTTGCGGTCTTACCGCAGGGATTGACCCCTTTGCTAAGCTATCGCTTGCCCGCGGTGCGGGTAGCGAACCTTCTCCCCTGCCATACAGGGAATACTGCCTACTTCATCGGGGTTGAATATTCCGAAATAAGTAGGAAGCGATCTTCGTGCATTTTCATGCACAGTTTGTGCCGCGCGGAAAGCTTACTTTAAGAAGCTTATTTGGGGCGCTTTGCGCCGTACTTGGAGCGGCTCTGCTTGCGCTTGGCGACGCCTGCCGTATCGAGCGCGCCGCGGATGATGTGATAGCGGACGCCGGGCAGATCCTTGACTCTTCCGCCGCGGATGAGCACGGAGCTGTGCTCCTGCAGGTTGTGACCTTCGCCCGGAATGTACACGGTACCTTCCTGCTTATTGGTCAGCCTGACTCTCGCGATTTTCCGAAGAGCCGAGTTGGGCTTCTTGGGGGAAGTCGTCGTCACCTGAAGGCAGACCCCGCGCTTCTGGGGGCACTTGTCGAGGATGGGGCTCTTCGATTTGAAGGCCTCGCGCTCTCTGCCTTTCTTGATGAGCTGGTTGATGGTGGGCATGTGCAGTTTTACCTCCTTCTTTTATTTCGGAATATTCTCAAAATCTCACGATTTGAAGAATCGATGTCGCTCTCTCGGCCCGTGAAGGGCGTAGAAAAAGAGTATCCGAGTCAACGGACAAAGCATATTTTACCAAAGCGCGGCGCGTTTGTCAAACGAAAATCGGCGCTTTGCCGCATTTTTTTGCGCAACTTGGGCGACTTTCGCATTTTTTCTCCCTTTCGGCGGGAAAATCTCCCCGCAAAGTATTGACAAACCGCGGAAAAAAGTTTATGATAAATAAGGTAATAGGCCCGCACGGGCTTTGAGACAGGAGAATATGTTATGAACAAGATGACCGTAAAGGATATCAAAGACTGGAAAGGCAAGCGCGTCCTCGTGCGCTGCGACTTCAATGTCCCCATGAAGGACGGCGTCATCACCGACGAAAACCGCATCATCGGGGCGCTCCCCACCATCAAGTACCTCATGGAGCAGGGCGCGAAAGTCATCCTCTGCTCGCACATGGGCAAGCCGCACTCCATCTTCTCGGCGGAAGTCAAGCTCAATAAGAAGGACCAGAAAAAGGTCGACGCGGGCGAGACGACGGCGGAAGCCATCATCGAAAAGGCAAAAAAAGACGAGCCCAAGAAGCTCACCCTCGCGCCCGTCGCAAAGCGGCTCAATGAGCTCCTCGGCGGAAAGGTGACCTTCGCGGCAGATGTCGTGGGACCCGACGCGCAGGCAAAGGTCGCGGCCTGCAAGGAGGGCGAGTGCGTCCTCCTCGAAAATCTCCGCTTCCACTGGGAAGAGGAGAAGAAGGACCTCGAGTTCTGCAAGAAGCTCGCCGCCTACTGCGACATCTATGTCAACGATGCCTTCGGGACCGCCCACCGCTCACACGCCTCCACCGCGGCCATCGTCGAATACGGCCTCGTGAAGACCGCCGTCTGCGGCTTCCTCATCGAGAAGGAGCTCACCGTGATGGCGGACTCCCTCGACCATCCCGTGCACCCCTTCGTCGCCATCCTCGGCGGCGCGAAAGTTGCCGACAAGCTGGGCGTCATCTCCAACCTTCTCGAGAAGTGCGACACCCTCATCATCGGCGGCGGCATGGCATATACCTTCCTCAAGGCACAGGGCTATGAAGTGGGCACCTCCCTCGTCGACGACGAAAAGCTCGACTATTGCAAGGAGATGATCGCGAAGGCAAAGGCCGCGGGCAAGGAGCTCCTCCTCCCCGTCGACACCGTGGTGACGAAGGCATTCCCCGATCCCATCGATGCTCCCGTGGAAGTCTCCACCGTCTCCTCCCATGCCATCCCCGCGGACATGATGGGGCTCGACATCGGCGAAAAGACGCGCGTGCTCTATGCCGAGACGGTCAAAAAGGCAAAGACGGTCATCTGGAACGGGCCCATGGGCGTCTTCGAAAATCCCACCCTCGCGGCGGGCACCAATGCAGTCGCGGCGGCCCTTGCCGAGGCGAAGGGCGCGACGACGATCGTCGGCGGCGGCGACTCCGCGGCGGCCTGCGCGCAGCTCGGCTATGCCGACAAGATCACCCATATCTCCACGGGCGGCGGTGCCTCCCTCGAGCTCTTCGAGGGCAAGGTCCTCCCCGGGATCGCCTGCCTCAACGAAAAGGCATAAGACCGAACCACGCGGACTCCGTCCGTTCGGATAAAACGAAAATTTTTAAGGAGAAACGTTATGAGCAACAAGAAACCTTACAACGGGTACTGCGTGACGATCAGCGTCCTTCTGGTGCTTGCCGCAGTCCTCGCCGTCGTCGTCGGGCTTCTCACCTACTTCGGCATCCTCTTCACGTTTACGGAGCCGCTGTGGATCCTCATCGGGCTGATTTCCGTCGGAGTGATCGTGCTGGTGCTCTGGATCTGGTTCCTCTGCATCTGCAAGTCCCTTCGCAAAAACGTCAAGCCGGAGTGAAGCGAAAAAGACGAGCGGGCGTTTGCCCGCTCTTTCTTTATGACCCAACCATAAAATAAAATCAAAACAGGAGAAAAGATCATGGCAAGAAGACCCATCATCGCAGGAAACTGGAAGATGAACAACACCCCCGCCGAAGGCGCCGCCCTCATCGCCGCGCTCAAGCCCCTCGTGAAGGAAGCGAAGTGCGACGTCGTCGTGTGCGTGCCCGCCATCGACATTCCCGCCGCCAAAAAGGCCGTCCACGGCTCGCGCATCCGCCTCGGCGCACAGAACGTGCACTTTTCCGAAAAAGGCGCCTATACGGGCGAGATCTCCGCTTCCATGCTCAAGGAATGCGGCGTGCAATATGTCATCGTCGGCCACAGCGAGAGACGGCAATATTTCGGCGAGACGGACGAGACGGTAAACAAGCGCACCCTTGCGGCACTCAATGCGGGGCTCATCCCCATCGTGTGCATCGGCGAGAGCCTCGAGGAGCGCGAGGGCGGGCTCACCCAAAAGGTGCTCGACAAGCAGATCGCCGCCGACTTCGCGGGCGTGGAGGACTTCTCCAAGCTCGTCATCGCCTATGAGCCCATCTGGGCGATCGGCACGGGCAGGACGGCGACCGCAGAGCAGGCAAATGAGACCATCGGCTATATCAGAAAGCGCGTCAAAAAGCTCTTCCCCGGCAAGAATGCGGGCAGACTGCGCATCCAGTACGGCGGCTCCATGAACGCGAAAAACGCAAAAGAGCTCATGGCGATGCCCGAGATCGACGGCGGGCTCATCGGCGGCGCCTCCCTGAAGGCGGAAGATTTCTCCGTCATCGTCAATTTCGACAAGTGACCCCAACGACCGAGATCCCCTCTTGCCTCGGCGGCAAGAGGGGATCTTTTTGTCATGTTCTGTTTTTTTTCCTGCGGCGGCAGGAGACAGGCGGTCATCCTCTCCAGACGACGGTGGCGCCTCCGCACCAGCCCTTTTCCCACGACGCAGGCTTTTCGGCGTATCCCTCCACGTAGATCGTCTGCTCACTTGTCCAGTCCTGAAAAGTCAGAGACCACATTCTTACTACACTGCTTGGGATCACGATCTCCCGAAGCGCACTGCACCTACTGAACGCCTGGTTCCCGATCTTCGTCACGGTCTCGGGAATCCGAACCGATTTCAGCTGCCGACACTCTTTGAAGCAACCATCGGGGATGGAAGTTACCCCATCCGGGATCACGATCTCCGTGAGACCGCTGGAGTCAAACATAAAATTTCCCAACTGCTCGACTCCGCCCAGATCGATCGTCTGCAGAGCGGTACAGCCGTAGAATGCCGCATAATCTATCGACTTCAGGCTCTTCGGAAGTTTAACGGACACAAGCGCGGTACAGCCGTAGAATGCACTGAGCCCGATGCTCTGCAGACCCTCCGGAAACACGACAGAAGCGAGCGCGGTACAGCCGTCAAACGCCTTTTCCCCGATCAAAGTGACGGTCTCGGGAATGCTGTATTCCTCGAGCGCTACACAGTTTTCGAAAAAGCCCGGCGGGATCGTCTTGATGTTTTTGGACAGCTTTACGGTTTTTAAGCTCACACAGTGCCCGAAGAGGCTCTCTCCCATGGTGGTAACCGCGTCCGGGATCGTGATAGATCCGAGCGAATCGCAACCGTAGAAGGCGGCATCCCCTATGGTAGTGACTGTGTCCGGGATCGTGATGGATCCGAGCAAAGGGCAACTGAAGAAGGCGTTGCTTCCTATCGTCGTGAGCCCGT
>CANQFA010000016.1 GCA_947597925.1 uncultured Clostridia bacterium | reverse complement strand
TCGTCTCTCCTACCTCTTCTCTGCGACACGCAAAAAGGCGCCCTGTCGGGCGCCCGCGTGGCGCAGAGAAGAGGATTACTTCGCGCAAGAAGCTTTCTCGTTTTCATCCCGCTCTTTCGCGGCGCTCGTGCCGACCTTAGACGACAAACAGAAGCCTCGGTCGGGGCGAACCTACGTCGTCTCTCCTACCTCTTCTCTGCGACACGCAAAAAGGCGCCCTGTCGGGCGCCCGCGTGGCGCAGAGAAGAGGATTCGAACCTCCGGACGATTCACCACCGTCACGCGATTTCCAATCGCGCTCCTTAAGCCTCTCAGACATCTCTGCGTGTCTTTCCTCGAAAGCACATCTTATTTTACACGAATTCCGCGAAAAAGGCAACCGTTTTCCGCCTCATTTGCGCATTTTTCGAAAATTCTTTTTATTCGTCAAATGCCGCGACGGCGCCGAGGACGGTGCGCGGCTCGGCCTCTTCGGCACTCCGCTCCACTTCCATACGGTTCTTCTCCTCATGGCGGAGACATCCTGCGCCGCCCACACATCCGCCCGCGCAAGCCATTCCCTCCAAAAAGCGGGCATTGAGGACCCCCTTCGAGGCCTTCAGGAGGGCAGAGCGGCACTCGTCGATCCCGCTGCACGAGACCGTGCGGACGGCCTCCTTCCCCTCCTCCGCGCGCACGGAGAGCACGGCTTCGGCGACGCCGCCCGAGCGGGCAAACCTCCTCCCGTAGGGGGAGGCTTCGGACATGGTGGTGTCCTCTAAGCTCGCGACGTCGATCTCGCGACTGTCGATGAGCGCCTGAAGCTCCTCGAAGGTCAGGACGCTGTCGAGAGTGCCCTCGTACTCCGCGCGCTGGATCTCTGCCTTTTTTGCGGTGCAGGGACCGATGAAGACGAGCTTGCAGGCGGGCTCCCGCTCCTTGAGCCGCTTTGCGAGGGTGCCCGCGGGCGAGAGCGAGGAGGAGATATTTCCCTTCAGTTCGGGGAAATTTTTCTCGATATAACTCACGAAGGCGGGGCAGCACGAGGAGGTCATAAATTCCCGCCCTTCGAGTTCTTCCGCCTCTTTTGCCGCTACCATGTCCGCGCCGAGGGCGACTTCATAGACCCTTTCGAAGCCCAGTTGCCGCATGGCGGAGACGATCTGCCCGAGCCTTGCATAGGCAAACTGTCCCGCGATGGAGGGCGCGACGAGGGCATAGACGGGCGCCTCTTCCCGCCTCTTCAAGAGGTCGATGACATCCAGAATATAGGAGCGGTCCGTGATGGCGCCGAAGGGACAGGCATAGACGCAGGCGCCGCAGGAGATGCACTTCTCGTAGTCGATGACGGCCTCCTTTTCCTTCCCCATGGTGATGGCGCGCACCTTACAGCTCTGCTCGCAGGGGCGCTTGAAATTGTGGATGGCGGTATAGGGGCATGCCTTGGCACAGGCGCCGCATTCCACGCACTTGGTCTTGTCGATGTATGCCTTCTGCGTGCGGTCAAAGGAGATGGCGTCCCGCTTACAGGCCTCCTCGCAGCGGTGGGCGAGGCACCCCCTGCACGCGCTCGTGACCTCGTAGCCGCCCGCGGGACAGTCCTCGCATGCGATGTCGATGACGCGGATCACGCGGGGATTGTGGCGGTTTCCGCCGATGGCGAGGCGGACCCTCTCGGAGAGGATGGCGCGCTCCTTATAGACGCAGCAGCGCATGGTGGGCACCTTGCCGGGGGCGATGAGCTTGGGGATCTCCGTCACGTTTTCGAGGAGGGCATCTTCCCAGGCGAGGCGGGCGACTTCGCGCAGCACTCTGTACTTCAGGAGCTGAACTTTTGTATCGAACTTGTGCATCCTCATTCCTCCCCGTAGGTCCATTTCAGAAGTCTTGCGCGGACGGCGGGATCGGTCTCGCGCGAGAGCCGTGCCGCAGCGATGAGCGGGACCCATTCGTCCGCATATGCCCGCTCGATGTGCGCGGCGGAAAGGTAGCGGGTGAGATAGTCCTCGGCGAACTCCTCCGCGCCCGCAAGGCGGAGAAGGAGACAACTCTTGACGACATCTGCCGTCGCATTGCCCTGACTCGCGTGCGACCAGTCGAGGATGTAGGGCGTGCCGTCCCTCGTGAGGATGATATTGGACGGAAGAAAGTCCCCATGCAGGACATGGGTATGCCGTCGCATGTCATCGAGGCGCATGGAGAGGTCGTAGCGCGTGGAGGCGTCGAGCCCGCCCGCGAGGATCTTCAGCTTCAGTTTGTCGATATACTTGGTGAGCAGAAGGTGTTTTTTTGCGTGCACTTCGCGGTGCAGGGCGACATAGAGGGACAGGAACTCCCCCTGCCGCTCGGGATAGCGGAAAAAGAGGTCCTTCAGCGTGTCGCCCTCGATGAAGTCCATGACGATGGCCGTCTTGCCGTCGATGGTCGTCACGTCGTACAGCTTGGGGATGGCGAGCCCCGTCTCCGCGACGCGTGCCTGGTTGATGGCTTCATTCAGGATATCCGACTTCGAATAGTGCTCTCCGAAGAGCTTGACGAGCTTGTCCCCGTCCCGATAGATGAGCTTTTCGCGGTGGCGGGCAAGCACGGTGTGTTCGTTCACGGCACATCCTCCTTTTCTCGTAAATATTGTAACAGATTTCGGGCGGCTTGTCAATGGGGGCGGAAAAACTTTTCCCATTCGCTTTTTTTGCACGAAAAAAGGGGCCCCGCAGGGTCCCGAAATTTTCTCAAAATGATAGGATGGGGTGCGAAAACCGCCTTTAATGCATGACGCGGAAGAGGCGGAAGGGCCGCACGAAGCGCAGCGTCGATGCCCCCACCGCGGGCAGCCCTTCGGGGCGGAGGACCTCCGTCTCGCCGTAGCCGTAGTAGACCTGCGTGAGGGTCATGCGGGTGATCGTCTCCTTTTCGCCTTCCTCGGCATCATCCCCCTCGCTCTCCGTCTGTGCGGCGGGCGCCCCCACCGAAAAGTCGAGAAGGCAGGCGCTCGGCCTTCCATCCGTGAGCTTCACGACAAAGGACTTGGCCGCGGGGATCTCGCCGTCGCCGCCCACGGAGAGAAGATGCTCCGAGAAGACGCCGAGCTCCTCCGCCATCTCCTCGAGTCCGGATGCCGTGGCGGCATAGCCCATGCTTGCCTCGTCATAGGAAAAGTCGGCGAAGTGCTCCCTTGCAAAGGACAAGCCCTCCTCGGCGCCGAAGATCTGGGAGAGGTCCTCCTTCGCATACGTCTCGCTCTCCCACTCCGACCATTCGCCGCCCTCTCTGCTGCGTTGCCAGAAGGTGACGCCGTCGTCCACCTCGGCATAGCCCTCCGTCTCATAGAGCGTCTTGCCGCCCGCCGCCTGCGTGACCGTGACGGCGATCTTATCCGATGCAAACCGATAATCAAGCGTCAATGTCTCGGACATGGGTCCTTCCTCTTCCGTCTTGTCCGTGCGAATGACCGTCCTGAGGCCGAAGTCACCCTGCGGGGCAAAGGCCTTTTCCCAGCCCTCGCGGTCCGTCTTCTCTCCCACGATGGAGGCGGGGTCCGTCTTCTCGGTGACGCCCGTCTTTCCGAACAGGTCACACCCTGCAAATGTCATGCACATTGCGCCCGTAAGGAGCGCACAAACCAAGCTTTTTTTCATAAAATTCTCCTTAACTTACCTGCCCTCAGTATGCCCCGCGGAGGGCGGCTTATGCAGAAGCCTTCTCTTTTTTGCACGATTTACCGAAAATTGCCTCGGACGGAAAAAATTTTTCCGCTTTTCTTCCCCGAATTCGTGAAATCCTGTTGAAAATTCTTTCGTATTATGCTATAATACACAGGAAGTCAAAGGCTCCCCTTTCCCTGCGGGCAAGGGCAAAAAGAAGATTACAGGAGGTTACTATGGAACAAGAAGCGAACTGCAAGGCATGCGAGACATTGGGCACGCCCGAGCAGGAAGCACAGCTCAAGGCGCTCATCGAGGAGTCCAAGTCCACGCCCGGCTGTCTCATGCACATTCTGCAGGAGGCGCAGGGCATCTACGGATATCTCCCCATGCAGGTGCAGAAGACGATTGCGGAGGGTCTCGGCATTTCCCTTTCCGAGGTGTACGGCGTCGTCACCTTCTACTCGCAGTTCTCCCTTACCCCCAAGGGCAAGCATAAGATCAGCGTCTGCCTCGGCACGGCCTGCTATGTAAAGGGCTCCGACAAGATCCTCGCAGAGGTCGAAAAGGAACTCGGCATCAAATGCGGCGAATGCACCGAAGACGGACTCTTTTCCATCGACAGCTGCCGCTGCGTCGGCGCATGCGGACTCGCGCCCGTCATGACCATCGGCGAAGAGGTATACGGCAAGCTCACCCCCGACAAAGTGAAAGGGATCCTTGACAGCTATGTGAACGCGGAAAAAGCCGCAACTGCCCAGGACGAGGAGGAAAGCAAATGACCATCAAAGAATTGGAAGCCATCCGTTCCGCCAAAAAGGAACTCATCGATGTAAGACGGCTCGTAAAAGAGCAGGCCGAGGAGATGGCAAAGCACACGGCCTACCGCAAACAGGTCCTTGTCTGCGGCGGCACGGGCTGCACCTCCTCTCACTCCATGCAGGTCATCGAACATCTCGAGAAGACCATGAAGGAAGAGGGTATCGACGATGTGCTCATCGTCAAGACGGGCTGCTTCGGCCTCTGCGCGCTCGGCCCCATCATGATCGTCTATCCCGAGGGCGCCTTCTATGCGCAGATGACCCCCGAGCATGCCGAGACCGTGGTGAAGCAGCACCTCAAAGAGGGCGGCTCCATCGTAAAGGAACTCCTCTACAAGGGCACCGTTTTGGAAGACGGCTCCATCATCCCCTTCGCAGAGACGCCCTTCTATAAGAAACAGATGCGCATTGCCCTCCGCAACTGCGGCGTGATCGCGGCAGAGGATATCGACGAAGCCATCGCGGCGGGCGACTACATGGCCCTCGAAAAGGTGCTCACCTCCATGACCCCCGACGAGGTCATTGCCGAAGTGCTCGCCTCCGGGCTGCGCGGCCGCGGTGGTGCGGGCTTCCCCACCGGCAGGAAGTGGCAGTTTGCCAAGGCTTCGCAGGGCGACATCAAGTATGTCTGCTGCAATGCCGACGAGGGCGACCCCGGTGCCTTCATGGACCGCTCCGTGCTGGAGGGCGACCCCCACAGCGTGCTCGAGGCCATGACCATCGCGGGCTATGCCATCGGCGCCCATCAGGGCTATATCTATGTGCGTGCGGAGTATCCCGTCGCCGTCGAGCGCCTCAAGATCGCGCTCAAGCAGGCGCGTGAATACGGCCTCCTCGGCAAGAACATCTTGGGACTCGGGTTCGATTTCGACATCGACATCCGTCTCGGCGCGGGCGCCTTCGTCTGCGGCGAGGAGACCGCGCTCATGACCTCCATCGAGGGGCACCGCGGTGAGCCCCGTCCCCGTCCTCCTTTCCCCGCGGTAAAGGGTCTCTTCGAGAAGCCCACCATTCTCAACAACGTCGAGACGTGGGCAAATATCAACCCCATCATCGTGAAGGGCGCCAAGTGGTACTCCACCATCGGTACCGAGAAGTCCAAGGGCACCAAGGTCTTCGCGCTCGGCGGAAAGATCACCAATGTCGGCCTCGTGGAAGTTCCCATGGGCACCACCCTCCGCGAGATCGTGGAGGAGATCGGCGGCGGCATCCCCAACGGCAAGAAGTTCAAGGCCGCGCAGACGGGCGGCCCCTCCGGCGGATGCATCCCCGCGGAATACATCGATACCCCCATCGACTTCGATAACCTCGTCGCCATCGGCTCCATGATGGGTTCGGGCGGTCTCATCGTCCTCGACGAAGACACCTGTATGGTGGATATCTCCAAGTTCTACCTCGAGTTCACGGCAGATGAGTCCTGCGGAAAGTGCACGCCTTGCCGCATCGGCACCAAGCGCCTCCTGCAGCTCCTCACCAAGATCACCGAGGGCAAGGGCACGCCCGAGGACCTCGACAAGATCCAGGAACTCGCCCAGCACATGAAGAGCTCGTCGCTCTGTGCGCTCGGCCAGAGTGCGCCCAACCCCGTGCTCTCCACGATCAGCAAGTTCCGCAAGGAATACGAGGACCATATCTACAATCATCACTGCGAAGCGGGCGTCTGCAAGGCACTCCTCAGCTTCACCATCAATAAGGACAAGTGCATCGGATGCGGTCTCTGCGCAAAGAACTGCCCCGTGAGCGCGATCACCCGTTCCGACTACGTGGCGCCCGGGCATAAGCTCGCATCCTTCGAGATCGATACGGCGAAGTGCATCAAATGCGGCGTCTGCCAGGGCAACTGCAAGTTCAAGGCAGTCGAGAAAAAGTGAGGTGTGAAAACATGATCAATCTGAAAATCAATCATATTCCCGTAAGCGTACCCGAGGGCTCGACCATTCTCGAGGCGGCACGCCTCGCGCATGTGGAGATCCCCACCCTCTGCTATCTCAAGGATGTCTCCTGCGTCGGCTCCTGCCGTATGTGTCTCGTCGAGGCGACGGGCGCCCGCGGCCTCGTGGCGGCGTGCGTCTACCCCGTGTCCGAGGGCATGGAGGTGCTCACCAATACCGAGAAGTGCAGAAAGAGCAGACAGATGAGCCTCGAGCTCATGCTCAGCAAGCACAAGAAGGAGTGCCTCGCATGCGAGAGAGCGGGCAACTGCGAACTGCAGCGCCTGTCCATTGAGTACAACTGCGATCCCAACTATTTCGAGGGCGAGCCCCTCACCCATGAGATCGACTACTCCGCGCCCTATGTCGTGCGTGACCGCGACAAGTGCATCAACTGCAACCGCTGCGTGGCTGCCTGCAAGAAGCAGTCCGTTGGCGCCATCGGGCCCATCGGCAGAGGGTACAATGTGCATATCGGCAGCGCCTTCGAGATGTCCCTCATGGAGTCGGTCTGTGTGGGATGCGGCCAGTGCATCGTCGCCTGCCCCGTGGGCGCCCTCAAGGAGCGCACCACCGTGGACGAGGTGTGGAGCGCCATCGCCGACCCCGAAAAGAAGGTCGTCTTCTTCACCGCTCCCTCCGTCCGCGCGACGCTGGGCGAGGCATTCGGCATGCCCGTAGGCACCAATGTCGAGGGCAAGATGGTCGCCGCCATCCGCCGTCTCGGCGATGTGGAAGTCTTCAATATGGACATCACGGCCGACCTCACCATCCTCGAGGAAGCCAATGAGCTCATCGCCCGCATCAAAGAGGGCGGTACCATGCCCATGTTCACCTCCTGCTGTCCCGCTTGGGTCAAGTTCGTGGAGCAGAAGCATCCCGAACTCATCCCCAACCTCTCCACCTGCAAATCGCCGCAAGAGATGTTCGGCGGGCTCCTCAAGACCTACTACTGCGAAAAGAACGGCATCGACCCCGAAAAGCTCTATGTCGTCTCCGTCATTCCCTGCACCGCGAAGAAATATGAGTGCCATCGTCCCGAGATGAACGGCGAAGTGGATGCCGCCATCACCACCCGCGAACTTGCGCGCATGATCAAGACGGCGGGCATCACCTTTGCCTCCCTTCCCGAGGAGAAGTTCGACGATCCCTTCGCGACCTGCTCGGGCGGCGGGACCATCTTCGGTGCGACAGGCGGTGTCATGGAAGCGGCCCTCCGCGTGGCGGCAAAGACGCTCGACGGCGAGTTCGAAGTCGTGGACTTCCCCGAAGTGCGCGGCACCGCGCCCATCAAGGAGGCAACTTACAGCGTGGCGGGCATCACCGTGCGCGTGGCGGTCGCCAGCGGGCTCGGCAATGCCGAGGAGGTCATCCGCGCCATCGAGAGCGGCGAGAAGCAATATGACTTCGTCGAGATCATGGCATGCCCCGGCGGCTGCGTGAACGGCGGCGGTCAGCCCACCCTTCCCGACAGCATGAGAAATACCCTCGACCTCAGGAGCCTCCGCGCCGAGGCGCTCTACACGAGCGACAGAGAGAATGCTCTCCGTCTCTCCTCCGACTCCCCCGTCGTCCGGACCATCTACGAGGAGTACTTCGAAGCGCCCAACAGCCATAAGGCACACGAGGTCCTGCATACCTCCTATAAGGCAGACAAGAGGATCTGACGATCCCCACCTTGGCGAGCCGTCCCCTGCGGACGGCTCGTTTTTTTGGAAAAAACAGCGGATGCCCATTGACAACCGCCGCCCGCTCTCGTATAATGGTAGTATGAGAAAAAGTGACCGCCGTACGCGGCAAGGTGCCCTCTATAGCGCCGTCGGGATCCTCGCGAACCTCCTCCTCTCTGCGGGAAAGATCGCGGTGGGTCTCCTTTGCGGCGCCGTCTCGGTCACCGCCGACGGCTTCAACAACCTCAGCGACTGCGGGAGCGGCGTCATCGCCCTCGTCTCCTTCTTCATCGCCGAAAAGCCCGCCGACAGGGAACATCCCTTCGGGCATCGCCGCGCCGAGTCCATCGCCTCCATGCTCACCGGCTTTTTCGTGCTGCTGCTCGCCGCGGAACTTCTGCGGGAGGCCGTCGGGAGCATCGTGCGGGGCGGCGCGCCCGTGGGGACCGCCGCGGTCTGGATCGTGCTCGGGGTCTCCGTCGCCGTCAAGCTCGGCATGTTCTTCTTCTATCGCTTCGGCGCAAAACGGGTGGATTCCGAGGCGCTCGGCGCCGCCGCAACGGACAGTCTCTGCGACTGCCTCGCCACGGCCGCCGCGGCCCTCGGCGCTGCGCTCTCCTCCCATGCCCCCTCCGCGGACGGCTGGGCCGCCGTCTTAGTCTCGCTCTTCATCGTCTGGCAGGGCGTGCGCATTTCGGCAAAGGCGGCCTCCCGTCTGCTCGGCGAGGGTCCCGACCCCCGCCTAAAGGAGGAGATCGCCGCCATCCTCCTCTCGAAGGAGGGCATCCTCGGCTATCACGATCTGAGGATCTACGGCTATGGCAAGGGCGCCTCCTTCGCGACCGCACATGTGGAGATGGATGCCTCCCTCCCCGCGCTCGCCTCCCATGCCGTCATCGATGCCGCCGAGACGGAGGTGCGCGAAAGGACGGGCGTCTCCCTCACCGTCCACCTCGACCCCGTCGACCTCGCGAACAGCGAGGAGGCGAAGCTGAAGGAGGAGGTCCTGCGCCGCGCCTGCGGTCTCACCGAGGGGCTCGAAGTGCACGACTTCCGCGTCCGCGCACATGGGCGGGCGGAATTTGACGTTGGGGTCCCCTACAGCTGCAAGCTCACCGACGAGGAGCTGCGCCGCGCTCTCGAGGAGCTCGTCTCGTCGCTCGGGTATGAGGCGACCGTGCACATCGAGCGCGAATAGCCCATGACCGCGTGCGGGCATACCATGTCCGAAGTTTGCATGACATTTTTCCGAAAAGATGCCCCGCGGCCACGAAAATGAGTTGACTTTTTCCGCCGCCCGCCATATAATGCTCATATATGCATCCTCTTCACAAAAAGGGGCTTGGGGTGCTGACCATTCTCGGCGCCGCCGCCTGCTTTGCCTTCATGAACTATTTCGTCAACGCCGCAGGAGACCTTCCGCTCATGCAGAAGGTCTTTTTCCGTAATCTCGTGGCAACCTTTCTCGTCTTCTTCCTTCTCCTCTTCGACAAACAGAAGTTCCGCATTCGGGACAGGGGATGCCTCCTGTGGCTATTCTTGCGCGCCGCCGTGGGATTTCTGGGCGTCGTCCTCAACTTCTACGCCATAGACCGCCTTGCGAGTATCTCCGATGCCTCCATCCTCAACAAGCTCTCCCCCTTCTTTGCCATCCTCTTCTCCGCCCTGCTCTTGAAGGAGAAGCCGACGGCCATAGAGGTGCTCTTCGTCCTCCTCGCCTTTGCGGGCGCCTTCTTCGTCATCGATCCCACCTTTTCCTTTGCCGCGGAAGAGGTCTTCCCCGCGCTCGCGGGATTTGCAAGCGGCGCCTGCGCGGGATTCGCCTATACCTGCGTCCGCGTGCTCGGCGTGCGGGGGGAGCGGAGCAATATGACCGTGTTCTTCTTCTCGGCATTTTCCACCCTCGTCTCTCTCCCCTTCTTCATCGCGTTCTATGCACCCATGTCCGCGATACAGCTCTTCGACCTCACCATGGCGGGCGTCTCCGCGGCGGGCGGGCAATTCTTTATCACGGCGGCCTATCGCCTCGCTCCCGCAAAGGAGCTCGCCGTCTTCGACTACGCGCAGGTGCTCTTTGCCGCCCTGCTCGGCTATTTTCTCCTCGGGCAAGTTCCCGCGCCCCTCAGCTATGTCGGGTATGCCGTCATCATCGCCGCCGCCGTCGGGAGATGGGTCTACCAACTCGTGAGGGACCGCCGTCGGGAGAGGGCCGCAGAAAGTGGAGAAAATGGAAATTGTCCCCGCGAATAGGTTGCCTTTTCCGATGGATTATGGTAAAATGAAATCCATGGATCAGCTTGAGAACAACTCCGAGCGTCCCGCTTCGCCTGCGGAGGAGACCGCACCCCTTCCTCTCACCGAGAAGGAGCGCGCCGACCGCCTGTCGCGGCGCATCGAGGAGACAAACGAAAGACGTCAGCAAAAACAGCGCCGCTTCTGGATCAAGACCGTGCTGCTCATTGCCCTCATCGCCTTTTCCATCTTCCTCCTCTTCAGCATCACCGATTCGCTCACCGAGGACAGCATCAAGAGCATCCCCGCCCTCATCGCAGGCATCGACTGGAAATGGTTCGCCTGCCTTTTGGGCGTGGTCGTGCTCTACATGCTCTTCGAGAGCTCGAAATATGCCTATCTCCTCAAGATCTCGACGGGACATTTTCACTTCCGTGCGGCGATCAAGGTCATGTTTTTGGGCAAATATTACGACGGCATCACGCCCCTCGGTTCGGGCGGACAACCCTTCCAGATCTACTATCTGCACAAGAAAAACGGCATCCCCGCGGGCGTCGCGACGGCCGTTCCCCTCGTCAAATTTATCATCAGCACCGTCGTCTTCTGTTCGATGGCGGCCGTCCTCTTTTCCTTCGCGCACGAATTCCTCCCCGGGAGCACGATCAATACCGCCCTCCTCATCGTCGCGTGGATCTCGATGGGGGCGAACTTTCTCATGCCCGTCTGCATCATCCTCTTTTCCCTCTTTCCCAACTTCGGGAAAAAGGTCATTGCGTGGATCGTGCACCTGCTCGCAAAGCTGCACATCGTCAAGCGCAAGTACACGGTAATGCACAGATATATCTTTGAGATGCGCGAATACCGCAACTCGCTCAAGGCGATCCTCGGCAAGTGGTGGCATATTCCGCCCCTCATGGTGATCGCATTTGTCTGCGGCGTGCTGCACTTCTCCGTGCCCTTCTTCGTTACCGTGGCGCTCGCGGGCGTCGCCCCCACGATGGGCGGATTTTTGCAGATGCTCTGCCTCAGCGTCCTCTCCTTCTATGCGGCCTCCCTCATCCCGACCCCCGGAAACAGCGGCGCGCTCGAGGGCGCGGCGGCCATCATTTTCTCCGCGGCACTCAGTGCGACGGCCGGCGGCGTCGTGGGCTGGGTCGTGCTGACATGGCGATTTTTGACCTACTATATCTATATCTTCTCGGGTGTGGGGATCAATATCTTCGAGGTCATCCGCGGCGCCTATCGCAACCGCAGGGCCCGTGCCGCCGAAAAGCGCGCGAACTGACCCTTTGCGTTTTCCTTGGGAAATGCCCCGAAATTGCTTGCCAAACCCGGAGCGGTTTGATATAATATGGAATGTTCTTCTGCGAGGAGTAGCGCAGTTTGGTAGCGCGCTTGGTTCGGGACCAAGAGGTCGTGGGTTCAAATCCCGTCTCCTCGACCAAAACGAGCGGGGAGACAGTCGTTGGTTCGGCCGTCTCCTCGACCAAAACGAGCGGGGAGACAGTCGTTGGTTCGGCCGTCTCCTCGACTAACTAAAGCAAAAGAGGCAGTCATCGACTGTCTCTTTTGTTGCGTGCAAACTCGCAGGCCTCGGGAAGGGGGACAGGATCCTCGAGAAAAGCGGAGACCTCGGTTCGGCGAGCGGTGAAATTTTTCGGGAAGATGTCTGCTGCGGCGAAAAATTCTTTACAAACGGAAGAAAAGACGATATAATAGAGGGTGCGGGATGTTCCTTGCTCAACCATCCACGCAATTTCCGCAAAAAGCGGGAAGGCACACGTGCCTTAAAAAACAAGGAGGCTTCCATGAAGAAGCGCGCTGTACAACTTTTTTCGGAGATCTCTCTTCTCCTCCGCTCTGTTCCCCCCATCACCTTTTCGCTCTTTATCCTCTCCGTCTTCGCAATGAATCTGCTGGCGAATAAGAGCATCGACCTCGGCGTAGACTGGCTGGCGCTCGACTGCGGCATCCTCGTCTCGTGGATCACCTTCCTCTGCATGGATGTGCTTACCAAGCACTACGGTCCTCTGGCGGCGACCCTCCTCTCGGTGATCGCGATCGCCATCAGCCTGCTCTTCTGTCTCCTCTTCTACCTCGCGTCCCTCATTCCGGGGACATGGGGTGCGTTTTTTGACTATGGAGAGCTGCCCGTCCTCAATGAAGCGCTCGACTCGACCTTCGGCGGGACGTGGTATGTCGTCCTCGGGAGCACCGCCGCCTTCCTCATCTCGTCGGCGGTCAATAACCTCTCCAATTGGGCGATCGGCAAGCTCTTCCGCAAGAATCCCGACGGTTTTCTCGCCTATGCCTGCCGCAGCTATCTCTCCACGGCGATCGGGCAGTTTGCGGACAACCTCGTCTTTGCCTTTCTCGTGAGTTTCTTCTTCTTCGGATGGAGCCCTCTCCAGTGCGTGACCTGCGCCGCCACGGGCATGGTGGCCGAACTCCTCGTCGAGGCGGCCTTTTCGCCCCTCGGCTACCGCGTCACGGCGAGATGGAGAAAACTCGGCGTGGGAAAGGAATATCTCGAACTCGTCGGCCGCGACAGAGCGGCAGGGAGGGAGCTATGAAGATCCTCATCACGGGCGCCTCGGGCGGCATCGGCAGTGCGGCCGTCCGTCTCTTCCTTTCGCGCGGACATGAAGTCGTGGGACTCGACCTCTGTCCCGCACCCCTCGTGGACGCGCACTACACGCATATCACGGCGGATATCACTTCTTCTCCCCTTTCCCCCATCGAGGGGCTCGGGGGGATCGTCCACTGCGCGGGCGTGCAGGACAGCGGCAGGGACCTCGAAGTCAATCTGAAGGGCACCATCCGCGTGAATGAGCGCTATGCCTTCTCGCCCTCCGTGAGAAGCGTCGTCTTCGTCGCCTCGGCGAGTGCCTCCACGGGCTCGGAATTCCCCGAATATGCCGCGAGCAAGGGCGGCATGGTGACCTATATGAAGAATACTGCCCTCCGTCTCGCTCCGCAGGGCGCCACGGCAAACAGCCTCTCCCCGGGCGGTGTGACGACGCCGCTCAATGCCCATGTCATGGAGGACCCCACGCTCTGGGAGCAGATCATGGCGGAGACCCCGCTCAAAAAGTGGGCGTCGGCGGAGGAGATCGCCGAATGGATCTATTTCCTCGCCGCCGTCAACCGCTCCATGACGGCGCAGGACCTCGTCGTCGACAACGGCGAGAGCGCCCGCGCGAACTTCATCTGGTAAAAAAATTTTCAGGAGGCGCAAGATGCTCGGAAATTTCACCTATCATAACCCCACCAAACTCTACTTCGGCAAGGGTGCCCTCGAAAATCTCGAAGGCGAACTTCAGAAGTACGGCGAGACCGTGCAGCTCATCTACGGCGGCGGCTCGATCAAGAAAAACGGCATCTACGACCGCGTGCTCGCCCTGCTCAAGAAGTGCAACAAGACGGTCATAGAGGACGGCGGCGTCATGCCCAATCCCACTGTGGAGAAACTCAAGGAGGGTACCATGCTCGCGAGAGAGCATCACGTAGACCTCCTCCTCGCGGTCGGCGGCGGCTCGGTGTGCGACTATGCAAAGGCGGTCTCCGTGTCCGTCTTCTGCGACGAGGATCCCTGGGAGAAGTACTATCTCCGCTTCGAGGAGCCCGCCTGCAAGATCGTGCCCGTGGGGTGCGTGCTGACGATGGTGGGCACGGGCTCGGAGATGAACGGCGGCGCCGTCATCACCAATCATGCGCAAAAGCTCAAGATAGGCCACGTCTTCGGCAGTGAGGTCATGCCGAAATTTACCGTGCTCGACCCCGAGTTTACCTTTACCGTCCCCAAGCGGCAGATGGTGGCGGGCATTTACGATGCCTTTAACCACATCTGCGAGCAATATTTCTCGGGCGAGGACGACAATGTGAGCGATTCTCTCTCCGAAGGGCTCATGAAGTCCCTCATCGCAAACTCCCGCGTCGCGCTCAAAGATCCCCTCGACTATGCGGCCCGCTCCAACATCATGTGGGCAGCGACCTGGGCGCTCAATACGCTCATCGCGAAGGGCAAGACGACGGACTGGGAAGTGCACATGCTCGGGCAGGCGGTGGGCGCCTATACCGACGCGACGCACGGCATGACCCTCTCGGCCGTCTCCCTCCCCTACTATCGGCACATCTTGCCGTATGGGGTCAAAAAATTCAGGCGATTCGCCGTGGAAGTGTGGAACGTAGAGGATGCGGGAAGCGACGAAGAGGTCGCAAAGGCGGGACTTGCCCGCATGGAGGCGTGGATGAAGGAGCTCGGGCTCGCCATGGACCTCACCTCCCTCGGCGTGACCGAGGAGATGATCGAGGGCATCGCAAAGGCGACCCTCGTGATGGACGGCGGGTACCATGTCCTCACGCACGAGGAGATCGTCGCTATCCTGAAAGAGAGCCTATGACCTCTTCTGCCCCACCCATATCTTAAACAAAGCGTAAAAAAATCTCCGAGGGAGTCCCTCGGAGATTTTTATTTTTCGTCGTTTAGAAGAATTCGCCGCGGGCGGCCTCCTTCGTCTCCTTGTCGGCGATGAAGGGAATGCGCGTGGTGTACCCCGCCTGCGCCGCCACGATCTGCTTGGTGGGCCAAGAGAAGATCTCCCTGTTCCACGTGTTCACGGTGTCATTGTAGACCTCGCGTGCCGCCGTGATCTCGCGCTGCAGGTAGGAATTCTGCTGCATGGCATCGGCGATCTCGGCATGGGCGCGCAGTTCGGGATAGTTCTCGAATGTGAGGCGGATGCTCCTGTCCATGGCGCCGATCTCTTCCGCCGCCCTGTTTCTCGCCTCGTCCCCCTCGGCGCCCGCACCCGCGCGGCCGCTGCGGTACTCCGCGATCTTCGTGAAGGTGTCCTTGTCGAGGTCGATGGCCTTGTCGAGGAGGCGTGCGCAGTTCTTCAAAATCTGCACCCGCTGCTCGAGGTAGTTGTCGATCTGGGATGCATCATGCTGAAGTTTCTGCTGCAGCTGGCGGAAATAGTTGCGCGCGTGCACCTTCATGATCATCCATACGATGCCCCCGATGATGGGCGGAAGGAACCACCAGATGATGTCGAACACCTTGGAGCCCCAGCCCACTTCCACAGGGAGCTGCTTCGCGATGACGTTGACGTCCCTCCCCTCGTCGAGGGTGGGGCCGGTCATTTCGTCGAGTTCATTCATTGCTATTACCTCCGTTTTGATTTTTCATCTTTTCGAGTGCGTCGGAGAAGTCCCCGTCAAAGGACTCTTCGCCGCCGATACAGCACAGAATGCCGTGCCCGTATCCGTGTCCTTCGCCGCCGTGGCGGGAGAGGACGTCCGAGAGCGCTCCGCTTGCCGACGCCCGCTCAAACTGCCGCTCGGTGAGCCCGAGCTCCTTCAGGCGGATCTCCCGCTCCGAGGAGACGGGCAGATACTCCGTCCAGTAGACGGGCACCTCGTGCAGACAGCCGTCGCCGCCCCATACGGAGACATATTCCACGCGCTCCTGCGCGGTATAGGAGGACGCATGCACGAGCACGCGGTCGCTCTTTCCCTCCTCGCCGAGGAAGCGCGTCTTCAGGATGACCTCCGTCGCCGAACCGGGAGGCGCAAAGGCCGCCCTGCCGACATTGTTCGCGGCGTACTCCGCCTCATATCCCGTATAGTTGCGGGGATAGACCTCGCGGTAGATATATTCGTGCGGCTTGTGCTGCTGATAGAGCGGGATGGAGAGCAGGGGCGCGAAATCGAAGTAGAGACACCTGAAATACTGCCTGTTGAACTGAATGAAGTTCCTCCGCGCAATGTCGACGCTGTACGAGAGATACCGCCTGTAGGAGAGGTCGGGATCCCACCCCGCGGAGTGCTCGGAGGAGATGTAGTTGAGCATCCCCGCCTTGATCATGGTGAAGTCGTCGCCGAAGCCGCTGCCGCTCTTGTCGGTGAGGAGGGCGAGCATATTCTTCTGCGCAAGGGGGGTAAAGAGCAGGCGGAACTCCACCTCGTTATTTCGGTTGAGGGCGCCGAAGAGGACATCGAACTCGCTGTTTCCCATCTCGGTGAAGTTGACGCGGTCGTCCTTCATGGCGCGGTCCTGCCGCTTGCGGATCTCCTTTGCCCCCTCCTTTACCTTGCGGGCGCGCTCCTTGTCGCTGAGCCGCTCGGCATGCCCCGCAGAGCGGGAAAACCTGAGCTCGGGCGCCGCCTCGTTGCCGTAGATGAGCCGCGTCTGTTCGCTGTAGTAGGGCCGCGGCTTGTGCACGGAGGCATACAGGGTCTGGGTGTGCGTCTCGATATGCACATGCCCCTCGGAGTCCGTCGAGGTGGTCGTCCAGCTGATGGTGAGGCTCCCCGTGTACGTCTCGATGCCCATAGTGTGGACGAGCTCGCGGTCTATCACAAAGGGATTGCCGAGGATCTCGCCCGTGAGGATACCCACCGTGGAGCGCTCGGGGTTGTCGGGCTCCCCGAGTCCGTATTTGCCGCTCAGAACGTCGTAGCGGCGCATATTGAAGTTGTCGTCGATCTCGAGGAGAGGCACCGTCTTCTCTATGAGCTTCACGGTGACATCGCTGTCGTAGAGCGCATTGAGGGGCGCCATCTGCCGCCATGCCTCCTTTAAGATCTTCTCCGCCTCTTCCTTCTTCTTGTCGAGCGTCGTGCTCAGGTTTTTGATCGCGGGCCGCACGAATTTGAAGAGGAGAAAGATGCCGATAATGGGCAGAATGCCGCACAGCGTGAGCACGAGCGCGACCACCCAATTTGTCTGCATGACGAAGCAGGCGATGCCGATGGCGAGGAGGATGGCCCCGATGACGGAGATGGCGATGAGCAGCCCCTTTCTGCCGCGCTGCTTGGAGAGGAGCTTTTCGATCCCCGCGCTCTCCTTGCAGGCGGCATCGTAGGCCGCGACCGTCTTGCGGTTCTCCTCGACGCGGATGCCCGACTTCGTCACGAGTTCATCGAAACAGGCGGCGCAGTTCTTTGTGAATTCCCCGTCGTAATATTCCCGATACGCCTTGAGAGGTTCGAGAAGTCTGTCGTCCATAATTTCCTCCGTGGACTATACCATGAAAAGAGGGTCGCTTGGGCCCCCCTTTCGCGGGAATTTTACGCTCAGTCGATGTCGCTTAAGAACTGCTCGATGGAGATGGTCCCTTTGGCGAGCATGAGGAGCTTGTCGTTGAAATAGTCCACCGTACTGCATGCGCAGTGGATGAGATAGTTGAAGACCTCGGCCGAGAGGAGGCTCTCGCGATAGCTCGTGGTCATGCGGAAGGCGATGCGCCCCGAGCTGATCTCGTAGTCGAAGCTGCCGTCGATGAGCTGATAGGTGGCCTGGCAGGTCGCCACGGCGCCCAGAACGCGCTTGTCTTCGGGGAAGGCGAAGGGCAAGAAGGAGAGGAGACGCACCACCTCTCTCTCCGCATCGACGAAGCAGAGGAAGTCCATGGGAATGTCCTCGCCGTGCACGGTGAAGCGCACGGTCATCTCGCTCTCGTCGCTGTTATAGTGCCACTTCCTGTCATCAAGTGCCTTGAGGATGAGCTTGTATACGCTCATTGCTTTCTTCATATCGGGCTTGTCACTCATTTCAATCGACCTCCTTAATAAATTGCACGACCTCGTCGAGATCCATGTTGTTCTGTGCGATCGCGGCAAACTTGTCGTTGTAGCGGTCCACCGTGATGCAGGTGCACATGAGCATGTACTCCAGAAGATCCTTTCCGATCAGACTCTCGTGATAGCAAGCCGTGAGACGGAAGCCGAAGTTCCCCGAGAGGAAATTGAAGTCGAAACTTCCGTCCACCATGGTCTCATTTGCCACGGACACGGCGACCGCCATGTGGACTCTGCGATCCTGAGGGACCTCGAAGATCATGCCCGAGGAGATCGTGACAAGCTGCTTTTCGGGCATCACATTGATGTGGATGGGAATGGGGAGGTCGTCGCCGCGCGCACCGCAGCTGATGGAGAGCTCCTCCTCATTCTTGTCGTAGTGCCATTCCTTGTCGTCAAGCATGGCACAGAGGGTCTTATAGACGCTCTTCGCCTGCCTGAGCTGCTTTTCGTCCGCCATAGTTCACTCCTTAAGATAGATTTATTCAAAAACCAAGTCTGGTTTTCTTCTCCATGTGGAAGCCGAATTCCTTCTCCGCGCTCGCCCGCTCGAAGTCGTCGCGCGTGAGCACGAATTCCGCCTGCTTGTCGAGCTGACAGCGCATGGCCGCCTTTGCCCAAGTCCTCTCGAAGAGGTTGCGCACGAAGCGGGCATTGCTGAAGGACTTCGAGCCCAAAAACTCGTCACTGAGGGAGAGGAAGAAGTCGTGCGCGGCAGCGAGGAGATCCTCGTCGCACTTGAACTTCTTCTCCGCCATCGAGACGAAGATGCGGTAGAGATCTTCGCGCGAATAGCTCGGGAACTCGATGACGTAGGGCATTCTGCTCGCGAGGCCCTCGTTGCTCTTCATGAGACGCTCCATGTCGTCGGTGTAGCCCGCCATGATGACCACGAAGTCATTGCGGTGGTTCTCCATTTCGGCGATGAGTGTGTCGATCGCCTCTCTGCCGTAGTCGCGCGGATTGTCCTCGCTGCGGAAGAGGGTGTACGCCTCGTCGATGAAGAGCACCGAGCCGTAGGCATCGCGGCAGATGCTCGCCGTCTTGGGTGCGGTCTCGCCGACATACTGCCCGCAGAAGTCCCGCCCCGCGTATTCGTAGAGGTTGCCGATGCGGAGGACGCCCGCCTCCTTCAGGATGCGCCCGAGGATGCGCGCGACCGTCGTCTTGCCCGTGCCGGGATTGCCCACGAAGCGCATGTGGATGCAGGGGCAGTCCTTTGCCGAGGTCTTCTTTGCCATGGCGATCTGCGCCACGATCTCGTGGATCTTGTCGCGGATCTTGTCGATGCCGATGAGGCTTGCGAGCTGCTCCTCCCCGGACATGGTATCGTCGTTTTCCGTGCGGCAGAGCGCCGCCACGTCTTCACGGGCGATGATGCGGAAGTTGGAGCCGCCCATCTCGGCATTCTGCAGCTCTCTGCGGTAGAAGAGCTCCTGCAGAACTTTTCGTATGGTGTTGAGCCCGTAAAATTTTCCGTCGCTCTTCTCCTCGGAGATGCACTGCATAAAGGGCTCCCATGCGTCGTCGGCAAATTCGTAGCCGCACCTGCTGAGTTCGCACTTCGTCCAGCTCCTGATCTCCTTCATCGAGAAGGGCGGGAAGGAGACCGAGCGCACGCGCAGAAGGTCTGCGAGCGAATAGCGCAGCCGCTCCAAGACATCCTTCTCCACGAAGGGCACGCGGAACACGATGATGAACTCCCCGGTGGATTTCTCCACTTCGCGCAGGAACTGCTTGAAATATTTGGTCTCCGTCTTGCCGATCCACTCGCTGATGTCGATGGAGAGGAGGAGGGTGGTGCGGCCGTCGCCGCCGTACAGGATCTTTCTTGCCTCCTCGAAGGGCTGATCGTTGTCCCTGTATTCGCCGAGGGAGATCTCGCGCACGAGGCGGCTGTGCATCTTGCGGAGCCCCGTCTTGTCGATGAGCTGTGCGAAGAGGCGAAGATAGGTGGACAGGCCGTAGCCGTCCCCCACGGAGAAGAGGTAGCATTGGTTATAGAAGACGCACGCCTTCTCCTCGACGGAGAGCGCGGGTGCGACGGCGACGACTTCCTCGGCGAGCGCCTTAAATTCCTCCGCGCCCACGAGGTCCTTGATCTCCTTCAAGATGTCCTTAGCGTCCTTCTTTTCGCCGAGGCCGCAGAGCGCGAAGAGATCGGAGACTTCCGTATCCTTCTCCTTTTTCTGCTCCTTTGCGGGCTCTTCCTTCTTTTCCTCCGTACTGCCGAAGTTGACCGTGAAGACCTGCTCCGCATCGGTGACGGCATACTTCTCCTCGAAGAATTGCTTGATCCCCGCGGTGAGGGCTTCCTTCCCCGTGGTCTCCTCATCGAAGACGAGCACGAGGGTCGTGTAGGTGCTGTCCTCTTCCTCGACCTTAAATTTTTCCTCCAACAAGCTCTTCAGCAGGGAGATGGGGAGCTCTTCGTCTTCCTGATGGCGAAGCACCCAATCCCCGTTCAGCTCGATCGTGATCCTGCTCTTCAACTGTCTGTCCTCCATGGCGGGCGGCCTCGCCCATAGGGCGCGCCGTGTCTGTATTCCATTATACAACAAAGGACACGTTTCGTCAAGTGACTGAGAGAATTTTGCCGAAATTTTCGAAAGACGGTTGCATTTCCCCCCGTTTTATGATACACTTTCGGTATGGAAGACTTTCATGCAGACGAGCGCTTTTCCCTCACGGAGGAGCAGCGCACAAGACTCGAAGCGCAAAACAGGGCGCGGAATGACGCACTCTCCCCCTATGCCGCCCGCGACGAGGACGCCGTCTACCTCGTGCCGCGGGGCGACGATCCCCTCCGTCCGCCCTACTCGCGGGACGCCGACTTCATCCTCAACTGCCCCTTCTATAACCGCTATGCCGACAAGACGCAGGTCTTCTCCTTCTTCAAAAACGACGATCTGACGCGCAGGGCGCTGCATGTCCAGCTCGTCTCCAAGATAGCGCGCTCCATCGGTAGGGCGCTCGGACTCAACCTCGACCTCATCGAGGCCATCGCGCTCGCCCATGACATGGGGCATCCCCCCTTCGGACATATGGGCGAAGAGTACCTGAATGAGGTCTACCATGCCCATACGGGGAGATATTTCCACCACAATGTGCACAGCGCGCGCATCTTCCGCTATATCTATGACTGCCGCATCTCGCTGCAGACGTTGAGCGGCATCCTCTCGCACAACGGGGAGATGCCCATGGACTGCTACAGGCCCGTCCCACTCACCTCCTTTTCGGATTTCGATGCCCTCCTCGAGCGGTGCTATCTCGAGAAGGACTTTCAGAAGACGCTCATCCCGAACACGATGGAGGGATGCGTCGTCCGCGTGAGTGACATGATCGCCTATATCGGCAAGGACAGGCAGGACTTCTTCCGCTCGGGCCTCAAGAGAAGGGAAAATTTCCCGCCCTCGTCGCTGGGCCTGAAAAACCGCGAACTCCTCTCCTCGCTCACCCAAAATGTCGTCCGCTCAAGCATGGACTCCCCCGCCCTCCGCATGGACAGGGAGGTCTTCGAGGCCATGAAGAAGGAGATCGAGGAGAACTACGAGCTCATCTACCGCTCGCCCCTCGTCAATGCGCCCTATGAGCGGGTCGTGCATCCCCTCATGCGCGGGCTTTACGAGCGCCTTCTCTCGGACATGGTACGGGGAGACGAGGCCTCGCCCATCTTCCGCCACCATCTCGGCGACCGCATCTTGCGGAAGAGCTACTATGGAAAAGACGGCACGCTCACAGCAGATCCCAATGAGGTCGTGTGCGACTTCATCGCGAGCATGACGGACGACTACTTCATCGACATCTGCAAGTACCTGCATATCGACGACGCCCTGACCTCGTCCGAGAACCTCCGTTACCGCGAATATTTCGACTGAACCGCATGAAAAAGCCGTGAGGGCACATCGCTCTCACGGCTTTTAATTTACTTTGAATGCATGAGCTTTTCGAGGATGGGCACATCGGCGGGGCAGAAGTCGTACTCCCCGATCTCCGCGGGCGTGATCCAGCGAAGTTCGGCGTGCTCGAGGAGGCGGGGCTCCTCCCTTGCCGTGCAGTTATAGAGGGTGAGGTGCACGGTGAGGTCGGGGTACTCGTGCAGGACCTCGCAATAGACCTCCCCCACCTCGACGGCGATGCCGAGCTCCTCCATACACTCGCGTGCGAGGGCCTCCTCGCCCGTCTCGCCCTCCTCGAGCTTCCCGCCCGCAAATTCCCACAAGAGCCCTCTCGCCTTATGGGGCGGCCGCCTGCAGATGAGAAATTTTTCCCCGCGGCGAAGGAGGGCCGCCGCAACTTCCGTCACCTTCATCCTTCCTCCTCGTCGAAGCGATGGTGCACGCCCTGCCTGTCCTTATAGGAGATGAGGGTGGCGAGGCTGACATTTTCGACACTCTTGAAGATATTCTGCGCCACCTGCTGGTTTTCTCTGCTGAGCTCGCGGATGAGCTCTTTGACCCGCTGACGCTTGGAATCGGCATCATATGCGGCACAATCGGCCGTGAACTTGCAGGCACAGCGGAGAAAGCGAAGGCCGTATTCCTCCCGCCAGGCGATGATGTCGCGCTCCCGCACGAGGTATATGGGACGGATGAGCTGCATCCCCTCGAAATTGGTACTTTGGAGCTTGGGCAGCATGGTCTGCACCTGTCCGCCGTAGAGCATGCCCATGAGGATGGTCTCGATGACGTCGTCGTAGTGGTGCCCGAGCGCAATTTTATTGCAGCCGAGCTCCTTTGCCTTGGCGTAGAGATGGCCGCGGCGCATCCTCGCGCAGAGATAGCAGGGCGATTTTTCGACCCCATATACATTTTCGAAGATATCCGTTTCGAAAATCGTGACGGGGATCCCGAGCAGGGCGGCGTTGCTCTCTATGAGTTCGCGGTTTACGCGACTGTACCCCGGGTCCATGACGAGGAAGACGATCTCGAAGGGAAATTTTCTGTGCCGCTTGAGCTCCTGAAAGAGCTTCGCCATGAGCATACTGTCCTTTCCGCCCGACATGCACACCGCCACCCTGTCATTGGGCTGCAGGAGGCTGTATTCCACGATGGCCTTTGCAAAGGGCTTGAAGAGGCGCCGCGAAAAGGTCGTGCGGATGCCCTCCTCGACCCTTTGCGCCATACCCATGTCCGAGGTCTCGCCTCTATTTTTCATCTCGTCCATCATTTTCATCCTGCGCCTTTGCGCACATTTTGCAGCGGCCGAGCTCATCGAGGTCGAGCCGCGGAAGGGTCCGCTTCAGTTCCCTGTAGATCACCGCGTTCCGCGTCTCATCGCAAAATCCCGCCGCATCGATGACGGGGCTGTACCCCCTGTATCCGCAGATCATGCAGGTATTGATAAATTTTTTCGCATTCCTGTTCCACTTCTGCAGATAGAGGGACTTCCCGCGCTTGCAAAATTTTCTATTCGGCACGCCGCGCCCCCTTCAGGAGATCCTTTATGACCTCGCCCGCGAGGATGAGCCCCGCCACGGAGGGCACGAAGGAGATGCTCCCCGGAACGGGCTTACCCTCCCCCGTCTCTACGGGCAACGGCTCCTCCCCGGAACAGACGACCTTGAGACAGCCTATCCCCATCTTCCTCAGTTCTCGCCGCATGGTGCGCGCGAGCGGACAAACGGAGGTCGCAAAGATGTCGGTGACCTCGAAGCGGGTCGGGTCGAGCTTATTGCCCGCCCCCATCGCGCTGATGATGGGCGTGCCCGCCGAGGCGGCGTTTTTCACGAGCGCGAGCTTGCCCGAAACCGTATCGATGGCGTCGACGATATAGTCATATTCCCGAAAGTCAAACTCTCCTTCCGTCTCGGGAAGGTAAAAGAGGGCGTGCGTCCTCACGGCGCAATTCGGGTTGATGTCCGCAATGCGCTCCCTCGCGACCTCCGTCTTCAGCCTTCCCACCGTCGAATGCAGGGCGAAGATCTGACGGTTCAGATTGCTGACACTGATGCGGTCGCTGTCGATGAGGTCGAGCGCCCCCACGCCCGCGCGGGCGAGCGCCTCCACGCAATATCCGCCCACCCCGCCGAGGCCGAAGACGGCGACGCGGCTCTTTGCGAGCGTCTCCACCCCCTCTGCTCCGATGAGGAGCTCTTCTCTCGAAAATTGTTCCTTCATGAGACTATTATACCCCGCCGCATGCGGAAAGTCAAGAATTTCCGAAGAAGACGCAGTGCAAAGGAATTCGTCGGAAGAAAAAGTGAAAAGCGACGCAAAAACGCTTGCTTTTTTCTGCGGATTCCCATATAATAAATAATGCGCGCGAGGAAAGCCGCACCGACCGCTACTGTGGCTCAGTCGGTAGAGCAGTTGATTCGTAATCAACAGGTCGTCGGTTCAAGTCCGACCAGTAGCTCCATCGTCGCAGCGAGGCGACGTTCAAAAGGGACAGCTTGAAAGGCTGTCCCTCATTTTTTACGCCTG
>CANQFA010000015.1 GCA_947597925.1 uncultured Clostridia bacterium | reverse complement strand
ATTAACGTAATCTATGGACTTCTTTTTTTACGTTTTTTGAAGGACGGGATTTCTCGGCTTCGCCTCGAAATGACGTGAGGCATAATCAGAAGCGACACCCCTTTTCCCCTTCGGGGACTTTCCCCTCAAGGAGACAGCAAGGAGCCTTTCCCGTTCGTTCACGTTGGGGAAGGGTTTTTACTAAATTTTTATGAACCTCTTGATTTCCGTGCGGGAACCTGCTATAATGGTCGCAAGGATAAGGAGGAATTTATGAGATACAGAGTTGGTTTTTCGTTCCTGCTGGCGGCAGTCGTCCTCTCGGCGGCGGCCTTTGCGGCGGCATGTACGGACGGGGAGACGGAGAAGGTCCGCACGCCCCTCTGCGATGCCGCGAATTGGCAAGCCCTCACTTCGGGAAATGCCCAAGTAAAAGGCGAGGTGCCTGTCTCCCTCGACGACGGCTCCATCCGCTTCTTCCGCTCGAGCTATGGCTATGAGCTCGGCGAGGAGGCCTTCACAGACTTCTCCTGCGGGCTGAAGGTCACGGGCGACTGGAGCCTGTGGCTGGGAGCGACCTCTCCCGATGTCGCAAGCGCGCAGGGGGTACGCCTCGAAAAGCGTGGCGATGTGCTCGGCGTCGTGCTCTCCTCTTCGCCCGAAGAATTCGCTGCGGTCGTCTCGGCAGAACTCTTCGAGGGCGCATGGAATGACCTTTCCTTCTCCCTCCAAAAGGAGGACGATTCGCTCTCCCTCTCGCTCGCCCTGAACGATGTCTACGGCCTGCAGGAGGGCACCATGTCCGAGGGTGTGACGCTCGAAGGAGGTGCACGCCTCGTCTATCGCTTCCCCGAAGGGTTCGAAACGGGCGGCTGGATCGCGGTGCAGACGACGGACGCCGACGACTATCTCCAGCTCAGGCCCTTCTCCGAGGACCCCGAAGAAGATGTGCCCATCGTCGCCTGTGTGGGAGACTCCATCACCGAAGGCTCGGGCTCTTCGGACGGATTTACGAAGGGCTATCCCGCCCAGCTCCAGAAACAGGTGGGCGGGAAATACAATGTCCTCAACTACGGCCTCAGCGGGCGCACCGTGCGGCGGGATCTCCCCGCCTCGGGCGGGACGCCGCAGGGGTGGATGGACAATGTGCAGTGGACGGGCGTGCAGGCAATAAAGCCCGACATCGTCTTCGTAAAACTCGGCACAAACGACTCCAAGACGAGTCTGAGACCCCTCACCACGCGGGAGAGTTTCGAGGAGGCCTATACCGCGCTCGTGCAATCCATCCTCGCCGTCGATCCCCCGATACGGGTCATCCTCTGCACCTCGGCGACGGCCTTCTCGGAGGCCTATGCCATCAACAATGACAACGTCTCCGCCTATGTCGTCCCCGCGCAAAAGGCGGTCGCCGAGGCCCTCTCGCTCGAGCTTCTCGACCTCAATACCCTCACCGCGAACAAGTCCGCCCTCTTCCCCGACGGCATCCATCCCAACGACAGGGGCTACGCCATGTTCGCCGAGATCTTTGCCGAATACCTCGGCGAAGGCACCCTCTCCGCGTCCTTCCTCGAGGGCATCGAGACGAAGTACACACAGCCCGCATAAGGACGTCTTTCGAGGCGCCCCGTCCCCGCGACGGGGCGTTTTTTTGAAAATGTCGGTATTTTTTTGCAACTTTTTTTCCGTTCCCTCTTGATTTTTGGCAAAATATATGTATAATGGAGAGTAGCGGTCTTTTCAGCACCGCTTACGAATTTCTATCGAGGTACCCTAACATGTCTGTTTCCGCAACGAACATCCGCAACATCGCCCTCGTCGGCCACAGCGGCGAAGGCAAGACGACCCTCACCGAAGCCATGCTCTACGATGCCGGCGCCATTGAGCGCATGGGCAAGATCGAAAACGGCACGACGGTCAGTGATTTCGACGAACAGGAGATCGCGCGCAAGACCTCCATCTCCCTCTCTGTCGCCTATCTCGAATATCAGGGCGCAAAGTTCAACCTGATCGATGTCCCCGGCTTCTATGACTTCGAGGGTGAAGTCTGCTCCGCCATGCGGGCAGCGGGAGCCGCCATCGTCGTAGCGGGCGCAAACGGCGCGGTGACCGTGGGCGCAGAGAAGGCGATCGACCAATGCCTGAAGCTCAAAAAGCCCACCATCATCTTCATCAACGGCATGGACAAGGAAAATGCCGACTACGCGGGCACCGTCCGCGCCCTGCAGGAGCAGTATAAGGGCAAGATCGCGCCCATCCAGATCCCCCTCATGGAGGGCGAGAAGATGACGGGTTATCTCGATGTCCTCACCGGGAAGGCCTATCGCTTTGCGGCAAAGGGCGTCGAAGAGATCTCCGTCCCCGCTGCACAGGCGGGCGAGCTCGAAGAGATGCAGGCCGTCCTGCAGGAGGCCGCCGCAGAGAACGACGAGGAGCTCCTCGACAAGTTCTTCGAAGAGGGCAGCCTCTCCGCGGAGGACACCGCGCTCGGGCTCCGCAAGGGCATCCATACCGTCAGCGTCATCCCCGTGCTTGCGGGCAGCGCCCTCCTCAATAAGGGCGTCATCAACCTCATGCAGGCCGTCCTCGAGTATCTCCCGCAGGCCGCAGAGCGCGCAGGGCTTCCCGCCACCGACCTCAAGACGAACGAGGAGATCACCGTGGCGTGTGAAGAAAATGCCCCGCTCGCCGCACAGGTCTTCAAGACCGCAGTCGATGCCTTCGTGGGCAAGATGAACTATATCCGCGTCTCGAGGGGCGTGCTCAAGACGGGCACCACCGTCCTCAATCCCAATACGAGCACCGAGGAGCGCATCAACTCCCTCTACCTCGTGCGCGGCAAGAAGCTGGAGCCCGTGCAGAGCATCACGGCGGGCGACATCGGCGCCGTCTCAAAACTCACCAATACGGGCACGGGCGACACCCTCTGCGATCCCAATGCCCCCGTGCAGTTCGCACCCATCGACTTCCCCGAACCCGTGCTCTCCATGGCCGTCAATGCCACCGTGCGCGGCACCGAGGACAAGGTCTTCGGCGGGCTCTATCGTCTCGCGGAAGAGGACAAGAGCTTCCGCGTGGTCAAGAATGCCGAGACGGGTGAGACCCTCGCCTGCGGACAGGGCGAGATCCAGCTCGAGATCATCAAGAAGAAGTTAAAGGCAAAGTTCGGCGCAGATGCCGAGTTCACCACCCCCATCGTCGCCTACCGCGAGTCCATCATCGGCAAGGCAGAGGCCGAGGGTAAGCACAAGAAGCAGACGGGCGGCGCGGGTCAGTTCGGCGTCGTGGAGATCCGCTATGAGCCCGGTGCGGCAGACGGCATCTTCGAGTTCGTCGATGCAGTCGTCGGCGGCACGGTGCCCAAGCAGTTTATCCCCGCGGTCGAAAAGGGCCTCCGCGAAGCCATTCAGAAGGGCGTGCTCGCGGGCTACCCCATGGTCAACCTGAAGGCGACTCTCTACGACGGAAAATATCACCCCGTCGACAGTAAGGAAGTTGCCTTCGTCTCGGCGGCAAAGCTCTCCTATGAAGACGGCATCCGCCGCGCCCATCCCGTCCTCCTCGAGCCCATCTGCTCCATGCAGATCGTCGTGCCCGAGCAGTACGTGGGCGATATCATGGGCGACCTCAATAAGCGCCGCGGCCGCATCATCGGCATGGACACGAAGGACGGCCTGCAGGTCATCACTGCCGAAGCGCCCGAGGGCGAGATCCTCACCTATGCCACCTCGCTCCGCTCCATGACGCAGGGACGGGGTCGGTTCTCGAAGGAATTCGCGCGCTACGAGCAGGCGCCCGAGAGCGTGCTGCAGGGTCTCAAAGAATCGAAATAATGACATGGGGTCGCGTTTTTGCGACCCCATGTACTGATTTAAGGGAGAAAATTATGAAGTCAAATTCCAAACTCGGCATCCTCCTCGTCGCGGGAAGCATGCTCTTTGCCCTCCTGCCCGCTGCGGCATGCGAGAAGCCCCATGTTCACACCTGGGTGTGGCACCGCTCGGAGACCGAGCACTATCTCGAGTGCGCCGACCCCAACTGCGACGCGTGGGACAATCCCGGCTCGCACGAGGGCGGCGTGTGCGACGTCTGCGCGGAGTTTCACGTGCTCGCCTTCGGCTATACCGAGGGCGGCGACACTGCGCATTCCGACTTCGCGCGGGAGGCCAATGAGTTCTTCCCCAAGAAGGGTCAGGAGCTCGGCTTCGTCTACGACGTCGCGGGCAACGACTATTCCCTCTTAAACGATGAGACGCTCGCAAACTATGAGCTCGTGATCTTCCTCAACGACCGTCCCCATGTCGAGGAGCAGAAGGAGGCCTTTCGCCGCTATATGGAGGGCGGCGGCGCGTGGATCGGCTTCCACTCGGCGGCCTTCTATATGGCCGATGCGGCGGAACAGTCGGACGCGTGGGACTGGTATCAGAATGAATTTCTGAAGTGCGGCGACTATAAAAACAACACATGGGACCCCACTTCGGAGCCCCTCACGGTGGAGACCTTTGACTTCTGCGCAACGCAAAATCTTCCCGAAGTCTTCGACTCGGCCCCCTGCGAATGGTACGGCTGGCAAAAGGACCTCTTCGCCGATCCCGACATCGACGTCCTCCTCACCCTCAATCCCACGCAGGAGAACCCCGCGGGCAACAACCCCGAGAAGGACTGGGAGATCTGGTACGACGGGCACTACCCCATCGCATGGACCAACCGCAACTATAAGATGCTCTACACCAACATGGGGCACAACCTGCAGAGCTACAACCACTTCGAAAAGGAGTCCAAGACCTTCTCTTCGGAGGAGACCTGCACCTTCCCTCCTCGACGCCATGTTCGGCCTCACGAAATAAAGAACTCCATTTATTAAATCGAAAGCGGCACCTCCGGGCGCTTTCGTAGGGCAACAAAAAGATATGTGATTGATAAAACCAGTCACATATCTTTGCTTTTTAATCACCGAATTTTACAAATCGACTACCAGTTTTTTGTAAGCTCGGTAATTGTTTGACTCGCCGATTTTAATAAGTATTCGTCGATATGCTCACTACGGGAAGCGGCCAACGAAAGCGGATCCTCGTATTGTTTTGAAATAAACTCCACGATTTCTTCAATATTCTCTTCGGTCACTTCTTGTATACCCATGTGCTTATAAACATACTGTCTTAAAAAATTCTCTGCTTGTTTTGACAATTCTATCATTTCTTTTTACTCCGTTTCACCTTATCGAACTCTTTATTCCCATATTTTCGTACAGAAGCAACCACATTGCTATGTGGGTTGATTACCGAACGTATTTTGTTCTCGCTGTAACGAATTTTAGCAGGCCTGCCTTATGGGATACACCCTCGGGGTGCCGCTTTTTATTGTGGGTCAATCATCTTCATGGTCGGAGAGGAAATCTCTTTCTTCCTTCGTGAGGGTAAGTTCGCTCGCTGCGGCGAGGTCCGCGATATGGGAGAGGGAGGTTGCCACGGCGAAGGCATTCATGGGGCCCGAGAGGAGGTAGGCGAGGGCGATCTGCGCGGCCGAGGCCCCCTTTTCTTTCGCAAGTTCTCTGCACCGCGCCAGCCGCGAGAAGTTCTCCTCCCCGCCGAAAGCGCGCCTTCCCCAGTCCGAGAGGTCGCGCTCCGACTTCACGCCGTCCGAAAAGAGCCCATGCCCGAGGGCGGAGTAGGCGAAGACCGCGCACCCGCTTTGGGCATACCATGTCCGCGATGGAGCGTTCTTTTTGCCCGAGATCGAGACCGCGCCGTTTCCCCACGGGTCGCGCTGCATGACCGCGAGACCGTAGGCGGGACCCGACGCCGAGAAGGGAATAAGCCCCCGCCTGTAGGCATATTCATTGGCGCTCTCAATGCGCTCCGCCGTCCAGTTTGACCCGCCGAATGCGCCCACCTTCCCCTCGGCGTGCAGGGCATTCAGGAGCTCCACGATCTCCCCCACGGGGCGGCGGGGATCGTCGCGGTGGAGGAGGTAGAGGTCTATAGAATCGGTGCGAAGGGCCTCGAGAGAGCGCTTGAGGTCCCTCCTTATCGCCCTCTCACCGAGGCGGGAAAAGAGCGCGGGGTGCCCGCCCTTGGTGATGAGGAAGACCTCGCTCCTGCAGCCGCGCGCCTCCATCCACCTGCCGAGCACCTCTTCGGCCTTCCCATAGACGCGGGCGGTGTCGAAGGCGTTGATGCCCTGCGCCCACACTTCATCGAGGAGAGCGAAAACCTCCTCCCCCTTCCGCATGCGCGCATTCGCCGTGCCGTAGACGATGCGCGACACCCGCTTTTCCGATCCCGAAATGGTTCCGTATCTCATGCCACTATGGTACACCCGCGCGGGCGGTGCCGTCAAGCCTTTCGGAAAAATTTTCGGAAAAATCCAAAGCGCGGAAAAATTTCTTGCCTCCTCCCCCGTTTTATGCTATAATCAATGCCGTGCGCGGAAAGGAGGGACTTATGCCGTACGAAGTCTATCTGAAGAAGGACGAGGAGAGGCGCGTGATCGCGGGGCATCCGTGGGTCTATGCCAATGAAGTCGCCCGTATCGAGGGAAAGGATAAAAACGGGACGCTTGCCACGGTGCGCGCCTTTGACGGACGTTACATCGGGCGAGGATACATCAACCATGCCTCCAAAATCCTAATCCGCATCTTTTTGCGCGGCGACGAGGAGGACGGCAAGGCCCTGTACAAGAGGCGCATCCACGCCGCGAATGCCTACAGAAAGTCGCTGGGCTTCGAAAGTGCCTACCGCGCCGTCTTCGCCGAGAGCGACGACCTCCCCGCGCTCATCGTGGACAAATACGGCGACTACCTCTCGGTGCAGTTCCTCTCCCTCGGCGTCTATCTCCGCAGGAGTCTCATCACCGACGTCCTCGTCGAGGAATTTTCGCCCAAGGGCATCTATGAGCGCTCCGACGTCGCCGTGCGGAAAAAGGAGGGCCTCCCCGAGTCCAAGGGCGTCCTCTACGGCGAGGTGCCCGAATTCGTCGAGATAGAGGAAAATGGGCTCAGGATGGCGGTGGACCTCCGCAACGGGCAGAAGACGGGGTATTTCCTCGACCAGAAGGAGAATCGCTTCGCCATACGAAGGTATGCCCGCGGCGAAGTGCTCGACTGCTTCTCCAATAGCGGCGGATTTTCGCTGAATGCCGCCCTCACCGCCGAGAAGGTCACCGCGCTCGACATCTCGCCCTCTGCCCTCGGCATGGTGGCGCGCAATGCGGCGCTCAATGGTCTCACGAACATCGAGGCGGTGTGCGGCGACGCCTTTGACCTCCTCAGGGCATACCGTGTCCAAGGGAGACACTTCGATTTGGTAATTCTCGACCCGCCCGCCTTCTGCAAATCGGCCGCCGAGACGGAGGATGCGCTGCGGGGATACCTCGACATCAACCTCCTCGGCATGAAGCTCGTGCGGGAGGGCGGATTCCTCGTGAGCTGCTCGTGCTCGCACTATGTCTCCCGCCCCGCCTTCGAGCGAATGCTCACGGAGGCCGCAAGGCGTGCGGGACGGCGTGTGACCCTCGCCGAGATGAAGACGCAGTCGCCCGACCACCCCGTGCTCCTCTCCGCCGACGAGACGGCCTACCTCAAGTTTTATGTCCTTCGCGTGGAATAGGGGGCGCGCATGCTGATCTTTTCCATCTGCGTCGCCGCGCTCTCGTGCATCCTCATGATCGCGGGCATCCTCTTCTTTCCGAAGATCAAGCTCGGGCGCATCTCCATAGACTCCTACTGGGTCTTTCCCCTCCTCGGCGCCCTCCTGCTCCTTCTCGTATCGGGGCGGGCAGATGCGGTCTTTCGGGCATTCACCGCAAATACCGCCGTCAATCCCCTCAAGCTCCTCGTCCTCTTCCTCTCCATGACCGCGCTGTCTGTATTTCTGGATGAGCTCGGCTTCTTCCGCTTTCTCGCATGCGCCGTACTGTCCCGTTCCGGGAGGGGGCAGAAGCGGCTCTTCTTTACCCTGTATGCTGCCGTGTCCGTCCTCACGGTCTTCACCTCAAATGACATCATCGTCCTCTCCTTTACCCCCTTTATCCTCTATTTCGCCGCCCATGCAAAGGTAGACCCCATCCCCTATCTCGCCGCCGAGTTCGTGGCGGCGAATACGTGGAGCATGGCGCTCGTCATAGGCAATCCCACCAATATCTACCTCGCCGCCGCGGAGGGGATAGACTTCGTCTCCTACCTGCGCGTGTGCATTTTACCCACCCTTGCCGCGGGCATGGTAGCCCTCTTTGCGCTCTACCTCCTCTTTCGCAAGCGCCTGAAGTCGCCCATCGAGGGAGAAGCGGAGAGCGTGCATATCGAGGACAGACTCTCCCTCGTCGTGGGGATCTTGCACCTCGCCCTCTGCACGCTCTTTCTCGCCGTGGGGAACTATTTCGGCATCGAGATGTGGCTCGTCGCCCTGACCGCCGCCCTGAGCCTCTGCGTGTGCTCGCTCGTCATCTCCCTCATCGAGAAGAAGCGGCCGCACGCGCTCGCGATGACGCTCCGCCGCCTCCCCTACCCCCTCGTCCCCTTTATGCTCTCCATGTTTGCCATCATCGTCCTTCTGGAAGACGTGGGTGCGACGGGCCTGCTCGCGGGAGTTCTCGGCGCCTCCTTCCCCATCCTGAAGTACGGCATCCTCTCCTTCTTTACGGCCAATCTCATCAACAATATCCCCATGAGCGTGCTCTTTGCCGCCCTGCTCGAGGGGGCGGGCGCGCCCCTCTCCGCCGTCTATGCGACCGTCATCGGCTCCAACCTCGGCGCCCTCTTCACGCCCATCGGCGCGCTTGCGGGCATGATGTGGACCTCCCTCCTCAAAAAACAGGGGGTGACCTTCGGCTATCTTGACTTTCTGAAGCTCGGCGCCGCCGTCGCCCTGCCCGCCCTCGCGGCGGCTCTCGGCGTCCTCGCCCTCGTCGTCTGAAAAAATTGCATGATAAACCCCGTCCGCGGCGATACGGACGGGGTCTTTTGATATATGGATGGTCTATTTGATCAGCTTGTCGGCTTCGGTGATCTTGCGGATGACCCTGCAGGGATTGCCCGCGGCGATGACCCCGCTCGGGATATCGTGCGTCACGACGCTTCCCGCACCGATGATGGTGTCGTCGCCGATCGTCACGCCCGGCAAAATTTTGACATCCGCCGCCACCCAGACGCGGTTTCCCACCTTCACGGGCTTGGAGATGACGACGTTTGCGACGCGCTCTACGGGGTCGTAGGCGTGGTTGGTCGTGTAGATTCCCACCCGCGGCCCGAACATGACATGGTCGCCTATCTCCACTTCGCCCATGTCGAAGATGATGCACCCGAAGTTCAGGAACACATTGTCGCCGAAGGTGATGTTGTTGCCCATCTCGCAGAGGAAATCGGGCTCGATGAATACATTCTCCCCAACCTTGCGGAAGAGCTCCCGCATGATGCGCGCCCGCTCCTCCATGTCCTCCTCCGTCGTCTTATTATAGGCGCGGAAGAGCTTCTTCGCTACCATCCTGCGCGCTTCGAGCTCCTCGGCGCGGTCGTCATTGGGGAGGCCCTTCAGCATCTTTTCCCATTCTGTCATAATGCCCTCCCGAAGCTCACACGCCCTTCAGGGCATCCGCCGCGAACTGTGCCACGAGTTTTGCGCCCTGTATGGAAAAATGGACGCCGTCCCCGGGGCGGTAGAGGGGCGTGAGGTCCTCCTGCGCCTCGAGAAGGTTGCGCATGTCGAGGAGGGGCAGCTCCATGTCGTCGGCGACCGCTCGCTGCGCGGGGCACACGTTGTCGCGGATGATGTCATTGGGAAGGTTAAAGGCGTTCCCCTCGAGCGTGGGCGGCGCGGTCATCAAGATCACCGTGTCGACGCCGCTCTCGAGATAGGAGGTGATGAGCTTGCGGTACTCCGCATCAAAGGCGGACGCCGAGCCCGTCCAGTTAAATCCGTCGTTGGAGCCGAGCATCAGAAGGACGATGTCGGGCTCGAAGTTGAGGCTGTCGGTGTACTCCTTCAGTCCGTCATATTTGAGGCGGAAGGAGGGCTCGCTGCGGTTTGTCACCGCGCTGCCGTTATAGCCGAAGTTTTCGACCTCCACGCCGTCGCCGAGGAGCTCCTGCAGATAGACGGGGTAAGATTCATTGTGCCAGCTGTGCCCATAAGTCAGGCTGTCGCCCACGCAGGCAATGCGCGTGCAGGGGTAGGAATAGACGGTAAAGGAGAGGTCAAAGGCCTTCCTGCCGCCCGCTTGGACCTCTACCGTCACGCCGATCTCGCCCGCCACGGAGGGGGTCACCGAGAGCACATCGCCCTCTACGGATACCTCGCACCCGCTCACAGCCGTGCATGAGGGGAGATAGGTGACCTCTTCGCCCTTCGCGTCGACATATTCGGTAAGGTCGACCGTAAGGGTGGAGTACTCCGCCGAGCCCTCGATATAGCACTTCCTGACGTCGGGAATGTCTGCGAGCTTGGCGGCGCGGGATCCGCAGCCCACGAGCGCAAAGAGCATGAGCGAAGCGGTCGCGAATGCAAATAACTTTTTCATGAGAGACCTCCTTATCATTCGGAGATATTATACCACCTCCGCCGCCCGCCGTCAATCCCCCTTTTCGAAATTTTAAGGAAGCATGCCGCCCATCGGAAGGCCCCCTCCCCTGCGGAAGAAGGCCTCCGCTTCCCCCGAAAAAGAAAAGTCACAAAAAAATTTCGTTTCCATGGGAAAAACGCTTGCAATGTTCGCGGAAATGTGGTACACTAAACAGGCAATCGGAAGTTTAGCTCAGCCGGGAGAGCACTTGCCTTACAAGCAAGGGGTCATAGGTTCGATCCCTATAACTTCCACCAATACAGTGCGGAAAGCTTTTTATGCGGGAATAGCTCAGTGGTAGAGCGCCACCTTGCCAAGGTGGATGTCGCGGGTTCGAATCTCGTTTCCCGCTCCAAACACAGCTCCGCACTGTTTTTTTTGGCGCCATAGCCAAGTGGTAAGGCAAGGGTCTGCAAAACCCTGACTCCCCGGTTCAAATCCGGGTGGCGCCTCCAGACGAAGGGCATCGGTTTTCCGATGTCCTCTTTTCTATCAAGACAAACCGCTTGCCGCTGTGGTGGAATTGGCAGACGCAAGGGACTTAAAATCTGTTGCGTCAGGGCGGAAAACGAATAAATACAAATTTCATACAAAAAATGCGCCGCTGTGGTGGAATTGGCAGACGCAAGGGACTTAAAATCCCTCGAACGAGAGTTCGTGTCGGTTCGAGCCCGACCAGCGGCACCAAAAAAATTGGGGAAAATCGCTTGATTTTCCCCCATTTTTTGCGATTGGGAACTAATTGGGAACTGAAAATACGCCTTTTTCGGGCTTTTTTGCATAAATATGCGCCGAGAAAATCTCGGCGCATATTTCTGGGAATCTGTCATATTTAGAATGATTTACAATTCGTAGCTGACCTTTTCGATCTCTCCGAAGTAGAATGCATCGGAATACTGCGTGTAGCCACGGTCTACTTTCGACGACGCGACGTCCTTATCGAATTGGTGTCCGTCCCACAGCATGACCAGCTCGAAATTGCAGCCATGCTCCTTACAACGGCTGATGAAGGTATAGCGCAGTTCGTGGGGATGACGGTCGGGAAAGACAGCTTTGAAGGTATCGCGGATGCACTCTTTGGACGCCGCCTTTGCCTTCTCGAAGTCTATCATCTCCCATACCCTTTTGAGCATGGGCGAGATGGGGATCTTCCGTCTGACATCCGCATAGCCTTTCCGTGTCTTTTCCGTCGTGCATTCGATGAAGCGGTAGCCGTTTTCCTCTTTCAATTCCATAGAGGACAGCTCGCCAACTCTCATGCCCGTATAGAGAAGAACGAGTATGGCGGAATTGCCGTATAGGTGCGGGTTTTCCTTGCAAGCCTCGATGAGCCGCTTTTCTTCCTCCACGGAGAGCGGAGAACCTTTCTGAACTTCGTAATGCGGCAGAACGACGCGGGACATGGGCGACTTCAAATCGTAATCTTCGCAGGCAAGGTCGAAGATCGCGCCGAGCGTCTGTTTCACTTTCTGCGCCGTCCTGTTCTTGCCCTCTTCGACGAGCTTATTCAAGAACTCCTGCACATCCTTTCGCGTGATGCTTCCCAAGTGCCATTCTCCGAACACGGGAAGAAGCTGAGATGTTATCATATCCACATAGCTTTTGTAGGTATTATCTTTGAGCATAGGTTTTTTGAACGCCAGCCACTCCTTGACGAAATCTTTGAAGGGCGGCAGTTTGTTCGGCTTATGCTCCTGCTGCTTTGCGAGCTTTGCGAGGAATTTCCGTTTCATGGTTTCAAAATTTTTGGATGCGACCTCTATAGAGAAGCCGTCCCTGTGATAACGCACTTGGTACATCCCCCGTATCTCGCGGTAGGTGATCATCTTATTGTTGATGATCAGAAACTGCTTGACCTTTTCGGGCATGGTATCTATCTCCCTTTTCGTAAATCTTATCGCTCTGCACTCGCGCGGCCTGCTCGGAATGCGGTTTTGCACCGCTTTCAAAGTAGCGGAATCAGCCGCCAACCTCATCACGGCAGCAGTGGCCTCATCCCCCTCCGACGACGCGGGCAGACGCCCTATAAACTCCAGAAGTTTTGTGATTTCGCTCGTTCTCATTCCCATGTCCTTATGAAGAAATGCCTTCATAGGTTAGCCATGAGAAATGGAAAACGACAGGGTAAATCGGACAACTTTTTTATTTACGGAGGAACTCCTGCGGAAAACCAAGCAAAGACGGACATGCCTTTTCCCTCACTATTTCGTTTGTTTTGTCTTTCGACACCCCAAACAGGTGAGCGGAAAAAGCAGGCGAACGTCAATCGGCGCGGACACGTCCGCCGAGAAAATTGTGTTTTTGGAAAAGAAAAAAGCCGACTTTCGTCGGCTTAAATGAAGTTGCAATTTTCGAGAGATTGACGAAGCGGCTTTTTCTGCTACACCCCCTCGCCGAAAGACAAAACAGACTTCCCTCTTCTTCTCTTTACGAACTTTTCAGGGAGCCCCCGTCCGCCACTCTCTCTCACCCCGTCGGGGGGAGGGCTTTCTCCTCAGTCGTTTTTATGGTCACTGTCTGTCTCGGCGGGACTGCCGTCGGACTCGTCTTGGGAGCTTGGCTGCGAAGCGGGCTCGTTTTGAGGGGGATTGCGGAAATCAAAATGCTTGGCGCTTTTACCCAGCTTCTCCCAAAATCCGTTTGTCGACGTCGAACGATAGTCCTTTTTAAACAGGAAAAATAATTTCTTCCCCTCATAGCGGGCCCACAGGCCGTCGATTTCGATATCCTCCAACTTGCATGTCTTTTTCCAGAAGTACCTTCTGATTATGAGCTTGTCGCCGTCGATCGTTATGATCCGCCACGCGTCCCACATCACCAAAAACGCGCAAAGGACTGCATCCATGAACAGTTTACGGGGTGTGAACCCCAGTATGAGAAACACGATGCCGAGTGCGATACCAAACGCAGCTCCGCAAGCAGCAACAGGGGTGTGGGCAGTCCGATCCTCCGGGAGTCCGGCTTTTTTCTTTCGGAAGAGCTGAATCAAAGAGACGACAAAATATAATGCGGTAAACGCGTATATGGTATAAAATGACACATCCCAAACAAGATCCATGATATTCCTCCTGATTTACAGCATTTGAAAAAGTTTTGATTGGAAACGACCAAATAATACAGAAGCCAATGCGGGTTTAATAGTCCCTATGAGCAGTTGTATGGCGACTATCATGTTGTTGACCGCTTGGGATCCGCCGATTGCCACCATTGACTCAACTGTGGATGCAGAAACATATTCCATTGCGCCGATAACAGAAGTAACCCCATATTTAGCACCTGCGCCACCAAATGAATATGCAACTAATCCTGCGAAAGCCGAGAAGCCAATACTCCACCATGTATTCGAGTCCGTAAAACTCTTCCCGGTCAAGTAACTATCACCGACTCCCTGAGCAAACCCAAGGCCTGCTCCCACTAACGCCATAAGAAGCACGTTTAATCCGCTTGCGGTAGCAATTCCTCCGATTCCGCCAATCAATCCGTCGAAGAGGACTTTCCCTACATTTACATTTTCCCATCCGCCTCCGTTGTATACTTCATTTGCAAGCTCAATACCTGCACTTAAAAGAAATCCAAGAGCAAAACCGGCAAGCAGAACAAGAAATCCTACAGTCCCATCGGGATCCACGCGCATGAGGGGATTATTCCCGCAATAGGCATAGAGGTCTAACCCCGAGATGGCCATGGGCTCCATGTATTCCGTGGAATCCCGCGTCAGGAAATTCATCGTCTCGGGATCATAATACCGCGTAATCAGATAGTAGAGCCCGCTCTCGTAATCGTAATAATATCCGCGATAACGCAGTGGATTGATCGTTCCGATAAAACTCAGGCTCGCATTTTCCGTGCCGTCCGGATCCAATACTCTGCATTTGCCCCACGCATCGTACTCATAGCGTGCCACGATTTTTCCGCTTTCGTCTCCAATCGCCACCACGTCCCCGAGCAGGTTCCGAATGTATGTATAATCCTTCGTCGTCTTGCCTTCAATCAAACGGAATCCGCTCGGCCCCATCCGGTCGTAGAAGAAGCGCAACTGCCAGCCATCCGAATGATCTTCTCAAATCAGTTGGTTATTGTTATAATGATATGTAATCTCTACGTTTATGATATATTTCCTATATCGCAAGCCGTTCCTATCGTATCTATACCTCGCTTTGCGAAAAATGCTCTCCAAGAGATTTCCACGCGTGTAAAAATATTGTTCGCCGGTCTTGAATGTTCGATTCCCGAATTTGTCGTACGATAACTCTATATCCCCGAGTTTTATCAAACGTCCGAACTTATCATACGCACAAACTTTGTCTCCGGCCATACTCATCCGCCCATGCGCGTCGTAGGTATATTTCTTTCCATCCTCCTTTGTCATGTATCCAAACGAATTGTATTCATAAGTATGCGTCGTCGAATAGCCGTTTGCTATTTCCGTCAATCTCGTGATATTACCCGTCTTATCGAGCTCTGCCTGCCATGCAAGGGATGCCTGAGGGCTCGTATACGTACAACCTGTCGCTATCGGCAGTACACGGCTTCCGCTTTGCGGATAAGAATAGGAATAGGTGCCGTTTTTAGATTTCTTTTCGTAAAGCAGCCCAATTCCGGCATATGTATAGTCACAGGAAAAAATCTCGAGCTCTTTGGGAGAACTCCCGCTCTCTTCATAGACTTTGGTGCCCCGAGCGAAGGGAGACTTCTGATCCGACTCCGTGATTACATCGTAAACTTCGCTGCTTCCGAACGAATATCGCGTCCCGCTGCCTAATTGCTCTACCTTGAAATCCCCCATTCGCCAACCGTTGGGCTGATCGTCCTTAAACAAGACGACATATTCCTGCCCGATATAGTCATCAACGATATGGCTGAGCTCGGCCGACAGAGATTCTCCCGTATAGAAATAGGAGACCATCGGTTGGCCATTATACGACTCTCCGGTAGGCTTGCCGAACTTGTCAATACCCAAGGTGAACGTATCTACATTACCGTCCGATCCGACTCCGTAATAGGAGACACTTCTCCACCCTTGTTTGGAAATCGACTGGATGAGCAAATGTTTATCGTAGTCGATCTTGATGCCGAACCGATATAAGTCATTGACAGGGTCGCTATCGAAATAATATTTCGTCGCGCCGTTTGTAACACTTGCAAGAAGGCCCTTACTGTAGGTCACCTTATTATCAGCCGAAATTACGGAGCCGTTTGCCGCGGCGAATCCGGTCAGACGATTGTAATATGCATCGTAAGAGTATTTAAGCTGCGCGCCCGACGGCGTATAAATGCCACTATTGAAATTATAATCGTTTATTGTGGCTTTGTCAAGCAATTCGAAGGGGCGAATATAGTCGTAATTTCTGCTTTCAAAGGAGGAAGAAGAGGTGACGACATATTCTTTAGCGCCGTCGTATTTATTTTCCTGCAAGACGATCGTCTTTTTATCCGCTCCGGTAACTTACCTCCTTAAATTTTCAAAATGAGTATCTCATTCCACATTCGATTATACAATACTACTTTGAGAATTTCCATTGCAATTTTGTCTTTTTCCATTGCAATTCATGTGCGACTTACTCGCCTGCGAAAAAAGAAAAGACCTCCGCGGGACGATTCGTCTCCCGAGGCGCGGACATGGACCCCTCTTTACTCTTCGTTTTCCGCAAGCTCGAGATATTCTTTCAACTTCTTCCGGAGCAGGTCCTTGTCGATGAGCTTGAGCTTATACTCGGAGACCATCGTCGGTGAAAGCGAACGGCTCAGCGCATACTCGACGACCTCATCGTCCTTTCGGGCGCAGAGGATCACGCCGACACTCGGATTCTCGTTCGGCTTCTTCACTTCGCGGTCGAGCGCCTCAAGATAGAGGTCCATCTTCCCGACATATTCCGGCTTAAATTCATCGATCTTGAGTTCGAATGCCACAAGGCAGGAAAGCCCGCGGTGATAGAACAAAAGGTCGATATAGTAATCGTGTCCGCCCACTTGCAGGCGGTATTCCTCACCGACAAACGAAAAATCTTTGCCTATCTCTAAAATGAAGTTCTTCAAATTCCGAATGATAGACTGCTGCAAGTCCTTCTCGCCGACCGTCTCGGGAACGGCGAGAAATTCCAAAGTGTATGTGTCGAGAAACACATTGGATGTGCTCCGCTTTGCCTCGGCGATCGCAGGCGTCGCAGGCTTTTGCGAGAGCATATAGCGCTCATAGTATGCGCTGTCTATCTGCCGCTCGAGTTCGCGGGTGCTGTACTTTTCTTTGGCGCATAAAGCCATATAAAAGTAGCGCTCCTCGGCTGACTTACAGGCGGACATGATCTGAAGATGATTCGTCCAGCTCAATTGTGTCAGCAGTGCTGACACTTTTTCGTCTTCGCCATAAAGCTCATAAAATTGCCGCATGCGATAGAGTCCACGGCGGGTAAACCCCTTCAGCTCGGGATAATTTTTCGCAAAAAAATCCGCAAGCCCGTCCACATAACTGTCGCCGTACGCCGCGTCGCGAGAATTTTCGGACACAAATTTGCCGATCTGCAAATACATCCCGATGAGTTCCTCGTTTACCTTATAAAACGCGCGCTCCCGCGCCGATTGAATGATCTTTATGATTTCGGAATAACTTCTGTCGGGTACCATAATTACCTTCCTCTCTCGGCTGTCGTCGGCTATATTATAGCATAGCATCGGGGGAAATACAATGGAAAATCCGAAATTCCGCCCGCTTGCGAAAAAAGAAAAGACAGCGGGGACATTCCGCTGCCTTCTGTCTTCACTTCGGTTTACTTTGCGTAGACGCTGACTTTTTTCTTGTCTCTGCCGAGACGCTCATATTTCACCACACCGTCGGAAAGTGCGAAGAGGGTGTCGTCTCCGCCGATGCCGACATTGGTGCCGGGATGGATGGCCGTCCCTCTCTGGCGCACGAGAATGGTGCCCGCGAGGACCTCCTGCCCGTCCTGCCGCTTGACGCCGAGGCGCTTCGCATTGGAATCGCGGCCGTTGTGGGAGGAACCGGTACCCTTTTTATGAGCGAACAATGCAAATAAAAACATGATTCTTCTCCTTTTTTTCAGTATTCGGGATATGCCCCGTGCATCAGACGGTGATCTTCTCGATCTTCACCGCGGTGAAAGGCTGACGATGGCCCTGCTTCTTGCGCTCGTTCTTCTTGGACTTATACTTGAAGACGATGATCTTTCTGTACTTGTCCTGCGCCTGCACAGTCGCCGTCACCTTGGCGGACGCGGCGTCTTCCCCTACGGTGACGCTGTCGCCGTCCGCGACCATAATGGCATGGAAAGAGACTTCGTCGCCGACGTTTGCATTGAGCTTTTCCACTCTCACCACGTCGCCTTCGGAGACTTTGTACTGCTTTCCGCCGTTCTCGATGATTGCGTACATTTCGCGTGTTACCTCCTCTTCCCGGTCTCGCAAGATCTCATAGGCGATCCCCTTCGGGATACTTCTGTGCCCGTTCTTAGCGGCTCGGAATCTAATTTAGCATACTTTAAGGGCCGTTGTCAAGCACTTTTGCGCGTAAGATGCATAACTTTTGCAAAATTTCCCCAAACTTCCTGCAAGGAGGTCTCTATGGAGATAAAAAAGAGCGAGGAGATCCTCGCCGAAGTGCACAGAAATTGCGAATATGCCAAGCAGTCCATTGCGGACATTCTGCCCGAGACGGAGGACGGGGAGATGCGGGAGGAGCTCCTCCGCCAACATGAGGAATATGAGCGCATCGGGGGAAGGGCTGCACTGCTTGCGCATGAGCGAAACATCGAGCTCAAGAACCCCGGCCCCCTCAAAAAGGCGATGGTGTGGGGCGGCATCAAGATGAACGCCATGAAGGACGGCTCGCCCGCGCACATCGCCGAGATGATGGTACAGGGCACCGTGATGGGCGTGACGGCCCTGCGCACCTCCCTCGGGGAGATGTCCGACCTTGCTGACGAAGACGTAAAGGACCTCGCCGAGGAGCTCCTACGCACCGAGGAGGACTTCGAAAAGGTCTGGAAGGAGATGATCTGACCGCTCACACGGCCGCAATGGAGGCAAGCGGGGCGGCATAGTCCCCCCTTCCGAGGGCGGCAAGCAGCTCCTCTTCGGAGAGCTCGGCATAAAATTTTCCCTCGTCGAAGAGGAGGAGGGTGAGGTATCTGTCCTCGCGGAGAAAGCGGAGGGCCTCCCCCGCCGTCATGTCGGCGCCCACCGCCACCCGCCTCTCTTCTGTGCCGTGGAGAAATTTTTTCGGGGAAAAGGTGACCCGCTCGTATCGCCCGCCGCCGAAATTTCCCGCCGCGAGCGCCGCCGCAAAGAAGAGCGCGGAATAGTTCGGCTCCGAGAAGAGGGTCCATATGAAATAGGCCAAAAGGAGGGAGCAGACCGAAAACGCCGCCACCATGCCCGCAATGCGGGCTTTCTTTTTGCCGAAACGGAGGAGAAAGAGGCGGAGGATGCGCCCGCCGTCGAGGGGATACGCGGGGAGGAGATTGACGAAGAAGAGGGAAAAGGAGACCGCCGCCGCGAGCTCGGTATAGGGGTAGGCCTCGGGAAAGGTCCACCAGAGCGCGACGAAAAAGATGCCCGTCGCGAGGTTTGCAAGCGGCCCCGCGGCAAGCACGGCGAGCTCCTCTCTTCTGCCGATCCCCTCCATCTCCCCCGAGATGACCGCGCCGTAGGGCATGAGCACGACCCTGTCGAGGGTATAGCCGTACCGCCGCGCCATGAGGGCATGCGCACACTCATGCTCGAGGGCGGCGAGGAGGGCGGAGAGAAAGAGGAGGAGCCCTCCCGTAAACGCGGAAAGCGCGCCCACCGCCCAGAAGAGGGGATGAACGCGCACCCTGACTTTTTTCAGCTCCAAGCGAGCGTCCCCTCCGCGGCCGTGTAGCAGGAGAGCACGGTGTCGCCGTCCATAAACATCACGCGCACCTCCCCTTCGCCGTCGGAATAGGCGACGGGGATATTGGTCCGCACCGTGTCGCCCGCTTCGCCATAGACGTCGTCGAGACCGCTGATCACCGTGGAGAAGGTATCGGAGTGGCGGATGCGGATGGAGTACCCCGTAGTGGCATTTCCGCTCACCGACTCGAGCTTGCCCTGCACGGGAGAGTAGACCGAGCACTTCGCCGTAAAGGAGAGCACGCCCGTCCCCGAGACCGCGATGTCCGCCTCTACCCCTTCACTCACCACGGGCGAGAGGGTAAAGTCGGAGTATGTTCGCGTGTCCGCCGTCTCCGTCTCCCCGCGGAAGAGCCCACGCACGAAGGTATTGATGGCGCTCGTCTCTAAAAAGAGATTGGTGAGGAAGATGGCGGCGAGCAGCACACAGACCGCCACGAACTCACAGAGCAAGATGCGCCGCATGAGCTTTTCGCGGGGACGCGCCTTGGGGTCCCGCCCTATCATCGTGCTCTCGGCATAGAGCGGGTCATCGGTCTCCACCCGCCCGTTTACCTCCTCGATGAGGCGGTCGGAAAGTCCCGCCTTTCTCCTCTTTTCCTTGCGGTTGACGGTGACCGTCTCCACTGGGATCTCGAGCATTTCCGCATAGCTGATTTCATCGTTCATATAGCACCTCGGTTCAGAATTACCCGAAGTCCTTTCCCCCTCGGGCAATCATAATGTATGCGACCCGCGGCGCAGTTAGAAGAAGAAAACCATGCCGAACCCGCGCGAATTATGCACAACCGCGGGGTAAATGCGAAACGGAGGGACGAGATTTCTCGCTACGCTCGAAATGACGTGAGGGGGAGCGCGAAATAACGTGGGAAACGACGAAAGCATTCTGATAATGTCATTCTGAGCCCGTCGAAGAATCGCATTAGTCTTAAGACTGCGGCGGCCCTTCGACTTCGCTCAGGGTGACATAAGAGAGCGCCCCGTCGTTTCTAACATGTCATTCCGAGGAGCGCAGCGACGAGGAATCTCTTGCTTGAGATTTCTCCTCCCTTCGGTCGTCGAAATGACGGGATACGTCATTCCGAACGAATGTGAGGAATCTCGGGCTTGAGATTTCTCGCTACGCTCGAAATGACGTAAAAGGTGCGGGGCGAAATGACGTGTACAGAAGGCTAAGGCGATGTTTCGACTACGCTCAACATGACATGATTATAGCGCCGCGTCGGTCCCTCCCGTCGTAAAACCACAAAAAAACAGCGGAACGAAATCGTTTCGCTGTTTTCCGTATCCTTACATCCCTGTCGGATACGAATAAGCATCAGCGGACCCTTGCCTTGGTTTCCGCGTAGCTCCGAATGGATGCGTCGTTTGTCCCCAACGACGCATTATTTTTTAGATGAGATTACCCCCCCGGCGCCCTCTGTAATATTGACTTTTTCGAAATCAACCAAGGCAATTTCGACAGTGATTGCGCCACTTGCGGCTTTCCAAGCTGTATAATCTTTCGTTTCTTCCACTGTCTCAAGATTGTAATTGATGGTCAGGTCGCTAATGTCACCCTTCTCATTGACAGTGGCAGTTGCGGAAACCTTCTTCCCTGCCACGAAGATCTTATCAAGACCGACAGCCCCATCGCCATCATTCTCAGCCAGAATCTTGACGACGGCTGCGGACTTGACGGCACGCTTATTTGCCTGGAAGGTCGCATCCTGCGCGCTATTGAGTCCGCCTACGAAGAGCGGCACTGCGATGGCGACGAGGACGGCAATGATCGCGACGACGATCAGGAGCTCGGCAAGCGTGAAGCCTTTTTTGTTGTTCTTTCTTTGCATTGTTCTTCTCCTTAAAAAATCATGATTTTTTATAGCATTCGCCGCAGGGACGTTACGGCGCCACTACCCGAGGCAGATGTACATAGAATACGTTAATCCGTGTACCATGTCGGGGGAGGAGGCGGCGCATGCTTTGCTTGTAATTAAAAATTTCTTAAAAAAATCGGGCAATTCGCTTGACGAATACACCGAACGGTGCTATAATGACAATAAAGAAGTCCATAGATTAACGTAATCTATGGACTTCTTTTTTTACGTTTTTTGAAGGACGGGATTTCTCGGCTTCGCCTCGAAATGACGTGGGCATTATTATAGCGACACCCCTATTCCCCTCAAGGGGACAGCAAGGGAGAACGACGAAGGCATTCTGATAATGTCATTCTGAGCCAGTCGAAGAATCGCCGCAGTCTTACGTCCCCCTTTTCAGAAGGCTAAGGCGGCCCTTCGACTTCGCTCAGGGTGACATGATTATAGCGCCCCGTCGGTACACGATTATAGCGCCCCGTCGTTCACAATACGTCATTCATTATCCATTCCTTTTTCCTTCCTTTTCCGTCGGCATACCTTACGAGAGAAAACCGTATAATACACCGTATGAATGTCATCTTTGCGGGGGTGGTGGGGATCGCCGCCGCCCTCTTTCTCTTTTCGGATCCCGAAAATTTCCTCGCGTCCCTCCTTTCGGGCGGGGAAAAGGCCGCCGTACTCGCCCTCTCCCTCCTCTCCGCCTATTGTGTCTGGTTGGGCTTTTTTAAGGTATTGGAGCGGTGTGGGCTCTCCGAAAAGCTCTCCCGTCTCGCGGCGCCCCTCACCCGCCGCCTCTTCCGCTCGGATGACAGGGAGGCCCTCTTCCTCGCGGGAGGCAATCTCTCCGCAAATCTCTTGGGCCTCCCCGGTGCGCCCACGCCCCTCGGCATCCGCGCCGCAAAGCGCTTCACGGAGGCGGGAAATGAAGATGCCGCCGACATGCTCTTCGTGCTCAATGCCACGAGTTTGCAGCTCCTACCCACCACGGTCATTGCCCTGCGGCTCGCGGCGGGCTCGACGTCCCCTGCCGACATCTTTCTCCCCACTCTCCTCGCGACGGCGCTCTCCACCCTCCTCGGCGTGCTCTTTCTGAAGGGCGGGAAATTTTTATGCAAGAGGAGGGCAAAGAGGAGATGACCGCCCTGCTCATTCCCCTTCTCTTTCTCGCCGTCTTTGTGTATGCCCTCTTCAAGAAGGTCAAGCTGTACGACTCCTTCCTCGACGGGGTAAAGGAGGCCCTCCCGCTCGTCCTCTCCCTCTTTCCCTATCTCGCCGTCGTGCTCATGCTCTCCGAACTCTTTACGCGGAGCGGCCTTTCGGACATGCTTGCGACATTTATGGCGCCCCTCTTCCGCGCGCTCGGGGTGCCGTCCGAGCTCTCCACCCTCGTGCTCGTCAAGCCCTTCTCGGGAAGCGCCTCGACCGCCCTCCTCTCCGAACTCTATGCCGCGTACGGGGCAGACAGCTATATCGGGCGGTGCGCGTCGGTCGCCTATGGCTCGAGCGAGACGGTCTTCTATATCTCCGCGGTCTATTTTGCAGGCAGTCCGAAGAGGCGCCTCCTCCCCGCCCTTGCCGCCCTGCTTGCCAACTTTCTCGCCGTGGTGGCGGGGTGCTTTCTGTGCAGATGGCTCTGAATTACCCTCGCGAACACTGCGCACTCTTTTCCTGAAAACAATGTTCCGCGGGCGCCCCTCGACGTGTAAAAAATTCACAATGGCTGATAGGATACAATACAAAAAATTTTTTCGCGAAATTTGTCGCGAAATGCTTTCCTTTCCCCGAGGCGCGTATTATAATAAAGGCACGATTGATCGCAGAGACATCGCTCATAATTTTCCCCCTTATCATATAGCATCCCCCTCGGAACGTGAGTTTCGAGGGGGATCGCTTTTTCTGTGAAGTTGTGGGGAGGGCTCACCGCACGGGGGTCATCAGGGAGACATACAGCCGCCGCCCCCGCCGCACATGCTCGAACCCCTCGGCGAGGGCAAAGAGCATGCCGTAGATCATGACGGGCCCGAAGTTAAAGAAGTTGCAGTCCACGATGCTCGTGAGGAGCAGGGCGAGCACGGACAGCGCGACGAAGGTCTTCTCGTGGGTGGGATGCCCGAAGAAGAGGGAGAGCGTCTGCAGGCGGTGGAAGAGGTATGCCGCCATGCCGAAGAGCCCGCACGAGGTCAAAATCTGCAGATAGGTATTGTGCGCGCGCGGCGGCATGAAGTGGGCGAAGATGTCGAAGGTCACGCCGGGGGTATCGTAAAATCCCACGCCGAACCACGGGGCACCCAAAAAGGCATCCCAGCATCTCCCGTAGATCTTGTCGCGATAGTTGGGGTCTGTCCCGACGCGGATGAGGGAATCGAAGAGCGCCGCGATCTGCTTATGGAAGACGGCGGTGAGGATGAGCACGACGACGAGGGCGCAGATGGTGACGGCGAGCACCCCGGGTCGCGCGGCGGGCTTGCAGCAGATGATGACATAGAGGACGCAGAGCACGAAGACGACGGTACCGAAGAGGATGCCTCCGCGGCTCTGTGTGAGGAGCAGGAAGACATAAAAGACGCCCGCGAGCAGGGCATACCCCCACCCCACCTTTCGCGTGGCGGCGAGATAGCAGGGCGCGGGGATGCACATGGCCATCATGCAGGCGACATTGTTGTAGATGCCCCACCCCGTAAAGAGTTTCTCACGCAGGACATTTCCGTTTTGAAAGACCCCGGGCAGGGTATACATGCCCGCGATCTCGACGCACATGGCGATCCCGATCGCCGTGAAGAGGATGGGAAAGTAGGACTTGCGGATGCGCCGCCAATCCACCGAGAGGATGAAGAGGAGGTAGAGCACGCACAGCGAGGCGAGCTGAGCAAGTCCGAAGACGACATCTTTGAGGGCATCGTGCTCGGTAAAGATGCCGCCGAGCATATAGGAGATGCCGAGGATGAGAAATCCCGACAGAAGCTCGGGGAAGAAACCGCTCCCCCGCCGCTCGAAGAGCACGATGACCGTCTTGGCGACGAGCAGCACGCATGCCGCGATGAGGATGATACAGAACTGCGCGACAAAGTCGGGGTCATTGAAGACATTGGTAGTGGGGTACTTTGCGGGGTTATTGAAGGGCGAGAGGGTCATGTAGGCGCAGCATGCAATGGGCACGGCGCAGAGGGTATCTTCCGTGAAGAGGATGCCGTAGAGCAGCAGAAAGAGATAGGCATAATACACGGGCAGTTCGAGCGCAAAGAGCTCGGAGACCGCCATGAGAACAGCCACGAGGATGACGTAGAGCGGGGAGCGGAAGAAGCGTTCGCTTGCCTCGGCAAAGAGGGTCCCCTTCAGTTTGGGAAACGCCAGAATGAGCATGCGGCAATTATAACAGGTTTGCCCGCGCTTGGCAAACAAAAAAGCCCAAAAAAGGGCCTTCTCACACATCTTTCGCAAATCGTTCAGAAATTGTGCACAGCTTTTCAAAATTTGCGCTTTTTTTGGCACAAATTGCAACTTTGGCGAAATTTCGGCACGTTCAGAGGTCCGTCGTCTCCCTGTAGAGCTCGCTCTTCGAGACGCCGCGCGCCTTTGCCGCCGCCTTCAGGGCCTCCTTTTTGTCCATCCCCTCCGCCATCAGCGCCGCGACATGCTCGCGCGGAGACAGCGCGGTGAGGGGGTCTTCTTCCTCGGGTGCGCCCTCGACGAGGAGGATGCACTCCCCCTTGACTTCCCGCCCGTCCCATTCGCCGAGACGAAAGGGAATGCTCTCCTCGTGGATCTTGGTGATCTCCCGCACGAGGCAGGCACGGCGGCCGCCGAAGGCCTCGAAGAGCAGCCTGCAGTAGTCGCCGACATCCTGCGGCGCACAGTGAAAGATGAGGGTATCGCGGACATGGGTGTACCGTTTCAGCTCTTCCCGCCGCTTTCCCTCCTTGTCGGGAAGGAAGCCGACGAAGGTAAATCTGTCCGCGGGGAGGGCAGAGAGGACGAGCGCACACACGAAGGCACAGGCGCCCGGGAGCACGGTATAGGGCTCCCCCGCTTCCCTGAGGGCGCGGCAGACGGCATTCCCGGGGTCGGAGATGACGGGCATGCCCGCATCGGAGACGACGGCCACCCGCTTGCCCTCGCGGGAGAGGGCGATCATCTTTTCCGCCGCCTCGCGCTCATTGAACTTATGGCAGCTGTAGAGGGGCTTCTTGATGCCGTATGCCGTGAGCAGGCGGACGGTATGGCGGGTGTCCTCGCAAAAGACGGCGTCGGCCTCCTTCAGCTCGTCGAGGGCGCGTAGCGTGATGTCCTTCAGATTCCCGATGGGAGTCGCGACAAATGCGATCATGGGGTGCTCCTTTTGGTCGAATTCTCGAGGGTGGGCAGTACTTCCAGACCCGCGCGGGCGCCCTTTGTCGCGGAGAGAAGGACGGCGTAGGGCTTTGCGCCCGCCTTGCCCGCCACGAAGCGGAGGACCTTGGGCTCGAGGTTCTGCCCGCGGAGGGCGCAGATGAGCTCCGCCGTGCGGTCGGCGCGGTATACGACGGCAAGGCGTCCGCCGAACTTCAGGCACTTCGACGAGGCCGCCGCCAGCTCTTCGAGGGTCAGGGTGAGCTCCCCGCGGCAGGGCGCCTTCTCGGGGTCGGCAGAGACAAATCCGCTCCCGCGGCGCTCATAGGGCGGGTTGCAGAGGATGAGGGAGTACCTCTCCGCAAAGGCATTCGGAATGTCCTGCAGGCGCATCTTCTCCACCGAAAAGAGGGCAGTAAGACCGTTGTGGGCGATGCTCTCCGCGCTCATCTCCGCAAGGGCTTCATTGGGCTCGAAGAGCGTGACGGAGCGTACCATGTCCGCATGCTCGGCATAAAAATGCAATCCCACGATGCCGCTGCCCGCGCAGAAATCCGCCACGACATCCCCCCTCTTTGCCCGCGCAAAGCGGGCGAGAAGGACGGAGTCGGACGTGAAGCGGTAGAGCACGGTATCCTGATAGACGGAAAAATTTCCGATTTTGAGGGATTCGAGGACCTTCATCTTCTCAAAAACAAAAAGAGCGCGAGATCCGCGCTCTTTCTGCATGTTCTTTTACGCGGTGATCGCGCCCGTAGGGCAGCCGTCTTCGCAAGCGCCGCAGTCGATGCACACATCGGGATCGACGACATAGGTCGAGTCGCCCGCGCTGATCGCATTGACGGGGCAGGTGTCTGCACAGGCGCCACAGGAGACGCATGCGTCACTGATCGTGTGAGCCATGGGATCTACCTCCTAAAAAATCTTATCCGTATTATAGCATAATCCGCCCCGTTCGTAAAGGGGTTTTGGAAAAATTTCGTCAGTCTTCGGGATTATTTTTCCCGTCCTCGTCGGGATCGGGCTCGTTTGCCCGCTTAAATTCCACCTCGTCCACGGGGAAATCGCGGTAAAACACGGCGCCGTCCTTCTCTATCTTGACGCGCACGGTCATCTTGAGCATGTCCGTGGAGATGACCGCGCCCCGCCCCTCGGGCGTGCCCACGGAGCTGCCGAGCTTGGGCATCTTCTTGAAGGCGCCCGCATAGTATTCGTTCTCATACGAGAGGCAGCACATGAGCCTGCCGCACAGCCCCGAGATCTTGCCGGGGTTGAGGGAGAGCCCCTGATTTTTCGCCATCTTGATGCTCACCTTGCGGAAGTCGGGCATGGCGCCCGCACAGCAGCACACCCGCCCGCAGGGCGCGATGCCGCCCAAGATCTTCGTCTCGTCGCGGCTTCCCACCTGCTTGAGCTCGATGCGGATGCGGAAGGTGGAGGCGAGGTCCTTCACGAGTTCGCGGAAGTCCACCCTGCCGTCCGCGGTAAAGGTGAAGATGACTTTGCTCCCATCGAAGGTAAACTCGCAGTCGATGAGCTTCATGGGCAGACCGTGCGCGGCGATCTTTTCCTTGCAGATGCGCATGGCCTCGGGGCGGCGCTCCTCGTTTTTGCGCGCCACCTCTTCATCGCGCTCGGTGGCGATGCGGATCACGGGCTTCAGCGGCGCGGAGATCTGAGCGTCGTCCACCTCCTTCTCGGCGAGGACGACATAGCCGAGCTCCTGCCCGCGCGCCGTCTCCACGACGACATTCTGCCCCCGCGTCAGCGTAAATCCGCCGTCCGTAAAGTAGTAGGGCTTGCAATTGCCCTTAAATTTTATCACGACAACTTTTGCCATCTTTTCTGTTCCTCCCAGATACGCAGGGCGAGCGCAAGTGCCGCCTGCCCCCCGTTTGCATTGAAGGCTACCTCCCGCTCCGCCCTGTCCGTCTCGGACAGCGCCGCAAGGAGGACGCCCGCAGGATATTCCTCCGCAAGCCCCTTCATGGCCTGCGTGCACCGCTTACAGTCCCTCTCCCTTCCCGCGGAGAGGAAGAGGAGGTCGCGAAGGACAAGCTTGAGCGCCGAGAAAAAGGCCCGCCTGTCCTTCCTTTCGCCGATGGTGCGGCAGACCGCGCCCACCTCGCGAAGGGAGAGAAATTCTTCGGCGAGGCGAAATTCTTCCCCGCCGCCCTGCACGAGATCTTCCGCCACCGAGAGGAGCCCTCCGCTCGCCGCGGCCGCCTCTCTGAGCCCTTCCCCTCGGACATGCCCCCTCTCGAGCGCGCCCAAGATCTCCTCCTCCGTGAAGGGCGGGATCTCGAACCGCTTGGTGCGAGAGAGCACGGTGGGAAGGACGGCGTGCTCCGAAGTCGCCCCGAGGAGGAAGTACACCCCCTGCGGCGGCTCCTCCAAGAGCTTCAGGAGCTTATTTTGCACGAGGCCCGCGGCGGTATGAAAGGCGTCGAGCACGAAGAGCTTCCTGTCCCCCTCCACGGGGGCGAGCAGGCTCTCCTCTATGATGTCCGAGACGCGCTCCGCCGAGAGCTTTTCGCCCGCGGCGGGAACGAGCATGCAATCCGCATAGCACTCTTCGTCGATGAGTTTTGCGGTGCGGCCCCCCTCCGCGGCGCCGAAAAAGGCCTTTGCGCACTCCTTGAGGAGGGCACGCAGGAGGCGCTCGTCGGGGAAGAGGACGAGCATGGCATGCGCCGCATTTCCGCCCGAGGCGTCTTGTCCGATCCGACGGCAGGCCGCCGTCCCGCGAAGCAGGGTCTTCACAGCTCCTCCGTATACATGGAGATGGCTCCCGTAGGGGCGTCCCGCCTGACTTCGCCCCGCTCCAAGCCGTCCAACAGGGCGCCGAGGCGCTCGAGATGGGCCTGCTCGGTGCAGGGGGAGAGATAAAACATGAGGTAGTTCCCGTCCGAAAATTCGGGGTAGATGCCCGCCTCCTCGAGAAGGGAGCAGGCGCTCTCGCACTTGTCGCCGAAGGGCACCAGGATCTTGGTCCAGTCACCGTTTTCGAGGCACCCATGTCTGCGTTTGAAGCGCGCGGACGCCTCTTCGAGGGCGAGATTGCGGGGGTATTTCACCGCATATTCCACGCTCGCCATGATGGGATAGGAGGGCGAGGTGGTGCGGAAGCGGAGCACCCCTTCGTGTAAAAATTTTCCCCACTTGCCCTTTGCCGAGACCACGGCGCCCTGTGTGAGCGCGGGGAGGGACTTGTGCACGCCGTCCACCCAGAGGTCGGCGAATCGTCCCGCGTAGTTCTCCGTGCCGTGCAGATGGCTGCCGTGCGCCCCGTCGAGAAGGAGAGGGATGCCCGCCTCCTCCGCAATTTTTTTCGCCGCCGCAAGGGGCGGGAAGAAGCCGTAGTAGTCGGGGGAAGTGAGGAGGATGGCACCGCTCCTTTTTGCCGCGCGCAGGGCCTCTTCATTTGGCTGCTGCGGGATGCCCCACGCCGTAATTTGGGGAATGGGGTCGGTTTTTATGCCCATCACCTCGCAGGCGTGCCGTACACTGGGGTGCGAAAAGACGGGCACGGCGACGCTTTTTATCCCCGCCGCGCGCAGGGCATAGATCATGGAAAAGATGCCCGAGGTGCTCCCGTCGGTGAGGAGAAAGCTCCTGTCTGCGCCCAGAATTTCGGCGATCTCCCCCTCCGTCTTGGCGAGAACGCCCCGCGGCGAGGCGAGACAGTCCGAATAGGAGAGCTCGGTGATGTCCGCGCCCGAGGTATCCTTGTGCCCGGGCGTGTGAAAGGAGAGGTGCCCCTTCCCCCTCTTCAGCATCTCGGCAATGCGGAGTTTCACTTTTTGGGTTTCATGGTGGGGAAGAGGAGCACGTCGCGGATGCTCGCGCTGTCCGTGAGCAGCATGACGAGGCGATCCACGCCCAGCCCGAGGCCGCCCGTGGGGGGCATGCCGTGATTGAGCGCGTCGATAAAGTCTTCGTCCACCTGCGCATTGACGCCCTGTGCCCGCTTGGCCGCAGCCTGCGCCTCCATGCGCTTCTCCTGGTCGATGGGGTCATTGAGCTCGGAGAAGGCATTGCCCATCTCCATCCCCATCATGAAATATTCGAACCGTTCGCAAGTCGTGGGGTCCTCGGGCTTGCGCTTGGCAAGGGGAGAGATCTCCACGGGATAGTCATAGATAAAGGTGGGCTGGATGAGCTTGTCCTCGACGAAGGCATCGAAGAAGGCGGCGAGGATGTGCCCCTTCGTCTCCTTGCCCTTCTCGAGCTCCACGCCCTTTTCCTCGGCCGCCGCCCGCGCCTCTTCGTCGGAGGTGATGGCGGCAAAGTCCACGCCCGAGTACTTCTTCACGGCCTCCGCCATGGTCATCTTTTCCCAATGGCCGAAGTCGAGCACGGTATCCTTATAGGTGATCTGCAGCGTCCCGCACGCCTCGGTGGCGACATAGCGGTAGAGCTCCTCCACGAAGTCCATCACGGCGTGATAGTCGGCATATGCCTGATAGATCTCCACCGTCGTGAACTCGGGGTTGTGGCGGGAGTCCATGCCCTCGTTGCGGAAGATGCGGCCCATCTCGTAGACCTTTTCAAATCCGCCCACGATGAGCCGCTTCAAGTAGAGCTCCGTCTCGATGCGCAGGTACATGTCGAGGTCGAGGGCATTGTGATGCGTCTTGAAGGGGCGGGCGTCGGCACCTATCTCGAGGGGGAGGAGGATGGGCGTCTCCGCCTCGATGAACCCTCTCCCGTCGAGGAAGGCGCGGATGGCGCGCACGATCTTCGCCCGCTTGTAAAAGGTCTCCCTCACGCCCGCATTCACGATGAGGTCGACGTGGCGCAGGCGGTACTTCATGTCGGCATTCTGCAACCCGTTAAATTTTTCGGGAAGGGGCAGGAGAGCCTTTGCGAGCATGATGAGGCGGGTGGCATGCACGCTCACCTCCCCCGTCTGCGTCTTGAAGACGAAGCCCTCGACGCCCACGATATCGCCGAGGTCGAAATCTTTCTTATAGGCGGCGTAGACCTCTTCGCCCACGTCCTGCCGCGTCACATAGATCTGCAGCTCGCCGAATCTGTCGGAGATGTGGGAAAAGGAGGCCTTGCCCATGATGCGGCGGGACATCATCCTGCCCGCCACCGTGACGGTCTTCCCCTCCCATGCGGCGAAGTCCTCCTTGATGCGGGAGTCGGCGTCGACGGGAAAACTCGTGATGCGGAAGGGGTCCTGCCCTGCCTCCGCGAGCTTTGCGAGCTTTTCGCGGCGGATGCGCGCCTGTTCGGCGAGTTCTTTCTCTTCGGTCGCTACGATCTCTTCCATGTCTCCCTCACTCGACGTCTATTTTGAGGATCTTCATGACATAGTCGCCGTCGGGCGCCTTCACGGTCACCCGCTCGCCGCGCTTGTGTCCGAGGAGGGCGATGCCCACGGGAGACTCATTGGAGATGATATTCTTCATGGAGTCCGCCTCCATGCTCCCCTTGATGGTATACGTCGCCTCTTCGCCGAAGTCCTCGTCGTACACGGTGACGCGGGAGCCGATGTGCACCACGGAGACATCGTCCGTCTCCTCAATGATGACGGCGTTCTTGAGCTGGTACTCGAGTTCGGCGATCTCGCCCTCGTTGGCGCCCTGTTCGTTGCGGGCGGCATCGTATTCGGCATTCTCGGAGAGGTCGCCGTGACTGCGCGCCTCCTGGATGCGCTCGATGATCTCCGCACGCTTGACATTCACCAGATACTTCAGGCGTTCCTCCGCCTCTTTCTTTGCTTCGGCAGTCATGTAAAATTGATCGGCCATGGTTCTTACCCCTTTGCGCGTCATGCGCCCATAAAGATGACCGTGATTTCTCGCGAAACCACGGTGTCCGTTATCCTTATTATACTCAACTTCCCGCCCTTTGTCAATAACTTTGCTCGTACTTTCCCCCTTCCGCGCGCGAATTTCCATGCTTTTTTGCGAGAAATGTGCCCCGTGCCTCCCCCGCAAACGCTCCCCGAAAACACTTGCCAAGCGCGGCCGTTTGCGGTATAATAGAGCTATGTTCCGCATCTGGGCAAAAGTCTATCGGGAAGACCATATCGAAAAGCAGCTGACCTACTCGCGCGAGGAGCCCTTTTCCTACGCGGAGTTTTTCGGCTACCTCGCCGAGATCTGCGACAAGCTCGACGTGCCCACCCCCGTGCTCATGAAGGTCCATCTCTTCCAATATGCCAAGTTCAATCACGTCGTCTTCCGCGCCGCCGACTTCATGGAGGAGATCCCCTTCGACAAGCTCGTACTCGAGAATATCCTCTGAAACGTGAGGGTCTTTCTCGGACATGGTATAGTCCTTTTCGCTGTGCGCATACTTTTTTCATGAAGTATACGACCCTCTTTCTCGCGTCGGTTCTGATCCTCTACGGCCTCGGCGCTGCGGTTTATGCCCTCTTCGGCGTCGACCTGCTCGCCCTCGCCCTGCCCGTGCCCGCCCTCTACCGCGCGGCACTCTCCCTCGCGGGCGTCGCGGCGGCCTGGCTCGCCTTCTGGCTCATCGCCTTCCGTCCGACGAAGTTTCTCTCATGATAAAAACGCAGCTTGCGGGCTGCGTTTTTTTGTATTTTGATGGAATGGGGGCGGAAAATCGGGCCTTACTTCGCGCATTCTGACTTACTGCCGCCATTTTTCCGCGAGTTCAAGAAGCTCGGGAAGGGCGCCGATGGAGGGGACGCCCGCGGGACAGGGGCGCCCGTCGGGGTTATAGAAGACGCAGGGCATGCCCGCCCGTGTCGCGCCCGCGATGTCCGAAGTCAGGGAATCGCCCACCATCAGACACTCCGCGGGGTCCGTGCCGATCCGCGCAAGGATGCGGCGAAAAAATTCGGGCGTCGGCTTGATGGCACCCAGCTCCTCCGAGATGAAGATCTCGCGGAAGGGAAAGGCGGAGAGGCGGGTCTTCTGATAGGCGAGCCCGTTGGTCGCGGCATACACGGGGTAGCGGGCGGCGAGGGTGCGCACCGTCTCGAGGGCGCCCGCTACGGGGTGTCCCTCTCTCCCGAGCGCCCTGTAAAAGGTCTCCTCGGCCTCCCGCGTGCGCTCCGAAAATCCGTACTTCTCCGCGATTTTTTCGAAGAGGATGCGGACATGCTGCCTGTAGAGGTCATGAAAGGTCCGCTGTACCTCCTCGAGATGTACGGAGGACAGCCCAATGCGCTCCCAGTTTTCATAGTCGAAGGCGATGCAGTCCTCCACCGCGCGCGGAGAGGTCACCCCGACCGCCTCGAGCGCCGCGGCGAAGGCGCACCACCCGTCGCGGTAGTAGTCGACGACGGTATCGTCGGCATCGAAGAGAATGGCGCGGATCATCACCAGTCCTGCTTTTTGCGGGTGTGGTCCTTCACGTCGTCATAATACATGAAGTACTTCTCCTTCCACTCATAGGGAGACACCGCGTCCCCGCCCTCCTCGCGGAAGGCAAGGTAGGCCTCGAGCTCCTCGGGCGTAAAGTCCCCCTCGTCGAACTCCTCGAATTCCGAGAAGAGTCTCATCATCGTAAGTCGGTCCATATCCCCCATTTTACCATGTTTTCGCGGAAAATGCAACCGAATAAAGTTTCGAAACAAACAAAACCGAATTTCATAAAAAACACTTGACGAAGTGTATCAATTGTGCTATAATGATTTTATAAATCTCAGGAGATTTGGGGGGAATATTATATGGATATAGAACTGCAGGAAGACCTGATCATCTCGTGGGTACGGCTCACCGGGCTGCTGAAGAACATCCGCCTCACGCGGGGGATGATCTTCAATGAGGCGGTCATCGTGCTCATTGCCTATCGCCGCTACCGTCAGGACGGCGTGGGCGTCGTCTCCTTCCGCGAGATCTGCGACGAGACGAAGATGCTCAAGAGCCTCGTGAACCGCACCATAGAGACGCTCGTGCAAAAGGGGCTCCTCGCGCGCTACGACGGCGAAGAGGACCGCCGCACGACGTATGTGCGCCCCATCCCCGAGAACCTGAATACCTATCTCCATGTGCATGAAAAGACGCTCGCATTGGTAGCCAAGATCATCGAGATCGTCGGGACCGAGGACGCCGAGGCGATCGTGCGGGTCACGAACAAGCTCCTCGAAGCGGGCTTTGACAGTGAGAAGTACCTCGATTGAGGAAAAGAGAAAGAGTGGGGAGACGCATCCGCGCCTCCCTTTTTTCTATGAAAGGGTAACAGAAAAGACACCCATGGGGTGTCTTTTCGTGTCTGAAATCCGGCAACTACCTATCCTCCCGGACCGTTAGGTCAAGTACTTTCGGCGTAAGAGAGCTTAACTTCTGTGTT
>CANQFA010000014.1 GCA_947597925.1 uncultured Clostridia bacterium | reverse complement strand
CATCCACTCGGGCTTGTTGCCGCTCTTGCGGAAGGCCTCGATGATCTCGATGCGCTTGATGGCCTTGACGCGCTTGGCGCCCGTGGGGTTCTCCTCGATGATGCGCCTGCACTCCTCGCTCTCCTTGTCGAGGTCGACCGCCATGAGAAGTTCGCGGATGGCTTCGGCGCCCATGCCTACCTTGAGGCCCGTCTTGGAGGAATCGCCGAGGGTGTCCTCTATCTCGCGGAGCTGCTTGTCGTTGATGACTTCCTTATAGGCAAGTCCCGTCGTACCGGGGTCGAGCACTACATATTCCGCAAAGTAGATGACGTGCTCGAGCGGGCGGGGGCCCATGTCGAGCAGGAGCCCTATCTTGGAGGGCACGCCGCGGAAATACCAGATGTGCGAGATGGGCGCGGCGAGTTCGATGTGTCCCATGCGCTCCCTTCTTACCTTGGAGCGGGTGACCTCCACGCCGCACTTTTCGCACACGATGCCCTTATAGCGGATGCGCTTATACTTGCCGCAGTGGCATTCCCAATCCTTGGTGGGCCCGAAGATCTTTTCGCAGAAAAGACCGTCGCGCTCGGGTTTCTGGGTGCGGTAGTTGATGGTCTCGGGCTTCGTCACTTCGCCGTACGACCACTCCCTGATCTTCTCGGGAGACGCGATACTGATCTGAATGGAATTGAAATCGTTTAATTCGTACATTTATTCACACCCTCCCTGCTTATTCCTCATCATCGTCTTCGAAGAGGTCGCTCGCGGACATGGTATCCTCGTCTTCGTCGTCATCCTCTTCATCGTCGTCCTCTTCGTCTTCGTCCTCATCGTCCTCTTCGTCTTCGTCATCGTCGCCGAAGAGTGCGCCGAAGGAGCCGTCTTCGTCGATGTCGGAGAGGTCGTCTTCGTCGTCCGAAGTGAAGAGGTCGCCGGACACGAAGTCCTCGTCCTCGCCCGCTTCCTCGAAGATGGAGTCGAGCGCGCTCTCTTCCTCGCCCTCGTCCTCTTCGGTGTCGAAGCGGAACTCGGGTGCATCGGCACGCGCCTCGCTGCGGCGGCGGCCCTGCGGCTCCTCGTCATCGTCGAATTCGCGGATGATGAGCTCTTCGTTGTTCTCGGTGAGCACCTTGACGTCGAGCGCCAGAGACTGGAGCTCCTTGAGAAGCACCTTAAACGCCTCGGGAATGCCCGGCTCGGAGATGTTGTTGCCCTTGACGATGGACTCGTAGGTCTTGACACGGCCCACGATATCGTCCGACTTGACGGTCAAGATCTCCTGCAGGATGTGCGCGGCGCCGTATGCCTCGAGCGCCCAGACCTCCATTTCACCGAAGCGCTGGCCGCCGAACTGCGCCTTGCCGCCGAGGGGCTGCTGTGTGACCATACTGTAGGGACCGATGGAGCGGGCATGGATCTTGTCGTCCACGAGGTGGATGAGCTTGATCATGTACATGATGCCGATCGTGACCCTGTTTTCGAAGGGTTCGCCCGTCCTGCCGTCGAAGACGCGGAACTTGCCGTCCACGGTACCGTCGGGTCCGACGAGGTTATTTTCTTCAAAGAGCTTGCGGATATCCTGTTCCGTCGCGCCGTCGAAGACGGGCGTCGCGATCTTCCATCCGAGCTGGCGGCATACATAGCCGAGGTGCACCTCGAGCACCTGCCCGATATTCATACGGGAAGGCACGCCGAGGGGATTGAGGAGGATCTGGAGCGGTGTTCCGTCGGGAAGGAAGGGCATGTCGGCCTGCGGCAGAACGCGGGAGATGACGCCCTTGTTGCCGTGGCGGCCCGCCATCTTATCGCCCACCTGGATCTTGCGCTTCTGCGCGATATACACGCGCACGAGCTTATTGACACCGGGCGAGAGTTCGTCCTTATTTTCACGGGTAAAGATCTTGACATCGACCACGATGCCGCCCTCGCCGTGAGGGACACGGAGGGAGGTATCGCGCACTTCGCGGGACTTCTCGCCGAAGATGGCGCGGAGAAGTCTCTCCTCGGGCGTGAGTTCGGTCTCCCCCTTCGGGGTGACCTTGCCGACGAGGATATCGCCGCTCTGGACCTCGGCGCCGATGCGCACGATGCCGTCTTCGTCGAGATCCTTGAGGGCGTCGTCGCCCACATTGGGAATGTCGCGCGTGATCTCCTCTTCGCCGAGCTTGGTGTCGCGCGCCTCCGTCTCATGCTCCTCGATATGGATGGAGGTAAAGACGTCGTCCTGCACGAGCTTCTCGGAGATGAGGATGGCGTCCTCATAGTTATAGCCCTCCCACTCCATGAAGCCGACGAGGATATTTTTGCCGAGGGCAAGCTCGCCGTTGTTCGTGGAGGGACCGTCTGCAATGACTTCCCCCTTCTCCACACGGTCGCCCGTGGAGATGATGGGACGCTGGTTGAGGCAGGTGCCCTGGTTGGAGCGCTCGAATTTCTTTAACTTATACTCGGTCTCGAAGCCCGAATCTTCGCGGATGACGATGCGGTCGGAGGAGACGGCGATTGCCGTGCCTGCCTCCTTCGCATGCACCATGACGCCCGAATCGCGCGCAATGGCCGCCTCGATGCCCGTCGCCACGATGGAGGGCTCCGTCTTGAGGAGGGGCACTGCCTGCCGCTGCATGTTGGAGCCCATGAGGGCGCGGTTGGTATCGTCGTTCTCGAGGAAGGGAATGAGGGCCGTCGCCACCGAGACGAGCTGCTTGGGGCTGACATCCATATAGTCCACGCGCTCACGCGGGTACTCGGTGATGAGTTCGCGGTAGCGGCAGCCGACGCGGGCATTGACGAAATGCCCCTCTTCGTCGAGCGGCTCATTTGCCTGCGCGACGACATAGCGGTCCTCTTCGTCCGCCGTGAGGTAATCCACATGGTCGGTGACGATGCCCGTCGCCTTGTCCACCTTTCTGTAGGGGGACATGATGAAGCCGTACTCATTGACCTTGGAGAAGGTCGCGAGCGAGGAGATGAGGCCGATGTTCTGACCTTCTGGGGTCTCGATGGGACACATGCGCCCGTAGTGGGAGTGGTGGACATCGCGCACTTCGAAGGTAGCGCGGTCGCGGTTGAGGCCGCCGGGGCCGAGCGCCGAGAGCTTTCTCTTATGGGTGAGCTCGGCAATGGGGTTGGTCTGGTCCATGAACTGCGACAGCTGCGAGGAGCCGAAGAATTCGCGGATGACCGCCGAGATGGGACGCACGTTGATGAGGCTCGAAGGCGTCACCTCCATGGCGTCCGCCGTCTGCATGCGCTCCTTGATGAGGCGCTCGAGACGGGACATGCCGATGCGGAGCTGGTTCTGGAGGAGTTCGCCCACCGAGCGCACTCTGCGGTTGCCGAGGTGGTCTATCTCATCGATGCTGCCGATGCCGAAGCGGAGGTCGAGGTTGGTGGAGACCGCCGCGACGATATCGTCTACCGTGATGCACTTGTGGTTGAGCTTTTCGACGAGGGGCTTGATGGCCTTCTTTTCGGAGGGCGCCACGCCGAGGATGCGCTTCTCCGCCTCGAGATCGACGGGCGCATCGGAACTTACTTCGTCTTTGCGATTTAAGAGTTCATGGAAGACGCGGCAGGCATGTACGAAGGCAATGCGCTGGAGTCGCCTCTTCTCGCGGTTCTTCTTTTCCTCCTGCTTTTCGTCTTCCTCGGCGGGAGACTCGTGCGTGTAATAGACGGCATTGATCGCATCGGCAAACTGCGCCGCGACCTCTTCGTCCGTCGCATGTTCGCATGCCGCCGCGATCTCCTTCGAGAACTTGTAGTTGGGATAATAGACGGTGCGGAGAAGTCCGAACGCCTTGGGGTCCTTGTCGGAGATGGCGGAGAAGTCCACCGTGTTATTGGAGATGATCTTGTGGCGGATCTCGCCGTCCTGCGGATCGTTGACGAGCACGAAGACTTCGCCGATGCCCGCATTCTGGATGGCGCGCGCCTGCTCCTCGGTGACCACCTTGCCCTTTTCGGCGAGCAGTTCGCCCGTCTCGGGGTGGAAGATGTCGTCTGCGATGCGGCAGCCGGGGAGGCGGTAGGCGAGGTTGAGCTTCTTATTGAACTTATACCTGCCGACCTTGGCGACGTCGTACCTTCTGGGATCGAAGAAAAGATTGGTGAGATGCTGGCGCACGGACTCCTCCGTAGGCACCTCGCCGGGACGCAGTCTCCTGTAGAGCGCGATGAGGCCGTCCGACTCCGAGCGGATGGGCGGATTTTCCTTTTCGTCTCTGTCGATGGTGGCGGCGATCATCTTGTCCCCGCCGAAGAGGTCCTCGAGTGCGCGGTTGGAGCCGAAGCCGAGCGCCCTCAGAAGGACGGTCGCGGTCAGCTTGCGCTTGCGGTCCACATTGACCCAGAGGACGCCCTGCGCATCCTGCTTGAACTCGAGCCATGCGCCCCTGCCGGGGATGACCGTCGTCTCATACATCTGCTTGCCCGTCTTGTCCGTCTCCGAGACGTTGTTGACGCCGGGAGAGCGCACGAGCTGGGAGACGATGACACGCTCCGCACCGTTGATGATGAAGGACCCGTTTTCCGTCATGAGCGGGAAATCCCCCATGAACACGTCGGACTCGATGATCTCGTCCTTCACCTTGTTCACGAGGCGCACCTTCACCTTGAGCGGGAGGGCATACGTCGCGTCGCGGTTGCGGCACTCCTTCTCGTCGTACTTCGAGTTCTTCCCGAACTCATGGTCGAGGAAGTAGAGCTCGAAGTGGTCGGAGAAGTCGGTGATGGGAGAATAGTCCTCGAGGATCTCGGCGATGCCCTCATTGATGAAGGTGTCGTAACTCTCTTTCTGGATCTCGACGAGGTTGGGAATGTCGATGACCTCGTTGATCTTCCCGAACTTTCTCCTCTCCGTCTTGCCGTACAACTGAATTGGTAAGTTCATCCGTCAAATAACTCCTTCTTTTCGTTGTTATCATTTGGCGATTTACCGAGTATATCTTTTCATCGATAAAAATCGAAATGCTCCGAAAAAATTCCGTCCGCCCCTTTACAAACGCCGTGAAGTGCGGTATAATACCCCTTGAGGGATCCCGCAGGATCGGCACGGACCCCTGCAGAAAGGTACAGAACCTCATTTTGAGCATAATGATACAGTATGATATTGTACCTCATAAAACAAAAGATGTCAACCGATTTTTCGGTCAGAAAAAATTTTTCTCGGGGATTTTTTCAAAAACCATGCGAATCGACAAATTTCTGAAAGTTTCCCGCATCCTCAAGCGGCGCACCGTCGCCCACGATGCGGCCGAGGGCGGCAAGATCGCGGTGAACGGCAGCCCCGTCAAGCCCTCCTATCGCCTGAAGGTCGGCGACGTGGTGGAGATCTCCTTCGTCACGGGGGTCCTGAAATTCCGCGTCCTCGCCCTGAAGGAGAGCGTCAAAAAGGATGAAGCCGCAAGCCTCTACGAAGTGATCGCCTGAAAAGGAGGCCCCATGATCTCCGTCATTCTCTGCGCCGCGGGAAGCGGCAAGCGGGCGGGTCTGCCCGAAAACAAGATCCTTTTCGAGCTCGACGGTCTGCCCGTGCTCGTGCGCACGCTCTCTGCCTTCGCCCCCTATGCGGACGAGCTCCTCGTGGCGTGCCGTGAAGAGGACAGGGAGCGGATAGAGAAGCTCCTCACCCCCTTTCCGAAGGCGCGCACCGTGGTCGGCGGCGAGACGCGTGCGGAGAGCGTATTCCGCGCGCTCGAAGAGGCGACCTCGGACATGGTACTCGTCCATGACGCCGACAGGCCCTTCGTCACCCCCAAGATCATCGCGGACTGCATCGACTCGATAAAAAAATTCGGGAGCGGCGTCTGTGCCCTGCCCGCGACGGACACGACGGTGCTCGCCTCCGAGGGAAAAATTCTTCAGGGACTTCCCCGCGAAACCGTCTATACCCTGCAGACCCCGCAGGGATTTTACACGGAGGAGCTCCGCAGCGCCTATCGGAAGGCGGCAGAGGAAGGCCTCGGAAAATACACCGACGACAGCGGGGTCTATGCCTCTCAAGTGGGCGCGTCCCATCTCTTCCTCGGCGACCGCAGCAACAGAAAGCTCACCTACCCCGAGGACTTTTCCCCCGCCGAGCGCGTGGGATTCGGCGTCGACACCCATGCCTTCGCCCATCAGGAGGAGCGGGACCGCGGCATTGCACGGCTCAACCTGAGCTATATCAAGCTCGGCGGCGTCGTCATCCCCTCCGACCGCGAACTTTCGGCGCACAGCGACGGCGACGTCGTCTGCCACGCCCTCATGGACGCCCTCCTCTCCGCCGCGGGTAAGCGGGACATCGGATTCTACTTCCCCGATACCGACCCGCGCTACGAGGGCGCCGACAGCATGGACCTCCTCGCCGAGGTCATGAAAATGGTACATGGGGGCGGATTTTCCGTGAAAAATGCGAGCATCGCCATTCTCGCGGAGCGCCCCCGCCTCTCCCCCTATCTCGATGAAATGCGCATGCGTCTCGGCAAGGCGCTCGGCTGCGAGGCGGCCGTCGCCGCGGGGACCAATGAAAAACTCGGCTATATCGGCGAGGGCCGCGGCATCACGGTCTGCGCCTATGTCCTCCTCGGCACGCTGAAGTAGTATCGTGCGGGGAGGCCCTATAAGGAGAACACCATGGCAAAAGCAACTACGCAGTTCGTCTGCACGGAGTGCGGATATTCCTCGCCCAAGTGGCTCGGGCGCTGCCCCGACTGCGGGAAGTTCAATACCCTCGCCGAGGAGCCCGTAGAGCCCGTCTTGACCAAAAAGGGCAGGACCATGTCCGCGGGTCCCTCTCGCGCAGTGCCCCTCTCGCAGGTGAAATATGAGAAATACGAGCGCGTGTCCTCGGGCATTCCCGAACTCGATATCGTGCTCGGGGGCGGCATTGTGCGCGGCTCGCTCGTACTCATCGGCGGCGACCCCGGGGTCGGAAAATCCACCCTTCTCACGCAGGTCGCGGCGCATCTCTCCAAGGAGCACCGCGTGCTCTATGTCTCCGCAGAGGAGAGCTGCTCGCAGGTAAAGCTGCGCTGTGAGCGGCTTGGGCTCGACTCCGAGAACCTCTTCCTCCTCAATGAGACCAACTATGAGAACGCCGAGGAGAGCTTTTCGGACGCGGAATATGTGGTGATCGACTCCATTCAGGCCATCTGTACCGACACGCTCACCTCTGCGGCGGGCAGTGTGGGGCAGGTGCGCGAGTGCGCCGCCAAGATCATGCGCTATGCGAAGAGCCGCGGCGTCACCTTCTTCATCGTGGGGCATGTCACCAAGGAGGGCACGCTCGCGGGGCCCAAGGTCCTCGAGCACATCATGGATGCGGTGCTCTATTTCGAGGGGGAGCGCACGGAAAATTTCAAGATCCTGCGCGCCTATAAGAACCGCTTCGGCTCGGTGCAGGAGGTGGGCGTCTTCGAGATGACGGGTGAGGGGATCTTCGGCATCTCCGACTATTCCTCCCTCTTCCTCTCCGAATCCCGCGGCGTGGCGGCAGGCGCCGTGGTGACCCCCAGCGAGACGGGCAACCGCTGCATGATGGTGGAGATCCAGACCCTGATGACGAAGACTGCCTACGGGCTCCCCCGCCGCATGTCGCTCGGCATCGATCCCAACCGCCTCATCGTGCTCATCGCCGTACTCGAGAAGCGGTGCGGCGTCCCCCTCGGCACGCAGGACGTCTATCTCAACGCCATGGGCGGCATCCGCCTCAATGAACCGAGCGCCGATCTCGCCGTGTGCGCCGCGCTCATCTCCGCCGAACGCATGACCGCCGTGGACAAGTATACCGCGGTCTTCGGCGAAGTCGGGCTCACGGGCGAAGTGCGCGGAGTGGCCTTTGCCGAAAAGCGGGTCAATGAGTGCCTGAGGATGGGCTTTCGGCGGGTCATCCTCCCCTCCAAAAACCTGAAGGCGTGCGAGAAGTTCCGCGGAAAGCTCGAGCTCGTGCCCGTCACCTATGTGAGCGAACTCAAGAAGTGCCTCTTCCCAGAAGACTGAATGATACCGAAAAGGCGGCTCCCCTCCCGTGCGGAGAGAAGCCGCCTTTTTTTCATTTTGAAGTCCTTTTCTCGGACATGGTCCCCTCAGATGCGCTCAAACATCTCCTTTCCGACGCCGCAGACGGGACACACCCAGTCCTCGGGGAGCTCCTCGAAGGGCACTTCGCCGTCATAGACATAGCCGCACAGCTTGCAACGGTACTTCCCCTTTTCGGCGCTCTCTTCGCGGTAGGTGGGCGCATTGACCGCCGTCTTGCCCTTCAGCACGTCGTGATAGTAGGCGTAGGTCATGGGCTCGCCGCCCTTCAGCACGCCGCCGTCGAAGACTTCGCCCAAAAAGACGGTATGCGTCGCGGTCTCCCACTTGTCCACCACCTTGCAGCTCAGCCATGCGGCACCGTCCGCGGGGACGGGGAGCTTTCCGCGCACCGCCCAATCGATTCCCTCGAACTTGTCCGTATTCTCCGAAGAGGTGAAGCCGAATCTCCCTATGAGCTTGGGGTCGGAGTCCTTCGCGAGGATGGTGAGGGCGAAATACCCCGTGTCCGCGATACAGCGGTGGGTATAGTTTTTGTGATGGATGCTCACCGCCACCGTCGCGGGGTCGGAGGTGATCTGCATGGCGCTGTTTGCGACGCAGCCCACGGGCCTCCCCTCGTCCCACGAAGTGCACAGGTACACGCCATAGGTCAGGCGAAAGAGTACGCTCTTATCCATAAAAACCTCCGTATGGGAAAAAAGACGGACGACGACGTCCGCCTTTTCGGATCATGAGATCACTTCGATTCGACTTCCTGCGCCACGACTTCCTTCCCGTTGTAGTAGCCGCAGTTCTTGCAGACTCTGTGCGGGGTCTTCAGTTCGTGACAATGGGGGCACTCGACCAGCGTGGGTGCCTTTGCCTTATAGTTTGCAAAACGGGAAGCCGTCCTGCTCTTCGATTGTTTGCCCTTCGGGACTGCCATAGTTCCACCTCACTTTTTTACTATTTATACGGATCCCCGCTCTTCGCTCTCGCACGCCGTACAGATGAGACGGGAGGGAAGGGAGAAGAGGAGCGCATCGCGGAGGAGTTCTCCGAGCCGCACGGTGCGCACATAGCCATAGGTCTCTCCGTCGCCCTTCGGCGTCTCAAAGAGGCCGTCTACCTCCCCCTCGATCACGTTTTCCGCGTATTCGCGGCAACGGGAGCACTCCCCTCTCAAGGTATAGACGATCGTGCCCTTTACCTCGACCGCGCCCTCCTCGAGGATGCGATAGGAAAGCTCCGCATGGACGGGAGAGGCGAACTCCGCAAAGGGAAGATCCAGAAGTCCCGCCTCCGCATCGAAGTCGAAGGAGAGGCTGCCCTCGTAGATCTTTTTTGCCGAAAGCACGGCTATGTCGATTTCGGGAATCATTGACTTAAAAATTATAGGGAATTTTTCCGTGTTTGTCAATCGATTTTCGGGGGAAATTCGCCGCTATTTCGGAATTTCCGAAAAATCAGAGGAGCGCCGCCGTCTCCCGCGCGATCACGAGCTCTTCGTTGGTGGGGATGACAAGCACCTTTACCCGCGAATCGGCCGCCGAGATCTCGTGAATGGTCCCGTCGTTCTTCATGGAGTTGCGCGCGCTGTCGAGCACGATGCCGAAGGCCTCGAGCCCGCCCACGATCTTCTCTCTGATCTCGGGGGTATTTTCCCCGATGCCCGCGGTGAAGACGAGCACATCGAGCCCGCCGAGCACCGCCATGTAGGCGCCCACGTACTTCTTGCAGCCGTAGGCAAACATGTCGAGTGCGAGCCGCGCGCGGTCATTGCCCGCCGCCTCCGCCGCCTCGAGATCGCGGAAGTCGGAGGAGATGCCCGAGATGCCGAGGACGCCGCACTTCTTATTGAGATAGTTGAGCCCCTCATCCATCGTCATGCCCTTCTTATGGCAGAGATAGTCGATGGCGGCGACGTCGATATCACCGCTCCGCGTGCCCATGGGGACCCCCGCGAGGGGCGTAAAGCCCATGGAGGTATCGATGCACTTCCCGCCCTTGACCGCGGAGATGGAGGACCCGTTTCCGAGGTGGCAGGTGATCATTTTGAGCTCTCCGATATCCTTTCCGAGATAGCGCGCCGCCTCGCCCGAGACATACTTGTGCGAGGTGCCGTGTGCGCCGTACCTGCGGACATGGTATGCCTTGTAGTCGTCATAGTCGATGGCGTACAGGTAAGCGTAGTCGGGCATGGTGGCATGGAAGGATGTATCGAAGACGAGCGCCATCTTCTTTCCGGGCATGACCGCACGGCAGGCATTGACGCCCAGAATGGCGGCGGGATTGTGGAGGGGCGCAAGCTCGGCGATGACATCCATCGTCTTCATGACTTCGTCATCCACGAGCGTCGTCTTTTTGAAGGCCTCGCCCGAGGCGACCACGCGGTGCCCCACGGCGTCGATCTCGTCCATGGAGGAGATGACCGCGCCCTGTCCGCCGACCCCGTCGGTCAGCGCTTTCAGGACGAGGGAGATGGCGTCGGTATGATTGGGCATTTCCTGCTCCAGCACATAGGAGCCGCCGCATGCCTTATGGGTAAGTTTTCCGCCGGGGATGCCGATCCTCTCGCAGCCGCCCTTCGCGAGCACGGACTCATTTTCCATGTCGATGAGCTGATACTTGAGGGAGGAGCTCCCCGCATTGATCACAAGAATTTTCATAGTTTTTTACCTCTTAACCGTCAAAACAAATTTTTCCGAATATATCCTCGCCCGAGATCCCTCGACTTCGCTCGGGATGACAAAAGCAGCCCGCTCGGGATGACAAAAGCAGCCCGCTCGGGATGACAAAAGCAGCCCGCTCGGGATGACAAAAGAGCGCCTCTATCCGATAGAAGCTCGTGGAGAATATTTTAATTTCTTGAAAAACCAAAAACCACGCTTTTTGGTTTTTCCCCCAATTTGCGCCGCGCGCTTCTTGTCCGATGAAACGAACGAGAGACAAGGGCAAGTTAAAGCGCATAAGTCGGTTTCTATCGCGGATTTCTATGCCCTCAATTGAGACCCTCGCTTCGCTCGGGATGACAAAAAAGACGTTTGATAGATAGAAATCCGCGAAAATAAACTTCTCAGGCCTGCAGCGCCGTAATAGCGACCGCGCAGACGATGTCCTCTGTCTTGCAGCCGCGGGAGAGGTCGTTGAGGGGCTTCGCAAATCCCTGGCAGATGGGTCCGATCGCCTGGAATCCGCCGAGACGCTCGGCGATCTTGTAGCCGATGTTTCCCGCCTGCAGGTCGGGGAAGATGAGCACGTTTGCATGTCCCGCCACCTTGGATGCGGGCGCCTTGAGCGCGGCGACAGAGGGCACCATGGCGGCATCGAACTGAAGTTCGCCGTCGAGCATGAGTTCGGGCGCCTTTTCCTTCGCGATCTTCACGGCCTCCTGCACATTGGTCACGAGGTCATGCTTGGCGCTGCCCATCGTCGAGAAGGAGAGCATGGCGACGCGGGGCTCCAGCCCTGCGATCTCCCTTGCGCTCTTCGCGGTCGCAATGGCGCAGTCGGCAAGCCCCTCGGCGGTATAGGTGGGATTGAGGCCGCAGTCGGCAAAAATGAGCATGCCGTCTTCGCAATATTGATTGCCACAGGCGGGCGCGACCATGAGGTTGAAACTCGACACGGAGGAGACACCGGGCGCGGTCTTGATGATCTGCAGACCGGGGCGGAGAGTATTTGCCGTGGAGTGGCAGGCGCCCGAGACAAGCCCGTCGACATCGCCGCTCTTGAGCATGAGGGCGCCGAAGAAGGTGGCATCCTTTGCCTGCGCCTTCGCCTGCTCCTCCGTCATGCCCTTTGCCTTGCGCAGTTCATAGAGGAGGGCCGCATAGCTCTCCGCCTTTTCCGAAGTTGCGGGATCGACGATCTCCACGCCCGTGAGGTCGACGTCGGGGTTCTTCGCCCTGATCTCCTTCTCGCTTCCGAGCAGGACGATCTTCGCGATGCCCTCCTGCACGCAGGCGGAAGCCGCTCTGACGACGCGGGAGTCCTCGCCCTCGCAGAGCACGATCTTCTTCTGCTTGGCCGCGGCCTTTGCCTTGATGACGTCTACAATGTTTTGTGATTTTGTCTGTTCCATCTTCTTTGCTCCGAAATTTTCTTTATTTTTCTCCGCACTTCGTGTATAATAGAGGGGCGGAGAGGTCTGTATGGAAATATTATACACCCTTTCGGCGGGAAAGTAAAGTCGCACGGAGGAGAAATCATGAAAATTTGTGCGGTAATTTGTGAATACAACCCCTTCCACAGCGGGCATCTCTACCAATTGGGAGAGATGAAAAAGCGGAGCGGCTGCGATGCGGTGCTCTGCCTGATGAGCGGCAACTTTACCCAGCGGGGAGAGATCGCCGTCTTCGGGAAGTACACCCGCGCGCGCCATGCCGTGCAAAACGGCGCCGACCTCGTCCTGGAGCTTCCCACCCCCTTTGCCGTCTCGCCCGCAGAGCTCTTCGCGAGGGGCGCGGTGCATCTCCTCGCCGCCATCCCCTCCGTCACCCACCTCGCCTTCGGATGCGAGAGCGGGGAGAGGGAGGACTTCCTGAAGGCGGCAAATGCCACCCTTCGCGAGGATAAGATCTTTCAGACGGAACTGAGGGGGCGCATGAAGGACGGCACCTCCTATGTCAAAGCGCGCACCGAGGCCCTCCTCGCCCTCAACTCCGACGTGGACGAGAGCCTGCTCACTTCCCCCAACAATGTGCTCGGCGTCGAGTACTGCCGCGCCCTCCTCCTCGAGCGGAGCGCCATGGAGCCCCTCCCCATCCCGCGCGTGGGCGGGGGATATGCGGACACCGACCTCCGCGAAAAATTTTCCTCCGCGACGGCGCTTCGCGCCGTCCTCACATCGTCGGACGGAAAGGGCAAGAGAGCGCTCAAGACCAATTTGCCCCCTACCGTGTACGAGGATGCCCGTTCATTTTCCCCGACTTCCTATGAGACCGCGGCGATCCTTGCCCTCCTCAAGGCAAGTGCGGAGGAAGTGGCCGCCTGCCCCGACTGCGCCGAGGGGATCGAGAACCGCCTGCACCTGCTCGCGCGCACCGACCCCACCTATTCTTCCATCGTGGAGAAGTGCGTCTCCAGGCGGTACACCCGCTCGCGCATCAAGCGCATCCTCCTTCAGAACTTCCTCGGCGTCCGCCGCAAGGAGGTCCGTGCCTATGCGGAGGCCTCCCTCTATCTCCGTCCCCTCGCCGTAAAAAAGGAAAAAGCCGACGAACTGCTCGCCGCCCTTGCCGCCTCCCCTCTCCCCCTCGTCACGCGGAAGAGCGACCTCGTCCGCCTCAGAGGAGATGCGCTCGCCTGTATCCGCACCGACCTCGCGGCAAACGCCCTCTCCGATGCCCTCCGCGGCATCCATACGCCCGACTGCGAGACCTTGCTCCTGTAGACATGGAAAAATGCCCTCCTTTCGGAGAGCATCCTTCCTGAGAGAATATGAAAAAATCTTAGGAGTGTGCGACTTTTTTCTTTGATTATACTGCGCTTTCGTGAAAGGCGTGTGAACATTGCATTAAAAATAAACAAAATCAGAAGTAACGGGAGGCGATGGCATGGGCGACGCGCAGGCCGTCCGCCGCCGCCGACATGATCCCGCCCGCATAGCCGCACCCCTCCCCGCAGGGATAGATCCCGCGCACAGAGGACTGCAGCTCTCCGTCACGGAGGATGCGGAGGGGAGAACTCGTCCGCGACTCGACACCTGTGAGCACGGCATCGGCGCAGTCGAAGCCCGCAAGCCTCCTCCCGAGGTCGGGAAGGGCCGCCCGAAGACTCGCACAGAGGGCAGGCGGAAGGTAGCTGTCGACGGGGGCAAAGGAAGTCCCCGCCGCATAGGTGGGCAGGACGGATGAAAAGCGCGCGCTCTCCCTTCCCGCGAGGAAGTCCCCCACGAGTTGGACGGGTGCACGGTACGAGCCGCCGCCCGCGAGGTAGGCCGCCCGCTCCATCCTGCGCTGAAATTCTACCCCTGCGAGGGGATGGTCGCTCCCGAAGTCCTCCCGCTTGACCTGCACGACAAGGGCGGAGTTGGCATTTTGGCCGTCGCGGGCAAATTCGCTCATGCCGTTCGTGACCACGCCGCCCTCCTCGGATGCCGCGGGAATGACGACGCCGCCGGGGCACATACAGAAGGTAAAGACGGCGCGCTCCGCCGCATGCGACACGAGCTTATAGTCGGCCGCGGGAAGCAGGGGCGCGCTCTTTCCGTATTGTGCCCGCCCGATCTCCTCCTGCAGGTGCTCGATGCGCACGCCCGCGGCAAATTCCTTCTGCTCCATCTCCACCTTTCCGAGGAGCATGGAAAAGGTATCCCTTGCGCTGTGTCCCACGGCGAGGACGAGGATGTCGGCCTCCTCCCGCACGCCGTTGACGCGCACTGCCGAGAGAGCGCCGTCCTTCGTCTCGAATCCCGTGAGTTTGGCGCCGAAGCGCACCTCTCCGCCCATGGAGAGGATATACTCCCGCATGCGCCGCACCACCTCGGGGAGCCTGTCACTGCCGATATGGGGTTTGGAAAGATAGAGGATCTCCTCGGGTGCGCCGAACTTTGCAAATGTCAGAAGCACCTCGCGGTTTAAGGGATGGTTGGTCTGGGTATTGAGCTTTCCGTCCGAAAAGGCGCCCGCGCCTCCCTCGCCGAACTGCACATTGCTCTCGGGGTCGAGGATGCGCTCGCGCGAAAATCGGGCGGCATCTCTTGCCCGCTCGCCGACCTCCTTTCCCCGCTCGAGGAGGATGGGGCGGATGCCGTGCGCAAGCAGCCTCAGGGCGCAGAAGAGCCCCGCAGGGCCCGCTCCCGCGATATAGACCTTGGGCATGGTACCCCTGATTTGCGTGTACACGGGAATTTCGGGCTGCTCGGGGCGAGACGAACATTCCACCGAATACACCCACCTTATGTCCCCCTTATCGCGGGCGTCGAGGGACTTTTTCAGGATGCGGAAATATTTTACGGGGGCGCGGAGCTTCTTTTCCGCGAGGGCGATGAGGCGCTCCTCCCCCTCCCCAAGCCGCAGGGAGCAGGTGAGTTTCAGCATTTTAAGATGCCCTCCGCCGCGGCATGGGCGGAAGAAAAGGCCCACTGGAGGTTATATCCGCCGCATTCGCCGTCTGCATTCAGGATCTCGCCCGCAAAGAAGAGCCCCGTGCGGCAGAGACTCTGCAGGTCTTCGTCCGTCTCCCCGAGGGGGATCCCGCCCCGCGTGACCTGCGCCTCCGAAAAGCCCCATGTCCCCGTGACGGGAAGTCGGAAGTCCTTTACCCGCGCGGCGAGGTCACCCCCCATGCGGGTGAGAAATTTCGCGAGACCATTTGGCACGATCCCGAGGAGGGGGTCGCCGCCTCCCCGCTCCATGGCCGCTCTGAGCCGCCCTTCGTCCACATCGGGCAGGAGGTCCACGGAGAGCGTGTCGCCCTTGCGGGCATAGGACGAGGCACGGAAGACGGCATCTCCCGAGACTCCTCCGTCGGTAAAGAGCAGGTCGCCGCGGCAGGAGGCGCGCAGGGTCCCCCCTTCGCCGAGGACGCGCACGAGGGCATCGACGCGGATGCCGCGCAGTCCGCGCACGAGGGCGGGATCCGTCTTCAGACGGACGAGAACGGGAGTAAGGGGCGTCACGGTGTGGCCGAAGGACTCGGCGAGGGTATAGGCGGTGCCGTCCGTCCCGAAGTGCTCCGCGGCCCTTCCTCCCGCCGAAAGGAGCACCTTGTCCGCGGACATGTACCCCTCCTTCCATGTGACACGGAAGGAATTTTCCGCATAGGTCACCTTCTCCGCACGGACGCCCGTCAGCACGGAGACGCCGAGGCGCATGACTTCCCTTCGGAAGAGGTCGGTGACGGCAGAGGCAGTCCTCCCCGCGGGATAGACCCTCCCGCGGCTGTCGGGAAGGAAGATCCCGCCCATCGATTGGAGGAACTCCACCGTATCTTCCGCCGAAAAGCGCCCGAGGATGCGCCCCACCTTTTCGGGATCGTCCGAAAAGTAATGCTCCTTCGAAGCGGCGAGGTTGGTCACATTGCCCTGCCCGTTTCCCGTGGCGGAGAGCTTCCTCCCCACCCTTTCGCCTCTCTCGAGGAGGGTGACGCTCGCCCCGCTTCTCGCAAGCATGACCGAAGCGGCAAGCCCCGAAGCCCCTCCTCCTATCACGATCACAGAAATTTTTCGCATATTTTTATGATAACCTAACTGAAAAAATTTGTCAATGGATTGACAGGCGGAAATTTTTGTGTTATACTATAAAAAAACAGAGAGGTAAATGACATATGTTGTCCAATCTTTGTGCTGACTTCATGCAAGTCATACAAGACAATCTGGTACTCTGCATCGTTCTCGGCGTCATCGCCGTCCTGATCGTTGCGATCCTCGTTGCCCTCATCGTCCTGCAGACCAAGGCAAATAAGCTTGCCAAGGAATGCAAGGCGGCCGAAGCCGAAGAGGCTCCCGCGGAAGAGGCTGCAGAGGAAGCACCCGCCGAGGAAGCTCCCGCAGAAGCAGAAGCCGAAGAGGCTCCCGCGGAAGAGACTGCAGAGGAAGCACCCGCTGAGGAAGCTCCTGCCGAGGAGACCACGGAGGAGACTGCCGAGGAAACTCCCGCCGAGGCCGAAGGATCAGGATCCAATGAAGAAGTCAAGGAGGAATCTGATATGAAGAAAGAAGAACCCAAGCCCGCCGCCAAGAAGGAATCCCGTTCGCCCTACGTCTTCAAGGAAGCGCCCAAGAAGGCAGAGCCCGCGCCCGCACCCGCACCCGAAAAGTCCGGTGCAAACGGCAAGTGGGTCATCGAGAAGCAAAACGGCAGATTCTGGCTGAGCCTCTATGCTCCCAACGGGCAGGTCATGCTCGAGAGCCCCGCTCCCGGCTACTCCACTATCTCCAGTGCGCGGTCCGGCATCAAGACCTATCAGGACAATATCGCCAATGCCGATCGTCTTCAGATCACGCAGCACAAGAACGGGGACTTCCAGGTCGTCGTCCTGAATGCGCGCAACGGACTCCTCGCCACCAGCTCGACCTATTCGAGCCGCAGTCAGGCCGAGAGCGCAAAGAGCTCCATCCAGCGCTGGGCCCAGACCACGACGGTAGAAGAGTCTACTGACGAAGAATAATTTTCCGTCACGCAAAGACGAATTGAGGGCGGCCCCCGCGCTGCCCTTTTCGCATGCAGTGATATTCCTCGGCTCCCCCTCGAGGGGACAGCGAGGGAAAACTTGGTAAACCGATGGAAAATTATATCAATTTTGTAAAAAACAGGAGCCTGAAAAAGGCGAAAAACTCGGCAAGATTCGCTCTTTGGGTTTTTGCATTGATCCTCTTGATCGTTCCTTGGGCCAATGCATCCCTTGCGGAAAAGATCATCATGATAGGCGCTGTATGGGTCTACCTGTTCTTCGTTCTTCTCTATGCGAGTGATGAACGAATGAAGGATCTGTATAAGAAGAATCGCTTTTACGGCTGGAGCGAGTATGGGATATGCCTGATGTGCCTATATCTTATCTACCGTCTGCAGTTTAAGGGCTTCAACTGGGTACTGCTCACGGTCTTGATCGTGAGTGCTGTCCTGCAAACGGTGCTGTGGATATTGGGCGTAAGGAGAAATATCGCCGTAGGAAATTATAACTTTGCGTCGAAAAAGAAAGTAGGGTTCAATTTCTATGTGGTCGCAGAGGTGATATGCCATATTGCTGCGCTCGCCGCAATCAATAGTATCTATGTCGTCAATGGGCAAACGGATATCGTGGTCTTTGCCCTACTCAACTGCCTGTATTTGGGTCATTGTTTCCTCTACTTGGGACTGACACCTATCTATCAGAATTACATCATAAAAAGGTACGACTTATTTTACCTGACAGAAGGCGATTAAAGCCCGCAGGGCGGAACGACACAATCATAGAGACACCCCCTTTGCCCCTCAAGGGGACAGCAAGGCGCTCCATAAAATAAGATCGGGATCCCGAATCGGGGTCCCGATCTTATTTTCAAGACATCACTTGCGGAAGAAGGCGACACCCACGCCGTTCGGCCCGATGTGCGACCCTATGGTACTGCCGATCAGGTAGACGGGGATCTTCGCGGGGTCCTCTATCTTTCCCTCCCACAGGCTCTTGCTGTCCTGCAGGTATTTCTTGAGATAGCTGTCCGAAAGGCCCGAATACATGAGCCCATAGGGCATGGAAAAGTCGATGCCTCCGCACTTCTCCACGAGCTGCATCAGGAGGTTATTGCTCCGCTTGCTGCCGATCGCCTTTCCCACGAGCTTGACCTCGCCGCCCGTGACCGAGATGACGGGCTTCACCGAGAGCATCTCGCCCGCGAGCGCCGCCACGCTCGAGATCCTTCCCCCCTTCCTCAGATATTTCAGGGTATCGACGACGGCGATGACGCAGATCTTTTCCCGCTTCTCCTCCAGCTCTTGCACCACGGCGGCGGCATCGAGGCCGCTCGCTATGAGGCGCAGGGCATAGTCGCAGAGGATGCGTTCTCCCGTGGTGGCATTTTTACTGTCCACCGCAAAGACCTGCCCGGGGTAGCGCCTCGCGGCGTTTTTGGCGCAGGCGTAGGTCCCCGAGAGCCCGGAGGAGAGGGTGATGGCGATCACTTGGTCGCCCTCCGCGGTCAGCTTTTCGAAGGCCTCGCCCCAGCGATATTCATTGATCTGGCTCGTCTTGGGAAAGTCATTGCTCTCGATGAGCATTTCGAAGAAGCGCTCGTGCGAGAGGTCGACGCCGTCGAAGTAGGTCTTCTCGCCGAAGCGCACCTCGATCGGGATCATGTCGATCCCCATCTCCTCCGCCTCCGTCTGTACGATATCGGAGGCGCTGTCTATCAGGATCCTGATCATATCGTTCTCCTCGCGTGTCTCCCCTATTTCAGGAAGAACTTTATCAGCTTCTCATTGACCTTCCGATAGGGCTGATAGCGCATGGGCAGGTCTAAAAGTGTCGACTTGTCGACGATGCTCTTATAGTGGCTGAACGTCTCGAATCCCGTCTTGCCGTGATAGGATCCGAGCCCGCTCGCGCCGAAGCCGCCGAAGGGCATGTACGGGGTCGCGAGATGGATGACGACATCGTTGACACAGCCGCCTCCGAAGCCGATCTCCGAGGTCCACCGCCCGATCCTCTTCTTGTCCGATGAAAATACATAGAGCGCGAGCGGGGCGTCGTTCTCCTTGATATACTTCACGACCTCGCTCTCGTCCTTGTAGGTCAAAATCGGCAGGACGGGTCCGAAGATCTCCTCCTGCATGACGGCATCGGCATGCGACACGCCGTCCAATATGGTGGGCTCTATCTTCAGGCGCTCCGCATCCGTCCTCCCGCCGTGCACGACCTTCTTCTCGTCGATGAGTGCCGAGACGCGAGTAAAGTGCTTCTCGTTTATCATCTTGCCATACGTCGGATTTTTGAGGGGGTCCTCGCCGAACTGCGCCACAACTTCTCTCTTCAATTCCGCAAGGAGGCGGTCGTGGATCTTTTCCGAGCAATAGATATAGTCTGGCGCGACGCAGGTCTGCCCGAGGTTGAGAAATTTCCCCCACACGATGCGCCTTGCCGCGAGCTTGATATTTGCCGTTTCGTCCACGATACAGGGGCTCTTCCCGCCGAGTTCCAAAGTTACGGGCGTGAGCCGCTTGGCCGCGTTTTCATAGACGAGCTGCCCCACGCGTTTGCTCCCCGTGAAGAAGACATAGTCAAACTTGATCTCCATGAGCTCCTTATTTATCTGCGCGCCGCCGAAGAGCACCGTGACGTATTCGGGCGGGAACACGCTGTCGATGACCTCCTTGATGGCCCTGTTGGTGTTCGGGGAATAGGCGCTCAGTTTCACCACCGCGGTATTGCCCGCCGCGATGGCGTCGATGAGAGGATCTATGGAGAGCAGGAAGGGATAGTTCCACGGGTTCATGATGAGCACCGTACCGTAGGGCGAGGGCAAGCGGTAGCTCTTCGAGATGGCCTGTGCGAGCGGAGTGCGGACCCGCTTCGGCCTTGCGAACTTTTTGAGATGCTTTATCATATAGGAGAGCTCGCTCATGGCAAGCCCCGTCTCACACATGTAGCTCTCGGTCTTGCTCTTGCCCAAATCGGCCCTGAGCCCCTCGTGCAGTGCGGGCAGATTTGCCTTGATCGCGGCATACAGCGCCTTCAGTCTCTTCTTGCGCTGTCTGATGCTCAGCGTCGCACCGCTCTCAAAGTACTTCCTCTGCCGCGCCACGATCGTGGGGATGTCCGTCTCGTCGACATTCTCGCCGCGCAGCTTCTCGTACATCTCCTTCAGCTTCTCTTTGTCCCACAGGACGGGGACGGGATAGAGCGGGTTGGCCTCCTTCTCGGCGTAAGCGGCAAGCTCCTCGATGTCGCCGCGGCGGATCTCGGGAAAGGTCCTGCCGATGCCGAATGCGGCGTTCATGGCCTCTATCTTCCCTATCACGGCCTCCGCACCCTGCGCATAGGATGCATCCTTGTCCGCAAGTCCGCAGAAGAGGGCGATCTTCCATAGCTTCTTATGGACGGCCTTGCCGTATTCTCTCAGGACAACGGGCAGGATGACCGCATTGGCAAGCCCATGGGCGATATTGTATTTCCCGCCGAGCGGGTGTGCAAGCGCGTGGACATAGCCGACATATGCCTTGCTGAAGGCCCTGCCTGCCTTGTGCGAAGCGAGGAGCATAGACTTCGCCGCCGCCCTGTCGCCCTCGTAAGCCCTCTCGAGATTTTCGAAGACGAGCCGAATGGCCTCGGATGCGTCCCTGCGCGTCGAGGCGTTGCCGCCCTTCCCGATATACGCCTCGATTGCATGGGTGAGTGCATCCATGCCTGTCGTGGAGATGACGTGCTTGGGAAGCGACGCGGTCAGGCTCTCGTCGAGTACGGCATAGGAGGGAATGAGCGGGAAGTCGTTGATGGCATACTTGTGGTGGGTGGCGGCGTCGACCACGACCGCGGCGAGCGTCGTTTCGCTCCCCGTGCCCGCCGTCGTGGGAACGGCGACGAGGAGAGGGATCTTCCTGCGCACTTTCAGGATCCCGCTCATCTTGCCGAGCGGCTTCCCGTGACGGGCAACCAGTGCGCCGACGCATTTCGCACAGTCCATCGGAGAGCCGCCGCCGAAGCCTACCAGACAGTCACACCCCTCCTCCCTGTAGAGCTTGAGGGCCTCGGCTGCATTGTCCGTCGTGGGATTGGCGACCGTGCCGTGATAGACGGTGCAAGAGATGCCCGCCTCCTTCAGGGCGGCTTGGAGGGGCTCGGTGAGTCCGAGCGCGTAAATGGTCTCATCGGTCACGAGCAGGGCATGCGTCTTTTGATTGGCCTTCAGGACGGCAGGCACCTCGGTGACCTTTTCGATGATCTTGGGATCCCTGTAGGGGAGCAGCGGAAGGGCCAGCTTCAGCGCCCCCTGAAAGATGCGGCAATAGATCCGCTTGAAGAAGTTCTTCATGTTCCGATTCCTCTGATATCTTGCGCGTTATTATCTCGTGACGCTTCTGAGTTTCCCCGTAGCGAAAGAGTATTCGTAGACGGCCGTGGGGTCGTCGAAGTTCTCATTGGAGACCCAGAGCGCCGTCTTTTTCGTCAAGTTGTAGATGACGCTGTGTACGGTGCAGCCGTTCCCCTCTCCCCAGCTCCGCCTGCCGACGGTTTTGAGGATGTCCATCGCCGCCCATTCGTCCTTGACAATGCCGTCCGTCGCGGAGAGGTCGGTGCAGATCTCCCGATATCTGTCGAGTCCGCCCTTGTCCTCGTCTTTCTCATAATATCCGGGCAGAATGATGAAATTGGTGATCCATTGGAAGTCGCTACTGCCCTCCTCTTCGCCGATCTCCTCGTCGCCCGTATTATAGGTGACGACGAGCTCACGGGCAGTGCCGTCGTTGTCCGTCGCGTCCGTGCCGCTGACCCATTCGAGGATGGCGCTCCTGCCCGTCGCATCCGCGACCATGTAGTGGAAGGAGGTATTTGCCGAGTCGTGGAGGTTATATTGCTTGGCCAGCTCGACCGCCTCGTCTACGCTGTCCGCATAGTCGAGGATCATGCGGAGCAGAGTGGTGGAGGTGATGTCGGCCTTGTCGGGGTCGTTCTGATCGGTCGCCACGGCATTGCCGCTTTCGGGCTCGCCCTGATACGACATGTAGATGCCGCAGCTCACACCCGCGTCGTTGATGCCGTCGAGGGGCGCAAACGGAGCGGCGAGGCAGGTGATCTTATTCATCAGCCCCTCCACGTTTTTCTCCGTACTCATGCCGACATAATTGAGATCGACCGTCGAGAAGGAGGCATGCCTGCCGCCGCCGGGGTTGGTGAGGGTAAGACAGACATTGGTCTTGGCAAAGTCATAGTTGCGGGCGAAGAGTCTGTCTCCGCTCTCTGTGACCGCCGTGAAGGAGGCACAGCCGATGTCCGTCTCCTTGATGCCCATATCGATGAGGCCGCGGGTGATCTTTTGGGAGATGAATGCGATGAGTTCGGAGTCCTTCTTCGCGCCGCCCTCCTTGAGGAAGTCATCGAAATAGAATCCGCCGCTCACCCGCATGCTGTAGACTGCGCCGTCCTCATGCGCGTCGTTGCGGTCGCGGAGCATGGTGAAGCTCGTCACGGTGGAAAACTCGTTGTGCCAGATCCCGAAGAACACCGAGACGAGCACGACGATCAGTGCCAGAATGACTGCAAGCGCGATGCAGAGGGTGCGCAGCAAGATCTTCTTTGCCTTTGCCATAAAACCTTTCTCCTTATGAAATGATATTTTACGCGGCGTCTTTACTTGCCGCTCTTTATCAATTGCTTATAATACGCTCTCAGATTTTCATTGATGACGCCAAGCGATCTGTAGAAAAAGTTCCGCTCCTCTTCCGTAAAATCCATGCTGCCCGCGGCGACGGCCGCCTCCGCACGCGCACAGATAAACTCCGTAAACTGCCTCCCCTCCTCCGTCAGTCGAATGGTGGCATTGCGCCGATTGGCATCGCAGGTGACATATCCCTTTTCGACCATCATCTTCAGCGCGCGCGAGATCGCCGCCTTGTCCTCGAGCGTGAGCTCCGTGAGCTCCTTCGCCGTGAGCCCCTGCGGATTCCTGTTGAGATAGTACCCGCACATCACATGGATGGGCTTTAAGCCGAATTTCTCCGTCTCGAATGTCTTGATCCTCTGGACGAGCTTATTGAGCCGCAAAATCGACAGCGTGAAATCCACAAACACATTTTCCATGGCACTCCCCCTTTTAGTTGATTGGTCAACTAATTCCAAGTATACCTCTTTCCGCACACTTTGTCAACTGATTTGCGCAAGGTTTTTCAATAAATAAAGACGCGGGACCTCTCCGATCCCGCGTCTTCGATTGAATTTTCCTTATCTTTCAGCCCAATAAGCCTCTCGGGTATGATATTGACTCTCCACTTACAGAACAACAGGGCTCTCAAACCTCTTCGTCCATGTTCACGATGTCAAGGCCGTTTCCCCTACTTACAGAACAAAATGACCCTCACCTTGTTCTGTCCGCACGGCTTGATCCCCCTACGCCTCTTCGTAGTAGTAGGAGTAGTCGATGCCCTTCATGAAGAGCTCACGGTCGTTGATTTGGTCGGTCAGCGCACCCATGATGAGGCTGAAGATGTCCGATGTGTCGACGGGGCTCTTTCGCATGGCATCGAGATAACGGTGCCACCTCTATCTCGGAAATCATGCCGCTCTCGAAGAGCTCATAGGCCTTTTGTTTGCTCTTCGCATCGACAGAGCTACCCATGTCCGAAAGCCAACGCACAAAATTCTCCCGATCCTTCGTCGGAAGGAGCGCGACGACGGTATGGACGCCGCCTGCGTCGACCACGTCGGTAAGATAAGATTTCCCGTCCCGCGCCGCAAGTTTCAGTTGTTTACAGATTGTAATCAACTGCGGATTGCGCCGCTTTACAGAACAACAGGGCTCTCAAATGGCGCAAAGCGACCGAACGCCGTACCCACTTAAAAAGGCATTTCAGAACCGATGCTTAGCTGTTATCAGCCAAACAAATGGGAAGTTTATTGTTTGTCATTTTTCTTCATTCTTCTTTTACCTGTTACCTTCTCTACTACCAGTTTGAAAACTTTTGTATCAGGCATTACTGATATGTTGAACGGAAAATCATCTTGATGATAATGCTTCATCATAATGCATAAAGCATTATATTTTTCATCATCCGAAAGCATTTCGATGTGTCCTTGCCCAACAACACTTTCATACTCCATTGTACAACTTCCACGTTCAATATCTGTAACTAATTTATGCCCACAGTCCATTTCAAAACTTGCCCTATTATCCTTTTCAATCAAAGCATACTTTGTACCTTCCTTAGCCCCATGAAAATACAACTCAATTTTATCTCCATCAACATTTAATCCAAAATTGAGTGGCAATATATACGGGTAATCATTATTGTTCAAAGCAATACGACATACATCACATTTTTTCATGATAGCTAAAATATCTTTTAACTCTTTGACTTCTCTATCTGAACGACGCATTTTATCTCCTCCCAAAAACAGTAAATGCCGATTTATTGCTCTCCTAATTCTACTACACACAGACCCTGAAGTCAACAACGTCACACGGGAATACAAAGTATTGCCGGGTGACGTCTTTCGGACATTATCGTTCTCCTTCCCCTCGGTCAATATCGGGGTCTAAATCTTTGGCGCTCTCAATTTCCCTGTCTGGATTGTTGCGCTCCGGCTCCGGATATTCCCCGTACCCGCGATCCGCCCGGAAGCATTGCTTTTCATATTGGACAAGACTCAATCCCTGCTCTTTGCAGTATCGCTCTCAAACTCACGAGCGACCCATTCATGTCAAGACGGTGTTTTACCTACTTACAGAACAACAAGGCTCTCAAACCAGGTTAGATTAGTAGAGGGAAGAATAGAGGTTTTACCTACTTACAGAACAACAAGGCTCTCAAACGATGAGCGTGCTGTTGTGAATGATCGCGTCGTTTTACCTACTTACAGAACAACAAGGCTCTCAAACCCTCGGCGAGCGCTCCAAGCCCGTCCCTATGTTTTACCTACTTACAGAACAACAAGGCTCTCAAACTCTTGTCGTCGTCGGGTATTCCGAGCTGGTGTTTTACCTACTTACAGAACAACAAGGCTCTCAAACGACGCGGAGCATACGCCTTCAAGGCGACGAGTTTTACCTACTTACAGAACAACAAGGCTCTCAAACTTGAGATCGAGGATGACGAGGGCAAGCCGAGTTTTACCTACTTACAGAACAACAAGGCTCTCAAACGAACCCCGCGACGTCGCTTATAACCTTGTAGTTTTACCTACTTACAGAACAACAAGGCTCTCAAACCGACATTCGCAGAGAACCCCGCATCGTTCCGTTTTACCTACTTACAGAACAACAAGGCTCTCAAACACGCGATCAATAACGAGCGCACGTTCGATAGTTTTACCTACTTACAGAACAACAAGGCTCTCAAACCTCAAATCGGGGTGTGAAAGCGCGTATTGACGGTACGGCCGCTCTATAAGCAGGTATATTATACTACTTTTCCTCGTAATTTTCAAGTATTTCGCACAGATCTTCGGTAATGATGATGGCCTTTTCTTGCGGAAGCAGCGGGCGGGACTCAGAGCTCTCCACGAGGAGCAGCCCTACCTTTTCCATGGCGCAATGATGATACAGGGCTCCGAGGTCCTCATCACGCAGGACCCCCTTCAGCCCCACAAAGACAAAAAATTTGCAGTCCTTCAGCGCGACCATCGCATTGATAAAGCACACGATCTTCTCTGTGAGGGTGTCATATGTCTTCTGAAAGCGCACATCGCCCGCCTTTAAGAGCTCTTCCGCGGAGAGGTCCTCGTGCGTCAAGGAAAATGGCATTGCGGCAAAGAGCTCGTAGAGAAACTGCTCGATCTTCCCATTGATCTCCGAAAGCATGTATTGCGTCTCGCCCACGCGGCACGCCGATGCCAACCGCTTGATGAGGAGATTTATCACCTTTTTGTCGTTTAAGTCGAAGTGAAAGGGGTCACAGATCATCCACCCCTCGTCGTCGGGGGAGATCGGAGCGCCCTCTCGCAGGAAAGAAAAGTCACCTGCCCCGCCGCCAAGCTGCGTGTCGAGCATGGAGACGAGCCGATAGAACTCATGCGGATCTTCCACGATGAGCAGCTGCACCCATTCGGGCGAAAGAACGATGGGCGTCTCGAGCGAAGGATGATAGACGGTCGCGATCTCCTGCATATCACACCTCTATGAGCCGATCGGTTGAATCGATGGTGATCTGCTGCTCTTCGCCGACGAGATATTCGATGCGCGCAAACTGATTTTCCGTGATCTCGAGAAGTTCCACGATCCCCTCGCGGGGAAGATTGTTGCGGAGACGCTGCTTGACGCCGAGGCTCGTCACATTATTGATGACGAGCTTGGAATAGACCGACTTCTGCATCATGATAAACCCATTGCGTATCAGATACTTGTGAAACCGCGCATATTCCCGCCGATCCTTGTCGGTGAGCATGGGGAGATCGAAAAATACCAAAAGTCTCATAAATTTATAATTCATAGTCCTCTTCCGTGTATTCGTCCCCGGGAAAGAGGATGCGGCCGCTGTCGCCTTCGTTCAGCGCCGCGATGGCGCTACGCACATAGGTACGGATGGCCACATCCAGTGTCGTGCGCTTTCCGCGGGAACAGAGCTCTGTATTCAGGATATCCGCCATCTTGCGCTTGAATTCGGGGTCCCCCGTTTCGAGAGAGAGCGCATGGCTGTCGACGACGGGACGGAGCGGTTCCATGAGATCGCATCCGAAATTGAACTCATTGAATTCGTTGATATGGTGGATGCCGAGCTGCGTGCAGTACCCCGCCGCCACGATCTCACGATTGCATGCGGAGAGGACGACGGCATACCCGTAATTGAGACATGCATTCAGAAAACCGCCGCTCTGGCGGGAATTCCCCTCTCCGAGAATGCAGTTGAAGTATACCTTTGCGGCGTGCCCCTCGCGGTTGGTGACGTCGTCCGGCTGCACTTCTCCGACATAGCCCGTGAGCATCTCCGCCTGCGCCGCAAACCCCTGCGCCGCGAGGACGTCGCGCTGGGCGAGGATCTTGCGGCGGATGATGCTCTGCCAGACGGCGGCCTTTGCGACGGATGTCCACGCCGCCTGCATCTTATAGCGCTTGGAAGTACTCCCCTCCCCGTAGTAAGGGAGAAGCTCCGAGGAGGGCTCGCACTTCTCGTCGCAGAAGATGACCTTGATATTTCTCTTTGTCAGTTCACAGAGGAGGGCGGCGGTGAGGGATACCGCCGTACTCTGCACAATGAGCGTCTCGATCTCGCCGAGGAAGATGTGCTTCTCCTGTTCGCCGCGGATGATGAGACTATTCAGGCGGGATTCGAGCTTACAGCGCGATTTGACGATGACTGTGCGGAATCCCAACTCACACCTTCCGTTCGCGCACATCCAGTCCGCAGGCGGAGGTATGGACGACGCAGAAGTCGATATTCGTGATGTTTTGGTTTATCGCAAGGATCCCGCAGCGAGCGCCCTCGTGGAGGATGGTCAGGTCGGCGCTCTCCGCATTGCACTTAAAAAATCTTGCGATCTGGAGGAGGACTTTCACCTGCTCAAATACGGAGAGGGCATAAAACTCCTCTTCGCGGTCATGAAGTGTCCCGCAGAAGGAGACTGCGCCCGAGATCCCGCCATAGATGGGCTTTTCGATCTGAGAGAGCATGAGGCGGAAGAGTGCCTCGTTCTGCGGGCGGTCGATCGCAAGCCTGACCTCGCCGAAGCGGTTGACATGCATGGGGAAGATGTCGCCCGCCCTCTCCTTGTCCGTGAGTTGTCCCGCGCGGTCGCGCTCGAGGAGCTTGGCGAGCGCCTTGACATAGGCGTCCGTCTTCTCATCGGTGAACCACTGCACGGCGTTATGCAGGACAATGCGGCTCCCCGTGATGCCCGCAAGATAGGCGGGCGTGCCCTTCACTTTGACGAGGGACTTGACGCGCAGGCGGGGGATGATCAGCTCGGGGTCCGTGAGTCCGCGGGTGCGGAGATAGGCGAGCACGGTTTCCCTGTCCCCCTTCGCCCGATAGTCGACGAGGATGGGGATCGCCTCGATGGTCTTCTGCGGGTTCCCCCTCGCGTCCTTGGACAGCACGACGGCGAAATATGCCGTATTGAGCTTCTTGTAGCCGCCGTACTTTGCGGGATCGGAGAGCGGGCCCTTCCCCTTCCGCGGCGCGCCGATGCCCTCATCTCCCTTGGAGAAGACAGTCTGATTATAAAATTCTCCGCCGTTGACGAAGGAGTACCGCGTGACGGACATGCTCGTCTTCTGCATGGTCCTTCGCACGACGGCGAGGGAGGTCTTCGCGTCCCACGCGCCCGCCACGTCGTAGCTGAAGAGCGTGTCGAGCTTGATCTGACGCTGCGTGCCGTCCGACTGCCTGCGGCGGAAGTAGGCATACAGCGAGCTGAAGCGCGTGTCATACACGTTTCCGACGGCAATATTGAGATAGGCATCGCGGGCATGGTGTAGGTCATTTGTCTCTCGGCACTTGGGGAAGTGATATTTATCCCTGAACGCGGAGACATTGGCCGCCTTGCTGTAGACGACCTTCGTGCCCTCTGCGGAGAACCTGCGCTGCAGGAGCTCGGCGACCGCCTTTGCCATCTGATTGGTATACACGAGCTGGCGGTTGACGAATCCCTCGAAGTCCGCATCGGTGAGTGGCGCAGTGCGCGTGAGCCGCGCCCACTTCTCCTCGCTGATGAGTTTCTTCGCGCGCAGGACCCGCCAGAAGGCCTGCTGATCGGTAAATCCCGACGGGAGCGGATAGGTATCCGTCTTCTCCTTGTTCTTGGTGCGCAGGACGAGGACCTTGTTGTCGAGGCTGTCGTCCTTCACGAGGGACTGCGGAATGATGTGGTCGACGTCGTAGAGGTCGGTATCGAGCTGTAAGAGGTCGATCCTCTTGCCCGTATACATGCACTTCCCAAGCTGACGGAAGTAGAGATACAGCCTCTCCTGACGAAGTTCGCGGTCCGTCTTTTCCTTGAGTTCCTCCTTGAGCTCCCCGATGCCGTCGATGTCCTCGAGGAGGGCCGTAAGCTGAGCTTTGCGCGACTGTGTGCGCTTTTTCTTGTCGGGAGACGCGTCCTGCCGCGTGACCTCTATGAAGATCTTGTCGGGAGCGCGGCCCACGGCGCCGACATATTCCTCCGTCATCACGAGCGCCTGCCAGATGCCGCGGCGCACCTGCGGAGCGACATAGAGCGCCTCCACGTCCTCATATCCCACGGCGATGCTCCTCGTGCCGTTTGCCTCGCGGATCGCATCGCGGAAGGTATACCGCTCGCCGAAGAGGAGCTCATTGAGATTGGCGTTGGTACGGAAGAGCTCCCCGAGGACGGTATATTTCGTCCCCGTCACGGGATCCTCTCCGCCGTAGAGCCCGCAGAGGAACTTCTGTGAGAGCCTGCCGAAATCTTTGAAGAGCGTGAGCCCCTTGATCCACTTGATGTTGGCGGCGATCTCGGGATAGGTCCCGTACCTCTTCAGGAGATAGCGCTCCACCATGCCCTTGTCCGTGCAGAGCGTATGCCATAAGATGATGTCCTCGCAGATCTCGGGGTGTTCATCCGTGAATGCGCCGAGCTTTTCCTTGAGCTTGACATAGGAACGCATGCCCGCCTTGAAGTCGCCGTCCTTCCCCGTGAGGGCGGGCGGATCTTCTCTGGTGCAGTAGCCGTGCGCCGTGAGATAGGCTATGATCTTCCTGTCGGTGACGCGCGCATCCTTCAAAAACAGTTCGGAAAAGAGCTCCTGTTTGAGGGCTACCGAGATGGGTTCGCCGCCGATGCACAGTTTGTTGAGCTGATTGAGGACGTCGAATGCCTGATAGTACATGGAGCACTTGGGCAGGACGTCTTCCTCGGGAAGATAGCTGCACTTGCCCGTCATGCGGCGGATGAACCCCTCGTTGCTCTTCTCGAGGTCCACCATGGTCTCGAAATTCCACGGGTAGATCTTGCCCTCGGCGCGGCGCACCATCCAGGCATTTTCGCCGTGCGCATTGAGCGGGCCCACAAAATAGGGAATGCGGAAGAGGAAGACGGAGCGGATCTTCTCCGCGGGCGTGATGCCGCCCTCGTCCGCCGTCCCGAAGACGGGGAAATCGCGTACGAGATTTTTCAAAATTTTGTCGAGCTCATCGAGATTGATCTGGTGGGGAAAGACGCCGTTGTCCGCATTCAAAATTTTGGGAAGGAAAGTGCCCTCCTCGAGCTCCCCCATGATGCGCTCCCACAGCGCTTTTCCCGCCGCCTCCGCGGGCGCGTCCGCGAGCGCCTTCTTCATATACTTGGCGAAATCTTCGTATTTGAGGCACTTCTTGACGTTTATCTTGGTGCGGTTCGGCTTGGTATAGCCGATGTAATTGACATAGTTCGCGCCCTCCTTCGTGCTCTTCAGGACCTTGACGTACACGTCGTGCGGGTAATAATTCGAGAGTAATTTTTTGAGGTCCTTGAGGTCGCGCCTGTGCTTTTCGTAGACGGCGACCATCGCCTCCGAGATGGTCCCGTATCCGCCGAGGACCTTTTGAAAGCGCACAAAGCCGAAGATCTTGCGCAGGCAGTCGTAGAGCGCAAAGCCGTCGCCGAGCGTCTCCGCCTTGGCCTCGAAATCTTCATCCGCGATGTCGAGAGAAAAGCTCTTCTCGCCGCCGCAGTCGCCCAAAATGACGGCGGGGTCCACCTTTCCGCCCGCCAGAAGCGTGATGATGCCCTTGATGATCGGGTCGTCGCCGAAGAGAGCGGCGAGGGCGCGCTTCTTGTCGTTGATGCGGAGCGAACTCGTGGCGATCTCCAGAAATTTTTCCGCACAGGATGCAGAGAGCTGCGGCGGCTCTTCGAAGAGATCGGCTGCAATGGAGTTGAATTCTTCGAAGAGCGAAGAGAGATTGTCCGCGCCGCCCACCGTCTCCCCCTCGAAGAGGAAATGCCCGCGGTACTTGATGATGTGATGCAGAGCGAGATAATAGAGGCGGAGATCCTTCGCCCCATCCCGTATCAGCGCCTCCCGCAGATGGAAGATGGTGGGATAGTTCGCATAGAACTCCCTGTCGGTATAGTCGGGGTCGGCAAACAGCGTGAGACGGGGCAGGCCGTCGGGCTTGTCCTCCTCATAGAGCGCGCTGTATTTGAGCCGCATGAAGAAGGCGGCATCTTCCATATAGGGTGCGAAGACGGATTGCAGGAGGGCGATCCGTTCCTTGCGCCGCTTGAACCTGCGGCGGGCCGTGCGGAAGGTCCTGCGCTCCGTCGCATCGTTTGCGGGGTCGAAGAGGCGCACCGCCCAGAGGTCCTTGCGCTTGGCGCGGAGAAGCTCGTAGTTCTCGTCCGTGCAGGCGGCGCCAGCGGAATCCGTTCCGATATCCAGCCCGAGATAAAATTTTTCCATGATTTCCTCCAAAGTACTTGACTTTTGCTTTTCGATGTGATAAAGTAAGATCACAGAACAACAAGACAGAGTTCAAATAACAATTTATTGTAACCGTCTTATCGCATCGGCGATGTCCCTCCCTCTCGGGAGGGTTTTTTCTCTTTCTATGATACCAAACCTTGGTGCAATTGTCAAGTATCCCTGTTTTAACTCCCTTGTCAGGTCTTGAAAAACTTTTTTCGGAATTTCCCGAAACTTGCGCTGCGGGTGGGAAATTTGAAATATCGATTGCCGATAACGGCAAAAAACATAAAAATCATAGGCGACAGCTCTTGCTTTTTTGCCGATATCGTGCTATACTTCTCGTGAGGTGATTCAGAATGAAGTATCTGTCCGTGACCGAGACGGCGAAGAAGTGGAATTTATCCGAGCGAAGCGTTCGGAATTATTGTGCGCTCGGGAAAATCGACGGTGCTTTTCTCACGGGAAAGACGTGGAATATCCCCGAGGACGCCGAGAAGCCCGATCGGATCAATAAAAAATCGACCGCCCCCACCACGCTTTTGGAAGTGTTGACCGCCGAGAAAAACGCGAAACTTTCGGGCGGCATCTATCATAAAGTCCAGATTGAATTGACTTACAATTCCAATCATATCGAGGGCAGCCGCCTCACTCACAATCAAACACGGTACATTTTCGAGACGAACACGATCGGGACCGACGGCGGCTCCGTCAAGGTGGACGACATCGTTGAAACGGCAAATCATTTCAAGTGCATCGATCTCATTATCGAGAGCGCGAAAAAGCCGATCACGGAGGCTTTTATCAAGGAACTCCACCGCACGCTGAAAAACGGCACGACCGACGCACGGCAATCATGGTTTATGGTCGGTGATTACAAAAAGCTCCCCAACACCGTCGGGGATATGTTCACGGCGAGTCCCGAGGAAGTCGGGGATAAGATGAAAGAATTACTCTTTACTTACAACTCGAACAAAGACAAGTCCTTCGACGACCTGTTGGACTTTCATTACCGTTTTGAGTGTATCCATCCCTTTCAGGACGGCAACGGCAGGATCGGACGACTTCTCCTCTTTAAAGAGTGCCTGAAATGCAATATCGTGCCGTTCATTATCGAGGAGGAGTTGAAACTGTTCTACTACCGCGGCTTGAAAGAATGGGGTATCATAGAACGCGCGTTCCTTCGCGTGGGCTTCTCGCTCCAACGAATTGGCGTTACTTTTCAACCGATACGGCGTGTAGGCAATATCGAATATTACAGGTTGTCCTATATTTTTTCCTCCTTATCAATATAATTTTTCTTTTGCGGCAAAGCCGCGCGAAGGTGGGTATCCCACTTCGCAATTGCCTCGCCGTCTTTGTGATTTTGCCGTCCGTCGACTGCAAAATCTTAGCCTGCTTCCGTTTTTCCTCTGTGGGCTTTCCTTTTCCTTCCATCTTGCTTGATTGTTTGCTTTACTTCCTTTTCCTATTTTTTCTTTTGTACTGAGTCAATAATTGAAACAAACTTGTACATTTCTTTAACTCCGTATTGGTTTCCATATCATAGCTTAAATAGCCCCAATTTATGCCGTTTATAAGGTACTTATTTGATTCATATAAATCATTTTTTATGTGCGGATATGCGTGCATAAATTCTTCAAAAGATATGACGCTTTTATGACTTGTTTCCTTTTCTATTTCTTCGTCCGTAACCTTTATTCGCTCTGCTGTACCACCTTTCATGCCGCTCTTGCTACGCACTTTGAAAATCTGTATTTTTCGTTTTGCAAGCCTGAAATAAGTATCTATGGGCGAAGCCAATTTATTCGGTTCTTGTTCATTAAATGTGTAGTTATAAATTGCCTTGATATACTGTCCCGCCTGCTTGTCGTCCATGAGCGGCAATGCCTCATAGAAGTTTCGGTGGAACATAAAGTGTTTCATCTGCCTGTTCAAGCCTTTCGGTGTTCTCCCGTTTTCCTGCGCTTCTTTGTCCACGCAGAGGGTGGAGCGGCACAATTCTGTTCAACAGCCCTGTGGGCTGTGAACTGTGCCGTGACAGGAGCGCTGGCAAGCGCGACGGGTTACGGCGGTCCCTGCCGCCGTAACAAGCACATCCCATCGAAATGCAGCGTTCTCAAACGCATAGGCGCACATGGCGCGAAGCAGTTTGCCGCGTTCTTCGTCCGTGAGCGTGTCCATAAGTTCCGCGTACAAGTCGTAGAACGTGAATTTTTTGAGTTGTGTTTTTCCTTCCATAAAACCTCCTTTTTCATATTTTCGCAGACGATTACGGCTCGTCCGCTTGCCGTGTTTGCAGACAAAGTACAGCTGTCCGCTTACCGTGTTTGCAGACAAAGTACGGCTGTCCGCTTGCCGTGTTTGCAGACAAAGTACAGCTGTCCGCTTACCGTGTTTGCAGACAAAGTACGGCTGTCCGCTTG
>CANQFA010000013.1 GCA_947597925.1 uncultured Clostridia bacterium | reverse complement strand
TTCCACCAGTAGAGCGGAGCCGTTATATTGACAGACACGAATATTTGCCGCAGAAACTTACGATGCTCGCTCCCGCCGCGAATAAGCGCTTTTGCGAGAGTCATATCGTTTGTCCCGATGAGATAATGTTCTTCTCCTGTGTCGGGGTCTGTCACATACCTGCTGTCGGATTTTGCCCAGCTGTTCTTTGGGTTGCGCATTCCAAACAATGCGCCGTCAAAGTTGAATACTTGCGTATCTTCAAACTTCATTTCAAGCCTCCGCTGTGCCTGTAGTAAGCAATTCATTCATACTCAGTTGCCCGCGCAATGGGGGAGTCACACCCTCAGGGAACAGCGCATAGCCGCAGTTGTTGCATACGATTTTGGCAATTCGTGCCGACAGGTTGCTGTTATGTATAATTGTTACATCGTGCGATTTGCACTGTGGGCATATCATGTCGAGATAGCCGTCGCGTGAAATTATTGTTTCAAATGATCTTTTGATATTATTGCCTCCTGTTTCCCGTGTCAATGTTCCTTTTTATAATCAACCAAGTACCAGTACCCGGATTGATTTTTGAACAGGTCGGCGGCATAAATGATGTCGCCAGCCTTAATGCTGTTTTTGTCAAATGTGCTTGCGCGGAGCGTCAGCCGCGCCGTTTTGCCGCTTCCAAGGCTACGGGTTCCAAGTCGGTATGCCCATACGCGCCCGTTGGCATCATTCAAGGCCGTGACATCTGTAATGAGCAAGCGCCTACGATCTTCCTCACGGTTTGTTGCGACATCGACATATCCGAGAACGTCCATGCAATATTGAAGCTGCTCGCGCAATGACGGAGCCTTAACATTGTGCTGCGCAAGAAGAGTCTTTTCGTACTCTTTAAGACAAGTTATAGCCGCATTGTCCAACTTAAACGAGCTGGACTCGCTGCCATCTTTATTTGTCGAAACGCAGTTATGCGATAAAATTTCGCGCAAGAGGGGAGACTCAACTTTATCTTTGCGAATTGACTTCGCGTCGCCTTGCTTGAATAGCTCCCATGCGTCGAGGATCTTCAAAAGCTCGTTGATATTTCCGAACTGCTGGAAATAATCAATTGTGATAAGCGGTGAAACCTTGGACGCTTTAATTCCATTCTGATCAAGCCATGCGAGTACATCGATAAAGGAAGTAAACCTTTCCTTGCTGCAATTATATAGGGTTGCTCCGACGCCAGAACTAAACCCTTTGATTGCCGCAATCGAATTTACGATCATGTTGTTGTCCGTGTCAGCTTTAATGGAACGATTATCTTGTCCGAAGCGGAAAGGCGGGAACTTAATACCGAAATAACTCTCAGCCTCTTCTTTGAGCGCATTCATTTTATCCTTGTCGCCCTTTTGTTCTGCAAGCGTAAGAAGTACTTCATAGAACTCTAATGGATGATGAGCTTTTAACCACGCGCCATACAGGCTGTCCAACGCAACACAGTAAGAGTGGGAGGCGTTAAACGAATATCTCGATGAGTCCTCAATAATCTGCCACAACTCTTGCGAAAGCTCCTTGGCTTCGTCTTCGGTTTTATGCTCGTCATTTATCATGACGCTCATAAACCCATTGATAAACTTCTCCTTATAGGCAAGGACTTTTTCAACGCGCTTTTTGGCGATGTTTTTTATTGCTGTATAGCAATCGCTCATGTCGATGCCGGCATAATTGAGCGCAGCCATTTCTTGCTCTTGGTAAAGCAAAAAGCTATTCGGCATTTCATCAGTCTGAATTAGGTTGTCGAACGCAGAAACTCCATAGGCGAATGGCTTACGCCCTTCAAAGGTTTTGTACATCGACTTAAAACCGGGGCGTATAGCAGCAACAAATGCACCAAGTTCAGATATGTTCTTGGGTTTATACTTGGCAACCCTTTGCGCGGTTCCCGTCTGCTCGCACTGGTTGATACCGAGCGTGCAGCCTCTCTCATAAATGCTCCACGCCTTATCATCAGGCGGACACATCTTCAGGAGTTCTGTAACGGTCGGAGGCTCCATGCCGATGCGGTGATATGTGCGATAAATGAGATCTACCACGGAAACTTTAAGCAAGTCATTTTTTAAGAAGTGGTTGGCTTCTGCGACATGTCCATCAACGATGCAGCAAATATGGTCTTTAACCTTCACTAACCCAATCTCTTTGCGTATGCTTCCTTGATATAGCAAGTATGAGCAAGGCGCTATACTCCATGAAGTGACCAGACCTAAGTACTCTTTGCTTTTTTCATAGATGTCATGATATTCTTGGTCGATGTAATCGAGGACGTTAATGTCATCTTTGTCATCTTCGTTTGCGTGCTTTACGGCTGTTTCATACTTCTTGATTTGGTCTGAAACCGCATTGGCGATTTCAAATGAAATACCTTGCGATTTTGCGTAAAGTTTCCATGCAGCAGATTTTTGCATTGTGCCGTAGGCGACCATAGGGTAGGCATGATCTTCGCCTAAGACTTCTTTCTGCGCCCTGGCGAATGGCTCAACAGGAGCACAGTTAAAGTCAATATCGGGGAGCGTTCCGCTCTGCAAAATTCTTGTTGTACTCATGAACCGCTCTGGATACATATGAACCTTTGCGGCAATTCGATCAACCTCCGTAAAGCCGAGAAGCATATTGGTGATGAACGATACCGCAGAGCCACGTCCACTTTTTGTAAGCCACCCGCCGTTTTCTTTGCCCTTTCGGATGATGTAATAGTTGTCGATGAAATAGTCCGCCATGTGAGTGTCTTCGACCGTTTTTATTTCTTTAACGATTTCCGACTCATAGTGTGGCCATATCTCGGTGGGGAGGCTCTTCCTATACTCTTTCCATCCGCTCCAAACGAGTTCTTTGTATTTCTTATTCTTCTCTTCTTGCGACAGTTCCGGGTATAGGCTCGGCATTTTAATGTCCGTGTTGAAGATTGGACTGTCGTATTCCTCAACATCGAGGAAAACATTCGTGTTATCCATAGCGTCGCAAATTTCTTGGTGACTCAAGATGCACTGGTTGGCGAACCGAGCATAAGCAGTGTCGCCATCTGGATAATCCAAGAACCAACCTTCCTCGTCGGGGTACGTTAAGCCTTTGGAGACCAAAAAATCGCTACGGATTTGTCCTTGTTTCGGCAGTATGTAATGGCTGTCGCATCCCATGATCAGCGGGATTTTCAGCGCGTCATGCAGGCGAAGGATTCTTTTATTCAGCTCGCGCTGCGCATCTGTGTTGTGGTATTGAACCTCAAGGAAAAAATTCTTCCCAAAATGTTTCGCAAACTCTTGGGTGATAGCCTCAATGTCTTCGTAACGCCAATATGCCACGCAGGCTGTTGTGACAATCACATCATCTTTTGGCAGAGAAAGTATCAGCGAGACATCCAATCGTGGCTGCCCATAAAAGCCTGTCAGATTTGCCTCAGACAGTGCATCGTTGAGTGCTTGTCTTCCGCGTTCATTCTTGGCTCCTATAAAAATGTGGCAGTTGCTTCTATCCTTTTCTGCCCTGTCTTTTACCCAGTATGCCTCAGCGCCTATAAGCGGTTTTAATCCATATTCCTTTGCGACGCGCACCGTTTCAAAATAGTTTCCTTGCCACCCATGTTCACAAGAAGAGAGGATACCATGTCCGAGCTGCTTGGCTCTTTCCGCATAATCTTTAGAAGTTACCGCGGAATCGGAAATCCTGACATTTGTGTACATGGAATGGCGATGATAGTTCTGAAATGTTCTCATTACCTCACGACACGCTCCGCGCAATGGTGTTGCAATTTGGACACATGATTGTGTCCGGCGAAAGCACACTCCCGCAACGCGGGCAAATCCAACCATATCTCAATGAAGTCCATTGGGATTGCTGTGTTTGCAACAGAAGGCTATAGAATATTGTTGTACATGCCTTGCACCGATAAGCGTATTGAGGCGGCAATGATGTGTAGACAAAATCATCTGCTCGTTCTATATTGTCGCTACCGCAATGAGGGCAGCGGAGAGTCGCATTTGTTGCGGTCGTCATTTTTTGTTCTCCTTATAATTGAGCGCCGTAGACCTCATCTTCCTCGTCCGCACATAACTGCGGCGGCGGATAGGGGAGATCTCCGCTATGTGGATCCTTGTCCCAGCCGTATGCTTTGTCGAGAGATTCCATATCAACGAAGAAACGCCGAGACGGTTTATCGTAGTACAACCCAGCCGTGCTCCCCTCAAAACCAAGCAATCGGTCTTTAAGGATGTCGCACAATACATCATAGTGGATTGGTTCCTTGTACCATCCGCTGCCATTCCTTTTCGGAACGCCCCTGCGGTCTTCGTCCGTTACGCGGTACAAACTCAAGATGCGATGTGCTAAGTCAATGATGGCGGATATGCCCTGAATGTCCATCTTGTTCAGGCGCCGCATTTGTTCGATTTTATGCGGGTGGACAACGAGCAGGACTGCGACATTGTACTTTTTGGCGAAATCAATCAGCCTCGTTACAAACTCTTCTTGCTTTTGGTATTTGTTCTGTTCGTTCGCCTCGAGGTTGACGGATGTGAGGTTATCTATAATGTGTAGTTTGCATCCATACTTGCGCGTCGTGTCTTCCATCGATTTCATGATGGAATCTACTTTATGATCGTATCCATCCTTATAAATGAAAAGTCGTCCGCGATAGTAGTCGTTAATTGCCTTTTGGGCTTCTTGGGTAACCTTCCAATATGTCGCGCCGTTGAAACTATACTCTTTAACATTGCGCTGACCGGCAAGGATATAGTTGACCCAGTTTTTACTCTGAAAGTTAGGCAGTTCACCCGAATACAGGAAGGCATTCTTTTCCTCGTCAATCGCGTTGCAAATGAGCTGTGACAGGAATGAGCTTTTACCGCTTCCGTTGACCCCAGTAACAATTGTGAATGTCCCGTAAAACAATTTCATCAACCGCTTATCAAGCTCAGGGATACCCGTTTTTACGCCGTCGATTTCATCGAGGTCGATATTTGTAATGTCTGAAAAGTCAGATACGCTGTCAACGGGGGAGTCTTTTGCGTTATGTATTAGGTCAATGACCGCTTGTTTGCCTTCGTAGTATAAGACATGATTTAAGTCTTTCATCGGTATCTTTCTGCCAGAATCTTTATCGATGTGGAAAGGGGGGATGTCGATAAACTTTGTCCTCCAAGAACCCAGCCGAAACACGCATTCTTTCTGCATTTTAGTGCCTGCCTCGTCGTTGTCCGAACAGATGATTATGCTGTCGAACTGTTCAAGCCAATCAAAATTTTCTTCGATCCACCCATAGTTATTCGCGCCAAGCGGAACAGAAACTGCATTTGCAAAGCCGCTCTCGATTGCCGCTAAGCAGTCGATTTCTCCTTCGCAAATTAAAAGCGGTTCTGTCGTGTTGATGCGGTTCATGTTGAAAAGTAGCGGCATGGTGTCCGCATTTTTCTGGCACCATGCCTTAATGTCGCCGTTTGCTTTATCAATCTTGTGCGACGGTCTGTATTTCACAAGACAAAGAACGTCGTTGGTGTCGTAATAGTTAAACACGATGTTCCCATGTGCATCTTCTCGAACGTCAGCACCGTCTATTGTCGCTTTCGAGATGCCGCGCTGAGCGAGGTATCTGTATGTATTCTCTTTCTCGTTCAGCGGCTCCTCGTGCGGATATTTATATTGATATTTTGTTCTTACGCCCCTCTCACCAAAGGAGATGGGCATTTTTGCCTCCTCAAATAGCTTTTGCAGCGCCCCAAGATATGTAAGCCCAGTGTGCATATAGGCATCGATGATGTCTGTGTTTTTGCCGCATCCGAAGCAATGGAAAGAATATGTCTTGGGGTTATATATAAAACTCGGAGAATCTTCAAGGTGCCAGCAGCATAATGCTCTTTTATTGACTGGATCATATTTCTCCAGATGTAACAGCTCCGCGATTATTTCAGCATTTCTCTCACCGAGCTTACTTTTCGCTTTTAATATTTGTTCCTTGTCAACAAAAATAGGCGTACACCTCCTCCCTTAAAGCTTGTTGTCGCAGTATTCGCGATGGTTGCAAAGGTTTTGGCTGTAAAATGCTTCGCAGCTTGGGGCAAAGTCCCAACACTCACGGATTTCTTTTACGGTATTCCTCGCCCAGTCTAATGCCTCATTTAAGCCTGTTTCGCTGAATGGTATGTCTATGACTGTATTTTTGCGGAACATCATAAAGCGCAACGCATCGGGGTATCTACCATACTTGTCCTTGATATAGAGGGAGTAGAGGTATAATTGTCTTGCGTATTCTGCCTGTTCTTTTTTGCTCTTAAATGAACTTTTCGATTTGTAGTCTTGTATTATCAATCTTCCTTCTTCATCTTCAAATACCAGATCTATGATTCCGTTAAAAACCCAGTCATCAATGTCGTGTTCAAAAACGGCCTCAACCTCAAGAATTTTTTTATCCGCATAACCCGGGAAGTTCTTCAGGTATTCAAGCCCCTGGTTGTAATAAAGTTCTTTCATCTTGGGACAGAACTTGGTCGAAGGGAACTCTTCTGGCACTGCCGTGTCGAACTCCCATTCGTATGTATTGACTAAATCCCATAAGTTGATCTGTCCTTTGGCATACCGTTCCATAAGGGAATGGATTTCCAGCCCATATGAGCTGAAACAGTTTCCAATTCCCTTAAGGTGGTCGATGTATGTAAGTTTGTATCCGTACTTACAAGTGTGAAAGGCCGATAGTTTTGAAAACGAGTACCGTTCCTTTGGTGGGGTGTTTACCACGGGCAATCGTCTGCGGGTTCAGCAGCCTGAGCGAGCTGAGGCGCAGCCGGCGTTGACTCAGGTTGCGGATTGCCAGAGTCGCTCTGAATTGTCGCTTCGAGAATGATGAATCTGAAGTACGATCTCTTTTCCCCGTCTGCGTTCTCCCTGCGCTCGTTGGTGAACTTTGACTTCGTGATGACGATGCGATCGCCCGCTTTTACGTTTTTGAGCGAGTTCGCCGCGTGACCGATGGCGCGAGGGAACCACGATGAATTTTTCCATTCATTCCCGTCTTTTTCAGATGTTGTCATTTGAAGGTCTATGTATTTCCCGTTTTCGGCAGGTGTGACCTTCCAAACCTTGCCGAAGATCTGATTGCTGTTGTAGATCATTTATTGCTCTCCTTTTTCCCAGATTGTTTTTCGCTACTTGGCTTCTGTTTCTGCGTCGCCAATGCCTCGAAGTCCTTCATGATTGCCGCACAAACCTCAATCGACTTGATACTCGACGGGTTTTGGTTCTTGTTGTTGTGCTTTCCGACGACAGCCATAATGGTTTCCTTGTCGTATCCATCTTTCATCAGTTTGCTGCCGGCATCCACAACTCCCTTGACCGCCTTAGCAAGAGCTTCCGCCTCTTCCTTGAGCTTCTTGGTTTCCTCATAGCCCTCGGCTTCTTTCTGTTTGCTACGGTAGTTGTCGGGATCCGCTTCTGTCGTCGCGAGTTGCAGTGCTTTCATGAGGTAGTAACGGTTGCCGTATGTAGCGCCAGCTCCGAATGCCTGTGATGCGTCTTCCATCTGACCGATATATGCCCAGCGGCATTCTATCTTTTCATCGGGTTTGTCGGTGTTTACCCATGTGTAAGTAACTTCTGCCTGTACAATGACTTCGTTTACAGGAACTGTGTACTCTACCGTCTCACCTTTTTCTTTCCGCGTTTTGGGCTTGTCATATGTATGGGGTAGAACGGTCAGCGTATCCGGGACGATGGAGGGGATAAGAATTACGCCGTACTTTTGCATACCCGCCGTAACCTTCGCCTGAATTTCTTCCTCAGACACATACTTGTAGTTGTAGCCAGACTTGTTTTTCTGAAGCACGCCGGCCATGTCTGCTATTTTAAGCAGCTTTTGATAAATGTTCATTTCGTTTGAGTTGGTCATTACTTGTTATCTTCCTCTGTTTGCTTTTTGGGGCGCGTTGCGTTTGCGAGCATTCGCTTGAGATCCAAATGCGAAATACCGTTAGCTTTTGCCAAACACATCAACAATCCTTTCTCTTCGTCAAATTCCTCGTTGTGCGCTTTGGACACATACTTCTTGCCGCCGACGAAGAGAATTGTGGCGGGCGGGTTGAAAATTACCCTGCAATCCTTGGCTCTGAAAGCGCCGGCAGAATACTTTGCCATTTCTTTAGCGATTTCGTTGAACGTTTGGCAAAAGTATCCATGAAAACTTAGTTCATCCATATAAACCTCCCTATTTATTCACTCCTTCTAAAACCATGGTGTTCCAATTAAAAATGCGGTCAAAGTCCTCGCATCGTTGTTGTAACCATTCGATTTTCTGATTGATTTGTTCTATGTATTCTGGTGTGTAGTCGTCTTTCTTGTGCTCAATCCTAGCGATGATGCTACAGGCGGCGGATAGGGAGTGGCGTAAATCCTCGACCTCTGCCTCAAGCACGCAGACTCGATCAGTTAGCTGCACGAACTCCGCAAGCGTTGGAACGGTTGAGAGCAAGTCGTGCATGGTTGTGCTGTTTGCAAAATTATTGTCCATCTTGTACTCCGTTGAGGATCATCTCTTCCCAAAGCTCCGAAGGAATATCCTGCTCACTCTCGCTTTCCGCTTGCTGGAGCGTAATATCGCCAGTCTCAAACGCCATCGTAACCGTGCGCAGTGTATTACAAAATTCGTCGGTAGCAATTGTCATGTTGTTCAGGGTGTGAATTAACATAGAAATGACATTGCCGTCCGCATCTTGGATAAGGAGTTTCCCTCGTATTGGCTGTCGCAGGTTCACATTTAATCTCCTTTTACTTCAATCAGATGTGAGGCGACCATATCGGCTATGCTCAAAAGCGCGACCAGCCTTGACATATCCTGGGCGCGGCTTATGCTGAAATCGCCGCCCTTGACGGCGGCATCGAATCCGCCCATGTGCCAACGTATCGCAAGCAGTTCATCGATATTGAGCTTGATATACCACTGGAGAATCAAGCAACTCTTTTCGCCGTGTCCGAGGGGGATCTTCTCGTCAATTTCCCAAACCTCGCGTTTCTCCCAAGCGCCTGTCGTTTCGTCTTTGACGTTACGGCTGCCTTTCTTGTATAAATTGGTTTTGCAAACATCATGAAACAGACCGCAGATTGCAAGGGTTTCCTCAGAAAAGCCAAGGCTATAAATGTCGTTAAGCTTCTTGGCTTCGCGGTAGACGTTAAGGGAATGTTCGCATAGCCCGCCCTCATAGTTCCCGTGGAATCTTGTACTTGCAGGTGCAACAAAGAAGTCGCTCTTTTCAAGCCAGGAGAGAAGTGCATCTATCCCGTCGCGATGGATATTCTCTCGGCAGATAGATAAAAATTGTTCTTTATCAGTCATTTGAAGTTCTCCAAAATATGTCTAAAAGTATGTTATACGAGGGTAAAAAATTTCAATCAAACTATTCTTTGATTGTGAGCGTATTTTTCGTAGCCTCGGCAATGACATTCTGATAGTTAGAGCGAATCCTCATAAGGATGTTGCCGAGCTTGTTTTCGCCTACGCCATTGCACATTCCCCATGTCGTGTCGCCCCAGTTATTGCCCTCGATGAGCATAGCATCATCCGTTGCGAGTAGCTTTTGTAGGAGGTCAGGGTTCTGTGAAAATTTTCTTTCGCAGACCTCATACATGATTTGCTCTTTTATGTATTCCCAGTCATCGCGGAGATCAACCTTTCGCCCAAGCCGTTTTGCTTCCGACGGGGTAAGGTTGCAAAACTCTTCCGCTCGCGCCGGGCATTTCATCGCTTGAAACGCGGCTTCATTATTTAAGAAGTGAAGTCCGTGATATTCGATGGGGGAGTTGTAAAAGTTACTTAGGAAAAAGTAATTTCCCCTAAATGCTCCTATAGCTTTCATAATTACCTCATACCAAAGATTCGATGTAGTTGCGGTCGCGTGTAAAAATTGGTGTTTCTTTATCGACGACCCAGCGATGCCGTTGTGCATCCCCGTTCATGTAGGCTTCGCGCACGATACAGGCACCGTGCTTTTCGATTGGTGTGTAATCGTTCCAGTTCACGCCGCGTTCCTTAAAGAGCATATCCTGAAGCGCGTCGCAGGTTTTGCCTTGCATCTCTTTATGAGAGAAGTGGCTTTGTGCAACCATGAGGATAGAGTTTCGAGTAGCATCTTGCTGCCGCCATATGAAGTAGTTGCAAACTTCTTCTTTTGGGAGAATAAATGCGCGGGCATCGAACATCGCACCGGTGTCGATTGCCTTAGAGTAGGCGTTCCAGTTGCCGTCCTCAAATTTGCCCCACGCCGCTTCGGTGCTGGTAGGGTGGAATGTTATATCGTCCTGAAGCTCTGTCACCGTTCGGAAGAACTGGCGGTTGAACTCCAGTGTTGCCATGCTAGCCGCGATGCTGACCAACTTCTGTAAATTGTTGTCAAACCACGGCTGGGTTTCTTTTGTTTCGTAGTCAGTTAGGAGTAAGCTAATTTCGTCGGATTGGACGTAAGCAATCTTACATCCGGAGATGTTCTTGCACAGGAACTTTGCCGTATCCTGCATCACGCTCATTAAAATGCTGTCGAAGGGTCTTCTGAACCCGCGAGTAAAGGTGTGAAATGCCTTTCCGTCAACGCGGATTATGACTGGCATACGCTTTGTCAAGTAAATGCGCGAGATATTCTCATAGCCCTTCATCCTATCCCCAAGGGAATCTTTTTTGTCTGCCATGTCGTTCTCCTGTATTAGCGTCTTTTCTGCGCCCATACACATTGTGATAGAAGTTCGTCCTTTGCCTTAGTTTCTTCGTCGTTCAAGCCTTGGAAGTCGATTGCAAAAGGATTAAAGCGGGAACCTATGATTGCTTGCTCTATTGATTCCGCTATGAAGAAGTGTGTTCCCCAAGCTCCACGGCTTCCAACAAATGTTGTTCCATCGTTTTCGTCATCCTTTGGAGTGGCGATTGAAATAGTGCAGCGCTCATATTGTGTTTCGCAGGTTCCAAGATAATTCCATTCGATGAAAACCGCATAGCGCCTTTTCTGTTCAGCGTTTTCCATGCTTCCCTCCGTAAACGGCTTTGAGAGCAACGCGGGGATCCACGTTGCACATATCGCAAAGTTCTTGGAACCATTCGGAAGCGAAGAATTTTTTGAGTTCTTCTTCGTTCACCGTCTCGGATTCTTTAATGGTTCCTTTCTTAATAGAGCGGTAATCCCAAATGGCTTGTAGCAGAATTGCCGATGTAAGCCCGCGGACGCTTAACTCTACCTTGCGCGGCTCGTTCATAATTGCACCTCTATTATGTATGTCTAAATGTTTGTTATATATCCAATGAAGAAATGCCGACGGCGGCATTATCCCATTAAAAATATGTCTAAATGTATTTTATCATATCCAGAGAAAAAAGTCAAGCGTTTTGCATGGCTTTTCTCTGGATTTTTTTTATTTTTTTCTGGTAGGATATAGCCAGGGATATTCCTGCTCCCGGCGGTGGATTTCCGCTAAGCGTCTTTCTGTTTCTTGCCAATCAGATTCTTTGCCGTGCGCCCATGCGTGGATCCCTTGTTCTGATAGGGACTTCATCGTAAGCAATCTGATGAGATTGCCAAACCGAGCGTCACATTCTGAAACCGCCTTAATTCGCTCCATGTTGGTTTGTGTGTCCTGCTCAGCCGGGATAGGTGGTACATCGCTGTATTGCGCGTAGGTTGCTGGGGTGACGCCCTTCTTACGGAGATCCACCCAATCTATGACACTCTTCTTGTAGTTCTTAAAGAAAGTAAGTCCTTCTACCTGATACCAGTAGTGGTGCCGTCGTTCCATTTCGTTGACACACTCTTTCGTGATGGATCTCTGACGCCATTCTCGCATATCCCGTTCATAAGCATACATGTCGCAAGGGACATAGCTTTCCGGCGGCATATTATATTTATCGTAGTACGATGCTATTCTGTCGTATAGCTCGCCAAGCGGAATGTCTTCAGCGTTAATCTCGTCAGAGATGCGCTGCTCCCAATCGGTTTGCGTTTTTGTCTGAAGTTGCAGATCGGTCTTTGTCCGCTGTTTGTAACCTTTTGCTGCTATCTTCTTGCCGGCGACCTGATAAGCCCAAACAACCAAGAAGACAATAACAACAATCAATGCTAATGTCATATTCAGTTCCTCTTAATTGCTGACTCCATTATATCACATCGCGATATAAAAATCAAGTCTCCCGTGACCGATGACGGTCACTTCATGCTACGCGGCTAAAAATGATAATTTGTAACATTCTTCTGGGAAATTCACATTTTGTCCACCTTTTGTCCACGCCGCGTAGGTGACGACAAAAGATTGTACATGACTGTGAGTGATAAATTGCTTTTGCACGGTAGATATTGCTTCCAAATAGATGTTGGAAAACAACGGTAGGTGTTCCTAAGTGCTTATCGTCTATATTCGCAAATTACCGCACAAAATTTCATGATTTCACCGCCTCTTGTCTTTACAATTTCCGAAAAAGGGTGTATAATAACAGGGAAAACTTCCCTTCGCATCACTATTATACTATAAATGCGGGGAAAAGAAAAGGGATTTTGGGAGGAACCTATGGCTGGATTTGTAAAAGCAATCAAAGATCTCGGCAGAAAGATCGCCGAGAGCGGCACCGTCGTGGAAGAGATCAAAAAGAAGGCGGCGGCGAAACAGAAGAAGATCGTCCTCTGCGAGGGCGAGGATGCGCGCGTCGTCGAGGCGGCGGCCGCATGCGTGAAGGAGGGCATCGCCAAGATCGTCCTTCTCGGCAACGCCGAAGAGATCGCCGCGAAGAATCCCGAAGTGGACCTTGCGGGCATCGAGATCGTGGAACCCGCAACGTCTCCCAAGCTCGAAGAGTATGCCGCCCTCCTCTATGAACTGAGAAAGGCCAAGGGCATGACGGAGGAACAGGCCAAGGAGCAGGCAAAAGACGCGACCTTCTTCGGCGCGCTCATGCTCAAGTCGGGCGATGTAGACGGGCTCGTCTCGGGCGCTTGCCATTCTACGGCCAACACCCTTCGCCCCGGCCTTCAGATCATCAAGACGGCTCCCGGCGTCTCCGCCGTCTCGAGCTTCAACCTCATGGTCGCGCCCATGGGCGGCAACAAATACTGCGAGGACGGCATGCTCATCTTTGCCGACTGCGGTCTCAACCCCACCTACACGGCCGAGGGCCTTGCCGACTGCGCCATCGCGACGGCCAAGAGCGCCAAGGAGATCGCGGGTCTTTCGCCGCGCGTCGCCATGCTCTCGTTCTCCACGAAGGGAAGCGCCAAGCACGACCTCGTTACCAACGTGCAGGAAGCCGTGAAGATCGCCAAGGAGAAGGCTCCCGAGCTCGAGCTCGACGGCGAATTGCAGTTCGACGCGGCGCTCGTTCCCGAAGTGGCGGCCTTAAAGGCGCCCGGTTCCAAAGTGGCGGGCCACGCCAACGTGCTCATCTTCCCCGACCTGCAGGCGGGCAACATCGGCTATAAGATCGCGGAGCGCCTCGGCGGATTCCAGGCCATCGGGCCCATCTGTCAGGGTTTTGCCAAGCCCCTCAACGATCTCTCCCGCGGCTGCAAATCGGCGGACATCGTCTGCGCCGTCGCCATCACGGCCTTGCAGGCGGAGTGAGAGTTCACGAAATTTCTTGTTCCAAGAAAATTCCGTGAGGGGTAAACTTTTACATCTCACAGCTCCGTCGGCCGCAACCTTGTCTGTTCTCAAAGACAAGAAGCCGCGGGATCTTCAAGATACACTCACGCCGCTTCGCTTCGTTCGGTATGAGGAGCGGGAACGGAGCGGAGCGCGTCGTCATTCGGAGGCCGCGGCATAGCCCCTTCGGGGGCGTACCCGTAATGCAAAAACTTCATTGAGGTAAATTATGAAAATTCTTGTGATCAATGCGGGGAGCAGTTCCCTCAAATATCAACTCATCGACATGCAGACGGAGGAAGTCCTCGCCAAGGGCGGGTGCGAGCGCATCGGGATCCCCGGCGGCAAGCTCACCCACAAGGCGCACGGAGAGACCTTCGTCGTCGAGCAAGAGCTCGAAAACCACACCGTCGCCATCGCTCTCGTCCTCAAAGAACTCGTCGATAAAACGGCGGGCGTCATCGCCTCGATGGACGAGATCGACGCCGTCGGCCATCGCGTCGTCGCCTCCGGCGAGGCCTTCAAAAAGACCACCCTCGTCGATGACAAGGTGATGGAGACGATGGAGGAGATCGCGGAGCTCGCGCCCCTCCACAACCCCGCGGCCATTTTGGGCGTAAACGCCTGCCGCGCCGTGATGCCCGGCAAGAAGATGGCCCTCGTGTTCGATACCTCCTTCCACGCCACCATGCCCGATTACGCCTACATGTACGCCGTGGACTACGACGACTACAAGGCATACCATGTCCGCAGGTACGGCGCACACGGCACCTCGCACAAGTATGTCTCGGGCGAGGCGGCGAAGTATCTCGGAAGGGACATCAAGGACCTGAAGATCGTCACCTGCCACCTCGGCAACGGCTCCTCCATCTCCGCGGTGAAGGGCGGCAAGTGCATCGATACCTCGATGGGCTTCACGCCGCTCGCGGGCGTTCCCATGGGGACGCGCAGCGGCGACATCGACTACGCGGCCGCCGAGTTCATCTTCCGCAAGAAGGGCATGGACCTTTCGGAGGGCCTCACCTATCTCAACAAGAAGTGCGGCGTCTTGGGCGTCTCGGGCGTCTCCTCCGACTTCCGCGACCTTGCCGCCGCAAAGGAAGCGGGCAACGACAGGGCCCGCCTTGCCCTCGACATGTTCGCCTACGGCTGTAAGAAATACGTCGGCGCCTACATGGCCGCTCTCGGCGGGCTCGATTGCGTCGTCTTTACGGCGGGCATCGGGGAAAACACGCCCGACGTGCGCGCCGCCGTCGTCGAAGGGCTCGAGGCCTTCGGGATAAAGCTCGATAAAGCGAAGAACAATTTCAAGAACGACGGCAATATCCACGAGATCTCGGCGGAGGATTCGCAGGTCAAGCTCCTCGTCATTCCCACCAACGAAGAACTCGTCATCGCCCGTGAGACGGCCGCGCTGCTCTGATTTTTCGCAAATTCCCAAAATAACGCCCAAAAACGATTGACAAGCGGGCGGAAATATCCTATAATCTTAACGTCAATGATTCCCGTGATCGACGTAAGAAGCCTTTGGGCGAAAAATCTGAGGGAAGGGAGTTTGGATTTCTCCTACGAGGCCGAGGCCGGCCTTTTGGAGATCCCCTTTGTGGAATTTTCTTCCCCCGTGCACGCCGTCCTCTCCTACCGCATCTTCGAGGATCGCACCGTGGAGGTGAAGGGCAAGCTCGTCTTTTCGCTGAAGGGCGATTGTTCGCGGTGTCTCTCCCCCGCGGAAGAGACCTTTGAGGGCGAAGTCTACGGCCTGTTCGAGACGCCTCGGGGAGACGGAGAGACGTATGGCTATCAAAACGCCGTACATCTTACGGAGCTCCTCCGGGATTCCCTCCTGTTCGCGCTTCCTTCGCGGCTTCTGTGTGCGGCGTGCGAAAAAGAGGACGGGGAAACAGATTGAAAAATTGAGAAAGAGGTAAAATAAAATGGCAGTTCCCAAGAGTAAACAATCCAAGAGCAGGACGAAGAAGCGCTTTGCAAATTACAAGGCCGCGGCGCCCACGCTTGTCGAGTGCCCCCATTGCCATGAGCTGAAAGCCGCGCACCGCGTTTGCAAGAACTGCGGCTTCTACGACGGGACCGAAGTCGTCGCTCAGGAAACGGAGAAGAAGTAAAAAGCACAGAGGCGGACGGCGGTGTCCGCCTTTTTTCTTGCATGGCCCCACGGCCGGTGCAAAAAGATCCGGGGGCAGGGTAGCCCCGGGAAGGAGGATCGTATGAACGAAACCGCTCTCTTCAAGCTCTCCTATGGCGTCTACGTCTGCACGACGTGGGATGAGGGCCGCCCCGTCGGCTGCGTCGCCAACAGCGCGATGCAGATCACGTCCGCTCCCGCAACGGTGGCCGTGAGCATCAACAAGAAGAACTACACCCACAAGTGCGTCGAGGAGACGGGCTACTTCGCCGTCACGGTGCTCGGGGAGAAGTCCGATCCCAAGATCATCGGCCGCTTCGGCTTCATGAGCGCGCGCGATACCGATAAGTTTGCGGAGACGGCTTACTCCATCCGCGGCAAACTCCCCGTCTTAGACGACGGCGTGGCCTACATGGTCTGCAAGGTCGTCTCCAAGTGGGAGACGGAGACGCACACCGTCTTTTTGGGGGAAGTCACGGACTGCGACCACCTCAAAAAGGATAAGCCGATGACGTATGCCTATTACCACGAGGTGCTCAAGGGCAAGACGAGCGTCAACGCGCCCACCTATGCCGCAAGCGCCACGGAGGGGGACGATACGCCGCGCTATGTGTGCACCATCTGCAGCTATGAATACGACGGCGACGTGCCCTTCGAGGAACTTCCCGAGGATTGGGTGTGCCCCATCTGCGGCGTGGGGAAGGAGATGTTCGAAAAAGTGTGAGCGCGCGTCTTTGCGCTCTTCGGCGGCTATACGGCCGCCTTTTTTGTGCATTTTTATTTCGATTTTCATCAAATTAAGGGGAAAAACCGCGCTTTTGCGGCATGATCCGAGGGGTTTTTGGTTATTTCGACGTAAATCGAAATTATAGCGGATATGCCTCTCCCCCGTGGGGAGGGTTCACAAAATAGTGAATTCGTAGATTTGCGAAAAATTTTTTTGAAAAACTTCGTAAAAACACTTGCCAACACCCCCCCACCCGGTATATAATAAAGGCGAACAAATCAAGGAGGCACGGAAAAATGGCAGAACAGAAAAAGAGAAGAACGAGAAAACTTGTGGAGGACATCCAGCCGATCGAGCCGGCGCAGCCCGAGGAGGGCAAGCGGTGCAGGCAGACGCCGCGGAGCGACGCCGATAAGAAGCGGCTCGGCGGGCGGATCAATGTGATCGCGGGGCAGATGTTGGGCGTGAAGCGGATGATCGAAGAGGACCGCTATTGCGACGACGTCCTCATCCAGCTCTCCGCCATCGACAATGCGATCCGGAGCCTCGCCTCCGTCGTGCTCGCGGAACACATGCACACCTGTCTTGTAGACGAGATCCAAAAGGGGAACACGGGCGCCATCGACGAGATCGTAGACTTTTTCAAAAAGTTTCAGTAATCGAGGCGAGCCATGAAACAAATCTATACTGTGGGCGGCATGAGTTGTGCAGCTTGTGCCGCCGGGATCGAGCGCACGGTCAAACGGCTGCAAGGCGTGCGGTTTTGCGCGGTCTCTTTGATGGGCGAGAGCATGGAAGTGGAATACGACGAATCCGTGCTTACCTCTGCGGAGATCGTCTCGGCCGTCACGAAGCTCGGGTATCAGGCGTATGAGGCAGGGAAACAGCCGCAGAAGAACGCAAAGCGGCTCCCTCTCCTTGTACGCTTTTTGATTTCCGCCGTGCTGCTCGTGCCGCTCATGGTCTTTTCCATGGGGGGCATGTTCGGCTTACCCGTCCCGGAGGGGTGGTGGAACCACGGCTTCCAGCTCGGTCTCACGACGGTCATCCTCGCCGTAAACTGCGAATTCTTCATAAGCGGGGTGCGCGCGGCCATAAAGCGCGTCCCCAATATGGATACCCTCATCACGCTCGGGGCGGCGGCCTCCTATTTTTACAGCGTCGCCGTGCTCATTCAGATGCACACCGGCGGCGCCGGGACGGGGCACACCGGCATGGGCAACCTCTTCTTCGAATCGGCGGCGATGATCGTCACCCTCGTCACCCTCGGGAAGTTTTTGGAGGACAAGAGCAAGAAGCGCACGGGCCGCGAGATCGAGAAGCTCAAGGCGCTCGCCCCCGATACCGTCACCGTCGTCCGCGGCGGGAAGGAAGTTTTTGTCCCGCTCTCCGAGGTGGATATCGGGGACCTCGTCGTCGTAAAACAGGGCGAGAGCGTGCCCGTAGACGGCGTCATCGAGGAGGGGCATGTCTTTCTCGACGCCTCCGCGATCACGGGCGAGAGCTTGCCCGTAGAGCACGTTGCGGGGGAGCATGTCTCGAGTGCGACGATCGTTTCGAGCGGATACATGAAGCTCCGCGCCGAGAAGGTGGGGGAAGATACCATGCTCGCCGGCATCATCCGCATGGTGCGCGAAGCAGGCACGAGCAAGGCGCCCATTCAAAAACTTGCCGACAAGATCTCCGCCGTGTTCGTCCCCGCCGTGCTCGCCCTCGCCGTTTTCACCTTCGTCATCTGGATTGCTTGTACGCGCGACGTCGCCCGGTCCTTCAATTTCGCGGTGAGCGTCGTCGTCATCTCCTGTCCCTGCGCGTTGGGGCTGGCGACCCCCGTCGCCATCATGGCGGCTACGGGCCGCGGCGCCTCCCTCGGCATCCTCTATAAGAACGCCGAGGCCCTCCAGAAGATGGCCACGGTGAGTGAAGTTTTCCTCGACAAGACGGCGACGCTCACCGAGGGCAAGCCCAAGGTCGTCTGGTTCGACGGCGACGCGGAGGCCAAAAAAATCGCTTTCGCGATCGAAAAAAAGCTCAATCACCCGCTCGCGGAGTGCATTGTGGACTACTGCGGGGAGGGGTATGAAGCGGAGGATGTCGCCTACATCCCGCGGCAGGGCGCCGTGGGGACGGTGGGCGGAAAGACGTATTTTCTCGGCAACGAGACGCTCATGCAGACCAAGGGCGTGAAGTTCGAGGCACAGCTCGAGCGGTTTCTTGCGCTCACTTCGGAGGGCAAGACGGTGCTCTTCCTCTCGGACGGGGCGCGCGTTCTCGCCATGTTCGGCCTTGCCGATACCTTAAAGCCGGGGAGCCGCGCCGCGGTGGAGGAGCTGCGTTCCCTCGGGTGCGTCCCCATCATGCTCACGGGGGACAATGCCGCCGTGGCAAAAGTCATCGCGCGCGAGGCGGGCTTCCCCGATTGGGATGCCTGCGTGTGCGCCGAGCTCCTTCCCGAGGAAAAACTCGGATATGTGCGCCGTACGCGCGAGCAACACGAACAGGCGAAGCGGGAGCTGCGCACCGCGCGCCGGGCCGATTCTTTCGTCGCCATGGTGGGGGACGGCATCAACGACGCCCCCGCCTTAAAGGAGGCCGATATCGGCGTCGCCATCGGGAACGGGACGGACGTCGCCATCGAGAGCGCGGACATGGTGCTCGTCAAGGGAGACCTCGGCGCGCTGCCCAAGGCCGTCCGCCTCGCCAAAAAGACGATGCGCGTCATCAAGCAAAATCTCTTCTGGGCCTTCTTCTATAACTGCGTGGGTATTCCGCTCGCGGCGGGGGCCTTCGCGTGGGCGGGCCTCACCCTAAACCCCATGATCGCGGCGGCGGCGATGAGCCTTTCTTCCCTCTTCGTGGTGACGAACGCGCTTCGCCTCACCCGCGGTAAGACCAAAAAGGAGGGCACCATGTCCGAGATCCCCCCCTCGGATACGCCGCAAACCCCGCCGATTGGGCAGGAGAGCGGGCAGGAGGAGCCCCTTCCCGCAGGGAATCCCGCAGGGAGCATTTCCGAAGGGGAGACGGCCGAACAAGCAACAAAAAATCTTCAAAAAGGAGTGGAAACCATGAGAATCACATTGCAGATCAAGGGAATGATGTGCGCGCACTGCGTGAAGCACGTCACGGAGGCGCTTCTCGGCGTCGCGGGCGTGGAGAGAGCGGAGGTGAGCCTCGAGCACGGGACGGCCGTCGTAGACGGGCTGCGTCTCGACCCCAATGCGCTCACCGCGGCGGTGACGGAAGCGGGTTACGAGGCCGTGCTGCTGTAAGTTTCCCAAAGAAAGCGCCTTCTCCGGTATGCGGGGGAGGCGTTTTCGCGCACTTTGGGGAAATTTCGACAACACTTGGGAATATGCGCGTGAAAACATATGCTATACTTTCCCAAAAAGGAGGAAGATATGCAAACGTTGCTTTTAGACCGCCGCACGCAGGGGCTCATCGAGGGATACGTCCCCGAAGGGGCGCTCCTGCAATCGCTCACCCGATTTTTTTCCATCTTTGCGGACAGTACCCGGCTCAAAATTTTGTCCGCGCTCGCCATCTCGGAGATGTGCGTCACCGATATCTCCCGCGTGCTCGGGATCAATCAGACGACGGTCTCCCACCAGCTCCGATTCCTGAAGGACGCGGGCATGGTATGCACCGATCGCCACGGAAAGATCATTTTTTACTCGCTCTACGACGAGATCGTCAACGATATCCTCTTAAAAGGCGTGGAATTTTTGGGCTACTGAAAGGGGCGAAAGACCGGCCGCCGGGGGCGGCGTACAGATAGAAAAATTGAGTAAAAAAAGGGGCTTGACAAGCGCGCGCGACATATGATAGAATGAGGCGGAAAATGGAGAAATTTCCATCAACCGGGGAGATCGTTATGGCTTACAGAAAGAAACTTGTCGTGCTCCTTTTCACATTGGCTGCAGCCGTGTTTGCTGCGGCGCTTTTTGTGCTCTGCGCAGGGGGGATCTCCGCGCAGGCCGCCGTCTACAAAGTGGAGACGGATAGCGTCACCTTCGAGCGGCTCACGTCGGAAAATCCCAAGACGGCGACGTTGCTCAACAACTCCTATTTGGAGATCTACAGCGTGCCGACCTCCAAGCTCTCCTATGAGAACAACGGCGGAGAACAGAGCGGCGCGCCCCTCTCCTATGCCTTCGACCGCAATTTCGGCTCCATCTGGCGGTCTGCCCTCACGTGGAAGGCGGGCGACGAGACGACGATCAACAGCGTCACCGTCACCTTCCAAACGCCCGCGGAGATCGACCGCATCCTCTATCAGGCGGACTGTAGCTGGTATAACCGCGGCAGTTTCACCAAGGCGCGCATCTCCTACCTCCCCGCCGACGCAGGGAGCGGTGCGGCGTATTCCGTCATCTCCGAGCTCACCGTGGAGCAGACGAGCGATACGAGCGCCAACCTCATCACCTTCCGTAGCGCCGTGAAGGCCCGCGCCGTCAAGCTCGAATGGCTTGCCGTGCACACGGGGCACCTGCACTGCGCGGCGGCGAGCGAGATCGTGTTCCTCCAGCCCGAGAGCAACGCGGTGAAGGAGGTGCAGGCCCTCTTTTCCGACTACAATCAACTGCACCTCGCAAATTCCAACCTCAAAAAAGCCGATCTCGATTCCCTTCGCGATCGCGTGAAGGGCTACGCCTCCTATGAGACGGAGCTCTCGTATCTTCTCAACCGCGCCGAGCAAGTCCTCGCCGGCACGGTGCAATACGACGCCCGCCGCGAGATGGCAACGGCGCCGGGGAGCGAGAATGTGCTTGAGCGCCGCGGCGACGTGGCGGGGTACGCCCGCAGTACCCTCAAGATGGCGTGGTTCGGCACCAACCGGCAGGCCACGGGGGTGAGCGTCGCGCCCGGCGAGGAGCTCATCGTCTACGTAAACGGCAAGCCCGGCGACCCGCTTCCCAATCTCGTCGTGACGCAGTTCTGGGGGGCATGGTCGAGCTGGAAGAGCGGGGAATACAAGCTCTCGCTCGGCAAGAACATCATCCGCCCCGGCAGCTACTTGCAGCCCGGCTTCACGACGAACGATGGCATGCCCCTCCCGGCGGGCGGACCCATCTACCTCACCAACCCCTACATCAGCGAACAGCTCCGCAAGGAGACGCCCACCCGCACCGAGAAGGTGCAGTCAGACGCCGTCAAGGTTTACTTCGAGGGCGGCACGCTCATTCCCATCTTCCGCAAGGGCGGCGACGAGGGGCTGTATCAGCAGCGCGTTGCCGAGTATGCTAAGGCCGTCGAGAAGGACAGGGCGGAGACCGACGCGCAAAACGCCGACTATACGCTCGCCCCGCGCGACTATAAAGTGGTGGACGTCACCGAGATCGTGAGCGACAACATCATGATCACCGTGCGCGCCACGTCGGCAAATCGTTATTTCAACGAGTTGCAGTATCATCCGCAGGAAACTTGTACGAATTGGGACGACTACATCAAGGCCCTCCTGCGCTCGGACGGCGTCATCCTCGAAAAGGACGATCCCTCCGCGGAACTCCTTCGCGGCAAATACGATCCCCGCGCGCAGTGGCTCAACTGCAACATCCGCCTCATGCAGCCCTTCGGCGCCGCCTATGCCTACACCGAGCACGTGGGTATTCAGGTGAGCTGGGAAGGGGGCGCGCTCACCGGCCTCTCCTTCGGCTGGGGGTATACGCACGAGCTCGGCCACATGATGGATATCGGGGAGCGCACGGTGAGCGAGTGCTCCAACAACATGCTCTCCAAATACGATGAGACGGTCTTGACGCGCGTCGCAACGCGCGGCGACTTCGCCAAGACGACGGCGGCGCTCTCGCCCGACGTCCGTGAAGAGCCCTCCTATTGGAATACCAATCGCGGCAACTTCATCTTCTGGTGGCTCCTCGAGAGCTTCTCAAACAGCTGGTGGCCCCGCCTCGAGAACCTCTATCGGTATTACGATATCTACCACGCGCACCGCAATGCGGACGGCTCCCTCGAAAAGGACTTCGCCACGATCAACGCCACCGAGAAGCAGGTGCTCCTCTCCTCCATCTCGATGGGCTACGATCTCTCCTACTACTTCGAGCGGTGGGGCTATAACCTCTCCGCCAACGACCCGGTGTTCTCCGTCAAGACGGCCTCTCCCTCCTTCCTGCAACTCATGGAGGAGGCCGTGAAGAGGGGAGAATTCAAACGGGAGGGCTACGAGCCCAAGATCTGGTATCTCGACGCCGCCGAGTGGTGGGCACGCCATGAGGATAAAGAGGTCCCCACGGAGATCTATGGCGGCAAGGGCAAGGCGTGGATCGAGGCCGTCACCAAGGGCAGCACGGGGTATAGCCTGCTGCTGCGCTCGGAAAAGATGAACGACGCCTCCCACCTCGGCTTTGAGATCTGGGAGGGGACGGGCAAAGACGCCAAGGTCATCGCCTTCACCTCCGACAGCGTGTTCCTCGATTCCACCGTATATGGAAAAGACTATCTTCCCGTCTATTCCGTCGTCGCTTACGACCGCGCGCTCACGAGCTCGGCGCGTAGCGCAGAAGTCGCGCTCAAAGAGCTTGCGCCGGTGTGCCGGATCGGAAATACCCAATATACCTCGCTCTACGACGCCTTCGAAGCGGCCAAGTCGGGGGATACCGTCGTGCTGCTTGCGGATTGCTACATGGGCGGCATGACCGTAGAGTCGGGCAAGACGCTCACCATCGCCACGGACGGGAAGCCGCACACCCTCTCCCGCGGCGGCGCGGGTGTGATGTTCACCGTGGAGCAGGGCGCCAAGCTCATCCTGCAGGGGCAGAGCGGCGCCGAACTCACCGTCGACGGCCTCGGCTACGAACAGGATAGCTCGCTGGTGCGCACCCTCGGCAACCTCGAGATCTCCCACTGCGTGCTGCGCAATAACCACATCCGCTACAACGCCAAGAAGGGCGGCGGCGCGATCGACGCCGTCCCCGAAGGCGAAAATGTGGCCGTGACCCTCAAAGACTCCCGCTTCGAAAACAACTCCGCCTACTATGGCGGCGCCATCTGCTGCACGCGGCAGGGCGTCGTCATCGAAGGGTGCACCTTCCGAGAAAATCATGCCGTGGAGGGCGGCGCGGTGTATGTCGGCAACGTCGCCGTCACGTTCAAAAAATGCAATTTCGAAAGCAATGTTGCGGACATGGGTGGCCTCAATAACGTGACGCCCGTCGGCGGCGGCATGGCCGTCGTCAATTGGTACGCCAAAATTTACGCCGAGGATCTCACCTTCACAAACAACGCGGCGGCCCGCGGCGGCGCGCTGTATTTCGATTCCGATCTCTTCGACGGCAAGCGCATCACCATGAAAGGCAACCGCGCCTCAGAAGAGGGCGGCGCCGTCTATCTCGCCCGCAAGGGATGGACGAACAACATGAATTGGAACGACCTCTCCCTCGTGGATACGACGATCGAGGGGACGGAGTGCGAAGCGGGCGCGGCGCTGTACCTTCGCAGCAACAGCACGTTGGGGCTCACCCTCAAAGAGAACGCCGCATGCCGCGAGGTCATCAACTTTGCCGAGGGCAACTTCACCCTGCAGGGCGGCGCTTGGCAGGGCAAGATCTTCCTCAGCAAGATCGCGGCCCTCACCGCAAAGACCGCCTTCCCCACCGGAAAGGACGTCTATGTCCAAACCGATCGCGAGGAAGTCGGCGGGGCATTCATCTCGGCCAACGGGTTCAAGGGGAAATTGGGCGACGAAGCCGGCTTCGCGGTCGAAGGGGGGAGCATCGCCTTCGACGATACCCAAAATGCCCTCGTCTTTGCGCTCCGAACGGTGAATATCACCTTCGAGGCGGGCGAGAAAACTGTCTCCAACAAGTATATCGTCGGCCGCACCTTCACGCTGCCCTTGGCGTTTGAAAACGACACCAAGTACATGCTGTCTTGGTCGGACGGGACAAATACCTACGAGCCGGGCACCGTCTGCGTCGCCCAAGCGGACACCGTCTTTACGGCAGACGTCAAGGATAAGGCCGTGGTGACGTACGCCTACCCCCGCGAAGATCTCGAAGAGGAGAAGCTCTATATCATCCCCGGCGAGGTCATCTCCCTGCCCAAGCTCGACGAAGCGCGCAACCCCGCCTTCCGCAAATACGACCTCAAGGGCTGGACCTTGAAGGGCAGCAACACCTCCTATCTCCCCTTCGCCTCCGTGGAGGTGACGGGCGACATGACCTTCGAGGCCGAGCTCACCGATAAACTCGTCGTCAACTACTATATCCGCCCCTATGCAAGCGAGAGTGCGGCCACCTACGCCGTTGCCGCCTCAGAGGATCACCTCATCGCGACGTATTACTATACCTATGGCGAGCCCATCGTGTTCGTGCGGTGGAAGGACGCCCCCAAGGACTACGTCCCCGAAAACGGCACGATCGACGGCTATCGCAACGCGGCGACGGGGGAGGAGATCGACTTCTCCAAACTCACCGTTACGAGCAATCTCGACCTCTATGCCATCGTCACCGAACAGCCCATCACCATCTTCTATACCTATATGACGAATGGCGGACAGAAGGTCTATGACGGCGTCACCACCCCGATGGACCTCGTGCGGCCGGGCGACGACTACACCATCTCCATCGCAAATATTCCCTACGGCTACCATATCACCCAGATCCAACTCGCCACCGAAGACGGCACGATCGCGGAATTTACTTCCCGCGAGGAGATCGAGGGATTCCGCATCGAGAACGCGAGCGCATGGTTCTATGGCATCCTCGTCAACATCGAGCCCAACGAGTACACCGTCACCTATAAGTACAACGACAGCGCGGAGGATGTGCGCACGCAGACCATGACGTACGGCTCCGTCCTCACCCTGCACGAGCCTCAAAATCTTCCCGCCGGCTACCACTTCAACAGCTATCAAATCGGCCGCAAGACGCTCGCCATCAACGAGGAGGGCCTCTACACGGAGCAGGACGACTTCGTCAATGTCAACTTCGATGAAGAGGGCAAGATCGAAGTCGAGATCACGGAGGACATCGTCATCAACATCGTCACCGCCATCGACCCGGCGCTGACCCTCTCCGCGTCGCAGCTCACCTTCCTCCTCGGCGTCACCGAGCCCGTCACCCTCACCGCCTCCACCGTGGACGACTCCTTCTACACCCTTCTTTGGGAATCGAGCGACCCCGCCGTGGCGACGGTTTCGGAGGGCCGCGTAATTGCCCTTGCCGCCGGCTCGGCCAAGATCGTCGTCTATGCCTGCCGCGGCGCCGACCGCCTGACGAGCGCGGAATGCCTCGTCACCGTCACCTCGGCCCAAGATCCCTCGGGCGGGGAGCAGGATCCCTCCGAACAGAACCCCTCGGGCGGAGAACAGAACCCCTCCAGCGGGGAACAGAACCCTTCCGAGCAGAATCCTTCCGATGGGGAACAGAACCCCTCCGGCGGGGAGCAGGATCCCTCGGAACAGAACCCCTCCGGCGGCGAGCAGAACCCTTCCGAACAGAATCCCTCCGAGCAGAAGCCCTCGGGCGGCGGAAAACTTGAGGTCGAGAGCAAGGGTTGCTTCTCGAGCGCACTCGGCTACGGCAGCTTCGCCTTTGCGGCCGTCCTCCTCGTCGCGCTTGCCGCCGCGCTCTTCCTCCGCCGCAAAAACTGACGCGCCCCCGAAAGCCTTGCGGAAGCATTCGATATTGTGAGAAATTATCAAGAAAAAGGGAAGTTTCCAAGTGAAACTTCCCTTTTCGCATTGGATAGGGGTTTGGGTTTACCCGACGCGCTTGAGTTCCTCATATACCTTCACCATGGCGAAGGTATCGAGTTCGCAATATTTCAAAAGATCGTGTTCCGCCTTTGCCCGTTCGTCCGCGGGCATATCTTTGAGCCGCGGAAAGAGGTCCATCGCTTCGCTGCCGTTATGGACGCCCTCCAAGTTGTGATAATCGAGGTCGGGATCGTCGGGATAGATAGCGGGGAGCACGCTCTTGATGGAAAACGAGCCACCCATGTCGCGGTTGTAGTAGTATCCGCTGCGGAAGGGGTCCAAGAGATCCTTGATATTTTTCTCGATTGCAAAGAGGTGCGCGGCGAGGTCGGGGAAGGCCTTGGCGAGCTCCTTTATGCGCGTGCATTCAAACGCCTTGTTATAGGCGAGCACGCAGACGCCTTCGGGAATGTCGTATACGAGCTGCTCCGCAAGCGCGCGGCGGGGGTCCTCCTCCGCGCGTCCCAAAAACTCTCTGTGCTCGAGCGCGCCGTCCGGTTCCCTCAAAATATGGAGTGAATATTGCACGGGGATCTGTTGATAGGGACGCGTGCCGACGTACCGCGGAATGATGGGCTGCACCGTCTCGAAGTCGAGGAAATAGAGGGGGAAGGTGAGCGTTTTGAGGAATGCCCCGATGCCCTGTTTGTCGATGTGCGTGCCCTTGTCCGCGAGCGCGTATTCCACCTGCCGGCGGCGGATCTCGTTGAGGCTGACCCCGCCGCGCAAGACGTCCTCATAGCTGTGGATCCCGCTTCGGTACAGCGCGAGCTTCTTCTCGTAGGCGAGGCGATAGAGCTGAAAGACGGACGGCGAGGGCAAATTCCGCGTGCAGTAGCCGAAGAAGGCGCAGGGGTAGGGGGCGTTGCACGATTCGGAGAGATCGATAGCGGGCTCGTTCGGGGAGGCCATCACCTTCTCCGCCTCTTTGAGCGTCTGCTCCACCGCGCCGATCTCGGCCTCCACGCGGGCGGTGATCTCGGTGATCTTGAAGAACTTTTGTAGATCGAGCGTGCCGTCAAAGACGTAGTCGGTGTCGATGGTCACGAGAAAGACCTTGTTCACCTTCACGCCGCACTTTCTGAGGACGTACGTCTGGTAGGAAGTATCCACGGTATAGACGTCGTGATCGGGCGACGTGCTGCTCTTGACCTCATAGATATCGTAGCCGTCGCCGCTCTTTTTGAGGATATCTACGGCGCAATAGAGGCCTTGGTAGTCGAAGGACGCTTCGCAGAGGACCTCCCGCCCCTCGGCAAGAAATTGCTTGGTGAGCTCCTTCATTTTGTTGAGGTCAAGGCTGCCGTCCGGCTTGAAGGAGGTCACTTCCACATACTCCCCGAAGAGCCCCATCGCGAGATCGCCCACCTCGTTGCCCGCCGCAAAGCGCGCCTGCGTCTCTGCGTCGATGACGTATTCCTCGGGTTTATACTTCTTGAGCCACGGAATTTTCGGACACTGCTTGAAATCGCAATACTTGGATTTGCTGAAATAAAACATAATTTTTCTCCTGTGATCGTTACTCTTCGTCCTGCGCTGCGTCGAGGGAATAGACATATGCCTCGATCTCGGGATGACCCTTGATCCAGTCGATCAACTGCTGTTTGTTGGCGGCATACCATTCGTCACAGAGATAATATTTCTCTCCGTTTATTTGGATCGGCGCGGCGTAATAATGTTTTCCGCCCGTTTTCGAGAGGAGGGGATAGTTGAGCCCGAAGATCGTTTTGCTATCCGCCGAGGATTGCATTGCCTCGAGTTCGGCTTCGGGAACGAGCCCGCTCCCCAACATTCTCTTGAGCATCGTTCTGGCAATTTGCCCGACTTTGAGTGCGTCATAGGCAGTCGCGCAGGGGATCGCCACGGCCGAATTTTGCGAAGCGGAGGCGATGGACGCGCTGCGTTTTCCTTTCTTGCCCCTTCCTTTTGCCGCGGTTTTGCCCGGTTGGCCGCTCTGCTGTTTGAACATATCGAGCAATTTATAGGCGCGCATAAACAGTTCGGCGGTATCCTCAACATCTTCGCTCACGATGCGAATGGGGTCGATCACCTCCGTAAAGAAAGCGTCGCCGTAGATGAGCCGGAACGTGTACTTCAAACCCGCATTTTGGAAATATGTATTGAGATAATCGACGGCAGGGATCAATAAATACAAAAGCGCTCTTCCGATTTTGGGGGCCGCAAAGATGATCTCCGCCTCCTCCGCTTCGAAAAATCCATACAGGCAGAAAGCGTTCCGAATACATTTTTCGATCACTTTGCAGGCCGTCTTTTCCTTGCTCCCATAGCTCAACCCTTTCCCGTGGAACGCGACATCGATCGCATAGTGCATGGATTTTCCGTTTTGCATGGAAATTCCGATTGCGTCGCTCTCTCCCTGCTTGAGGATCTGATTGAGATCGGAAGCTTGGAAGAGGATGTGGCCATAGTTGTTTTCGAAGTCATGCTTCAGCTCGGTGAGCATACGGTCGAGCTCACTCTGTCCTTTCAGCCCCCAGGAAGGGGAAACTTTCCAATTGTTTTGCACGAGCAAGCATTCCTTCACATGGCGGAGCCATGAATAGAACAAAGATTCACCCATTTCGATCTTCATTTGAAAGAACCCTCCAAGATTTTATTTTATTATACGATATATCATTGATTCTGTCAATAGCTTTTTTGCAAATGATCCTCCGCGCCCTCTTTTACGAGCAAGGGCCCGTCCAAGATCTCTTCGTAAAGATTTTCGGCCATGTCTTTTCGCACATCCTCTTACAGTAGTTTTCGAAGGCGGGGATCTCTGCTTCGAACTTACAAAGCCGCTCTTTCGCAATGTTGTAGAGCGCCTTCTTCTCCTGTTCGTCGCAGGGGAGCTCGTCGTAAGAAAGCGTGTAGAGGCGGGAGAACTCTTCGCGCATCGTCTGTTCCCTCCGCCCGCAGTAGTACTGCGCGCTCATGCGTTTGAGCTCATGGTCTCTCAGGGTTCTGCCGGGAGCCGTTTGAGCGCCGCGGCGATCCCAAAGTGGGGCAAAATTGGGCGAAAAGCGAAAAAGTAACACAAAGGTGTTAGAATCATCCGACTGTCGTGTCCCCATAGCATGTCCGAAAATAGCAGGTTGGATTTTGCTATGAGGTCCTTTGATCGCAGAACGCCTCTTTTTGAAGATTAAAGTTCTACAATTCCACGACTGTGACGCCGTGATTGGTAACATGAAGAAGTTGTTCGAGTTGGGGGAATTTCCTCCGAAGTTCCCGCGCTTTTTCGTTCAAAACGTCGAAATCTTCTCCGTTGATGACAGTTTTTACGCGTCCGTTCCGTACTTGCGCGTTCAACCATTGGCGTGCCTTGATACGGATCGTGCCGCCTCTTCCCGAGCTACCATACCCGTGAATGATGATCGCACACTTGAATTTGCCCTGTTTGGCAAGGGCCAGCGACGATTTTAATTTGTCTATCGCCTCGTCGCATGTCGGCATCCCTTCCTCTAAATTGATTTCTGCGATGTTCATGCTTTTTTCTCCAAAAATCCATTTTCAAAACAATGCGGATAGCCAAAAGATTTTTCTCTATTGGGGAAAGCGACGCGAATATAAGTAGAAGTTTTTCTTTTATCGATTTTGACGATCTCTCCATCACCGAATTGTTTGTGCGATACAGCCATGCCGATAAAAATTTGAGGCGGAGAAGAACGATCAACGTGTTGGGAAGAACTCGGGGAAGGCTTTCGGGAAAGAAAAGGGGCCGGTTTCTTTTTAAGGGTCGTCGCTTTTCTTTGCGACGTTCTTGGGTTTGGTTCCTCTTCGGCAACTTTTCGCGTGTGATCATTTAGTTTTTTCGTGGAGGAATAAATAGAGACCGTATAATTTTTCGGCAATTTCATCTTTTCCGAACTAATTTTATGCGCTTCAGCGAGCGAAAAAATATCGGCCTGAGAAGCGTCTACAAGATTGAGATTTCGATCGAGATAAAATACTTGTTCACTTTTCTTTTGCGTAACTTTAATATATGTAAATTTCTCAGACGAACTATTTATGACATCGTGTATCATGGTGCCGGATAAAGAACCCGTTTTATATATCTTATAGGTGGTTTTCAAGCTCATTGTATATCCCCCGATTATTGTGTGAAAGGAGAGGACACTTCTTCGGTGTTATTCCCTCAAATCAAATGATCAAACACTTCTGCGAATTTCAAAAGTCGCGATAGCGATTTTTCAATGGCATCCGAATAACTGTCATGGTCATAGGCGGTAATTTCTTCTTCACAGAAAATTCTTCTGGTGTTCTTGCCCTTTGTACCCTGCTCCCAATGACAGGAGAAGCCAAGAAGACTCTCGATTTTTTCTTTGTTGTTGAAAAGAATATGATACAACATCACATCGTTTCCAAGATATACCCCGTATCGCACTCTCCCACATTGAGGCGTAAATTCGATGCAGATACAGCGGTTTGCGGGGAATCTGCTTGCGTTTACATGCGCATAATGGCGGAATGCCCCATTCGAATCATAGAAGAACTTTAAGGAGAAGGGTTCACCGTTTTCCATAAGAGTTTCTTGATATGCGTTCCAAAAGAATTTTCTTTCCGTTTGTGCGTTTGTCATAATATTTTCCTCCTCAAATTTACGAAATCGCCTCGATTTGATAACCGAGCTGTTTTGCAACCGCGAGAAAGCGGGGGATGTTGAGAATTTCCCACTGCGTACAGACGACCATATCGCCGTCCCGGAGGTGCAAAATTTCATCTTCGTCCGCAAAAAAGCGCACCCGATACTCCGCGTCACCGCGCTGTTTGGCAATTTCAACGTTCTCCACGACGCCAAGGCTGCCTTGCAGTGACTTATCAAAGACGCGTTTTAATTCGGTACAAGAAATCGCGGGATGATCGGCAACATAGCGCTTTACCACCGCATAGACCAATCTTTTTTTGGAACACGCAACTCCTTCAAAAGTATAGCGTGTGGTATCGCGTTTGCGATCGAGATCTGAGATGAGCGGCTTTGAGCTTGCGATTTTACCGTGCGGAGTTACGCCGAGGAGATCCGAACCGCTCCCCATATCCGAAATTTTTTGTTTGAGGTCCGCTACTTCTCGCTCCAATGCCTTGATACGGCTAAGAAGTTCAACTATAATTTCCGCATCCATAAGATACCTCCGATGTTATGTAAAAATATTGTAACATGTCGATTATATAAAGTCAAGTTATTTTATGTTATTTTGTAAAAATATTTTAACCTGTGATTACATTCGTAAAATAGTAAACAGAAGTACACAAAACATCATGTTCTGCCGGGTCCCGATGGGCGAACCACCGAACGAAAATCAACATTTCCAGCCAACGCAGTTCTTTCTCTGTAGCAAGGCAGATACCTAAAATGGGGCGAAAAACGAAAAAGTAACACGGGGGAAACGCAAAGTAACACGGTTGGGACTTGTTTTTGCGGCGGGGGCATGGTACAATCATGGCGGAGGTGTAATGTGACATTCGGAGAAAAATTGAAACAACTCTATCAGAGCCGCGGTCTCACGCAAAAACAGCTCGCCGCAGAGATCCACGTCAGCCGCAGCGCGATCGCCAAGTGGGTGAGCGGACGCGGGGTCCCATGCCAAGAGAACGTCGCGGAGATCTGCAGATTTTTCGGCGTAGAGGAGGCGTGGCTGTTCGGGACGGAGGACCTCCGCAAGGGGATGGAGGCGTATGTACACGTCCTCGGAAGGGTGCAGAAGGGCTTCGACGCCGCCTTCTCCGTCTGGAATACCGTGTTGCTCTTCTTCCGCATCGCCTGTTCCGTTGCGGCCATCTGCGGCGGGGTGGCTTCGCCGTTTCCTTGGTTGCTCCCCGTGGCGGCGACCGCCATGTGGGATACGGGGACCGCCGTACACATTCTCTATGAAACCTGGGCGGCGTGGTGGCGCTTCTTTATCCTGCGAGGGCTGGAAGGCGGGAAGGCCCGTCACTTCATAAGCAACGTTGTTGCGAGCTTGTTCGGCATGATCTGCGGGGAGGCGCTCTATGCGATCGCCACCCTTCTCGTGTATCCTCCCATCTCCGAGAAGAGCGGACTGTGCCGCGTGCGGGAAGCCCTCTACCGTTTCGGCGCCTCCCTCGCCCAATGAGCTCCCCGCGAGTGCGGACCTCCCCCAACAAAGGGCGCGAAACAAAACCGCACCCAAAGGATCCGAAGGCACCGCCGGCATCTTACCGGAAAAAGCGCGCTGCCTACGGAAAACTATACGTGTATATTTGCATTTTTCGGGGAAATGTGCTATGATTGTTATGAAGAGTGGACAAAGACGCATAAAAAAATTTCGCCCGCTTCCGAGGAGGTCAAGATGAAACGTCGAAGATTGTTCATAACCGTTGCGCTGTCGTTGGTTTTATGCGCGGTCTCCTGCGCGGCGCCGCATGCGCACGTCTACGCGGAAGATTGGGCGTTCGACGCGTCCACCCATTGGAAACAGCCGCTGTGCGACGACGTTTCCCCTCTCAAAGAGGCGCATATTTTCGAAAACGGCGTTTGTACGGTCTGCAACTATGCAAATCCGCATGCCTCCCCTTCGGAGGACGGAAAACCGAGCGGCGGGGAAGGCCAGACGCCCGAGCAAAAACCCGAGGAAGGCAAGCAGCCCGAGGAGCAAACGCCGAGCGGCGGAGAAGGCCAGACGCCCGAGCAAAAACCCGAAGAGGGGAAACAGCCCGAGCAGAGACCCGCGCAGGGCGGCGAGGTCTTGTTTGAGGAGCCAACCGACCAAACGATCACGGGGATCCCCGATTCCGAGGGGCTCGTCACGTACCGCGTCCGGGTCAACCGCTACAACGGACGGAAGATCTACGGCTACCCGTGGATCAAGGTGACAGATCGGGGCGGGCAGGTCCTCTACGACAACTATCTGCCGCTATCTCCCGGCGCGGCCTATTCGGAGACGGAGTTCAACATGAAGGACTTCCGGCTTCCCGCGGGGGAGTATCGCGTGGAATTGAGCAAGATCCCGCGCGGATTCGAATATCAACCGTACTACACGTTCAGCGACGAGCGTCCGCTTCTCGATATCCGCCTCGTCTGCCATCCCACCACGGGAGCAGTCGAGAAGATCGAGGAGGGCACGGTCCTGCCAGACTTTCAAATCCACAGCGTCAACAAGGGCGATACCACCCTCGGCGCGCTCTTAAAGGAGAACCGCATGATCTTGATGACGTTCTTCTACAACGGCTGCCTCTATTGCCAACAGGAGTGCGCGGTATTCAAGAAGATCTATCGGGAGAGCGGGGATAAGTTCACCTTCCTCCTCTACGACATGAACGACGGAGCGGACGCCATCATGGGCTTTTTGCGGTCGGAGGATTGGTTCGGAGACCTCGCGGACCGCTTCTACGTCGTCTGCGACAAGGAGAACGATCGATTCTATCAAAAGATCGTCTTTCACGGCATCAAGGGCGTTCCGACCAACGTATTCATCGACAACGGCGGCTACATCTTTACGGTGACGGGGGGAATGATCGAGGAGCGCTTGAACCGCATTCTGACATATAATACGTTTTTGATGCCGCAAACTTCCCCCGTTTGAGGGACGCATCAAAAGGAGGAGGGCATATGAAAATGAGAAGATTCGGAAGCATGGCGCTCATCGCCGCGCTGACGGCCGCGATCTCCTTCGGCTGTGCCGCGCAGCCCGACCCCGCGCATACGCACAGGTTTACGGCGTGGGAGACGGAGCGGGCGGCTACGTGCACGGAGGAGGGCAAGTCCGTCCGCCATTGCACGGACTGCGGGTTCGATGAGACAAAGTCTATCCCCGCAACGGGGCATATATGGGGCGAGACGGTAAAAACGGCCGCTCCCACCTGTACCGAAGCGGGCGAATCCGTCCGCCGTTGCGCCGTCTGCAAATTCGAGGAGAAAACGCCCATTCCCGCGCTCGGCCACCAATGGAAAACGGAGACCGTCGTGCGGGATGCCACCTGCACGGAAGCGGGCGAGAAGCGCACGGACGAGTGCACACGCTGCGGCGCGGGCGGAGAGATCCTCCCCATTCCCGCAACGGGGCATACATGGGGCGAGGAGAGGGTGAAAACGCCCGCTTCCTGCACCGCGCAAGGGCTTGCCGCCGTCCAATGCCAAACGTGCGGCGCGGAGGAAACGAAGGTCATTCCTCCGGCGGGGCATAGCTGGGGAGACGTGCAAACGGACGCAAACGGACAATTCCGCAGCTGCACCGTCTGCGGCGCAAGAGACGCGATGGGCGACGAGCTCCTCTATACCATAAACGTCGTCGTCGAAGAAGGGTGCAACTTTGTGATGTCGGAAAAGAACGGGGTCCTCCTCTACCGGGACAGCATGCTCATCCAAATTTTAGAGGCGAACATGCACACGGAAATCATGCTCCCGCGCGGGAAATATCTCGTCAGGCTGGATAACATCGACGACGCGTATCTCAGCGATCAGGTTTCCATGACCGCCGATCGGCCGTTCACCGAGATCCCCGTGCGCAACAATCCCGAACATGACCCCGAGATCCACCCCGTGCAACAGGGCGAGCGGATGTTCAACTTCCTCGTCAAAGACACTTGCAAAGAGGCGAACGAATTCAAACGGCTCTACGACGTTGCGGCGGGGAAGAAACTCATCTATATCGACTTCTTCTACGTCTCCTGCGTTCCCTGCGAAGCGCTCTTGGAGGAACACGTCAAGTTCTATGCGACCCTTCCCGCGGCCGTAAAGGAGCAACTGCTCGTCATCATGGTGGACACGACGAACGATTCTCCCGAATACATCAACGAATACCGAAAGACCCATCAAATTCCCGACGAATTTATTACCGTTGCGAAGGGCGGCAGGATCTACAACAACGTGCCGAACGATCGGAGAGTCCCCCATGCCGTCTATCTCGATAAAGACTTCAACCTCATCCGCGTGGGCGGCGCGTCCGCGCTCGCAGACATGATCAAGCAATATATTCCGGCCGGGACTTGAGTGGGGAGGTGAGAAATGAAATTCGGGAAATCTTTGATGACGGCGCTTCTCTGCGTATGCGCCGCCGCGGCGATCGCAGCGTGTAGCCCAAACCAAGAAAACGAAATGGGAGGGGGCGCCCATGTCCACGATTACGGCGAATGGGTGGTCTACAAGGAGGCGACGTGCGAAGCGGTCGGCTATCAAAGCCGCGTTTGTGCGGCATGCGGCGCGAGCGAAACGGAGCAGCTCCCCGCGCTCGGCCATAACTATGAGGAGCGCGTGATCACCCCCGCCACCTGCTCGGAGGGCGGCGAGAGCGAATTTGTGTGCAGCCGCGATCCTTCCCACCGTTATCTCGGAAAGACTAAGGCGCTCGGACACGACTTCGAGGAAAGCGAAGGCTATCGCGCCCCGACCTGCACCCAAGCGGGGTACAGTGCGTCTGCCGTCTGCCGGCGGTGTCAAACGCGGCGCGAAAACGAGGAGATCCCGCCGCTTGGCCACGATTACAGCGGAGAGGTCACGATCGAAGAGGCCACTTGCGAGAACGCGGGGTCCAAAACGACCGCCTGCGCCCGCGGTTGCGGCTCGGTCAAGACCGAGGAGATCGCCCCGCTCGGGCACAGTTTCGGCAAAGAAAAAAGGATCAAGGAGCCGACCTGCACCGCGGACGGGGAAAAACAGAGCGCGTGTACGCGCTGCGGCAAGACAGTCAAAACGGCGATCCCCGCGCTCGGACACGAGTGGGACGAACAGGGCGAAGTCGTCCCCGCGACCTGTTTGGAGGAGGGGTACAGCGCGTCGGCCGTCTGCCTTCGGTGCGGGCAAACGCGGGAAAAAATTACCCTTCCCGCCCTCGGGCACGACTATTCGGGCACGGTATTCTACGACTACATGCCCACCTGTATGGACGAAGGACGGGCCCACACCTACTGTACGCGCTGCGTCACCCGCCAAAGCATCATTCTTCCCAAGGCCGAGCATGAGTTCACCGCCATCGAATACGTCGTGCGGCCCACATGCACGACGGACGGGACCATGCGCTATGTCTGCCGTTACCATTGCGGAAGAAAGCTGGACCTTGAAACGGCGCCCGCGCTCGGCCACGATTGGAAGGAACTCACGCGCCTTCAAGAGCCGACCTGCACCGCCTCGGGGCTTCAAACGCACCGCTGTCTGCGCTGTGAAGAGACGGAAAACGATGTTCTTCCGCCGCTCGGACATCTCTATGAAGATTACGCGGTAAAAACGCCCGCGACAAGTACGTCCGAAGGGGTAAAGGTGCAGCGTTGCGTCCGCTGCGACCTTGAAGGCCAAACGGGCAGCATTCCCCGCATCATGGACAACGTCGAATACGCGATAAGTTTGCGGCGCGTCTCGGGGCGCGATTATCAATATCCCCGGGAAGTCTGCTTCCGCGTCTTTGCGGGCGACCTTGAGCTGAGCTCTTTCCATGCGGTGGGCGCCGTCACCAAAATCACCCTTCCCAAAGAAGCCGATCGGCTGACGGTCGAGGGACTGCGGGGCGGATTCACGGCCGACCGCACCGAATATCCGCTTGAACCCGGCGGCCCCTTTGTGACGATCAAACTGACGGCGGGCGTGCGGCAGGAGTCCCGCGCGGAAGAGGGGGCTCCCCAAAGGGAGATCAAGCCCGAAAGCGATCTCATCGACCTTGGCGAACCCGTCTATGACTTCCTCGTCCGCGACTGCTACAACCCGGGCGACTACTCCGAGGACCGTTGGTTTTCGGACATTCTCAAGGAAAAGAAGCTCGTCATGTTCGATTTCTTCTGGACGGGTTGTACCTCCTGCACCGCCCTCATGGAGCAATTTTTGCAGGCATACGACAAAAAGTTGCAGCCCTACAAGGACCAAATACAGGTCAT
>CANQFA010000012.1 GCA_947597925.1 uncultured Clostridia bacterium | reverse complement strand
GAGCGTTTGAACGCCCGGCGGTGCATTTGAACGGTCAGAGGGCAATTTGAACGGTCAAGTGGCGTTTTGAACGGGCGGTTGAAATGGTATCAAAATCAGATACCTTTCACACAAAATGAGGAGCGATAAGCTCCTCTTTTTTTATGCCTCGCTGTCCTCTGCGGGGCAAAAGGGGTGTCTTGCTGTCCCCTTGAGGGGAAAGTCCCCGTAGGGGCAAAGGGGTGTCATTCTCAAACCGTATCGTTTCCCACCCCCTCAGTCGCTTCGCGCCAGCTCCCCCTTGAGGGGGCGCCAAGGTGAAAAACGCATGCGCAAGCTCCCCCGAGGGGTGCCGAGCAAGCTCCGACATGTCTTCGGGGAAACTCTTGCATTTTTCGGGAGAATGTGCTATCATGATAGCAAAAAGGGGAGGGGAAAAGTGAAATACGTAAAACTCGGGCTGGCGGGGTGCCTTGCCATCCTCGGTGTATCTCAATATTTTATATACGGTTTCCTCGACTCCATGATCTTCTGGCTCATCTACAGCCTCGTCTATCTCGCGGCCGCGATCTATCAGAGATTTCATGCCTCGTCGGTGGGGTCGCAAGTTGTCACCCTTCTCTATGTCGCCGCGCCCCTCGTGTGGCTCTTCTTCTACGCCGCAGGCAATGGGTTTTCGCGGCTCACGGAGGCATTTTACCTCGTTCTCATGGCGGTGCTCGCGGGCGCGCTCGTGTGGGAGATCGTCTCCCTCGTCCTCGTCATCAAGGAGAAATCGGACAATAAAAAACACCGCGATTGACTTTCAAACCGCGAATAATCATGGAAAAAGGCGGATTTCTATTGAGAAAATCCTTACGATTCCGCAAAAATTCTCAATAGCCGCTTGACAATGGCCGCAAGTTCGAATGTACGAGGACGCGGCGCAAAAGCCGAATAACCATAAAGATCTGCAATCGAAAAAAAAGTCGGGAGAGGTGCTCTCGGCTTCTTTTGCTTGACTTTGTCTTCGATTTTCGATGGGGACCCCTTTATTTTGCCGCCTTACGCTCAGGTGGAGAGGGGAGGGAAAATGACGGTGACGGCGGTGCCTTCGCCGAGAGTGGAGGATATCCTGATCTCCGCTTCGAAGAGGCGCACGATCTCCCGCACGAGGCTGAGACCCAGTCCGAGGCCCTTTTGCGAGCGCGATGCCTCGGCCCTGTAGAAGCGGTCAAAGGCATGCGAGAGGGCCTCTTCGCTCATGCCGATGCCGTCGTCGCGGACGGTGAGCCGCGCCCTGCCATCTTCATTTTTGAGCCCCACTGTGACATTTCCGCCCGCCTTGCCGTATTTTACGGCATTGTCGACGAGGTTCTGCAGGATGCGCTCATAGAGGGTGATCTCCGCGTCGGCGACGACTCCTTCCTCAATTTCCGTATGGAGGGCGGTCGTCTCGGGAAATGCATAGTCGGCGAGAAATTCCTCGGTCACCGCCGAGAGGTCCACGGGGGAGCGCTCGATGTGCAGCCTGTTTGCAAAGCGGGTGAACTCGAGCAGGCTGTCCGTGATGGCCTTCAGACGCGCGGATTGCCGCCTGATGACGGCGAGGGAGGCGTCCTTCTCCGCAAGGTCCTGCGTGTCGGTGAGGGCATATTCGCTCTCCGAGAGGAGGACGGTGATGGGGGTGCGGAGCTCATGGGCGACGTCGGAGGTGAAGCGCTCCTGGTTGCGGAACATGGCCTCGAGGCTGTCGAGCATGAAGTTGTAGTCGTCGGCGAGCTTGGCGAGTTCACTGTCCTGTCCCTTTGTCAGCCGCCGCGAGATGTCGCCCGACTCGGTGATGGCATTGACCTCCCTTCGCATGACTTCTATGGGCTTCACCGCCCGCCGCACGGAGAGGAGGTTGAGCACGATGCCCGCCGCCGCAAGTGCACAGGCGAGCACGGTAAAGGAGATGACGACGGCCGACCAAGTCCCATATGAGGTCTCCACGATGCCGCGCAGGAAGATGGGGTCCCTGCCCGCGAGGGAGACGGCGAAGTCATAGACATAATATTGCCTCCCGCCGATGCGCGCCGAGGTGACGATGCCCTGACGGATGGGGAGGTCCACTTCCCCGGGGAAGGAGCCGTTTTTCAGGGTGCCGTCGCTGAGGTAGACGCTCAGGTACACGCCGCCGACATTGTAGTCGAAATCGTTCGGCACGGCGCCGCCCGCCTCCGAGATGACGGCCGCGCGGGAGGACACGGTGTCGATGAGGGAGTCGCGGAGATTGACATGCAGGACCTGCGTGACCGCGACCGTGGCGGCGACGACGATGATGACCGTAAGAAGGGAGATGATGAGGGAGTTGATGAGGATGATCCGCTTGCCGAATTTCATTCTTTCACCACATATCCCACGCCGCGCACGGTGTGGATGAGCTTTGTATCGAAGCCGTCGTCTATTTTCTTGCGCAGATAGCGGATGTACACGTCCACCGCATTGGAGCCGATGGCCTCGTCCGCGCCGTACAGCCTGTCACAGATGCGCTCCCGCGTCATGACGATGCCCTTATTGCGCACCAGAAGGGCCATGAGGTCAAATTCCTTCGCCGAGAGCTCGATGGACTTCCCGCCCCGCGCGGCCGTGCGGCTGCCGAGGTCGAGGGTGAGGTCTCCCGCCGTCAGGGTATTTTCCCGCAGTCCCGCGTGCCTTCTCGTGACGAGGCGGATGCGGGCGAGGAGCTCGGAGAACTCGAAGGGCTTGACGATGTAGTCGTCGGCGCCCATGTCGAGCCCCTTGACGATATCACCGTTTCCGTCGAGGGCGGTGAGGAGGATGACGGGGACGTCGATCTTTTTTGCGCGGACGGCGGTGAGGAATCGGAGGCCGTCCATCACGGGCATCATGATATCGGAGATGACGGCGTCGTAGCTGCCTGCCGCGAGATAGGCGAGGCCCTCTTCGCCGTCCTCGGCACTGTCCACGGTAAAGCCGCTTGCGGTGAGCCGCTTTGCGAGCACCGCGCGGAGATTTTCGTCGTCTTCGAGGATGAGGATCTTCATATGCGCTCCTTTGCGCCGGGAATAAGGCGCGGCTTGCGGACAGATCGCTCCGCCCGCAAGCTCTTTCGGTCCTTAACGATTATAGCACGTTCCGGAAATTTAATCAAACGAAATGTCATACTCGAGGATCTCGCCCGTCTCGGCGTCGATCTCGAAGCTGTACTCGAGGTCCTTGACCTTGAACTCCACCTCGTAGATGAGGATGCCGTCGTCCTCCTCAAGCTTGACCTTTTCGATGCGCACTTCATTCTTCGTGAGGCTGTACCGCTCGAGGGCGATGGCGAGCGCCCGCTCTTCGCCGATCACCTGCTTGCCGCTCCCCATGAGCTCTCCCTTCACAGTGACGGCCGCCGTGACGGCATCGACGTAGCACTCATATTCTCTGCCGTCGACCATGGCCTCGACTTCATAGAAGTAGCTCTTGGAGGCGCCGCTGCCGCGGTCTTCCCACTCGACGTCCTTGATCTCGGCCGTCTTGCCCTTGTCCGCAAAGTATGCCTTGACCGCATCGATGGCGCGCTCGCGGGTGATGTAGTTCGCCGCATCGGGCCCGGTGGGGACCTCCGACTCGTGTTCGCGGTCGATCTCCCGCTCGTAGACGGCGCCGCTGTGGGCGTCGATGGTCATCTCGTACTCCACGCCGTCCGCATAGAGCTTGATCTCATAGCAGAGCCTGCCGTCCTCCATCTCGAGCTTGATGCGCTTCGTGAGTCCCTCCTCGGTGAGACCGAAGTCCGCGAGGGCGATCTTGAGGGCGTCCTCTTCGGTGAGGGTGGGCGCGGGGTTGGCGGGATTTCCCGTGTATCCCTCGTTAAGGGTCACTTCGCCCGTGACGGCGTCGACAAAGTACTCCGCCTCGCGCCCGCCTGCGCGCACCTCTATCTCATAGTAATAGACCTTCTTGCCGCCGCGGGTGTCCCGCTCGATGTCCACTTCGAGGATAAAGGCGTCCTGTCCTGCGACCTTGCGGACGGCCTCGATGGCCTCTTCGCGGGTGAGGTAGCTGCCCTGCGGGACCTCTTCGGCGGGCTCGATCTCAGCGTCGAGGAGGGTGCCGTCCGCAGCGGAGATCTCAAATTCATACTCCGTGCCGTCTGCGGTGAACTCCACCTCATAGACGAAGATGCCGTCCTCGTAGTCGAGCTTGAACTTGCCGAAGCGCACCTCCTTTCCGCCCTCGGGGAAGGCGAAGGCAAGGGCTGCCGCCTTGGCCTCCTCCTCGGTGAGGATGTGGGGGATCTCGGGATAGGAGACTTCTTCATCGGCGATGCACTTCGAGAACTTCAGAATCTTCCCGTTGACCGCATCGATCTCTACGGTATAGAGGAAGCCCGCGGCGGTGAAGCGCACCGTATAGAGCATGGTGCCGTTCTCGGGTTGGAGCCTTACCGTGAGCCCGCCTGCGTCCTTTTCCTCGACGTATGCGGCATCGAGGGCGATCGTCTTCGCCGTCTCTTCTCCGAGATAGGAGGAGCCCGTCTGGGGCGAGACTGCCCGAAGCTCCGTCTTGCTCGCGAGGAGAGTGAGGTCGGCGGCGTCGAAGATATAGGTGTACTCCGCCGCGGCGTCCTCGATCTCCGCCTTGAAGACGGCCCGATCCATATAGGTCGTGCGGTCGAAGTCGAAGCCCATGACTTCCGTCCTCGAAACGCCCGAGAGCTCGAGCGCCTTTTCATAGACCCGTTCGGGGTCGGAGAGGGGTTCCGCCGCTGCGGTCAGGGCAACATTCGCTGCGCCTCCGACGATGATCGTGGGGGCCTCCGCCGCAAAGTTGGCGTCGAAGCGGTACTCGGATACCGTCGAGGAAGTGATCACGGTCACGCGGTATGCGTTGCCGTCCGCCGTAGCGGTCTGGCTGATGAGGTCTTCCGCGGGGGCGACGGCGCGGAATGCCCGCACCACGCTGTCATCATAGTGCACGACGCGGATGTCGCTATTCGGGTTGCAGGCCGCAAAGGCCGAGAGGGAAAGGGCGATGCCCGCCGCGATCCCGATCATTTTCAAAATACGTCTCTTCATGGTTGTGTCCTCCTTTGATTTTGAGACCATTCTACCCCACGAAAATTAAAGCTGCATTAAAAAGACGGGGAAATCGTAAAAATTTTTTCCGCGGACCGAAATGGGCGAAAAGTGCGGAAAAGGGGCCTTTTCGGGCAATTAGCGGGCCGTTTAAGCCTTCGTCGAAAAAAATAAATGTGATTTTTTTTCATAAAAGCCTTATAATCTTGTTAAATTAACAGATTAAAAATTACCTGCGAAAAATGATTTACAAACTACCGTGAAAGTAGTATAATTTACTTATGAGAATGTGCACGGCGCATTTTGAGACCTTTACGGACGGCACCCGCACCCTTCACGATGAGGCGGGAAGGTACGAGAAGCGGGGAGGAGAGTTCCTCCTTCGGTACTCCGTGGAGGGCGATGCGGCCGAGCTCGGGGCGGACGGAAGACGCGTCACGATGTCGCGGGAGGGGAGCCTCGGGCTCGAGGCGGCATTCGCCCCGGGCGAAGAGACGGAGATGAAGTTTGCTGCCTCTTCCTTCTCGGGAACTTGCAGGCTGTACACCCACGCCTTACAACTTATGGAGACAGAGGACGGGTTTTTTCTCTCCCTTGTCTATGATATGATTTTTACGGACGGAAGGCGCCGCGTCGAGCTCGCTCTGACCGTCCGTGAAGGAGCGGAGCTGTGAAGATACGCTATCTCGGACATTCGAGTTTTCTCCTCACGACCGACGGAGGAACGCGCATCGTCACCGACCCGTACGGCGGGGTCGGATTTCCCTTTCCCTATGTCACCGCAGACCTCGTCACGGTGAGCCACGGCCACTTCGACCACAATCGTGTCGCCGCGGTGGGGGGAAGTCCCGCAGTCTTCGACCGCGCGGGAAAGCTCGAGTTCGGCGACGTGAAGCTGGAGAGTTTCCGCCACTTTCACGACGATGTGCAGGGGAAGAAGCGGGGAGAAGATCTCGTCTTCCGCATGGAGGCCGACGGCCTCGTCCTCGTGCACATGGGGGACATCGGCGAGCCCTTCGCTCCCTCCATCGTCGAGGAGCTCGGACACGTCGACATTCTCTGTATCCCCGTAGGGGGGAATTATACGGTAGATGCCGCGGGCGCGAAGGAATACGTCGATGCGCTCTCTCCCGCCGCGGTCATCCCCATGCACTACAGGACGCCCGGGCTCACGATCGACGTCGGGCCCATCGATGACTTCACGAAGCTCTTCCCGCCGCACATCATCCGCCGCGCGGGCACTTCGCTGGAGTTTCATGCGTCCTCTTTCAAACAGGCATTTCTGCAAATTTATATAATGCGAAAGGAATAAAACATTATGGATCTTGTATTGGTTCAAACGAAGCTGACAGAATATCTCAACACCCTGCCTCTGCCCACCCTCCGCATCATCGGAAGAAGGTACGGGCTCGGCAACTCGACGAACATCCACAAGCCCGATCTCATCAAGATCATGGTCGACATCATGACCGGCCGCATGGAACCGCCGCCCCGCTCCAACCGCGGCGCTCCCGCAAAGGATACCTACGTCGACCCCAACATCATCACGCAGATCGAGCAGATCCGTCATGAAGCGGATGAGATCGCGGAAGCGGATTCCGACCTGCAGGTCCATGCGGGCATCGGGCACTCTCCCGCCCGCCTCGCCATGGGCGTGCTCGAGATCATCCCTTCGGGCTACGGCTTCCTCCGCGCGGAGAACTGCCAGCCCTCCACCACGGGCTCCGATGTCTTCATCTCGGGTGCTTCCATCCATGCACTTCGCCTGCGTCAGGGCGACCTCGTGACGTGCACCACCAAGCCCCGCGTCCGGAATGATTCTCCCGCCATCGACAGCGTGCTCTCCGTCAACGGAGTGGATATCGGTCTCTATGAGAACCGCCTCGCCTTCGACTCTCTGACACCCGTCTATCCCAGCGAGAAGATCGAGCTCTCCCGCGGGTCAAATGACCTCTCCCTGCGCGCCATCGACTTCTTCACGCCCATCGGAAAGGGCCAGCGCGGGCTCATCATCGCCCCTCCCAAGGCGGGCAAGACGACCCTCCTGAAGTCCATCGCGAGCGCCATCACCACCAACTATCCCGACATCAAGCTCTTCGTCCTGCTCATCGATGAGCGCCCCGAGGAGGTCACCGACTTCCGCACGAGCGTGCCCTCCGCCGAAGTCATCTACTCCACCTTCGACGAGAGCCCCGAACATCATATCCGCGCGGCGACCCTCACCATTGAGCGCGCAAAGCGCCTCGTGGAGATCGGAAAGGATGTCGTCGTCCTGCTCGACTCTATCACCAAGCTCACCCGCGCGTACAACTTTGCGGGTCCCGGCTCGGGCAAGATCCTCACGGGCGGTCTGGATGCAGCGGCATTCTTGGAGCCCAAGCGCTTCTTCGGCGCGGCGAGAAACCTTGCCGAACAGGGAAGCCTCACCGTCCTCGCGACCGCGCTCGTCGACACGGGCAGCCGCATGGATGACGTCGTCTATGAGGAATTCAAGGGCACGGGCAACTGCGACATCGTCCTCTCGCGCGAACTTGCCGAAAAACGCACCTTCCCCGCCATCGACCTGCGCCGCTCGGGCACGAGAAAGGAAGAGCTCCTGCTCGCACCCGATGAGCTCGATGCGGTCATCCGTCTGCGCGACCGCGGCTTCCTCGACAATACGCCGGGCATCCTCGACATGCTCGGCCGCACCGAGGACAACTCCGAGTTCATCGACCGCCTGCCCGAATGGATGCGCATCTATAAGAGCTAAAAGCCGATTTTCCCGAAAACAACCCTCCGAACCTTCTCGGAGGGTCATTTCATTTTGAGTAAGAAAAGAGCCCGTCGGGAAGTTCCGACGGGCTGATTTTGTTTCTTATGCTCTTGCGGGGCGGGTCAGGAAGAAGTAGGTGACTCCGAAGACCACGATCCCGAAGAAGTAGACGATGGGGACGATGACATAGGTCATGAGGAGGGGAATGCTCTCGAAGATCCCCATGTTCAGTGCAAGTGCCACGATGAGGGTCACGATCACGGCGAGGGCATAGATGACGCCTGCATTGATGAGGGACCGGTAGGACCTGCGCCTTATGGAGCGTTCGCCGAAGCGGTTGGCATAGGCAAGGCCCGTGATGAGGACGAGGGCGAGGCCGCTGAACCAGATGAAGTAGGGGTAGAAGGCGGGGAGATCGAATTGTCCTCCGATCGCCATCGCAATGACGCCCTCGATGATGCACAGGCAGAAGACCACGACCGCGGAGAAGAAGAGTGCCTTGCCGCGATGCACGGTGCCGGCATAGTCCGTCTGCTTGGGAGCGGGTCCTCCCACGGTGACGACGGGGATACCGTCGTGCACGGCGTGGCGGTCGATGTCATCGAAGGACATGCCGCTGAGTGCCGTGGCGCCCGAGGGGGCGGGGTCGCTCGTGCTTGCCGCACCCGCACAGATATCGGTGAGCACTTCGTGGTAGTCGCGTTCGCGGGTGGGCACGGGCTCGGGAGCGGGCTGAGGGGGAGCGTAAGCGGGGGTCCCGTAATAGGAATATCCGCTTTCGGGAGCGGGCTGAGGGGGATTGCTCACGAGGTCGAGATAGTTGCGGTGGGTGATCTGCCTCAGCTGTTCGCGGTAGGCGGCATCGAGCTCGCGGCGGATGCGCGCCTCCTGATCGTTGAGTTCTGCCGCATGGGCGAGGCGCTCCTTTGCGATGAGCTCTTCGCGCTGGCGGATGGTGTCGGCATATCTCTCGCGGTCGGCATCGAAGAGGGCGGTGCGGCGGGCGAGTTCTTCGTCGCGCGCCTTGAGGTCCTGCTCCAAGCGGAGCCTGCCCGCATTCTCCTCCTCGCTGCGCCGTCTGAGTTCCTCGAGTTCGTCCTCGAGGTCCTCCGTCTTTTTGGCATATTCTTCCTCGAGTTCATCCCGCTTCTTTGCGTATTCTTCTTCGAGGGCGGCCGCCTTTTCGCGGAGTTCTTCCTCCTTCTCGGCGTCGGCTTCTTCCTCTTCGCTCCTTTGGCGGAGGGCCTCTTCCTGCGCTTCGATGGCGGCGATGCGCTCTGCAAGTTCCTCTTCAAGCGCGGCACGGCGGGAAGATTCTTCCTCCTCGAGGGCGGCACGGCGCTCGGCCTCTTCGTCCTCGAGGATGCGGCGTCTTTCGGCCTCCTCCTCGTCGAGGGCAGTCCTTCTCGTCGTCTCCTCGGCGGTGAGGGCGCGGCGGCGCTCGCTTTCCTCTTCTTCGAGGGCGGCGCGGCGATTTTCCTCCTCCGCCTCGAGGGCGGCTCTTCTCTCGAGCTCTTCCTCGTCGAGGGCGGCCTTCTTGGAGAGGAGCTCCTCCTCGAGGGCGGCACGGCGCTCGGCCTCTTCGAGGGCGACCCGCTTGGTGTCCTCGGCCTCCTCCTGCTCCTTCCGGAAGCTCTCCTCGCGCTCCTCGAAGTCGCGGACGCGCTCTTCGAAGCGGGCCGTTTCCTCCTCGAAGTCGGCATATTCCTCGGCGCGGCGGGACTCTGCGAGGGCGACGGCCTCGGCATGCTCGGCAAGGAGGGCGGAGCGCCTCTCCTCGAGGGCCTTTTCGCGCGCCTCGAGTTCGCGTTCCCGCCAGTCGCGCTCGGTGAAGTAGGCGGCGTTGCGCGCGGCTACCTCCTCGGCAAAGCGCTGTTTTTCGGCCTCGAGCGCGGCCTTTTCCGCTTCAAGGGAGGCATTCTTCTCCGAATATTCCTCCGCGATGCGGCTCTCCTCGGCGCTGTCGTCGAAGGAGGGCTCGTAGTCGAGCTCGTCGTCTTCGCCGCCGCGGGAGGGGACGCGGGACGTGGAGCTGCGCAGCACGCGCATGTTGACCGCCGTGGGTGCGGGGTTATTGAAGTCGAAATCCTTGTCCGAGATGAGCGAATCGATGACGGTACGGGAATATTCCCATTCCGCCTGATTGGTCTCGGCGATCTCTCTTCCTTCCTCGGTGAGGGAAAAATATTTTCTCCTGCCGCCCGCCACGGAGCCGCCCCAGTAGGAGGTGACATAGCCGTCCTTCTCGAGGCGCTTGAGGGCGCTGTAGAGGGAGGGCTGCTTGAGGGTGTACTGTCCGTGGCTCTTGCGTTCGATCTCGGCGATGATGGCGTAGCCGTACTTGTCGCCGTCGTAGAGCGCACGGAGAATGATGGTATTGATGTGTCCCCGGATGAGGTCGGCAGAGATGGATTTTTCCTCTTTGGAGTCTGTCTCTTCTTCGCCGGTGCTCTCCGGACGTTCTTCTTCGTCCATACGATCCTCCTTGGTATCGGGGATATTATACCATACGCGAAGTATTTTGTCAAGCGGTGAATAGTATTATGTCAGGCATAATCGACACTTTTTTGCAAAAAATCGCATATTTTTTCGGGAGAATGCATCGGAATAGACGATGAGAGATCTTCGTGCCGCCTGTTTGCTCGTGGGCGCGGTGCTGGGGGCGGGATTCGTCTCGGGCGCCGAACTCGTGCGCTTTTTTCCCGCGCCCGCCTTTCTTTCCGTCCTCTTTTCCTCCCTGCTCTTTTCCCTTCTCGCCGCCTTTTTCCTGCGGCTGGGAAAGAGGTACGGAGGGTACGAGGGGATGCTCGCGGCGCTCTTCGGAAAGGGTGCGGGGTCCGTGAAAGTCTTTCTCGCGCTCTCCTCCTTTGTGCCCTGCGCGGGGATGCTCGCGGGACTCGGTGAGCTCTTTTCGCCCCCTGTTGCACTTGCGGGACTTCTTCTCGCCGTCCTCGTCCTCCGCGGGGGCATCGGCGGCGTCTCGGCGGTCAATTCAGTCCTTGTGCCCGTCCTCGCCGTCCTCCTCCTTCTCTTCGGAAAGATGGGAGAGGTTTCCCTCGCGTGCACCTTTCGGGACGGAAGTCTTGCCGCGCTCTATGCGGGGATGAACCTCTTTCTCCTCCTGCCCGTCGCATGCGACGCGGGGAAGGGGCTCCCGCATCCCCGCCTTGCGGCCTTTCTCGCGGGAGGTGCGGTCGCCGCATGCGCGCTCTCTGTCCTCGGCGCCGTCTACAGTACGGGAGCTACCTCTTCCATGCCCTTTTTGGAGGTGATGCGGGGGAGAAAGATCTTCTTCGTGATGGTCGCGCTCGCCGTCTTTACCTCGCTGTGCGCCTCCCTCTATCCGCTCCTGAAGCTCACGGGAAAAAGAAAGGCCGCGCGGGGCGTACTGCTCCTTGCGGTCTTTCTTGCATCGCTTATGGGGCTCTCCGCCATCGTAGAGAGGGGATATCCCCTCCTCGGCGGCGCGGGACTCCTCTTTTCAGCGGTCTGTATCCTTGACGAGAAATTTTTCCAGAAGGGCGACGAGGAAGTACATCCCCGCCGCGAGGATGCAGAGGAGGACGGTGGACGCCATCACGAGGTCGAGCTTAAAGACCTGCCCGCCGTACACGATGAGGTACCCCAGTCCCGCGCGGGAGACGATGTATTCGCCCATCACCGAGCCGATCCACGCCATGCCCACATTGACCTTGAGCATGGAGATGAAGGAGGGCGCGGAGGCGGGCACGACGAGCTTTGTAAGGATCTGAAGCTTGGTGGCGCCCATGGAGCGCAGGAGGAGGACCTTATTTTTATCTGTTGAGAGGAAGGCGGTGAGCATGTGCAGGACGGCGACGATGAGCCCCACGAGCACGGTCATGAAGAGGATGGCGGTGCTCCCCGTGCCGAACCAGATTATGATGAGGGGGCCGAGCGCGATCTTCGGAAGGGCATTGAGCACCACGAGGTAGGGCTCGAGTACGGCGCGGAGGGTGTCGCTCCACCAGAGGGCGAGGGCGATGCCGCATCCCAGGAGGGTGGAGAGGGCAAACCCCGCGAGGGTCTCCCAGAGCGTCGTGCCGATGTGATAGAAGAGGGTGCCGTCGGCATACAGCCCCGCGACGGCGGCTGCGATGCGGGAGGGCGAACTCGAGAGAAAGGGGTCCGTCCAGCCCACATCGGCGGTGAGCTCCCACAGCCCGAGAAGGAGGGCGAGGAGGCCCGCGCGGAGGAGCCACACGAGGAGGGCGGAGCGCCGCTTCTTGCGCAGATAGCGGCGATGTTCGGGGGAAATGAGGGTAAAATTCGTCTTTTTCATGCGTTGAGCTCCTTCCAGAGGACTTCGAACCACCGCGAAAAGGCGGGGTGCTCCCGCCGCTTCAGGGGATCGTCTTCCTCGAAATCGAGGTCGTGCGAGGCGATGACGCGGGCGGGGCGCCGCGAGAGGACGAGCACGCGGTCGGCGAGCGAGACGGCCTCGGAGATGTCGTGGGTGATCATGAGCGCCGTCTTCTTCTCCCCGCGGAGGATGGCGGCGACATCGCTCGTCACCTTGAGCCGCGTCTGATAGTCGAGGGCGGAGAAGGGCTCATCGAGAAGGAGGAGGTCGGGCTCCGTGACGAGGGTGCGGATGAGGGCGGCGCGCTGGCGCATTCCCCCCGAGAGGCGGGAGGGATAGCTCCCCAAAAAGTCGCCGAGGCCGTATTTCACGGCGAGCTCGCGCGCCCGCTCCCTGCTCTCCTTGGTGCGGTCTCCCCGCACTTCGAGGGGGAGAAAGAGATTTTTCTCCACCGTCCGCCACGGGAAGAGTTCGTCGCGCTGGAGCATATAGCCGCACCGCCCCGTGCGCTCAACTTTTCCCGAAGAGGGCTTCATGAGGCCCGCCGCGAGGGAGAGGAGGGTGCTCTTGCCGCAGCCCGAGGGGCCGATGACGGCGACGAAACTTCCCTCCTCCACCGAGAAGGTGAGCCCCTCGACGGCCGCCGTCTCTCCCTGCGGGGTGTGATAGCGATAGCTGACTTCCGAAAAGCGCAGGATCTCTCTTTTCATATGCATTTCCTCCCTTCCGAACGAGGGGACTAAAGGGTAGTTTGTGCCTTGCGGGCGTAGCCGCTCTCCACGAAGAGGGAGAAGTCCACGCGGCCGCCGCGCAGTTCGCCCGCGGCGTCGAGAATGTCCTGCAGCCGCGTAAAGCTTTCCTCCGTCATCAGGAGGTCCTCTGTCCACGCGTCGATGGCGCGGTAGCGCTCCACGCTCACGGCGAGGGACTCTTCCGAGGTGTCCGCAAAGTGCTTCTTGAGGGCCTTGGCGATGGTGGAGGCATCCTCCGTCCGCGCATAGCGGAGGGCGCGGAGGAGGGCGCGGAGGAATCCCGTCGCCGTCTCCTCATGGGAGGTGAGCCAAGACTTCTTGGCGATGAAGCTCGTGTAGGGGACCTCGCCGCTCGCCTCGCCCACGGCGGCGACGATGTGGCCCTTTCCCTCCGCCTCCACCTGCGAGGCGACGGGCTCGAACATCGTGCAGTAATCGGCGGTGCCGTCGAGGAAGGCCGCGGTCATGTTGTTGAACTCGACGTCGAAGTTGAGCGTATAGTCCGTGACGCCGCGTTCCTTCAGGATGTATTCGAAGGTCATGGCGGGCACGCCGCCCCGCCTTCCCGCGAGGATCTCCTTGCCCGCGAGGTGAGACCAGTCGAAGTCGGCATCTTCCTCCCGCGCGAGGAGGAAGGAGCCGTCGCGGTGGGTGAGCTGTCCGAAGACGACGGGCACGTCGCTCGACCCGCCCGAGGCGACATAAAAGGCGGCTTCGGGGCCGCAGAAGCCCACTTCCGCGCTGCCCGAGAGGACGGCGGTCATCACCTTGTCGGCGCCGCCGCCGTTTACGAGATCGATGCGGATGCCCTCTTCCTCGAAATAGCCGAGGGAGTCGGCGAGATACATGGGCGCATAGAAGACGGAATGGGTCACTTCGTTGATGTGCAGAGTGGTGAGCCCGTCGCCTCCTTCCGTGCAGGCAGAGAGGGGAAGGAGGGCGAAGAGCGCCGCTCCAAAAATTGCAAGTGCTTTTTTCATGTTGTTCCTCCGTGAAAAAGTAAGAATAATATATTCTATGAAGAGGGCGGATTTATTGACAACGGAGGAAAAAAGGTCTATAATAAAAGGTACATGACAGGCAGGAAACACGAAATGAAAGAAATGCAGACAACCTACGATCCCCGCGCCTTTGAGGATCGGATCTATGCGGAATGGGAGAAAAAGGGGTATTTCAAGGCAAAAATAGACCCCGCGAAGGTTCCCTTTACCGTCATGATGCCTCCGCCCAACATCACGGGGCAGCTGCACATGGGCCATGCGATGGACGAGACGATGCAGGACATCGTCGTGCGCTTCAAGCGCATGCAGGGATACTCCGTCCTCTGGCAGCCCGGGACCGACCACGCCTCCATCGCGACCGAACACAAGATCGTCGAGAAGCTGCGCGAGGAGGGCATCTCGAAAGAGGACCTCGGGAGGGAGGAGTTCCTCCGCCGCGCCTTCGACTGGAAGGAGCAGTACGGCGGGAAAATAGTTGAGCAGCTCAAGAAGCTCGGCTCCTCCTGCGACTGGTCCCGCCTCGCCTTTACCATGGACGAGAAGTGCTCGAGAGCCGTCCGCGAGGCCTTTTTCCGCCTCTATGAAAAGGGGCTCATCTACCGCGGCAGCCGCATCATCAACTGGTGCCCCGACTGCGGCACGGCGCTCTCCGACGAGGAGGTCGCCTATTCCGAGGACGCGGGACATTTCTGGTACTTTGCCTATCCCGTGGAGGGGTCGGAGGAAAAGCTCGTCATCGCCACGACCCGTCCCGAGACCATGCTCGGCGATACGGCGGTGGCCGTCCACCCCGGGGACGCGCGGTATGCCTCCCTCGTCGGGAAGAACCTCATCCTGCCCCTCGTGGGGAGGAAGATCCCGGTAGTCGCCGACGAATATGTCGACCCCGAATTCGGCACGGGCGCCGTGAAGATAACGCCCGCGCATGATCCCAATGACTTCGAGGTGGGACTCCGCCACAACCTCCCCATGATCCGCGTCCTCGCAGACGACGGCACGGTGAATGAAGAGGGGGGAAAGTTCGCGGGACTCGACCGCTACGAGGCGAGAAAGCAGATCGTCGCGGAGATGGATTCGCTCGGGCTGCTCGTCAAGGTGGAGGCGCACACCCACAATGTCGGTCACTGCCACCGCTGCAATGCCACCGTGGAGCCCATCGTCTCCAAGCAGTGGTTTGTCCGTATGGCGCCCCTCGCAAAGCCCGCCATCGATGCGGTCATGAAGAGCAAGACCAAGTTCACCCCCGACCGCTTCGCGAAAATTTACTATAATTGGCTGGAAAATATCCGCGATTGGTGCATCTCCCGTCAGCTCTGGTGGGGGCACCGCATCCCCGTATGGTACTGCGAGGACTGCGGCGCGGAGATCTGTTCGCGGGAAGATGTAGCCGTCTGTCCCAAGTGCGGAAGTGCCCATCTCCGTCAGGAGGAGGACGTGCTCGACACGTGGTTCTCCTCCGCGCTCTGGCCCTTCTCCACCCTCGGCTGGCCCGAGGAGACCCCCGAATACAGCTATTTCTACCCGACCGACGTCCTCGTGACGGGGTACGACATCATTCCCTTCTGGGTCATGCGCATGATGTTCTCGGGCATCCGCTACACGGGGAAAGTTCCCTTCCGCGACGTGCTCATCCACGGCCTCGTGCGCGACGAGCAGGGGAGGAAGATGTCCAAATCGCTCGGAAACGGCATCGACCCCCTCGTCGTCATAGCAAAATACGGCGCCGATTCGCTCAGGCTCTCCCTCGTGACGGGGGTGGCCCCCGGCAACGATACCCGCTTCACCGAGGCAAAGGTGGAGTCGGCGCGCAACTTCATCAACAAGATCTGGAATGCCTCCCGCTTCGTACTCATGAATGCGAAGGGGGTGGACGTACCGAAGGACCTTGCGGGCATCCGTCTCACGCCCGCCGACCGCTGGATCATCTCCCGCCTCATGGCGACGGTGCGCGAAGTCACCCTCGCGCTCGGGAAGTACGACCTCGGCATCGCCGCCGACAAGCTCATCGACTTCGCATGGGATGACTTCTGCGACTGGTATGTGGAGCTCTCCAAGCCCGCCCTCTACGGAAACGACCCCGAGAGAAAGCGCGCGACGCTGGGCGTCCTCAACTATGTGCTCGAGAACTATCTCAAGCTCCTCCATCCCTTCGCACCCTTCGTCACCGAGGAGATCTACGGCTATCTGCCCAATACGGAGGGGAGCATCATGGTGGCGGACTATCCCCGCTACAACTCCAAGCTCGCCTACAGGCAGGAGGCAAAGGCCTTTGAGGGGGTCATCGACCTCATCAAGGCGGTGCGCGCCATGAAGGTGGAAGTGAACTGCCCGCCCGCCAAGAAGGTCCGCCTCTTCCTCGTGACGGAGGCAAGGCGGCTCATCTCCGTGAACAGGGGCTCCATCCTCCGCCTCGCGGGGGCAAGTGAGATAGAGTTCGTCGAGAGCGGCGCCGCGGCAGGGGAGAAGACCGTCTCCAAGGTCACGGAGATAGCTCATGTCTTCGTGCCCCTCGGGGAACTCGTGGACATTGAAAAGGAAAAGGAGCGCCTCGCAAAGGAACTTGCCCGCGTGACGGTGGAGATCGCCCGCGCCGAGGCAAAACTTGCGAACGAGGGCTTCGTCGCCAAGGCGCCCAAAAAGCTCGTCGACGACGAGAAGGCAAAGAAGGAAAAATATCTCGAGATGCAGAAAAAGCTCGAAGAGCAGCTTCGCCTGCTCTCCGACTGACCGAAAAAGCTCCTTATCCGAAAGGGGCTTTTCCTCTTTGCGGAAAATCGTTTACATTCCGCAAATAATATGATATGATGAATGAGAAATGAGGGAGGAACCGCATGAAAGATTTTCTCGTACAGGACGAAAGCACGCTGAAGGTCCTGCTTGCCCGCGTCCGCGCGGCACAGGAGAAGTATGCTTCCTACACGCAGGAGCAGGTAGATGAGATCTTCTACCGCGCCGCCCTTGCCGCAAACAAGGCGCGCGTCCCGCTCGCAAAGCTCGCCGTCGAGGAGACGGGGATGGGCGTCGTGGAGGACAAGGTCATCAAGAATCACTATGCCTCCGAGTACATCTACAATGCCTATCGGAACACGAAGACGTGCGGCGTCATCGAGGAAGACGAGGCCTTCGGCTATCAGCGCATCGCCGAGCCCATCGGGGTGCTCGCCGCCGTCATCCCCACGACAAATCCCACCTCGACGGCCATCTTCAAGTGTCTGCTCGCCCTCAAGACGAGAAACGGGCTCATCATCTCGCCCCATCCGCGCGCCAAAAAGTCCACCATCGAGGCGGCAAAGATCGTGCTCGAGGCGGCCGTGAAGGCGGGTGCGCCCGAGGACATCATCGGGTGGATCGATATGCCCACCGTGCCGCTTTCGGGCATGATCATGCACGAGGCCGACATGATCCTCGCGACGGGCGGCCCCGGCATGGTAAAGGCGGCCTATTCTTCGGGGAAGCCCGCCATCGGCGTGGGGGCGGGAAATACCCCCGCGGTCATCGATTCCACGGCGGATATCCGTCTCGCGGCCTCCTCCATCCTCCACTCCAAGACCTTTGACAACGGCATGATCTGCGCCTCGGAGCAGTCGGTCATCGTCCTTGCGGACGTCTACGAGGCCTTCCGCGAGGAGATGAAGAGGCGGGGTGCCTATTTTCTCACCCCCGAGGAGTGCGACCTCGTCCGCTCGACCATCATCATCAACGGCGCCCTCAATGCCCGCATCGTGGGACAGACGGCGGAGACCATTGCCCGCCTCTCTGGCTTCGAAGCGCCCAAGGGCACGCGCGTGCTCGTGGGGGAGGTGGAGTCGGTGGACCTCAGCGAAGAGTTCGCCCACGAGAAGCTCTCGCCCGTGCTCGCCATGTACCGCGCCGCGGACTTCGAGGATGCCCTGAAGAAGGCCGACCGCCTCATCCGCGACGGGGGGCTCGGGCACACCTCGGCCATCTATCTCGACACGGTGCATGCCGCCGAAAAGCTCACGCGCTTCCGTGAGGTCATGAAGACCTGCCGCATCGTCGTCAATACTCCCTCGTCGCAGGGCGGGATCGGGGACCTCTACAACTTCAAATTCCCGCCGTCGCTCACCCTCGGCTGCGGGAGCTGGGGCGGCAACTCCGTCTCCGAAAATGTCGGTGTGAAACACCTGCTCAACATCAAGACCGTCGCCCAAAGGAGGGAAAATATGCTCTGGTTCCGTGCACCCGAAAAGATCTATTTCAAACGCGGCTCCCTGCCCGTCGCGCTCAGAGAGCTCGGCGAAGTCTATCACAAGCGCCGCGCCTTCATCGTCACCGACAAATTTCTCTATGAGAGCGGCTTTACCTCCCGCATCGAAAGGGTGCTGCAGGAAATGGATATCGCCTATGCGACCTTCTCCGAGGTGACGCCCGACCCCACCCTCGCCTGTGCCGAGATGGGGGTCGCCGAGATGCGCCGCTTTGCGCCCGACGTCATCATCGCCGTGGGCGGTGGCTCTCCCATGGACGCCGCGAAGATCATGTGGGTCCTCTATGAGCATCCCGAGGCCGACTTCGAGGACATGGCCATGCGCTTCTCGGACATCCGTAAGCGGGTGTATACCTTCCCGCACATGGGGGAAAAGGCGCTCTTCGTCGCCATTCCCACCACGGCGGGCACGGGCAGCGAGGTCACGCCCTTCGCCGTCATCACCGACGAGAAGACGGGCACGAAGTATCCGCTCGCCGACTATGAACTCATGCCCGACATCGCCATCGTCGATGCCGACCTCATGATGAATATCCCCAAGGGGCTCACCTCCGCCTCGGGTATCGATGCGGTGAGCCATGCGCTCGAAGCGCTCGTCTCTGTCATGGCGACCGACTTCACGAGCGGACTTGCGAAGGAGGCCCTCACCCTTCTCTTCACCTACCTGCCGCGCGCCTACCAAAGGGGCGCGGAGGACCCCGAGGCGAGAGAGCGCGTCGCCAATGCCGCCACCATCGCGGGAATGGCCTTTGCGAATGCCTTCCTCGGCGTCTGCCACTCCATGGCGCACAAGCTCGGGTCCTATTTCCACATCGCGCACGGCGTGGCGAACAGCCTCATGCTCGAGGAGGTCATCCGCTTCAACAGCGCAGAGGCGCCCACCAAGATGGGGACCTTCCCGCAGTATGCCTATCCGCAGGCGCGGGCGAGATATGCCGAGGCCGCACGCGCGCTTGGGCTCAAGGGCAAGGACGACGAGGCGCTCGTGGAGGCGCTCATCGCGGAGCTCAAGAAATTGCAGCGCACCATCGGGCAGCCCGCCACCATCCGCGAGGCGCTCGATGGCAAATTCACCGAGGAGGAGTTCCTCGCGAAGCTCGACGAGATGACGGAGGCGGCCTTTGACGACCAATGCACGGGCGCCAATCCCCGCTATCCCCTGATGAGCGAGATCCGCGAGATGTACCTCCGCGCCTACTACGGGAAGACCAAATAAAAATGAGATAGCAGACAGGCTTGCTCGGCGCCCCCTCGAAGGGGAGCCGGCGCGCAGCGACGAAGTAACGCAGTGAGGAATCTCGTCCTTCTCACGTCATTCCGTCCCGACCGAGGCTTCTATTGTGCTCCAAGGTCGGCACGAGGAGCGCAGCGACGAAGTAACGCAGTGAGGAATCTCAAGCACGAGATTTCTCCTTCCTTCGGTCGTCGAAATGACGCAAGGGTCGGTCGTCGAAATGACGTGAAAAGCAACACCAAGACGTAAAAAAGCAGTAGGGAGACCTACCGCTTTTTTTATATTTTATCGCGAAATATCTTTCGGACCCAAGATCAGGTGGCGAGGGGGGAGACGACGACCTTGATCTTCGCGGAGACGCCCTCCATGAGCTTGACCTCCGCCTCGTATTCGCCCACATTCTTGAGGGGCTCCTTCGTCACGATCTTCTTCTTGTCCACCTCGAAGCCGAGACCGGAGAGGGCATCTGCCACCTTTTCCGTCGTGACGGAGCCGAAGACCCTGCCGTTTTTTCCCGTCTTGATGTACACGGTGACCACCGTGCCCTTCAGGCGGTCTGCAAGCTCGCGCTGTGCCTTTTCATATTCACTGCGGTGAAAGGCGTCCGCCGTGCGCTTCTGCTCCACGGCATTGATGCCGCTCGCCGTCGCAACTTCCGCAAGTCCCTTCTTGAGCAGGAAATTTTTTGCGAACCCATCGGAGACCTCGATGATATCTCCCTTCTTGCCGCTTCCCTTGACGTCTGCCTTCAAGATCACTTTCATGGAAAATTTCTCCTTCTTTTTTCAAATTGTATCACCCTTCGGGCAATTTGTCAAGATATTTTTCCGAAAAAGGGGAATGCTAAGGGGGAAGGAGGGAAGAATATGGAAAACGAGATGAACGGCGGCGTCGCCTGCGGCGTCACGGAGTGCGCATTTAACCGCGACGGCATGCACTGCCGCCTCGGCAAGATCCACGTGGGCGGCACCTGCGACCCCGCGCACTGCACCTGCTGCAACAGCTTCAGAAAGCGCTCTTAAGGCGGGACGGCTCGGGGGAAATTTCTCCCGAGTCTTGTTACATGGAAGTTTTACGGGGTGCACATACTGCGGGAAGCGGAGGTTTCCGCTTTTCGATACAGCCGCGGGGAGGGCGCCCTCTTTTCGGCGGGGGGAGAGCTTCTCCCCTTATTTTTTTCGTGGCATGACGGAGGGGGCGCGCTCATAAGATAGCGGTATGGGGATCGGAAAAAAGCTACTCGCGTCTCTCTGCGCGCTCCTCCTTGCCGCCGCGGCCCTCTTCCTCCTCCTTCCGGAAAGGAAAGTCGAGGAGAAAGTCATGGTGCTTCGCGTGTGGAATGTGGATACCTTTGAGGGCGGAAAGGGCTCGAGGACGGCCTTCCTTCGCGAGGCGGGGGAAAGGTTTTATGCGGAGAGCGGGGTCTATGTCCTCGCCATGAGCTATACCGCCGAGGGGGCACGGGCGGCAGCGGAGAAGGGGGAGGCGCCCGACCTTCTCTCCTTCGGCGTGGGGCTCGGGCTCTTTTCGGAGCGATGTATCCCCCTCCCGGAGGCCTTTTCGGGGGGAATGGCAGGCGAAAAGACGCTGGCACTCCCGTGGTGCCGCGGAGAATATCTCCTCTTCTCCCTCGATGAAAATTTCGAAGAAGAAGGGAGGACGGCCATCTCGGCGGGCGGGCAAAATGTCCCCGCCGTCGCAGCACTCCTTGCGGGCATCGAGGGGGAGGAGCACGAGAGCATGGAGGCGTACACGGGCTTCCTTGCAGGGAAGTACCGCTATCTCCTCGGCACTCAGCGCGACCGCTGCCGCTTTGCCGCACGCGGCACCGCCGTCTATGAGAAGAAGCTCGAGGGGTACTGCGACCTCTACCAGTGCGCCGCCGTGCTCTCGGAGGAAAAGCGGGAGGACGCGGCCGCCTTCCTTGCCTTCCTCCGCGCCGAAGAGACGCAGGAAGAGCTCGGAAAAATCGGCATGCTGCCCTATGCGGGCGGAGGGCAGACGGTGAGCATCTTTTCCTCCGAAGAGGCCCTCGGAGAGCTCAGAAACTACGCGCGCGCGGGCGACAAAAAAATTCCCGAGAAATTCCTGAAAACCATTTGAAATACAGGGCGAAATGTGGTAGAATGTAAGGAGGAAGAATGGGGACATTTTTCGCACGCATCACGGAGAGATTTCCCGCCCTGTTTCGGGAGGAAAATTTCTCGCTGAAGGAGCACACGGCCTTCGGGCTCGGAGGGCGGTGCGCCCTCGCCCTTTCCCCCTCTTCCATGGAGGAATTTTCCGCGCTTCTCGCCTTTTTGCAAGGCGAAGGCATCCCGCACTTTCTCCTCGGCTTGGGCGCCGATGTGCTCGCCCGCGACGAGGACTTCGAGGGGGTGTGCGTCCGCACCGTGCGCATGCGCGGCCTTCGGAGGACGGAGGAGGGCGTCTTTGCCGAGGCGGGCGTGACGGGAGGAGACCTTCTCCGCTTTGTGAAAAAAGAGGGGCTCGGCGGGCTCGAGTTTCTCGCGGGCATTCCCCTGACCGTGGGCGGCGCCGCCGTCATGAATGCGGGTATCCCGGCAAGCCATCTCGGAGAGCATGTCCTCTCGGTGACGGCGGCTTCAGATGGGCTTCGGGCCATTCCGCAAAGCGCATGCGGCTTCGGGGAGAAGACAAGCATCTTCGGAAGAGAAAATGCCGTCGCGGGCGTCCTCCTCCGCACCGAAAGGAGTACGCCCGAGGCCGTCGAAAAGAAAATCGCATCCTTTCTCAAGGGGCGGGAGCACCTGCCGAAGGGAAGGAGCGCGGGGTGCATCTTCGTCAATCCCGCGGGCATCTCGGCGGGGGAGCTCATCGACCGCTGCGGACTGAAGGGGCTCTCGGTGGGCGGCGCCTTCGTCTCGAAGGTCCACGCCAACTTCATCATAAACGGCGGGGGGAGTGCCTCGGATGTCGAGGAGCTCATCGCGCTGGTGAAGCGGGAGGTCCTCCGAAAGACGGGCATCCTCCTCCGCGAAGAGGTGCGGCGCATTCCATAAGGATAATTTTTCGGGCAATTGCCCGCAAAAGAGGAATTTTCATGAAACTGACTGCCGACTATCATACGCATACCGTCTTTTCGGACGGGAAGGGCAGGGCGCTCGACAATGCGCGCGCTGCGGAAAGGGCCGGGCTCGAGGAGATCGCCATCACCGAGCACGGCTATTCGCACTATTTCCGCGGTTTGCACAGAAGGGAGACGGAGAAGTGGCTCGCCATGGTGCGGGAGGCCGACGAGGGCTCTTCCGTCCGCGTGCTCCGCGGCATGGAGTGCAATATCCGCGGCGTCTCGGGCCTCTCGGATTTCACGCCCGAGGACTATGAAAATTTCGACATCTTTCTCGCGGGCATCCATATCGTCATCCACTACGAAAAGTTTTCGGACACCAAGCTCGGCTGGGGAGGATGGCTCAGAAAGAGCCTCGGCATCTCGCCGTCGGACAGCCTCATCCGCGAGACGACGAAGGCCTATGTCAACGCCGTCATGAAGAACCCCATCGACGCGGTGACCCACCTCAACTTCCAGTGCTTTGCCGACCCCACGGAAGTAGCCAAGGCCTGCCGCGACTACGGCACCTATGTGGAGCTCAACTCCAAGAAGATGCACCTTTCCGACGAGGAGCTCGCCCGCGTCAATGAGACGGGCGTGCGCTACATCATCAACTCGGACGCCCATTCGCCCGAGCGGGTGGGGGACCTGAAGCTCGCCGCCGAGCAGATCGCGCGCGTGGGCATCGACCTTCGTCGCATCGACAACATCGACGGGCGCCTTCCCTCCTTCCGCTATGCGGCCTTCAAAAAGACGCTATGAACTTCACGCGGGAGATCAAGCGGGAGATCATGCGGCGGGAGCCCGCGGAGAAGATTTCCTTCCTTGCGGGCATCCTCGACACCTGCGGGGACAGGGAAAAGCTCCTCTTTTCCATCGAAAATGAGGAGATCGCCGCCTATGTGCTCGGCCTCTTCGAAGCCGTCTCTCTGCCCATGACCCTCATGCGGGCGGAGCGCGACCCCAAGCTCGGCAGGGACAAGCTCACCTTTTCCCACGCGGGAGGGGGCGCCCTCTTTTCCGTTCAAGAAGATGAAGTGAGCGGGCGGTCCTACCTTGCGGGCGCCTTTTTGGGAAGCGGCAGCTGCACCCTCCCCGGGGAGGGAAAGAAGACGGGCTATCACCTCGAGATCGTCTTCGAGAAGGGGGAGGCCGCGGAGGCCTTTTTGGACCTTCTCGACACCTTTCAGCTCATGGGCAGCAGCGTACGGAGAGGAGAAAAGCACGTCGTCTACCTCAAGAACCGCGAGGGGATCGCCGACTTTCTCTCCGCCTTGGGGGCGGAAAGGGCGCTCTCCCGTCTCGAGGCGCTCTCGGCGGAGCGGGAGGAAAATAACCTCGAGAACCGCGTGAGCAATTGCTATCAGGGCAACGCGGACAAGAGCGCGATCGCGAGTGCGGCGCAGACCGTCCGCCTCACAAAGCTCAAGGAGGGCGGGGTGCTCGTGACCCTTCCCGAGGGGCTCCGCACGGCCGCAGAGGCGCGGCTTGCCCATCCCGAACTCTCCCTCTCCGAACTCGCGGAAAAGCTCGGCATCTCCAAGAGCTGCCTCAACCACCGACTGAGAAAACTGATGGCCCTTGCGGGCGACAGGAAACGTCATGACTGACTTCGTACATCTCCATCTCCATACCGAATACAGCCTCCTCGACGGCGCCGTGAAGGTAGATGACCTCATCCGCCACTGCGTGGAAAAGGGCATCGACACCGTGGCGGTCACCGACCACGGCAACATGTACAGCGCCCTCAAGTTTGCCGAGCGGTGCAAGGAAAACCACATCAAATATATCATCGGCTGCGAATTTTATGTCGTGGACGACTACACCGTGAAGACGGAGCAAAAGGCCGACCACCTCATCTTGCTTGCCAAGAACAAGGCGGGGTACATCAACCTCGTGCAGCTCGACTCCATCGCCTTCGTCGACGGCTTCTACTACCGTCCGCGCATCGACTACAAGACCCTGAAAGAGCACAGCGAGGGGGTCATCTGCCTCTCCGCCTGCCTCGCGGGGCGCATTCCCCGCCTGCTCATGGCGGGAGAATATGAAAAGGCGAAAGACTTTGCACTCTTTCTGCAATCGATCTACGGGGAAGATTTCTACCTCGAGATCCAGAACCACGGCATCCCCGAGCAGAGGGAGATCTTGCCCCGCCTCGCCCGCATCTCGGAGGAGACGGGCATCCCGCTCGTCGCGACGAACGACGTCCACTACCTCCGCAAGGAGGACTGGGAGATGCAGGATGTGCTCATGTGCATCCAAACCAAGCGCACCCTCGACGATCCCTCCCGCATGCGGATGCAGACGCACGAGTTTTACATGAAGTCGGGCGACGAGATGGCGGAGCTCTTCAAAAACTATCCCGAAGCCATCCGAAATACCCGCGTCATCGCCGACAAGGTCTCCGAGACCGACCCGCCCTTCAACCTGAAGGAAAACGGCAAGCCCGTCTATGACAAGTCGCTCATCCCGCTCTACACGGCGGACGACGGCACGCCTTCGCCCGAATTTCTCACCCGCCTCACGTGGGAGAGGCTTCCCACCCGCTATCCCGTCATCACGGAGGAGATCCGGAAGAGGGCGGAATATGAGCTCGGCATCATCATCAAGATGGGGTTTGCCGACTATTTCCTCATCGTGTGGGACTACATCAACTGGTCCCGCCTGCACGATATCCCGGTGGGTCCGGGGCGGGGTTCGGGCGTCGGGAGCATCGTCGCCTACGCCATCGGCATCACCGATGTGGACCCTCTCCGCTATGACCTCCTCTTCGAGCGCTTCTTAAATCCCGACCGCGTCTCCATGCCCGACTTCGACGTCGACTTCTGCACGGCGAGGAGAGGGGAGACCATAGAATACGTGCGGCAGAGATATCACCCCGAGAATGTGGCGCAGATCGTCACCTTCGGAACGCTCGCCTCCCGCGCCGTCATCAAGGACGTGGGGCGGGTCATGCGGGTGCCCTATGCCGAGACCGACCGCGTGACCAAGCTCATGGACGGGAAATCCACCATCCGCGAACTCTTGGGGCTCAACCTCGCGGGTTGCCGCGCCAAGATAGACAGGCTGGATGCCGCCTATCGCGCGCAGGAGGAGGCCGTGCAGAGCGCCTCGCCCGAGACGGAGGCCGAGGAGAGGATGAAGCTCGCGGGGCTGGAGGGCGACCTCGACGCGGCGAAAAAGAAGCTCGACGAGCAAAATGCGCGCCGCAACCCCGAGTTCATCGAGATCTATGAGACGGATGAGACCTTAAAGCGGGTCATCGACATGGGCTTGAAGCTCGAGGGGATGCCCCGCAACACCTCCATGCACGCGGCGGGCGTCGTGATCTGCAACAAGCGGATCGCGGACAATGTGCCCCTCTCCCGCAACGGGGAGGACATCACCACCCAGTTCGACATGAAGGAAGTGGAATCCATCGGCATGCTGAAGATGGACTTCCTCGCCCTCACCACCCTCACCGACATCAAGAAGACCCTCGACTACATCGAGGAGGACTACGGCATCCGCATCGAGTTTGACCAGAAGTGCGACGACGCGGGCGCCTACCAGCTCATCTCCGAGGCGGACACCGACGCCGTCTTCCAGCTCGAGCAAGGAGGCATGAAGCGGTTCATGAAGCAGCTCCAGCCGACCTGCCTCGAGGACCTCATCGCGGGCATCTCGCTCTACCGCCCCGGTCCCATGGACTTCATCCCCACCTACCTCAAGAATAAGAGCAACCCCGCGGGCATCACCTACCTCACACCCTACTTAAAGCCCATCCTCGAGAAGACGTACGGGGTCATCATCTATCAGGAACAGGTCATGCAGATCTTCCAGAGCCTCGCGGGATATTCCCTCGGGCAGGCAGATCTCGTGCGCCGCGCCATGGCAAAGAAGCACCTCAATGAGCTCATGGCGCAGAAGGAAAAGTTCATCTACGGCGACATCGACAAGGTGGTGGGGCACACCGAAGCGGGGGAGCCCATCTACGGCAACATCACGGGGTGCCGCGCAAAGGGCATCCCGCCCGAAGTCGCCACCGAGCTCTTCGGGCAGATGGAGAGCTTCGCCTCCTACGCCTTCAATAAGTCCCACGCGGCCGCCTATGCCGTCGTCGCCTACCGCACCGCCTATCTCAAGAAATATTATCCCAAAGAATTCCTCGCGGGCGTGCTCAACAACCGCATCGATAAGATAGACGAGATCTCCAAGTATGTCGTCTACATGAAGGAGAAGGGCATCAAGGTCTACCCGCCCGACGTCAACCTGTCGAAGGCCTACTTCTCGGTGCAGGGCGACGGGCTGCGCTTCGGCCTGTGCGCGCTGCGCGGCGTGGGGATCTCCGCCATGGAGGAGGTCATCGCCGAGCGGGACAAGAATGGACCCTTCAAGGACTTCTCCGATTTCCTCATGCGGTGCACGAAGTTTGTCAACAAGCGCATGGTGGAGGCCCTCATCTTCGGCGGCGCCTTCGATGGGTTCGGCAAGCACCGCTCGCAGTACGAGGCCGTCTACGAGGAGCTTATGCGGCGCATCTCGGGCATGGAAAAGCAGAAAAACAGCCTGCAGATCTCCCTCTTCGGCGACCTCATCGAGGAGAAGGCCCCGCACGCGGAATTCCCCAAGATCCCCGAGTGGGAGACGATGGACCGCCTCATGAAGGAGAAGTCGGTGCTCGGCGTCTATGTCAGCGGCCATCCCTTCGAGATGTTTGCAAACCGCTTCACCGATTCCGATTTCCACGTGGGCATGCTCGCCGACTTCACCGAGGACGAGGAGACGGGGGACCGCACCTACCTGCGGGTCAAGCACGGAGACGCGGTCGTGATGGGCGGCATCATCTCCTCCATAAAAAAGCACAACACGAAGGGGGGCGCGCCCATGGCATTCGTCACGGCCGAGGACCTCTACGGGAGCATCGAGTGCGTCGCCTTTCCCCGCATCTATGAGCGCTGCAAGCCCGCCCTGCGCGTCGATGCCGTCGTGCGCATCGCGGGAAAGCTCGACATCACCCCCGGGAAGGCGCCCGTCATCATCCTCGACAGCGTGGAGGAAAAGCTCCCCGAGGAGATGCCCCGCCCCGTGGAAAAGGAGGAGAAGGAGACCGTCCTCTGGATCGACGCGCGAAAGCTCACGGAAGGGGAGTTTTCCGAGCTCCTCGAACTTCTCTCGGAGTACGAAGGGCAGCAGCGCACCAAGCTCCTCTTCGGCGGCAAGCGGTACGAGGGCTCGGTGAATATGAGCCGCGCCTTCCTCGCCGAGCTGCGCACCTTTGTGCCCGACTCCTGCGTCAAGCTCGTATAATTTGGCAAAATTTCCGAAATTTGCCCCAAGGCGCTTTGCAAATGCAAAAATTTCTGTTATAATATCATAGGAAGATCAATGGGAGGACAAATGGGAACTATGAAACGGATCGGACTTCTTACAAGCGGGGGAGATGCCCCCGGCATGAATGCCGCCATCCGCGCCGTCGTGCGCACGGCCATCTACTACGGCATGGAGGTCTATGGGATCGAGCGGGGCTATGCGGGCCTCATCGACGACACGATGTATAAGCTCGAGATGCGCAGCGTCTCCAATATCGTCCAGCGGGGCGGGACCATGCTCCGCACGGCGCGCTGCATGGAGATGATGACCCTCGACGGGCAGAAGCAGGCGGTCGCCTCCCTCGAAAAGCACGGCATCGAGGGACTCGTCGTCATCGGCGGCGACGGCTCCTTCCGCGGGGCGAAGTGCCTCACCGAGACCTTCGGCATCCCCACCATCGGCATCCCCGGGACCATAGACAACGATCTCGAGTACACCGACTACACGCTGGGCTTCGACACGGCGGTCAATACCTGCAACGACGCCATCAACAAGCTCCGCGACACCATGGAGTCCCACGAGCGCATCTCGGTAGTGGAAGTCATGGGGCGGCACTGCGGCGACATCGCCCTCTATGTGGGCATCACCTCGGGCGCCGAGATCATCGTCGTGCCCGAAATTCCCTATGACATGCAGGACATCGTCATGCGCATCAACCGCTCCCGCGAAAACGGCAAGCACTCCAATATCATCGTCGTGGCGGAAGGGGTGTGCGGCGCCGAGGAATTCGCGGGGAAACTGCAGGAAGTCACCTCGCACTCGGTGCGCGCGACCAATATCGGGCACATCCAGCGGGGCGGTTCGCCCTCCATGGCGGACAGAATGCTCGCCGCGCAGTTCGGCAATAAGGCCGTGCGCCTCCTCAAGGACGGCATCGGCAACCGCGTCGTGGGCATCCGCAAAAATGAGATCATCGATATGGACATCATCGAGGCCGTCTCCATGAAGAAGCGCTTCAACTATGAGCTCTACGAGACCCTGCAGATGATCTCCATGTGACCGCATGGCCTCGGGGGAATATCCTCGAAGCGCCATAATATATAATGTATAGAAAATCCAAGGAATTGCCATGATTTTAACGGTCTGCATGAGCCCGAGCGTCGACGTCACGGTGGAGCTCGATTCTCTCAACGTGGGCAAGCTCAATATCGTCAAGAGCAAGTCGCTCTCCTTTACGGGAAAGGCGATCAATGTCGCCATCGGCGTCCGCCGTCTCGGGGAAGAGTCCTTTGCGACGGGCTTCATGTATCAGGAAAACGGCGCCCTGTTCGAGCGGGAGCTCGACCGCGAAGAGGTGAAGTACTCCTTCGTCTGGAACGCGGGCAGGGTGCGGGAAAACTACAAACTCATCGACAAGCGCGCCATGCTCACCCAGATAAACGACGTCGGCGCGCGGGTGGGGGCGGATAAGCTCGTGGAGCTCCTCTCCCTCATAAGGAAATATTCCGCCGAGGCGGAGGTCACCGTCATCTCGGGCGGGCTTCCGCGCGGCGTCGATGCCTCCTTTTACCGCGAGATCTTCCGCGCCGTCGACAAGCGGTCGCTCCGCATCTGCGACACCGAGGGCGCCAAGCTCTTCTCGGCGCTCGAGGCGGGCGTGGACCTCGTGAAGCCCAATCTCGAGGAGCTCGAGGAGACCCTCGGGCGGGAGCTCAGGACCATGGAGGATCGCCTCGACGGGTGCAAGGAGCTCCTCGGCCGCGGGGCAAAGGCCGTCCTTCTCTCCCTCGGACGGGACGGCGCCATCCTCACCGACGGCAAGAAGACCTACTACTGCAAGAGCATCAACGTGGCGGTCAACTCCACGGTGGGGGCGGGAGACGGCATGGTCGCCGCCTGCGCCGTCCGCATGAAGGAGGGGGCCTCCCTTCCCGAGATCTTAAAGGCGGGCGTCGCGGCGGGCACTGCCACCGTGACGACCTTCGGCACCCTCTCCTTTGCGCGGGAAAAGTTCGAAGAAGTGGCCGCAAATCTCGAAGTCAGCGAGCTCTGAGGGCACTTTTTCCCGTGTAACGCGGGGCGCAAAATGTTTCACAGGATTTTGACAAATTTCGCGCCAACCACAAGATGTTGTGGTCGCGAAAAAAAATTTTCCCAAAATGTAGTGGCAAACCCTTGACAAATGTCTTGGCTTGGTCTATAATTAAGAGCGTTCCCCCAAATCGGCGGGGAGCGCTCCTTCCTTTTTGAGAGGAGGAAGGAAACAACTACATAGAGAAAAAGGGGTAAAGTATGAAAATCATCAAGAGAAACGGCGCAGAAGTCGCCTTCGATATCGAGAAGATCGTGGCCGCAGTCGAGAAGGCAAATAACGAGGTGAGCGAGGGCGCCCGCCTCACCGAGGAGCAGATCCGCGAGATCGCCGAAAAGGTGACGGCGCTTGCGGGGGACCTCAACCGCGCGGTGAGCGTGGAGGAGATCCAGGACTTCGTCGAGAATCAGATCATGGACTATAAGGCGTTTGCGGTGGCGCGCAAGTACATCACCTACCGCTATACGCGTTCGCTCGTCCGCCGTGCCAATACGACGGATGCGCAGATCCTCACCCTCATCGAGTGCAACAACGAGGAGGTCAAGCAGGAGAACTCCAATAAAAATCCCACGGTGAACTCCGTGCAGCGCGACTATATGGCAGGGGAGGTCTCCAAGGATCTCACCCGCCGTATCCTCCTCCCGCCCGACATCGTGGCGGCGCACGACGAGGGGCTCATCCACTTCCATGACGCCGACTATTTCGCCCAGCACATGCACAACTGCGACCTCGTCAACCTCGAGGATATGCTGCAAAACGGCACGGTCATCTCGGGGACCTTCATCGAGAAGCCGCATTCCTTCTCCACGGCGTGCAATATCGCCACGCAGATCATCGCGCAGGTCGCCTCCAATCAGTACGGCGGGCAGTCCATCTCGCTCACCCATCTCGCGCCCTTTGTGGACATCTCCCGCCAAAAGATCCGCTCCGAAGTCGCCGAGGAGCTCGCCGAAGTGGGCATCACGGACGAGGGGCACATCAACAAAATTGCCGAGAAGCGCCTCCGCGAGGAGATCAAGAAGGGCATTCAGACCATCCAGTATCAGGTGGTCACCCTCCTCACGACCAATGGGCAGGCGCCCTTCGTCACCGTGTTCATGTACCTCGGCGAGGCGAGAAATCCCCGCGAAAAGGACGATCTCGCCATGATCATCGAGGAGACCCTCAACCAGCGCATCCAGGGCGTCAAAAATGAGTCGGGCGTGTGGGTGACCCCCGCCTTCCCCAAGCTCATCTATGTCCTCGAGGAGGAAAATGTGCGCGAGGGGAGCAAATATTGGTACCTCACCGAGCTCGCGGCGCGCTGCACGGCAAAGCGCATGGTCCCCGACTACATCTCCGAGAAGAAGATGCTCGAGTACAAGATCGACAAAAACGGCGAGGGACACTGCTACACCTGCATGGGCTGCCGCTCCTTCCTCACCCCTTATGTCGATGAGAACGGCAAGCCGAAGTACTACGGCAGGTTCAATCAGGGCGTCGTCACCATCAACCTCGTGGACGTCGCGCTCTCCTCGGGCGGCGACATGGACGAATTCTGGAAGATCTTCGATGAACGCCTCGAGCTCTGCCACCGCGCCCTCATGGAGCGGCACAACAGGCTGAAGGGGACGCTGTCCGACGCGGCGCCCATCCTCTGGCAATACGGCGCCCTCGCCCGTCTCAAGAAGGGGGAGACCATCGACAAGCTCCTCTACGGCGGGTATTCCACCATCTCGCTCGGCTATGCGGGCCTCTATGAGTGCACGAAGTACATGACGGGCAAGTCGCATACCGACGCCGAAGCAAAGCCCTTCGCGCTCTCCGTGATGCAGCACATGAATGACAAGTGCAAGGAGTGGAAGGCAAAGCACAATATCGACTTCTCCCTCTACGGCACGCCGCTCGAGAGCACGACTTATAAGTTCGCAAAGGCCCTGCAGAAGCGCTTCGGCGTCATCCCGGGCGTCACCGACAAGAATTACATCACCAATAGCTACCATGTGCATGTGACCGAGGAGATCGATGCCTTCACCAAGCTCAAGTTCGAGAGCGAGTTCCAGCAGCTCTCCCCGGGCGGCGCCATCTCCTATGTCGAAGTGCCCAACATGCAGGACAATATCCCCGCCGTGCTCGCCGTCATGCAGTATATCTATGACAACATCATGTACGCCGAGCTCAATACCAAGAGCGACTACTGTCAGGTCTGCGGCTACGACGGAGAGATCCGCATCGTGGAGGAGGACGGAAAGCTGCTGTGGGAGTGCCCGCACTGCCATAACCGCGACCAGACCAAGATGAATGTCGCCCGCCGCACCTGCGGGTACATCGGCACGCAGTACTGGAATCAGGGAAGAACGCAGGAGATCCGCGACCGCGTCCTGCACCTCTAAATTCGCATGAATATCGCAGAGATCAAGAAGACGGATATCGCAAACGGAGAGGGAGTCAGAGTCTCCCTCTTTGTTTCGGGCTGTACGCGGCACTGCAAGAACTGCTTTAACAGCGTCGCGTGGGACTTCTCCTACGGGCGGCCCTTCGACGAGGCGCTGCAGGAGGAGGTCCTCACCGCGCTCTCGCCCGACTACATCGCAGGCCTTTCCCTCCTCGGAGGGGAGCCCTTTGAGCCCGCCAACCAGCGCGGGCTCCTGCCCTTCGTGAAAAAGTTCCGCGAGAGATTTCCCCAAAAGACGGTGTGGTGCTACACGGGCTACACCCTCGGCGAGGGGAAGATGCGGGAGCCGCAGGCAAACTGCGAGGCGACGGGGGAGCTCCTCTCCCTTCTCGACATCCTCGTGGACGGGCCCTTCGTGGAGGAACTCAAGGACATCCGCCTCAAGTTCCGCGGGTCGTCCAATCAGCGCGTCATCGACCTCAAAAAGACGAGAAAAGAGGGAAAAATCTCCCTCTATTTGAAATAAATTTGGGCGAAGGCGAGACTTTTTCCGCAAAGTATGGTATAATAAGAGAAAAACAACGGAGAATCACAATGAATAAGACGCAACTCAAACGGTATGCAAAACTCCTCGCGCGCGTGGGCATCAATGTCAAGCGCGGTCAGTGGGTCATCGTGCAGACGGAGCTCGACCAGCCCGAGTTCGTGGAGATGGTCGTGGAGGAGCTCTACCGCGCGGGCGCGGGCAAGGTGACGGTCGAGTGGTCGCACCAGAATCTCACGCCCATCCACTACAGATATCAGAAGGAGGAGCGCCTCTCGCACTTCGAGAAGTGGGAGATGGAGAAGCTCGAACTCCGCAAGAAGGAACTTCCCGCCATGCTCTATCTCGAGTCCGCCGACCCCGACGGGCTCGCGGGGATGGATCAGGAGAAGTACACCGCCGTCCGCTCGGTGCGCACGAAGGTCATCAAGCCCTACCGCGACGCCATGGAAAACAGGTACCAGTGGTGCATCGCCGCCGTCCCCGGGGAGGCGTGGGCAAAGAAGGTCTTCCCCGACCTCCGCTTCGGCAATACGGCCGTCAACAAGCTGTGGGACTGCATCCTCGAGGCATCGCATGCCGACGGGCCCGACCCCGTGCATGAGTGGCACCGCCATAACGACGACCTCTCGGCGCGCTCGGACTATCTCAACCGCCTGAAGCTCGTCGCCCTCGAGTATAAGTCCTCCAACGGCACCGACTTCCGCGTGGGGCTCATCGAGAACAGCCGTTTTTGCGGCGGCAGCGAGGAGACCGTGGCGGGTCAGACCTTCAATCCCAATATTCCCTCCGAGGAGATCTTCATCTCGCCCAAGGCGGGGGAGGCAGAGGGCATCGTCTATGCCACCAAGCCGCTCTCCTATCAGGGCGAGCTCATCGAGAACTTCTCCGTTCGCTTCGAGGGCGGAAAGGTGGTCGAGGTCAAGGCGGAGAAGAATCAGGCCCTCCTCGAGAAGATGATCGCGATGGACGACGGCGCGAAGATGCTCGGCGAGTGCGCCCTCATCCCCTACGATTCGCCCATCAACAACCAGGGCATCCTGTACTACAATACCCTCTTCGACGAGAATGCGAGCTGCCATCTCGCGCTCGGGCGGGGATTCAATGAGTGCATCCGCGGCTATGAAGAGATGTCCCTCGAGGAGATCAGGGCGAAGGGCATCAATGACAGCATGATCCACGTCGACTTCATGATCGGAAGCGCCGACCTCGAGATCGTGGGCATCACGAAAAACGGCGACAGAGTGCAGATCTTCAAAGACGGCAACTGGGCCATCTGACAAAATCCAACCAAACTGCCCGCACAGGAGCTCTGTGCGGGCATCGGCATGAGGCAAAAAAATATGATAAAGATCGACATCATTTCCGGATTTTTGGGCGCGGGCAAGACGACGCTCATCAAGAAACTTATCAAGGAAGCCTACGCGGGCGAACAGGTCGTGCTCATCGAAAATGAGTTCGGCGAAATAGGCGTAGACGGCGGATTTCTGCAGGATGCGGGCATCAACATCACCGAGATGAACTCGGGGTGCATCTGCTGCTCCCTCGTGGGGGACTTCGCCAAGGCACTCAAGGAGGTCGCCGCGAAGTACGCTCCCGAGCGCATCGTCATAGAGCCCTCGGGCGTCGGCAAGCTCTCCGACGTCATCCGCGCCGTGCAGCGCGCCGATGTGCCCAACTCCGCGCTCAATGCCTTCTGCACCGTCGTGGACGCGCGCATGTGCAAGTCCTACCTCAGGAATTTCGGCGAATTCTTCCTCGATCAGGTGGAGAATGCGGGGTGCATCGTCCTCTCGCACACGGCAAATGCCGCCAAGACGGAGGAGGCCGAGGCGCTCCTGAAGGAGCACACCGCGGTCACCATCGTCACCGCCGACTGGGAGGAGCTCACGGGCGCCGACCTTCTCGCCGCCATGGAGAAGAAGGACACCCTCGCCGCCGAGCTCGCCCGCCTCGCCGCCACCGCGGAGGAAGAAGAGGAGCATCATCACCATCACCACCACGACGAGGATGAGGATGAAGACGAGCATGAGCATGAGCATGAGCATGAGCACGAGCATCATCACCATCATCACCACGCGGACGAAGTCTTCACGAGCTGGGGCAAGGAGACGGCAAAGAGCTTCACGAAGGCGGGGCTCGAGGCGATCCTCGGACAGCTCTCCTCGGAGGAATTCGGCGTCGTCCTGCGGGCGAAGGGCATCGTGAAGGGCGAAGGGGAGTGGCTGCACTTCGACTTTGTCCCCGGGCAGATCAATGTCCGCAGCGGGCCCGCCGCCGTCACGGGAAGGCTGTGCGTCATCGGCTGCAAGCTCGACGAAGCCCGCCTTTCGACCCTCTTTACGGAGTAGATCATGAAAGAAGTCCCGGTATTTCTCTTTCTCGGCTTCCTCGGTTCGGGGAAGTCTACTTTCATTCAGGAGACCATGGAGGACCCGCGCTTCGATGAGGAGCACGAGCGCACCCTCCTCCTCGTCCTCGAGGAGGGGGAGGTGGAGTACGATGCGAGCCGCTTTGCGGTGAAAACTTTTGCCGTGGAGACGGTGGGAGGGGAGGACCTCACTCAAAAGACCCTCGCGGATCTCCGGAAAAAGCATCGGCCGCAGCGCGTCGTCCTCGAGTGCAACGGCATGATGACCCTCGACAAGCTCTTCGAGGTCATGCCCGAAAACTGGGTCATCGCCCAGCAGATGGCCTTTTTCGAGGCCTCCACCTTCCTCCTCTACAATCAGAACATGCGCCAGCTCGTCTTCGACAAGCTCAAAGACAGCGATATGGTCGTCTTCAACCGCTTCCGCGAGACGGACAGGCAGGAAGAATTCCACAAGATCGTGCGGGGCGCCTCCCGCCGTCCGCAGATCGTCTATGAATACGTGGGCGGCAGGGCGGTCTATGACGAAATAGAGGACCCGCTGCCCTTCGACCTCACCGCGCCCATCGTGGAGATTGCGGACAATGACTACGCCTTTTTCTACCGCGATCTCGTGGAGGACCTCCGGAAATACGACGGTCTCACCGTGCGCTTCAAGGCGCGGCTCGTCTCCGATCGCTCCATGCCTCCGCAGACCGCCGTGTGCGGTCGGCATGTGATGACCTGCTGTGCGGCGGACATCAGCTTCCACGGGCTCGTCCTCCTCACCGACGGGCGGCCCTTCGAGAAGGGGGAGTGGTACCTCGTGACGGCCTCCGTGAAGGTGGAGTGGCATAAAATATACGGACAAGTCGGGCCCGTCCTCTTTGCTCTCGCCATGGAAAAAGCGGCGCCGCCCGAGAAGGAAGTTGCCGATTTCTTTTAAGCAAATCTCAGAGATGACCTCGTATCTGAGCCTTTCCCGCAGACATGCTTGCGGGATTTTTTGTTTGGGCAAAAAAATTTCCGAAAAACTTTGATTTTACATATTTACATTTTCCGAAAAATATGTTATACTATATCCAACGGAGGTAAAATCAGGATGAAAACCCTTGTTGTATATTATTCACTCACCGGAAATACCCGCGCGGTCGCCCGCAGAGTCGCCCGCCAGCTCAAAGCAGACGTGCTCGAGGTCCGCACGGTAAAGACCTATCCCGACGACATCGACGTCCTTCTCGGACTCGGCAAGCAGGAGGTGAAGACGGGGTATCTGCCCCAGCTTCAGCCCTACCGCGTAGACCTCGAAAAGTACGACGCGGTCATCCTCGCCGCGCCCGTGTGGTGGTCCACCTTTGCGCCCGCCATGAAGACCTTTATGAAGGGCAAGGACTGGTCGGGGAAGAAGGTCTATCCCTTGGCCACCAACGGCGGCACCCTCGGCCATACGCCCAGCGACTTCCGCAGGGCTCTGAAGGGGGCTGAGGTCGCGCCCGTGCTCAGTGTGGAGTTCGGCGAGGACCGCAGGCAGACGACGCCCGAGACGCTCATCAAGGAGTGGCTGACCATCATCGAGTGATGGACTTTTTGCAGGAAAAGCTATCTTCGGAGTACGGGGAGGCCTCCTCGATCTCAGAGGGCTTCGTGCGCCGCCTCGTCTCCTTTCGCATCAACCCCTTGAAGGCGGGCGCGGAGGAAGTTCTCGGCGCCTTTTCGGGTCATGAAGTCGAGCGCGTCCCTTGGTACGCCGAGGCCTTCGTGCTGCACGCGCCGCAGGAGAGGGTAGAGGAGAGCGCGGTGTACCGCGAGGGGAAGATCTATCTCCAGAGCCTCTCCTCCATGCTCCCGCCCCTCCTCCTCGCGCCGAGAGAAGGGGAAAATATCCTCGACATGGCGGCTGCCCCCGGCGGCAAGACGTGCGAGCTCTATGCGCTCTCGGACGGAAAGGCGCTCATCACGGCATGCGAGCGGGACAAGATCCGCTTTGAAAGGCTACGCTTCAACCTCGCGCGGCAGGGTGCCACGCGGATAAATGCCGTCCTCACGGACGCCCTGAAGCTCGACGACGCGCTGAAGTTCGACAAAGTTCTCCTCGATGCGCCGTGCTCGGGGAGCGGGACCATTGTCGCGGGGAAGCCCTATCGCCTCACCGAGGAGTATCTCGGAAAGTGCGTGCGCGCGCAGACCGCCCTCCTCAAGAAGGGTCTTCGCCTCCTGAAGCGGGGCGGCACCCTTGTCTATTCCACCTGCTCGATTCTAAAAGAGGAGAACGAGGAGGTCTTGAGGGCCGTCCTTCCCGCAGCGGGCGGGGAGCTCTTGCCGCTGCCCGCACTCGATGTCCCGCGCCTTCCCTCGGCGAAAAATACCCTGACCGTGCGCCCGACTTCGCGCTACGAGGGCTTTTTCGCGGCGCTCATCAGAAAAATTTGACCCTTTTCGGCATGTTTTCCCGCGCGGAAGCATACTGATGAGGGGATGAAGGGAAAGGTCTTCTTTTGCATTGCTGCCGTATGCGCCCTCGCTGCGGCACTTTATTTTGGCGTGCGGGCGACATTTCCGCGGCCATACCTCGAGGAGGTGGAGGGCGCGGGCGTCGAGATGTCGCTCGTCTATGCCGTCATGCGCGCCGAGAGCGGATTCGACGAAGGGGCGGTGAGCGAGCGCGGCGCCGTGGGGCTCATGCAGCTCCTTCCCGAGACGGCGGAGTTCGTCTGCGGGCGCGAGGGCTGGGAATTTGACAAGACAAAGCTCGGCGAGGGGGAATACAACCTCCGCATCGGGTGCGCCTACCTTCGCTATCTGCTCGGAAAATTTCTCCCCGAGACGGCGGTAGCGGCCTATAACGCGGGGGAAGGGCGGGTGCTCGGCTGGCTCAGGGACCCCGCATGCTCGGCGGACGGGGAGCATCTTGCCGCCATTCCTTACCCCGAAACGGCGCGCTACGTAAAAAAAGTTCTGAAATTCCGCAAAATCTATGATTTTTTCTATTGATAATCGTTGACTTTTTCCGCGGAATGCGGTAAAATAAGGAAGCTGTCTGAGAAATGACATGCGGTCGTGGCGGAATTGGCAGACGCGCAAGACTAAGGATCTTGTGGGATGACCGTGCAGGTTCAACTCCTGTCGACCGCACCAAGTGTGAATAGCTTGAACTTCTTTTTCGTAAAAAGAACGTTCGGGCTATTTTGCTTTATGGAAGAATTTGATTCTTTCGGAGCATAGAAAAAGGCGGGCAGAACTTGATT
>CANQFA010000011.1 GCA_947597925.1 uncultured Clostridia bacterium | reverse complement strand
TGTCCGCAAAAATTCGCCAAATCGCCGCTTTTCATTAGAATCTCCCTAAATACAGAACTTATCTTTGCTATTGAGCCTTCTTTTTTATTTTTCCGCGCGGCGTTTTCATTTCGGGAAGGGGTGGTATATATAGAGTATACGGCAGACAGAAAAGGAGAATGTTATGGAACGGACAGGCAACATCAGCATCGCAAGTGAAAATATGATGCCCATCATCAAGAAATGGCTCTATTCGGAGAAGGATATCTTCCTCCGCGAGATCGTCGCCAATGCGGCGGACGCCATCACCAAGCGCAAGAAGCTCGCCGAACTCGGCGAATGCGCGGGCGAAGAGGGGCGCATCACCGTGACGACGGACGAGACCGCCCACACCCTCACGGTGGAGGACAACGGCATCGGCATGACCGAGGAGGAAGTGGAGAAGTACATCACGCGCATCGCCTTTTCGGGCGCCGCCGACTTCCTCGAGAAATATGAAAAGAGCGGCGACGGCATCATCGGGCACTTCGGCCTCGGATTCTACTCCGCCTACATGGTCTCGCAGCGCATCGAGATCTTCACGAAGTCCTGCCTCGCGGGCGCAAAGGGGGTGCACTGGGAGTCGGACGGCGAGAGCACCTACACGATCGGCGACTGCGAAAAGGAGAGCGTGGGGACGCGCATCGTCATGCATCTTGCGGAAGGCGAGGAGGAGTTCTCTAAGGAGCATGCCGTGCGCACTTTGCTCGGGAAATATTGCTCCTTCATGCCCTATGAGATCTACTTGAACCCCAAGGACAAGGGGGAGGACAAGCCCGTCAACAACACGTCGCCCCTCTACCTGAAGGCGCCCAAGGACTGCACGGAGGAGGAGTATGCCGCCTTTTACCGCGACACCTTCTTCGACTTCAATGAGCCCCTCTTTCAGATCCATCTCAACATGGACTATCCCTTCCGCCTCAAGGGCATCTTATACTTCCCGAAGGTGCGCGACAAGCTCAACCTCGAGCGCGGGCAGGTCAAGCTGTACTGCAACAGAGTCTTTGTCGCCGACAACATCAAGGAGGTCATCCCCGAATTTCTGATGCTCCTGAACGGCGTCATCGACTGCCCCGACATTCCCCTCAATGTCTCCCGTTCCTTCCTGCAGAATGACAGCGGGGTGCGCAAGATCGCGAAGCACATCGTCAAGAAGGTCGCCGACCGCCTCACCGAGCTCTTCCGCAACGACCGCGCCCGCTTCGAGAAGTGCTGGCCCGACCTGCAGACCTTCGTCAAGTTCGGGTGCATCAAGGACGAGGACTTCTACGGAAAGGTAAAGGACCTCATCATCTTTAAGAACCTCGCGGGGGAATATGTCCCCGTCGAGAGCACATACTGCGAGGAGGAGAAGGACGCCGAGGGCAATACGAAGGAGCCCCTGCCCGTCTACTATGTCTCCGATCCCGACAAGCAGGCGCAGTATATCGCCATGTTCCGCGGCGCTGGAAAGGACGCCCTGCTCGCCGATTCCTTCATCGACCCGCACTTTCTGAGCTACCTCGAGTATAAGAACCCCGCGCGGGTGCGCTTCCTCCGCATCGACGCCGATGTCGACGCCATCCGCGAGGAAGGCGAAAAGGATGAGGAGCTCGAGAAGCTCTTCTCCGATCTCCTCGGGGAGAAGGGCGTCACCGTGCGCACCGAGAAGCTGAGGGACGGGAGCGTGCCCGCCGTCATCAACGTCTCCGAATATCTCCGCCGCACACAGGAGATGGGGAAGTACTACGGCTACGGCGCCGAGGAGGAAAAGGAGTCGCTCACCCTCATCGTCAACACCGCAAACGGCGCGGTGCAGGCACTGAAGACGGCAGGGGAAGAGGAGAAGAAGGAGGGCGCGAAGTTCCTCTTCCTGCTCGCCCTCATGAACTACCGCACCTTAAAGCCCGAAGAACTCGCCGAGTTCACGGCATCTGCGGCGCGGTTTGCGGAAAATTTCTTGAAAACGAAATAAAACTTTGCAATAACGTATTGACAAGCGGCACTCCGCTTGCTATAATAGTATTTGTGCGGCGCGGAGACGGAGAGATCTTCCGCGCAAAACCAGGAGGTACAGTAATGAACGGCACAGTAAAATGGTTCAACGACGGAAAGGGCTATGGCTTCATTTCCAACGACGAGGGCGGTGACGATATCTTCGTGCACTACTCTGCCATCCAGACGGAGGGCTTCAAGACCCTGAAAGAGGGCCAGAAGGTCACGTTTGAAACCGAGCCCGACCCCAAGGATGCCGGCAAGCTCCGTGCGGTCAACGTCGTTCCCGTGTCTTAATTGATAAGGGAGACAAAAAAGCGCACCCCGCGAGGGGTGCGTTTTTTGTGGTAAAAGTTGCGGGAGAAAGCTCAGCTTTCGCTCTCTTTCAGTACTTCCGCGTAACGTTTCAGAATTGCTTCCTGCAGGGCAGCGCGCGTCTCCGCATTGATGGGGTGGGCGATATCCTTATATTCTCCCTCCGTCGTCTTGCGGCTCGGCATGCCGATGAAGCACTCTCCGTCCCGTTCGAACACCTTGATGTCATGGACCACAAAGCAGCCGTCGATGGTGATCGAGGCAATTGCCCGCAGCAGTCCTTCTTTGTGAGTCAGTCGAACCCGTACGTCACCGATTTCCATAGTGTAACCTCCTCGTATGGATTTCTCGTTCACTATGTTAACACACTTTTTCGAAAATTACAAGACTTTTAGGGGACTTTTTTCCGAAAAGATAAAAATTTTTTCACAATCCGACCTGAAATTACATAATATGTAGTATGTTTTGCCGTAATCGGGAAAAATCGGTGAGTTTTTACTTCATCGGCATCGGCGGCGTCAGCATGAGCGCGCTCGCCAAACTCCTGCACGGCGAGGGCTTTTCGGTGCGCGGCAGCGACGATGCGGAGGGCGAATTTACCCGCGAGCTGCGTGCGCTCGGCGTGCCCGTCTCCATAGGGAGAGCGGAGGAGATCGCGGAGGACACCGTGGTCTACACGGGAGCTGTGGAGGAGACCCATCCGCAGCTTCTGGCGGCGAAGAGGGCGGGAAAACGTCTCGTGCGCCGTGCCGACTTCCTCGGAGAGCTCGCCGCCTCCTATCCCGCCGTCTGTTCGGTGGCGGGATGTCACGGCAAGACGACGACCACTTGCATGCTTGCGCACATCTTCCGCGGCGCAGGCAAGCGGTTCACCGCCCACGTGGGGGGAGAAGATCTCGACCTCGGCAACTGCTACAGCGGAGGACGGGACTTCTTTCTCACCGAGGCGTGCGAATTTCAGCGGAGCTTCCTCTCCATCAGGAGCACCGCGGCGGTCATCCTCAACTGCGACTACGACCACAGCGACTGCTACCCGTCGGAAGAGGACCTCTTCGCGGCCTACCGCGCCTTTGCGGAGCAGGCAGAGGAGGTCATCGTGTGCGCCGACGATCCCCGCGCCCGCACCCTGCCGCATGCGCTCTCCTTCGGCATCTTCGAGGGAGATGTCCGCGCGGAGCACCTTGCCTCCCTCGGGGAGCAATATGCCTTCACTGTGACCGAGGGGGGTGTGCCCGTCGTGCGGATACGGCTGCATGCCGTGGGCAGGGTGCATATCTATAATGCCCTCGCGGCCTATGCGGCGGCGCGGCGCTTCGGCATCTCGGGGGAGGATATCCGCCGCGGGCTGGAGAACTTTCACGGCGTCAGGCGGAGATTTGAGCGGGTGGGGAGCCTCTTTTCCTGCCCCGTCATCTGCGACTACGCCCATCACCCGCGCGAGATCGCGGCGACCCTCAGAGCGGCGGAAAAGCTTACCGCGGGCACCGTGCGCGTCGTCTTCCAGCCCCATACCTACACCCGCACCCGCGACCTCATGGGGGACTTCGTGGAGGTCCTGAAGGACTGCGAGGCGCCCATCCTCTACGAGACCTACGCCGCACGCGAGAAATATGACTTTGCGGGGAGCGCCGCGCGCCTTCTGAGCCTTCTGCCCGAGGCGCGCTACGCGGCGTCGCCTTCCCATCTTCTCCGCCTCATCGGGGAAAAGGCAGAGGCGGGCGACCTCATCCTCGTCCTCGGCGCGGGCGACATCTACGCCATCATGCGAAGCCTCACCGCGCGGGAAGACCCGTGAGCGAAAAAAGACAGGCAACCCGAAAATGGGTTGCTATTTTTAGGGACGTACGCGAAAATTTTTGCAAAAAGGGCGGAAAAAATTTCGGATAGCTATTGAAATGCGGGGAAAAATATAGTATAATAGTATGCGAGGGCCTGCAGGGGCCCATTCGGGGGGAACAACCATGAAGGGCGAAGAGAAGACCACGGGAAAGAGCGCGGCCCAATGGACCGACTTTCCGCTCCATCTCTACCACCACGGCAACAACGACCGCATCTACGAAGTCTTCGGGGCGCATCCCGCCGAAGAGGGGGGCGCGAAGGGGTATGTCTTCCGCGTCTGGGCGCCTCACGCCAAGCGCGTCTCGGTCGTCGGCGACTTCAACGGATGGGATGAAGAGGCAAACGTCATGCATCCCATGGTGGACGGGGAGAGTTTCGAGCTCTTCATCGCGGGGCTCAAGGAGTACGATACCTATAAGTATGCCATCCTGACCTCCTCGGGCAAGACCCTCCTGAAGGCAGACCCCGTGGGGTTCCATACCGAGACCCCGCCCGAGACGGCCTCCAAGCTCTACGATCTCGAGGGGTACAGCTGGCAGGACGGCGCCTATCTCTCCGCGCTCTACAAGGGGGACCGCTTCACGGTGCCCATGAATATCTACGAAGTCAACCTGCTCTCGTGGAAAAAGCATGAGGACGGCAACTATCTCTCCTACCGCGACCTCGCCGCCGAACTCGTGCCCTATGTCAAGGAGATGGGCTACACCCATGTGGAGTTCATGCCCGTCACGGAGTATCCCTTCGACGGGAGCTGGGGATATCAGGTAACGGGGTACTTCGCCGTCACCTCCCGCCTCGGCACGCCGAAGGACTTCATGTATCTCGTCGATGCCTTCCATCAGGCGGGCATCGGGGTCATCGTCGACTGGGTGCCCGCGCATTTCCCCAAGGACGCGCACGGGCTCTACGAATTTGACGGACAACCTCTCTATGAGAGCAGCCAATGGGACCGCATGGAGCACAAGAGCTGGGGGACCCGCCGCTTCGACTACGGCAGGAACGAGGTCATCTCCTTCCTCATCTCGGGGGCATGCTATTTCTTCGACAAGTTCCACGTCGACGGCCTCAGGGTCGATGCCGTGGCGTCCATGCTCTATCTCGACTACGACAAGCGCCCCGGGGAGTGGGTGCCAAATATCTACGGTGAAAACAAGAACCTCGAGGCCATCGCCTTTCTGAGAAAGCTCAATGAAGCCGTCTTCAAGCGCTTCCCGCACGCCCTCATGATCGCCGAGGAGTCCACCGCATGGGGGCTCGTCACCAAGCCGGGCAGCGTCGGCGGGCTGGGCTTCAACTATAAGTGGAATATGGGCTGGATGAACGACATGCTGTCCTACCTCTCCCTCGACCCCTATTTCCGCATGAACAATCACAATAAGCTCACCTTCTCCATGATGTATGCCTTCTCGGAGAACTACGTCCTTCCCATCTCCCACGACGAAGTGGTGCACGGCAAGTGCTCGCTGATCGGCAAGATGCCCGGAAGCTACGAGGAGAAGTTCGCGGGCCTGCGCGCCTTCCTCGGCTACATGATGGCGCACCCCGGCAAGAAGCTCAACTTTATGGGGTACGAGTTCGGACAGTTCAAGGAGTGGGACTACCGCGAGGGGCTGGAGTTCTTCCTGCGCGACACCTACGAGGCCCACGGCAAGCTCTCCGTCTATGTAAAGGACCTCAATCATTATTATAAGGACACCCCGCCGCTCTACGAGGTAGACGACGGATGGGAGGGGTTCGAGTGGCTCGCCGCCGACGATGCAGACCGCAATATCGTCTCCTTCATCCGCAGAGATAAGCGCGGGAACGAAGTAATATGTCTGACATGCTTCTCGGGAACGGACGCAGAACATTACCTGCTCGGTGTCAACGGGAAGGGCAAATACCGCGTCGTCTTCTGTTCGGACGACAAGAAGTACGGCGGGAGGGGACTCCTTCCCAAGAAGACCTTCTCCGCCGTCAAAAAACCAAGCCACGGCAAGGAATATTCCCTTTCCTTCACCGTGCCCAAGCTCTCCACCCTCTATCTCGTGCGCGTGGACGAGCCCGAAACGAGATCGGACGCACCCAAAAAAGGTGCGAAAATGCAAACCAAAGGGGGTCATTGACCAATGTTAAGAAAGAAAGAATGCGTCGCAATGCTTCTGGCGGGCGGGCAGGGTTCGAGGCTCTACGCGCTCACCACCCACATTGCAAAGCCCGCAGTCGCCTTCGGCGCGAAGTACCGCATCATCGACTTCCCGCTCTCCAACTGCATCAATTCGGGCATCGATACGGTGGGGGTCCTCACGCAGTACGAGCCGCTCGAACTCAATGAGTACATCGGAAACGGACAGCCGTGGGATCTCGACCGCGCGTTCGGCGGCGTGCACATCCTCTCACCCTATCAGGCGAAGAAGAAACAGTCGTGGTTCGAGGGGACGGCAAACGCCATCTTCCAGAACATGCACTTCATGAAGAAGTACAACCCCGACTATATCCTCATCCTGTCCGGCGATCATATCTATAAGATGGACTACTCCGAGATGCTCCGCGCACACAAGGCATCGGGCGCGGACTGCACCATCGCCGCCATTGAAGTGCCCCTCAAGGAGGCCTCCCGCTTCGGCGTGCTCAATACCAATCCCGACGGGTCCATCTACGAATTCGAGGAAAAGCCCAAGGTCCCGAAGAGCAATCTCGCCTCCATGGGCATCTATATCTTCACGGCGGAGAAACTCTTTGCCTATCTCGAGAAGGACGACGAAAACCCCGACTCCACCAAGGACTTCGGAAAGGACATCCTTCCCGCCATGCTCGCGGGCGGCGAGAAGATGATGAGCTACCGCTTCAAGGGCTACTGGAAGGACGTGGGGACCATCTCCTCGTTGTGGGAATCCAATATGGACCTGCTCGGCGATACGCCCGCCTTCGACGTGGGCAATCCCGACTGGAAGATCCATTCCCGCAACCCGCTCGCGCCGCCCGAATACATCGGGGCAAAGGCCGTCGTGGAAAATTCCATGGTGGCGCTCGGCTGCGAGATCGACGGCAGAGTGGAGCACTCCGTGCTCGCCTCCAATGTCGTCGTGGAGGAGGGGGCCACCGTGCGTGACTCCGTGCTCATGGCCGGCACCGTCGTCAAGAAGGGCGCCGTCGTGGAGTACTCCATCGTGGATGAAAACGTCGTCATCTCCGAGAATGCGCGCGTCGGCACGCCGAAGTCGGCAGATGCGGGCATCGCCGTGCTCGGCAGAGGCATCACCGTCGCAGAGGGCGCCGCAGTCGCAGGCGGCTCCATCATCGATAAGGATTATAAGGGGGAATAAGAAAATGGCTTCGACAGTCGGCGTTATTTTTTCCAATATTCATGACGAAAATATTCCCGAGCTCTCCCGTCACCGCACCATGGCCTCTGTGCCCTTCGGCGGACGGTACCGTCTCATCGACTTTGCCCTCTCGAACATGGTCAATTCCGGCATCACGACGGTGGGCATCGTCACCAAGAACAACTATCAGTCCCTCATCGACCACTTGGGGAGCGGAAAAGAGTGGGATCTCGCGAGAAAGGACGGCGGGATCATCCTCCTTCCTCCCTATTCCGATGATACCGACAAGCCGTATACCACCCGCCTCGAGGCACTCATGGGCATTACGGGCTTTCTGACGCACAGGACGGAGGATTACGTCGTCATCTCCGACTGCGACGGCATCGCCCACATGGACATCGCGGACATCGTGCGCTATCACGAGGAAAAGGGCGCGGACATCACCATGGTCTATCACGAGGAGCGGGAGCCCAGCGAGTCCTCTTACTTCATCACCCTCGAGCCCGACAGGCGCACGGGGAGGATCAAGGCGCTGCGCATCAACCCCAATGACCTCAGAAAGGGCAAGAAGTACAACCTCTATGTCAACGTGATGGTCATGAGCCGCACCTTCCTCATCGACACCATTCAAAATGCCTTCACCTGCGGGTTCACCTCCTTCGGCAGAGATATCCTCACCAAGAATGTGGACACCATCAAGATCTACGGGTACAACTTCGAGGGATACTACGCGGGCGTCAACTCGCTTGCCGACTACTTCCGCCACAGCATGGAGCTTTTGGACCGCAAGGTCCGCACCGAGCTCTTTGCCGCACGCGACATCTATACCAAGGTCCGCGACAGCGCACCCTCGAGATATGTCGACGGGGCGAAGGTGGCAAATTCCCTCATCTCGGACGGCTGCTGCATCAAGGGGACGGTGGAAAACTGCATCCTCTTCCGCGGCGTCAAGATAGGGAAGGGGAGCGTCGTCAGGAACTGCGTCCTCATGCAGGACACCGTGGTGGGGGAGAATGTCGCACTCGACAGCGTCATCACCGACAAGAACGTCGTTATCCGCGACAGGAGAAATCTCGCGGGCTGCGCCGAACTTCCCTACTTCATCTCCAAGGGCAGAATGATCTGACCCGACAAATCATCAGGGGGAAACCATGAAGAAAAAGACAGTCAAAAAAGAGGAAAAGCTGCCCATCGAAGAGGTGGCTCTGAACGAGGAGCCCGCCATGGCCGCGGCCGAAGAGCCCGCCGTCGAAGTGAAGCCCAAAAAGAAGCTCCTCTTCGTGGCGTCCGAGGCGGCGCCCTTCATCGCGACGGGCGGACTTGCCGAGGTCATCGGCTCGCTCTCCAAGTCCATCGCAGTCGATCCCGACTACGATGTGCGCGTCATCATCCCGCTCTATCAGGATATCCGCAAGGAGTACCGCAAGGACTTCCGCTTTATCGGCAATCTCTTTGTCCCGCTCTCGTGGCGCAACCAGTACTGCGGCATCTTCGAATATGTGAAGGACAATGTGACCTTCTACTTCGTGGACAACGAATACTACTTCAAGCGTCCGGGGTGCTATGGGTACTACGATGACGGCGAGCGGTTCGCCTTCTTCTGCCGCGCGGTCATGGAGATCCTCGGATTCCTCAACTTCTATCCCGATATCCTCCATTGCCACGATTGGCAGGCGGCGCTCGCGGCGCTCTATCTCAAGACCATCTATTGCCACCGCCCCGAGTATCAGTTCATCCGCGCCGTCTTCACCATCCACAATATCGAGTATCAGGGGCAGTATTCCCTCGACATCCTCGAGGATCTCTTCGGGATCTCCTATCAGTACCGCAATCTCGTGGAGTTCGACCACTGCATCAACCTGATGAAGGGCGCCATCGAGTGCTGTGAGCGCTTTACCACGGTGTCTCCCACCTATGCGGAGCAGATCAAAGATCCCTTCTATTCGCACGGGCTGGACGGCATCGTCCGCAGAAATGAGTTCAAACTGTGCGGCATCCTGAACGGCATCGACCCCGATTACTACGATCCCGCGACCGATTCGGCGCTCTTTGCAAATTACGACGCCGCGCATCCTCAGAACAAGGCGGTCTGCAAGGCGGAGCTGCAGAAGATGCTCGGCCTGCCCGTCAAACCCGATACGCCCATCATCGCCATGATCACGCGGCTCGTCTCCCACAAGGGGCTCGACCTCGTGCGCGATGTCATCGAGCAGGTGCTGCGCGACGATGTGCAGTTCGTCCTCCTCGGCACGGGCGATTCGCAGTACGAGGCATACTTCGCCGACCTCGGCAGGAGATATCAGGGCAAGGTGGTGTCCGTCATCACCTTCAACTCCGACCTCTCCCGCAAGATCTACGGCGGGGCGGACCTCTTCCTCATGCCCTCCAAGAGCGAGCCCTGCGGCCTGTCGCAGATGATCTCGAGCCGCTACGGCACCATCGCCATCGTGCGCGAGACGGGCGGGCTTAAGGACAGCATCACGCCCTACGGCGCGGGAGGCAACGGCTTCACCTTCGCAAATTACGATGCGGGCGACATGCTCTATGTCATCCGCGAGGCTCTGGGCGTCTACCACATGAAAGAGGAGTGGGCGCGCCTCGTCCATAAGGCGATGCTGTGCGACTTCACATGGTCGTCCTCCGCCCGCCGCTATGTGGAGCTCTACGACTCCATGCTCGGCTGAGAAAGAAATTTTCGAAATACTTCGGTTGCGCGGTCGCATTTGCGGCCGCGTAGTCAATGAATAAAGGACTGGAAAAAGGGACCAAAAAATGGAAAAAATTACCAAAACAGATGCAGAACACTTGATCTCGGGGAAACTTTCGCGCTATTTCGGCGTGACCCCCAAGGAGGCGACGCGCGAGCAGCTCTACAAGGCGGTCGTCCTGAGCGTAAGGGACATCATGCTCGAGAAGCGGCAGAAGTTCCACCTCAAGGCGAAGGGCGCCAAGGCGAAGCGGGTCTACTACCTTTGCATGGAATTCCTGATGGGGCGCTCGCTCAAGAACAGCGTCTATAATTTGGGGATCGGCGAGGCGCTCGAGGGGGCACTGAAGCCCTATAAGGTCACCCTCGAGGACCTCTATGAGGAGGAACCCGACGCGGGCCTCGGAAACGGCGGGCTCGGCAGACTTGCCGCCTGCTTCCTCGATGGGCTCGCCACGCAGAACTATCCCGCCATGGGCTTCTGTATCTGTTATCAATACGGCCTCTTCAAGCAGAAGATCGTCGACGGCTGGCAGATCGAACTTCCCGACGTCTGGCTCCCGGGAGGGGAGTCGTGGCTGACCCTCCGCACAGACAAGACCTTTATCGTCCGCTTCGACGGCACGGTGGAGGAGAGATGGACGGAGGACGGCATGGAAGTCGTCTATCACAATGCCAAGGAAGTGGAGGCCGTCGCCTACGACATGATGGTCTCGGGCGCAGGGTCCGAGGCGGTGAGCGTCCTGAGGCTCTGGAGGTCGCGCGCCGTGCAGGAATTTGATATGCAGGCCTTCTCGCAGGGCAACTACGAGGCGGTCATGCGCGACGACAGCGACGCCCAGCTCATCTCCAAGGTGCTCTATCCCTCCGACAACCACAGCGAGGGGAAGTCCCTCCGCCTCAAGCAGCAATATTTCCTCGTGTCGGCCTCCCTCCAGTGCATCCTGTCCGACCACAAGCGCCGCTACGGCTCCCTGAAGCTCCTGCCCGATATGGCGGCCATCCACATCAACGATACCCATCCCGCGCTCGCAATTCCCGAGCTCATGCGCCTGCTCATCGACGAGAACCGCTTCGACTGGGATACGGCGTGGGGGATCGTGACGGCGACGTGCGCCTATACCAACCACACCGTGCTCGCCGAAGCCCTCGAGACGTGGGACGAGAGCCTCGTCGCGCAGAAACTTCCGCGCATCCACTCCATCCTGAAGGAGATCAACCGCCGCTTCTGCGACGACCTCTGGCACCGCTATCCGGGCGACTGGGGCAAGATCTCGCACATGGCGGTCATCGCCCACGGCACTGTGCGCATGGCCAACCTCTGCGTCCTCGGCTCTCACTCGGTAAACGGCGTCTCCGCCCTCCACAGCGAGATCATCAAGGAGAGCATCTTTAAGGACTTCTACGACTTCATGCCCGAGAAATTTACCAACGTCACGAACGGCATCGCGCACCGCCGCTGGCTCAATCAGTCCAATCCCGAGCTCTGCGCCCTCCTCGACGACTGCATCGGCACGGGCTATGCAAAGCACGCGGAAAAGCTCGCCGAGTTTGCGAAATTCGACGAGGATGACTCCGTCCTCCGCCGCCTCGAAGAGGTAAAACGGGTCAAAAAGGAGCAGTTCGCGAACTATGTCAAGAAGGCGCAGGGCGTCGCCATCGACCCCGCGACCCTCTTCGACGTGCAGGCAAAGCGCATGCACGAGTACAAGCGGCAGCTCCTCAATGTCCTCCACATCATCGAGGAATACAATGCCCTCCGCGACGATCCCAACCTCGATTTCGTGCCCAAGACCTACATCTTCGGCGCAAAGGCCGCGGCGGGCTATGACATGGCAAAGCAGATCATGCGGCTCATCTGCTTCCTCGCCGAGGACATCCGCAAGGATCCCCGCATCCGCGAGAAGCTCAATGTCGTCTACATGGAGAACTACAACGTCACGATGTCCGAAAAGCTCATGCCCGCCTCCGAGGTCTCCGAGCAGATCTCCCTCGCGGGGAAAGAGGCGAGCGGCACGGGCAACATGAAGTTCATGATCAACGGCGCTCTCACCGTGGGCACCCTCGACGGCGCAAACGTGGAGATGGCCGAGCACGTGGGGGAGGACAACATCTTCATCTTCGGGCTCAAGGCAAACGAGGCGCGGGAGATCTGGGAGCACGGATACAATTCGAGCGTCTACTACAATCAGGACTACTCCCTCCGCAGGGTCATCGAGTCCCTCATCGTGGGCTTCAACGGCACCTCCTTTGCCGAGATCGCGAACTATCTCCTCCGCAGCGGGCGCATCGCAGATCCCTACATGTGCCTCGCCGACTTCCAGTCCTATTCGCAGATCCAGTCCGAAGTCTCCCGCATCTACCGCGAGGACAAGAGGAGATGGAATCAGATGTCCCTGCGCAATATCGCCGCGGCGGGCTACTTTGCGGCAGACCGCAGCGTGCGCGAGTACGCCGAGAATATCTGGCACCTCCGTCCCGTGGGCGGCAAGACGACGAAATCGTAAGATAGGGCGAGCCTATGCTGTATTACGACCCGCTCGACCCCGCCTGCAAGTCCCAAAGGGGGGCTGTGGCACGCGGGAGCGAGGTACTATTTCAGACATACTTCACCGAAGGCGGAGAAACTTCTTTCTCCGCCGAAGTTTGTATCCTGCGCTTTTATACCGACGAGGGCGAGGAGTTCTCCTTTCCCATGCATCGCGGGAAAGAGGGATTTTACGCCAAGGTCCGCTTTTCGCGTGCGGGGCTCTATTTCTATGACTTCCGCCTCGAAGACGGGCAATTTTTGGGTAGGGGAGCGCTGAGAAGGGGAGAAGTGAGCTATCACCCCCTCCCGTGGCAGGTGACGGTCTACGAGGAGCCCTATGCGGCGCCCGACTGGTTCGAGGGCGGCGTGATGTATCAGGTCTTCCCCGACCGCTTTTTCCGCGCGGGAGACCGCATGCCGAAACCTTGGCAGACCCTCCGTCCCGACTGGGGCGGGCAGCCCTCCTTCCGTCCCAATGAGTTCGGAAAGGTGCTCAACAACGACTTTTTCGGGGGCGATCTCGAGGGCATCCGCCGAAAACTTCCCTATCTCGCCTCCCTGCACGTCACGGCGCTCTACCTCAATCCCATCTTCGAGGCATACTCCAATCACCGCTATGACACGGGCGACTACACGAAGATAGACGGCCTGCTCGGCACCGAAGAGGACTTTTCCCGCCTCACCGCCGATGCGGAGAAGTACGGCATCCGCATCATCCTCGACGGCGTCTTCAACCACACGGGCGATGACAGCCGCTACTTCAATAAGTACGGGAGATATGACAGCGTGGGCGCCTATCAGTCGACCTCGTCGCCCTATGCCGACTGGTACTCCTTCCACCGCTTCCCCGATACCTATGACAGCTGGTGGGGCATCGAGACCCTTCCCGCGCTCAATGAGGGCAGCGAGAGCTACCAAAAGTTCCTCCTTGGGAAGGACGGCATCGTGCGGACTTGGCTGAGAAAGGGCGCCGCGGGGTTCCGCCTCGACGTCGCCGACGAGCTCCCCGACTTCTTTGTGGAGGGCATCCGCACCGCGCTCAAGGCGGAAAAGCCCGACGCCATCCTCCTCGGCGAGGTCTGGGAAGATGCCTCCGACAAGATCTCCTACGGCGTGCGGCGCAAGTATTTTCAGGGGCGCGAGCTCGACTCCGTCATGAATTATCCCCTGAAAAATGCCATCATCCACTTTGTCCGCACGGGCGAGACGCACGAGCTCCGCGAGACCGTCTGTATGCTCCTCGACAACTATCCCAAGACAGCGCTCAACTGCCTCATGAACTCCCTCTCGACGCACGATACGCCGCGCATTCTGACCGTCCTGGGCGGCAAGGAGTGCTCGACGAAGGAGGAGATGGCGAGGACTTCCTTGAGCCCCGAGGAGCGCGAGATCGCCCTCGAAAAGGTGCGCATGGCGGCCGTGCTGCAGTTTACCCTGCCCGGCGTGCCCTGCATCTACTACGGCGATGAGGCGGGCATGGAGGGCTATATGGATCCCTTCTGCCGCGGCTGTTTCCCGTGGGGAAGCGCCGACGAGGAGCTCACCGCCTTCTTCGAGAGGCTGGGAAAGCTCCGCACCGCGCTCGAGCCCGCCGTCTTCCGCAGCGGCGAATATCATGAGCTCTATGCCGACCGTCACTGTCTCGTCTATGAGCGGCGGGAAGGCGGGCGCTCCGTCATCGTGTGGTGCAACCGCTCGAGCGGCGAATACCGCTTGAAGCTCCGCGGCGAGTATACCGAATATCTCACGGGCGAGCGCTTTGCGGGCGAAGGAACGCTGCCGCCTCATTCCTACGGCATCCTACGCCGCGCATAATACCTATCGTGACATACTATTTGGGCGCGCTCAGAGCGATTTTCGGGAAAAATTTCAAGCTGCCGTGCGGGGAAATTTCCGAAAACCGCAGTCGACGGCCTGTAAAAAAGAAAAAACCGTGAGGACGCGTAAAATTTGCGAAAGCCGCTGCAAGGCGGTTTTTTCATAGAAAAAATGGAAATTTACCCCTTTTCAGACCTCTAACTATTCGTAAAAGCGGCATTTTGCGAACAGTTTGATATCTCTTCCCCACCGAAAATTTTGTCCGTCGGAGAAAAATCTCTCCCGAAAAACCTGCTCCCGCAAAAAACTTTTAACCCATTTTCGATTTAGCAACCCATTTTTGATTTGCTTGTGGTATAATAGAATTCGGAGGATCCCCCATGAAACCGCTCGCAAAGAAACTGCACGACCTTCGCATCGAACACGGCTGTATCTCTCAGATGACGCTCTCCGCGCTCACGGGCATCAGCCAGTCCTCTCTCGCGCGCTGGGAGCTCGGCCAGTCCGAACCGCGCGCCTCGGAGATCGTGGTCCTCTGTAAGCACTACGGCATCAGCGCCGATGAGCTCCTCTCTCTCGAGATCCTTCCCCGCGAACCCACGCTTGAGGGAAAACACGGGCGCGGCTCGCGCTTCTGAAGGGAGAAAGTATGGCAAAGACAAAATCGGGCGACTACTATACCGAGCGAAATCTGCGGAATGTGGACCGCATCCGCGAGCTCATGGAGGAACTCCCCTACTTCTGCGAGGACTTCTTCCGCGGCGTGGAGCAGCGGACGAGCACCCTCACCCGCCTCAACTATTGCTACGACCTGCGCATCTTCTTCGACTTCCTCTTGAAGAAGAAACTTCGGCACAGAAAAGATCCCCACGACATCACCCTCGAGGACCTCGAGACGGTCACCGATACCGACATCGAGATCTTCCTCTCCTACCTCACACGGTATGAGTACGGCGGCAAGCTCCTCTCCTGCGACGAGCGGGCAAAGGCGCGCAAGCTCTCCACCGTGCGCTCCATGTTTAAGTACTTCTTCAATAAGGGGCTCATCGCGGTCAACAACACCGCCAAGGTGGCGACGCCCAAGCTGCACGAAAAGGAGATCATCCGCCTCGAGGAGGACGAAGTCTCCGACCTCCTCGACACCGCGGAGTCGGGCTCGGGCATCTCCCGCCACATGGAGGGCTACCACGAGCGCACCAAGGTCCGCGACCTCGCCATCCTCACCCTTCTGCTCGGCACGGGCATCCGTATCTCCGAACTCGTGGGGCTGGACAATGAGAGCATCGACTTTTCCGCGAAGTCCTTTGTCGTCACCCGCAAGGGCGGAAATAAGGCCATCCTCTACTTTTCGGATGAAGTCGCGGCGGCGCTCGAGGCCTATATGGAGCAGAAAAACGGCGACCCCAAGGTGCCGGAAGGCGAGCACGCCCTCTTCCTCTCCATGCAGTACCGCCGTCTCACCGTGCGCGCCGCAGAGAAGCTCGTCAAAAAATATGCCGCCATCGTGACCCCGCTCAAGCACATCACCCCCCACAAGCTCCGCTCCACCTACGGCACCGCCCTCTACCGTGAGACGGGAGATATCTATATCGTCGCCGATGTCCTCGGACACCGCGACGTCAATACCACCAGAAAACACTATGCCGCCATCACCGAGGACCACCGCAAGGCCGTCGCAGGGCGGGTAAAATTGCACCGCGAGGACCCCGCGGAGGACGACGACGCGTGAGAGAGTATAATTCATCAATTTTCTTACAACCCAAAATCGACTTGCCTGAGGAGGACTTCTGCGAGCGCATCTATGTGGTGCAGCCCGTCTTCGGGCCGCAGTCCGAGGTCTTGCACGCGGAGGCCCTCTCCCTCATCGAGAGCGCGGGGGCGAGCTATGCGGGCACCCTCCGCCAGAACATCCGCGAAGTGGACCCCGCCACCTTCCTCGGCAAGGGAAAGACGGAGGAGCTCTGCAGGATCCTCGACGGGCTCGACGTCACCGTGCTCTTCAATGGCGACCTCTCTCCCTCCCAGACCCTCAACCTCTCGCATGCCTTGGGCGGCAAGAAGGTCATAGACCGCACGACGCTCATCCTCGACATCTTTGCCCTCCGCGCCCAATCGAGTGAGGGAAGGCTGCAGGTGGAGCTCGCGCAGTACCGCTATCTCTACCCACGGCTGAAGGGCAAGGGCGGCGCGCTCTCCCGTCTCGGCGGCGGCATCGGCACGCGGGGTCCCGGGGAGACCAAGCTCGAGACGGACAGGCGGCACATCCGCGCCCGCATCCGCGCCCTCGAGCAGAAGCTTGCGGAGACCGAACAGCGCCGCTCCCTCCTCTCCAAGCGGAGAAAGAAGGAGGGCGTGCATACCGTCGCCCTCGTGGGATACACCAACACGGGAAAATCTACCCTTCTCAATGCCATGACGGGGGCGAATGTCCTCGTGCAAGATGCCCTCTTTGCCACCCTCGACCCCACCGCGCGGGCCTTTGAAGCCGAGGGCGTACCCTTTCTGATGGTCGATACGGTGGGATTTCTGCAGGAGCTCCCCCATTCCCTCATCAAGGCCTTCCGCTCCACCCTCGAGAGCGCCCTCTCCGCCGACCTCGCCCTCATCGTCTGCGACGCGACGGGCGCCTACGAGATGCAGCAGGCGGTCACCCTCGATACCCTGAAGGACCTCGGCTTCGACGCGCCCTACCTCATCGTCATGAATAAGTGCGATGCCCCGCACGGGCGCCTTCCCAAGGACTGTGTGGAGATCTCCGCGAAGACGGGCGAGGGGCTCGACGTGCTGAAGAGGCGCATCTTCGAGGCGCTCAAGGAGGACTTTGCCGAGGCGAAGCTCTTCATCCCCTATGCCGCCATGTCGGAATATGCCGCTCTCCGCCCCCTTCTCACCGAGCGCAAGGTCACCTACACGGACGACGGCGCCCTCGTCGATGCCGTTCTCCCCGCCGCGCACGCGGACAAGCTGCGAAAATTTTTCTCCCATTGAGGTAAGGTATGAAGCTCGTGAAAGAATGCGTCCTGCATGAAGGAAAGGAATGCGACGGCTGCATGGAATGCGAGGTATGCGACCTCGACCCCTCCAAGCCCTGCACCAACTGCGGCAAATGCCTCGACATCCGCGACTATGCGACCATCAAAATAGACAAGATCGTAGAGAGCGAGAGCGACCTCGACGAGTGAAAAGGGCGTCTTGCTGTCCCCTTGAGGGGAAAGTCCCCGCAGGGGCAAAGGGGTGTCATTCTCAAACTGTGTCATTCCCCACCCCCTCAGTCGCTGCGCGACAGCTCCCCCTCAAGGGGACGCCGAGCAAGCTCTTCTGCATCCCTTGCTTTTATGGCCATCCAAGCAACCCGTTTTTGGGTTGCTTGAAAAATTTCCGAAAAATTTTGAAACAAACGTTTGCTTTTTTCCGTAAAGTATGATATGATGGGATCGGAGGTGATATTATGGCAGATCATCAGAGACTTCTCGAAGTCCTCGACTACATCAGAGCCTATACGGAGGAAAACGGATTTTCCCCCACCGTGCGCGACATGTGCCGTGACCTCGGCATCCGCTCCACGGCGACGGCCTATGACTACATCAACCGCCTCCGCGACCTCGGCTATCTCGACAAGGCGGAAAATAAGAAGCGCGCCCTCGTCGTCCGCGGGGATGAGACGAGGCGCATTCCCCTCCTCGGCGATGTTGCGGCGGGCAAGCCCCTCCTCGCAGTCGAAAATTTCGAGGGCTACTATCCCCTCTCCGCCTCCGAATTTAAGGGCGATCAGCTCTTTATGCTCCGCGTCCGCGGCACGAGTATGATCGATGCGGGCATCCTCGACGGCGACAAAGTCATCGTGCGCAAGCAGGAGACGGCCGACGACGGGGAGATCGTGGTGGTCCTCTACGACGAAGACGGGAGCGGCCACGGCGGCACGGTCAAGCGCATCTACCGCCGCGGGGGCAAAGTCATCCTCCATCCCGAGAATGAGACGATGGCGGACATCGTGCTCGACGAGATGAGCGACGCCATGATCGTGGGAAAGGTCATCGGGCTCCTCCGCACCATCCGCTGAGAAATGAAAAAAAGTATAGAAAGAAGCAACCCGTTTTTGGGTTGCTTTTTATGTCTTGCTGTCCCCTTGAGGGCGGGGTGTCCCTTGCTGTCCCCTTGAGGGGAAAGTCCCCGCAGGGGCAAAGGGGTGTCATTCTCAAACGGTGTCGTTCCCCACCCCCTCAGTCGCTGCGCGCCGGCTCCCCCTCGAGGGGGCGCCAAGCAAGCTTTTTTGCGTTCCTTGCGATACGGTTTCCCCGCTCACAGGTTTTTCAAATAGAAGACCTCTTCGGGGGTGAGACGGCGGCAGGCGCCGCGGTCGAGACCGGTGAGGCCGAGGTCGCCGAGCTTGGTGCGCTTCAAAAAGGTCACCGTCTTGCCCACCGCCTCAAACATCCTGCGGATCTCGCGGTTCTTGCCCTCGGTGAGGACGAGCCGAAGCTTCGTGTATTCCTTGTCCGTCTCCACCACGACGATTTTGCACTTCTTGGTCACGACGCCGGGCTCGATCTCCACGCCGCTGCGGAGGCGGTTCAGGGCATTCTGCGGCACCGTCCCCTCCACGCGCACGAGGTAGGTCTTCGGGATCTCGCTCTTGGGGTCGGTCAGGCGGAAGGCGAGGTCGCCGTCGTTGGTGAGGATGAGCAGACCCTCGCTGTCATAGTCCAGCCTGCCCACGGGATAGACCTTTCCCGCGCCCGCGGGGAGAAAGTCCATGACCGTCTTTCGCGGCCGCTCCGTCTTCTCGTCCTGCACCGTGGTGACGCATCCCTTGGGCTTATTGAGGAGATAGTACTCATACTTCACCTTATGGGAGAGGAGCTTGCCGTCGAGGGCGACGTCGTCCCCTTCGCCGACATCCGTCCCGAGGGTCGCGGGCTTGCCGTTTACGGTCACTCTGCCCGCCTTGATGAGCTCATCGGCTCCCCGCCGCGAGGCGACGCCCTGTTTTGCAAGAAATTGATTGATGCGCATGTGAGGTGCTCCCATGAAGATGTGCCCATGTGGGCTCCCCTACATGATATACAAATTTTCGGAAAAAATCAAGCGATTTGCGAGATATACGAGCACCTGACCCGCGAGTTCGCCTGATTTTTCGGGGAGAGGCATGCAGGAGACCCCCTCGAGGCGGACCTCCGCGAGCTCCTCCGCCCTGAGCGGATAGGCGAAATTTCTCCTTATCCGATACCCCGAAAAGGGCATGCTCGCGTCGAGGAGCGGGATCATAGAGTACTCCGAGAAGGCAGCATCGAGGAGCTCCGCACTTCGCGCATAGGTCTCGGGACAGTTCAGAAGGACGCTCACGAGGGTCATCCCCTCCCGCTCCGCACTCGCGACGAGGCACTTTCCCGCCGCGGTCGTAAAGCCCGTCTTCACGCCGTTTGCCCCCTCGAAGCTCGAGAGGAGCTTATTTTTATTGCTCCACCCGCGCGGGGCGTAATATTTCGTCGAGACGATCTCGCGGAAGGTCTCGTTTTGCATGGCGTAGGCCGCCACGAGGGCGAGGTCGCGCGCCGTGGTGTAGTGCCCCTCGTCGGGCAGGCCGTGGGGATTTGCAAAGCGGCTGCTCTCCGCCCCCATTGCGGCAGCCCGCTCCGTCATGACTTCGGCAAAGCGGCCGAGGCTCCCGCTGTGATGGATGGCGAGGGTCACGGCACAGTCATTGCCCGAGCGCAGCATGAGCCCATAGAGGAGGTCGCGCACGGAGATGCGCTCCCCCGCACGCAGATAGGCACTCGACCCCTCCGCACGCGCCGCCTCGGCGGGGACCTCGACCTCCTCGCCGAGGTCGCAGTCCTCGATGGCGATGACGGCGGTCAAGATCTTCGTCGTACTCGCCATGGGAAGACGGGCCTCCGCATTCTTCTCGTGCAGGAAGCGGCGGGAAGTGACCTCGATGACGCACTCCGCCCTCCCCTCTCTCGCCTCCGCCCTTGCGGGCAAATGAGCGGGAAAGAGGAGGAGCGACAGGATGAGCAGGAGCTTAATCATCTCTCTCCGTATACTTTTTGAGGAGCTCGCCCGCCTTCTCTATGACCCCGTCGAGGGGATCTTCGGTGATCTTGATGACGCGGCACTCCCTGCCGTCGTCGATAAGAAATCCCGCGGGCTTCAGGTGGACGACGGTGCCCGCGCCCCCCGCAAAGGGAAAGCTCTCGTCCTCCTTGACCGCCTTGACTTCGCCGTATTCCCCTCCGCCGGAGAGGTAGCCCATCGTCACCTTTGTAAAGGGGATGATCTGCGCCCCGCTCGCCGAGAACATCGGCTTCCCGATGACCGTGTTGACGTCCGCGAGCCTCAGAAGCTCCTGCGCCGTCTTTTCCATGATGCCGTCGACCTTTTTCTTATCCAATTTAACCATGCCTCCAATACCTTTTTTGAGAGCGCAAGTACGAGGACGAGACCATTGAAGAGGGTGACCGCCTCCGCCGTCACCTTGAGACAGGGTTGGGCCGTAAGGAGGGTGTCGCTCCGCACGGAGAGGAAGGGACGGCGGCGCCCGAGGACCGCATAGGCAGCTCCCCCGCCCGCCTCGATGAGGGAGGCGAAGAGGGTCCCGAGGACAGAGTCCGCTCCCCCCGTCTCCACGACAGCATGCAGCTTCATGAGCTGAAATCCGTCCGTGATCTCGAAATACTTGCGCGTGTCGCCCATCTTGTCATAGGCGAGAAAGAGGGCGAAATGTCTGGTGAGGTGGACGGCGATGCCCCCCTTCCGCGGCTCGGCATACCCCCCGACGAGGCGCAGTCCGAAGACGCGCACCGCGAAGAAGATGCGGGCAGCCTCCCCGTCGAGATAGCCGTGGACCCCCACGAAGACGGGAAAGAAGAAGAGGAGCGCACCGAAAAACGTCGCCCAAACAAAAAGTTCGCCCATGACTCTATCATGAGCGAACCTTGAAAAATTATGCAAGCCTTTCCTTACGAGATCTTGACGATGTCGTCGTGGTCGATGCCCTCGAGGAAGTCGGGGATGTCGTATCCCTCCTTCTTCTTCTGCGGGGCTCCGTCGTCGTCCGCGTCGTCCGAGGCGGTGGGCGTCTCCGAGGGCGCCCTGTCCGAGCCGAGGGTGGAGCGCTTGTCGGCGTCGATGGTCTCCCACTCCTCACGGGCATAGAGATAGCTGTCGCGCTCCTCCTCCGTCTTGATGGCGGCGATGAGGGCGTCGTAGTCGGGCAGGTCTTCGAGCGAGTTGAGCTTGAAGCGCTTGAGAAATTCGTCCGTCGTCGCAAAGAGGGTGGGGTGCCCGATGGCGTCCTTTTTCCCGCAGGCATAGATGAGTCCGAGCTCCAGGAGGGCGCTCACGCCGTAGTCGCTGCTCACGCCGCGCACGGCCTCTATTTCCGCGCGGGTGATGGGCTGCTTGTAGGCGACGATGGCGGCGCACTCGAGGATGGTGCGGGTGAGCTCCTTCTCGCGGATGGGCGTGAGCACGGCCTCCACCTGGTCCTTATAGAGCGGATTGGAGGCGAGCTGGGCCTTTTTATTGAACTCGAGGAGCTGGATGCCGCTGTCGCCGAGACGGGTCTTGAGGTCGGCAAGCGCCTTATGGATCTCCGCCTCGGTCACGCCGAGCTTCTGGGAGATGTCCGCGAGCTTCACGCTCTTGCCCGAGGCAAAGAGAATGGCTTCGATGATATCGGTCAAATTTTCCATAACGATTCCCCTTTTTGAGCTGTGCTCATTCGTAGTCGTCGATCTGCTGCCCCACCCAGTCGTGGCTCGATTCCTCGTTGAAGGTGATGTAGATCTGGCCGAGCGGTTCGGGCTGGCGGACGAGCAGATATTGGTGCTTGAGAAGTTCCAGTAGTGCCTGGAAGGTGGTCACGATCTCCGAGCGGGTGCTGTCGTGATCGAAGAGCTCTTCGAAGCGGAGCTCCTTTGTGTCGCGGAAGAGGTCGAGCACGAAGAGGATCTTCTGCGAGACGGTGAATTGGTCCCGCGGGATCTCGCGCACCTCTGCCTCCTCCTCTCTTCCCTCGTTGCGGAGGATGATCTCGCGGAATGCCCGCACGAGGCCGTCGAGGGTGAGGCTCTCGAGAGAAAAGACGGTCTTCACCGAGGCGACATCGCGGTCGGGCCCCTTGAAATAGTACCCCACCGTCTCGCGCTCCTTGAGCTTCTCGCTCTCCTCCTTGAGCAGGCGGTATTCCTCGATGGCGCGGATGAGGCTGTTCTTGTCCTCCTCCACGTCGTAGTCGTCGTAGTACTCATTCATCTCGTCGAGCATGGGCACGAGGGACTGCGCCTTGATGCGGAGGATAGTCGCCGCGATGACGAGATATTCCGTGACCTTGTCCACGTCGAGATAGGGAAGCCCCTTGAGATAGGCGAGGAACTGTTCGGTCACCTGCGAGACGAAGATATCCTCCACGCGGATCTCATTTTTCGTGATGAGGAAGAGGAGAAGATCGAGCGGCCCCTCGAAGTTGGAGAGCACGGTCGTGTAGTCGACGTCGGAGTCGAACTTCTCGGTGAGGGAGCGGATGCGCTCCTCCTGCGAGACGGGCTCGGGGTTCTTGCGGCGGCTGCGTGCCTCGAGTTCGCGCGCGACATCTTCGTCGAGCACGAGCTCCTCCTTCTCCTCGGCGGCATCGGCTGCGGGAACTTCGCCCCCTTCGCTCTCGCCGCTCTCATCTCCTTCATCGGAGGCGAAGCGCTCCATGAGCGTGTCGATATCGGGCGCCTCCCGCTCCGAAGCGTGCGCGAGTGCGTCCTCGAGCTTGTCCTCTTCTTCGACAGGCTCCTCTTTGATGTCTTCATTCGGTTCGAGAATGTCTACCACGGAATCAACCCCCAGAGAAATTGTATCGGCGCGCCCACGATATCGCGCGCAAAGGTCATGACCCAGCCCAGGATGTCGAGATAGCCAAAGAAAGCGATGTATCCCCCGAGCAGGTCACAGGCGAAGCTCCACACCACCAGCCCGAGGAGGATGTAGTGCCCGTAGTCGCGCAGAAAGCGGAAGACGGGTCCCCTGCGCCTGTTGAAGGCATCGACGATGCGGAATCCGTCGAGCGGATGGAGGGGCAGGAGATTGAAGACGGCAAAGCTCAGGCTGTAGAGATAGAGCAGAAGGAGAAATTCGGAGAGAAATTCCGCGCCCGCGCTGTAGGGAAGGTAGCTGATGACGACCAGATAGAGCGGATAAAAGAGGAGGGCGGCGGTCACGAGGTTCATCGCGACGCCCGCGGCGGAGGTGAGGAAGAGTCCGAGGCGGGGACGGCGGAAATTATTTTGATTGATGGGTACGGGCTTTGCCCAGCCGAAGCCCACGAGGGTGAAGCAGATGAGGCCGAGGAGGTCAAAGTGCTTGAGCGGATTGAGCGTCATGCGGCCGCTCCACTTCGCCGTGGGGTCTCCGCAGGCATAGGCGACGGCTGCATGGGAAAACTCATGCAGCGTCAGCACGATGACGACGGCAAGAAAACTCGCGACGTAATAGAGCAAGGTAGAAAGGAAATCCATACCGCTATCCATTATAGCGCATCTCGCAAAAAAAGGCAAGAAAAAAACGGAATATTTTGTAAAAATTCCGTTCTCTCCAACAAGATATTGTGTTTTGGTCACTTCCGAAGGGATTTGGGGATGACGTCGCGCGCGGTGAGGTCCTCGTAGCACTCGGGCAGGATGAGGTACTCCGCCCTTCCCCCCTCCGCAAGGACGGCGGGCGGGATGAGGTTGCGGTTGTAGTGCGACGCCATGGAATAGTGATAGGCGCCCGTCGAGAAGAGGGCAATTAGGTCTCCCGTCTTCGCCGCGGGAAGGAGGAAGTCCACGCCGAGCAGGTCTCCGCTCTCGCAGCATTTGCCCGCAATCGCCACCCGCTCCGTGGGCGTCTCCGCCGCGCGGTTTGCGAGGACGGCGGTGTATTTGGACCCGTAGAGGGCATAGCGGGGCGCCTCAAACATCCCCCCATCCACCGCGAGATACTTGCGGATGCCGGGGATCTCACGGACAGAGCCCACCGTATAGAGGGTGATGCCCGCCTCGGCGACGATGGACCTTCCGGGCTCTAAGTCGATGCGGGGCAGCGTGAGGCCGTACCTTTCGCATCCCCTCTTCACCCCTTCGAAGAGGGCCTCGAGATACACGCGGTACCCCTCGGGCTCGATACAGCGGTCTCCCTCCGCATAGTAGACGCCCAGTCCCCCGCCCAAATTGAGCTCCCGAAGGACAAAGCCGAGGCGCTCCTTCATGTCATGGGCAAAGGCGAGGCACTTCTCCGCGGCGAGCACGAAGGACTCCTTCTCGAAGATCTGCGAGCCGATATGGCAGTGAAATCCCCACACGTCGAGATGGGGACGGGAGAGGAGCTCGGCGAGCATCCTTTCCGCGCTGCCGTTTGCGACGGAGAAGCCGAACTTGGAGTCGGGGGTCGCCGTCTGCACATAGGCGTGCGTGTGCGCCTCAACCCCGGGATTGATGCGAAGGAGGACCTTCTGGCGCATGTTCCGCCTCTTCGCCCCCTCTTCGAGCAGGTCGGCTTCATAGAGGGAATCGACGACAAAGCAGCCGACCTTCGCGTCCAGCCCCTCCTCTATTTCCCGAGGGAGCTTGTTGTTGCCGTGGAGGCAGAGGTCCTCTGCGGGCATCCCGCCCTTCAGCGCCGTAAAGAGTTCGCCGCCCGAGACGACGTCGGCGCCCAGCCCCTCCCCCTTCGCGAGGGCGTACATCCCCATGCAGGAGAAGGCCTTGGAGGCGTAGTAGATGCGCCCACCCCCCTCGTACTCTTTAAGGGCGTCGCGGTAGACGGACATCATGCGGCGGATGTAGGCGCCGTCGTAGACGTAGAGGGGCGTGGAAAATTCCCGCGCGAGGTCGATAGAGTCGATGCCGCCTATCTCGAGGCGGCCCTGTTGGTTGACGCGGAGTGTCGTTCTTTCGTGGAAGTTCATACCAAGGATTATACCACGCCGCGGCGCTTCGGTCAAGAAAAATGCGTGGCATCCTCCCCGAAATCGGTGATTATGTCACGCATAATACTTTGCAAAAGTCCCCTATTGCCAATTTCGCGCCGTCTCGTGCAGTGCCTCGAGGTAGGTGAGACGGGGTGCCTCTTCCCCTGCAAGGAGGGGAACGCGAGCCGCTTCCACCCCCTCTTCATAGAGGACGGCCTCACCCCCTTCCGTCCCCTTCGAAACGGGCGCACGGAGCTTCTTCGTCTCGAAGACCACCTCGTAGGCGGGTACCTCCCCCTTCTTGACGAAGAGCTTTAAGGGCATCTCGGCAAAGAGGGCGATCTGTTTTTTGCGGCTTCCCGAGACGTCGGCCGTCGCCTCCACCTCCCCCGCCCCGAGGACCACTTTGGTCTCATAGGCGGCAAAGGCCCTGTCGAAGAGCTCGGCGGTATAGTCGAAGCGCCCCTCCGAGCTGTCGGCGCCGATGACCACCGAGACGATGCGCGTCTCCCCCCGCTTGGCCGTCGCGGCAAGGCAGAAGCCCGCCTCCGAGGTAAAGCCCGTCTTTCCGCCGTCACAGCCCGTGTATCTCCGCGTGAGCTTATTGGTATTGGTGATGGAGGTCGTCCGCCCGTCGGGATGGGCAAAGTCCTCGCACCACACGGCGGCATATGGATAGTACGCGGGATGCCCGAGGAGGGCGCGCAGCATGAGGGCGACGTCGCGCGCACAGGAGTACTGCGGCTCCTTGGGAAGTCCCGTGCAGTTGGCAAAGAGGGTGTCCTCGGCGCCGAGTTCCCGCGCACGGGCATTCATCTTGGCGACGAAGGCCTCCTCGCTCCCCGCAAGCCGCTCGGCGAGGGCGACGCAGGAGTCATTTGCGGAGCACACCGCGACCGTCTTGATGAGTTCGCCCGCAGGATAGCATAGCCCCGCATCGAGGAAGACCTGCGAGCCTCCCATCCCCGCGGCATGTTCGCTCACCGTGATGGGCTCCTCGTAGGAGAGAAGGCCCGCATCCGCCGCTTCGAAGGAGAGGAGGAGGGTCATGATCTTACACATGCTCGCGATGGGCAGATGGAGCCTTGCCTCCCGCGCATAGACCTCCTTCCCGCTGTCATAGTCGCACACATAGGCCGCCTTGCCCACTTCGGTCTCCGCGCTCACGGGAATACTTCCCGAAAAGGCGGAAAAGAGGAGCACTGCGGCAAGAAGAGAACTTTTCATATGTCCGCAGTATGCCCCCTCCCAAAGGATCTATTCCCCGAGGCGCAAAAAAGGGAGGGCTTTTTTTGTCCCTCCCCCAAAGATGTCCGATCGCGCAAGTGCTCACTTGATGAGCCGCTACCGCGGGAACACATGTCAAAGATACGTTTTATGACTGTGATTACAAACTTTGCGAATGGACAAGTCAAAGGGCAAGGGATATTTTCGCGCTGAAGGGACGATTTTTCTATTTTTTGATAGGTAAAAGGGCAATTTTTATGGGGAAGTCTTGACAAAACCGGAAAAAACCGTTAAAATATAAAGAAAAGACGCGCAAAATCGCGGTTTTGGAGGAAAATATGAATACGGATTCGGCAACGATCATCTTCATCATAACAGTCGCACTGGTCGCGCTCGGGGCGTTGTTTTCTTTGGTCGTGGGGTTTATCGTCTATGTAAAATACGAGAGCAAGACGACAAGAGCGAGCGCGGATGCGCGGATGGCGGCATTGCAGGATGCGATGGGACAGATCCCCGCAGATACCGTCAAGCCTTCGCCGGCGCAGATATGGCTTTCGAAACATCAGGAGAATTACGAATACTTTTTGATGATCACAAAGCAGCTTAAACTGACCTTTGCGTTAGCGCTTATGAGCGCGGTCTTTGGGCTGTTACTGTTTGCGATCACGGTGTGCATTACGCTGGCGTTTCAGGAAAAGCTGCTGGTGGCGTTGATCCCCGCAATCAGTGCGGCAATCGTGGAAATGTTCAGCGGGATCATATTAGCCGTCCACCGCGCGACGCTCAAACAGGTCTCCAAGCTCAGTGACGAAGCGGGACGCGAAGAGCAACTGTATTCCGCGATCATGCTGAGTTCTTCGCTCTCGCCGCAAAGCAGGGATGCCGTGATCTCGGAGATCTTGAAAACCGAAACGGAAAGTTTAATAGCCACCGATTCCGAAAATTCCATGAAAAAGTAAAAATGCCTTTGCCGAAATAACAGTCCACCCGGCTATGCGGGTGGACTGTTATTTTTTTGGGTTTGCAATAACTCTTATAGAATGACACAAAATTAAGGTTTTTCTATCACATCTTTGACCCTTTTTTTCACTTCGCCGATCATTTCTTGTACTCCTTCACGCTCAGGATGATCTCATGCTTGAAGAGTTCTTCAAAGTCGGAAAGGCAACCGATGGCATTCGCAAGTTTGACGAGAGAACGGAGCGAGATCTCCCCCGTCTGCTCGAATCTTCGGAGCGAGGCATAGGATACGCCTGAGCTTTGCGCAAGAGCTTTTTGTGAAAGTTTCCGCTCCTTCCGCCTTTTCTTGAACCGCTCCGTGAGATCGTCAATCGTCGCTTTTTCTGTGACCGTTGGAACAAAGTTGCTAATATCAAAATTTTTCATATCGCTACTATTTTAGCAAATTCTTATTATTTTGTCAAGAAATTGCGAAAATATTAGTTATTGATTTTTGGCATTTTTCTCTAAAAGAAAATCCCCCCGTCGGAGGATCTTCTTAGAAAGCATTCGATTTTCAATTTTCCAGCATCTTTTCGATGGCGATGCCGTAGCCGCGGGCGGGGTCGTTCAGAAAGACGTGCGTCACGGCGCCGATGAGCTTGCCTCCCTGCACGATGGGACTTCCGCTCATCCCCTGCACGATTCCTCCCGTCTCCTCGAGGAGGCGCTCGTCGGTCACCTTGATGACGAAGTTCTTATTTTCGCGGCTGTATTCATCCACCTTGACGATGCAGATCTCGTATTCCTGCGGGCAGGTGCCGTCTACCGTGGAGTAGATGACGGCCTTTCCCACCGTCGCCGCGGCGAGGGGCGCCGCCTCCACGAGGGTGAGGGAGGAGTAGTCGTAGTCCCGCGAAAAGGTCCCGTAGAGCCCCGTGCCGCACACCGTCTCCGCACGCCCGAGCACGCGGTCATTGAGGAAGAGCCCGCGCAGTTCCCCCGCCCGTCCCCGCGCGCCCTTGTTGACGCCGATGACGCTGCAGAGGTAGACCTTTTCCTCGGCAATGGTGAGCGTCTGCATGTTCTCGTCCGAGACACTGTGGCCGAGGGCGCCGAATTTCCCGCTCCCCTGCTCGATATAGGTCACCGTGCCGATGCCCGCGAGGGTATCACGGATGAGCACGCCCATCTTATATTTCCCCGTCTTCTTCTCCCTTACGGGCAGCACGGGCACCTCCGCACTTTCACCGCGCCGCTTGAGGGTGACGAGGACCTCCTTTCCGCCGCTGCGGGCGAGGGCGTCATTGAGCTCGGCGACCGTCTTGACGCGGATGCCGTCGATCGCCACGATGACATCTCCCACGCGGATGCCGCTCTCCTCGGCGGGTCGGTGCAGTCCGTCCTCTGCGGCGACTTCGGAGAGACCGATGACCTCCGCGCCCTCCGCCGAGAGCAGAAAGCCCGCCGTCATGCCGCCGAGATAGTACTTTTTCGCCTCGGCACGGGCAGGCAGCGGGACCGATGCCCCCACGAGGAGCAGGGACGCGGTGAGAAAGAAAAGCAGCTTGCGCATGGGCACCTCCCTATCAGAGGGCAGTTTGCGTAAGCCGCCACTATTTTATGCGTTATGATTTGAGAGAGGCCTTATAGCGCTCCGCCTCGGCGATGAGCTCCCTCGCATGGGCGGTGACGTGCTCGCTCTCCCCGCCGATGAGGCGTGAGATCTCGCGGATGCGCTCCTCCCCCTCCACTTCGCGGATGCGGGTAAAGGTCTTGCCGCCCTCCTCCCTCTTCTCGATGAGAAATTCTCTGTCGGCGAAGGAGGCGATGCGCGCGAGGTGGGTGACGGCGAGCAGCTGGACATTCTGCGAGATGCCCGCGAACTTCTTCGCGACGACCTCTGCCGTCTTGCCGCCGATGCCCGCGTCGATCTCATCGAAGATATACGTCCCGATGCCTCCTGCGGCCGAGAGCTGCGCCTTGACGGCGAGCATGAAGCGGCTCATCTCGCCCCCGCTGATGATCTTTCCGAGCTCCTTGAGAGGTTCGCCCGCATTGGCGGAGAAGAGGAAGCGAAGGCCCCCCAGCCCCTCCTGCGTCGCCCTGTCGATGTCCTCCTCGGAGACCTCGTCAAAGGAGACTTCGAAGCGGGCGGAGGGAATATTGAGGGTCCTGAGCTCGGCGATGACCCGTCCGCAAAAGCCCGCGGCGGCCTCCTTCCGAGCCTCGGTGAGTGCGCTGCAGGCGAGATAGAGGTCGTGGTTTACCCGCGCAAGCTCCCTCTCGAGGGCAGCGTACCGCTCGGCGCTGTGCACGAGGAGGTCGTATTCTTCCCGCGCGCTTTCCAGAAAGGCGGTCGCGGCGGCATAGTCCCCGCCGTATTTCTTATAGAGGGAATGGAGCTCGTCCAATCTCTCCTCGACGCGCGCGGCGTCCCCCTCGTCCATCTCGGTCTCGCCGAGGAGGTCCTCCACGAGGGAGCCCTCATCGAAGAGGCGGTCATAGAGTTCGGCGAGGCGGTCGGAGATCTCCCCGCAGCGGGCATCGTACTTTGCGACGGAGGTGAGGGCGCGGCGGGCGGAATTGACGGCGTCGGCGCCGCATCCGTCCGAGAGAAGGGCGTCCCGTGCCGCGGCGAGCCCATCGCGGATGCGCTCCAGATTGCGGTAGCGGAGACGAAGGGCCTTGAGCTCCTCCTCTTCTCCTTCCTTGAGGTCGGCCTCCTCGAGCTCCTTTATCTGATAGGCGAGGATGTCCGTCCTGCGCGAGCGCTCTCCCTCGTCCCCGCCGAGACGGCGAAGGCCCTCCGTGAGCTCCTTTTTCTCCGCGAGCAGGGCGCGGACGCGCTCCTTTGCGGGGCGCACGCGCTCTCCCGCCAGGTTGTCCACGAGGCGGAGCTGATTGCTCTCCTTGAGGAGGAAGAAGTGTTCGCTCTGGCCGTGCACATCGACGAGGAGGGAGGTCACGCGGCGGAGCATGGACGAGGTGACGCTCATGCCGTTGAGCTTTAAGGTGCTCTTTCCGTCGGCGGTCAATTTGCGGGTGAGGATGAGGGTCTCCTCGGGCTCGATGTCGAGCGCGCGCAGCTCCCCCTTCACCTCTTCGGACAGCGAAAATTCGGCGGACACGAGGCAGTAGGGCTCCCCCGAGCGCACCATCCCCTTGTCGGCCTTTGCGCCGAGTACGAAGTCGATGGAGTCGAGGATGACCGACTTTCCCGCGCCCGTCTCCCCCGAGAGGATATTGAGCCCCTCGGAAAATTCGAGCTCCGCCCTGTCGATGAGGGCGACATTGAGGATGGTGAGACGAATGAGCATGGTCTATGCCTTCAGTAAGCTCTCGAGTTTGGTGCACACGCTGTGCGCATCGGCGGAATTTTCGCAGATGATGAGCACGGTATCGTCCCCCGAGACGGTGCCGACGATCTCATGATAGGAGAGGCGGTCGATGACCACCCCCGCGTTGGAGCCGTTTCCATTGAGGGTGCGGACGACGATGAGGTTGCCCACGGGGCGGATGTCCTCCACACAGGTGCGGAAGAGGGAGTGCATCTTGTCCGAGATGGCCTCCTCGGGTTCCTGCGCCGAGGCATAGCGGAAGCGCTTCTCGCTCCCCTTTACCTTAAAGAGGCGGAGCTCCTTGATGTCGCGGGAGACGGTCGCCTGCGTGACGGTGTATCCCTCCTCGGCGAGGGCCGCACAGAGCTCCTCCTGCGTCTCGATCTCACGGGAGGAGACGAGTTCGATGATCTTGGTATGACGTGCATTGCGTAACATAGTACTTTACTCCGAAAGGTTATTTTGCCCGCGGGGCGTGCGGACATAGAAGGAGATATCCTTCCCGCGGAAGATGCGGACTTGGGTCCCCGCCCCCGCCCTGCCGATGTAGATGCCGTCGGCGTAGAGGAGGGCGTCGGTCTGGGGAATGAGGACCGTCGTGAGCGAGCAGGGATAGACGACGGGCGCGCGGCAGTTCATCTCCCGCAGGGGCGTGAGGGAAAAGGCGGCGAGTGCGGGATGGAGCATGCTTCCCCCCGCCGAGAAGGAATAGGCCGTGGAGCCCGAGGGCGTGCAGGCGATGAGCCCGTCGCCGCCGAAGTCATATCTCCGCGACCCCACCTTTGCCGAGACGCGGAGGACCCCGCCGTCAGCCTCGGGAGAGACCTCCCGAAGGAGCGCGGCTTCGTTGAGCGCGGTAAAGCGGACCCCTCCCGCCATGACTTCCACGGTGAGATGGGCAGCCTTGGGGGCATCGGGGCGAAGAGTGCGCGCGAGGAGGTCCTCCTCCCCCCTGCGGAAGCGGGCGAGATACCCCACCCTCCCGTAGTTGATCGCCGCAATGGGAAGACCGCGCTCTGCGGCAATGTGCGCCGCCTGCAGCACGGTCCCGTCTCCGCCCAGCGCGACGAGACACTCCGCACCCTCTTCGGTGAGGAGGTGCCCTGCCGCGAGGAGGGCCTCTTTTGCCCGCCCGATGTCCTCGGGGTCGGCCCTTTTGCTGATGATAAGTCTGACCTTCATAGTGATATTATACAGTCATTCATGAATAATTGCAAGTGTTTTCCGCATATTTACGCAAAATTTCCGAGTGAAAGCAGAAATGCGCCCTTCTCCGCGGGCACGCCGCCCTTCTCGAGCAGGAGGACGTATTCGATATTTTTTTTGGGCACGATGGGCGCATGGACCCCCGCAAGCGGCGCCATGCCGAGCTCCGCCGCGAAGTCATAAAAGGAGGCAAGCAGGGCCGGATGACGGGCGGGAGGCAAGATGCCGCTCTTCCCCACCCCCTCCTTTCCGCACTCGAACTGCGGCTTAAAGAGGACGAGCGCGTGCCCGCCCGACGGCAGAATGTCATGGATGGCGGGCAGGACGAGGCGGAGGGAGATGAAGCTGAGGTCGGAGGTGACGCCGTCGATTTTCTCGGGAAAACTTGCGGCGGTGAGGTAGCGGGCATTGGTCCTGTCGAGGACGACGACGCGCGCATCGGCTGCAAGTTGGGGCGCAAGCTGGCTCTCCCCCACGTCCACCGCATAGACGCGGCGGGCGCCCTCCTTTAAGAGGCAGTCGGTAAAGCCGCCCGTGCTGGCGCCGAGGTCGGCATAGACCTTGCCCTTTACTTCCTCTCCGAAGGCCATGAGCCCCGCGCGGAGCTTCCTTCCTCCCAGGGAGGCGAAGTCCTCGCACTCGAGAAAGGTGAAGATCTCCTCCCCGGTGACCTCGTCGGCGGGCGAGAGCGGGCGGTCGTTCTTGAGCACCCGACCCTCCTTGAGGGCGACGCGCGCCTTGTTGCGGGAGCCGAACCGACTTGCAAAGTACCTATCCGCGCGCATAGAGCCCCCTGATGACGGCGAAGATGTCCTCCTCGGAGAGCCCGAAGCGCCGCATGAGCGACTCGACTTCTCCATGCGGGATGAAGTTGTCTCCATACCCAAACGAGAAGACTTCACGATTGAGTGTGCTCCTCGCGTCATTTCGAACGAAGTGAGAAATCTCGCCCTTCTCCTCTTCCGTAAAGGTGCGGCGGACGGCGTCGCCGAATCCCCCCGCGAGCACATTGTCCTCGAGGGTCAAAACGAACTTTTCGGGGCGGGAAAGGAGAAATTCCCTGTCGAGCGGCTTGAGCGTGCGGGCATTGACGAGGGTAAAGTCCATGCCCACCCCTTGCGCTCTCTCGAGGACGCGGCGGGCGATTTTTATGCACCGCTCCCCCGCGGCATAGACGATTATGTCTGACGTAGTACTGTGCAAAACCTCAAATTTGCCGTCAAAAGGCGTCCCTTTCCCCTCTTCTCCCATGCGCGGATAGCGGATGGCGAGGGGACGAAGAAAGTCGCCGCTTGCCCTGAGCATGGCGCGGAACTCGGTGAGGTCTTTTGGCGTCCACACCGTGAGGTTGGGTACGGGCAGGAGAAAGGAGAGGTCAAAGACGCCCTGATGGGTCTCCCCGTCCGCCCCCGTCACCCCCGCGCGGTCGACGAGGAAGGTCACGGGAAGGTTCTGCCCGCAGACATCGTGCAGAACTTCGTCGTAGGCGCGCTGCAGGAAGGTGGAATAGACGGCGTAGTAGGGATGCATCCCCCCCGCCGCAAGCGAGGCCGCCAGCACGCAGGCATGCTCTTCGCAGATGCCCACATCGTAGGCGCGGGCGGGGAATCTCTCGAAGAAGGGCCGAAGCCCGAGGCTGTCCGTCATCGCGGCGGTGACGGCGCAGATCTTCTCGTCGCTCTCCGCAAGCAGGGAGAGCTCCTCGCCGAGGACGCCCGCATATTCCCTCCCCGCGGGGACGGGCGACACGCCGTGGGTCTCGAGGGGGGCATTCTCCGCAAAGGGATACCCCTGCCCCTTCCTCGTCGCGACGTGGAGGAGGACGCTCCCCTCCTTCAGCATCCCCCTTGCCTCCTCGAGGGCGGGGAGGAGGGCGCCGAAGTCGTGCCCGTTCACGATGCCGCGGTAGGAGAGCCCGAACTCCTCGAGAAGGCGGACCCCTCTCTCCCGTGCGGGGCCCTTCAGCTCCTCTAAAATCTCGTGCATGCCGCCCGCCGTGGGCGAGATGGACATGCCGTTGTCATTGAGGATGAGGAGGACATTGGTTTTCAGAAGTTTTAAGCTGTTCAGCGCCTCGTAGATGAGCCCGTTCTGGAAGGACCCGTCGCCGACGAGGGCGATGACGGCATAGTCCTCTCCCCGAAGGTCCCGCGCCTTGGCGAGACCGAGGGCGGCAGAGAGCGCGGTGCCCGCATGGCCGGTGCCGTAGACATCGTATTTGCTCTCCTCGCGCTTGGGGAAGCCCGAGAGCCCCCCTTCCTTCCTGAGGGTATGGAAAAGGGGCGCCCTGCCCGAGAGCAGTTTGTGGGCATAGCACTGATGCCCGACGTCGAAGATGAGCTTGTCGCGCGGGAAGTCAAAGACGCGGTGCAGCGCCACGGTGAGCTCCACGGCGCCCAGATTGGAGGACAGATGCCCTCCGCATGCCGAAACGGTGCGGAAGATCTCCTCCCGCACGCTGTCCGAAAGCACTTTCAGTTGGTCGGCGGAGGCCTTTCTGAGCTCCGCCCGAGAGATCGTTCGCATCCCTTAACCCGTCCTTAAGCGGATCTTCTCCGCAAGTCCTCTGAGCACTTCTCCGTCGAGGTCGGCATTCTCTATGGCGTCTGTTGCCTTGGTGAGCGCCTCGTCTGCCCGCCTTCTCGCCCCCTCGAGCCCATAGACGGAGACGGCGGTGAGTTTCTCCCCGTCCCGCCCCGCATCGAGGATATCGTCGGTGATCTGAAAGAGGCGGCCGAGCGCCCTGCCGTATGCCGTGAGCGCGTCCTCGCACCTTCCCGCAATGTCCGCCGCCATCCGGAGGGAGGCGGTGAGCAGGGCACCCGTCTTCCTGTCCATGAGGAAGGTGAGCTCCTCCTCCCTTCCGTCCGCCCCGAAGAGGAGATCGGCGGACTGGCCCGCGCACATCCCCTTCATGCCCGCGGCCTGCAGGAGATGGGAAGCCGCCCGAAAGTGCCCCGCACTCCGCTTGCTCTCCCCGAGGGCGAGCTCGGCGGCGAGATTTAAGAGGGCGTCCCCCGCGAGGATGGCGTCTGCCTCCCCGAAGACGCGGTGACAGGTGGGCTTGCCGCGGCGAAAGTCGTCATTGTCCATGGCGGGCAGATCGTCGTGGATGAGGGAATAGGTATGGATACACTCGAGCGCAATGGCGAGCCCCGTCTCGGTGCGATAGGGCTGCCGCAGGGCATCGAGCGCACAAAAAAAGAGTACGGGGCGGATGCGCTTTCCCCCCGCGAGGAGGGAATACCTCATGCTGTCCGCAAGGCGTGCGGGGCGGGAGGTCATCCGCGCGCAGTACTCCCCGAGCGCATCCTCGAAGAATGCGCGGAAGTCCTCTTCCCTCATCATGGCCTGCGCTCCGCCGCTTCCACGGTATTGGAGAGCAGCATGGCGATGGTCATGGGCCCGACGCCGCCGGGCACGGGGGTGAGGAAGGAGGCCTTTTCGGCGGCTCCCTCATAGTCGACGTCGCCGACGAGCTTGCCGTCCAAGCGGTTGATGCCCACGTCGATGACCACGGCGCCGTCCTTTATCATGTCCGCCGTCACGAAGCGGGGCTTTCCCACCGCCGCGACGAGGATATCGGCCTCCCGCGTGATGTCCGCGAGGTCCCGCGTGTGCGAATGGCAGACCGTGACGGTCGCATCGGCATTGAGGAGAAGGAGGGCCATGGGCCGTCCCACGATGGCACTGCGGCCCACGACGACCGCCCTTCTCCCGCGTACGGGGATGTCATAGCGGCGCAGAAGCTCCATGACCCCCTTCGGCGTGCACGAGACGGTGCGGGGTGCGCCGAGCGCGAGGGCGCCCGCATTCTCGGGAAGAAATCCGTCCACATCCTTCTCTGCGGGGATGCGGGAGAGGAGCTTCTTCTCGTCGAGATGAGGAGGAAGAGGGAGCTGGACGAGGATGCCGTGCACCCCGTCGTCCGCGGCGAGCTCCTCTATGACGCGCACCGCCTCCTCCTCGCTCGTATCCGCGGGGAGCGCCTTGAGGACAGAGCGGATGCCCACCTCGGCGCAGGCGCGGACCTTGTTTCCGACATAGATCCGGGAGGCGGGATCGTCGCCGATGAGGACGACTGCGAGCCCGATCTCCTTTCCGTAGGCAGCTTTGAAGGCCTCCGCGCGCACTTTCAGCTCTTCGCGGACGGCCCTTGCGGTCTCTTTTCCGTCGAGGATCGTCATTTGTTGAGAATGCCTCCCAATACGCCGTTGACAAAGTCGGCGGACTTTTCGGTGGAGTACCTCCGCGCGAGGGCAGTGGCCTCGCTCACCGAGACGATGGGCGGGACCTCGTCGAGATAGTCGAGCTCGGCGATGGCGATCATGAGCGCCGCCCTGTCTGCGGGATAGATGCGGTAGTCGGCATAGCGGGTGACTGCCGCGGAGATCTTTGCCGCGATCTCCTCCTTATGCCCCTCCACGGCGGAGATGAGGCGCTCCGCAAAGGCGGCGTCCTCCTCCCCAAGTTTTGCCTTCGTATAGAGACGTGCGCGGGCGCCCTTTGCGACTTCCCCTCCGAGCAGCTCGGAAAAGATCACCTGAAATGCCGCCTCGCGTGCCTGAACTCTCATCTTCTCTCCTTTCCTCAAACTCCCTTCCGCATGGGAAGGGAGAGTGGGTTTTTTCCTTATGTCTCAGTTTTCGCCCTCTTCGGAATTTTCCGTCGGGGCCTCTGCGGGAGCTTCTTCTGCCTTTTCGGCGGCGGCCTTCGCGGCGAGCTCTTCGGGCATGATGACATTCTGCACGTGCACATCGACCTGGGCGATGCGGTACTTGGTCATCGACTCCACCATCTCCTTGATGGTCTGCTGGATGCGATAGGCGAGGTCGGGGGCATTGAAGCCGTAGTGGGCGATGACCGAGACGTCCACATAGACGCCCTCGCGCTCAAAGCTCACCTTGATGCCCTTATTTTTGGTCTGCAGGAGCTCGATGCCCTCCGTCTCCTTGAGGCTGAGGACGACGATCCCGCTCACGATGTCCGAATTGTAGGAGATCTTTCCCTTCTGACCCTGCGGGTCATACTTGATACTTGCCATACTTCACTCCGCGATAGATTTGCAGATACCATTATAGCACATCGGGAGGAGGATTTGCAAGTCATTTGAGCATCTTTTTGTGATTTCGGTCAGCTTTCCGCATAGACGGGCATGATGATGACATTGCCGTTGCGGATGTTGTGCTCCACCTCGATGGCGTAGTAGATCTTGGTGACCGTCTCGGCGGTGAGTTCGGAGGAGTTGATGAAGATGTTGATGTTTTCACGGTCCCCTATGGAGACGGCGACATCGGAAAAGCCGATGGCCTTGATGACGGACTCGAGCACGAGCTCATCCTCCATGATCTCCACGAGCTCGGCCTTTCTCGCGACGGCCGCGGCGTGCTCCTCGCTCCCCGCCGCATAGGCGGAGATCACGCTGTCGAGCTGGACGAACTCCTCGCTGCGCTTGGAACTTCTCTCCGCGCGGTAGCTCGTGAAGTAGTTGACCTCCACGGAACCGCCGTCGGCGGCTGCGCTCCCCCGTGTGCCCGCCAGCACGAAATTGAAGACGGCGGTCACGGCGAGGAGCAGGACGAGGGTGGACATCAGGGCGATTTTCTTGGTGTTTGACATGGCTATATCTCCTTCTCAAAGATTTTTCTAAGCATGTTCGGGGTAGACCGACACGGCGCTCTTCGGAAGATGGAGGGCTCCCGCGGCGATCTCGAGGATGCGCATCCGCGTCAATATGCCGTCTTCCCCGCGAAAGACGACGACCGCGGAGACCGCCTTTCCCCCCTCCTCGGTGACGGCGACGGCCGCCCGCGAGACCTCGTCGAGCCGCTCAATGAGGCGGGCCGTGCGCGCCTCTGCCTCGCTTGGCGTGTACCCCTCCTCTCCGCCGAAGACGGCGAAGGTCGCGAGGACGAGGGCGAGCGCGAGGAGGAGGATGAGCACGATGCGCACCGTGCGGTTTTCGAAGAGGCGCTTTATGCGTTCGAGGTCCATAGTAGCTCCGCTGCCTGCCCGTAGCGCTCCGAGAGGGCGCTTTTGAGGCGGGTCAGGATATATATACGCTCCTCTTCGCCCTTTATGCATGAAAGATCGCAGCGGACGGTGAGCTTTTCGAGGGCGAAGTCGGGCATATCTTCCCGCCTTGCGTCGACCTCTGCCGAAAGGGAAAATTCTTCCTCGAGAAAGCGCTTTGCCTCCTCCTCGTCCCTCCTCTCCATGAGCCGTGCGCAGGCGGCATAGTACGAGGCGTCCTCCGCGGGCAGCTCCTCTCCCCGGAAGAGCTCCTCCCCTCCCGCGAACTTTAAGACGGGCGAGAGCATGACGAGGAGGATGAGGAGGCGCACGGTCCCCTTGATGAAGTTTCCCGTCTTGCCCGCGGGGGCGATGAGGGTGAGCGCCGAGGCGATGAGCACGATGCCCGCCACGGAGAGGATATATTCCTTCATAGCAGCACCCCCGCCGAACAGACGATGAGCACGAGCGTCGTGAAGTAGAGAAATGCGACGGCGAGCATTGCGGCGAGCAGGTACCCCGTATCCTTCGCGAGCGCCGAGAGAAAGGCGGGGATCTTGCCCCCCATCGGCTCGGTGGCGGCGGCGGAAAATCCCAAAAAGAGGCGGAAGACCGCAAAAAGGATGACGGGGCGCAGGAGGACGGAAAAGAGCATGAAGACGGCGAGCGTCCCCACCGCATTCTTGAGAAGGGCGCTTCCCGCGAGGACAAATTCCGCCCCGCCCGAGAGGAATCCTCCGACGACGGGCACACTTCCCGCGAGGAGGAAGCGGACAGCGCGCAGGGAAAATCCGTCATATTGCGCCGCGGTGAGCCCCTGCACGGTGACGAGGAGGCCGTAGAGGGCGAGCGAGAGCCCGATGAGCCACTTCAGGCAGCCTCCGAGCAGCTCTCTCAGCTTCTCCGTGGGCGAATGTTCGGTGAGATGCCCCACGAAGGTGAGCACACAGAGGACCACCGAGACAGGCAGCACCACCCCCATGAACAGGGAGGCGATCCCCCCCGAGAGAAAGGCCGCCGCAGGGCGGAAGACCCCCGCCGAGACGCTCCCCCCGCTCGCCGCCATGAGGGTGAGGAGGATGGGCAGGACGAGCTCCATCTGCGCCTTCAGGGAGCTCACGAGCGCAAAGGTCTCGCCCACGAGTCCCGTGAGGAGGGCGAGCGCCACGGAGCCCGCCGAGAGGTAAGCTACGAAGTGTATTATGTCAGACGAAGTACTCTGCAAAACGCCGTTTTTCATCCAATCAAGGAGGGCGCAGAGCAGCGAGACGGCGAGAATGAGGGCAAATGCGGGGAGGAGGGACTTCCCCTCTTCTGTAAACATGGAGAGCGCCCCGCTCAGGATGTCGCCGTAGTCGAGCGCGCCGTCCCCCCTTATGAGCGCCGTGAGGAGGTTTTTGACCGAGGCCCCGCCGAAGCCCTCGAGCCCGTCGAGAAAGGTCTGCAGGTCCTCGGTGTCGAGCTCCCCCACGAGCTCCTCGATGGCCTCCTCGAGCGCCCGCTCCTCTTCCCCCTCCGCATGCACGGGCACCGCCGCGGGAAGGAGGAAAAGGAGGAGGGAAAGCAGAAGCAAGATCTTTTTCACGGGATGAGCTCCATGAGTTTTACGATGAGCCCGAGCACCGCCTCGAAGACGGGCAGGGCGAGGAGGAAGATGGCGGCCTTTCCCGCGAAGGAGAGCTTGTCCGCGAGCGCCTGCTGTCCGAAGTCGGTGAGCGTCCCCGCGGCGAACTCCACGAGATAGCCCACCCCCACCATCTTCAGGAGGATCTTCAGAAAGGAGGAGTCGATGCCCGTGAGCGAGGCGATCTTCCCGAAGAGCCCGAGGCTTCCCTTCAGCATGTCGAGGGCGGCGATCATCAGGACGATGCTTCCCGCCACACTCACGGCGAGAGAGAGTTCGGGCGCGGTTGCGCGCAGGAGGATGGCGCACGCCGCCGTCACGAGGGCGATCCCCACGAGCTGGGCTACCATCAGAAGACCCCGAAGATCTCTTGAACCTTTTCGAAGAGGTCGCCTATCATGGTGACCGCCACGGTGAGGGCAATGACGAGCCCCACGATGGAGACGACGGTCGCCACATCGTCGCGGTCGGACTTTTTCAGGACCTGACAGACGATGGTGATGATGATGCCCACGGCGGCGAGCTTAAAGATGACGGTGAGATCGATCATAGGAGAAAGATGAGAACGGCGAGCCCCGCGAGAAGTCCGAGCTTTGCCGCGAGTTCGCTCTTTGCCTTGGCGTCCTTTGCGCTCTCCTCCCGCGCCTGTTCGAGTTGGGGCTCCCGCGCGCGGAAAAAGGCGAGCTGGGAAGAGGCGTCGCTCCTCCCGAGCATGGAGAAATATTCCCCCCGCTTTTCCTCCTCCTCGGGGGTGAGATAGGCTGTCCGCGGGAGAGCCTTCCTCTCCGAAAAGGCGGCAAGCGTCTTCGCAAACTCTCCCCCTTCGGCATGCGCCTTTATGAGCTCCCCGAGCGGGGTGCGGGTGTAGGCGAGCTCATTGAGATAGCGGGCGTTGAAGTCGCTCCACGCGGCAAAGTAGGCGGCGCGCAGGCGATATTTCTCCGCGGCGAGATATCCTCCCCCCGCCGAGGCAGCGACGAGGAGGACGCCCACGAGGAGCTTAATCCACACGGTTTCCCTCCTCGTCCCAGTGCGCCGAAACTTTTCCTCCCCGCCCGAGCAGGACATAGTGGGAAAAGAGCTTTTGCGGGACGTCTTCATAGCGCAGGAGGTGGGCGGAGGCAATGACGGGAATGCCGCTCTCCGTCGCCCCCCTCACCGCCCCGTAGTCGGCGGGCAGGAGCTCATCGCACACGATAACATCGGGCCGCATGGCGCGGATGGCACAGGTAAAGGCGCTCTCCTTGTCCGCATAGCGCACGACATCGGAGGTGAGGCCGACATTTCCCCGCGCGAGCTCTCCCCGCTCATCGCAGAGGAGGAGATTACATAGCTTCCTCTCCGAGAGTAGGCGGGCAAGGTCCCGAAGGATGGTGGTCTTCCCCTCCCCGGGGCGGCCGAGAAGGAGGAGAGAGGGAAGCCCTTCGGAGAAGATCTTCCCGTAGATCTCCTCGGCACACCCCCTGACTTCATGGGGAATGCGGATGCAGAGGGAGGTCACATCGCGCACGGCGAGCACCTTTCCCCCTTCCCGCACCACCGTCCCCGCAATGCCCAGCCTCTCCCCGTTTGCCGCCGTGACAAAGGACTCTCGAAGTTCGCTCTCCACCGCGTAGAGGGAGTAGCCGCACGCCGCAAGCAACGCCGTCTCCACCTCCTCTTTTGTGGGAAAGATGGCCTCGGCGGGCGAAACTACCCCACTTTTCCCGAGAAAGACATAGTTCCCCCCGAGATTTGCGGAGAGAGGCATGTCCGCCCGCATGCGGAGCTCATAGAGCTTGCCGAAATTTAAGGCCTGCACGGCATCGAGGATGCGCTGAGGAAGAAATTCGAGCACGCCCTATTCTATGTCTTCCTCCGCCCCGATATGCCGAGTCCCCGCATGCTCGTCTTTTCGGAGAGCCCCGCGACCATGCGCAAAAAGGCCTCCCGCCGTTTCCCCGCCTCCCCTTCGGGCGGGCCCACGGAAGAAAGTTTTCCCCTGAAAGAAGGCATTTTGCCCCCTTCGGAGCCCTCCTTCATGCGCGCAAGCTCCCTGTCCACCTCTTCCCGGTCGCGCAGGGTGAGGTGACCGCGGATGACATCGAGGATGCCGCCCGCCTCAAGCCCCGCGGGGACATTTGCATTCGCATTCGCATTTCCATTCTCATGCTCATTCGCATGGACATTCTCTTTCTCTTTTTCTTTTTCTTTTTCATTCTCATGTTCATTTACATTCTCATTAGGTTCTTCGGAAGAAAACCGTTGGTTTTGAGAAGCGGGCAAATTTTCCTCCTCACAGCGCGGTCTTCCGCCCTTCTTTCCGTTCTCATAGCGGCGGTTGTTGGCGTCGATCTGAGGCCTCAGCGCACAGAAAAAGGGATAGATGGCGGCACTCGGCTCGGGCAGAACGCCCGCAAAGGCGTAGTCGCAGAGCGCCTCGAGAAGTTCCCAGCGGCGAGCTTTGCCCAGTCCGCGAAAGAGCTCGAAAAAGGATCTGTAAAATACGAACGAATCTCTCATGTCATCCTCCGAACGTTTGTTCACTTCTATTTTATCACACTTTTTCCCTCTTGTGCCCCTTAAGTGCCACCTTTTTTGCGGAAAAATAAAAAAGGGCTCCCTCACGTCATTCCGAACGTTTTTTTGCGTCATTCCGAACGCAGTGAGGAATCTCATGCTTGAGATTTCTCCTCCCTTCGGTCGTCGAAATGACGTAATAGGTCGGTCGTCGGAATGACGTAATAGGTCGGTCGTCGGAATGACGTAATAGGTCGGTCGTCGAAATGACGTAATAGGTCGGTCGTCGAAATGACGTAATAGGTCGGTCGTCGAAATGACGTAATAGGTCGGTCGTCGGAATGACGTAATAGGTCGGTCGTCGGAATGACGTAATAGGTCGGTCGTCGGAATGACGCAAGGCTAAGGCGATTCTTCGACAGGCTCAGAATGACATATCGAAGCGCTTTCGTCGACATTCCTTCCTTCACGGCATAAAAAAAGAGGAGCTTATCGCTCCTCATTTTGTGGTGCACCGAGACAATTATAATCCGAACACGAAAGCTCGTCAAGGCTGACCGTTTGCGTTCCGTTTTTATAGTTGAAAATGAAAGTTAC
>CANQFA010000010.1 GCA_947597925.1 uncultured Clostridia bacterium | reverse complement strand
AAGAACAACAAAAAAGGCTTCACGCTTGCCGAGCTCCTGATCGTCGTCGCGATCATCGCCGTCCTCGTCGCCATCGCTGTGCCGATTTTTGTCAGTGCACTCGACAATGCGAAGAAGGGCGTATTTGATGCCAACAAGCGCACGCTGAAAGGCCTTGCCGTCACTCAGATTTTGACGGTTGAAGACGCGCTCAAAGCAGACGCAAATGGAGACGGCATCTGGACCGCGGAAGGCTGGTGGAAAAAAGATGGCACGCTCCATCTCACGAAGATCTACGACAATAAGGAAAAAGATACGGCCGATGCTGATACAGAATACAGCGCCGAAGCAGGTACTAGTGAAGAGAACGCCATCGTGTTTGCAATAACGCAGGCGGACGTTAAAGAAGTATCCTACACGAAATAATCTCACCTAAAAAATAATGCGTCGTCGGGGACAAACGGCGCATCCATTCGGAGCTACGCGGAAACCAAGGCAAGGGTCCGCTGATGCTTATTCGTATCCGACAGGGATGTAAGGATACGGAAAACAGCGAAACGATTTCGTTCCGCTGTTTTTTTGTGGTTTTGCGAAGGGAGGTTACGCCAAGACGTTATAATCGTGTACCGACGAGGCGCTATAATCATGTCATGTTGAGCGAAGTCGAAACATCGCCTTAGCCTTCTGTACACGTCATTTCGAGCGTAGCGAGAAATCTCAAGCCCGAGATTCCTCACATTCGTTCGGAATGACGTAAGACTGCGGCGATTCTTCGACAGGCTCAGAATGACATATTGGAATGCTTTTCAGAATGACACATTGGAACGCTTTTCAGGGTGACATAATCAGAATGTCCCGTCAACTTCCCTTATTCCATGCCCTTGGCGGGCTTTATCTTTACATTGCCGCAGAGGACTTCGGCATAGGAATAGGAGGTCTTGCCCAAAAAGTCCTTGTCATTGGGCCGCACGGTAAAGAGGGCGGGGTAGATGCCCGAGAGTTCGCCGCAGAAGCGGAGCACCTTATTCCTGCCGAGGTTCACGGTCACATCGACCTGCTTTCGGAAACATTCGGCGATCATCTGTTTTACGCGCGCAATGTCGCTCTTCGGCTTGATCATGCTGTCAGTATGTCCCTCCTTTTCCTTTTTTATACTCCGGATGCCCGCCCCTCGCCGTGCATGCCCCGCGAGATCCATTCTTCCTTTTTCGGCAAAAGCTCTCCTCCTTCGCCCCGCATATTCTCTCGCGGCGCGGCATAGGATAGAGGGAATCCATGCAAGGAGTGAACATGATGAAAACGGAAACGCAGGTATTCCGCGGGTACGGAAAGCGGAAAGAACTCAATGCCCAGACGGCGGTGGAGTGCCGCTTCGGAAGCGAGGTGGAGACCGTGCTCACGGCCTCGTGCTTTGCCGTCCTCACGGGCGCGGATGCGGGAAGCGGCGAGGTGCGCTATTTCGGCAAGGCGCACTTTTCCATCGTCTATGAGGACGCCGAGAAGCGGGTCTGCCGCGCCGAGAAGGGGGTGGAATTTTCCGCCTCCGCAAAAGATGACTTCTGCTATCCCGCCCTCACCGCATGCGCCACGGTGAGCTGTGAAAATATCGCAGTGCGGCGGGAGGGCGCGGGCGTGTATGCGACCGCCCTGCTCGGGTGCGACATCTCCCTCTACGGCGAGCAAAATTTCGAGTATCTCGCGGGCGGCGACCTCATAGTAAAGCGGGACCCCGTAAAGGTCCTGACCGCCCACCTCGTCTCGGGGAATGCCGAGACGGAGGACGAATTCGAGACGGAATTTCTGAGCGACGTCCTCCAGCATACCGAGACGGTCAACCTCACCGCCCTCGTGTGCGAGACGGGCATCCTGCGGGTGGAGGGAGATGTCAACCTCGGTATCCTCGCCCTGAAGGGGGGCGCGCCCTTTTCCCTCGAGCGGCTCGTGCCTTTCCGCATCGAGATCCCCTGTGATGCGGCGGCATACGGCGCGGGTGCGGAGGCGCATGTGAGCGTGCAGTCGGCCTCCATCCGTGCAGATGCAGATGAGGAAAAGGGCAAATGCACCCTCTATGCCGAGCTCACTCTCGCGGCGCAAGGCTGTGTCTACGAAGAGGTCGCCGTCGATGCCGTGACGGACGCCTTTTCGACGACGAACAGGACCTCCCTCGTCTTTGCGACGGCGGAGAGCGCGGGCGTGGGGGATGTGGAGTGCATGACCGAGCGCATTGCGGGCAAGTGCGCCCTCTCCTCGCCCATCGACTTTTCGGATACTCTGCAGGCGGTGACTCTCCAGCGCGCCGAGGCAAATCTCGTGAGCGGCGAGCGGGGGATGACCATCGACGGGGTAGCCATGTCCGCGCTTCTCGTGCAGGGAGCGGATGGAAGCCACCGCGGTATCGAGCTCTCCCTGCCCTTCTCCATCCCCGCGGAGGCGCACGATGCGGCCATCTCCGTCCTCGTCCTCGGCATGTCCTGCCGCCAGAGACAGGAGGGCGAAGTGGAGGCGGAGGCCACCCTGAAGATCACCGTGCAGGAGCGGAAAAAGGTGACCGCCCGCCTCGTCGCGAGCTGCGAGGAGGGGGAGGCGCTGCCCGAGAGCGAGAGCGCGGTGAGCGTGTATATCCCCCGCGCGGGCGACGGGCTGTGGGAGCTTTCGAAGAGCCTCATGAAGTCGCCCGAAGAGGTCGCGGCGGGCAATCCCGACATCGAGTTCCCCATCAAGGAGGGACAGCGCGTCATCGTCTACCGCAAAAAATCGGTTTTATAAACCCTCTGCGTCCCCGCGAGTCTTCGTCGGGGACGCTTTTCACGGGGAAATGAGGCAAAGCTCTTGCCATTTTCCGAAAAACGTGATACAATAGAGCAAATGAACACCGTGATCCGTACGGCCTATGCCAAGCTCAACCTCACCCTCGACGTCGTGGGGGCGGCGGGGGGATACCATCTCCTCGACTCCCTCGTCTCCACGGTGGACCTCTCCGACCGCGTGCGCATCACGAGGCGGCGGGACGGCGAGGTGCGGATACGGACCTTCGGCGAGGGGGTCTATCTCCCGCCCGAGGAGAACAATGCCTTTTTGGCGGCGCGCGCCTTTGTCCGAAAATTCGCCACGAACGGGGTGGACATCACTCTGTGGAAAGATATTCCCATCGGCGCAGGTCTCGGCGGCTCGTCTACGGATACGGCGGCGGTGATCGCGGGCATGGGTGCCCTGTTTTCCGTCCCATATGCCGAGCAGAAGGCACTTGCCGACTCTTTCGGGAGCGACACGGGGTACCTCCTCAGGGGGGGATGCGCCCGCCTCCGCGGGAGGGGGACGGAGGTGGAGCCCCTGCCGCACTGCGACTTTTACGCCCTCCTCCTCTGCCCGGAGGAGCCCCTCCTGACCGCGGCGTGCTTTGCGGAGTACGACCGTGCGGAGCGGGCGGGCGGTGCGCGGACGGAGGCATGCGTGCGGGCATTTTCACGGGGCGATCTCGCGGGGGCGGCGGCCCTCTTCGGAAATGACCTCTACCCCGCGGCGGCGAGCATCTCCGCGGGTGCAAAGAAAGCATATGAGACGGCGCGCTCCTTCTCTCCCCTCGGCGCAGGCATGACGGGGAGCGGCGGCGCGGCATTTGCCGTCTTCGAGACGCGCGAGCTTGCCGAATGGGCAAAGAGCAGGACGCGCGGCCTGAGAAGTTACGTCGTGCGGAGCACCTGTCCCAAGAGACAGGACTCCGAGTGAAATACGGAGGGATATATGGCAGAAGAAAGATTGACGGACGAGCCCGCAAAGCTCGACGATCCGGACCCCAAGCCCGAGATCGAACTCCCGAAGCCCGAGAGGAAGGAGCTCGTCCTTCCCGACGAGGCGCAGAAGGAATACGAGCGCATCATGAAGGCGGGGCGCAGAAAATTGCGTGCGGGGGAATATGCCGACGCAGAGAAGCTCTTCGCGCAGGCCGCCTTTTCGGGGGATACCGAGGCGGAGATCGCGCTCTGGGAGGCGCGCACGCACGGCTATACCGATGCGGCATGCTTCGGCCGCAGGCGCATGGCCCTGCGCTTTGCCCGCTCCTCCGAGGAGGTGCGTGCCTCGGTCCTCTCGCAGATGGGGGAGGCCTTTGCGCGGGAGCGTGCCCAATGCGAAGAGCAGGCCGAGCCCCTCCGCGCCCGCGTGGAGGAGGGGATGGCGTCGCGCCGCGGCGCCTTTGCCGCCAATCGCAACTATTGGCTCCTCCGCTTTGCCATCGTCTTTGCGGTGACTCTCCTCTTTGCCGTAGGCTGTGCGGTCGCGGCGGTGTTCATCGTGCGGACGCGGGGCATCTTCGTTCCCGTCCTCACCGCCGTTCTCGGCGGCGTGGCCCTCCTCTTTCTCATCGCCGCACTGGTGCTCCTCCATAAGGTCTTCGTGGCACAGGGCTATGTGCGGGACAACGAGCGCCTCTCCTCCACCGAAGAGGGGGAAGAGCTGGAGGGGCTCTTGGAGCGAATAGAACTTCTCACTCTCCTCCTCGAGGGCGAAAGAGAGGAAGAAGAGGCATAAAATAAATTTCGAAAAATTTCCCCGAAGCCCTTGTCTAATCGACGGCTTTGGGGTATAATATTTTCATACCCCGCGTGTTTTGCGGGACAGGAGGAAAATTATGGAACTCATCCACGAGAGTGCGGGAAAAAAACTCTACCGCGACGGCAATCGGCTCATCAAGTCCTTCGGCGCGGGATATTCCAAGGCGGGCATCCTCAACGAGGCGCTCAATCAGGCGCGCATCGAGGAGACCTCGCTCAATATTCCGAAAGTTTTGGGCGTCTCCGTCATCGATGGGCAGTGGTCGCTCATCTGGGAGTTCATCGAGGGGGAGACTCTCGAGGAGCTCATGGCGAAGCACCCCGAAAAGGAGGACGAATACCTCGACTTCTTTGTCGATCTGCAGATCCGCATGAGCAAGGAAAAGGTGCCCCTCCTCGGCCATCTCCGCGACAAGATGCATGCCAAGATCTCGGCGAGCGGCTTCCCCGCGACGGTGCGCTATGACCTGCACGTCCGCCTCGACGGGCTGCCCCGCCACACCAAGCTCTGCCACGGCGACTTCCAGCCGAGCAATGTCATCATCACGAAGGACGGCACGCCCTATATCATCGACTGGTCGCATGCGACGCAGGGCAACGGCTCAGCCGACGCCGCGCGGACCTACCTCATCATGAAGCTGCAAAAGCGGGACGCCCTCGCGGAAAAATATCTTCGCCTCTTCTGCCTCAAGACGGATACCGCGCTCCAGTATGTGCAGCGCATCTTGCCCATTGTCGCCGCTTCGCAGTCCGTAAAGGGAAAGCCCGAGGAGCAGGAGTTCCTCGCGAAGTGGGTCAACGTGGTGGATTGGCAGTGAGCCGCCCCGCACGCTATCGGGATCTCTATCTCGATTATGCGGCCTCGACGCCGCTCCTTCCCGAAGTCCTGGCGGAGATGCTCCCCATCCTTCGGAATACATATGGCAATCCCGACTCCCTGCACATCTTCGGGAGGCGGGCCGCCGCGCCCGTGCTTGACGCCCGTGACCGTATCGCGGGCGTTTTGGGTGTGCAGGCGAGCGAGGTGTACTTCACTTCGGGCGGGACGGAGGCGGACAACTGGGCCGTGCGCTGCATGGGAAGGGGAGAGGCCGTCGTCTCTGCCATCGAGCACGCCGCCGTCCTCGCCGCCGCGCCTCTCCGCGAAGGCGGATCGCGGACTTGCCCCGTGCCCGACACGGGATGTGTCTCCTTGACAGATTTAGAGGGGACCATGTCCAAAGATACGGGCCTCGTCGCGGTCATGGGTGTCAATAACGAGACGGGATGTATCCAGCCGATCCGCGAGATCGCGAATTTCGCCCATGCGCACGGCGCCCTCTTCTTTACCGACTGCGTACAGGCCGCCTGCACGCAGGACCTCGCCGGGATCGCCTCCTTTTCGGACGGCCTTTCCCTCTCTGCCCACAAGATAGGCGGACCGAAGGGGGTGGGCGCGCTCATCGTGAAGAAGGATGTGCCCCTCCGTCCCCTCCTCATCGGGGGAGAACAGGAGCGCGGACTGCGCGGCGGGACGCTCAATGTCGCGGGCATCGTCGGCTTTGCCGCAGCGCTTGAGATCGCGGCAAAGAGGAGGCGGGAGTTTTCCGAGCACACCGGGCAGATACGGAGCCTCTTCGAGAGCCGCCTCGCCGTGAAATTGGGGAATGGGGTGCGATTTGACGGCGAAAACCGCGCGCCGAATATCTCCCATGTCACCTTTTTCGGGGGCGAAAAATCCCTCCTTGCGCGGCTCGATCTGGAGGGCATCTCGGCATCGGGAGGGGCTGCCTGCTCGGCGCACGCGGCGCGTCCCTCCCATGTGATGCTCGCCATGGGCCGCACGGAGGAAGAGGCGCAGCAGGGCATCCGCTTCTCCTTTTCCCTCGCCACGAAGGCCGACGAGATCCTCCACGTCGCCGACAAGCTCGTCTCCCTCCTCTCCTGACTTTTTCATCTTCATACAAAAAAGGTCTTCCCGAATTTCGGGGAGACCTTTTCAAAAGGGGATTTTGGCACTCAGCCACGGGAATGAGCATAGAAGGAGAGGAAGCGGGCAGCGAGGATGGCGGAGAGGATGGCGAGGATGGCGAGGGAGATATATTGGGAGGTGGAGAGCCCGCCGAAGACTCCGCGCACGGCATCGCCGCGGAAAAATTCGAGGACGAACCTCGTCACGGCATAGGTGCCCGCGTAGGCGAAGGCGCTCACCCCGCGCCGCTTCGTAAAGTAGAAGAGACATTCGCAGAGGGCAAAGATCCCCACAAGGCAAAAGCATTCTATGAGCTGGATGGGAAGGAGCGGGGTCCCGAGCGGCGTATTGGGATCGACCGCGTGGGTATAGAGCACATAAAAGGACCCTTCCGCGGGAAGCCCGTAGCAGCATCCCGAGATGAGACAGCCTACCCTTCCCACGGCATGTCCGAGTGCCGTCCCCGCTGCATAGAGGTCGAAAAAGGGGAGGAGGGGCAGGCGAAAGGCCTTGGCATAGATCACGAGGCCGATCACGCCGCCTATGAGCCCGCCGTAAAAGACGAATCCATTTCGGATCACGTCGATAAAGGAGATGTGATATTCGATGATATAGCCGATAGAAGTGAGGACGGAGAGGAGCTTTGCGCCGAGCACGCCTCCGATCCCCGCAAAGACGGCGGAGCAGACGGTATCTACCCCGGAGAGCTTCAGCTTCTTCATCTTCGGAAGCGCGGTGAGTGCCGCGACGGCGAAGCCGAGCACGAAGAGAAGCCCGTAGTAGGGGATATCCCTTCCGAACACATGAAAATAGTTATCTCGTATCACCATGGCGATGTTTCCTTTTCCCGATGCAAAATGCCGAACAGCAATGCCGTTCGGCATTTTCGCAAGGGCAGATCAGACGGCGGCAGCGACGCAGAGCACGCAGATGCCGCAGGTGAAGAACGTGATCGCCGTAAACACAACAGCGATGATGCCGATTACCAGACCTGCTGTGGCAACGCCGCCCTTCTGACGCTTCATTCCGATACAGCTCAGAATGAGACCAACGATCGCTACCGGAAGACCGATGATGCTCAGGATCGGAACAGCAAATCCGATGAAGCCGCATACAAGGCCGATGATCGCGATTATCAAACCCGCAATTGCCATGACACTACCTCCTTTGCAGAATTACGGGTAATCACCCGTTTTGATATAATTTTCTCGAGGATTACACCAAAACGGAGGAGACTGTGTTTTTATTAAAGGAAATCAGGCTTGAAAACGGCATGAAGCGGAGCGAGCTCTCCAGGCTCACGGGTATTCACCAGAATACGATCGCAAATTATGAGAACGAGGAGCGGCAGGCGCCCTATGAGACTCTGATCCTCTTTGCCGACTTTTTCGGGATCACGGTAGACGAGCTGCTCGGGCGGAAGGGGGCCCCCGACCGCGCTGCGGCGATCCCCGCGACGGCGCAGGAGAAGCGGATCCTGAAGAAATTCCGCGCCCTCGACGAGACCGACCGTGCCCGTATCGAGGGCATCCTCGCCGTCTTCGAAAAGAACGAGCAGTGAGGGAATGACACAAGCAGTGCAGGTTGGGAGGCGAAAACATTTTACAAACGGGCGCAAATGCGCTATAATATTTCCGAGGTTTATATCATGGCAGAGAAATATTACATCACCACACCCATCTACTACCCCAGCGGCAATTGGCACATCGGGCACTGCTACACCACCGTCATCTGCGACGCCCTCGCGCGCTTCCATAAGCTGAAGGGGGAGGAGGTCTTCTTCCTCACGGGCACCGATGAGCACGGCCAGAAGGTGGAAAAGGAGGCCAAAAAGCGGGGCGTGACGCCCATGCAGTTCGTCGACCCCCTCGTGAGCGGGCTCAAGGACGTATGGCGACTCCTCGACATCCGCTACGACCGCTTCATCCGCACGACCGACGAGGACCATGTGCGCTGCGTGCAGAAGATCTACGAGAAGCTCTACGAGAGCGGGGATATCTATAAATCGGAGTACACGGGGCACTATTGCACCCCGTGCGAGGCCTTTTGGACGGAGTCGCAGCTCAAGGACGGCAAATGCCCCGACTGCGGCAGAGAGGTCACCCTCCAGCGCGAGGAGAGTTACTTTTTCCGCCTCTCGAAATATGCGCCCCGCATCCTGAAGCTCTACGAGGACGACCCCGAATTTCTGCAGCCCAAGTCCCGCGTCAACGAGATGGTCAATAATTTCCTGAAGGCGGGGCTCACCGACCTCTGCGTCTCGCGCACCACGGTCAAGTGGGGGGTGCCTCTTCCCTTCGACGAGAAGCACTGCTCCTACGTATGGATCGACGCCCTCGCGAATTATATCTCGGCGCTCGGCTATCTCTCGGACGACGATGCCCTCATGAGAAAGTTCTGGCCCGCCGACCTCCATATGGTGGGGAAGGAGATCGTGCGCTTCCATGCCATCGTCTGGCCCGCCCTCCTCATGGCGCTCGGCCTCCCGCTCCCGAAGCGGGTCTACGGACATGGGTGGCTCCTCATCGGCGGAGACAAGCTCTCGAAGTCCAAGCAGGACGCCGTAAAGGAGGAGCTCACCGACCCCTATGAGCTCGTGAAGCGGTACGGGCAGGACGCCATCCGCTACTTCCTCCTGCGCGAGATCCCCTTCGGCAGCGACGGGGAATATACCAACGAACGCCTCCTCGGGCGCATCAATGCCGACCTCGCCAATGACCTCGGCAATCTCGTCTCGCGCACGCAGGCGATGATCGAGCAAAATTTTGACGGAAAGATCCCGCCTCGCGGAGAAAAGGAGGGGCCCGACGAGGAGCTCATCTCCCTCGCCGAAGGGCTTTTCGAACGGGTCAACGCGGACATGGATGCCCTCAATGCGCCCGATGCCCTCGCGGATATCTTTGCCGTCGTCGACCGCGCCAACAAATATATCGATGAGACGGCGCCGTGGATCCTCGCAAAGGACCCCGCAAAGAAGGCGCGGCTCGGCGCTGTGCTCTACAATCTCGCCGAGACGGTGCGCATGTGCGCCATCGTGCTGCAGCCCTTCCTGCCCCATGCGGCGGGTGAGATCCTCGCGAGTTTCTCGGCGGAAGGCTCCTTCGGCGCGCTTCGCTTCGGCATCCTGCAGGAGGGGACACCCGTCGTAAGGCTCAAGCCTCTCTTCCCCCGCATCGACGTCAAAAAGGAGCTCGCCGAGGTCGCAAAACTCGTAAGTGAAAGGAGGGCCGCCTCCGAAAAGGCCTCACATCCCGAACCGCAGAAGGCCGCCGAGATCACCATCGACGACTTCTCCAAAATAGAGCTCAGGATCGGCGAAGTCATCGCCTGCGAGAGGGTGGAGAAGAGCGACAAGCTCCTGCATGAGACCGTCCGCGTGGGCGACGAAGTGCGGTCGGTCGTCTCGGGCATCGCGCAGTACTACACGCCCGAGGAGATGGTGGGCAAGCGCGTCGTGCTCGTGGCCAACTTAAAGCCCGTAAAGCTCCGCGGCGTGCTCTCCGAGGGCATGATCCTCTGTGCGGAAGATGAAAATGGGCTCTCTGTCATCTCCCCCGAAAAGCTCATTTCGAGCGGGGCAAAGGTCAGATGATCGACGTCCATGCCCATTTTGCGGAGGAGGGCTACGATCTTCCCGCCGAGTGGGAAAAAATCTGCGCTGCGGGGGTCGATGCCGTCGTCCTCGCCGCCGACACCCTTGCCCATGCGGCGTGGCATGCGGAATTCGCAAAAGCGCACATGGGGTGCTATTTTACGGTGGGCGTGCATCCCGAGTTCGCGGGGCAGACCCTCTCAAAGGAGCAGTTCTTCGCCCTCGCGGGAGAGGAGCGCTGCATCGCCGTGGGGGAGGTGGGGCTCGACTACCACTACCCCGGGTATGACAGGGAGGCACAGCGGATGCTCTTTGTCCGCCAGCTCGAGTGGGCGGCAGAGCTCGGGCTTCCCGTGCAGATCCACTCCCGCGACGCCTGTGCCGACACCCTCGCCATCTTGCGGGAATGCACTCCGCTCCTCGGACATGGGTACCTCATGCATTGTTATGCCTACGGAAAGGAGAACCTCGGGGCCTTCGCGGACATGGGCGGCTTCTTCTCCTTCGGCGGCGTCGCCTGCTTCAAAAATGCGCGCAAAGTCGCGGAGAGCATTTCGGCGTGTCCCATGGACCGCATCCTCTCCGAGACGGACAGTCCCTACCTCTCGCCCTATCGCGGCGAGAAAAATTCGCCCGCAAATATCCGCGTCATCGTGCGTCGGCTTGCGGAGCTGAAAGATGTGACTTTTGAAGACATGGGGTCGAAAATCGACGAGAATTTCCGAAAACTTTTCCCCAAGGTCTCCCTTTGAACATGGATACTTACACCTATCGGATCGGCGAAAATCTCTATCTCAACCTCACAAACCGCTGCTCCAACCGCTGCACCTTTTGCGTGCGGAAGGGGAAGGAGACCTACGAGGGGCATGCCCTCTGGCTGAAGAGGGAGCCCTCGGCGGAGGAGGTCATCGCGGAGATCGGAGACGCCTCCCGCTACAGCGAGGTCGTCTTCTGCGGCTTCGGCGAGCCCACCTACCGCCTCGACGCCATGCTGCAGATCTGCGATCATGTCCACGGGACGGGCGGCAAGACCCGCCTCAACACCAATGGGCACGGCTCGCTCATCAACGGGTTCGACATTGCTCCCCTCCTGCGGGGCCATCTCGACGGCGTCAACATCTCCCTGAACGCCCCCACGCGGGAGGAATACGATAAGATCTGCCGCCCCGTCCACAGGGAAGGCTATGCCGCGCTCCTCGACTTTGCCCGCGCCCTCCGCCGCGAGGGGGTGAACTGCTGGTTTTCCGTCGTCGACTTCATCGGCGAGGAAAAGGTGGCGCTCTCAAGGGCACTTGCCGAAGAGGTCGGCATTCCCCTGCGCGTGCGGGAGATGATAGAGTAAAGAAGGGCATACCATGTCCGAAGGAGGGGCGCATGGAACTCCGTGAGATCTTGCAAGGCAGCGGCTTCAGCTTCAAGAAGAAGTACGGACAAAATTTTTTGAGTGACGGAAATCTCCTTGCCGCCATCGCCGAGGATGCGGGCGTCACTTCGGATACGACCGTCCTCGAGATCGGCGCAGGGGCGGGTGCGCTCACGCGGGCGCTTGCGGAGCGGGCGAGGCGGGTGGTCTCCTATGAGATCGACGAAAGCCTCCGTCCCATCCTCGCCGTGACGCTCGCGGGCCTCAAAAATGCCGAGGTGCGCTTTTCGGACTTTGAAAAATGCGATTTTGCCGCCCTCGAGGAGGAGCTTGGGGAGTACCTCGTCGTCGCCAACCTGCCCTACTACATCACGACCCCCGTCATCATGCGCTTCGTGGAGGAGGGGAAGAGGTGCCGCGGCATCACCGTGATGGTACAGGAGGAGGTCGCCGAGCGGCTCACCGCGCGGGAGGGAACGCCCGCCTATGGCGCCGTGACGGCCGCACTCGCGCGGCGGGGCAGGGCACAGCTCGTGAGGAGGGTCCCGCGCACCCTCTTTACCCCCCGACCCAATGTCGATTCCGCCGTGGTGCGCGCCGACTTCACCGCGGGGGGATTTTCCGTGGCGGACGAAAGGGTCTACCGCGCCGTGGTGCGCGCCGCCTTTTCCTCGCGCAGGAAGACGCTCGAAAATAACCTGATGGCCGCCTTTTCCATGACGCGGGAGGAGGCAAAGGCATTGCTTGCGGAGGCGCAGGTGTCCGCGGGCGTGCGGGGGGAGGCCCTCTCACCCGAGGCGCTCGGACATCTTGCCGACCTCATCGCGTCGAAAAAGAGCGCGGCAAAATGACCTTTCGGATGGGGGGATAAGATGGAACTGAAGACATTTGACGGCAGCATGCTCGAGGTGCACGTGTGGGACGAGGTCGACTCGCCGCGCGGCATCGTGCAGATCGTGCACGGCATGGCGGAGCACGCGGGGCGGTATGCCGACTTCGCGCACTTTCTGAATATGCACGGCTTCATCGTCGTGGCCGACGACCACCGCGGGCACGGCAAGTCCGCAAAGACGCTCGGCTATGCGGAGGGGGACATGTTTGAGGACGTCGTGCGGGACGAGGCGGCCGTCTGCGACTATTTCCGCGCGCGCTATGGTCTCCCGTGCATCCTCACGGGATTCTCCTTCGGCTCCTTCGTCGTGCAGAGATTTTTGGCGCTCTACGGCGAAAAGATAGCCGCGGCGGTCCTCGCGGGGAGTTCGCATAAAAAGGACTTCGAAGTCTATTTGGGAAGCCTTGTCTCGGGCATGGGGTGCTTGTTTGCGCCTGAAAAGCCCGCGAAGCTCATAGAAAAACTGTCCTTCGGCGCCTACATGAAGAAGTTCGACGACAGGATGTGGCTCTCCGCCGACGCCGAGAACAATGCCGCCTACTACGCCGACCCGCTGTGCGCCTTTACCTGCTCCAACCGCTTCTATCATGACTTTTTCCGGGGGCTCAGGCGGCTCTATACGAAGCGTTATATCGCCGCACTGCCCAAAAAACTCCCCCTCCTCCTCATCGCGGGCGCTCTCGACCCCGTGGGCAATCAGGGGAAGGGCATGGAGAAGCTCTTTACCTTCTATAAGAGGGCGGGCATGGAGGAGGTCTCCCTCACCCTCTTCGAGGGCAGCCGCCACGAATTTCTGAACGAAAAGGAAGACCGCGACAGAAAATGGGGGACCCTCCTCGACTTCTACGAGGGACACACGCCGCCCATAAATTGAGATGAAAAACCCGCCCCTTGCAGCATTGCAGGGGCGGGTTTTGGTCAGATGGGGTCGGAAAATCAGTTGTCTTGTCCGTTTCCCGTAAATCCTTCGCGGTCCTCGGGGAAGAGGGTCGCACCCGAGATGACGGGCAGGTTGAGGGGATTGATGAAGGAGGCCGCCGTGAGCGAGCTCACCGTGGAGCGGAGATAGGGATAGAGGGTCTCCGTGGCATTGAGCGCGAAGATGCGTCTGTCCTCGTCCGTCGTCATGTTATTGACCTCGAAGACGCCCACGAGCCGCACTACGAGGTTAAAGGGCTTGGGAGCCTCCTCGGTGGACTCTATCTTGCATTCGAGGATGACGATGTTTACCTTGGGATTCTCCTTGGCCGTCTGGATGCGGCGGGAGAAGAAGGGCTTGATCTCGAATTTCTGGTTGGGCTGGACCTGCATGGGGTTGACCTTGAAGGAGAGTTCGTCGGCATTGATGCCGCGAAGGGTGTAGTCGATCATAATGTACCTCTTTTTTCTTGATTTGATAGGATTATACCACACCGCGCGGGCAAAGTCAATCCCTCTCGGGGAAATTATACCAACCTTTCTGGGCGCTTAAACGCGGGCGAGCCCCTTATTTTTTGCGAAAATGAGATTTTTTTCCGCGAAAGGCTTGTCTTTTGCGCCGAAATGGTGTATAATCGCAGATGGTGCAGGTCCGCATGAGGCCTGTACGAGGCTTCTAAAATCATCAGGAGGAATTTTTATATGGCAAAAAAGTACTGTTACCTTTTCACCGAGGGCAACGCGAAGATGCGTGAGCTTTTGGGCGGCAAGGGCGCGAATCTCGCCGAGATGACCAATATCGGTCTTCCCGTTCCCCAGGGATTTACCATCTCCACCGAAGCGTGCACCCAGTATTATGAAGACGGGCGCCAGATCAACCCCGAGATCAGGGCGGAGATCATGGAGTACATCGACAAGATGGAAAAGATCACCGGGAAGAAGTTCGGCGACAAGGAAAATCCCCTGCTCGTCTCCGTCCGTTCGGGCGCGCGTGCTTCCATGCCCGGCATGATGGACACCATCCTCAACCTCGGTCTCAATGAAGAGGTCGTCGAGGTCCTTGCAAAGAAGTCGGGCAACCCCCGCTGGGCATGGGACTGCTACAGAAGATTCATTCAGATGTTCTCCGACGTCGTCATGGAAGTCGGCAAGAAATATTTCGAGAAGCTCATCGACGCCATGAAGGAAAAGAAGGGCGTCAAGCAGGACGTCGAGCTCGATGCCGCCGACCTCAAGGAGCTTGCAAATCAGTTCAAGGCAGAGTATAAGAGCCAGCTTGGGAAGGACTTCCCGAGCGATCCCAAGGAGCAGCTCTTCGAGGCCATCAAGGCCGTCTTCCGTTCGTGGGACAACCCCCGTGCAAACGTCTACCGCATGGACCACGACATCCCCTACAGCTGGGGCACCGCGGTCAATGTGCAGATGATGGCATTCGGCAACATGGGCGACAACTGCGGCACGGGCGTCGCCTTCACGCGCAATCCCGCCACGGGCGAGAAGGGGCTCATGGGTGAATTCCTCACCAATGCGCAGGGCGAAGATGTGGTTGCGGGCGTCCGCACCCCCATGCCCATCTCCAAGATGGCAGAGATCTTCCCCGAAGTCTACAAGCAGTTCCTCAAGGTCTGCGAGATCCTCGAGAATCACTACCGCGACATGCAGGATATGGAGTTCACCGTGGAGAACGAGAAGCTCTACATGCTCCAGACCCGTAACGGCAAGCGCACGGCCGCTGCCGCCATCAAGATCGCGTGCGACCTCATCGACGAGGGCATGATCTCCGAAGAAGAGGCCCTCATGCAGATCGATGCGAAGTCCCTCGACATGCTCCTTCACCCGCAGTTCGATCCCGCAGCGCTCAAGGCGGCGGCCGAGAATGTCGTGGGCAAGGGCATTGCCGCTTCCCCCGGCGCCGCGGCAGGCACCATCGTCTTCACCGCAGAGGATGCCGTGAAGCTCGGCAAGCCCTCCAAGAATGAGAAGGGCGAAGTCGTCCCCGGCAAGAAGGTCGTCCTCGTCCGTCTCGAGACCTCTCCCGAAGACATCGAAGGCATGAAGTATGCACAGGGCATCCTCACCGTCCGCGGCGGACAGACCTCGCACGCGGCCGTCGTCGCCCGCGGCATGGGGACCTGCTGCGTCTCCGGTTGCGGCGACATCAAGATGGATGAAGAGAACAAGCAGTTCACCCTCAAGGGCAAGGTATACAGAGAGGGCGATCCCATCTCCCTCGACGGGTCCACGGGCAACATCTACGACGGGCTCATCCCCACCATCCCCGCAGATCCCAACTCGGGCTATTTCGGCCGCATCATGGAGCTTGCCGACAAGTATAAGGCACTCGGCGTCCGCACCAACGCGGATACGCCCAAGGATGCCAAGCAGGCGGCGGCTTTCGGCGCGCAGGGCATCGGCCTCTGCCGTACCGAGCACATGTTCTTCGATCCCGCCAGGATCGGTGCATTCCGTCAGATGATCTGCGCCGACACCAAGGAGGAGCGCGAGAAGGCACTTGCCAAGATCGAGCCCATGCAGCAGGCAGACTTCGAGGGTCTCTTCGAGGCACTCGGCGGTCAGCCCGTCACCATCCGTTTCCTCGATCCTCCGCTTCATGAGTTCGTTCCCACCGAGGAAGAGGACATCGCCGCCCTCGCCAAGGCGCAGAAGAAGACCGTCGCGCAGATCAAGCAGATCATCGCCGACCTCCACGAGTTCAATCCCATGATGGGCCACAGAGGCTGCCGTCTCTGCGTCACCTATCCCGAGATCGCCGTCATGCAGACCAAGGCCGTCATGAAGGCCGCCATTGCCGTCGCGAAGCGCCATAAGGACTGGAAGGTCGTGCCCGAGATCATGATCCCGCTCACCGGCGAAGTCAAGGAATTCAAGTTCGTGAAGGATATCGTCGTCAAGACCGCGGAAGAGGTCATCAAGTCCAAGCACAAGAAGATCAAGTATCAGGTGGGTACCATGATCGAGATCCCGCGTGCGGCCCTCACCGCCGATGCGATCGCGAAGGAAGCGGACTTCTTCTGCTTCGGCACCAACGACCTCACCCAGATGACCTTCGGCTTCTCGCGCGACGACGCAGGCAAGTTCCTTCCCGCGTACTATGCAAATAAGATCTACGAGAGCGATCCCTTCGCCCGCCTCGACACGACGGGTGTCGGCCAGCTCATGGAGATGGCGACAAAGAAGGGCAAGAAGGCAAATAAGAAGCTCCACACGGGCATCTGCGGCGAGCACGGCGGCGATCCTTCGTCCATCGAATTCTGCCACAACATCGGGCTCACCTATGTCTCCTGCTCCCCTTACCGCGTCCCGATCGCTCGCCTCGCTGCGGCACAGGCTAACATAAAGAATCCTCGGAAGTAAGTTTGCCGCAAGCGGCGAGCGGAACGACCGAACGAAAAAGCAAGAAATAAGCGAGGCCGCCTCTATGAGGCGGTTTCGTTTAAGCAGCGGCACAAGCGAATATCAAAAATCCTCGGAAGTGATTTCGTAAATTTCTTCCGTATAGAAGCTCCCTGCGGGGCAAAATAGGGGCAAAGAAATTTACGAGGAAACTTACAATTCGCCTTAACTTATTTGGCCCTCTCGGTCGTTTCAACGGACATGAAGCGCTTGACGCGCAAACAGGGTGCGAAAACCAAAAGTGTGATTTTGGTTATTCGCAACAAATCTGAACTGCCGCAAGCGGCGAAACGTACCGCCGAACGAAAAGGTAAGAAATAAGCGAGGCCGCCTCTATGAGGCGGTTTCGTTTTTTTATAGTGGCTTGAACAAAGGGGAGGCGAGGGGACTTTGTCAAATATAATTTTCAAGAAATTTTCATAAAGAAGATTGCAAAGCACGTGGAAATATGATAAAATGATTTCACCACAGCAAGGAGCCATGTTATGACCCTGAAAAAGAAACTCACCGTGACCCTGTCCCTGCTTGCCGCCCTCTTCCTCATGGCGGCGCTCTCCGTCACCTTCGGCGTCTTTTCGGTGCACGCGGCGCTCTCCGTGAAGAATTCCGACGGTTCGCTCACCTTCGAGCGGCTCAAGCCCGACAATGACAAGACGGGGAAGCTCCTCACAAACGCCTATCTCGAGCGGTACGGCGTGCCCACCGCCAAGTTCACCTACACGAACAACGGCGGAGAAGAGGCGGGCGCGCCCATCGGCTATGCCTTTGACCGCAACTTTTCGTCCATCTGGCGCTCCGAGAAGCAGCTCTCGGGGCCCGAGCACTTCATAAACGACGTCGTCGTGACCTTCACCTCTCCCGTAAAGCTCGACCGCATCCTCTATCAGGCCGATGCGGGCTGGTACAACCGCGGGTGCTTCACCGAGGCGCGCATCTCCTATGTTCCCTACAATGAGACCGCGAGAGAGACCACCATGCCCGAGGATGCCGTGTTCAAAGCATTCCCCGAGATCAAATTTGATAAGCCCCTTCAGGATGACATCTGGGCGACCGATGCCAACCTCATCACCTTTTCCGAGCCCATCACCGTATGGGCGGTCAAGATCGAGTGGCTTGCCATCCACACGGGCAACCGCACCTGCGCCGCGGCGAGTGAAATCGTCTTCCTCCAGCCCGAGAGCAGCGACGTCGAGAAGGTGCAGGGCCTCTTCAAGGACTATAACCAGCTCACGCTGCAGGACGACATCAAGACGAAGGAGCAGATAGAGGCCCTCCGCAGGAGCGTCATGGACTATGCCTCCTATGAGACCGAGCTCTCCTATCTCCTCAACCGCGCCGAGCAGGTGCTTGCGGGCACGGTGAGTTACGACGAGCGCAGGGAGATGGGCACGGCGGAAAAGAGCAAAAATGTGCTCACCCGCCGCGGCGATGTGGCGGGATATGCCCGCAGTACCCTCCGCATGGCTTGGTTCGGCACCAACCGTCAGGCGGTGGGGCTCAGCGTCGCACCCGGGGAGGAGCTCATCGTCTATGTCGATGGGCGGCCCGACGACCCCCTGCCCACCCTCGTCGTCACGCAGTTCTGGGGCGCGTGGTCGAGCTGGCGGAGCGGGGAATATAAGCTCTCCCTCGGCAAGAACATCATCCGTCCCGGCAATTACCTGAAGGACGGCTTCACGACAGACAAGAAGATGCCCATCCCCGCGGGCGGGCCCATCTATCTCGTCAATCCCTACATCACGCAGAAGCTCAAGGGGGAGACGCCTTCGTGCACCGAAAAGGTGCAGTCGGACGACGTCAAGGTCTACTTCGAGGGCGGCACCCTCATCCCCATCTTCCGCACGGGGGGAGATGTGGGTCTCTACCGCCGTCAGGTCGAGGAATATGCCGCCGCGGTGGAAGAGGACAGATGGGAGGCCGACCTCAACAATGCGCCCGGCTCCCTCGAGGCACACCGCGACTATAAGGTGGTCGATGTCACCGAGATCGTGAGCGACAACATCAATATCACCGTCCGCGCGACGGCGGCGGACAATTATTATAATACCTTGGGCTATGACCCGCAGAAGGCGTGCGACAATTGGGACGCCTATGTCAAGGAGCTCCTCCGCTCGGACGGCGTCATCCTCGAGAAGGACGACCCCAATATCGCGAGATACCGCGGGGTATACGACCCGCGCGCGCAGTGGCTCAACTGCAATATCCGCCTCATGCAGCCCTATGGTGCCGCCTATGCCCATGTCGAGCACGTCGGCATTCAGGTGAGTTGGGAAGGGGGCGCGCTGACGGGCGAGAGCTTCGGCTGGGGATATACCCACGAACTCGGCCACATGATGGATATCGGCGAGCGCACCGTGAGCGAATGCTCCAACAACATGCTCTCCAAATACGACGAGACGGTCATGTCCAAGATCGCCACGCGCGGCGACTTCGCAAAGACGACGGCCGCCCTCGCTCCCGACGTGCGTGAGGAGCCCTCCTTCTGGAATACCAATCGTGGCAACTTCATCTTCTGGTGGCTCATCGAGAGCTATGAACCCGGCTGGTGGCCCCGTCTCGAGAACCTCTACCGCTACTATGACCTCTATCAGCACCACCGCGACAAGGACGGAAAGTTCGAGGAGGGCTTCGCGACCGTCAATGCGACCGAAAAGCAGATCCTTCTCTCCTCCCTCTCCATCGGGTACGATCTCTCCTACTATTTCGAACGGTGGGGGTATAACCTCGCGCAAAACGACCCCGTCTTCTCGGAGGCGACCGCCTCGGAGTCCTTCCGCATCCTCATGGCGGAGCTCAAAAAGTATGAGGGCGTGAAGGAGGGCAATGCGCCCAAGATCTGGTATCTCGATGCCGCCGAATGGTGGGCGCGCCACAACGATAAGGAGGAGAGCGGACCCTCCACGACCGTCTATAACGGCACGGGCAATGCACAGGTGGAGGCAATTACCAAGACCGCGGAGGGGTACAGTCTCCTGCTCAAGTCGGACAGAATGGGCGAGGCGGGCCACCTCGGCTTCGAGATCTTAGAGGGCGCCGCGGGCAAGGAGAAGGTCATCGGCTTCACCTATGACAGCGGCTTCCTCGACACCGCGCAGTACGAGAGGGGATATTCTCCCATCTACTCGGTCATAGCCTACGACAGGGCGCTCACGACCTCGGGAAAGAGTGCCCCCGCCACCCTGAGCGAACAGGACCCCGTGTGCAGGATCGGTTCCGCGCCCTATGCCTCCCTGTATGATGCCATGCAGGCCGTAAAGTCGGGGGATACCATCACCCTCATCAAGGACAGCTATGCCGTGCGCCTCACCGTGCCCGCGGGCATGACGCTCACCGTGGAGACGGACGGAAGTGCCCATACCGTCTACCGCGGCGGCGTGGGGGCCCTCTTCACCGTGGAGAGCGGCGCAAAACTCATCCTGAAGGGGACGGCGGGCGCCGAACTCACCCTGAGCGGCAAGGACTACGAGCAGGATTCTCCCCTCGTCGTCGCAAACGGGACCTTTGAGACGGCCCACTGCGTCTTCCGCGACAACCACATCCGCTACGGCGCGAAATACAGCGGCGGCGCCGTCCGCGTCGCACCCGCGACGGGCGAGACGGTCTCCTTCCTCTCCACGCGCTTTGTCAATAATTCCTCCTGCTACGGCGGGGCGATCGGCTTCGGCGGCGTCAGCAGCGCGACGATCGAAGGATGCCGCTTCGAGGGCAATCATGCCGCGGAGGGCGGTGCGCTCTACTTCAATGCGGGCACCTATGTTCCCGTCAATGTGACTATCAAAAACAGCGAATTTGTCCGCAATGTCGCAGACATGGGTGGGCTCAACGGCGTCACTCCCGTCGGAGGCGCACTCTGCGGCGTGAGTTGGGGAAGCATCTCCATCCGGGCTGAAGACGTGCGCTTTACAGAGAATTCCGCCGTCCGCGGCGGGGCGGTCTACTTCGACGCCTCGAGTTTCACGGGCGAGCGGGTGACCTTCGAGAAAAACTCCGCTACCGAAGAGGGCGGCGCGATCTACTTCCCCCGCAAGGCCTGGACCCCGGGCTACTACTGGAACCACCTCGCCCTCACCGACTCCACGGTCACGGGGACGACGTGTGCGGAGGGTTCGGCCGTCTTCATCGGCAGCTACTGCACCCTCGGCGCGACGCTGAAGGACAATGCAAATTGCAGATATGCCGTCGCCTTTACCGAGTGCAGCATCACGCTCAGGGGCGGCGAATGGGAAGATGCCGTCTACTTTGCCGACGGCGTATCGCTGACCGCGGAGGGCGCCTTCCCCAAGGCGAACGGCGTCGACGTGGTGACCGATCTCACCGAAGTGGGCGGGATCTTTATCAAGGCAAAGGACTTCACCTGGACGCCGCAGGTCACGGGATTCGATACGCCCGGCGGCTCCATCGTCTACTCCGAGGAGAAGAATGCGCTCATCTTTGCCCTCGACTCCGTGACCGTCGCCTTCTCCGTGAACGGCGAGAAGAGTGAATACGAGTATATCGTGGGCCGCCGCTTCACCGTGGACGGCAGCATCGCGGACGAGACGAAATATATCGTCTCGTGGTCGGACGGGACGCGCAGCTATGCCCCCGGGGAGGAGTGCGTCGCGGAGAGAGACGTCACCTTCGTCGCCGAGCTAGGGGATAAGGCGGCCGTACACCTCGTGTATCCGCGCGAGGACCTCATCTCCGACGTGCTGTATGTCATCCCCGGCGCCGCGGTCTCCCTGCCCAAGCTCGACATCTCGCACGACCCCGACGCCGAGAAATACGACCTCAAGGGCTGGAAATTGCGGGGGACGGAGGAGACCTATGTGCCCCTCTCCACCTACGAAGTGAAGGGGGAGGTCTACTTCGAGGCCGACCTCATCGACAAGCTGAAAGTCAACTACTATATCCGTCCCTATACCGAAGAGGCGGCGCTCGCGGCCTTTGCGGGACGGGCGGCGCGCATCGAAGAATATCTCATCACGACCTACTACTATTCCTTCGGCGAACCCATTCGGTTTGCGCGTTGGCCCGATGCGCCCGAGGAGTATGTCCCGTTCGGCGGCACCATCGACACCTATGTCACCGACGACGGCGCGGAGGTGGACTTCTCCACCTATACCGTGACGCAGGACCTCGACCTGCACGCCGTGGTGGTCACCGCGCCCGTGTATATCATGTATATCTTCATCTATGAGGATATCGACGGAACACATTATGAGTATCGCACCGAAGTCTCCAAGCCCGGCGTCGACTATGTCGTCGAACTCGGCAATATCCCTTACGGCTATCACGCCAAGATGGTGACTTTGAATGGAGATGAGCTGACTTGGGACGAAGTGGACGGCATCGTCCTGCACGATATCGAGTACTATGCGGGCATCGAGATCAATCTGGAGCTCAACCGCTACAATGTGACCTATAAGTACAACGGCGAAGAGGTGGCGAAGACCGAAGTCAAGAAATTCGGCGACACCCTCACCCTGCGTGAGCTCTCCGCCGCCGACCTCCCCGCAGGGTACACCTTCAACAGCTATCAGCTGGGAAGGCGCTCCCTCGAGTCGGACGGCGAGGGCGGATTTGTCGAGCGGGATACCTTCGTCGACATCCGCTTCGAGGAAAACGAAGCCGAGGCGCCCGAGGAAGTGCCCGAAGTCGGAGAAGCGCCCGATCCCGAGGCCGTCCTCATGGCAGCCGAAGAGCCCGCCCCCGAGGACAGGAAAATCGAGATCGAGGTCACCGAGGATCTCGTCATCAACATCGTCGTCTCCATCGATGCGGGCCTCACGCTCGAGGAGAGCGAGCTCGAGCTCGACCTCGACGGCGAGCGCACCGCTTCCCTCACGGCAAATGTCATAGACCCCGCGCTCTACACCCTCCGCTGGGAGTCGGGCAATGAGAGCGTCGCGAGCGTGGAAGGGGGCGTGGTGACGGCGAAGGCGGTCGGCATAGCCGCCATCACCGTGTCCGCCTATCGCGGCGAGACCTTCCTCTCGAGCCGAAGCTGCACCGTGACCGTAAAGGCCTCCGAGACGCAGTTCGTCATCGACCCCGAAGAGGCCACCCTCTATCTCGGCGAGGACCCGCTCCTCATCTCCTGCACCGCAGAGGAGGGGAGCGAAATAGAGTGGCAGACGGACAATGCCGAAGTCGCGACCGTAGAAGGGGGCAGGGTGACGGCACACGGCGCGGGCGTCGCGACGATCACCGCCATCTGCAAAAAGGGCGGTGTGGAGCTCGTGCGGGCGGTCTGCCTCGTGACGGTAAAAGAGCTCGCCATCTCGGGCGTGGAGGCCGACTGCAGCGGCGTGAAGAAGACCTACGTCGAGGGGGAGACCTTCGAGGCGGAGGGGATCGTCGTGTGGGCGGTCTATAACAGCGGAAAGAGGGAGATGCTCCCCGCGGGAAGCTATACCGTGACCGCGCAGCCCGCAGCCATGACCGCGGACACCTCGCTCGTGACCCTGACGGTCGTCTATGGCACCGTCGAGACGGTCGTCGAGGTCCCCGTCACCGTGGAGGCAAAGCCCGTCGAACCCGACAATCCCGACAACCCCGACAACCCCGATACGCCCGATAACCCTGACAATCCCGACACACCCGATACACCGGATAATCCCGATACGCCCGACACGCCTGACACGCCCGATACGCCCGACGATCCCGATACGCCGGACACGCCCGACGATCCCGATATTCCCGAACAGCCCGAGAAGCCCGCGGATCCCGAGAAGCCCAAGGACGAAGGGCTCGGCGCGGGCGCCATTGCGGGCATCGCGGTGGGCGCGGCGGTCATCCTCATCGCCCTTGCGGTCGTCATCATCGTCCTCGTCCGCAGGAAAAAGTAAGCGAACTCCGAAAAAGGGGGGAAGGCATTCCTCCCTTTTTCCATGGTCGGGAGGGGAAATTTCTGAAAAAAACGCGCAAAAAATTTTCCTTTCTCTATTGATTTTTGTGCGTCCGTGTAGTATAATAGCCGTGTGAGGTGCGCGAGACGGACGTTTTTTGCGCGTGCGTTCCGAAATCGGACGCCGAATCTCTCCAAAACTATACAAATCATGCAAAAAAAAAGACCGATTGTGCAAGGCGTCTTTCTTTTTGCGGCGTATTATTGTATAATGGCGGAAGTGTTGGTCGTTCGGGGATCGCAAGGCGAAGCGCCGGGGATGCGCGGCGATCATAAAAAATTCAAAGGGGTAACTTTATGGAAAAACAGGAAATCGTCAAGAAAATGACGCTTCGCGAAAAAGCGGACTTTCTGACGGGCGGTGCGTTCTTCAAGTCCCGCGCCCTTCCGCAGCACGGCATCCGTGACATGTACCTTTCCGACGGCCCTCACGGACTCAGGAAACAGGCGGAGGAAGCCGACCACCTCGGATTGCACAAGAGCATTCCGTCGACTTGCTTCCCGACAGCCTCCATCATGGCGTGCAGCTGGGATGAAGAGCTCGGCGAGAAAGTCGGTGTGGCACTCGGCAAGGAGTCCGCATCCATCGATGTCGACATGCTGCTCGGGCCCGGCATGAATATCAAGCGCAGCCCTCTCTGCGGCCGTGACTTCGAGTACTTCACCGAAGATCCCTACCTCGCAGGGAAGATAGCGGCGGCCTATGTCCGCGGCATCCAGTCGGAAAATGTCAATGCCTGCATCAAGCACTTCGCGGTCAACAACCGTGAGTATCGCAGAATGACCTCCGACTCCGTGGTGGACGAGCGCACGCTGCGCGAGATCTACCTCACGGGCTTCGAGATCGCGGTGAAAGAGGGCAAAGTCAATACCGTCATGTCCTCCTACAATCAGCTCAACGGCACCTACACCAATGAAAACATGCACCTCCTTCGCGAGATCCTTCGCGACGACTGGGGCTTCAAGGGCGTCGTGGTGGCCGACTGGGCGGGCTGCAACAGCCGTGTAGAGGGCCTCAAGGCGGGCAACGAGCTCGAGATGCCTCCCTGCAAGTACGGCGCAGACGACGTGTATAAGGCAGTCATCGCGGGCGAGATCCCCGAGAGCCTTCTCGACGAATCCATCATCCGTATCCTTGAACTCATCGAGTTCAGCGATCGGAAGCCGCAGTTCCCCAAGGACGAGAAGGGGCACAGCAAGCTCGACAGCCCCGAGCGTCTCGCCCTCCTCGAAGAGAACCACAATATCGCACGCGAGAGCGCGGCGAAGTCCATCGTCCTCCTCGAGAACGACGGCGTCCTTCCCCTCGCGAAGGAGACGAAGGTTGCCCTCATCGGCGACTTCGCATTCCATCCCCGCTATCAGGGTGCAGGCTCCTCCATCGTCAATCCCTCCAAGGATATCGATAAGGGCGAGTTCCCGACCGCCGAGAGCGCACTTGCGGACATGGGCGTCAATGTCGTCGCCAAATCGCAGGGTTTCGACCGCTTCGGCAAGGAAGATAAGAAGCTCTTCTCCGAGGCCGTAAGGGCCGCCTGCGCCGCCGATGTCGTGCTCTACTTCGCCGGTCTCGACGAGTTCTCCGAGGCAGAGGGCATCGACCGCGAGCACATCAAGATCCCCGAAAATCAGAAGACGCTCTTCCGCGCTCTCCTGAACACGGGCAAGAAGGTCGTCATCGTCCTCTCCTGCGGCTCCGTCGTGGAGACCGCGTGGATGGAAGGCGCCTCCGCCGTCGTCTATGCCGGTCTTTCGGGACAGGCGGGTGCCCTCGCCATTGCCGACATCCTCTATGGCGTCGTCAATCCTTCGGGCAAGCTCGCAGAGACCTGGGTCAAGGACTATGAAGATGAGCCCACCTCCGATCCTTCCTCCTTCCCCGGCGGAAGAGACAGAGTGGAGTACAGAGAGGGCCTCTTCGTGGGCTACCGCTACTTCACCTCCGCAAACGTCAAGGCCAAGTATCCCTTCGGCTACGGCATGAGCTATACCACCTTCGAGTATTCGGGCCTCACCGCCACCAAGGATGGGGCGACCTTCACCGTGACCAATACGGGCAGCGTCGCAGGCGATGAAATAGCGCAGATCTACATCTCCCTGCCCGGCTCGAAGATCATCCGTCCCAAGTACGAGCTCAAGGGCTTCGCACGCGTCAGCCTGCAGCCCGGTGAGAGCAAGGAAGTCACCGTGAAGTTCACCGACCGTACCTTCCGGTTCTACGACGTCAAGACGAAGTCGTGGCAGACCGAGGCAGGCACCTATGTCGTGAATCTCGCGGCCTCCGCAGAGGATATCCGTCTCACCGCCGAAGTCGCGGTCGAGGGCATCACCCCCGAGGATGAGCTCTCCAAGTACCCGACCTATGCAAAGGTCGACGTGAAGCACATCCCCGACGACGAGTACTACGCCCTGCTCGGCACCCCCAAGCCCGAGGAAGAGGCGCAGACGGGCAAGAAGAAGCGCATCGAGATCCACGAGAACTGCACCGTGGAGGACCTCAAGCACGCACGCGGCTGGACGGGCAGATTCTTCTCCTGGGCCATCTGCAAGGCCGCTATCGGCTTCTTCAAGATGACGGGCAATAAGGCCATGGTCAATACTCTCATCATGGGCATGGTGCACCAGCCCATCCGCGGCATGGCGAAGTTCAGCTCCTTCTCGCGCAACCAGATGGAAGGCCTCGTCACCATGTTCAACGGGCACTTCTTCAAGGGCCTCGGCCTCTTCCTCAAGAAGGATAAGGTAGAGGAGCCCGCGAAGGAAGAATGACACTCGTAAGTAATTTTGGAGGATAAAAATTATGACAAATTACAGCGAACAGCAACTGCAAGAGCAGCTGAAGCCCTACTCTCAAAACGGCTTCGTTGCCTTCTTCCAGAAGATCTGGCGCGGATGGCTCTCCGCCTGGTACGGATTCTCGGATAAGCATCCCACCCTCGCCAATCTCATCTACATGGTGTTCTTCTTCATCGTGTTCTCCGAAGGCGTCACCATCTTCCAGTTCCTCGTCATGACCTTCCTGCCCTATGCCTTCGAGCCGATGTGGTCGCAGCCCTTCGTCTGGCCCGCCATCGAACTTCCTTGGAAGGATGCGGCAGGCAACGCACTCAACTATGCCATCTTCAATGAGCCCGTCAAGTTCCTGACCGCCGAAGGCAAGACGATCCTCGCCTCCACGGCCGAGCAGGTGGCTGCGGCGCAGGCCGTTGAGGGCAACGTCCTTCAGGTCGCCGGCCTCGGCAACTTTATCGCATTCGAGATCGCGACCTTCCTCGCACAGGTCATCAACTTCCCGCTTCAGAGAAATATCACCTACCGCTCCCACGGCAATCCCTGGTATCAGGCAATGTGGTATTTCATCGGCTGGGTGCTCGTGTCCATCTTCACCAACGCCGTTTGGGGCATCATGAATCCCCTCATGATGTGGTGGAACTGGAACGAAGTGGTCATCGGTCTCATCAAGACGGTGCTCACCGGCGGTGTGTCCATGGCGATCTTCTTCTTCGTCTTCCTCATCCTCTTCCCCGACAACAAGAAGATGGCAGACAAGGCGAAGGCAAAGCTCGAGAAGCTTCAGGCAGAGGGCGCTTCCGCAGAGGCCATTGCAAAGGCCGAAGCCGCCTACAAGAAGGCACAGGACATCCTCGACCGCTCCGTCGCCGAGAAGGACCGCGCAACCTCCGTTTCGCTTGCAGGTGCAAAGATCATGAAGTACTTCGCGGCAGTGAAGAACCTTCCCGCAGCCGAGCAGGCAGCCGCCTCCGCAAAGGAGAGCCTCGACAATGCCAAGGCCGGCGAAGATGCCGAAGCGCTTGCGCAGAACGTAGAGACCTACTCCGCAGCCCAGACCGAAGCGATTGAGGCGAAGCAGAAGGTCGATGAGGCCTACAGGGAAGCCTGCGAGGCAGTCGACAACAAGATCGAGAAAGAGGCCGCATACGTCGCCACGATGGAGCGCCTCGGACTCCCCGTCAAGGCATAACCCCGAGACTTACGAGAGCGCTCTGCCGCATGCGGCAGAGCGCTCTTTCGTGGGCGGGATGACGGATCGGGTACGACACGGCGTTATAAACGACGCGGTGTGATAATAGTGTCATTCCGAGCCTGTCGAAGAATCGCATCAGCCTTCTGTACACGTCATTTTGCATCAGCCTTCTGTATACGTCATTTCGCATCAGTCTTCTGTACACGTCATTTCGAACGAAGTGAGAAATCTCAAGCCCGAGATCCCTCGTCGCTTCGCTCCTCGGAATGACGTAGCGAGGCACGAGCGGGCAAAGGGGTGTCCTTTCGGCACAAATTTGTAAACTTTTTTCCTGCGGGTCTTGACACTTCCCCCGAGAACTGTTATAATAAATACAGTTCGTATGAGAGGGAAATCATGAAATATCTTACCTTTGCCGTCCCGTGCTATAATTCGCAGGAATACATGCGCAAGTGCATCGAGAGCCTGCTCGCGGGCGGCGAGGAGGTCGAGATCGTCATCGTCAATGACGGGTCGAAGGACGACACCATCTCCATTGCGCGCGAATATGAGGAGAAATATCCCACCATCGTGCGCGTCGTCGATAAGGAAAACGGCGGGCATGGGTCGGGCGTAAATGCCGGGCTCGCCCTCGCGCAGGGGCTCTACTATAAGGTCGTCGACTCCGACGACTGGGTCGACGCGGAGGCCTACCGCAAGCTCCTCGCCACCATCAGGCGGCATGAGGAGGAAAAAGATCTTCCCGACCTCTATATCGTCAACTATGTCTATGAGCACGTCGCGGACAACACCCGCCATGTGAGCAAATACGACAAGAAGCTCCCCGCAGACACCATGACGGACTGGGACGGCGTCAAGCCCTTCCGCTTTTCGCTCATGCTCCTCATGCATTCGCTCGTCTATAAGACGGAAGTCCTGCGCGAGCAGTGCGGCCTCGTCCTCCCCGAGCACACCTTTTATGTGGACGACATCTACTCCTATGTCCCGCTGCCCTACACGCGCAAGATCTACTATCTCGATATCGACTTTTACCGCTACTTCATCGGGCGGGCAGATCAGTCGGTCAATATCGTCAACATGGTCAAGCGCTTCGAGATGCAGAAGCGGGTCATGCTCGCCATGACGGACGCATGGACCTACGACGACATCAAAAAACAGCCGAAGGGGCTCAAAAAGTACATGTTCCACGCCCTTGCCGACTACATGGTCACGACGCTCCTCTTCATCTGTGCGGAGGATTCTCCCGAGCGGCGGGAAGCGCATAAGTCCATGTGGGCGCACATCAAGGAGCGCGACAGGAAGCTCTACTATAAGCTGCGCTACCGCACCTATGTCCTCCTCGCGACCATCCTCCCGTGGAAGCCCAAGGGGTGGCTGCTCGTGAAGGGGTATAAGACGCTGTGCAAGCGCATCAAACTGGGGTGAAGGATGAAAAAGTACGACTATCTCATCGTGGGAGCGGGGCTCTTCGGCGCCGTATTTGCCCATGAAATGACGGAGCGGGGAAAAAAGTGCCTCGTCGTCGAGAGGCGGGAGCACATCGGCGGGAATATCTATACAGAGACCGTCGAGGGCATCCATGTCCACAAGTACGGCGCACACATCTTCCATACCAAGCGCGAGGACGTGTGGGCGTACATCAACCGCTTCGCGAAGTTCAACAACTTCGTCAATAGTCCCATCGCGCGCTTCCGCGGCGAGACCTATAACCTACCCTTCAACATGAATACCTTCTCGCGGCTGTGGGGGGTCTTCACGCCCGAAGAGGCGGCAAAAAAGATCGCCGAGCAGCGGGCGGCGGCGGGAATTACCGACCCCAAGAACCTCGAGGAGCAGGCCATCTCCCTCGTGGGCATCGATGTCTATGAAAAGCTCATCAAGGGCTACACCGAGAAGCAGTGGGGCAGGGACGCCGTGGACCTTCCCGCCTTCATCATCAGGCGGGTGCCCGTGCGCTTTACCTATGACAACAACTACTTCAACGATCCCCATCAGGGCATCCCCGAGGGCGGCTATACGCCCATCGTGGAGAAGCTCCTCGCGGGGAGCGAAGTAAAGCTCGGGTGCGACTTTTTCTCGGACAGGAAGGCGCTCGAGGGCATGGCGGAGAGGGTGGTGTATACGGGCCCGCTCGACAAACTCTTCGGCTGCCGCTTCGGCGCGCTCGAGTACCGCGGGCTCCGCTTCGAGACCAAGGTTCTGGACATGGAAAATTTTCAGGGCAATGCCGTCGTCAACTACACGGCGCGCGAGGTGCCCTATACCCGCGTCATCGAGCACAAGCACTTCGAGTTCGGCAAGCAGCCGAAGACGGTCATCTCCTACGAATATCCCGAGAAATGGGTGGAGGGCGCAGAGCCCTACTATCCCATCAACGACGAGAAAAATACGGCGCTCGCCGCACGCTATCTCGCCCTCGCGAAGGAGGAGAGGTATCTCGTGGGCGGCAGGCTCGCCACGTATCGTTATTATGACATGGATGCGGTCATCGCCGAGGCGCTCTCCGCAGTCAAAGAAGAATACAGAGGGGAAATGAAATGAAAAAGTATTTTATCGGCATCGATTTAGGCGGCATGAGTGCCAAGGCGGGGCTCATGGACAGCGAAGGCATCATCCACTGCATGAACCGCGTGGAGACCAACCCGAAGGACGCACCCGAGACGACGATCGCCCACGTGGCGGCCCTCGCGCGCGAACTCATCTCGGAGTATGACCTCACCGCAGAGGACATCGCGGCGGTCGGTATCGGCTCCCCCGGCGTCATCGACAGCGCAAAGGGCGTGGTGGTGCGCTGGACCAACTTTGCGTGGGACAAGGTCAAGCTCGCGGCGATCATGAAGGCAGAGCTCGGCGTCCCCGTTTTCGTCACCAACGACGCCAATGCGGCGGCGCTCGGCGAGGCGAAGTACGGCAGCGGCAAGGAGTACGAGGACAGCGTGATGATCACCCTCGGCACGGGCATCGGCGGCGGCATCGTCATCGGCGGCAAGCTCTTCGAGGGCTTCAAGTCGGCAGGTGCCGAGCTCGGACACACCGTCATCCGCAAGGGGGGCATCAAGTGCACCTGCGGAAGGAGAGGATGTTTCGAGTGCTATGCCTCCGCGACCGCCCTCAAGCGCGAGACGAGAAATGCCATGAAGAAACACCCCGAATCCCGCCTGTGGGACGACGTGGACTCCCTCGACGACGTGTCGGGCAAGACGGCCTTTATCGCCGCACGGCAGGGGGATAAGGTGGCCATGCGCATCGTCCGCGAATATATCAAGAGCCTCGGCGAGGGGATCGTGAATATCGTCAACCTCCTCCGTCCCGAAGTCGTGATGATAGGCGGCGGCATCTCCAACGAGGGGGACAACCTTATCCTTCCCGTCAAGCGCTTCGTGTACAGAAATATCTATGCCTCGCGGCGGTATGCGCCCCTGCAGATCGTGAAGGCCACGCTCGGAAACGACGCGGGCGTGTACGGCGCAGCGGCCTATGCCATGGCGCGCATCTCGTAAATTCCGAATAAAATCAAGAAAGCCTCCGCATAATGAAGTTATACGGAGGTTTTGTTTTTATGAAGGCTACGGGAATCGTGCGGCGGATCGATGAACTCGGGAGGGTGGTCATCCCCAAGGAGATCAGGCGGACGCTCCGCATCCGCGAGGGAGACCCCCTCGAACTCTTTACCGACCGCGACGAGCTCATGCTCAAGAAATATTCGCCCATCGCTTCGGTGGACCGCTTCGCAGAGGGGACGGCAAAGTCCCTGAGCGAGCAGAGCGGGCTCCTCGCCGCCATCGCAGACAGCGACACCGTGCTGGCGGCGGCGGGCACGGGCAAAAAGGCGCTCATGGGGAGGGCGCTCTCGGAGAAGGTGATCGAGATCCTCGCCTCGCGGAGGAGCTACTACGCGAGCCGTGCGGAGGGCGGGGAGGTCTTTCCCGTCACGGCGGAGGGGGAGAGCTTTGCCGCGGAAGTCGTGGTGCCCATCGTCGCGGGCGGTGATTGCCTCGGCGCGGTCATCCTCCTCGCGGCGGAAGAGGGCGCCGTCCTCGACGGCGCGGCCATGAAGCTCGCACGGCTCACGGCGGACATCATCGCGGGACAGTTTGAGTGACCCCTCTCCCCCTCGGAGAGGGTACATAATGAAGAGACAAGTTTCGGGCGCCCTGCTCCTCTCGGCGGGAGGACTCCTCGCAAAGGCGGTGGGAGCGCTCTACCGCGTGCCCCTCGTTGCCCTCCTCGGCGGATACGGCATGGGGCTCTATCAAATGGCCTATCCCATCTTTTGCCTCGCCCTCACCTTCTCGTCGGCGGGCGTGTCGGCGGCACTCTCACGCATCATTGCGGGGGAGCATGTCCGAGGAAGGGAGGATGGAAACACGGTGAGAGAGGCGCTTCGCCTCTTCTTTTTCATGGGTGCGGCAGGGGCGCTCCTCATGGCCGCGGCGGCCCCGCTCTTTGCGGCACTGCAGGAGGAGAGGGAGCTCGTGCGGTGCATCCTCTTCCTTGCGCCCTCCGTGCTCCTTGTGGCCCTCCTCGCCGTCTTCAGAGGATATTTTCAGGGCAAGGGGGACATGGTGCCCACCGCCCTCTCGGAGCTCACGGAGGCGGGCGTAAAGGCCGCTGCGGGGCTCCTCCTCGCCGCATGGTTTCGGGGCGATCCCGCGCGGGCGGCGGCCTATGCCCTCCTCGGCGTCACCCTCTCGGAAGGGGCCTCCCTCGCCCTCCTCGCGGTGCGCTACCGCGGCGAACATCCCGCCCGCATGCTGCGGGGTAGAAGGAGAGATCTCCTCGCGGGAGTGCTCCCCGTGATGGCGTCTGCCGCGATCCTGCCCCTCTCGGGCATGCTCGACTCCGTGCTCATCGTGCGCCTTCTCGGGGGAAGCCGTGGGGCAGTGGCGGCCTATGGGCTCTTCTCGGGGGCGGCGGTCTCCCTCGTGAGCGTCGCCTCGACAGCCTCCTCGGGCCTTGCCGTCTCGGCCGTTCCCGCCCTCTCCTCGGCAAGCGAAGGGGAGCGGGGCAGGGCGGCGGGAAAGTCACTCGCGCTCACGGCGCTCTTTGCGCTTCCCTGCGCCGTGGGGCTCTTTTTCTTCGCACCCCTCGCGGTACGGCTGCTCTTTCCCACGGTGGAGAGGGAACTCCTCGTCTCCCTCATCAGGGCCTCGGCACTCTCCGCCCTCTTCCTGCCCCTCGTCGAGACTTCCTCGGCCTGTCTCGTGGGCATGGGTGGGGCAAAATGCGCCGCCCGTGCCATGACAGTCGCCGTCGCGGCAAAGACGGCCGCCGAGTGCGTGCTCGTGCCCATGCCGAAATTCGGCATCCTCGGCGCGGCAATTTCCGCGGACCTCTGCTATTTGGTTGCATTTTTCCTCGATTTGATTTATACTGTAAGAAAATGCGGGGAGGCGGCATATGATCACGGTAATAAGTCTCGGAACGGAGAGAGGGGAACTGACGGTGCGGGGGCTCGCGGCGCTGAAGGAGGCGGAAGAAGTCTTCGTAAGGACCGCAGGGCATCCCGCTGTAAGGTCACTCGATGACGCGGGGATCGCATATACCTCATTTGATGAAGTGTATGAGCGGACGAGAAACTATGACCTCGTCGCAAAGAAGATCGCGCGGAGGGTGCGCTCTGCCGCGCGGGGCGGAAGGAAGGTAGCCTATTGCGTGGACGGGAGCGTCTTCGAGGACAGCGCGGCCGCCCTCCTGCTCCGAAAGAAGAATGTCCGCTTCATGGACGGCAGATCGAAGGCGGAAAGGCTTGCCGCGCTCGCCCATCTCGGGGAATATACTTCCTCCTCCGCCTATACGCTCGCGGAGAAGCAGCTCGCCCTGCCCCTCGTCGTCTATGACCTCTGCGCCGACAACGTGGGGGATGTCAAGCTCCTCCTCGCCGAAAAGTACGGCGACGAGACGCCCGTGCTCCTTGCGGCGGGGAAAAAGGTCCGTTTCCTTCCGCTCTATGAAATAGACCGTTTTGGGGAGATGGGGTACGAAAACGCGGGGCTCATTGTCCCGAATACTCCCCTTCTCGAGAAGAAAAAATATGACTTCGACGACCTCATCGCCATCCTGCGCCGCCTGCGCGCGCCCGACGGCTGCCCGTGGGATAAGGTGCAGACGCACGAGAGCATCCGCATAGACGCCGTGGAGGAGGCCTATGAGCTTGTGGACGCCATCGACCGCGACGACCCCGACCGCATCCTCGAGGAGTCGGGTGACGTGCTCATGCAGTCGGCTTTTCATGCCCTCATCGAGGAGGAAAAGGGGCACTTCACCGTCGCGGACATGGTATCCGCCATTTGCGAGAAACTCATCACACGGCATACCCATGTCTTTGGTTCGGACCGCGCGGAGAGTGCCGAGGGCGCCCTCTCGGTCTGGGATAAAAACAAGATGAAGGAGAAGCACCAGACGACCTTTTCGGACGCTGTGACCGATGTCCCCATGTGCTTCCCCGCTCTGCTCCGCGCCCAGAAGATCGCGAAGCGCGCTCAGAAGGGCGGGTGGGACAAGCCCGACATTTCCCTCTTCGAGAGGCAGTTCCGCGAGGAATACGGCGAGCTTCTCGAGGCTGTGAAGGGGGGCGACCCCGCAAAAATCGCGGCGGAATACGGAGATCTCCTGCTCTGCACCGTCAATTTGGGACGCGCGGTGGGGGCAGATGCCGAGCAGTCGCTTGCGGACGCCGCGAAAAAATTGCAGGCGCGCTATGTCGCCTATGAGACCCTCGTGCGCGCCGACGGAAAGGACGTGCTCACCCTCTCCGAGGAGGAAAAAGAAGACTATTATCGGAGGGTAAAAGAGAGTGAATGAGCTCTCCATAGCGGGCATGGTATGCCCGAACAACGTCTTCCTCGCGCCCATGGCGGGATATACCAATGCGCCCTTCCGCGCCCTGTGCCGCACGCTCGGCGCGGGGCTCACCTTTACCGAGATGGTGAGCGCAAAGGGACTGCACTACCATAACGCCGAGACCGAGCTCCTCCTCACGCCCGAGGAAGGGGGTCCGCGCGCGGCACAGATCTTCGGGAGCGACCCCGCCATCATGCGCGAGGCCTGCGAGAGCGAGTTTCTCGCCCCCTATGACCTCATTGACATCAACATGGGCTGTCCCATGCCCAAGATCGTGAAAAACGGAGAGGGGAGTGCACTCATGGAAAATTTCCCCCTCGCCGAGAAGGTTATTTCCGAGTGCGTGAAGAGCGGCAAGCGCATCTCGGTGAAGTTCCGCACGGGCACAGACGAGGCGCACAAGGTGACGGCGGAGTTTGCGAAGCTCTGCGAAGGGTCGGGCGCCGTGATGCTCACCGTCCACGGCCGCACGCGGGACAAGATCTACGCGGGCCCCTGCGACTATAAGGAGATCGCCGCGGCGAAGGCTGCCGTCTCCGTCCCCGTCGTCGCAAATGGGGACATTTGGAAGAGGAGCGACGCCGAGGCGCTCCTCGAAAATACGGGGGCAGATGCGGTCATGGTGGCCCGTGCCGCGCTCTTCCGCCCCGAGATCTTCTCGGAGATCACGGGAAGCGACCCGCCGCCCATGCTCCCCCTCTTTTCAGAGGAACTCGAGAAGGTGCGGGAGCTGTACGGCGAGCGGTTCGCCGTCGTCTACATGCGCAAGATGGGCGCCTTTTATGTGCGCGGCAGGCGGGGGGCGGCGGCATATAAGCGGAGATTTTTTGCGGCCGAGACTTCGGAAGAGGTCGCCGCGCTATTCAGGGAGTTATGGGAGGAAGTATGAGCGACGACAAGTTTTTTCACGAATGGTTTTCCGCATTGAAGAAGGGGGACGAAGAGGTCATCCGCCGCGGCTGTCTCCGCTTCGAGGGGTACAGAGAGGAAGATTTCATGGCGAAGTGCGACCTCGTCTATGGGGAGGCGTACAGGGCCGTGGGGCTCGTGCAGGCGGCGCGGGAGTACCTCTCGGCGGAAGGGGTGGAGAAGGAAGACGCAGCCGAAGAACTCCGCAGCCTCATCTCGGATTTCGAGGAGTATTGAGCCGAGACCTCATAAGATCCCGCGAATCTGCATTCAAGCGGTATTCCTTTTTTCGCATGATATCATGGCTTTCCCGAACACTTAAAACCATAGAAAAAACCGACGGTTTTCCGTCGGTTTTTTCTATGGATAATTTGGTTTTTATGATATGGGGTTGGGAGTTGGCACCTCTTCCATCTCGACAAGCGGCTTCTCTATCTTGATAAGCGGCTCTTCCATCTCGACAAGCGGCTCCTCGATTTTTACATAGCGGTTGGGGGAATATTCGGAGAGGCGGCTGCGCTCCTCCATCGCCGCATAGACGCGGGCGCACAGCTCCTCCTTTTGCTGCTTTTTTGGGAGGCTCTCATCGGGGAAGAAGGGCCCGTCGAGGTAGACCGTCGACTTGACTCCGCCGAAGAGCTTGCGCTTTTTGTAGGTCGCCGTAAAGGTAAAGACGGGCTTTTTCGTATCCACGGGGAAGGTCATGCTGACCGCGGAGAAGGGGCGCACGCCCGTGTAGAGGGGCCAGATGTGCGCCTCGGGGAAGATCACCACGACATCGCCCCGCTCTGCCCGCGTGCGGACGGCCGAGAAGAAGGCCTTCTTCGTCTCGAGGCTGTCGGGAAGGGGCATGCCGCCGAGGTCCTCTACGATCCTGCGGAGGAAGGGGATGGAGACGGCGTCGCGATTGACGACGAGGTAGGGCTTTTTGGGAAAGGCGGCCATGGAGGGCGTAAAGGCGTCCCCCGCCAGCCGCGTGTGGTTGCCGTACAGAAAATACCCCTCCTTGCGGTAGGGGCGGAGCTTTTCCCTCCCCACGATCTTCTGCCCGTAAGAGAACTTGAGGAAGAGAAAGGCGACGGGGGTCGCGACGACGTGGTGAAGCACCCACGCCACCCCCCTCCTCAGAGGGTTCTTGGGAAGATAGTTGAAGTGCGGGGGAAGGGGTTTTGCGGTAATATTGGTCCCCGCGAAGTCATCGTTTACGGGGTCGGTGTAGTAAAAGACTTTCTCTTTCATTTCGCCATGTCCGCCGCATCGAGGAGCATCTGCTCCATCTGCCGCATGCAGTCCTCCTGATGGAAGTTTTCCTTTACGACGGCGTATTTCCGCTCATACTCCTCGATCTTCGCGGGGTCGCGGTAGAAGAAGGAGATCCGCTCGGCGAGTTCCTTTGCATTGCCCGCCGTAAAGAGGCAGTTCTCGTCGACGGCGAAGCTCTTCGTCGCGCTCCGAGGGGACTTGCAGATGATGGGGACGAGCCCCGACGCGATGGCCTCGAGACAGGAGATGGCCTCTATTTCGACGAGCGCCGTGTGGACATAGAGGTCGGCCTGCTGCAGGACGGCGGGGAGGTCCTCCCGTGCATAGAAGCGGAAGTCGGCTTCGACATGCTTGCGCGCCGCGAGCTTTTTCAGCTCCTTTTCGCGGGGGCCGCATCCCGCAAAGAGGATGCGGATGTCGTCGCGGTATTCGGAGAGGGCGACTGCCTTGATGAGCGTCCTCTGATCCTTTTCCTTGCTGAAGCGCCCCGTGCAGAGGATGGTGAACTTGCCCTCCCGCGTGTGCGTCCTCGGGGAAAAGAAGGCCTTGTTTACGCCGTTGGAGATGATCCGCGACGGCGTGGTGTGCCCGACCTCCTTCTCGAAGAGGTCCTTGATGAACTGCGTGGGATAGTGCACGAGGTCCACCCGCTTGTAGAGGAGGTTGTAAAAGAAGAGATAGGTGATGTGATTGGCGAGGTGGAGATTCATGCAGGCGATGTGTGCGGTGACATTCTCCGCCTGCGCATGAAAGCTTGCCGTCACGGGGATGCCCGCCTTCTTCGCGAGCTTTGCGGCGGCGACGCCGAGGAAGAAGGGCATGAGGACGTGCACGACGTCCGCTCCCTCTATGGCGCGCGCGAGCACCTTTTTATCCCCCTTCGCGAGGGTGACGTGGTTTGCCTTCAGGATGAGGTTGATGGGCCCGAAATTTTTGATGGGGACGATCTCGTACCCCTCCATGCCCTCCTTGTCCTTGTCGGCGCAGACCACAGTCACTTCGTGCCCGTTTTCTCTGAGAAAGCCGATCAGGTTGTATGCCGCGAGCGTGGTGCCGTTATTCGGCTTTCCAAGCACGTCGCAGACGATGACGACCTTCATACCATGTACTCCTTCGGCGGAAAATTTGTCATAGGTTTTCGTGACATTTTCCATTATAGCATGACAGACGAAAGATGTCAAGAAATTTCATAATAGTTTTTTGTGAGGAGGCAAATCTCTTTGCGGCGGGCATTTTTGGGAAGAAAAAGGCACATTTTGCGCCATTTGACCCCTTCAAACGGTTTACTTTCCTTAAAATCTGTGCTATAATTATCATGTCGCGCGCGCACGCGCGCGCTACGCGATTACGGGAAACAGAGATTATAGGATATCAAGGAGAACATCATGCCCGAAAAAGTAGAATCCGCATACGGCGCAGAACAGATCCAGGTCCTCGACGGACTCGAGCACATCCGCAAGCGTCCCGGGATGTATATCAGCTCCACCGACGAAAAGGGGCTCCACCACCTCGTGAGCGAGGTCGTCGACAATTCCATCGACGAGGCACTCGCGGGCTACTGCGACCGTGTCGACGTCACCATCAATGCGGACGGCAGCTGCACCGTCGTGGACAACGGGAGGGGGATCCCCACCGAGATCCACCCCAAGGAGGGGATCTCCACGGTCGAGGTCGTCTTTACCAAGGTCAACGCGGGCGGCAAGTTCGGCGGCGACTCGGGCTATAAGGTCTCCTCGGGTCTCCACGGCGTCGGCGTGAAGGCGGTCAATGCCCTCTCGGAGTGGCTCGACGTCGAGGTCTCCCAGAATGGGCACATCTACAAGCAGACCTATAACCGCGGCGTTCCGCAGCGGGAGCTCCATATCGTGGGCGACACCGACAAGACGGGCACCAAGGTGACCTTCTTCCCCGACAGCGAGATCTTCGAGACCACCGTCTTCAAGTACGACATCCTCAAGATCCGTCTCAAGGAGCTCGCCTTCCTCAATAAGGGCCTCACCATCACCCTCACCGACCTCCGCGAAGGGGGCAAGAGCGATGTCTTCTTCTACGAAGGGGGCATCCGCGAACTCGTGGAGGAGCTCAACAAGGGCAATGAGACCCTCTTCGAGCATCCTCTCTATTTCGAGGCGCAGGAGGGGACGACGGTGTGCGAGATCGCCCTCCAGTACAACGACGGCTACAGCGAGGTCATCTATTCCTACGCCAACAATGTCAATACCATCGACGGCGGCACCCACGTGGAGGGGCTCAAGCTTGCCCTCACCAAGGTGATCAACGATGCCGGCCGCAAGCTCAATATTCTCAAGGAGTCCGACAAGCTCACGGGCGAGGACGTGCGCGAGGGCATCACCGCCGTCGTCTCCGTCAAGCTCGAGGACGCCCAGTTCGAATCGCAGACAAAGGATAAGCTCAACAATTCCTTCATCCGTCCCTTCGTCAATAAGGCGGTCGCGGACAGCCTCGGCGAATATCTCGAGGAGCATCCCTCCGAGACGCGCGAGCTCGTCCTGCGGTGCATCACCGCCCAGAAGGCGCGCGACGCCGCACGGAACGCCCGCGAACTGACGCGGAGAAAGGGCATCCTCGAGGGCACGACCCTTCCCGGGAAACTTGCGGACTGCTCGGACAGACGCCCCGAACTCTGCGAGATCTATATCGTCGAGGGAGACTCGGCAGGCGGCACGGCCAAGCAGGGCAGGGACAGGCGCTTCCAGGCCATCCTTCCCCTCCGTGGAAAGATCCTGAATGTCGAGAAGGTGCGCCTCAACCGCGCCCTCGAAAATGCCGAGATAAAGGCCATGATCACCGCCTTCGGGTGCGGCATTTTAGACGATTTCGACGAGAGCAAGCTGCGCTACGACCGCATCATCTCCATGACCGATGCCGATGTCGACGGCGCGCATATCCGTATCCTGCTGCTCACCTTCCTCTTCCGCTACATGCGGCCGCTCATCGAGCACGGGCACGTGTATTCGGCCAAGCCGCCCCTCTATAAGGCGAGCGTAAAGGGCAAGGAAGACGTGTACCTCTACTCCGAGGAGGAAAAGGTGCTCTTCGATGCGGCGAACAACAACAAGGTGGAGTATCAGCGTTATAAGGGCCTCGGCGAGATGAGCACCGAGCAGCTCTGGAATACGACGATGAACCCCGCCACTCGCACCCTCATCAAGGTCTCCATGCAGGACGCCGTCGAGGCGGATAAGATGTTTAATATCCTCATGGGCGAGAGCCCCATGCTGCGCCGCAAGTTCATCGAGGAAAACGCCACCCTCGTGACCGATCTCGATATCTGATTCAGGAGTAAAATATGGCAAAAAGAGAAACGAGCCCCGAGCTCACCGAAGAATTCAAAAAGACGCTGGAGATGACCAAGATCCTCGACGTCGAGGTCAACGACGAGCTCAAGCGCTCCTTCATCGCCTACGCCATGGCGGTCAATAAGTCCCGCGCCATCCCCGATGTCCGCGACGGGCTCAAGCCCGTGCATCGCCGCATCCTCTATGCCATGCACGAGATGGGCCTCTATAACGACAAGGCGTACCGTAAGTGCGCGCGTATCGTCGGTGACGTCATGGGTAAATTTCACCCCCACGGCGACAGCTCGGTCTACGATGCCCTCGTGCGTCTCGCGCAGGACTTCACCATCAATTGTCCCCTCGTGGACGGGCACGGCAACTTCGGCTCGGTAGACGGCGACCCGCCTGCCGCCATGCGCTATACCGAAGCGCGCCTCACCAAACTCGCCGCCGAGATGCTCCGCGACCTCGACAAGGAGACGGTGGACTTCTTCCCCAATTTCGACGGCATCGAGATGGAACCCGCCGTCCTTCCCGCGCGCTTCCCCAACCTCCTCGTCAATGGGTCGGACGGAATTGCCGTGGGTATGGCGACCAATATTCCGCCCCATAACCTCGCCGAGGTCATCGACGGCACGGTCGCCATGATCGACAACCCCGACATCACGGTCGAGGAACTCATGGACTATATCCCCGCGCCCGATTTCCCGACGGGGGGCATCATCATGGGCAGGAGCGGCGTGCGCAAGGCATACCGCACGGGACAGGGCAACATCATCATCCGCTCCAAGTGCGAGGTGGAGGAGGTGGGCAGCGGCGCAAATACCCGCTCGCGCATCATCGTCACTGAGATCCCTTATCAGGTCAATAAGTCCCAACTCATCGTGGCCATCGCGGACATGGTGAAGGACAAGCGCATCGAGGGAATCTCCGACATCCGCGACGAGTCGGGCCGCGAGGGCATGCGCATCGTCATCGAGTGCAAGAAGGATGCCAATGCGCAGGTCGTCCTCAATACCCTCTATAAACACACCAATCTGCAGGTCTCGGATGGCATCATCCTCCTTGCCCTCGTGGAAAACGGCACCGAGCCGCGCTACCTCAATCTCCGCGAGATCCTCTCGTACTACCTCGCCCATCAGAAGGAAGTCATCGTGCGGCGCACCCGCTACGACCTCCAGAAGACGGAGGAGCGCGCGCATATCGTGGAGGGCCTCGTCATCGCCCTCGCGAATATCGACGAAGTCATCCGCATCATCAAGGAATCCAAGGACAAAAACGACGCATGTATGCGCCTCACGGCTGCATTTGCCCTCTCCGACAAGCAGGCGAACGCCATCCTCGAGATGCGCCTGCAGCGGCTCACCGCCCTCGAAGTGGAGAAGCTCAAGGAGGAGCTCGCCGAGCTGCGCGCGACCATCGCCGACCTCAAGGATATCCTCGCAAACGAGAGCCGCGTGATGGCCATCATCCGCGAAGACCTCCTCACCATCAAGGCAAAATATCCCTCCGAGCGCAAGACGGAGATCTCGGTGGACTACGGCGACATCGACGACGAGGACCTCATCGACGAGGAAGACGTCGTCATCTCCATGACGCACGGCGGCTATGTCAAGCGCATCCCGCTCACCGAGTACAGGGCGCAGCACCGCGGCGGCGTGGGCATCACGGGACACAAGACGAAGGAAGAGGACTTCATCGAGCAGATGTTCGTCTGCTCCACCCATCACAATATCCTCTTCTTCTCCAACTACGGTAAGGTGTACGCCATGAAGGGGTACATGATCCCCGAGGCGACCCGCCAGTCCCGCGGCAGAGCCATGGTCAATCTGCTGCCCATCTCCGCGGGTGAAAAGATAGCGGCCATTCTCCCCGTCTACGAAAATGGCACGGGGTACCTCATCATGGCGACGAAGCGCGGCCTCATCAAGAAGACGGCGACGAGCGAATTTGAGCGCATCATGAAGAACGGAAAGATCGCCATCAAGATCGCCGAGGGCGACGAGCTCATCTCCGTGCAGTTCACGAGCGGCGAAGACCAGGTGATGATCGCCTCCCATTCGGGCAAATGCATCCGCTTCAAGGAGAGCGACGTGCGTCCCATGGGCCGCGGCACCATGGGCGTGCGCGGCATGACCCTCGCCGAAGGGGACGTGGTGACCGATATGCTCGTCCTCCGCGACGGGTTCGATATTTTGACCGTCTCCGAAAAGGGCTACGGCAAGCGGACCGATCCCGAGGAATACCGCCTCCAGAGCAGGGGCGGCAAGGGCATCAAGGCGGGCGTCTTCAATGAAAAGACGGGCGCTCTCGTCAATATGAAGCTCGCGAGCGACCTCTACGATCTCATGCTCGTGACGAGTGCGGGCATCATCATCCGCATGCACCTCGAGTCGGTATCGACGATCGGGCGTGCGACGCGCGGGGTAAGGCTCATGAATGTGAGAGAGGGCATCGTGGCGACCGTCGCCGTGACCGACAAGGACGAGGAGGCCGAAGTCGAGGCCCCCGAGGAGACCGCGGCAGACCTCTCGCCCGAGGAGCTCGCCGAGGAAGCCGCCTCGCTCGCCGAAGAGGAATCTTCCGCGGCAGAAGACGAGGTACCCATGCCCGAGGATGACCCCTCCGAAGAGGAAGACGAGGCACCCATGTCCGAAGAGGACGCTTCCGAAAGTGAAGACGACGAATAAGAACTCCATGAAAAAATGCGGCCTCTCGGCCGCATTTTTCTTGCGTCATTTCGACGATTGCCTCACTATGTCATTTCGAGGTGGTGCCGAGAAATCTCATCCCGCTTCGGCGAGGCGTTTCTTCTTGCCCTTGAGTTCGCGCTCGAGTTCGGCGCACGCCTCTTCGATCTCCACCTCCGTATCCGTCTCCACGCCGTCGAGGATGTCCTGCAGGCGATATTCCTTCTGAAGGAAGGCGATGGTCTGGTAGCCGATGACCGTCGTCAGGGCGCCGTTTGTGAGCCCCTGTACCGAGGAATCGATGAGGGCGGAGATGGCGGAGCCGAGCAGGGGGATGCCCTTTACGGCGTCGCCCATCGTCTTCACCACGCTGCTCCCCACGTTGATGCCGCCCACCCCGTATGCGACGAGGGAATTGAAGACGACTTTGGTAAAGATGCGCGCGAGCCCCGCATCGGAGGGACGGAATCCGTAGAGGAAGACGAGGTCCTTCACGAGCTGGAGATTGACGACGACCACGAGCGCGGCGTCGATATGCGCGGCGGGGGAGATGGCGGCATAGGCGGCGGACTTCAGGGAGCTCTTGAAGATGAGCTTTTTCGCCGACTTCTTCACCGACCCCTTATAGAGGGCGGAGAGGGAAGTTTTGAGCTTCTCCTCGTCCTTGGTCTGCAGGGCAATGGCGAGGTCGCCCACGAGGCGGCTGTCGTACCACCCCGCACCCTCTACGCGCGCGGTGAAGTCGATCATCTTTTCGGCGATCTCGTGGCGCACCTTGCGGTTGTGCCGCTGTGCCTTCTTTGCCGTGAAGGCATTGACATTGGTCACGAAATATCTCGTTCGCAAGATCTTGACGAGGGGGACGACATAGACGAAGAGATAGAGCAGCGCGAGGACGGCGGACACGGCGCACCCCGCCCAGAGATTGAGCTCGAAGACGCGGAGGGCGAGGAGCGCAAGGAGGGCGAAGAGAAATACGCCGATCAGGGCCGCCGCGAGCCCGATCGTCAGGCGGGCGCCCTGCGCATTCTGCCGCTTGACATATTTCTGTTCGTAGTCATATACGGTCATCTTGGGCGCGGGGTCCTCTCCTGCAGGTTCCCCGTTTTCGGGCAAAAGGTCGTTTTTCATGGGTATACCTCCGCGGATATTATAACACGGGCGGGCGGCATTTGTAAAGGACTTTTCGATAACCGCAGGGCAGCGTTTTTCTTGACAAACCGCGCGGAACGTGGTAGGATAGAGATATGAAAAAGGGAAATACCGTCTACGAAGACCGAGAAGAGGAAAAGGAGATGCACACCGTGCAGTGTCCGCATTGCGGATGCCCCGTTCCCGACCACCTCACCGTGTGCCCGCACTGCAAGGGCGCGCTCAAGCCCCGCGGCTATCAGCCCCTCTCCGACGAGAAGATCAAAAAGATCCGCTACATCACCTATACCATCGGTGCGCTCGCGTTTATCGGCGTGCTATTATACCTGATATTCCGCTGAAAACCCTCCGTTCTACTCTGCGTAGAGCGGAGTTTTTTCTTCGTAGAGTGCTATATTTTGCGGTGGAAATGGCAAAAAGGGAGGGAGAACGGGCGTCCTGAAGAGTAGACGGGGACCTATAAACAGTAGGTTGCCTTTTTGCGCCGTCTGCGGTATGATGGAGGGGACCCGCAAGGAAGCGGGCGCAAGGAGGTTTTCCGTATGGAAGCGACTGTCGCGCATTTCAGAGGACTCAGATCATATTATACCAAGGGGGAGGAGATCTTCAATGCCGTCTCCCATATCGTGGGAGGAGCCTTTGGGCTGGCGGCGTGGGTCGTCTTACTTCTCTTCTCGGATACCGTCGCGGAGTACATCGCTGTCTCCGCCTTTTCCGTAGGCATCATCGTGCTCTATACCATGAGCGCGCTCTATCACTTTCTCCCCGACGGCAGGGGAAAGGCCGTCTTCCGCATCTTCGACCACTGCACCATCTTCCTCCTCATTGCGGGGACGTATACGCCCTATTGTCTCATCCCGCTCTATGGGACGGCGGTGGGCTGGACGGTGCTCGCGGCAGAGTGGATCCTCGCGATCGGCGGGATCGTCATGAATGCCATTGCGCTCAACAACATGTGGGTCAAGTCCATCTCCATGGTGCTCTACGTGGTGCTCGGGTGGATGGCAGTCGTCTTCCTGAAGCCCCTGCTCGCCGTGGTGTCGGCGCTCTCCTTCGCCATGCTCGTCTCGGGCGGGGTCGCCTATACGGTGGGGATCATCTTCTTCGCCCTCGGCAAGCGCGTGCGCTATTTCCACGCCGTGTGGCATCTCTTCGTCCTGCTCGGCACCGTGCTGCAGTTCGTGAGCATCTTCCTCATGCTTTAAGGGGCGCATAACCCGCTCGGGGCGCGCATAAGATAGACCTGTCGACAATCGGTCGGGAGGTCTTTTTTATGATACGAAAATCTGCAGCGCTCGTACTTGCGGTGCCGCTCGTCCTGTCCGCGGCAGGCCTCGGCGCCTGTTCGGTGAAGGGCGAGGGGGGCACCCGCTATCGCATACGGGCGGAATACGGTGAGGGAAAACTCACCGCGGAGATGACGGTTTCGGCGGAGAATACCTCCCGCACCGAGCTTTCCGAACTCAAATTCCAACTCTGGGCAAATGCCTACCGCGCGGGTGCGAAATACTCCCCTGTCTCCGAGCTCTTCTCCCGCTCGGCCTACTACGGCGGCGAGAGCTACGGCGGCATGACCATCCGCGCCCTCTCGGGGGCGGAGAGTTTCTCGGTGGGCGGGGAAGATGACAATATCCTCACCGTCGTCCTCCCTTCGCCCATAGGCCCCGGCGAGAGCGCCGAGATCACCCTCTCCTACGATGTGGAGCTCGCGAAGATCAATCACCGCCTCGGCGTCACCGCGCACACCGTGAACCTCGCCAACTTCTACCCCGCGCTCTGCTATCTCGCGGAGGATGGGTTCCGCGAATATGTCTATGCATCCGGCGGCGACCCCTTCGTGAGCGCGCCCGCCGACTACGACGTGACCCTCACGATTCCCGAAAATGTGACTCTCGCGACGGGATTTGTCGCCGATGAATTGGCCGATGAAGACGCCTCGGACGGCAAACGGACCTACCATGTCTGCGCCGAGGGGGTCAGAGACATCGCCTTCGTGCTCGGCGAGAACTTCCGCACCGTCTCGGAAAAGGTGGGAAAGACGGAGGTCGTGTATTACTATTTTGCCGATGAGACGCCCGAGGAGACGCTGCGGGCGGCGGCGGACAGCCTGCGCTATTTTTCGGAGGCCTTTTGTGCCTATCCGCATGCGCGCTATGCCCTCGCGGAGACCGATTTCGTGTACGGGGGCATGGAATATCCCGCCCTCTCCATGATCTCCTCCGACCTTCCCGCGCGCGAGACGGCGCCCGTCACCGTGCACGAGACCGCTCACCAGTGGTGGTATGGCATCGTCGGGAGCAATCAGTTCGAATGCGCCTGGCAGGATGAGGGGCTCGCGGAGTACTCGGCCGCCCTCTTTTTTGAGGAACATCCCGCGTACGGCATCTCCTACTCCGACTTCGTGAATGCCTCCGAGCAGTCCTACAGGGCCTTTTTCTCCGTCTATTCGCAGGTAAACGGCGAGGCGGATACCTCCATGAACCGCCCGCTCACGGCCTACAGCGGGGACTATGAATACCGCAACATCGCCTATGACAAAGGGGTCATCCTCTTCGACCGCGTTCGCGACGTGGCGGGAAAGGAGCGCTTCCTCCGCGCCCTCGGGAGATATGCGGACACCTATGCGGGCAAGATGGCATCGCCCGAGGAGCTCATCTCGTGCTTCACACGCACGGGGTCCAATGTTGCCGCGCTCTTCGACTCCTTCCTCTCGGGCAAGTGCGTGATATAGCCTCCAAACGCTTGCCTTTTCGGGAAAGATGGGGTATAATATTCCCGAAATGCGCGGGGAGGCCGATATGCCCATTCTTTCCTATGTGTGCCCGAAATGTGGGTTTTCCTTCGAAGAGCTCGTGAAGAGACATGACGAAGGGGTACCATGTCCGAAATGCGGTGCTCGCACCGAGCGCACATGGTCGGGCGAGATGTATTCGGCGACGGGCAAACCGCCAAAAAAATGCAACGGCAAATGTTCCGAGTGTCCCGGCTGCCACTGAGCGCCCGCAAGACATCCCACTGCGCGAAATTCTTTTCGGAGTTTCGCGTTTTTCTTTTCCGTCATTCCGAGGCGTCTCCCTTCCGTCATCTGCCCCGCGCGAGGCTTCTATTATGTCATTCTGAGCCTGTCGAAGAATCGCCGCAGTCTTACGTCCCCCTTTCAGAAGACTAATGCGATGTTTCGACTACGCTCAACATGACACGATTATAGCGCCGCGTCGTTCCCAATCCGTCATTCCGTCCCGACCGAGGCTTCTATTGTGGACCAAGCGCGGCACGAGGAGCGCAGCGACGAAGTAGCGCAGTGAGGAATCTCGGGCTTGAGATTTCTCCTCTCTTCGTTCGTCGAAATGACGTGAACGCCCTTGGCGTTCCCTCGAGGTCCTGTCGCGTAGCGGCTGAGGGGCATCCCTCGGATCCCGTAAAGCGCCATAGTAGCACACATTCTCCTCTTTTGCTATATAGTATTATAGTCGCGCGGGAGAGGACGGCGGCGGGCGGGCGGGAAGGAAAAATTTTGGAAAAATCCGAAAAAAACCGAAAATCACTTCCAAAATTGCTTGACGAATGCCTTTCGGCGTGATATCATAAGTAAGCTGTCTCGTGAGGCAGTTTGCTTTTCCGCTATGGAGAAGCCCTGCTTTTGCAGGAAATTCGCAGATTGACAACTGCATAGCAAGTACGAAGTAATCGAGATTTGCGCGGAGAGAGCCGAGGGGGAGACCTTTCGGGGGAGGAAGCGTGAAGCGAGATGAAAGGAAAGTGTACGTAAGGCAATCAGAATTCTCAAAGACCGCGAGCCGGAGAGGCTT
>CANQFA010000009.1 GCA_947597925.1 uncultured Clostridia bacterium | reverse complement strand
ATTATTCTTATAAGGAGAAATGTAACAATGAAAAACAACAAAAAGGGCTTCACCCTTGCCGAGCTCTTGATCGTCGTCGCGATCATTGCTGTCCTCGTGGCGATCGCCGTGCCGCTGTTTGTCGGTGGTCTCAACAGAGCGCAGGAAGGCGTCTACGATGCAAATGAACGCGCTTTGAAAGGCGCAGCCGTTGTCAAGATTCTGTCTGACGATACAGCGCAAATCGAGGATATGTTCGCAGGCGATAATAAGGTTTATGCGAGTGCAGTAGTTGACCACACAGATGGCTCTATCGGTGCAATTACCATCACCTGGGGCGATGAGACAAAGTGTGCAGCGGTTGCGGCAAAGGTTACGAGTAACTATGCCGATTGGACTGGTAGCACAAAAGGTACGGCGGACGAAATCACAGTTGAAATCACGCAGACCGATATCAATAAAGGAACGATTGAAGAAGGTAAAGGTAAGTAACCCATTAACCAAATACTAAACAAAAGCAATTCTCCGCTCTGCCGATTGGGATAAGGGATGCGGCGGAGCACACGGAGATGGCAAAAGGGGACGAAAGTCCCCCGATGTCACGGCGGTCTGCCTCTCGGCACCCCCCACGACATCGCGACCGTCCTCCTCCTGCGTCATTTCGACGACCGAAGGGAGGAGAAATCTCAAGCGTGAGATTCCTCACTGCGTTCGGAATGACAGTATACGTCATTTCGACGACCTCCCTCCCGATACGTCATTTCGACGACCGAAGGGAGGAGAAATCTCAGGCCCGAGATTCCTCGCTACGCTCGGAATGACGTGAAGAGGACGAGATTCCTCACTTCGTTCGGAATGACGTGAAGAGGACGAGATTCCTCACTTCGTTCGGAATGACGGGAAAAGGACATAACAGAAAAGAGATCATATGGGAATCGAATTGCCCTTGGCGGCGGATATCTATGTAGCGGTGCTCGTCTTCTGCATCGGGGCGTGCCTCGGAAGTTTCATCACCTGCGCGGCCGACCGCTACGTCGCGAAGGAGAGCGTGCTAAAGGGGCGCAGCAAGTGCCCCGTGTGCGGACATACCCTCGGGTTTTTCGACCTCATCCCCATCTTCAGCTATCTCTTCCTGAGGGGAAGGTGCCGCAGATGCGCTTCGCCCATCCCCATGAGATGTTTCTTCACCGAACTTCTCACCGCACTTGTCCTTCTCGCCACCTACCTCCGCTGCGGATTTTCCTTCGTGACGGTGGAGTATGTCTTCCTCTTCTCCCTCCTGCTTGCGGTCGCGCTCATCGACCGTGACACCATGGAGATCCCCGACGGGCTCGTGCTCGCGGGCGCCATCGCCTTTCTCATCTTTCTCTATCCGCATGGAGGAGATATCCTGAAGAGGTTGGGCGACGGGGTCCTCGGCGCGCTCGTCTATGGCGGCGGCATGCTCCTCCTCGCCCTCCTCATGGACCGCGTGCTCGGGAAGGAATCGCTCGGGGGAGGGGATATCAAGCTCTTCGCCATGCTCGGGCTCTACACGGGGCTCGCATGCGGGCTTCTGATGCTCCTCATCTCCTGCATCACGGGACTGCTCTTTTCCCTGACGGTCAGGAAGAAGGGGAGCGGAGGGGAGTTTCCCTTCGGGCCCGCCATCGCCGTGGGTGCGACCTTTGCGCTTCTCGTCGGACAGGACTTCATCGGTTGGTATCTGTCCCTCATTCTATAAAACAAGGAGAACTCGTACATGAAAGAATGCATCGGTTTCGACATCGGAAATCATGCGGTCCATGTCGCCGTCCGGAAGGGCGACGCGGTGGTCCAGGGCTTTACCGCCCGCATTTCCGCCGATCTCGTGAAGAACGGAATCATCACGTCTTACGAGGCGATGACCGACTTCCTCAAGGAGCTCCGCCGTGCGCAGGACTTCCCCACGCGCAATGCCGCGCTCATCCTGCCCGCGCCGCTGTGCTATTGCCGCAGGTTCTATGTCTCGGCCAATACGCGCGACCAGCTCCTCTTTAACCTGCCCTACGGGTTCAGGGACTTCATCACGGACGACAAGAGTCACTACTTCTTCGACTGCGCCGTGCTCAATGCCGTGCACTACGGCGATGAGCGCCCGCCCGAATTCGATGTGCTTGCCGCGGCGACGAGAAAGGACGTGATAGAGGACTATATCCGCATGTTCCAGAAGGCGGGCTTCAAGCTCAAGACGGTCATTCCCGAAGAGTTTGCCTACGGGAATCTCCTCCGCCTCGCCAAAGTCACGGACCACCACCACGGCATCCTCGACATCGGCCACAACGCGGTGAAGCTCTTCCTCTACGACGGTATGCTCTTCGAGAGCGTGCGCGTCATCGACTACGGCTGCAATGCCCTCGACGAGGTCATCTCCGAAAAATTCGGCGTCGATGCCTACATGGCGGCGACATACCGCGAAAACAACTTCAGCGAGTCCAATAACCTCGAGGGGTGCCGCGCCATCTACGGTGCCATGGCACTCGAGGTCCTCAAGGCGATCAACTTCTATCGCTTCAATGGGGGCGTCTCGCTGGCGCACCTGCATTGCTGCGGCGGCGGCGCGCACAACTTGGCCTTGATGGAGGCGCTCAGAAATACCCTTCCCATCCCGCTCACCGACATGAGCGAGCTCTTCGAAGATAGCGGTTCGAAAGACTCGATCGATTACCCGCTGGTCGCTGCGGCGGCGGGCGTCGCATTGCAATAAGGAGGATAACTTCATGGCGAAAAAGGTCAAGAAGGAACAGGACGCCGACGTAAAGGTCACCTATTATGACGTCGCGGCGCACACCACGCGCACGGAGTCGGCTTCTGCGATCGCAAACAAGTACTCCACCAAGGAGACGGTCAACCTCTGTATCCGCGAGCGGAAGGGGATCTCGTACGAGATGTTCTTCCTCCTTCTGGCGATTTTCTTCTCGCTGCTGCTCATCTTTGAGTACTTCTGCGTCTACCGTCCCTACTACGAGGTGGAGCAGCTGGAAAAGCAGCTTGCGGCTCGTCAGGCGGAAGTCGAGAGGATCTACGGCTCCATGAGCGATCGGCAGGAAAAACTGGAAGAATACCGCAAGTATAACTACGAGAACTTCCCGAGAGAGATCGTAAGCCGCGACGACATCCTCGAACTCCTCGAGAGGACGGTCTTCAAAAAGGGAAAGGTCTCCAATGTCTCCATCTCCCGCAATACCCTCACCATGACGGTGTCGGAAGTGCTCTGGGGCGATATCGACGGCATTCAGATGAGCATCCGTGAGGACGTCATGGTGGACAATGTCTTCGTCTCCCGCACCAACCTGCAGTCCGATGGGGGCGTGGAGACGGCAACGATCAATATCACCATCTTCTTCAAAGATGCCACCGAGATCGTGGATACCACGGAATCCGTAGGCGGAGGTAACTGAAATGGCAAATAAGTATCTGGAACACAGATTTTCGCTCCGCGAGATGATCCTGCTTGCCATCCTCGTCATCGTCGTGCTCGTGGGGCTCTACTTCGGGTTGGTCTTCTATCCCATCAGCACGCGGACGGCAGACCTTCAGGACCAGCTCGCCGAGACCGAGGTCAGGATCACCGTGGCAAATAGCCTCAAGGCGGAGTATGACCGCATTGTGGCCGAGCTCGAAGAGATCAAGAAGAGCGGCGATGAGACCTTGATGCCCGAATACAAGAACAACGAACAGCAGGAAAAGCTGGCGGCGGTCTTTACGACCATCTTCGCGGGCATGGAGTCGGATATCAGCTATGGGACCCCTTCGGCGCCCGATGACAACGATGTGCGTACCCGCACCATCACCTTTAACTTCACGGTGAACGAAGCCAATAAGGGCAAGGAGGAGAGCGTGTACTACAAAGTGAAGTCCGTCCTTACCCAACTCGTGTCCACGGGTTTCCGCTGCTCCATGACGACCCTCACCCTGAGCCCGGGTTCGGGCGACCTCGCGAATGACACGAGCGTGAGGGTATCCACGACGATCAACTTCTACGAACTCGATAGCAACGCTTGACAACAAGGCGGCCCGACGATAAGTCGGACCGCTTGTCGGTTATTATGACCGCATGACGTCATGTCGGGCGATAGGGCGAAGGAGGCCTCACCTTGGCGAGTGAATTCGGCAATACCAACTACACAAACGACCGCGCCTATACCAATTCGGGCAAGCAGACGGAAAACCGATCGCAGAAGGCCAATCCCTCCGTGCGGGAATTTCACGACTACTCCAAGCAAAAGGAGACCTCTTCCGCCGCCGAAAAGAAGGGGAATCACTTCCTCTTCCGCTCTCTCACGACGGCAGCGGCCGCCGCAGTCGCCGCAGTCACCATCCTTCCCGCGGTGATGGGCCCCGCCATCGACGTCCGCTTCGAGTATCTCAATGCCACCGACACGGTCATAGAATATGTCCTCTCCATAGAAAATGCCGAGGATGAGCAGGTGAGCATCCTCGTGATGACGCCGAACGGCAACACGGTCAATGAGCAGATCGCGGAGGAGGACATCGTCACGGGGACGGTGACGGGCCTCAACGCGGGCGCACGGTATGAGATCGTGGTAAAGAGCGACGGCACCACGCTTACCTCCCGCGGGGTCACCATGGCGACCAAGCGCACCACGGCGCTCAGGGGCATCGAGACAGAATGCCGCTGTGCGGTCGACGGGACATTTCACTTCACGCTCGACTTCATCGATGAAAACGGCTACTGGTCTGATTTCAAGGCGACGCTCACCGATGATTTCGGCAACACCTCCTCATGCGACTTTTCGGACGCACCGCGAGAGGAGCACTCGCTCGCCGTAGAGGACGCGGGCATGCACGGCAATCACGCGGTCCTTCGGGTCACCTGTACGACGACCGCCCCCGACGAAGAGGGCGACCGCACGCCGCGGGAGTTCGTCCTCGTAGACGACCTCGAGGTCTCGATCTGAAGCGGGAATCTTCCCACGGAGATAAAACAAGATGAAAAAGACACAAGAAAGGAACGGATAGAAAAAATTTCCCCTCGGAAGCTTTTTGAAGTGGATCTTCTGGGGGATCCTCCTCATCGGGACGGTGATGACCTTCATCTTCCACGAGGAGATCTTCGGCGAAAACGCCATCTTCAATACGGAGATCTCCACCAATGCGGTGCTCAATGCCCTCTTCGGGAAGATCCCGGCGCTCATCCGCTCGGTGCAGATCATCGCGATCGCCTATGTGGTGAGCATTGCCTTGCGGGGTCTCCTCCGCCTCGTGCTCGCCCACACGAACCGCGGCGCGACCATCGTGACCCTCGTCAATAGCTTTATCAAGTACGCAGTGGCCATTGTAGCGCTCCTCATGGTGCTCTCCGCGTGGGGCGTCGACACGGGCACCCTGCTCGCGAGTGCGGGGATCTTGGGCCTCGTCATAGGCCTCGGCGCCGAGAGCCTCATCGCGGATATCATCGCGGGCATCTTCATCGTCTTCGAGGGCGAATATCAGGTGGGGGACATCATCGTGGTCGACGGATGGCGCGGCACGGTGGAGGAGATCGGCATCCGCACCACGCGCATCGTGGATACGGGCGGCAACAAGAAGATCATCAATAACAACGACATGCGCGCCATCATCAACCAGACGCAGGACCTCTCGCTCGCGAAGTGCATCGTGGGCGTGGAGTACGGCGACAGCCTCGAGCGCATCGAGGTCGTCATCCGCGACAATCTCGACCATATCCGCGAGAATATTCCCGCGATCGAAGACGGTCCCTTCTACAAGGGAGTCGACGCGCTCAATGCCTCGAGCGTGGACCTGCTCTTCGTCGCCAAGTGCCGCGAAGAAGATATCTTTCAGGTGCAGCGCGACCTCAACCGCGAGATCAAGCTCGTCTTCGACAAAAACGGCATCAACATTCCCTTCCCGCAGGTCACCGTCAGCGAGCTCAAGGAGGGCGATGTCTCTGCACCGAAGCACATCGAGGAGGCCTCGCGCGAGTTCAATGAGCAGCAGAAGGAGCTCTCGAAGGGCTTCGAGGATGAGGACAACAACGGGTAAACACCCCGAAAAAGGCGCACGCCGCCTTTTTTGATTTTAAGAGGGGACATGATGAAATGACTACGGAAAAACTGCAGTTTGGCGCTTCTTGCGGCAATGCTCTTCTTTGCGGGGCTCGGCTTCCTGCTTCTCGGGAGGCCGCTCTCCTCGCGCGCCCTCGTCGCAGGCCAGCATGAGGATTGGGAACATACTGATGAATTGACACAAGATTCCCAAGAATTGACAGACGGAACGAATTATTATCTGAATAGTGACGTTTCCATTTCAAATCCCCTTAGCGTCGCGGGGAACGTTGAAATCTGTTTGAACGGGTATAAACTTGACTTGTCAGAGAGTGCATATATCGAAGTAGGAGAAAATGCAACGCTCACCCTTCATGATTGCCAAGAGGGTGGCTCAGAAGGAAAAATAACGGGTGCAACATCTGAAAGCGCGATTTTTGTAAATGGTGGCGCCTTTATTATGGAAGGCGGCAAGATTACGGGAAATTCTGCCACAAACGGTGGCGGCGTTTGCATTCATGACGGAAGTTTTACAATGCTCGGCGGTGAAATTTCAAATAATACCGCAACCGGCGAATCAAACCAAGAACAAAATTATATCGCGGGCGGGGGCGGCGTGTATGTGGAGCACGGCACCGTGGAAATCAGCGGCGGCACCATCTCGGGAAATACCGCGACGAACGGCTACGGCGGCGGCATCCTCCTGAACGCGACGCAAACCCATTACAGAGACGGCCAAGCCGCAGAGCCTCCCTCCATCACCTTTACCCTCTCGGGCGAGGCGCTCATCGCAAACAATACGGCAAAGAGCGGCGGCGGCGTGGCGGTCCTCGGCGGCGTCACGGCAGAGATGACGGACGGCATCATCGGCGGTAAGGCCTCCGCAGATCAGACGACGGTCAGCGGCAACAAGGCTACGGATACGAGTGACAATGCGGGTGGCGGCGGGGTCTACCTCTTCGGCACCACGCTCACCTACGGAGAAGAATCGCAGACCACCGCGGAGCTCTATCCCACCTTCACGATGTCGGGCGGCACCATCGGCTATGAGGCCGAAGAGGGTTGGACGGCGGACAGCTCTGCCGAGCTCGGGAACCGCGGCTACTATGGCGGCGGCGTATATGTGGGCGAAAATTCCACCTTCACGCTGGATGGGACGGGTGTCATCGGCTTCGATATCTCCGCGGCGCAATATGAAGCGGGCAATGCGGACGAATCACAGAAATACCCCTATGGTAATATCTGCACGCAGGACTATAATCCCGGTGGCGGCGGGGTCTATGTCATCGACTCTACCTTCTCGATGAAGGGCGGCAAAGTCACATATAGCGGCGACGACGGCATCTATGTCAGCGACAAATATGGTCAGACAACTTGCCTTGCCGAGGTCTCGGGCGGCGTCATTGCCTATAACGGGAACGGCGTGCAGGCGGGCAAGAACGGAACGCTGAGATTGAGCGGCAATGCAGAGCTATCCAATAACGGGAACGGTATCTATGCCTACGAGGGCGGTACCATCGAGATGACGGGCGGTACCGTCAAAAATAACCTCATCGGCATCTGGACGCAATCGAGTATGCTCGGCATCTCTTCTGTTTCCATCGGGGGCGGAACGATCACGGGAAACGAGACGGGCGTCCAATTCGGCGGGAATTTGTCGCTTGCAGGCGAGCCCATCATCAGAGACAATTTCGATACAAACAGCGGTCACCCCAATAACCTCATCATAAACGACGGCGCCACCATTGATATTTCGGGCCTCACGGGCGGCGAGATCCATGTCACCGTAGCGGGGAGACAGCCCTTCACGACGGGCTACCAAGCGGGCATGGAGGCCTATCTCCACTACGACGGCTACGACCGGCAGGGGCAGGAAGACCCCGACGCGAAGCTCACCCCCGTCTCCGATGGCTACGGCAGCACGGAGCTCGCGCTCACCTATCACATCACCTTCAAAGATAGGGACAGCGAACTCGAACTCGACGCCCTCTCGGGGGACTATATCGCGGATACCGATATCAAGGAGTTCTTCTGCGACTACAACTACGACGAGGACAGCTATTCTCTGCGCGAGGACGTCCTCGCCCTCCTCATAAAGGATCCCGACGCCGAAAATCACTATGCCTTCGCGCAGCTCCTTCAGGAAGACGGGACGCCCTACGACTTCTCGAACGAATATTATCGGCTCGAGAAAAATATCACCATTCAGGTGGAGTTCACGCCCGAGGCGCACGACTGGAGCCTCTGGACGCAGGTCGAGGGCGGGGAGGAGCACACCCACCACTGCAACACCTGTAACTTTGTCGCCTCCACCACGCACAATTGGGGAGATTGGACGGACGAAGGAAACGGGAATCATGCGCGCGAATGCGCCGACGGCTGCGGCGCACGGGAGGTCTCGGCGCACACCTGGGGCGCATGGTCAGACGGCACACAGGGCACCCATGTCCGCGAATGCACCGAAGAAACGTGCACCGCGACGGATTCTCAGCCCCATCAGTGGGGCGCATGGCAGGCCGATGAAGACGGGCTGCATCATACCCGCACCTGTCAGATAGAGGACTGCACGGCAACCGATCAGGCGGAGCACGCCTTCCCTGAAACGTGGGATTACAAGGACGCGCAGAACCACATGCACATCTGCTCCGACTGCGGCGAGACCGTAAGTGAAGCGCACAGCTGGAGCACATGGACGGAAGATGCCGACGCGGGGACCCATTCCCGCACCTGTACCGACGGCTGCGGCGCGAAGGAGACCGAAGTTCATAGTTGGGGCGCGTGGAGCGAGGGCGCGGACGGCAACCACGAGAGATCTTGCTCGGCAGACGGCTGCAATGCGACGGAGACGCAAGCTCACCAATGGGGCCCCTGGACGCCCACCGAGGACGGCTCACAGCATACACACACCTGTCAAGTCGCGGGCTGCACCGCTTCGGAGACGAGAGCGCACAGCTATCCTGACTCGTGGGATTATAAGGACGCGACCGATCATATCCACACCTGCCCCGACTGCGGACAGACCATGACCGAAGCGCACTCCTTTGGCGCGTGGACAGACAATCAGGACGGCACCCATTCTCACGAATGTGAATGCGGAGCAAAGGAGACCTTCACGCACTCTTGGGGCAGCTGGTCAGACGATGGAGAAGGCAACCATGTCCGAGAGTGCACCGAAGAGACGTGTACCGCCACGGATACGCAAGCGCACCAATGGGGCCCCTGGACTGCCGATGACGAAAGCACGCACTCCCGCACTTGCACGGTGGAGGGCTGTACCGCGAAGGATACTTCTACAGCGCACACCTTCGGCAGTTGGACCTATCAGGACAAAGACCATCATGTGAAGACTTGCCCCGACTGCGGACAGACCATGACCGAAGCGCACTCCTTTGGCGCGTGGACAGACAATGAAGACGGCACCCATTCTCACGAATGTGAATGCGGCGCGAAGGAGACCTTCACCCACACCTGGAGCGCATGGACTTCGGACGACACTAACCACACCCACACCTGCGAGTGCGGCGCCTCAGAGTCGATCGCGCACACCTTCGGCGATTGGAGCTATTTGGACGACGAGAATCACATTCACGCCTGCTCGGTTTGCGGCAAGGTGGTAAGCGAAGCCCATTCCTTTGGGCAATGGACAGACAATGAAGACGGCACCCATTCTCACGAATGTGAATGCGGCGCAAAGGAGACCTTCACCCACACCTGGAGCGCATGGACGAAGACCGAAAGCGGACACGAGCGCACTTGTACCGACGGCTGCGGCGTTACAGAGACCGAGGCGCACAATTGGGGCCCCTGGAAGGCAGATTCAGCCAGTCTGCATCACACGCACACCTGCCTCACCGATGGATGCGGCGCGACCGAACAGGGCACGCATACCTTCGGTGAATGGAGCTATCAGGACAAAGAACAGCATACCCATGTCTGCGAAGAGTGCGGAGAAAGCGCATCTGCAGCCCATACCTTCGGCAGCTGGCAGGACAATGGAAACGGCACGCACACGCGCACCTGCAGTGAGGAAAACTGCGGCGCATCGGAGACGGCCGCACACAACTTCGGCGAATGGTACGCGACCGAGGGCGAGACGCGCACGCGCGACTGCAATGACTGTGACGCGCAGACGGTGGAATCGGTCGGCGGAGGGGTCGTTGCGGCCCTTTTGCGCGGCGGCGTCTATCTTCCCTACTACGACCTTCAGACCGCCATCGACGATGCAGACGCGGGGGAGACCGTCTATCTCGTCTATCGGGAAGAGGGGATCTCCGTCGGGAAGACCATCCTTCTGAATAAAGATATCCTCTTCGGGAAAGTGATACGAACAGTCGGCGATGACCTGCAGGCGAGCTATTCTCCTACCACCATGTCTGTGATCCTCCTTCGCGAAGAGGGGTTTGAGAGCGCCATGCTGCACATTGAGAAGGATACGGATATCACGCTCGACGGCCTCTTCATCGACGGCGGCGAAAGCGATGCCGCAGCGGTGGAGGTGTACGGCACGCTCACGATCGCAGGCGGCGAGATCCAAGCAAAGTGCGCCGTGCATGTGTGCGCGCCCACGTCCGCCATCGCGCTCATGGCTTTGAATGAAAATGCTTCCCTTCGCCTCACGGGGACGCCCGTTCTCGGCGCGATCCGTCTCGACGATCCCACGGCGGCAGATGTCCCTTCCGTCGATCTGGAGGGATTTTCGGGCGACCTCACGATAGAGATCTCCGCCAACCGCACCTACGGAGCCTTTGCGACGGGGATCGGAAGCGGTGCCCATGTCGCCGTCACGGGCGGGCCCTCGTGGAAGAGCAGCCTCTCCGCGCGCGAAGTGCGGCTGCAGGACGGCATGTATCTCTGCGGCGGATATGACCTCACCGTGGAGCAGGACGCCCTCGGGGAGATCGTCCTCGGCGGCGAATGCGACGAATATTTCACCTCACTCGAAATTTCCGTCAACGGGACGAAGCGCGTCATCACGGCGGACGGCGGGAGCTTTGCACCGCAAACTTGCGACATGGGGTCGGAAAACCTTGCAATTATCTCGGTGGGGGAGGAAGAGGGCGTCTCCTTTGGGCTCGTCTCCTACGATGAGACCACGGGACTTCTCATCGCCCCAGACGGCGCGACCTATACGAAGGACGGCACGGCGTCGCCTCTCGACGGAGCAGATCCCTTTGCCTTTGCGCTCGGCGGCGACACCGCCACCGTCTCTGTGGGCGGAAGCCTCCGCACCCTCGACTTCACCCGTCCCGTCTCTGCCGCTTTTGTCTACCGCTATCTCACGGACGAGGGCAATCTCTTTTCCGCGGTGGACTATACCAACTACGCGCACATCCGCGAGGGCGAAGAGATCTATGAGGAGATGACGCAGCACCAGCAGTCCGCCGTCGACGAAAGGCTTGCGGATACCCCCTTCGGGACCTTCGGCGGGATGCTGACCGCCATAGACAGCTATCTTGCCGAGCAGGAGCGCAAGGTTCGGGAATTTATGGAGAAAAATGAGACAGTCACGAATTTCGAGGGCGTGACGGCGGGGGACTTCGATGCCCTCGGCAGTGCACTCGACGGCTACCGTGAGGCGGGGGACGACGAGCGCTTCTTCCTCAATGAGGCGGCGAGAGAGGAGGGCTACTCGGGATTCGAGGGCATGATGGACGACCTCCTCGCGAAGTCGGAGTTTGAGGCGGAGCGCGAAGAGACGCTCGAGAGCCTCGGAAATATCCTGCGCGGCTGCGACGGACAGAAGGTGCGCGACGAATTTACCACGACCATCGAGACGGTGGAGGGCGCCGTCTATGAGCGCTGTACGGACGACGATCTGCGCCTCGACTATCTCGTCGGGTGCAAGGAGGCGCTCGCGACGGCGGTTCGCGTCCTCGAAAATATCCGCGTGGAGGAGCGTGCGGTCAGTGCGCTCGAGAGCTATCTTGAGGAGAAGAGGGCGAGCGGGTGCTATTCCGAAGAGGCCCTCGCGCAGCTCCGTCAGCTCGCGGAGGATGCAAAGGACGCCCTTCGCGAGGTCGATGCGGAGGACCCGAACGGGGGAGCAGAGCTCGAGGACATCCTCGCAGAGAGCCTCCGCGGACTGAATGACGTGCGGGCACACAGCGTGGTCTCGGGCGGCGGCACGCCCGAAGAGGCCGTCTCGGAGGACTATGCCGAGGACACGGAGAAGCTGCACGGCTATCTCTCGCGCGAGGAGGGTTTCGGCGGAGACAGCAAGCTCTCCCTCCTCCTCCGTCCCGCAGAGGAGTCGTACAGGGGCTATGTCTCCCTCTTTGGCGTGGCGGTCAAGCTCGAGGGCGATGAGCTCGGACGGGCTACGGTCTGCCTCCTCCTGCCCGAAGATGCCCGCGACTACACGGGCTACCGCGTCGTGTCCCTCTCGTCGGGCACCGTGCAGAGCATGGGGAAGGTGCGGGGTCTCGCGAGCGCGCCCTATGGCGATGCACAGACGGAGGGCAACCTCCTCTTCTTTGAGACGGACGGAAACAGCGACTTCATCATCCTCGCACAGAGAAAGATAGACCTGAGCTGGCTCATGGTGCTGCTCGGCCTCCTCTGCATTTTGGAGACGGCGGCCCTCCTCTATGTCGTGGGTTATTTCATCAAGAATCGCACGGCTGCCCTGGCGGCGCCCGCCCTGCTTGCGGCGGTCATCGTGCCCGCGTCGGCGCCCCTCGTGTGCATGGTGCTCGGCGGCATCTGCCTCGCGGAAGGGGCCGCGATCGCCCTCTTTGTCGCCCTCATCCGAAGGCGGGAGAGAAGAGAGGTCCGTGCCTGAAAAATTTTCCATGACCGATGCACCCCGTGCCTTTCGCGGAGGTGCATCTTTTGCTATATCCGAAGGAAAAGCGCGCGGGACATCCGCACAAATCTTGACAACTTCTGCCGAATCATGATATAATGTACGCAACGGGCTTTGAGTGGCCCGCGGAAATTTGTTTCGGCTCAAGCAACCTTTTTGCATGAAGGCCATGATATCATATGACTGACGGAGGAGAAGATCATGCGGCGGCAAAAATTTATCACGTCCCACCGCTTTCGCGTAAAGCGGGCCAAGGCAAGGGCACAGAGTCCCGATTTTTCGAAGGAGAGCGTGGAGGCATATGCCGCGCTCTACCTGCTCGAGGACGTCAAGAGGCTCTATGAGTACCGTCTGCGGCAGGAAGAGGGGAAGGAGGCGGAGACCGCGGCGGGCGAGCGGGCAAAGAAGCTCAACATCGAAAAATTCAGCGCCGTCATCTCCATCTTCGGCTCCGCCTATGAGGTGGCAAAGGGACAGATCGATTCGGGAAACTATGCCTCGGTGAAGCGTGCCATTCCCGAGCGCGCCCTTCGGCGGGCGGCGGACAACACGAAAAATCTTCCCCGCCTCCGCGAGATCGCCGTTGCGCTTCTCCGCGAGCTCATGGACGACGCCCTGCACGCGACCGAGGAGAATCAGAAGCTGAGCGAGGGGCTCACCGAGCTCGACGACCACGAGAGAAATGTGCGGCGCTTCAAGGGGCTTCCCGAGGCCAAGGACGAAGCGCGGGCAAGCACCATGCCCTCCCCGCAGGACGTGGAGAGCATCATCCGCGCGGCAGAGGAAGCCATCCCCGACAGACCCGCACCCATGCGGCTGGACTGACTTTTCGAACATCGGAGGGAACAGATGACAAAGAGAGAACTTTTTGAAGCGTTTGACGGGGGCATCTTTCGGGATGATGTCCATACGGCGGAGATCTATGAGAAGTACTATCCGCAGATCTCCGACCTTCTCTGGTTTATGCCCGACAACACGGAGATCCGCTATCGGAACGGCGTGCTGCCCGCGAGCATCGCAAACTTCCCGAAGGACTTCGAGATCTACTTAAGAGATCGGAGCACGTCGAAGCAGGGTCTTGCGGAAATCGAGACGCTGATGCGCAATATTTGCAGTGACCTTCGGACATGGGTACGGGATTTCTCGCAAGGGAGCTCCTCCGAGTCGAGGATCAATGCCGTCCGCGCGGACTGGTACAGGCGCCGCCCGTCTGACAAAAAGCAGATATTTTTCTATATCTTCTTCATCACGATCGGCATCGTGGCGATCGCCGCGACCGTTCTCACCGTCCTCGAGACCTTCGGTGTCGTCGCGGGCGGCGGGAAAATAAGCGGCGTCGTGGGCGCCGTCGGCTTCTCGGTCGATGTGCTTGCCTTCGTGACCGAGCGCATCATGGACATGCGCTCCCGCAGAGAGTTCGAAGCGGAGGCGGCCGCCGCGCTGAGCGAGGGGGAGAAGGGCGCAGAGCGCTTCGAAACGGAGCACGGCGCGACCTATGTCAACAGCAAGGTATCGCATGGGACCTTCGTCGACAAGAGCAGAAATATCGACAACAGCACGACAGTCAATCACTATGTCACGAATGCACCGTCCGAGACTTCGGAGAGGGATAGGACAAGATGAGTACCACGGTTCAGGGCGGGAAGACCGCCTACGGCACCTTTATCGACAAGAGCAAAAATATCGATAAGAGCAAAGTCATCAACAATTTCGGACTGGACGAGAAGGCCGTGGAGAGCGCGCTCGAGAGTCTCTCCGCGCTCCTCATCGCGCGCTTCACCGAGGCGATCGAGGAGAGCGGTGCGCGCGTGACGAGGGAGCTCTCCGGCATGCTCTCCTCCATGGCAGAAAATGTCCTCATGGCCCGTCTCTGCAGGATTTCCGAGGGGCAGGTCGCATCGGAAGAGCGCATCATCGAGGCAGTCCGCGACAATCTTTCCTGTCTCACGGGGCACTTCGACGCCATGCTCGGAGAGCTCTTTGCGCGCCTCGACGGGCTGCGTGCCGATGGAAAGAGCCTGAAAGAGAGCGTCGAGGCGGTGCGTGCCCAGACGGCGCACGAGGCGGGTTCGGTATACGGAGAAGTCCTCACCACGCTCTCGCAGTTCCGCACGCTCAAGGACGAATTGGACTATGCCAAAGTGGCGTGGTCGTGTATCGAGAGCGGCCATTTCGAGACCGCGCGGGAGTTCTTTATGAAGGCGGCCGCGCAGGACGGCGGGACGGCGGAGACGCGCTTCGGTCTCGCACTTGCCATGCGTCAGATCCAGCTCATCTGGGACTATCGGGACAATTGCCTGAGACCCGTCTGCTATGACTACAGCACGGACCTTTCGCAAGATCCCTATTTCAAGAGGGCCGTCCAATGCGCCGACCCCAAGCAGAAGGAGGAGATGGAGGCCCTCGCACAGGAGGTGGAGAGTATCCTCTCCTATTTCCGCGAATTTCAGGACAGCGGCCTTGACTACGACTGCTTTGTCTGCGTCAAGGTGAGCGAAGAGGACAGGACGGAGACGGAGGACGTGCGCTGGCTCAGGCAAAGCGGCCTCTATGACCTTCTCGAAAGGCAGGGCGTCAGGACCTTCTTCTCGGAAAGAGATTTGGGCGAGGAGATGAAAAAGGACGCCCTCAAGTACGAGGCGCTCATCCTGTATGCCCTCTCGCGGGCGCACTGCATGCTCCTCGTCTGCAGCGACGAGCGCTATCTGCAGACGCCGTGGGTCAAGAACGAATATACCCGCTTCTGCCACTTTCTGCAGCGCAGAGGGCGCGACCTCGGGCAGATCGTCATCGCCTACAACGGACAGCCCATAGAGCTCCCCGGCGGGATGCGCGAGGGATATCAGGACTTCGACCGCTCGAAGGGGAGCACGGAGGACCTCGCCGCGACGATCAGAAACCGCGTGGGGAAGGCCAAGGGCTTTTTGCGGGTGGACAAGAAGATCTGCCCGCGGTGCAAGGAAGCGGGGAAGCCCAACTATCAATACGGGCAAAATTTTAACTACTGTCCCATCTGCAACAGTCCGCTCATGGACGCGCACGAGTACTTAAATGCCGAACTTCAGCGCGAAGAGGCGGAGAAGGCAAAGCTCAGCGAGGAGTACGGGCGGCGCGAGGAGGAATTGGCCAGGGAAAATGCCCGCCTTACAAGGGAACTCGAAGAGGCAAAGCGCGCGCAGAAGGGCGCTTCGGGTGGACAAAAGGCGACAGACGAGGAGCTCCGCGAGGTAGACAAGCTGCGCCGCCGCGCCGAGCGGGGGAATGTCTCCGCACAGATCGACCTCGGCTATCGCTATTCGCACGGACAGGGCGTGCCGCAGGACTACACGGAGGCGATCAAGTGGTTCCGCAAGGCGGCAGAGCAGGGGGATCCCGTGGGAGAATACGACCTTGCGCTCTGCTATTCCAACGGATGGGGGGTCGAAAAAGACGAAGCCGAGGCCTTCCGCCTGTATACTTCCGCCGCACGCAAGGGCTATGCCTCCGCACAGTGCAATCTCGCTTGTTGCTATGGCAATGGATGGGGCGTCGAACAAGATGACGCCGAAGCGGCAAAGTGGTACCGAAAGGCCGCTCTGGGCGGAAATACCACCGCATGCCGCGCGCTCGGCCGTCGCTACGAAGAAGGGATTGGCGTGCCGAAAAATGCGCGAAGGGCGGTGAAGTGGTATCGGACCGCCGCGCGGCAGGGCAATGCGGCGGCGCAATATCAGCTCGGTCTCTGCTATGAAAACGGCATCGGCGTCCGCAAAAATTGGGGAAAGGCATGGAAGTGGTACTGCGAAGCCGCCAAGCGGGGAGATCCCGGAGTGCATCTCCGCGTAGGAAACTTAAATATGTTGGAACACCTGATTGCGATAGAGGAGGATCGGGAGCCGCGGCAGCCCATAGAACTGCCCGAGCGGTCCATCGGGGATCAAGAGGGGTATAGCTGCTTTGCCCATCGGAAATATTTCTGGCCCGTTGTCCTCTGCCTGCTCCTCTGCTTTGTCGTGACCGCCTCCCTCTTCTTTACGGGATGCTCCTATCTCAACCTCGGCAGCGCGCAGGGCATTGCCTACATCATATTCTGGGCCTTGGGCCTGGCCGGGCTGGTTGCACTCATAATAGGTTTAGCTATAGAATGGGACTACAACGAACGGATCAATTCTGGGGTCACAACGTTAGCGATTTACGCTTCGCTGTATGGGGCTGCAATCTGCTCTATGGTGGCAAGCATATTCCATGGCGCCGAAGTGCTTGGGATCCTGCCCATCTTTCTCTATCTGGCAAGCGGCCTCCTTCTCCTTGTGGCCTTCTTCTATGGGCTCTTCGTCCTCTATGTGCCCGTGTACCGCGTGGTTGCCGCCTGCCTCGCCGTCGCAATCGGCTGCATGTCCATGAGTTTCGGCATCATCTCGTTGATGCGTCATACCTTTTACGGCGACGCGGTCTTTGACGGACAGTATGTATATGCCGTCGAAGAGGGAGAGCTGCACTTCCTCATGCGGGACTACGGCGGCGATGGGATCGTCATCCCCGAGGAATATGCGGGCAAGCGCGTCAGCGCGATCGATCGTTACAATTCATCCGATTATACAATTGAGTATCTCGTCCTTCCCGTCGGTGTGACTTCGGTCGCCGCATCCGCATTCTCCGATTGCGGTTCTATCGGCCGTGTCTTCTACGGAGGCACTTTTTCGCAGTGGACGGAGATCGATTTCGGCTTGTCGGGAAATACCTGCCTCATAGCGGCGGAGCGGTACTACTACTCCGCTTCGGAGCCTACATCGGAAGAGGACGTAAAGTACTGGCACTGGAGCGAGGACGGGAAGGAACCCGTCATCTGGGAAGAGCGCGCCTGACAGAGGGGAGGGTAGCGGCATGGCGAAGAAATTCAAGAAGACCGAGCTCCTCCAAAAGCTCGAAGCAAGCCTTGCGGGCGAGCTCTTTGAGAACTGCGGGAAGTATCTATCCCTCCTCAGAGAGGAGCCCAAGGGGACGAAACTCCCTGAAGAAAAGGTTCCCGCGGTGCTTTCCTCGCGGGACAGGGACGCACTCGGCATCTTCCTCCGTGAGGCCTCCGAAGGGGAGATGGTGGAGATGCTGAAGGGCCTCCTCTCGGAGGTCAGACTGTGCGCGGCGGGCGTCTATGACGAGAAGGTCCCGAAAGGGCAAGCCCAGCAGAACATGCGAAGCGCCGCGGCGGAGCGCATGGAAGAGATCGCCGAAGGGCTTCCTCGCGAAAAGCGGTGCAAGGTCATGGAAGCCGCCGAAAAGCTCCGCGCGAGGTTTCTCCCGAGCGCGGACATGGAGGCCGAGAAGCGCTGCTATCTCGCCCTCTCGGCGGCATTGGACAACTTTGTCATATCGGAGCGGAGAACAGAAACAAAGGAGATCATGAGGGCGGTCGAGAGATGGACATCGCCCGAAAGGAGGTAACCATGCCCAAAGAGATCACGATAAAACCAACCTATCAGAAAAAATTTCTCGTCGCGCGGACTTCGGCGGCGTGGGGGCTCTTCGAGGAGAAAATTCTCCGTCCCTCGGCCGTGCGGATCGATGTGCAGGGAGGCTACGATCTGTATGTCTCGGTCTCGGTCGACGACGTCGACGTTCTCGAGGCCGTCTCCGTGCCGCCCATGGGCGCAGCGGTGAGCGGAAGAGCTGTCTATAAGCTATTCAAACGCCTCAAACCCAATCCGCAGACGGTCAACCTCTACTGGGTCAAGAGAAGCGGCGCGCCCGTCTCCGTCCCGTGGGGATTCGGCGAGAGGGAGGGCGGCCCCGTGTATGGGGAGCTCCTCCTCGAACTAAGCGACCCCAATGCCTTTCTCCGAAGCTACAAATGCTTCCACAGCGAAGCGGAAGAGAGCGGCGGATTTTCCTTTGCGTACCTCTTTTCGGACATCTCCGGGGCGGACGGTGAGTTGCGCGGAGTGTCCATAGAACTGCGCGACCTCCTCAGGAGGTACCTCGAGCAGATCCTTTCGTCCTTCCGCCCGTGGGCGCCCGAGAAGAGAGAGAAACTCTTGGAGGCCATCAAGGAGGACGAGACGATAGAGGAGTTCCTCGGGGAGAAGGGCCTTGTGCTCCGAAATGTTCAGTAATATGATAACACTAAAAAGTCATGAACGTTGCGGCGGGGAAGTCCCCGCCGCCTTCATTTTTCTGCAAAAGGGCCCGCCGAAGAGCTGCTTTGAGGGTTGACAGCCCCCGTTTTTTCTGTTATAATGACTCCGTACAGACACGAAAAATCGGCGAAAAGAGGTTTTTATGAAGAGAACAAAGAGTTTGCCCGCGATCCTTCTGACGGCGCTTCTGATGGTCGCCGCCCTTCTTCCCGGCATGACGGCGGTCTCGGCGGAGGCCAAGGAGATCAGGGTGGGGTTCTTCTCCTTCCCGGGGTATCATATCGAGGACTCTGCGGGGCGGCGCAGCGGCTATGGCTATGAAGTCCTGCAGCTCATCGCGCGGCATACCGACTGGAGCTACAAGTACTTATATCATGACAGCTTCTATTCCGACTGCCTCGAAAAGCTCGAGAGGGGAGAGCTCGACATCGTGACCTCCGTCTCAAAGACGGCCGATCGCGAGGAGAAGTTCCTCTTTTCGGAAAAGGACATCGGCACGAACTCCACCATCTTCACGGTGAAGGCGGGCAATACCGCAGTCTCGAAGGGGAACTATGCGACCTACGACGGCCTTCGGATCGCCATGCTCGAGGGCAACTCCAAAAACGAGATCTTCGCGGAGTTCGCCGCGGAGAAGTTTACCTATACGCCCGTCATGTTTGAGACGGATGAAGAGCTCACCCGCGCCCTCGAGAACGGTCAGGTAGACGGGATCGTCTCGGGGAGCCTGCGCGCCATGCAGGACGAATGGCTCATCGAGTCCCTCTCGCCCCAGCCCTTCTACATTTGCGTCAATAAGGACAGGCGCGACCTCATGGACGAGATCGATGCCGCCCTCAGCGAGATGGACCTCCACGAGAGCGATTGGCGCGACGTACTGCACAATAAGTACTATGCTACCGACGAGAGCGGAAATATCGTCGTCAGCTCCGAGGAGCGCGACTATCTCGACGCTCTGAATGCAGACGGCACCAAGCTCAAGGTGCTCATAAACCCCGACAGAGCGCCCTATTCCTACTTCGAGGGCGGGACCGCAAAGGGCATCTTCCCCGCACTCTTTGCGAAGATGACGGAGACGGTGGACCTTCCCTACGAATATGTGTCCGTCAAGAGCCGCAAGGAGTACTCCGAGCTCCGCAGGTCCGGGGCGGCGGACATCGTGCTCGACTTCAGCGACGACCTCTGTCTCGCCGAAGAGAGCGGATATAAGATCTCCGACCCCTATTACACGACGACCCATACCATGCTCAAGCGGAGAGACTTAAAGGGCAATCCCAAGACAATTGCCGTCCTCAAGTATGCGGAGGGCTCCTACTCGGGCTATCTCGACCGCTATGTGGGCGAGGGCGTGACCCCCGTCACAGAATTCGAGACCCTCGACGCCACCATCGAGGCGGTCAAGCGCGGGGAGTGCGACGCCACCATCACCCTCTCCTATGTCGCCGAGCGGTACACCTGGACGGACGAGAGGGGAGAGCTCCTCTCCGAACTCATCGGCGAGGCGTCCTCGGTCTATACCTTCGGCGTCAACAGTTCGCGCGCGGGACACCATCTCCTCCTCTCCCTCCTGAATAAATGTCTCGGACTCGACAGGGGGACGATCAATGCCATCGTGACCGCCGAGGTCACCGCCTTCCGCCCCTCGCAGACGGGCGGGCTCCTCACCTTCCTGCGCCGCAACCCCATCTATATCGCCTTCATCATCACGGCGGTCTTCCTCTTCCTGTTCGTCATCGTGCTGCTCGTCGTCAGGACGCTCAACCAGCGCAAGCTGCGGGAAAAGGTGGACGAGGTGACCGAAAAGTTCCGCGCACAGACGGAGGAGCTCTCCGCCGCCCTGCACGCCGCCGATGCCGCCAACCGCTCCAAGACGACCTTCCTCAACAATATGTCCCACGATATCCGTACGCCCATGAATGCCATTATCGGCTTCACGGCGCTTGCGACGGCCCATCTCGACAACCGCGAGCGCGCCCTCGACTATCTCGAGAAGATCTCGCAGGCCTCCAATCACCTGCTCTCCCTCATCAACGACGTGCTCGACATGAGCCGCATCGAGTCGGGAAAGGTGCACATCGAGAGCCGCCCCGAAAATCTCGCCGACATCCTGCAGGGTCTGAGAAACATCATCCAGACGGACATCCATGCCAAGCGCCTCGAGCTCTTTATCGACACCGTCGACGTCGTAAACGAGGAGGTCTACTGCGACAAGCTCCGCCTCAACCAGATCATGCTCAACCTCACCTCAAATGCCATCAAGTTTACGGGAAGCGGAGGGACGGTGTCCATCAAAATCACGCAGAAGCCCTCCGAAAAAGAGGGGTACGGCATCTATGAGTTCAGCGTGAGCGATACGGGCATCGGCATGAGCCCCGAGTTTTTGGAGACCGTCTTCGAGCCCTTCACGCGCGAACGCAACTCCACCGTGAGCGGCATTCAGGGCACCGGTCTCGGCATGGCGATCACAAAGAACATTGTGGACATCATGGGCGGCAAGATCGAGGTGCAGAGCGAGCAGGGCAAGGGGACGGAGTTTACCGTCACCCTCGAGCTGCAGTTTGCGGAGGGCAGCGCGGAGCAATTTTCCCTCGCCGAATTGCAGGGCTTCAATGCCCTCGTCGTGGACGACGACCTCGTCTCCTGCAGAAGTGTCGCAAAGATGCTCCGCCTCATCGGCATGCACGCCGAATGGACGGTCACGGGAAGGGAGGCAGTCGTCCGCACGGCGGAGGCCATCGAGATGGAACAACCCTTCGAAGTGTTCATTATCGACTGGTCTATGCCGGACATGGATGGCATCTCCACGGTCAGACAGATCCGCGCCATCATCGGCGACGACTCGCCCATCATCCTCATGTCGGCGTATGATTGGGCGGATATCGAGCAGGACGCGCGCGACGCAGGCGTGACGGGATTCATCAGCAAGCCGCTCTTTGCCTCCGACCTGCACCGCGCCCTCGAGAAGAGCCTCGGCAAGGCCTCGCCGAAGGAGGCGCCCGCACCCAAGGAACGCTCCTTCCGCGGCAAACGCATCCTCCTCGTCGAGGACAACGAGCTCAACCGTGAGATCGCAAAGGAGCTCCTCACCGAGGCGGACTTCCTCGTTGAATGCGCCGAAAACGGCAAGATGGCGTGCGAGATGGTGGAGGAGGCCGGACATGGGTACTACGATCTTATCCTGATGGACGTCCAGATGCCCATCATGAACGGCTACGAGGCGACCAGGCGCATCCGCGCCCTCGAGGACAGGGAGCTCGCCTCCGTCCCCATCATCGCCATGACGGCAAATGCCTTCGAGGAGGACAAGGCGGCGGCCTTTGAGGCGGGGATGAATGAACACCTCGCCAAGCCCATCGACGCGGCGGCCATGCTCGACCTCCTCGAGAAAGTTCTGGGCGGCCCTTCAAAAGAAGGATAAACCGGATCATGCCCCGCTTTGGCGGAGTATAATGCAGTCGGAAGACGGAGGGAAGGCATGAGAAATATCGCCATTGTAGAGGATGAAGACGGCGCGGCGGACGTGCTGACGGAGTATATCCGCCGTTTTTCCGCGGAGACGGGACAGGAGTTCCATGTGGAGCGCTTCCGCGACGGCGCCCGCTTCCTCGAGGAGTACCGCGCCCGCTATGCCGTGGTGCTCATGGACATCCAGATGCCCGTCCGCGACGGCATCACGGCCTCGGAGGAGCTACGCAAGCTCGACAGGACGGTTTCCATCATCTTCATCACCAATCTCGTGCAATTTGCGCAGAAGGGGTACGAAGTGGACGCGGTGGCCTATATCCTCAAGCCCGTGCAGTACTACGATTTCGCCCTGAAATTCCGCAAGGCGCTCGATATCTATGTCATGAACGAGAGGCAGGACTTCACGCTGAATACGGCGGAGGGACCGTGCAGGATCTCCACGGACAAGCTCATGTATGTGGAGACGGTCAAGCACAGGCTGTACTACCACATGGTAGACGGCATCTGTGAGCGCACGGGCGTCCTCACGCAGGTCGAGGCGGAACTCAAGAAGTTCGGCTTTTTGCGCTGCAATCAGGGCTATCTCGTCAATCCCCGCTTCATCACGGGCATCAAGGGCTACACCGTCCTCCTCGGCTCGGAGTCCCTCGTGATCAGCCGTCCGCGCAAGAAGACCTTCATGACCGAACTCGCCAACTGGTACGCGGGACTGGAGGAAGGACAATGAACGGACTGCAGCAGGTCTTTTACCTGTATGCCATCGTCATCGTGGAGTTTCTCGCCGAATATTCCGTGTTTGCGGTGATGTGCCTGCACAAGCTCGATTGGCGGAAGGGGTTCTTCATCCGCGCCGCCGTGAGCTTTGCGATCCTCTTTGCCGCAGGCATCCCGGTGGCGTGGTTCTATTCCGCATTCGGGAGCACGCTGTGGGGACGCATGGCGGTCTATCTCTTTCTCTTTGCCCTCTTCACCGTCCTCGCCTCCCGCTGTTTCGAGGAGAAGTTCCTCACCGTATTCTTCTGCTGCAGCATGGCATATGCCGTGCAAAATCTCACCTACAAGCTCTGGCTCATCGTCTGGACGACGGGCGAATATTTCCGCCTTTATGATGGATGGGGTGCGAATTTCGACCTCTTTTACCGCCTGATGTACTACACCGTCTTTGCGATCTGCGCCGTGCTCATGTGGTTCTTCTTCATCCGCAATCTCTCGAAAAAGGTGCAGAGCCGCGCCTTCGACTACCGCATCGCCCTCCTCGCGCTCTTCATCCTCGCCGTCACCATCTTCCTCTGTTCGGTGGAGGACCTCTACTTCGCGAAGCTGAGCATCGACCGCGAGAACCGCTTTGCGGGCACCACCTTCTTCATCCTGCGGCAGACGGGAAATGCCTTCTCGGTCATCTGTTGCACGATCGCATTGCTCTTCGCCTCCAAGGCGGTCGTGGAGAACGAACTGCTGCAGGAGGTCGAATATCTCAAGTATGCCATCAGCCAGAGCGAACGGCAATACCGCATCTCCCGCGATACCATCGACATGATCAACGTCAAGTGCCATGACATCAAGTACAAGCTCGATGCGCTGATGGTGCAGGGGGGGGGTACTTCCGAGGAGGCTTTTCGCGAACTGAGGGACAGCATCTCCATCTATGACTGCACGGCCGAGACGGGTAACCGCCTTCTCGATACCCTCATCACCGAAAAGAGCCTGTACTGCGAACAAAACGGCATCACGCTCTCCTGTATGATCGACGGCGAGAAACTCGGCTTCATCGAGGGCGGCGACCTCTATTGCCTCTTCGGGAACCTCATCGACAATGCCCTCGAGGCGGTCAAGCAGCTCAAGGAGCGGGAGAAGCGGGTCATCAACCTCGTCGTAAAGGGGAAGGACGGGCTCGTCCTCGTGCAGGAGGAGAACTACTTCTGCGGCAAACTCTCCTTTAAGGACGGCCTGCCCGTCACCACCAAGGAGGACAAGACCGTCCATGGATTCGGCATGCGCTCCATCGCCATGATCGTGAAAAAATACGGCGGCGAGCTCACGACTTCGGTCACCCGCGAAATCTTTCACTTAAATATATTGTTTGCGCGGGGGACGTCCGCGGCGGATGACAATTCGTGAAATCAGCTTACAGTTTATGAAACGCACCTTGAACGAGGTGCGTTTTCATTTTATAATAAATTCACATCGCGCGTGCGTACTTTACACATTTGCGGTGAATCAAGTACAGGAGGGAGTTTTATGGCAAAGAAAGCTATGTCTGCCAAGAAGGCGGTCGCGGTCTTCACGCCGAGCATTGTCGTCGTCGTTGCGATCATGCTTGCGCTCATCATCGCCTCCACCATGTTCTGGGAAGACATCAGTTTGTTCCTCTACGGCCGTGCACAGAAGGCAGATGCCTCCGCACTCGCGGACGGCGATGCGCTCTGTGAAGACATCGTGGAGGAGGGGACCGTTCTTCTGAAGAACGAAAAGGACAGCAAGGGAGTTCCCGCGCTTCCCCTCAGTTCCGAGGAGATCAAGAAGGTCAATGTGTTCGGTTGGGCGGCCTATGACTGGATGACGCTTGCATTCGGTTCGGGCTATTCCAATACGAGCTTGCAGAAGGTCAAGTTCTTCGACGCGCTCACCGAGGCGAACATCGAGTATAATCAGGACCTGTATAACCTCTATAAGGAGTACTACACGGGACACAGCAGGGTCTACGGCCCTCAGGATGACGTGGAGTACAGAGGAGGCGTCAGCTTCGGTTCCGAGGAGATCTTCGTGCTCCGCGAACCGAGCAAGGACCAGTATCTCGGGCTTGCGGAGAGCATCGCGAACTTCTCCGATGTCGGCCTCGTCGTCATCGGCAGGACGGGCAGTGAGTCCAAGGACCTCGAGATGCAGCAGGTCAAGCAGACCACGCCCGGTTCCAATTCGAAGAAGACGGTCACCGACCGCCACTATCTCCAGCTCTCCACCGAGGAAGAGGAGATGATCGAGGCCGCCAACATGCTCTGCAGCAAGGTCATCGTCATCCTCAATACGGCGAACACCATGGAGACGGGATTCATCGAAGATCCCGAGATCGATGCAGCCCTTCTCGTGGGCATCACGGGGCTTACGGGCGTGCGCGGCGTCGTCGATGTGCTCCGCGGCTATAAAGAGGAGCCCATCCCCGTACGCGACGAAAACGGCAATCCCACCTACAATGAAGACGGCACGGCCATCTATGAGAAGAATGCCGACGGCACCGTGAAGACGGAGACCGTGAAGGTCTCTCCTTCCGGGAGAACGGCGGACACCTATGCCTATGACATCGTGGGGACCACCCCCTCGGCAGTCAATCAGGGCAACAAGGGCAAGAATGAAGACGGCGCCGCGACGATCTACGCAAAGGACGACGGCTTCGGCTATCGCGGATATGTGGACTATTCCGAGGGCATCTATGTCGGCTACAAGTGGTTTGAGACCGCCGACGCAGAGGGCTATTGGAATAACGTCTCCAATGACTACGGCGCGGGCTACGACGGCGTCGTGCAGTATCCCTTCGGCTACGGCCTCTCCTACACCGACTTCACGTGGATCATTACCGATGTCAAGGTCAACGGAGAGAGAAAGCTCTCGGGCGAACTCGGCAAAGACGACAAGATCTCGATCACCGTCGAAGTCAAGAACAATGCAGACCCCGACGATCCCAATGCCTTTGCGGGCTCCGACGTCGTGGAACTCTACTATCACGCACCTTATATCAAGGGCGGCGTGGAGAAGGCGGAAGTCGTCCTCGCCGACTTTGCGAAGACGGGCGTCATCAAGCCGGGTGCTACCGACATCGTCACCCTCGAGGTCTCCGCGCAGAGCATGGCATCTTATGACTGCTATGACGCCAACGAAAACGGCCACACCGGGTATGAGCTCGACGAGGGCGAATACCGCCTTCAGCTCATGAAGAACTCCCACGAGCTCGGCAACATGGGCGACACGCAGTTCAATGGCTCTCCCGCCGCCGTAAAGGAAGCTGTGATCACCTACACCCTCTCCCGGAAGATCAACTACGATACCGATGAGAAGACGGGCGCAACGGTCGAGAACCGCTTCACCAACAAGGACGGCAAGGGCAACGATCAGACCATCGACCAGGCCGACCTCGACGGCAGCCACGAGGAGACCCCCGTCAAGTATCTCTCCAGAGCGGACTTTGCGGGCACCTATCCTCAGCGCATCACCAAGGCGAGAAATAAGACCGCCGAGGCGAAGGCGATCTCCGAGCAGCGCACGCCCACCGAAGAGCAGCTCGCCTATGCGGGCTACACGGGGGACAACGCCAAGCGCAACGCCACGAAGAACGGGCTCACCCTCGAAGACGTCCTCGGTACCAAGGACTACGACGATGAGATCTGGACCCAGCTCATCGACAACATCACGGACGCCGAGCTCTACACCCTCGTGAGCGACGGCTACTTCAAGACGGCTGCCATTGACAGCATCAAGAAGGCAAGCTATGTCGACCTCGACGGGCCTCTCGGTTTCAATACCCGCGTCACGGGCGGCGGCACCTGCGAGTTCATGGCATATCCCAGCGAGACCATGCTTGCCCAAACGTGGAATGTCGACCTCGCCTATGCCTTCGGTATGAGCGTGGGCAGAGAGCGTCAGTCTATGGAAGGTCTCCGCGGCTGGTATGCGCCCGGTGCAAATACCCACCGCAATCCCTTCGGCGGAAGAAACGGTGAGTACTACTCCGAAGACGGCGTGCTTGCAGGCAAGATCTGCGCAGGCACCGTCAGCGGCGCAAAGGACATGGGCGTCTACTCCTATGTCAAGCACTTCGTCGTCAACGACAGTGAGTTCGTCCGCGAAGGTCTCTTCACCTTCCTCACCGAGCAGACCCTCCGTGAGGTCTACCTCAAGCCCTTCGAGATCATGATCAAAGAGGGCGGCGGCAATGCGCTCATGACGAGCATGAACCGTCTCGGCAGAGTCTGGTCGGGCGCAAACTACGGTCTGTGCACCGAGCTCATCCGCGGCGAGTGGGGCTTCCACGGCACCCTCGTCACCGACTGGGTCAACTCCACGGATACCTACATGCCCGCATACAGGGGCATCTGGGCAGGCAATGACATCTGGCTGTCCAATGGTATCGGCAATACCTTCGACATCATCCGCAACGACACGGCCTATAAGGTATCCGAAAAAGTGGCGCACGACGTCCTCTGGACCATCGTCGACACCATCAATACCGAGACCGCGTTCGATCCCAATGCGGCGGACAACGTCGACCTCGGCGAGGGCGCTTCCTATAACCTCACGTGGGTCTGGTACGTCGTGATCGTCGAAGTCGTGCTCGCGGCAGCGGTCGTCACCATGGGCGTCTTCCTCACGAAGGCCATCCTGAGAGGCCGCAAGAAGGCACAGGAATAAGTTCCCAACCTCCCTGAATTTCCGCCCCCAATATCGCAATTCGGCGTGCGGGGGCGGGAAGAAGAGGGGAAGACATCTCAATCATGAAAATTTTTGTAGGAGGAATACTATGAAACTCAAAAAGACTTGGATGTCGATTTTGACGTGCATGCTCGCGGCCGTGCTGCTCCTTTCGTTCGCCGCCTGCACCCCCGAAAATTCGACCGATCCCGTCATCAAGGCCATTGCGCTCAGCGAGACCGAGGTCACCCTCGCGACCTCCGATACGTCGCGCCTGACCGTCACGGCGACCTATGATGATGAAAAGACCGAAGAGCTCTCGGCATCGACCGAAGGCCTCACCTGGGAGACGAGCAATGATGCCGTCGCCACCGTCGTAAGGGGCATCGTCACCGCGAAGGGCGCCGGTACCGCGACGATCACCGCGAAATACGGCGACTTCACCGCGACCTGCATCGTAAACGTCTACGAGCTCAGCGTCACGATCTCCCAGACCACCTTGACCATGGAAAAGGGCTCCACCGCGACCCTCACCGCCAAGGTCATGAAGGATGGCGCGGAGCAGACCGATGAGATCGAATGGACCTCTTCGGCTCCCGATATCGTCGCTGTGGACGGCGGCGCCCTCACGGCATATGCCGAGGGCCAGGCCAAGATCACCGCAAAGCGCAAGGCAGGCAACCAGTCCGCTGTCTGCGATGTCACCGTGCAGTGGGCCAATAAGCCCGCTTCCTACAAGGAAGTCAAGAACGGCGAAGAGAACAAGGGCGATCCCAATACGTGGCACTTCTGGAACGACCAGGGTTGGAACTGGACGAATTCCACTGTCTACGAAGCCTACACCGAAGACTACGAGACCGGCAAGACCGCGGCAGAGGGCTATCAGTACATCGGCGCCAACAAGATGACGATCTCCTTCGAGATGGAAAATCCCGGCGTGAACGAGGCGGCCATCCAGCTCATCTACCGCAGCAGTGCGGTCACCGAAGGCAAGCTCGAGCAGAACCACATGTACGAGCTCAAGTGCAAGGTCGAGACCAATGTCGGCGGTCTCGTCTTCCTCAACTACTACACGGGCGACGGCAACGCGCACGACAATGAGGGCGGCAGGACGCTCGTAGCGGGCGAAGTCAATGAACTCACCGTGCAGTTCCGTCACGGCGACTCGGGCAAGAAGTATGCAAACGGCATCTATGACGAAGTCGAGGCCGCGATCCACATGCTTCTCGGCAACCTCGAAGGCAGAGTCACCCTCTCCATCTACGACCTCCAGTATAAGGATCTCGGCGAGGCCGAAGAGAAGTTTGAGGACGATCCTTCCAAGCTCGAAGGGTATGTCCCTCAGGTCGAAGCACCCGACCTCGGCGACGCACAGCCCATCGCAGTGGAGATCATCAATGATGACGAGCACAAGGATCAGGAGCAGGTCGGCGAGGACAAGGGTACCTACGACGTCAAGGCAAGCGAAGACAAGAAGTCCTATGACATCGAGTACACGACCAAGACCTCTACCTATGAGTACTTCAAGATCGCGCTCGATTCCACGATGACCGCAGCGAACAATACCTTCGCCGTCACCGTCAAGAACAATGGTACGAACGAGGTCGCCATCCGCTTCGATCTGAACGGCACCACCAAGACCATCGATCCCAACGGCAATGAGACGCTCAAGGACTGCGTGCTCAATGCGGGCATCGCCATCGGCGGCGTCCTCTCCTTTGATGCACAGTGGGGCGGCACCGTCATCACGGTAGCCGGCGGCGCGACCGCGACCATCTACCTCACCTACGGCACCAAGCTCCACGGCGCACCCGTCGAGATCGGCCTCTACTGCAACACGCAGTGGTACGGCAATGCCGAATCCAGCTGGGGCGAGATCAGAGAGGAGCGCAAGGGTAACATCACCGTCTCCAGCTTCACGTTCGCGAACATCGTCGATCCCACCCAGCTTCCCGAAGATGCAGTCATCACCACGACCGATGTCGACCTCGTAGCAGAGGGTGAAACGGTCTACTTCGTGCTCAAAGGGACCGCAACGGGTGTCGAAAAGGCTGCGCTTGAGGCTTACCTCAAGGCCAACCACTTCGACCTGCAGCAGTGCGGCGGCGTTTGGACGAAGTATGACAAACTTGCCCGCACCGTCACCGTTGAAGACAACGGCAATTGGGAGATCAAGTTCGACGTCACCGCGATGCCTGTCGATGGTGCAGCCTACACGGGACACTTCGGCGCAAAGGATCCCTCCGATCCTACCTATAGCGACAACCAGTGGACCGACCTCAAGCTCAGCAACGAGCATGCAGAGGACGGCAAGAGTGTGACTGTCGGCGGCAAGAAGTACTCCATCTCCAACAAGGTGGACGGGAACGACGAGTCGACCAACTGGGGCTGCGTCTCGCTCAAGGTCGAGAACGCGGAATAAGGCGCCAAACGCTTCTATAGCGCACCGAAAGGGGCGGCGGCAATTGCCGTCGCCCCAAATTTTTGGGAGGAGATATGAAAGGACTGAAAAAGACCGCGATCTTGCTTTCCATCGGCGTACTGCTGATCGCATTCGGCTGCACGCCCGAGCAGCCTAAGACAGAAAACCAGGACCCCATGCCCGAGGATCCCCCCGCAGAACTTCCCTTCACGCCCCATTCTTCGGCAGAGGGCATCCCTTCCCGCCTCGCGCTCGAGGAGGAGAAGATCGCCGTGTTTTCGGAGGGCGCACCCGCGGGATTTTATTGGGCGGACGGCTACTCCAACGGCAATCAATTTGACTGCACGTGGAGAAGGCAGAGCGCTTCGATCGAGGACGGCGCCATGCGCATGACAGTCTCGAAAGAGGGGAGCGGCTACGCGGGCGCAGAATACCGCACCGAAAATCGCACCCCATATGGCTTTTATGCCGTCTGCATGAAGTCCGCCTCCTGCTCGGGGATCATTTCGTCCTTCTTCGGCTACACAAGCGATCCCGTGTGGGATGAGATCGACATCGAGTTCCTCGGCAAGGACCCCGGCGTCGTGCAGTTCAACTACTACACGGCAGGCAAGGGCGGTCACGAGTTTGTCCTTGACCTCGGCTTCGACAGCTCCGCGGACTTTCATGAGTACGCCTTTGACTGGCAGCCAAATGCCATCACCTGGTATGTGGACGGCACGGCGGTCTACCGCGCGACGGCGGAGCTTCCCTCCCATCCCTTCCAGCTCATGATGAATATCTGGAAATGCAGTGCGGAGGATTGGAGCGGCCCCTTCGATGCCGCCCGCATCCCCGTCTCTGCGGAGTATCGCTGGTTCGCCTATTCGCCGAACGAATAGGGATCGACAAGAATATCTTCCGATCGGTCTGCACCGCGCGTCAGACCGATTTTCTTTTGTCGTCCGCGGGACGCTCGGGAGGGGATCCCGTGCTGCCGAGGGTGGAAATTTATCGAAATTCCCAAAAAACGTAAAAATATAGGGGCCGCTATGCCCCTTTGTTTTATTGATTTTCACATTTGTCTATAAAAGTATACTTTTTTGCACAAAATCTGTTGACATATAATTGCGATTGATGTATAATAAAACCGCTTGGGAGCAAAGAAACTCAGGCGAAAGGTCAAATCTTCTTGAGTCCAAAAAAGTATACTTTTTCGGACAAGGCAGTTTGACCGCGGGAGAGGGGACGACGCCCGAAGGGCGGTTCCGAAATATATTTTATAAGGAGAAGGAAGTATGAAAAAGAGGATCACGATCGGGATTCTCAGCGTGCTCTGTGCGGCCCTCCTGTGCTTTGGGATCGCTGCGTGCGGCAAGACTGCCGCGGTCACGGGCATCAAGATCACGAAGGCACCCGATAAGGTCAACTACGTGGTCGGCGAGAAGTTCGATCCCACCGGCATGGAGGTCTCCGCCGTCAGGGAAGACAGCACGACGACGGTGCTCAAGGCAGAGGAGTATACTTATGCTCCCAGCGGCGCCCTGACCGTGGCGGACAAGGTCATCACCATCACCTACACGGCGGGGGAGAAGACCTTCACGGCAGAGAGAAAGATCACCGTATCCAACCCTGTCAAGAGCGTCGAGATCAAGTCCATGCCCACGAAGACGCAATATGTCTTGGGCGAGCACTTCGATCCCACCGGCATGAAGATCACCGTCACCTATACAGACGATACGACTGCCGAGATCAACGTCGCCGACGAGAACAGCGGGGTCTCCTATAAGACCGATTCCCTGACTGCGGAAGATGCAAAGTTCGAGCTCAAGGTGGGCGGGTATACCTTTACCATCGACCTCACCTTCGGCACGGGTATCTTCATCGAGGCCGAGACGGGCATCATCGAGGCCGAGAACTATCAGATCAACGATGACGCCGTAAAGGATGGCAAGCAGACCGCATCGGGCGGACTGTACGTCGGCAACATGTTTGCGGGCGAGAGCATTACCTTTAAGTTCGAGGCAAAGACGGCGGGCAAGGCAGACATCGCGTTTATCCTCGCCTCCCTCTACCTCAAGCGGGACAACAACTGGACCCCCATCGAGATGGGCGACTGCCAGTTCAATAAGATCGTGGAGTTCACGGTCAACGGCATCAAGTATGATATTCCCGACTCCGTCATTCTTCCCGGCGGCGTGGCCGAAGATCAGGAGAAGGGCGATCTGACCCTCTGGTTCAACTGGAAAGAGGTCGTCTTCGAGAACATCGACATCAAGGCGGGCTCCAATGCCATCAAGCTCACCTTCATCCCTCATGACTACACGGACACCAGCCAGAGCTCCTTCAGCGGCTCCTTCACGGCCAATATCGACTGCCTGCGCGTCACCAGCGACGTGGAGTGCGCTCCGCAGACCTATGACTTCGCGGTGACCGATTCGAGCGTTGCCAAGACGGGCGACGACGTCATCCTCACCGTCACCGGTACGGCACAGGGCTATGACAAGAGTAGCTTCGACATCACCCTCGGCGGCACGGACTATGCGCTCGACACCTTCGAACTCAACGAAGAGACGCACGCCTTCACCGCTACCATGAACCTCGCAAAAGTCACGGCGGGGTCCTACGATACCATCACCATGAAGGCAGATACGAATGTCGTGACCCTCACCACGACTTCCGCAGGCGGCACCTTCGAAGACGCGCTCTCCCAATACACCGTGGGCAAGAGCGCTGAGGGCAATCTCACCATCGAAGTCGTGGGCGGCATGATGTACTCCATAGCGAAGGTCGAGCTCAAGCTCGTGGACGGCAAGCCCTGCTATGTCATCACGGGTTCTGTGAACGGCTACACGAAGGAAGACTTCTCGCTCGACTTCCAGGAGAATGAAACCTGGGCGGGCAACAATGCCGAGTTCGAGATGACCATCGACACCGCGACCAAGACCTACACGGTGACGGCGGACCTCTCCTTCCTCAAGGCTTCTGCCAACGTGTATATCCCGCACTTCAAGCTCAAGACCGAGACCGCGAGCGGCGCGGGCGACATCAAAGCTGCGAATGTCGAAGCGGATCTCACGCAGACCGCGACGGTAAACGGCAACACCTATGCGCTCAGTACGGAGGCATTTGAGTGCGTCTGTGTGAAGATTACCGCTGCTGCCGAGGCGTAAAGCATTCGTACCGAGAGGGGCTGCTCTGAGCTCTCTTCTCGGTACCATGTCCGCGATCGGATAGGCAATTTGCAAATTTATAAGACCCTCGACCCTGATCGGTCGGGGGTCTTTTCGCGCCTATGAAGCCTTACTTCTTGATAATGTCACGTTGAGAATCGTCCCAATATGTCGTGCTGAGAAGCATTCTGATTATGTCATGTTGAGCGTAGTCGAAACATCGCCGCAATCTTACCAATATGTCATTCCGAGGAGGGCCCCAATACGTCATTCCGAGGAGCGGAGCGACGAGGAATCTCATGCTTGAGATTTCTCACTGCGTTCGAAATGACGCGATAGGGAGCGCATCCTTCTACACGTCATTCCGAGGAGCGCTCCAATATGTCATTCCGAGGAGCGGAGCGACGAGGAATCTCATGCTTGAGATTTCTCACTGCGTTCGAAATGACATATCCCTTCCTCTATGACATATCCCTTCTTCTCAAGCGTGCTGCGTTTTCTATACCACGGGTGGCGATTTCGCGCGGATTTATGCAATTTCAGACTGATTTGCCAAAATTTGGGATTTCTTTTTTCATCTTTTGTTCGATTGTAGGTGAATTTACGGTGAAAATGTCATATTTTATGATTCAAATCGTTGACATTTCATGGGGGGGGGGTGCTATAATTGTACCGTATAAGACGGAATCAAATAGTACACGATGTAAATCAATTGACATGAAACGGCGTGTTTTCGCGTCGGTTTCATAAAGGAGAAGCCCTATCCATGAACTTGCAAAGACAGACAAGAGCCGCGGCAGTGAGTAAGATTGCCGTATTTTTCGTTGCCGCCTGTCTGGTGGCGGCGGCGTTTTTTGCTGCGCCCGCAACCGGGGCCTACGCTGCAGCGCCCTCGGCTCCCACGGGTCATATTCTTCCTGAAAATTTACTGAAGGGCCCGCCCAACTGCACGGTCAACCTCATCGACTATTGGGCAAATAGCGCCACGGTGAGCGCAAATCCCGTCGAATACGGTGACGAAAGCGGCGAAAATGCGACATGGGGGATCAATGCCAACCACTACCTCATTTTCGGGCAGCAGGATTACGGCGCATGGAATGCCTGGACGAACAATGCTTCCGAAAACAGTAGTCATGCGTTTTCCAATGTCGGACTTGACGGGAATGGAAAGGCCTACCGCGGCATTGTCAACTATAACTTGGGGGATGACGGCTATCCCCGTCTTGCGCTCGGCGAATATGCTTGGCTCAAGACAACGGGCTATGATAACAGTAATCTAAGCAGTTTTAATAGGGTGAGCGGCACACGGGTCGCCAATGAGTCTCTCGCCTATCTCTTCAACCCCGACAATACGACGGACGCCTATTCCCATACCGCCCGCCGCGGCTATGCCGACGTGAAGGGGCTCTTCCGCTATGGCGGGACTTCAGGCACCGGTTCAGTCACTAAGGATATGTCGGGCTACTATTGGTATGACAGCAATGTCAACTTTGCCGAAATGCGCGCAAAAAATGCGGACGGCGCCGACTTCGACTATTACGATAGTGCTTCCTATTCGAGTTATGGTGCGACCGCGACCTATTCCATCAATCTATATGACACAGCGCTTTCGCGAACGAATAGTTTCGCGGGGCAGTTTTTACCGCTCAACTATGTCAACCGAGACGGCGCCGCTCTCTTCACTGTGCAAGGCAATACCATGACCGCCCAAACGAGTTACGACACTGTGCGTGCCCGCGCCAACCACTACTTCGGATTGTCCATGGAAGTGGAGTTCATGCAGCCCGCGGGCTATCGGGTAGACGGCAAGGACATGACCTTCACCTTCGCGGGGGACGACGACGTGTGGATCTTCTGTGACGACGTGCTTGTCGCCGACCTCGGAGGAAACCATAACTCGATCGCCTGCGATATCAACTTCACGACGGGGGAGATCATTTACTATTCGAGTCAGTCCGACCGTGCTGCCTACAACGGCGTCTGGCGTGTCGACTATCTCTCCAACTGCTTCGGCGTCGACTTAAGCTACGGGCGCGAGGCCAAGGGCTGGACGAAGACGGGCACTGTTCCCGCAAATGTAACCGCATTGCAACGCATGAGCGGGACTTCCGGCCGAAGCGGCGAAGATCTCCATTTCGGAGGAGCGACCACCAATGCAACTTACGGCAGTGACTACGGTACCTTTGAGGAGCTCACCCGCCATACGTTGAAGTTCTACTTCCTCGAGGGCGGCAACTATTCCAACTGCATGCTGAAATTTAACCTCTCCGCCATTGCGGAATGACGCGGAATAAGGAGAACATTATGAAAATGAAGACAAAGACGAAGGGGATCATAGTTTTCGCTCTGGCGCTTCTCATGGCGAGCTCGGTAGGGCTTGCGATCTTCGCGGGGCATAAACCTGCCTACGCCGCCGAGGTTGAGATCGGCGAGATCTATCGCATTTCGGGAGATGAGGGCTTCTTCGACTCCGCCGAGGTGCATAAGCTCTATGCCGCTCTGACGGGAAACGAGAAAGCCGAATTCGAGGACGTGCAGACCTTCCTCGGAAGCACGGCGAAGAGCGTCTCGGATTTCAATGAGGGCGAGGCGAAGGGCAAGCCCATCTATCTCACGTTCGGCGGCATCCGTTGGACGGCAGTCTATCTTTCCGAAACCAAGGATGGGAGCGGCATCGCCCTGACCCTCCTGGAGGCGGACCAAAATTCTTCCGCGAACTATTGGCAGGCCGACTACAGGAGCGCGACCTATTCCGACGTCGCGGTCCCCGCAAACATGTACTCCACGAGCTACATGCGCAACGTCGCGCTCAACGCGGGCGGCGAATACGCCACGGGGCAGAAGACTTCGACGACGGCAGCGCAGCAGACAGGCAACCGCTATGCCCGTTTCACGATGGAGAAGGGGAAAATCGCAAACAGTCTCACGGAGTATCTCTTCAAACCCTCCCAGATCGCATGGCAGGAGGAGGAGAGCGCCGTTACGGCCTCCGGGAGCATCAACGGCGTTTATAATCGCAGTAACGAAGCCTATGGATCTGTTCCGAATACGGGATTTTATACGGGCTCGTTCAGCACAGGAGATACGAACTATTCCAATTGGACGTCTTCCAGGACGACGGGGGGCGTGACCGTCTCGGGAGACACGAACGGCGCATGGAAAGAAGACTATGTGTGGCTTCCGAGCGCAACCGAACTCGGCGAGACTTCTCGGGCGTCCGGCGGTATCAACTATGAGGGCCTTTGGCACATCACCAAGGAGCAGCGCACCTTCGGCGACAAGGAATATTGGACGCGTTCCGCCTACCATGCTTCGCCCGCCATGGCCATCAATTTTGACAGAAACGGCTATTCCACCTCGGCGAACGTCAACACGATGATGAACGTCCGCGCCTGCATCCACCTCAATCTCCCCGTCGCAGAAAAGGAATCCCAGGTCATTGTCGAGACTCCCACGATCGTCGACGAGAACAATGTCGATACCCTGAAGACCAACTACACGGGCGCGAATCTGTCGCAGACCGTAGCAGGGGCAGAGGGCCGCTACACACAGACCCTTTCGGCGGGAGTAGATTCTCTGCGCGCAGAAAGCGGTGTCGCCTCCAAGGGCTTCATCTCGATCGCAGGCTCTTATTATAACCCCATTATCTATAACGGAGACTTTCGTATCTTCGGACTTCGCGCCGAGGACATGACGAATATAGCCTCCTTTACGGTCTCCGCTGCAAGTGTCGAGGGGACCGAGGTGACCTATACGCGCGAAGGAGACGCTTACACGGCAGGAAGCAACGCACTCGACGATGTCATCAAATTTGTCTCCACCGCAGATGGCTATACAACTTCTTATGGCCGCACAAATTGGGGCGAAGAAGACGGCATGGCAGGTTATTTTGTCGCCACCAACGCTGATACCTACACCGTCACCTTCACTCTTAGAACAACCGCAGAAGGTGAAAAGGAAGTCATCTATTGCTGGTCCGAGAAAAATAATTTCTCGCTAGACCCGCTCTCTCTGCGCTTTACGATCGGCTCTCGTCCCCTTGCTATCGAAGTGAAAGATCAAGAGGCCGTCTATGGGAAGGAGGTCGCATTAGATGGGGCCGAAGGCACAGGATGGGCGCGTATCGGCGATTTGGACTTTGCGAAGTCCGAGGAGGCCGCGTTTGTCACGCTCAATACCAGCGCGACCGCAACTTCTCCTGTGGGCGAAAACGTGATATGGGGGCGGTTTGCCTACATTGAGTCGGGCGCAGAAGACCTTGCTGCGCGGCAGCAGGCGCGGCGTAATTATTCCGTCGTCTACATGGGGAATTATGACGGCGGCGCCGGCACGGGCTCCGACGGCACGCTCTACGAACAGCATCGTGCGGGCGTCTATACGATCACTCCCGCCACGATTACGCTTGGCAACTATCAATCGCACAAAAAGGAGATCGCAGCAGATAAGGACGCGAATATCTTCGGACTTATCGATTCGGCGGATTATCAGTCGGAAGAGGCCGTCAAGGCACTTTCAAGTGACGGGCCCCACTACATTTGGTCTTTTTCTACCTCTTATGGGACCGTCGGCGATGAAACATTCAGCTTTGTTGCCGCGCTTACGGATGATACGACGAACGAAGAAGATAAAAACGACCTGATCTATCAAGGGAATGTTCCGTTTGGGACCATCACCTATAAGCGGGTCGCCGAGATCACGCAAGTAGGCGGTGGATATACCTATACGAACCCTTCAAGCGCAACGACATCCAATGAGGGCGTAACATTCAGGCAAGCAGGGGATTTCATCGTCTTTGTCACGGTCACCGCAGACAACCATCATGAATTTAACGGGCTCATGTATGTTCACATTTCGAGCGCGGATATCCGTATCGAATGGAAAGACGGTCTCAGCCTTACTTATGAGTACGGCCACTTCGGCACGACGGCGAAACTCAAGCTCGGGGAAGAGGCGCAGGACATCTCACTTGACGGCATGGTAGGGCACGGCGACCCGACTTCCGAGGATCTCATCAAGCTGCTCTTCAGCGAAAAATATATCAAGGCGATCTATGAGATGCCCAAGGAGCCCGAGGCAGGCGAGGGGGATGTCGCTTATACCGACGCAAGCGACATAAATCGATTCATCGAGCAAAACTTCAAGAACACAGGCACAGACAATTATCGTATTCAGATCCTGTTCCATATCAATGTCGGCGGAGTTGAGGATTCTCAATCTTCTGCAGGGTACTACATCGTGGGCACACCTTATTCTTTGGATATCGGGTTTGTCGGCGAGAGCGGCGATACGCGAAAGCTGTCCTTTGCGACACAGGCGGGCGCTCCCATTCCCTTCATTCATATCGAACAATATAAACTTCAGCCCAATTGGGGGGAGACGACGACATTTACCTACGACGCAAATCCTCACACGTTGGAGCCCCAAGTCACCCCCGGGGACGGCGCGGGACAGAAGTTCTTCAGCGACAAGGTGGAATTTGTCACGGATAATGTCTCTGGTACGAATGTCGACACCTACACCGTAACCATCACCGGCCTTACCGGCGAGGACGCGGGGAACTACTTCGTTGCCGCGGATAATACGACTTGCTCCTTCACCATTTCGCCCAAGACGCTGCAGATTGTCGCCGTTTCGCAAAGCACGCAATATGACGGTGAAGACGCAACGGGCGACTTCATCTCCACCAACCCGAGTGAGACGGAGTCCAGCGCCTACACCTTCGTCGACACGCCGGCGGGAGACGAAAAGGTACAGATCACCCTCGCCCTTGTGGAGGAAGAAGTCATCCATGCGGGCACCTATAAGGTAAAGGTGGCTTCGTGGACAGTCACGGGCGGCGATGCAGATGCCGAGATTGCAAGGAAGAACTATATCATTGAGCTATATGGGCACGACGAGAGCGGACAGGTCGAGGCCTTTACCATCACGCCGAGGACGCTTGCCATCACCCTGAGGGGACATACGAATACCTACGGCGAGGAGCACCACCTCAATGACTCGGGCTATTGGTCGAGCGGCAAGAGCGAGGATGCCCACGGCTTCACCTTCAACACCACGACCCTTCTTGAGGCCGATGAGGCGCGCGTGCGTGTGGCCCTCTATTACATGGTCGGCGAAGAAAAGCGCTATGTCTATGGCGAAGACGGCAAGTTCGACGGCGTGGGCGAATATGACATCAAGGCCGAGCTTCGGTATTGGACGGGCGGCGCCGACGGCAATAAGCTCGAGGTGAGCAATTGGGAAGTCGCCGACGGCAGCGAGGACTATGTTCTCAACCCCGATTACGTCCCGCAGACATTCGAGATCACCAAGCGCGAAGCTACCGTGACCGTACAGGCGCACACCGTGAAGTACGGCGAAATCAGGAGCGGCGCGCTCGAGAGCTATCTCGAATCGCAAAAAGATACGCTCGTCACCTTTAATGGTTTCCTTGAAGGCGAGAAGCCGTCGGTCACCCTTACCCTCAGCAACGCGGCGGGGCATTCTTCCGCGGCGGGCTATCTGAACGCGGGCAGCTACACCGTTTCCGTCGTCGCGAGTGAGAACGCAAACTATGAGGTAGAAATTATCACGATCGAGAAATTTGTCGTGGAGAAACTTTCACTCACGCTGGAAGTGGACGTTGGGACGAATCCTTGCACGACGACATACGGCGAAGAGCCCGATTTCACTGGCATTACCCCTACGGCCACGGGCTTCCTTGCGGACGAGGCGCCCGCATTCAACTTCTACCTCTCCGAGACCAAAGACGGAGAAAAGGCCGACAGGCTCGTCATCACCGAGGAGGGCGGCGGCAAATACTTCCTCTGCGCCGAAATCAAGGATGACCCGAACTATATCTTCACCTGGAGCAGTGACAGCGAGGCCATCGAGTGGGCCATCTCGCCTCGTAAAGTCTCCGTGCATTTGAGCGGGACGGGCACTTCTGTCTACGGCGAAGCACTCACCCTCGAGAGCATCTCCAAGGAATTGGACAGCGACACTCCGCTCGCCTCGGAGGACACCCTCGACACGCTGAATATCTCCTATCAGATCAAAGACGGGGAGTACCGCGGCGACCTGCTCATCGTCGGAGAGTATGATGTCACGGGTGTGAGCGCCAACGCCAACTACGAGGTCACCTTCACCTCGGAAGGCAAATACACCGTCACGAAGAAGCCCATCACCGTCACCATCGAGGACCAAACGGCGACCTATGGGACCTCCGGGTTCGAGTTCGAGTTCGACTATGACTCCACCGATCTTGCCCGCACGGACGACGTCGCGGATTTTGAAAAGGCGATCCTGCTCACCGTCGAAGGAGAGAGGTGGTACCGGAAGGTCGGCTCCTACCACATCACGGGTGAGAGCACGGCTCACAACTACGAGGTCACATTCGCGGGCGAGAGCGGAAATGACTACGGCATTGTCACCATCACAAAGAAGACCCTTCTCGTCATCATCTCCGATGCGGGCACGCCGTACGGGGCAAATATCCTCACCTCCGACCAGATCGCCGAGGGCTATGCCAAGGCGAGCGACACGCCCGCACTGAGCCTTGTCGAATGGGACGAAGAGAAGCTTTTCAAAGACCTCGGCATCACCTTCGAAGTGCGCGGCAGTGAAGGTCCCGTTTCGGGCAGCGGCGTGGCGCAGGGCACTTATGCCATCGCAGGCATCGTCGCCGCAGACTGCAACTACGACGTCACCTTCTTCGGAAGATACGCCGAGTCGGGCGACTATCAGAACAAGGCGGGCATCTACACCGTCTCCATACTCACGGGCGTGACCGTGCAGATCAAGAGCTATTCGGCGGTATACGGCGAGGGGATCACGCACTCGCTTACAGATCTCGACGCTTGGATCACAGTGAGCGGCCTTGAGGAGCAGGGCGTCATCACCGATATCAATAAGGATAACGAATTCCTTCAGATCACGCTGAAATTTTACGACGCAGAGGGGAACGCCCTCTCTGTGGACCAGGTCAAAGACGCCAAGACCTATTTTGTGAAGGGTGAATGCGGCAATGAGAGCATCGCCGCCGTGTTTACCGAGGGTACCTACACCATCACGCCCAAGGCCGTCACCGTCAATGTAGACAGCATTTCTCAGATCTACGGCGAAGCGGACACCGAATATGAGTGGAGCGTTGCGGACGGCGCGCTTGCTTACAGCGAAACGAAGGAAGTCTTGAATGTCGCCTTCGCCCGTGACGCGGGCAACAATGTCGGGGAATACCATATCCACGGCACCTCCGCAAACTCCAACTACACCGTCACCTTCACCGAGGCGACCTACACCATCGAGAAGCGGCCCATCACCGTCACCGTGAAGGACGCCTCGAGCGCCTACGGCGACCCGCTCACCATTCTCAGCGGCTATGCGACCCTCGCTCAGTATGAGACAGAGTCCGCCGATACGGGCAGAGGCCTCGTTACGGGCGACTCCCTCCGCATCGAGCTTGTCGTGCTCGGCATGGATGGGGGCATCATCCCCGGGGACTATGAGATCGTCGCCAAGGGCGGGAATGAAAATTACGACTTCACCTTTAAGCCCGCGAGTGGGGAGGCTGTCGATAATACCCCGTGCGCGGACATGGATGGCTTTGTTCACTTCGGCGGTGATAAGAGCTACACGGTCACAAAGCGTGCGGTGCAGCTTGCCATCACCTCCACGGCGAGCTACTATCGCGCACAGCAAGCGACGCTCTCCGTCACCCTTGCGGCGGGATACTCGCTCGCGGAGGCGGACGAAGAGGCGCTCTCCGACCTCGTGAAATTCTTCGGCTTGACGCTTGCGGTCTATCAGCAGGGCGAGTCCGACCCCGCCGACTTCAATTCCCTTGAGGCGGGCGTCTATGAGATCGCCCCGAGCCCGAGAGACTATCAGCCCGAGAAGATGAGCACCGGCGCCCAATACTACACGCTCACCTTCGTGCCCGGGATCTACACCGTCCTGCAGCTCGACAGCGTCGTCGTACAGCTCAATACGAGCGTCCTCACGGCGGAATACGGCAAGATCTCGGCAGGAAACAAACTCGCCGAACTCAGCGCGCTCTCGGGCGAATACACCGTGAAGCGCGCAGACGGCGACACGGACGACTGGACGGTCACCGCACCTGAGGGCGTCGAGACTTCCCTCGTCGAGGGCTGGCTCACGAGCCTTCTCACCGTCTCCCATCAGGGAGGCGCTGCGGCAGATGCCTACCATGGCCTGACGCAGTTCACCCTCGAACTGAAGGTCAATATCGCCGAGAACAATTGGTACGGCGGAAAGGACGGCACCTACTATCTCGGCGTGGGCAACTATGCCATCAGCGGCTCGGTCAAGGAAACTTCCCTCGTCGTCGCCGTGCTCCCCGGGACCCTCCGCATCACGCCGAAGACAGTCACCGTCACCGCGCCGAGCGTGGGCGTTGACGTTGACAAACCGCTCTATTACGGCAATGACGACGAAAAGATCCCCGACGTGACCGATGAAATGGTAGACGGCCTTCTTTCGGGCGACTACCTCACGACGACAGGGGACAACATGGGGCTCGATATCGTGTTTACCCGCGAGGCGGGCACCGATGCGGGGACCTATAAGATCATCGGCTCCTACAATGCCAATCAGCTCAACTACACGGTGAACTTCGTCGAGGGCACCTACAAGATCACGCCTCGCCCCGTTACGGTCACCATCACGGCGCAGAAGCAGGTCTACGGCGACTATCGGTACAGCGACGACAGTGCCATCCTCCTGCCCACATGGGAGGCGCCCAACCTCTCCGCGGGCGATGTCTTCACCATGACCTTCTCCCTCGACGGCGTCGGGACACTCAGCAGCGGTCGCTATCTCAATGTCGGCAAAAACACCCTGACTTTCGTATTTGCCGCGGGTGCGGACTCCAAGGAGAGCAACTATACCTTCACCTTCGTCTATCATCTCGGCGAGGATATAAAGGAGGTCTCGATCGCAGAGGGCACTCTCACGGGCACCGTCTCGGAGGGCTATGAGGTCACGCCTCGCCCCGTCAGCATCACCTTCAACGACGTCACCCGCCTCTTCGGCACGGTCACCGCAGGCGTCGCCGCCGACTATGCCGACCTCGACAACACGGGAAATTGGCTCGTCACGGGCCTTGCGGACAGTGCAGATGTCTCCGAGCTCTTCTCGGCGGGCACCGTCTTCAGCGTCAACTTCAAGAGTGCAGAGGGCTGGGTCCCCGTCGGCACCTATGACATCGAAATGGTCGGCACAGTCTCGGCAAACTACACCGTCACCTTCGGTGCGGGCGAGACGACGCCGAAGTTCATCATCGAGCGCACCGCCGTGACCTTCACGATCGGCGGCATGCAGGACAGGACGTACGGCGACGGCGCAAAAGCCCTCAATGACGTATGGGCGGCCGCCACGAAGCCCTATGCGGCAGGCAGCGGCTATCGGATGAAGGCGGGCGAAGCGAACACCGTCGAGTTCTGCTATCGGAATTCGCTCTTCGTCGCCGTCACCTTCCCCGCGGACTTCGACTTCTCGGACGCGTCCGCACTCGAAAACTTCGTCAAGACGCTCGCCGTCTCCTTCTACTACACCTACACGGGCGCCTCGGGCGATGAGGTCCCCGCCGCGACATTGGAAAAGATCCCCGCGGGTCAGTACGATGTGCGCCTGCGGGAAGGGGACATCGGCACAAGCTACACCGTGAGCGTGCAAAATGGCTCCCTCCTCGTCAAGCCCAAGGACATCACCGTCGAGATCGGCGTAGGGGACGAGGGCGAAATAGGCAAGATCGAAGAAGTGTACGGAAGCGTCACCTTCTCGAGCTCCACGACGGATGAGACCTATTGGCGTCTTCAGACGGGCAGCACGCTCGCCTATGCGGAAGATGACCTTCAGATCACCCTCACCCGCACGGGCGGAAGCGCTGCGGGCGACTATCCCGTCACGGGCGCAAGCGGCAATGTAAACTACAATGTCACCTTCGTGAGCGGCACCTACACCATCCTTCCGAAGTCCGTCACCGTCACGATCCATGAAGTGGAGACGGTCTATGGCGAGACGCCCGAATTCACGTGGGACATTGCCGCAGATCAGCTCGTGGGCTCCGACAATAGGGATGGGCTCGGCGTCACGCTCAGCGTGAAGGGCGGCAATCCCAATACCTATAACCACTACAACGTAGGGGATTATCAGCTCACCCTCACATGGACCAATCTCAACTACACCGTAGTTTTCACCGAGGCGGCCTTCGTCGTGACGGCAAAAAAGATCGAAGCGGCCGTCGAAAATGCCTCCATCACCTACGGCGACGCGCGGCCCGAGTTCCGCTTCACGGCCGAAGCGGGGCAGTTCCCCGAGGGCGAGAGCGCAAATGTCCTCTCCGTGAACTACACGGTGGCGGGCATGCCCAATCAACGCGGCTTCTACGACGTGCAGACGTACGAGGTGACCGCCGAAAACACCAACCCCAACTACACGGTCACCTTTAAGGCGGGACAGCTCACCGTCGGAAAGAAGGCGGTCACCATCACCATCTCCGATATCTCGGGCGTCTACGGCACGGCGAAAAACGATGCCGACTTCCTCAACGTGAAGTACGCCGTCTCGGGCGGCTTTGCGGCGGGCGAGAATGCGGAAAGCCTCGGCATCGCGTTCACCCTCGGCGGAAGCGTAGAAAAGGGCGCTCTGCTCGATGCGGGACAATACGGTCTCATCGGCTCGCTCAGCGGCACCGAAGGCTTCAGCGCGGCGAACTACGACGTCACCTTTGTCGGAAATTACGAGGAGACGCAGGGTCTCGTCACCGTCGCGCCCAAGCCCATCGAAGTGGTGCTCAAGGAGGAGATCAAGGTCCTCTACGGCGTCGATCCCGGGACCGAAGTGTTCCTGCCCGCAAATGTCATCTCGCCCTCTTCCATGGAGGGAGACGTGCTCAAGGGGCTCGTCGCGGGCGATGCATGGGACAGCGACGCGGGCATCAGGTTTACCTTCTCGGTGAATACCGAAACGACGCTCTCCGCGCTCGGCTACGGCGCCTACTCCATCCGAGCAGACGTCTCGGGCGCCCGCAAGAGCAACTATACCTTCACGTTTACCACGTCGAACTACTTTGTCTGCGCCATCGGCCTCAACGTCTTCCTCTACAATGTTGAGGACGCCGCCAATATCTACGGTACATTCGAGAGCAACGAGGCCTTCAATAGGGCCTACATCGAGGACGCCAAGAGTGAGGGTGAGAATAAGATCAGGTTTATCTACTTCGACCCCGAAGATCCCGACAAGGAGATCCCCGACGACGGCTTCCCCGAAGTCGGCGAGTTTACCTTCTACATCTCCGATTACGCGGAGGGCGCAAACCTCGCAGTCGGCAGGCACTCCATCGTCGCCGAATTCAGGAGGGACGTCAACTATCAGGTCAACATCGTCCCGGGGACGTATATCGTCTATCCCGCGCCCATCGAGATCACCATCGAGTTTGCGAGCGACCTCGCGCGGGCAGGCGTAGCCGATAAGTATACCAAGGTATACGACGGCAAGGACGTCACCCTCGGCGAAGTGACGACGGAGTCGGCGGAGATCGTGCTCAAAAACGGTCAGATGGTAGGGGAAGACAAACTCACCTTTACCCTCACGAAGGCACCGGGCGCCAATGTGGGCGAATATGTCATCGTCATCGCCCTCAAAAACGATCCCGCAAATGTCCTGCTCGCCTCCAACTATCACATCACATACGGCACGGGCATCTACCGCATCACGCCGCGCCCCGTTACGGTCGCCATTGCGGACCAGAATGCACAGTACGGCAGCGTCGCCCTCGACGGCGCGCAGTGGAGCACGGAGGGCGGACTTGTCGAAGGCGAAGCCGTCTCCGTCCTCGGCGTGCGGCTCAACCTCTACAGGGGCAATTCCGCCGTCGCGGATGCCGACCTTTCCGCACTTCCCGTGGGCAGTTATGCGATCGTCGGTTCTTGGACGAATACCAACTACGCCGTGACCTTCACGGGCGCCTTCTCCGCGGGCGAGTTCGGCGGCAAGGCGGGCGTCTACGAAGTCAAGCGGCGCGAAGTCGAGCTCTTCGCCGACAGCGGCACCTCCGTTTACGGGGATGAGGTGACCGTACCCACATGGCACCTCGGCACCCTCTCCAGCGTACTCGAGGGAGAGCTTGAGGAATTCGAGAAGTATATCGTCGTATCCATCGAGGGATACACGGCGGGCAAACTCTCTGCGGGGAGCCATCCCGTCACCGTCACATACGACAGCAAGCAGGCAGTCTACGCCAACTATCAGATAAAGGCGGCCGCGGGCACCTACACCGTCACGAAGCGCTCCGTTACGGTCAGCGTGGATTCCATCACGGAGACGGTGGGCATTTCGCTCGAAGAGGTACTCGCCGAGGTCACATCCAATGTCAGCGGCGCCGCCGAGGGAGACGAACTGCACTTTGTCTACACCGTCCTTCAGGAGGGCGCGGAGGTAACTGAGGGCGCCATCCCGACGGGCACCTATATCCTGCATGCCGACCTTGCCGAAGACGCAAGGGCGCTCGGCGAGAACTATCAGATCAACTACTCCTACGGGTCCCTCTTCATCGTCAACAGCAACGGTATCGTGGTCGTCGTGGACCCGCTCACCTCCGTCTATGGAGACGCCCTCATCGACCTCGAAAAGCTCAATGCGGAACATAAGGGGTACACCGTCATGGGCGCCAACGAGGCGGAGCTTGAAGGCATCATTGTCACGCTGCACTACGACGAGAGCGTCCGTGCCTCCATCAAGGGCGTGGGCACCTATGAAAACGCCGTCTATGCGGAAGTTACGGGAGTGGGTGAAAACTATACCATTGTCAAGGGCACCTACACCGTCACGGCAAAGCAGGTGACCGTCACGATCGAGGACATCACGCAGGTGTACGGCGAGGAGGAAGAGGCGCTCGTGTGGACCATCACGGAGGGCGGCCTCGCCGCGGGCGATGAGAACGATGCGCTCGGCATCCTCTTGCAGCGCGTGCCCGGGGACACCGTCGGCGACTATGCGATCGTCGGCACCTCCTCGGCGCAGAACTATGCGGTCACCTTCCGCTCGGAGACGGGGGAGGGAGCGACCGGGACCTACACCATCACCCACCGCAAGATTACCGTCGAGACACAGAATGCTTCGTCCGTCTACGGCGACCCGATCGCGGCGCTCACCGCGCAGGTCGTGACGGGCGAGGGCTCCCTCGGTCTCAAGGAGGGCGATAGCCTCGACGACCTGAGCCTGAAAGTCGAGATAGACGCCGTGTGGAATACCTATCTTCCCTATAAGGCGGGCGGCTACAAGATCGTATGCAGGACTTCGGGCACGGTGGGCAACTATGAGATAACCGTAAGGGACAGCGGCATCTATACCGTAGAAAAGCGCGAAGTCACCGTAACCGCACAGGATGCCTTGGGCATCATCTACGGCACCGAGCTCGGGCCGTTCTCCTATACCCTCACGGGCGAACTTGCCTACGGCGAACAGCTGCAGGTCGCATGGGCTATCAAGGACCATGCCATGGACGAGCGGCTCGCGGTGGGAGACTATACGATCCTGTGCAGCTTCGCGTCCGTCACCTCCTCCTACGAGGGATATGAGCCGACCGCGGACAACTACGAGTTCTTCTTCGAGGAAGGGGCACTCCGCATCGACCGCCGCACCGCAAATGTGGTCCTGTACAGACAGAGCTGCTTCTACGGCGACAATTCGTTCAATACCGCCTTGGGAACGGCGTACACCGTCTCAGGCCTGCTCTCGGGGGACGATTTAGGCCTCCGACTCTTCCCCGTCGATGCAGAGGGGGATCCGCTGAGCACGTTTGACGTGGGGACCTATTCCATCATGGTCACGGGCCATAACGACAACTATGATGTCGTCGTATCCGAAGGAGTCTATGAGATCGTCAAGCGCGTCATCGAAGTGGAGATCGAAAATAAGACCTCTATATACGGCGATGAGCGTGCCGAGCTGACCTTCAGGGTAAACGGCAGCCTCGTCGCAGGCGATACCATGAGCGACCTCGCCGTCGAGCTCCTCCTTTCCGAAAGCGGGAACCTTGCCGCGGGCAGCTATCAGATAAGCGGCCGCTCGACGAGCGAGAAGTACGACGTGCGCTTCGTGAACGGGACCTATACCGTCGAAAAGCGCACAGTAGAGGTGGTGATCGACGACAAGTCGTCCTTCTACGGCGATCCGCTTGCCGAGCTCACTTTCCACGTGGTCGGCGAACTTCCCGCGGGCGACGATGTGGACGACCTCTACATCACCCTCACGTCTCTCGGGTCCAATCTCGCCGCAGGCAGCCATATCATTGCAGGCACGAGTGACAGTCGGAACTACAACGTGATCTTCCATAACGGCGTCTATATCGTATCCCGCGCCGCCAACGCATGGGAGACCTACTTCTCCATCACCGGTTGGATGGAGGGGGATCCCGTGGGCGCGATGGTGGCGGCGAAGGCGAAGTATGGCGAGGTGATCGTCCGCTACTTTACCGATTCGGCGTGCACGCAGGCATACGAGGGGACCCTCGCAGATGCGAAGGCCGGTACCTATTATGCACAGGTATACGTGGAGGATACCGACGCGAATTACAGCGGACTTACGCCCATCGTGTACGAGTTCCGTGTCGCTCCCATGCCGTCCATCGGCATCTACGTCGTGTTCGGCATCATTGATCTTGTGAGTCTTGCGGTGCTTCTCGGCATCGCGGTGCACTTCGGCAGAAAAAAACGGAAATAAGCAAGGGAAGGAGAGTATATGTTTAACCTATTGAATGCTGTAAATTTCTTCGGGATCACCCTCGATCTGGAGGCGGATACCGTCCTCATGGGCATCCTCATCAGCCAGATCCTGCTCGCGTTCATCAATATCTTCGCGGTCGCGATCGTCCTGACCCGTATCAGCGTGAGCAAAGCCGTCCAGAAAAACGCCGCATTTGTGCCGCGCAAGACGGTCGTGGAGACGAAGGACGGGACAGATGTCCTGCTCACCGCCACCGCCCCGCAAGATGTTGCGGCCGACGAGCTGGTGTGGTTCATCGACGGCAAAAAGGCGGAGACGGGCGGGCTTACCTATCTCTTCCATGCCACAAGCGGCGCGCATGAGATCACCGTCGCGGCGGGGGAGACCACCGTCACCGAGATCTCGGTCTTCGTGACATCGGACCACGAGGAGGCGCCCGCGGAAGCTCCGAAAGAGGAGATCCCCGCAGAGCCCATCGAGCAGCCCGTTGAAGAGCCTATTGAAACTCCTGAGGTAGCTCCTATCGAGCAGCCCGTTGAAGAGCCCATTGAGGAGCTCGTAGAAGATTCCATTGAAACTTCCGAGGATGTTTCGGACGAACTGTCCGAGGAGGATGTTCCGACCGAGGAGCCTACCGTGCGCTCCCCCGATCCCCATCACGGCAAAGGCAACCGAAGCGGAAAACACAGCCGCAGAAGACGCCGTAGGTAACATACCCCACATTGCCTTTTGAGCTACCAACCCAATTCCAAAAGCAGTTGCCCCCTTCGGCCTCCGAAAGGGGCAACTGCTATATAAAAACCGTTGACCCGACCCGAGCAAAAACGCGATGCGAAAAAATTAAAAACTTGTAGAAAATCCCTTGACAAAGGGGAAGTGGTGTATTATAACATCAATCAAAAAATGACCATGCAAACATGTTTTCCCCTTGCATGGTCATTTTGCATATTTAAAATGTCTATGTATTCTTATAGAGGCTCTTGTACTTTTTCAAGGCGAAGTAATAATAGTTCCGCATGAAGATGCCGAGCTTCTTCGGAGAAAGGATCAGCGCGCTGTCGCCGAACCGTTCGAAGTAATATAGGAGTTGATTTGCAGAGCAATCAAACGTATAGATATCTCCTTCGATGCTGACGGGCGTAGGGCGATAGAGATAGATCTTCTGAAAAAGTTTCTTTCCCTTCTCGTCGAGCTGCACTTTGATCGGCTCATTGTCCGTATTGTACATCGGATATTGCGCGCCGCAGGCGATCTGACGATCGAACAGGGCGGCGTTCTCCATGGGGATCTCCGCCTTTTCCGAAAGAAGGGACACCGAGTGCAGAGAGGCGAGCCGCACGGTGAAGTTTTTCCTTTCGCGGAAAAACAGGACATAGTTAAAGAGCTCGTCTTTGGCGGGACTTACAGAGTGCAGGTTTGCACCCTTCATGACTTCTCCCGATTTCAGGACGAGGCATACCTGCACATTCTTTCTGATGGCCTTCTGCAGAAGCGCAAAGTTCTCCGCGTAGATGATCTTTTCGCGCTCGGTTTTTGTCTTTTGGGAGTACGACAAAAACATTCTCCGATAGAATGAGGAGAGCGATTCGCTCTTTAAGATGACATTCTCTATGTAGAAAACGGCCTTTTCGGAGAGTTTCGTCGGCTTGAAGGAAAAGGTGGTGGTATCTTTTTTCCCGTCGATCTGCTCGGAACGCTTCGCAAATACTTTCACGACATCCCGAAAGACCTTTTCCTTGTAGTAATCGGGAACGATGGAGATGGCATCCTTGATGTCGTCGTACAGCTCCTCCTCGCTCGCAGAGAATGCTTCGTAATAGTTTGCGATCAGCGTATTGATAAAGGCGTTGAAGTTCAGCGCGCCGCACTTCTTTACCACCTTGAAATCCAGGCAGTCCTTTTTCAGCAGCTCCAGAGTCACTTTCGGTAAACTGATCTTGATTTTTTCATCCATGGCAGACCTCACTTGATCATTGTACCCAAAAAGGGGGCAAAAGTCAAGCAATTTTTATGACACGTCAACCTGAAAAAGGGGGCAAATTTTTCTCCGATATTGCGGTCATACCATTTCACCGCAGATGGTTTATAATGGAAGAAAACCAAGGAGGTAACGAAGTATGAACTACACATTTGAAAGCATTGCAGGGTATGAGTTGGAGAAAGAGGAGCTGAAGCGGCTGTGTGAAATTTTCAGCAATCGCGAAAAGTATGAGGCGAAGGGCGCCAAGCTGCCGAAAGGGGTCGTATTCTACGGCGGGGCAGGCACGGGCAAGACGCTGTTTGCAAAAGTCATGGCGGGCGTATGCGGATTGGAGGTATTTAAGATCGACCTCGGCGACGTGGACAATGAAGTCGCGATCTGCAGGCGCATCCGAAGAGAATTTGCCAAGGCGTCAAAGCGCAAAGCGCCTACGATGGTCTTTTTCGATGAGGTCGATAAGGTGCTCCCCAATCGGTATGAGGAGTACGTGACCGATCGGTCCAAGACCATTCTTGCGCAGCTGCTTACCCTTATCGACGGCATGGACAGCGCGGGGAACATCGTGTTTATTGCGACGTGCAATCAGTACGACGCATTGCCCGAGACTCTCACGCGCCCGGGAAGGGTCGATAAGAAGATTTTTATCGGAAACCCGACGCTCTCTTCGCGGGAGGCGATCCTGAAGATGTATGCGGATCGATCTTCTTGCCGATTTGCATTGACAATGGAAGAGATCGCAAAACTCACAAGCGGATTTTCCTGTGCGGGGCTCGAAACACTTGTCAACGAGTGTATTCTGCAATCGGACGAGAAGGGCCTTGTGAGTGAAAAACTCATTCATGATCGCATTACGGAAATCAAAGCCGAGGATATTCCACGCGCGCGGTCTGCCATGGACGATGCGGTTTCCGCATGCAGAAATATCGGCGCGTTCGTCGTGGCCAAGACGATGAATGACGGAGGATATGTTCTGGATCTGGATCGCGATTCGGTAGGGAATGACTTCTTCAACGGGCTGTTTTCCGATTTCGATTCGGACTATGAAGGAGGCGATGACGACGATGACTACGACTACGACGAATATGAGGAAGAGGAGGACGCAGAAGGGGATACGAAGAAAGATGTGCCTGCGAGACTGTACTCCAAGTCGGATCTCATGAACGCGATCGTCGTTCGCCTCGGCGGCTATGCGGCGGAAGAGATCGTATTGCACAAGCTCTACGAGAATGTGAAGTACGACATTGCCTTGGTGGACGATATTCTCTTTGCCATGTCCGATTGGGGCATGTTGGGACTTTCGCATCGCTATTCGGTAAAGCGAGAGGATAAGATGTGCTACTCGGATGCGTGGACGGATCGACTTTACACGATGTTCGACGAGATCACCGAGGAGTGTTATGAAAAAGCGAAAGCGATCATTGAAAAAAACGCAACTCTGATCCAAGGGCTCATCCCCATTCTCGTCGAAAGACAAGTCCTCGAGAAGAAGGATTGTGAACCCATTTTGGAGCGTCTGGGCGGCATTCGTAAGTAAATGATCCCACCTGCTTGACGGAAAAGTTTCCCCAAATTTCCCCAAATTTTTGCTTCGGCGTAATCAGAAAAACTCACTCGAAAAGGCGCACCCGCAGGTGCGCCTTTTGCAGAATTTTTATGACTTTAACCGATAACGGCGGTTGCGATTATTTCCTTCCGCGACGACGATGCCGTCCGCGATCATCTCGGAAAGGATCACTTTCACACGGGATAGCGAAATTTCCAACAGCGCCGAAATCTCGGAACTCTTTGCTTCGGCATGGTCTGTCAAATAGCGAACGATCTGATTTTTTTGGATGCCTGTTTTTATGGTGTCCGATTTATCGCCACTTTTTATCGCCACTTTTTTATCGCCACTTTTTATCGCCACTTTTTCGATGGAGAGCGTCAGCGTCGAACGCTCGGGTTCAAATTGTTCCGTGAGCGTGGGCGTCGGAAGTTTCAATTTGTGCCACGCCGCATAGATGCTCGGGATGCCGCTTCCCGCCCGTTCGCCGATGCTGATAAGGTTGAACATCTTGATGAGGCTCGAATTTCTCGGATCGGAGACGCCGCCGCTCTTCGCCTCTTCGATGTCGAGGCGGAAGTTCCCCGGGTTCGAGAAGGAGATAGTCGCCTTTGTCTTTACGATCACGATGCCTTGCCGTCCGTAATAATCGGCGTTGACGAGGCAGTTGGCAAGCGCCTCGCGGAGCGCGGTATGCACGGGGGTATCGTCGACGCGGGCGCCGTTCTCGATTTGGAAGGGGATCTTGACGTCTTGCGTGAGTTTGTTGTAGACGCGGAAATAGAAATCGAACACATTCCCGCTCCAATCGCCCGAGCTTGAAACGAGGCGATCCGTCCAGCGGGTAGCTTCGTCGAGTTCTTCCCGATAGTCGAGGAAGTAGTTCGGAAATTCCTTTACGATCTCATATTCAAAGCCGAACATCAAAAGTCC
>CANQFA010000008.1 GCA_947597925.1 uncultured Clostridia bacterium | reverse complement strand
TCATAGAGCGTTCCGCCCGTTGCTTCCGCAATATATCCCGCCGCTTTTTCGGTGTTGCCCGTTGCCGAGAAGTAGGCGACGAGGACTTTCGACGAATCGTTTGTATCGAGTTTTCCTTTGTCGTCGCCTCCGCCGCAAGACGAAAGAGTAAACGCCAAGCAGCTTACGACGATGAGTAGAAGCGACATCCATTTTATCTTTTTCAATTTTTTACTCCTTTGTCATTTCCTGAAATTTCTGCACCCGCATCTTGAGGTGATACTTCTCGCGGAGAGCGGATATTTCAGACATCATGGGGCTTTTGTGGTGGAAGTCAAGGGCTTCTTCGCTTTCCCAAGCGTCAATGAGAAGGACCGTTTCGGGATCGTCCATCGGCAAGAAATATTCGTAGCGCAGATTGCCTTTTTCGGCGCGAATTTTCTCCACGAGTCCGCTCGATTTCATCTCTTCCGCAAACTTTCTCGCGCTGCCGCCCGTTCCCGTGTAGTAGATGTTGACCGTAAACGCCATGTTTCGCCTCACGGGAGCTTGTCGTATTCTTCGCTTGATACGGGCTCCAACCACTCGTTCGAGCCGTTTTCGCCGGGGACTTCAATGGCGAGGTGGGAGAACCAGCTATTTTTCGCCGCGCCGTGCCAATGCTTGACGCCTTCGGGTATGTTGATGCAGTCGCCCGCCTTCATCTCCACGGCCTCTTTGCCCCATTCTTGATACCACCCTCTGCCCGCGACGCAGACGAGGATCTGTCCGCCGCCCTTCGTCGCGTGGTGGATATGCCAGTTGTTGCGGCAGGCGGGCTCGAAGGTGACATTGAAGATGCCGACTTGCTTCTTCGAGACGGGTGCGAGGTAGCTCTTGCCGCTGAAATACTGCTTGAAACCGTCGTTGGGTGCGCCGATGGGGAAGATCATCGAGTTCTCGTGTGCCGATTTTTCCGTCTCGGCGCCCTCTTCCGCCCAGACTTCCTTCGCCATGTTGAAGACGGCCCATGCCTTGGGCCAGCCCGCATAGAAGCCGACGTGCGTGACGACGGCGGCGATCTCCCTTTTCGTTACCCCCGCCTTCTTGGCATTTTCGAGATGATAGCGAAGGGAGGAATCGGTGATGCCCGATGCCATGAGCGCGACGACGGTGATGAGGCACCGCGTCTTGTGATCGATATCTTGGTTGTTCCAATTCTCGCCGAAGAGAATATCATCGTTGTAGTGTGCGAAGTCGGGAGCGAACTCGCCGAGCGCCTTTCTTCCCGCATCCTGCGTAATTTTCTTCATATCAAAAACTCCTTTTCTTGATTTTTAAGATTTTTCAGTGCCGCATGGGCGCCCGAATGGTGCGCGGACTGCCCGCAGGTATGGTTTTCATAACTTCAGGCTCTCCACCCAGGTTTTAAGCGAGGCTTCGCTCGCACCATTCAGGAGTTTCCCGCCCTGAAAGAAAGCTTTGGGCGCGCAGGGCTTCAGGTCTCCCTCTGTCTTTCCGAGTCCGCTGCCGCCGCTCGTCGCAAAGAGGACGATCAGCTTTCCCGTGAAGTCGTAGCTTTCGAGGAAGGTCTTGATGATGGTCGGCGCCGTATACCACCAGATGGGGAATCCGAGGAAGACGACGTCAAAGGCATCCATGTCCGCGACACGGCTCTTGATTTCGGGACGGGAGGAGGGGTCTGCCATCTCCACAGTCGAGCGGCTCTTCTTGTCTGTCCAGTCGAGGTCGGCCGCCGTGTAGGGCACCTTCGGCTCGATCTCGAAGAGTTCGGCATTCGCGGCCTTTGCGAGGAGGCTCGCAGCCCGTTTTGTCACACCGCTCGCCGAAAAATACGCTACCAAAATTTTACTCATAATTTTAATCTCCTTTGCCTTTCAGCAGATTTTTTACACAGCTATAAACGAGTTCATAGATCGAATGATACACGAAGGGGACACCCGCGCGGGCCATCGCCTCACGCTGCCTTTCCGTGACTTCGGCATACGGGTAGATGCCGTAGACGAAGGGGAGGAAGATGTAGAGGAGCTCTTCGCGCTCCCCCTCGGAGGGGACGAACTTCGCAAAGCATCTGTCGAGCGCATAAATCGATTGGCCGTAGACCTCCTTAAACTCGGCAAGATTTTCGGGGCGGCTGCTCGCCTCCATGTCGTAGTTGTTCATGGTCATGAGCCTTAAGAGGAGGCGCCTCTCCTCGAGGGTGCGCGCGAGCGCGGAGGCAAACTCTTCGGAAGAGAGGCTCTCTTGATCTGCCAGCGCGCGCAGGGCCGCGATCCACTTCTCATATTCTCGCTTGAGGAGGGCGAGGAAGATCTCTTCCTTCGTCTCGAAATAGTTATAGATGGAGGTGCGCGTAAAGGAGGTGGCAGCGCCGATCTCTTTCAGCGTGATCTCCTTGAAATTTTTTGCCGCGTAGAGCCGCTCACAGGCATCTACGATCTCTTCCTTCCGCGCGTCGGACTGTTCTTTGGACCCTTTCGGCATATGGTCTCCCCGCTCTTTCATATTCTGACAACGTGTCAATCATAGTATAGCATACATTCTGACACCATGTCAACAGGTTTGCGAGAAAAACAAAATTTTTATGAAGGGGGAGAAAGGCGTTTTTCCGCAGCGGAAGAGAATTTTCGAAAAGGCCGTTCGGATGCTTGACAGCGGCGGACGAAGGTGCTATAATCGAGACAATCGAATATTCTTTGGGGCGGAGTGAAATTCTCCACCGGCAGTGAAAGTCTGCGAAGAAAGCCTTGCTTTCCCGAACGGGTGTGATTCCCGTACCGACGGTATAGTCCGGATGAGAAAAGAAAACTATGGTTTTTGCGCCCCCTGTTTCGGACATGGGGGCGTCCTTTTTTGTCAAAGGATATCCGAAATACCATTTTTCGAGGTTTTTTATGAAAGTAAGAGAGGTCCTCAGAGCACATTTTCAGCCCATCAACATCGCCTATATGGCGCTCTTTACCGCACTCGCCTTTGCGGTCTCCTTTCTCGAATTCCCCGTCTTCCCCGCGGCGAATTTTCTGAAGCTCGACTTTGCCAATGTCTTCTTCATGATCGAGGGATTCATCTTCGGGCCCGTGGAGGCGGTCGTCTCCATCGGCATCAAGGAGCTCCTCTGCCTCACCAAGACGGGCACGGGCGGCGTGGGGGAACTCGCGAATTTTCTGATGTCCACGGCGTATATCCTCGTTCCGTCCGTCGTCTACCGCTTCAAAAAGGGCAAATGGTGGGTGGCGCTCTACCTCGGCATCGCCTGCCTCGTGCAGATTGGGGTGTGCCTGCTCGTCAACCGCTATATCAATTTCCCCGTCTTCGGGCCCTTCCTCGGGATGGACGGCGTGGAGCTCTTCCGTGACCTCTGGCCCTTCGTGCTCTATCTCAACATCATCAAGAGCGTCTCGGTCAGCCTCATCGTCTTTCTCATCTATAAGCCCCTCTCGCGGGTCATCCGCATGACCGCCGAAAAAGTCCGCAGAAAGCGGGCATAAATTATCCCCGAAATCCTTGCCAAAAGCAGCCATATGCGGTATAATGAAAGGCGTATGGCTGTTTTTCTTTCGCACTCCGAAGAGGAGACGATGGCGTGGGCGCGGGAATATGCCGCATCCCTCGAGGCGGGCGACACCGTCCTCTTAGAGGGGGAGATGGGCGCGGGCAAGACCTGCCTTGCGAAGGGGCTCATCGCGGGCATGGGCGTCTCGGAAGAGGTCACAAGCCCCACCTATGCCTATGTCAACGAATACAGGGACGGAAGCATATTCCACTTTGACTGCTACCGCATCGAGAGCGAGGCGCAGGCGCTTTCGCTCGGCCTTTCGGACTATTTCGAGCGCGGCGGCATCTGCATCGTGGAGTGGGGAGCCAATATCGCGGGACTTCTGCCTCTGCACTGTAAGACGATCCGCATCTCGGGTACGGGAGCGGACAGGGAGATCGTATTTTGAAATTTCTTGCCATCGACACCGGTGCGAAAAAATTGACCGTGGCGGCAAAGAACGGGGAGGAGGAAGTCGCCCTCTCCCTCGACTGCGCCATGCAGCACTCCGTCAGGCTCTTCGAGACCATAGAAGAGGTCCTTTCGCGCGCCCGCCTCACTCTCGCGGAGCTCGACTTCATCGCCTGCGTGGTGGGCCCGGGGTCCTTTACGGGCATCCGCATCGGCATCTCCGCCGTCAAGGGGCTCTGTTTTGCGGCGGAAAAGCCCGCGCTCGTAGTCACCTCCTTCGAGGAGATCGCATATGATGGCGAAGGAAAACGGATCGCGGTGGTCGATGCGGGGCACGGCTATGTCTATGCCGAGGGCTTCGGCGTGGAACTTACGGCAGGGTACTATCCCTTCGAAGAGGTAGCAGCGTACGCCTTGGCCGCGGGCGCCCGCCTTCTCTCCGCCGAATATGAGGGAATGGGGGTCGAAAAGACCGATGCCGCGCGGGGGCTCCTTCGCGCAGCGGAGGCAAAGAGCGGGGAATGCGCCTCTTCGGAGATGCTCGCCGCCCTCTATCTCAGGCGCTCTGCCGCGGAGGAAGGACGATGATCCGTCCGTGGACAGCGGGGGACCTCGACGCGATCGCCGCGCTCGAGGCGGAGTGTTTCTCCTACCCGTGGAGCCGCAGGATGCTCGCCGAATGCCTGCTTTCCGACCGCTTTTTCGGCCTTCTTGAAGAGGAAGAGGGGCGGCTCGTGGGATACGGGGGCGTGGAGGTCACCTTTGAGATCGCCGAGATCCAGCTCATCGCCGTCGGCGAGATGTACCGCCGCTGCGGCCGCGGGGGCGAGATCCTGGAAGAGCTCCTCTCCCTTGCCCGCGAAAAGGGCGCGGAAAAGGCCTTTCTCGAGGTGCGCGTCTCCAATGCCGCCGCACAGATCCTCTACTTAAAGCACGGGTTCCGCGGCCTCTACTGCCGCACCCGCTACTATCCCGACGGGGAGGATGCCATCGTCATGACAAAGGAGCTCGGTTGAGACTTTCCTATATCCGACGCGGGGAGGGCAAGGACCTCGTCATGCTGCACGGCTACCTTGCATCCAAGGAGACCTTCGCCGCGGAGATCGCCTATTTTTCGAGACAATTTTGCGTGACCGCACTCGACTTCCCGGGCATGGGTGGGGCGGATGCGCTCACGGAGCCCTATTCGGTGCAGGATTATGCCGACTGGACGAGGGAGGCGCTCGGAGAGCTCGGGCTTACTTTTCCCCATCTTCTCGCCCACTCCTTCGGCTGCCGCGTCGCCATCAAACTGCTCGCCGCAGAGCCCCTCTTCGACCGGTGCGTGCTCACGGGATGCGCGGGCGTGGTGCCGCGGCGGGGATTGGGCTATCATGTGCGCGTGAAGACCTACCGCGCCGTCCGAAAACTTTTTCCCGACTTTGCGGAGAGGCACTTCGGGAGCAAGGACTACAGGGCGCTCCCTCCCGTCATGCGGGAGAGTTTCAAAAAGATCGTAAACGAGGACCTTCGGGAAGATGCCGCCCGCATCACCCGTCCCGTACTCTTTCTGAACGGACGGGAGGACAGGGAGACCCCGACCTCCTCGGTCGAAATCTTACACAGGGCCGTGAAGGGCTCCCGCATGTGCCTTCTCGAGGGGTGCGGGCACTTCGCCTTTCTCGACGATCCGTCGGCGTTTCGGCTGGCGGCGGAGGAATTTTACCATGAGCTATGAATATTGGATGACGTCTGCGGCCTATGCCCTCCTTCTCGGGGTCATGTTTACGCTGTGCTGCAGGCCGCTTATGGGCATTCTGCAGCAGGAAGGGTACGCGGCGGCTCCCTTCCTGAAGTGGTTTTACCGCAAGAAGGGGGAGATGAAGCGGAGATATGCTCTCCTCTTCCTCTGCTGCGCTCTGCTCGCCGCCCTCTTCCCGCTCGTCTTTTCCTTCGGAGGGGAGAGCCTCTCCACCTTCCTCGCCGTACTCGGCATGTTTGCCCTCGGCGGGCTCTTCCTCTATGCCTGCAAAAAGGCGCTCAAGGTGCCCCTGCGCGCGACGCCCCGTGCGGTGCGGCTGGGGGCCATGCTCTTTATCTTTATGGCGGCGGCGGCATTCGGGATAGAGGCGGGCATGAGCGCCCTCGCGACCGCGATCGGCCATCCGCTCGCACACGCCCTCCTGAGGACGGTCCCGCTCGCATTCCTTCCTCTTCTCTTTCCGCTGCTGCTCGTCCTCTCCAATGTCCTCATGCTGTGCTATGAGCTCCCGCACACCGCCCGCTTTGTCCGCAGTGCCGCGAAAAAGCTCAGGGAGAGCCCCTGCCTGAAGGTGGGCATCACGGGCTCTTTCGCCAAGACGAGCGTCAAGCACATCGCCGCACGGTTGCTCGAAAAGAAGTACCGCGTCATCGCCACGCCCGCCTCGTATAATACCCCCGCGGGCATCGCAAAGTGCGTGAATGAGGGCGGCGCGGACTGTGACCTCTTCCTCGCCGAGATGGGCGCGCGGAAGACGGGAGATATCGCCGAGCTTTGCGACATGGTATGCCCGTCCTTCGCCATCTTGACAGGGATCTGCCCGCAGCATCTCGAGACATTCGGCTCCATGGAGGCGCTCGTCCGTGAAAAGGGCATCCTCGCGGAGCGCGCAGAGCACGTCATCCTCGGCGCGAGTGCGGCGATGTACGATCGGGAGGGCGCCCTCCTCGAAGGGCGCGATTTCGGAGCGGAGAACGTGGAGATCTCCCCCGACGGGACGCATTTTGCCCTCGTCCTGGGGGGTGAACGCTTCCGCGTGACTACCCGCCTTCTCGGCAGACACGCCGCAGAGGACATCGCCCTCGCGGCGGCGCTCTGCTTCCTCCTCGGCATGACGCCCGCGGAAATCGCAGAGGGCATCCCCGCGCTTGAGCCCATTCCGCACCGTCTCACCCGCATGGACAGCGAGGGCGTCCTCGTCCTCGACGATGCCTATAATTCCAACATCGCAGGCGCGGCAAACGCCGTGGAGCTCCTCAAAGCCTGCACGGGGCGGCGCTTCGTCGTCACCCCCGGGCTCGTGGAGCTCGGCGAACTCGAAGAGGGGGCAAATGCAAACTTGGGGTCGCGTTTTGTAGGTCTTGACGGCGTCATTCTCGTGGGCGAGACCCTCGTGCTCTCCGTGCGGCATGGCTATTTGGACGCAGGGGGAGATGACAGCCTCCTCCGCGTCGTGCCCACGCTCGCGGCGGCGCAGGAGGTGCTCGAAGGGGAGCTCAGAGAGGGGGACGCCGTGCTCTTTCTGAACGATCTGCCCGACAAATATCTCTGAAGAAAACCGACCGAGGCAAGGCACCAAAGAGGAAAAATTCCTTCGGAGGTGCTTTTTTCATGTCCCGTACCGTCGCCGTCTTTTTCGGAGGCAACTCCAATGAGCGCGAGATCTCCGTCATCACGGGGATGCTCGCCGTCAACCTGCTCCGCGGCGCCGACCTGCAGGTGATCCCCGTCTATCTTCCCGAGGAGGGAGGCATGGTGACGGGAGAATTTCGCGGGCCCGCCGACTTTCGCCGCGGCGCGAAGGGGAAATGCATCCCCGTCCGCCTCGGGAAGGGAAAGCTCCTCCGTGCCCGTCGCCTGCCCGTGCGGATCGACTGCGCGCTCAATTGCTGCCACGGCGGCTTCGGAGAGGACGGCACGCTCGCGGCGCTTCTGCGCTTTCACGGCATTCCATCCGCCTCGCCCGAGGTACCCATGTCCGCGGTCTTCATGGACAAAACGCTGACGAAGGTCGCCGCAAGGGGGCTCGGGATCCCCGTCGTGGAGGGATTTTCGGTGACCGAGCGCGCATGGGAGGAGCGGGAAGAGGTCCTGAAGAGGGCAGAGGCGCTCGGCTATCCCCTCATCGTGAAGCCCGCGCGTCTGGGGTCGAGCATCGGCATCGGGATCGCGGAGGGGGAGGAGGAGTTTTCCCGCGCCCTCGGGGAGGCCTTTCGCCTCGACACGGCGGCCCTCGTGGAGAGATATCTCCCCCAAAGGCGGGACATCAACTGCGCCGCCTGCCGCATCGGGGGAAGGACGGTCCTCTCCCCCCTCGAGGAGGTCTTTTCGCACGAGCGCATCCTCACTTTTTCGGAGAAATACGGCAGGGAGAGCGCGGACGCGGGAAAGATCCCCGCCGACCTTCCCGCCCCGCTTGCGGAGGAGATCTCTGCGGCCACCGAGCTGCTCTACGAGACCTTCGGCGGCAGGGGCGTGGTGCGCGCCGACTTTCTGGTCTCGGAGGGGAAGGCCTACTTCAACGAACTCAATACCGTCCCCGGGTCGCTGTCCGTGCACCTCTTCACGAAATCGCTCACGGAGGCCCGCGCCTTTCTCCTCTCCCTCCTCGACGAAGCCGAGGCACCCGTGTCCAAGGAGAGGGTCTCTTCGGGCATCCTCGAGGGCGACCTCTTCGGAAAGGGAAGGGGCGCGAAACACATCTGAAAAGCGAGATAAAATTTCCCTTTTGACGGGCCGCGCCGCGGTCCGTTCTTTCTTGCCAAAAAATTCCGCATATCTCACGAGAATCATTCGACAAACGGGAAATTTCGTGCTATACTATTGTAGGTCCCGAGGATCGGGATGCGGAGTTTTTCAATATGGCGAAAGAACAATTTGTAAAAGAGATCGCGGACATCGAGACGGATTTCCCGCAGTGGTATACCGACGTCGTGGTCAAGACCAAACTCGTGGACTACGGGCCCGTAAAGGGCACCATGGTCATCCGTCCCTACGCCTACGCAATCTGGGAGAATATTCAGCGCGAGCTCAATGCGCGCTTTCGGGCGGCTGGCGTGGAAAATGCCTACTTCCCTCTTCTCATTCCCATGTCCTTCATGACGAAGGAGGCCGAACACGTGGAGGGATTTGCCCCCGAGGTCGCCGTCGTCACCCATGCGGGCGGCGCCAAGCTCGAGGAGCCCCTCGTCGTCCGACCGACTTCGGAGACCATCATCGGGCACATGTACGGCAAGTGGGTGGAGAGCTGGCGGGACCTCCCTCTCCGCCTCAATCAATGGTGCAATGTCATGCGGTGGGAAAAGACGACCCGTCCCTTCCTCCGCACGAGTGAATTTTTGTGGCAGGAGGGGCACTCCGTCTTCGCCTCGGCAGAGGAAGCGGAAGAGGAGACCCTCGCCATGCTCCGCCTCTATGAGGAATTTGCAAAGACCGTCCTGTGCATGCCCGTCCTCACGGGGCGCAAGACGGAAAAGGAAAAGTTCGCGGGCGCCGTGGCGACTTATGGCATGGAGGCCATGATGCACGACGGCAAGAGCCTGCAGTCGGGCACGACCCACTACATGGGGCAGAACTTTGCGAAGGCCTTCGGCGTGCAGTTCACGGGAAAGGACGGCGTCCTGCAGTACGGCTATACCATGAGCTACGGCGTCTCCACCCGCCTCATCGGCGCGCTCATCATGACCCACGGCGACAGCCGCGGTCTGGTGCTCCCTCCGCCCGTCGCCCCCGTGCAGGTCGTCATCGTGCCCATCGCCCAGAAAAAGGAGGGCGTCCTCGCGGCATGTGAGGAGCTCTCCGCGCGCCTCACGAGGGCGGGGCTCCGCGTGAAGATCGACGACACCGACAACTCCCCGGGCTGGAAGTTCAATGAATGGGAGATGAAGGGCGTGCCGTTGCGCATCGAACTCGGCCCGCGCGACATCGAGAGCGGAAAGCTCACCGTGTTCCGCCGCGATACCTGCGAAAAGGAGGACGGCTTCCTCCTCGCCGAGGCAGAGGAGACGGTAAAGGGCCTCCTTGCCGAGATCTCGGCCTCCCTCTATGCACGGGCGCAGGCTCGCATGGAGGAGCGCATCGTGGGCGCCTCTTCCCTCGAGGAGCTTCTCGAGGGGGTGGACGGCGGCAATTTCGTGCGCGCCGGTTGGTGCGGCGAGCGCGCCTGCGAGGACAAGGTCAAGGAGTTCGCACAGGCGACCGCCCGCGTCATGGACACGGAGTGCGACCTGCCCACTTGCGTCTGCTGTGGGAAAAAGGCAAAGCACGCCGTCTTCTTCGCAAGGGCTTATTGAGGCCGCAAAGAGGGGACAGAGGAAAACATATGAAACATCTCGATATCAAAATTGCATTAACCAATGCGGACATGGTAGGCACCGACGCGGTCATCTGCGGTTGGGTGCGCACCTTCCGCGAGTCGGCGAGCGTCGCCTTTATGGAGCTCTCGGACGGGTCTTCCTTCCGCAGACTTCAGGTGGTCATCGACAAGGAAAAGGTCGCGTGCGATGCCGAGTGCACCAAGCTCGGCGCGTCGGTCGCGGTCAAGGGCACGCTGGTCAAGGCATATAAGGGGGAGGGAAATGAACTCAACGCGAAGGAAGTCACCCTCCTCGGCGCCTGCCCCGCGGACTATCCCATCCAGAAGAAGAGGACGACCCTCGACTTCTTGCGCGGGATCCCGCACCTCCGCCTCCGTACAAATACCTTTGCGGCGGTCTTCCGCGTCCGCTCCGTGGCGGCACAGGCCATCCATCGCTATTTCCACGACCGCGGCTACTACTATATCAATGCGCCCCTCATCACGGCGAGCGACTGCGAGGGCGCGGGGGAGATGTTCCGCGTGACCACCCGCCCGTGGAATGCGGCGGACAAGTCGGAGGAGGAATATTATAAGAAGGACTTCTTCGGCGTCAAGGCGGGGCTGTCCGTCTCGGGTCAGCTCGAGGGTGAGGTCGCCGCGACGGCGCTCGGGAAGATCTATACCTTCGGACCCTCCTTCCGCGCGGAAAATTCCAATACGACCCGTCACCTCGCCGAGTTTTGGCATGTGGAGCCCGAGATAGCCTTTGCCGAGCTCCCCGACCTTCTCGAGATAGAGGAGGATCTCCTCAAATATCTCATCCGCACCGTCCTCGAAGAGTGCCCCGACGAGCTCGCCTTCTTCGACTCCTTCGTGGAGAAGGGACTCATCGAAAAGCTCACCCATGTCGCAAATTCCGACTTTGCGGTGTGCCCCTACACCGAGGCGATCTCCCTCCTCGAAAAGGTAAAGGAGCGCTTCAAGTTCCCCGTGGCGTGGGGGAGCGACCTGCAGAGCGAGCACGAGAAGTACCTCACCGAAGAGGTCTTCCGCCGTCCCGTCTTCGTCACCGACTATCCCAAGGAGATCAAGTCCTTCTACATGAAGCAAAATCCCGACGGAAAGACGGTCGCCGCGGTCGATCTTCTCGTCCCCGGGATCGGCGAGATCATCGGCGGAAGCGAGAGGGAGGCCGACCTCGGCAAGCTCCGAGCTGCCATGGAGGAGCGGCACATGGACATGGCGGCATATCGCCAATATCTCGACCTCCGCGTCTTCGGAAGCGTCCCGCACGGCGGCTTCGGCCTCGGCTTCGAGCGTTTTGTGATGTACGTCACGGGCATGGAGAATATCCGCGACGTCACCCTCTTCCCGAGGTCGGTCAAAAACATCATGTGAGAGGCGGGTCATGAAATCGAAATCGGGGGAGCTCTTCTCCAAATTTCTCACGCTCTACCTTCTGCCCGTGCTGCTCTCGGGCGTCGTGCGGGCCTTCGGCATCTATATCTTCGTCACGCCCAATAACTTCGCACCGGGCGGCATCAACGGACTTGCGGTCCTCCTCGAATACGGCACCAAGCTGAGTTCGGGCTGGTTCCTGCTCCTCTTCAATGTCCCGCTCTTCTTCGTCGCCTTCTTCCTCCTCGGAAAGCGCGAGGCCATCGCCTCCACGAGCTCCATGCTCCTCACGTCCGGCCTCCTCATCGTCTTTCCCTATTTGAATATCCCCATGTTCGACGGGCTGAGTTCGGAAGAGCCCATCGCCTACGGACTGCTCGCCGCCGTCGCGAGCGGCATCTTGCTCGGAGCCGCCCTCGCGATCATGATCCGCAGCTGCGGCACGGCAGGGGGGACGGCCATCCCCGCTTCCATCATCAATAAGAAGTGGCGTTTTCTGAGCGTCAGTTGGCTCACCTCCGCTTTCGATGCCGTCGTCGTCATCATCTCCTTCTTCGTCTACTATAATTGGAACGAGCCCTTTGCCACGCACTTCGCGCAGAACCTCATGCCCATCCTCCTCGCCCTCGTCTCCCTGTATGTGACGAGCAAGACGAGCGATGTCATCATCCACGGCTTTCAGACGGCGTATAAGTTCGAGATCATCACCGACAGCCCCGAGGAGCTCTCCCGCGAGATCATGGACCGCACCCACCACGGCGTCACCCTCGTCCATGCCACGGGCATGTACACCCACGGCGACAAGAGCCTGCTCGTGTGCATCATCCGCAAGAAGCAGGTGGCCGAGATCCAGCGCATCGTCAAGAAATATCCCGGGACCTTCGCCTACTTCTCTCAGACCTCCGAGGTCTACGGGAAATTCATCAAATAGACGACCTCTTCATCTCGCGCCGCTCCCTTTCCTCGGGGGCGGCGCTGTTTTGTTTTGACGAAAACGCGGTATAATAGAGAGGAACAAAGAAAGGGCACTTCGCCCGAGGGAGGGAAAAATATGGACGCACAGAAATTGACGCAGAAATCGATGCAGGCCATCCGCGACGCACAGAATACGGCGCTCGAGTATGCCAATGCCGAGCTCTCGACGGTCCATCTCGCCCATGCGCTCATGGACGAGGAGGGGCTGTGCTACAGGATCGTAAATCGCGTGGGGAGAGACGGTGCAGGCATCCGCCGCAGCCTCAGAGAAGAGGTGGAACGCATACCCCATGTCTCAAACGTGACCCCCGCAAACCTCTATCCCACGGCTGAATTTCAGCGCGTGCTCACCGCCGCCGAGGGCCTCGCCGCCAAGATGAAGGACGAGTATATCTCGGTCGAGCACCTCTTTTTGAGCCTCTTCGGCGAGGCGGACAGCCGCACGAAGGAGGTCTTTTCCCGCTTCGGGCTCACGAAGGAGCTCTTCTTGCAGGGGCTGAAGGCGGTGCGCGGCAACCAGAGCGTGAAGAGCGACGACCCCGAGGAGACCTACGAGGCCCTCGAGAAGTACGGCACCGACCTCACGGCGCGGGCGCGGGCGCACAAGTTGGAGCCCGTCATCGGGCGGGATGAGGAAATAAGAAACGTCATCCGCATCCTCTCGCGCAAGACGAAAAATAATCCCGTGCTCATCGGCGAGCCCGGCGTGGGCAAGACGGCCATTGCCGAGGGGCTTGCACAGCGCATCGCGCGCGGCGACGTTCCCGAGGGATTGAAAGGAAAGACGCTCTTCTCCTTGGACATGGGTGCCCTTATTGCGGGCGCGAAGTACCGCGGAGAGTTCGAGGAGCGCCTCAAGGCCGTCCTCAAGGAAGTGACCGATTCGGAGGGCAGGATCCTCCTCTTCATCGACGAACTGCACACCGTGGTGGGCGCGGGAAAGAGCGAGGGCGCGATGGACGCGGGCAACCTCTTAAAGCCCCTCCTCGCGCGCGGAGAGCTGCACTGCATCGGCGCGACCACGCTCGACGAATACCGCAAGTATATCGAAAAAGATGCCGCGCTCGAGCGGCGCTTCCAGACCGTGCTCGTGGGCGAGCCCACGGTGGAGGACACCATCTCCATCCTCCGCGGACTCAAGGAGCGCTTCGAGATCTTCCACGGCGTGCGCATCCACGACGATGCCCTCGTCGCCGCGGCGACCCTCTCCGACCGCTATATCACCGACCGCTATCTGCCCGACAAGGCCATTGACCTCGTGGATGAGGCGGCGGCGATGATCCGCACGGAGATCGACTCCATGCCCGCCGAGATGGATGCCCTGAACCGCCGCATCCTGCAGCTCGAGGTGGAGCAAAAGGCGCTCTCGAAGGAGCAGGATAAGCTGTCCGCGGCCCGCCTCGGCGACCTCTCAGCCGAGCTTGCCGAGTGCAAGGCCTCCTTCGACGAGATGAAGGCAAAGTGGGAGGACGAGAAGCACGCCATCGGCCTCGAAAAGGAGCTCAAGGAAAAGATCGACGCCATGCACGCGGAGATCGATTCCGCCATGACGCACGGCGAACTCGAGAAGGCATCCCGCCTGCGCTACGGCGAATTGCCCGCCCTCGAACGGCAGCTCGAGGAGGCAAAGGCGAGCGTCAGTTCGCGGCAAAATGCCCTCCTGCAGGACGAAGTCACCGAGGAGGAGATCCACAAGATCGTGGCGCGGTGGACGGGCATCCCCGTCGCCCGCCTCAAGGAAGGGGAGCGCGAAAAGCTCCTCCGCCTCCCCGAAGAGCTCTCGAAGCGCGTCGTGGGACAGGAAGAGGCCGTGCGGAAGGTCTCCGAGGCCATCTTCCGCGCCCGTGCGGGCATCTCGGACGCCAACCGTCCCATCGGCTCCTTCCTCTTTCTGGGGCCGACAGGTGTGGGCAAGACCGAGCTCGCCAAGTCCCTCGCGCGCAGCCTCTTTGACGATGAGCGCTGCATGGTGCGCATCGACATGAGCGAATATATGGAGAAGTTCTCGGTGTCCCGTCTCGTGGGCGCCCCTCCGGGATATGTCGGCTACGAGGAGGGCGGCACGCTCACCGAGGCGGTGCGGCGGCATCCCTACTCCATCGTCCTCTTCGATGAGATCGAAAAGGCGCACCCCGACGTATACAACCTCCTCCTGCAGGTCCTCGACGACGGCAGGATCACCGACTCGCAGGGGCACACGGTGGACTTCAAAAATACCGTCATCATCCTCACCTCGAATTTGGGGTCGGATATCCTCGCCGAGGAATGGGAAGGCGAACTCTCCGAGAGGGGAAAGGACGCCCTCGCCGCCCTCCTGAGGCGGACCTTCCGTCCCGAATTTCTGAACCGCCTCGACGAGATCGTCACCTTCCGCCCGCTCGGGAGGGAAGATGTCGACAAGATCGTGGAGATCTTCCTCGGCCGCCTCGCGGAGAACATGAAGCCGCTCGAGCTTCGGGTGACCGCGCGCGCCAAGGCCTACCTCTCGGACAACGGCTACAGCAGCGAATTCGGCGCCCGTCCCCTCAAGCACTTCATCAGGACGCATGCCGAGACCCTCATCGCGCGGCATATCCTGAAGGAGGACCCCGCGCCCGGCACCGTGCTCACCCTCGACGCGAATGAAGAGGGCCTCTGCCTGAAATGAGGCGCCCGCCCTTGACAAGAGGGGAGAAGATGTGGTATACTCGGGGTAAGAAATACAAAACGGAGGAGAGAAGATGAAACTGACGATCCCGCGCGGCACGACCGAGATGGACTACCAGAGCATTGCCTTCTGGAAGCTCTACGACGAGGTAGAGGTGGAGGAGCCCGACGGATGGGTCATCCGCTACGACGAGGGCGGCATTGTGCACAGCTTCGGCTACAGCCAGTCCTCGGGACACGGGGAATATCTCAGCGAGTATGTGACGGAGACCTTCCGCATCCCGCTCGCCTTCACCGCCGACGCCAAGGCAAATGCCGCGCTCATGCAGCGCGTGAGCTACGACGGCAAAAAGGCCGTGCTCGCCCGCGAAGTAACATCGTAAGAACTTCATAAAAAGAGAAAGGGTATCCCGATCGCGGGGTACCCTTTTTGCTTTGAGAAAAGGGGCAAATTCCGACCCCATGTCGCAAAAATCGCCAAAATTCTCCACGGGAAGATGTGGTATAATCGCGAAAACAAAGGGGGAACGGTATGAAACTGCAATGGGGAAAACGGGGCGAGGACCTCTATATCTTCCTCTCGGGCGAACTCGATGAGCACTCCGTGGCGGGCGTGCGGGAGAGCGCGGACCGCCTCATCGACGAGCATGCGGGGCTTTCCCGCGCCGTCTTCAATCTCGCGGGGCTCCGCTTCATGGACTCGGCGGGCATCGGCTTTCTGCTCGGGCGGTACAAGCGCCTCAAGCGGTACGGCATGGCCATGTATCTCGAGAGCCCCGAGCCGTCCGCGGACAAGGTCCTTTCCATCAGCGGGCTGTATTCTCTCATGCCCAAAATCGAGGAGTAACGATTATGAATGAAATGATCCTGAAATTTCCCGCACGCTCCGAAAACGAGGTCTTCGCGCGCAATGCCGTGGCGGCATTTGTCCTGCCCCTCGAGCCCACCCTCTCGGAGCTCTCCGATGTCAAGACGGCGGTCTCCGAGGCGGTCACGAACTGCATTGTCCACGCCTACCGCGGCAGGGAGGGCTGGGTCACGGTGCACTGCACCGCGGACGGGGAAGAGCTCTCCGTGGAGATCTCGGACGAGGGGAGGGGGATCGCCGACCTTCGGCGGGCCCTCGAGCCCTTCTACACCACCCTGCCCGAAGAGGAGCGCTCGGGCATGGGATTTACCATCATGCAGACCTTTATGAGCGACTTTTCCGTGGTCTCCGAGGAGGAAAAGGGGACGACGGTAAAGATGAAAAAACGCTTCGCTGCGGGGCAGGCGCGCAATGCCGGATGAAAGCACCACGCTCGCCCTCATCCGCCGCGCCAAGGAGGGGGATGTGCAGGCAAAGGAGGAGCTCGTCACCGCAAATGTCTCCCTCATCAAGAGCATCTTAAAGCGCTATCTCGGAAAGGGGGTGGAGTACGACGACCTCTTTCAGCTCGCCTGCCTCGGATTTCTGAAGGCCATCACGGGGTTCGACGAGAGTTTCGGCGTGCGCTTTTCGACCTATGCCGTCCCCATGATCGCGGGGGAGATCAAGCGCTTTCTGCGGGACGACGGAAGCGTGAAGGTCTCGCGCGCCATGAAGAAGACCGCCCGCGACCTCACGGGGTATATCGAGGAATATGCCCTCACACACGGAGAAGAACCCACGGTAAAGGAGCTCGCCGAGGCCTTTTCCATGGAGGAGGGCGACGTGGTGCTCGCGCTCGAGTCCCGCCGCATGCCTATCTCCATCTATGAGCAGACCGACTATAAGGACGAGAAGTCCGTGACCCTCGCGGAGCGCCTGCCCGCAAAAGGGGATGCGGACGACCTCATCGAGGGCCTCGTCCTGAAAAATGCCATAGAAAACCTTCCCGAGCGGGAGAAAAAGATCGTCGTCCTCCGCTATTTCCGCGACATGACGCAGAGCGAAGTCGCCAAGGCGGTGGGGGTCAGCCAGGTGCAGATCTCGCGCATCGAATCGCGCATCATCGCGCAGTTTCGGCGCGACCTCGGCGGGTGATCCCCCTGCGTGATTTTTTTGTGAAAACGCCGATTTCGCCCGTCAAGTGTTTGACAATTTTCCTCCGACATGATATTATAATAGGGTATTTCATAAGAGCGGTAAAGTCCCGCCGGGGATTTCCGTATTTTTTTATACGCTGTTCATGTCGGAGGTGATTTTTTGTTAAGAAGGTTAGCAAGGTCCATCCGGGAATATAAGCTCTCCTCCATCCTCTCTCCCATCTTCGTGACGGGGGAGGTCATTCTGGAGTGCTTCATTCCCTTCATCATCGCCAAGCTCGGCGAGTCCATCGAGGGCGGTGTCGTCCTCTGGGGGACGGACGGGGCGCTCGGGATCGGGCAATATGCGCTTATCCTCGTCGCCATGGCCATCCTGTCCCTCGCGTGCGGCGCGCTCGCGGGCCTGTTTTGCGCAAAGGCGTCCTCGGGGTTTGCCAAGAATCTCCGCAAGGACATCTACTACAAGGTGCAGGATTTCTCCTTCGAGAATATCGACAAGTTCTCCACGTCCTCCCTCGTGACCCGCATGACGACGGACGTCAACAACGTGCAGATGTCCTACATGATGATCATCCGCACGGCGATCAGAAGCCCGCTCATGATGGTCTTTTCCCTCGTGATGGCCTTCCTCATGGGGGGCAATCTCGCGTGGATCTTCGTGGTCGTGGTGCCGCCTCTCGCCGTCGCGCTCTTTCTCATCATGTGGAAGACGATGCCCCTCTTCCACCGCGTCTTCCGCAAGTACGACAACCTCAATGAGTCCATTCAGGAAAATGTGGCGGGCATCCGTGTCGTCAAGGCCTATGTGCGCGAGGAGTATGAAAAGGAAAAGTTCGACCGCGCCGCGACCGACGTGCAGATCGACTTCACCAAGGCGGAGCGCATCCTCGCGTGGAACAATCCCGCCATGCAGTTCTGCTTCTACGGCGTGCTCTCCACCGTGCTCTTCCTCGGGTCCTACCTCATCCTCGAGGGGACGGGGCTGAGCGTGTGGAGCGTCTCCCAGCTCATCGTCTACGGCATGCAGATCCTCATGTCCCTCACGATGTTCTCCATGATCTTCGCCATGGTCACCATGTCCATAGAGAGTGCCCGCCGTATCTGCGAGGTGCTCGACGAGGAGCCCACGCTGAAGTCGCCCGAGGACGCCGTGACGGAGGTCGCGGACGGCTCGGTGGACTTCGAAAACGTCTCCTTCAAGTACGCGGCGAATGCCGAGAAAAACGTGCTCGAGTACATAAACTTACATATCAGGTCGGGTGAGACCATCGGCATCATCGGCGGCACGGGCTCGTCGAAGACCTCCCTCGTCAACCTCATCTCCCGCCTCTATGACGTCACGGAGGGGTGCGTGAAGGTAGGCGGCAGGGATGTGCGCGAATATGACCTCGAGGCCCTTCGCAATCAAGTCGCCGTCGTGCTGCAGAAGAATGTGCTCTTCTCGGGCTCCATCAAGGAGAATCTCCGCTGGGGGGACCCCGAAGCGACCGACGAGGAGCTCGTGGAGGCATGTAAGCTCGCGCAGGCGGACGAATTCATCAGCGCCTTCCCCGACGGGTACGATACCCACATCGAGCAGGGCGGGACCAATGTCTCGGGCGGGCAGAAGCAGCGCCTGTGCATCGCCCGCGCCCTCCTCAAGAAGCCCAAGATCCTCATCCTCGACGATTCGACGTCGGCGGTCGATACGCACACGGACGCCCTCATCCGAAAGGCCTTCCGCGAATATATCCCTACGACGACGAAGATCATCATCGCCCAGCGCACCTCCTCGGTGGAAGATGCCGACCGCATCATCATCATGGACAACGGGCGCATCGAGGCGGTCGGAACGCACGAGGAGCTCCTCGACACCGACCCCATCTATACCGAGGTCTACCGCACGCAGAATAAGGGCGGCAAGGCGATCTCTTCACTTTCCGAGATGAACGGAGAAGGAGGGGAAAATGGCTAATATGAGAATGTCCGCACGCGGCGCAAAGGGCGCAGGCGCAAAGATGAAGGCACCCAAGGGGACCTTCCTCCGCATCCTGAAGTCCCTCTTCAAGTTCTACCCCAAAATGCTCACCTTCACCCTCCTGCTCATCGTGGTGAATGCCGTCATTTCCGCCATCCCGTCCGTCTTCATGCAGCGCGTCTTTTCCGTGGTGGAAAAGGCGCTCGTGTACGGCGCGGAAAATCCCGGCGTCTCCCTCTGGGCGGTCTACGGGGGCGAGATCACGGGGTATATGCTCACCCTCATCGGGCTCTATGTCTTCTCCCTCGTCTCGGGCGCCGTCGACAAGCAGCTCGTCGCCATCATGACACAGGGCTACCTCAAGAAGATGCGCGAGTACATGTTCAACGGCATGCAGGACCTCCCGCTCCGCTACTTCGACACGCACGGACACGGCGACATCATGAGCTACTACACCAATGATATCGACACCCTGCGCCAGCTTATCTCCCAGTCCCTGCCCCAGCTCCTGACTTCGGGCATCATGGTCGTCACCCTCTTCTTCATCATGATCTTCTACAGCGTGTGGCTGACCTTCATCGTGCTCGGCGGCATCCTCCTCATCCTCTTCGTCACCAAGGTCGTGGGCGGCGGCGCGGGGAAATATTTCCTCAGCGTGCAGCGCGCGGTCGGCAAGACGGAGGGCTTTATCGAGGAATATATGAACGGCCAGAAGGTCGTGAAGGTCTTCTGCCATGAGGAGGCGGCAAAGCACGACTTCGACGAGGTCAATGACTTCCTCTGCGATCAGTCCACCAAGGCAAATGCCTATGCCAACATGCTCATGCCCATCCTCGGGAACATCGGGCACATCCTCTATGTCGTCGTGGCGATCGTGGGGAGCATCTTCATCTTGAACGGCGTGTCGAACTGGAGCATCGGCATCTACTTCGATCCCGCTCTCCTCGTCTTCGATGTCGCCCTCATCGTCTCCTTCCTCCAGATGACGCGGCAGTTCTCCAACAACATCAATCAGGTCTCTAACCAGGTCAATTCCGTGGTCATGGGTCTCGCGGGCGCAGCGCGCATCTTCTCCCTCATCGACGAGAAGCCCGAGGAGGACGAGGGATATGTCACCCTCGTCAACGTGCGCGAAAACGAGGACGGCTCTCTCACCGAGTGCAGCGAACACACGGGCGTCTGGGCATGGCGGCATCCGCATGCGGCGGACGGCACGGTGACCTATCAGAGGTTGGAGGGGGACATCCGCATGTTCGACGTGGACTTCGGCTATGTGCCCGAAAAAATCGTCCTCCACGACATCAGCCTCTATGCGCGGCCGGGACAGAAAGTCGCCTTTGTGGGGGCGACGGGCGCGGGCAAGACGACCATCACCAACCTTCTCACGCGCTTCTACGACATCGCCGACGGCAAGATCCGCTACGACGGCATCAACGTCAATAAGATCAAGAAGGGGGAGCTTCGCCGCGCCATCGGCATGGTGCTGCAGGACACCAACCTCTTCACGGGCACGGTCATGGAAAATATCCGCTACGGGCGGCTCGAGGCCACCGACGAGGAGTGCATCGCGGCGGCAAAGCTCGCGGGCGCCGATGACTTCATCACCCGCCTCCCCGAGGGGTATAATACCATGCTGCACCAGAACGGCGCCAACCTCTCGCAGGGGCAGCGCCAGCTCCTCTCCATCGCCCGTGCGGCCGTCGCCGACCCGCCCGTCATGATCCTCGACGAGGCGACTTCCTCCATCGATACCCGCACCGAGGCCATTGTCCAGCGGGGCATGGATAAGCTCATGGAGGGCAGGACGGTCTTTGTCATCGCCCACAGGCTCTCGACGGTCAAAAATTCCAATGTCATCATGGTGCTCGAGCAGGGGCGCATCATCGAACGCGGCACCCATGACCAGCTCATTGCCATGAAGGGCAAGTACTACCAGCTCTACACGGGCGCCTTTGAGCTCGAGTGAGCGAAACTGCAAAACAAAAAGGGAAGATGCGGACACGGTGCCCGCATCTTTTCTCATGATGAAAGACTTTTCCGCGGACGCACAAACTGAATACATGACAAGAGGCTTTTTCGTGCGCGCGTCCGAGAAGGGGAGGGAGGCCCTCTCGGCGCTCTCCGCCCATCACTGCACCACCCACGCGGGGACGCTCACCTTTTTCCTCGTGCTGTCCGTCGTGCCCTGTCTCTTTCTCCTCATCCTCTTCTTCGGGCGGGCGGAAGTCGCCGAGCTCCCCATGCAGGGCATCTTCGCGCGCATCCGCGCCCTCGTCGACCCTCTCAGGGAAAATGCCGAGCGGGCAGCGGGCGGTGCGGGCGTCTTCTTCGTGCTCACTTCGCTCTGGTCGGGCTCGGGGTTTTTCTATCACCTGAGGCGGAGCGGGGAGATGATCTACGGGGTCCGCCGTGGGAAGGGATGGCGGGTGCGCCTCTCCGCGCTCCTCTTTACCCTCCTTCTCCTCTTTTTCTTCGCGGGCGTGGGCGCGATGCTCTGTGCGGGCTTCTCGGCGCTCGGCGGCCTCCCGAACCCCGTGCGCGGCCTCCTCGGCTCCTTCCTCCTCTTTCTCGCGGGCACGGCGGCGGCATGGCTCCTCAATCTCTACGTCTGTCCCTTCCGCATGCGGGTACGCGAGGCGGCGGCGGGCAGTCTCTTTACTTCGCTCAGCTGGCTCGCCGCGGCCCTCCTCTTCTCCTTTCTTCCGCGGCTCGGCAGGAAGGAACTCTACGGCGCGCTCTCCCTCGTCGTCGCCGCGCTCCTCTTTCTCTATTGGATGATGGTCTGTTTCACGGCGGGCGTCATCCTCAACCTCGGGCGGTGCCGCGGGAGGGGCCCGCGCAAGGACCTCTGAGCGGGGGGCGCATGCGAGAGCTCTCGGTATCATGAGCAATATTCGGGTGGGGTTCGGACACGCTACGGGGCAAAGTCCGGATTTTTTCGTTCTTCACAAAAAAAATTGCAATTTCACAAAAAAATTTTCGCCAAAGCTATTTACTTTTTCGGCGTTTTAGTGTAGAATAGGAGGTAAGTAAAAAAGCGTTAAGCTGAGAGGTGTAAAATGAACGAGAAAGATCTACAGATCCTTAGCGGCATCCGCATTGATGTCAACAAAAACATCGCGGAACTCAAGACGTCCGTGAGCGCGGAGCTGAAGAAGCAGGAGGCGGCAAACGGCGACCTGAAAGAGGCGCTCAGCGAGGCCATCTTCGAAGTGAAGTGTCTCTCGAAGCAGTTCGGCGCCAACTTCGAGGCGCTCAAGAAAGAGGTTGAGTCGCTCAAGGCGGAAAACAAGGGACTGAAAGAGGCCCTCACCGGCGTGGTCAAGGACCGTACCAACCAGCTTGCGCACTTTGTCAGGACGCAGCTCGTGGAAGGGCTCGCCGTCGTCCGCCGCGACCTGAAGAGCGGCGAGGGCTTTGCCGGCCTCGAAGGCCGTCTCTCCAAGCGCTTCGAACAGCGCACCGAGGAGATCGTGGAGGCCATTGAGGATCTCGAAGACCTTCACTACGATGCCAAGGGCGAGAGCAAGGACGACCTCAGGAAGGAGTTCGCCGACTTCCGTCAGGAAGTTCTCGACATCCTCGACGAGCAGTCCACCCTCATCAAGGCCAATGCAAGCGAGCCCGTGGATACCCACGAGATCGAGCAGATCATCGACGAGAAGCTCTCCGCACACGAGGCGGCGGTCACCGACAGCCTCGAGGCGCAGGGCAAGCAGTACGAGGAGCGCCTCGAGTCCTTCAAGGAAGAGCTCAACGGGACCCTCGACGAGAAGATCGACGCCATCAGCGCCAAGCTCGACGAACTCACGGTGGAGGAGGTCGAGACCGAGCCCGCCGAGGAGGCCACCGAGGAAGTTGCAGAGGAGCCCGTCGCCGAGGAAGCTGCCGAGGAAGTCGTGGAAGAGACCGCAGAGGAAGTTGCCGAGGAGCCCGTTCCCGTCGATCCCATCGACTACGACAAGCTCGCAAAGGCCATCAACGAGATCACCGATTACAGAGAGATCGCGCAGGAAGCTGCCGAGATCATTCTCGAGAAATTGCCGAAGGCAAACGAAGAGCTCACGGCGGCGGAAGTTGCCGACACGGTCGTCGAGATGCTCCATGTCGCCGACGATGTCCGCGAAGTTGTGCCCGAGATCACCGATTCCGTGGCAGCAGCCATGGAGCGTCGCTTCGACCTGAGCGTCGATGAAGAGGGCGTGGATGCCATCGCCGAGAAGGTGGTGGAGTTCCTCACCGCAAAGTGCGCCGCATGCGCCGAGGCGGAAGTCGAGGAGACCGCAGCCGAGGAGCCCGTCGAGGAAGAGGATACCTTCGACTACGAGGGCCTCGCTCAGCGCGTCGCCGAGATCGTGGACGAGAAGCGCAAGGCCGACGAAGAGGCCGAGGCCGTGAAGCTCGCCGAAGAGATGGCGGCACGTCCCGTCGAAGAGAAGGAAGAGATCGACTATCAGACCCTCGCGGAGAAGGTAGCCGAGATCGTGGAAGAGAAGCGCCTCGCCGCCGAAGAGGCGAAGAAGGCCGCCGAAAAGGAAGCTGCCGCGAAGGCCGCCGAAGAAGAGGCTGCCCGCAAGGCAGAAGAAGCCGAGGCCGCGCGCATCGCCGAGGAGGAAGAAGCCGCCCGTAAGGCAGAAGAGGAGGCCGAAGCCGCCCGCATCGCCGAAGAGGAAGCCGAAGCCGCCCGCATCGCCGCCGAAGAGGAGGCTGCGAAGAAGGCCGAAGAGGACGAAATCGCCAAGGAAGCCTTTGCGGTCAGAGTCGCCGACCTCGTAGAGGAGAGACGCAAGGCCGCCGAAGAGCAGAAGAAGGCAGAGGAGGAGGCCGAAGCTGCCCGTATCGCCGCCGAGGAAGAGGCCGCCCGTAAGGCAGAAGAGGAGGCCGAAGCCGCCCGCATCGCCGAAGAAGAGAGAGTCAATCGTCTCGTAGAGCAGAAGCTCGCAGAGATCGCCGAAGAGCAGAGAAAGGCCGCCGAAGAGGAAGCCGCACAGAAAGCGGCCGAGGAAGAGGCAGCTCGCATTGCCGCCGAAGAAGAAGCCGCGCAGAAGGCCGCCGAAGAGGAGGCCGCCCGCAAGGCAGAGGAAGAGGCCGAAGCTGCCCGTATCGCCGAAGAGGAGAGAGTCAATCGTCTCGTAGAGCAGAAGCTCGCCGAGATCGCCGAAGAGCAGAAGAAGGCCGAGGAAGAGGAGGCCGCACAGAAGGCCGCCGAAGAAGAGGCAGCCCGCATCGCCGCCGAAGAGGAAGCTGCAAAGAAGGCCGAAGAAGAGGCCGAGGCTGCCCGCATCGCCGAAGAGAAGGCTGCCGAGCAGGCCGCCGAGCAGGCCGCGCTCGAGGAGAGACTGCACGCCCTCGAACAGCGCCTTGCCGAGCTTGAGACCGAGGAGCCCGCACCCGCCGAAGAGCCCGCACCCGCCCCTGTAGAAGAGGAACTCACCGCGGCCGAAGAGCCCGCTCCCGTCGAGGAGGAAGCGCCTGCCGAAGAGCCCGCTCCCGTCGAGGAGGCCGCTGAGGAGGCACCCGCCGAAGTCGTCGAGGAGATCGCTCCCGCCGAGGCCGTCGCCGAAGAACCCGAAGTCGGCGAGCCCGTCGCAGAGGCCGAACTCACGACCCGCTATAAGAGAAGCTTCACCGCCAAGATCATCGAGAGTGAGGAGAGCGTAAAGGAGACCTACAGCGCCCTCAAGAACGCCTTCCTGTCCTACACGAACATCACCTCGCAGGTCAACTGGTCCAATGACCGCTTCGCCTATAACAACGAGACGATCGCCAAGATCGGCGTGCGCGGCAAGACCCTGTGCGTCTATCTCGCCCTCAATCCCGACGAATTCCCCGACACCGTGTATCACCAGAAGTACGCGGGCGACACCAAGATGTACGAGCGCACCCCGCTCATGATGAAGGTCAAGAGCCATGTCGCCCTCAAGCGCACTCTTCGTCTCGTGGAGCTCCTCATGGAGCGTCTCGGCGCCGTCAAGGAGGAGATCGAGCAGGTGGACTATGCGGCACAGTTCGCTTATCGCAGCGAAGACGAGCTCCTCGCCGAAGGACTCATCAAGACTGCGATCGTCGAGAAGTCCGATCTGGATTTCTGACGCTACATTCCGAAAAGACGCGGAGAGTCGGGTTACGGCTCTCCCGTTTTCTTAAAGGGCCGAAATTTGTGACAAGACAAGGAGTATCATTTGAATAAGAAACCGAAAAAGACCAACGAAAGCGCCGTCGAGCTCGCCATCCTGAATGGGCTCGAGGCATACCGCCGCGAAAAGAAGGGCACGCGTGCCCAAAAGGCTGCCCCCAAGACACCCGAGGGGGGCAAGAGCGCAAAGACCATAAGATCCGCAAAGGACTCAAGCCCCGTGAAATCGGCAAAGCTCCAAAAGCCCGCAAAGCCCGTGAAACAGGCAAAGCCCCAAAAGCCCGCAAAACCCGAGGAGGGGAAGCGCGGGAAGCGGGCCCGTCCCGTCAAGGTGCTCTTCTTCGGCGGGGTGGGGGAGATCGGGAAGAATATGACCGCCATCGAGTATGAAAACGACATCATCGTCATCGATGCGGGCATCATCTTTCCGACCGAGGAGATGCCGGGCATTGATCTCGTCTTCCCCGACATCACCTATCTCGTCGAGAACAAGAAGAAGATCCGCGGCGTCTTCCTGACGCACGGGCACGAGGACCACATCGGCGGCGTGCCCTATCTCATGAAGGAGCTCGACCCCGCCACCCCCGTCTACGGCACCCGCCTCACGCTCGCCCTCGTGGACAATAAGCTGCGCGAGCACCGCTTAAATAATGTCCGCCTCATGACCGTCCGCCCCAAGGACCGCATCAAGGCGGGAGTCTTTACCGTGGACATCGTCAATGTCAATCACTCCATCGCGGGGGCGACGGCGCTCGCCGTGGAGACGCCCTACGGCATCATCTTCCACAGCGGAGACTTCAAGATAGACCTGACGCCCGTCGCGGGCAGTCCCATCGACCTCGCCGAGATCGCCGAGTACGGCAAGCGGGGGGTCCTCCTCTACCTCGGCGAATCCACCAACATCGAGCGTCCCGGCTTCACCATGAGTGAAAAGGTGGTCGGCACGACGCTCTCACACCTCTTCGCCGAGCATGCGGACAGGCGGATCATCATCGCCACCTTCGCCTCCAATGTGCACCGCCTCCAGCAGATCATCGATATCGCCGTACAGCACCGCAGAAAGGTCGCCCTCTCGGGGCGGAGCATGCTCTCCGTCGTCGATGCGGCGGCAAAGATCGGGGAGATCACCATTCCCGAGGGCGTGCTCATCGACGTCGAGAAGACGAAAAATTATTTCGACCGCGAGATCGTCATCGTCTCCACGGGCTCACAGGGGGAACCCATGTCCGCGCTCACCCGCATGGCAGCGGGAGAATTCAACAAAGTTACCATCGGTCCCAATGACACCATCATCATCTCCGCGAGCCCCATCCCGGGCAACGAGCGCATGATCTACAGGGTCATCAATAACCTCATGAAGCGGGGCGCCGAGGTGGTGTACGAGAGCCTCGAAAAGATCCACGTCTCGGGCCACGCCTGCCAGGAGGAGCACAAGATCATGCACGCCCTCCTCCGCCCGAAATTTTTCATCCCCGTGCATGGGGAATACCGCCATCTTCGCCGCCATGTCCTGCTTGCGCAGGAGATGGGCATGAAGCCGCACGAGACCTTTATCCCCGATATCGGCACCTGTGTCGAGGTGACGGGCGACGGGCTCAGACAGGGCGAGAGCTTCCCCGCAGGCGCGCGGCTCATAGACGGGAGCGGATTCGAGGACATGGGGACGAGCGAAGTGCTGAAGGACCGCATCCGCATGTCGGGCGAGGGGCTCTTCATCGTGTCTGTCACTCTCTCCCGCGGCATCCTCCTCGGAGAGCCCGTGATCGAGAGCAGGGGATTTGTCTTTTCCGACGAAGAACAGCAGCACACGGCGATGCGCGAGCTCGTGGAGATCGTGGAAAAGGCCGCCTCCGAAAAGGGCAGCCGCGAGGATCTGACAGATGCCATCCGCCGCGCCGTCAAAAATTATCTCTTCAAAAAGACCAAGCAGTCGCCCATGATCGTCCCGATCGTCTCGGAGGTCTGACTTCGGAAGGAGGTTTCCATGAATCGCGAACGCAAAGAATACAAGCGCAATCTCATCGCCTATCTCGGCACGCCCTTCTCGGTGGCGGTCTTTCTCGGGTTCGGCATCTGGCTTCTCACCATGCCCGAGGAGGCGGTCAATGTCTTTTGCGGGGTCCTTCTGCTCCTCGTTGCCCTCTTTCTGACCCTCATCTTCATCCGCCTCATCCTGCTTGACGACATCAACATCGGATGTGATAAGCCCTACAGGGAGAAGCGGTACGAGGAGGTGCGCACCTTCCTCGAAAAGAAGATGCGCGGGCCCTTCTTCTTCCTCGTGCGCACCGTGGTATATTCGTGGGAGATCGTCCTGAATATGGCGCTCGACGACCTGCCCGCCGCGGAGCACTACATCGACATCCTCCGCCACAACGGCGGCAAGGGATGGAAGTACATGACGGCGTATTCGTATATCCTCATCCTCCTCGACAGGGGAGAGACGGAGACCGCGCGCGTGGAGTTTGAGGAATTCCGCAGGGAATGCGCCCACGCCGAGATCTACCGCGATCAGCTCGAGGTGCTTGCCGCCATCTTCCATCGCCTCTACAGGACGGGAAATGACGAGCCCCTGCCGCAGGCGGCGGTCCGTTCCGACTTCCCCGCGGTGAGCCGCATCCTCGGAAGGCACTACGAGGCACGCGCCGCGGAGAGCCAAGTGACATGGGACGAATAGAGCTCTCCCGCCTCCGTGAGGAGGCGAAAAGGGGGCGCGACCCCACCTGCGCAGACGAGACGCTGGAGCTCCTCATCGAGCGGGCGAAAGAGATCGGCGCAAAGCGGTATCTGGAGATCGGCGCGGGCGAAGGGCTCACGGCGGTCTCCCTCTTTCTGGAGACGGGGGCAAGCGTCACCGCCATTGAAAAAGACAGCGTCCGTGCCGCCCATGCCCGCGATCTCTTTGCAAAATTCGGAGTTTTGGGCGAAGTTTCGGAGGGGGATGCGGGCGAGATCCTGCCCCGCCTTACGGGGGAGTACGACCTCATCTTTCTCGACGGGCCAAAGGTGCAGTACCGCAGATATTTCGAGGACTGCAAGCGGCTCTTAAGGAGGGGAGGCCTCCTCTTCTCGGACGACGTCCTCCTCTACGGCTGGGTGCGCGGCGAGCCGCCCAAAAAGCGCCGCATGCTCGCGGAGCATCTCCGCGAATACCTTGCCCTCCTCGAGGGCGATCCCGATTTTGAAACGGAGTACTATGAATACGGCGAAGGCCTCGCCGTGAGCAAGAAGCTGCGATGAAAAAGCCCGAACTGCTCGCCCCTGCGGGCAATCCCGAAAAACTCAGACTCGCCCTTCGCTTCGGCGCCGATGCGGTGTACCTCGGCGGCAAGTCCTTTTCCCTGCGAAGCTATGCCGCGAACTTCACCGACGAGGAGCTTGCGGAGGGCATTGCCTATGCCCATGCCCGCGGGAGGAAGGTCTATGTCGCGGCAAATATCTTCGCGCGCAACGAAGACTTTGCCGCGCTCGAGGACTATTTCCGCCTCCTTGCGCGGCTGGGCGCCGACGGCGTGCTCGTGTCCGACCTCGGCGTCTTCCGCCTCCTGCGCCGCACCGCACCCTCCCTTCCCGCGCACATCTCCACGCAGGCAAACACCATGAACCGCGAGGCGGTCGCCATGTGGAGGGAGCTCGGTGCCTCCCGCGTGGTGCTCGCGCGCGAGGTGAGCCTGAGAGAGATCGAGGAGATCCATGCCGCCCTGCCCGAGGTCGAGCTCGAGGCCTTTGTCCACGGCGCCATGTGCATCTCTTACAGCGGCAGATGCTATCTCTCGGAGGCTCTGACGGGGCGAAGCGCCAACCGCGGTGCCTGCTCCCAGCCCTGCCGCGCGCGCTACGAGGTGCGCCCCGAGGGGACAGAGGAGTGGCTTTCCGCCGAAGAGGACGGGCGCGGCGTGTACCTCCTCAACAGCCGCGACCTCAATATGTCGCGCCATCTCGGCGAAATGACCTCGGCGGGCGTCTCCTCCTTTAAGATCGAGGGGCGCATGAAGAGCGAATACTATCTCGCGACGGTGGTCAATTGCTATCGCCGTATCTTGGACATGGGGTGGTCGGAAGAACTCGCGGCCGAACTCGAGACGATCACGCACAGGGAATATACGACCGCCTATGCCTTCGGCGAAGGGGAGGACACGATGTCCTCTCGGGAGTCGCAGAAGGCGGGGAGCTGCGAGTTCATCGCCGTCGTCAGGGGATATGAGGACGGCAGGGCGCGGGTCGAGATGCGCTCCCGCTTCCACGAGGGAGATGTGCTCGAGGTGCTTTCCCCTACCCTCCCCTTGGGGACCAAGGTGGAGGTACAGGGCCTCGCGGGAAGAGACGGCCCCTGCGGGGACGCCAAGCTTGTGCAGGGGGAGTACACCTTTTCTTCCGAGGTGCCGCTTCAGGCGGGAGACCTGCTCAGAAGACGGATATAAAAAATGACGGGGCGGAAATTTCCGTCCCGTTTTCGTACCCCATATCTCTATTTTAAGTACCGCCCCGTGATGCTTTCCTCATTTTTTACGATCTCCTGCGGGGTGCCCGCCGCGACGATCTTCCCGCCGAGGACGCCTCCGCCCGGGCCCATATCGACGACATAGTCGGCATTTTTTATGACGTCGAGGTCATGCTCTATGACGATGACGGTGGCGCCTCTCTCGATGAGGCGGGAGAAGACCCGCAGGAGGACCTCGACGTCGAGGGGATGGAGCCCGATGGTGGGTTCATCGAAGACAAAGACGGCGTCGCCCTGCCCCTTGCCCATCTCGCTCGCGAGCTTGAGCCGCTGTGCCTCGCCGCCCGAGAGCCCGGGTGTCTCCTCGCCGAGGGTGAGGTAGCCCAGCCCCAGCTCTTTGAGCACGGTGAGCCGCCGCGCGACGAGGGGGAGGTCGGCACACGCGTCGAGAGCCTCGTCGATGCTCATGGCCATGAGTTCGGGGAGGGAAAATTCTTTCCCGCCGGAAGGACGCCTGACGAGGCTTGCCTCCTTCGCATAGCGCGCGCCGCCGCAGTCGGGGCAGGGGATCTCCACGTCGGGCAGAAATTGCACGTCGAGACTGACCGTCCCCGTGCCGTCGCAGGTGGGACAGCGGAGCTTGCCCGTATTATAGGAGAAGTCGCCCTCCTTGTACCCGTATTTCCGCGCGTCGGGAGTCTTCGCGAAGACCTTGCGCAGCTCGTCGTGGACGTCGGCATACGTCGCCACCGTGGAGCGCACATTCACGCCGATGGGCGCGGAGTCGATGAGTTTGACCCGCGCAATTCCCTCCGCAGAGATGCTCTTGACGTGCGACGGGAGGGGCATGCCCTTAATGGAGGCTTCGAGCGCGGGCACGAGGCTCTCGAGGACCATCGTCGTCTTGCCCGAGCCGGAGACCCCCGTGACGACGGTGAGCCGCCCCTTCGGGAAGCGGACGGTGAGGGGACTTACCGTGTGGATCTTCTCCGTCGAGAGGAGGATGCTGCCGTCTGCGAAGAGTTCCTCGGGCGAGAGGTAAGAGGGGTGCCCTATCATCTCCCTTCCCGAGAGGAAGCCGCCGATCCGTGAGGTGGGACATCTTTCCACCTCCTCGAGGGTGCCCTGCGCGATGATGTGCCCTCCGCCCGCGCCCGCCTCGGGACCGAGCTCGATAAGATGGTCGCAGTGCAGGAGGACATTGGTGTCGTGGTCGACGAGGACGACGGTGTTTCCGTCGGCGATGAGGTCGTCCATGACCCCCTTGAGTCCTTCGAGATTGGAGGGGTGGAGGCCAATGGAGGGCTCATCGAGGACATAGAGCACCCCCGTGGTGCGGTTGCGGACTGCCCGCGCGAGCTGCATGCGCTGTCTCTCCCCTGTGGAGAGGGTGGAGGCCGCGCGGTCGAGGGTGAGGTAGGAGAGTCCCAAATCGATGAGCCGCCGCGCGCCGTCACGGAAGGAGGCGCAGATGCTCTCCGCCATGGGCCGCATCTCCTCGGGAAGGGAGGCGGGAACTCCTTCGACCCACTCCGAGAGTTCGGCGAGCGTCATGGTGCAGGCCTCGGCGAGGGAGATGCCGCGCAGTTTGGGCGCGCGTGCCGCCTCCGAGAGGCGGGTCCCGCCGCAGTCGGGGCAGATGTCGCGGCGGAGAAATTTTTCCACCCGCTTCATGCCCTTTTCATCCTTGACCTTGGAGAGGGCATTTTCCACGGTGTAGGTGGCATTGAAATAGGTAAAGTCCATGTCGCCCGCCGCGCCGCTCGTCTTATTTTGATAGATGATCTTCTTCTTGACCGCGGGCCCGTGAAATACAATGTCCTTTTCCTTATCGGTGAGGTCGCGGAAGGGGACGTCGGTGCGCACGCCCATGGCGCGGGCGATGTCCTTCATGAGCGACCACATCAGGGTCTGCCAGGGCGCGACCGCGCCCTCGTCTATGGTGAGGGAGTCATCGGGTACGAGGGTGGACTCGTCGACGATGCGGACGATGCCCGTGCCGTCGCACCGCTGACATGCCCCCTGACTGTTGAAGGCGAGCTCCTCGGCGCCGGGGGCGAAGAAGCGCGTGTCGCAGACGGGGCAGAGGAGGTCGTCGCCCGCCGCCACGCGGAGGGAGGGGGCGAGATAGTGCCCGTTCGGACAGCGGTGAGAGGCGAGACGGGAATACATGAGCCGAAGGCTGTTCAGAAGTTCGGTGCCCGTGCCGAAGGTGCTGCGGATGCCGGGGACGCCCGGCCGCTGCCTGAGCGCCAACGCCGCGGGGACATAGAGGACCTCATCGACTTGCGCCCGCTCCGCCTGCGTCATCCTCCGCCGCGTATAGGTGGAGAGGGACTCGAGATAGCGCCGCGAGCCCTCCGCATAGAGAATGCCCAGCGCAAGGGAGGACTTCCCCGAGCCCGAGACGCCCGCGATCCCCACGATCTCATGGAGGGGGATATCGACGTCGATGTGCTTTAAGTTGTGCACGTTTCCGCCGCGGACGAGGATGCGGTCGGGGACTGTGAGATCTTTCATGGAGCCTCCTTTGGCGCGGCCTCTTCGGGCCGTGCATTCATTATAGCGCAAACGGGCTGGCTTGTCAAGCGCGGCCTCATATCGGGGCACCGCCGATGCATAAGATGGAGTATGAAATTCCGCCTTCCGCGCGGCGGATCCGTCCTCTCCGCCGCATGCTTTCTCTTCATCCTTCTCATCACCTTCTTCGCGGGCGTCTTCGGCTCTGCGGGGGCGAAAGTCGACGCGGGCCTCTGCTACTATTTTCTCGTGCGCGACTGCGAGAGCACGACCGCGGGCGCCGTCTCGGGCGAAAGTTATGCCGCGGGCGGGGCGGGATATCTCTGGGAAGAGGAGGGGGCCGTCGTGCTCGCGTGTTACTTCGAAGAGGCCGATGCGACCTTCGTTGCCCATACCATGTCCGAAAGAGGGGTATTTGTGCGCGTCATCGAGAGGAGGACGGAGCCCTTTCCCCTTCGGGACGGAAAGGAGAGAGCGCGCATCGAGGCAAATGCCCGCACCCTCGACAGCTGTGCCCGCCTTCTCTATGATACGGCAAATGGGCTCGAGCGGCTCGACTTCGGGCAAGAGGAGGCGCGGGCGCGCCTTCTCGGGGTCGCGAAGACGCTCACGGGGCTTGCGGAAGACAACGGGGAGGGCGCCTTCGGGCTCTGGAATGCCGAGCTCCTCCAAGAGGCGAGACGGGCGCGGGAGCTGAGCGAGGACCTCCTCTTTCCCAAAGATGTCCGCTATCTCGAGGTGGCCCTCGCCTTTTCCGTCCTCAACGCGGGGGAATATTTCGCCTGAGCGTGAAATCTTACCGAACGGGAAATACTAAAGCAGATGAAGTGCCTTTTCCTCTACAATCCCGCGAGCGGGCGGGGCAAGACCGCGCGTAAGGCGGCGCGCATCACCAAGAAGCTCGAGCGTGTCTATGAGGTAGATGTCCACGCGACGGAGAGCGCCGAGGACCTGACGGAGTGGGTAAAGCGGGGCGCCGCGGGTTACGATGTCATCGTCTTTTCGGGCGGTGACGGGACCTTTCAGCGGGTGCTCGAGGGATTGGGCGATTCCCGCGTCCAGCTCGGCTATCTCCCCGCGGGGACGGCAAACGACGTGGCGCGCTCGCTCGGCATCCCGCGCGATCCCCTCCGTGCGATCGACGTCATCCTGAAGGGAAGGAGCGCCGAACTCGACTGCATGCGCATCAACGGCACCCGCTATGCCATGTATATCGCCGCGGCGGGGACGCCCACCCGCATCACCTACGAGACGCCGCAGAGCGAAAAGCGCGCCTTCGGGTGGTTTGCCTATCTCTTCCGCGGGCTCGGGAAGTGCTTCCCCTTCGAGAGCTTTCCCGTGCGCGTGGAGTGCGGACAGCGGGTGAGCGAGGGGGACGGCATGCTCGTCTTCGTCATGAACGGACGGTCGGTGGCGGGCTTCCCCGTCAACCGCAGCGCCAGCATGCAGGACGGCACCCTCGAGCTCGCCGTCCTCAAGCGGGGAAAGGGCGCCCTCGGAAAATTTCTATCCTATCTCTCCCTCGTCCGCCTCATGCTCTTCGGGATCGGGCGGCGGAGAAGGCGGGTCGATGTCATGCGAGGGAGGCATGTCCGCATCAGCACACAAAAAAACCTCGTGTGGGACTTTGACGGCGAGGAGGGGACGCGGGGAGATATCGAGATAGAGGTGCTTCCGCGGCGGGTCCGTCTCTTCGTCCCTCGCGGAAGAAAACTGTAAAGCGGAAGAAAACTGTAAAATAGAGCAGATCGCAAAGGGTCTGCTCCAAAAGGGATCATAAAAAACCAAAAGTATTTCTGAAAATACTTTTGGTCGAGTCAAAGAAGTTAATTTGTTTTCCGTAATCCCAAACGGCGGTTGAGGTCATCAAGATCCGGCTCGCCATCTTGCCCCGATATTTCAGAGACGAAATTCATTCCCATTGTATTCCGTTCTGTAAACGGATCATCTGTCTTGTCAAATCCGTTTTCGTCGATCATATCGAGTTCCCAGCTTTCAGCAATATCAAAAATATCATAAAATACATCCTCGTCAATATAGTCGATATGTTTCATGGGAAGGATGTATGTGCGGATAAATTCAATTGCTTCTTCACTGACGGGAAAGAGCGTTGTTTCTTGTTCCGTCTTTTTATTTCTTTTTTTCATTTCGCTGCCTCCTTTTCCGATATCGGTCAAGCCGAATTGGCAAGTCAATGGTGGAACTATGCGTTTGGGCCTGTTTTCCGCAATCCCAAACGGCGGTTGAGGTCATCCAAGTCAAACGTCTTATCCCTTAAAACCACACTGTCGTATTCCGCTGTAAATTCACCTGCCGCTTTGGATTTTTCTTCGTCAAAAACGAATTGCGGGTCAATCTCGCGGGTCGCGAAAAAGGAATCGTAGTCGTCTGCCGCAACATATATGTCATATATGTCATACAGCATATCTTCGTTGATTTCGCCCGTTATTCCAAACTCTTCAATCATATACTTCGCAATAAAATCAACCGCCGACTGCGAAAATTTGACCTTTGTCGTTTCCATAATTCCCTCCGAAATTTTTCAATGACGTTCCGCTCCTTTTTATTCCAAAAACAGCTTATTTAGAAAATCGATCTCTTCTTCGTGCTCCAGAATAATATCCGTCAGTGTATCGTAAATTTCCAAAAGCTCATGATCGATCGGCCGGTGTTCGCTTTCGTCCATCGTAACCAATCCGCTTACCCTTGTGTCAAGCTCAACTTCGACCTCATAAAGGTTGTCGTCGTTCAACTCCGTTATATTCATTTCGGCTAAAAGTTTTTTAGCTTCCTCTTTCGCTCTCGGCGTGAATTTACTTTCTGGACTCTTGTTTAACATATTTCCTTTTTCCTCCTTTTCCGATATCAGTCAAAACGAATTGTTTAATTTCTTTTTTGCTTACAGGTCGACAAGTCGCAACATAGTTGTTTGTTGGATTGATACTTGTCGTAATTCTCTTACCCACACGATCATATGAGGGTTTGCCGCTTTTATTGTATTTCACTTGTGTAATGGCATTGGGCTTCGTAAACAGATTGTCCAAAACATCGACCTTATCCATAGTCCTTTCCTTTTGAACGATCCGATTCTGCGCATGGGAAGTCAGATAGTATTTACCGACCTTTACATATCTTGTTCCCTTTTTCGCCATTTCTTTTTTCGGCTTGAGCAAAAAGCCAACTATGCTCATTTTAATACCTTCCTTAAATTTTGTCAAGCAGAAGGGCGCCCTCGGAAAATTTCTCTCCTATCTCTCCCTCGTCCGCCTCATGCTCTTCGGGATCGGGCGGCGGAGAAGGTGGGTCGACGTCATGCGGGGGAGGCATGTCCGCATCAGCACGCAAAAAAACCTCGTGTGGGACTTTGACGGCGAGGAGGGGACGCGGGGAGATATCGAGATAGAGGTGCTCCCGCGGCGGGTCCGTCTCTTCGTCCCTCGCGGAAGAAAACTGTAAAATAGAGCAGATCGCAAAGGGTCTGCTTTTTCTTATAGGAAAATCTGAAAAATTGCAGTTTTTGGCGCAAAATAGGGGAGTTTGCGAATTTTCCCATAAGCTGCACTTATATTTCCCGCGATAAAATAACCTGTGCTTATGCCTGCTATCAGCTTTTTTGTTGTCTCGGGGCGGCTGCTTTGGCGGTCAAACATTTGACTTTCTCCGCAAAAAACTCTATAATAATGCAGGAACGGACGGAAAGGATCCTCCGCCGCGTGTCTCACGACGAATCTAATCTTGAAGGAGTGCAGCATATGAACGTCACAGAGCTCTTCGGGAGCAACGTCTTTCACGACGAGGTCATGAAGAACCTCCTCCCCAAGGAGGTCTACAAGTCCCTGAGAAGGACCATCGACGAGGGACAGCCCCTCGACATCTCCATCGCGAGTGCCGTCGCCAATGCCATGAAGGATTGGGCGGTCTCCAAAGGCGCCACCCACTACACCCATTGGTTCCAACCCCTCACCAACCTCACGGCGGAAAAGCACGACAGCTTCATCGAGCCCGACGGCGACAGAGTCATCATGCAGCTCACGGGCAAATCGCTCATCGTGGGCGAGCCCGACGCCTCTTCTTTCCCCACGGGCGGAGCGCGTGCGACGAGCGCGGCGCGCGGATATACCGCATGGGATCCCACCTCTCCCGCCTTTGTCAAGGAGGGCACCCTCTATATCCCTACCGTCTTCGTCTCCTATACGGGTGAGACGCTCGACAAGAAGGCGCCCCTCCTGAAGTCCATGACCGCGCTCGATACGCAGGCAAAGCGCCTGCTCAAACTCTTCGGTATCGAGTGCAGAAAGGTCTCCACCACGGTGGGGCCCGAGCAGGAATATTTTCTCATCGATGAAAAGCTCTTTGACGCGAGAAAGGACCTCATCCTCACGGGGAGGACGCTCTTCGGCGCCCATGCGGTGCGCGGGCAGGAGCTCGAGGACCACTATTTCGGCTCGCTCAAGACCCGCATCTCCGAATACATGCGCGACCTCGACGAGACGCTCTGGAGCTACGGCATCTTCGCCAAGACCAAGCACAACGAAGTCGCCCCCGCCCAGCACGAGCTCGCGCCCGTCTTCACGACGACCAATGTCGCCGTCGACTCCAATCAGCTCACCATGGAGCTAATGAAGAAGGTCGCCAAAAAGCACGGACTCGTCTGTCTCCTCCACGAGAAGCCCTTCGAGGGGATCAATGGCTCGGGCAAGCACAACAATTGGTCGCTCTCCACCGATGCGGGGCTCAACCTCCTCGACCCCGGCGAGACGCCCGAGAACAATCCTCGCTTCATGCTCATCCTCGCTTGCGTCATTGCGGCGGTGGACAACTATCAGGGCATCCTGCGCGCATCCGTCGCCTCGGCGGGCAATGACCACCGCCTCGGCGCCAATGAAGCGCCGCCCGCCATCATCTCCGTCTATCTCGGCGACCAGCTCGGCGCCCTCGTCGACTCCATCGTCATGGGCAGGGAATATGTGCCGAGAAAGGCCGTCCCCGGTTCCATCGGCGTGCCCGAGAGCCCCATCTTCCCCATCGACACGACGGACAGAAACCGCACGTCGCCCTTCGCCTTCACGGGCAATAAGTTCGAATTCCGCATGCTCGGCTCGCAGGCGTCTGTCGCCGACCCCAATATCGTTCTCAATACCATCGCCGCGCAGGCCTTTGCAGAGGCGGTCGAGGCGCTCGAGGGGGCGAAAGATTTCGAGAAGGCGTGCAAGCGGTATACCGAAAAGCTTCTCAAGGAGCATTACCGCATCATCTTCAACTACAATGGCTATGGCCCCGACTGGGAGCCCGAGGCGGAGAGGAGGGGACTCCTCAACAACAAGACGACGGCAGACGCCGTGCCCGAATTTTTCAAGCGGGAAAATATCGACGTCTTCGTGCGGCAAGGGGTATACACCGAAAAGGAGGTGCTCGCGCGCGCCAATATCGCCCTCGAGAACTATACCAAGACGGTCACCATCGAGGCGAAGACGATGATAGATATGGCGAAAAAGGACATCTGGCCCGCCGTCAATTCGTACATCGCCGACCTGTGCTCGACGATCGCCGCAAAGCAGTCCATCAGCGAAAAGATCGCCTGCTCCGCGGACATGGCGGTGGCGGAGTCGCTCTCCGAGAAGAATGAAGCCTTCCGCAAGGTCGCCGAAAAGCTCGAAAAGGACCTCGGCGAAGTGCCCACGGGCGAAGTGCTCGCCTCGCACGCCATCGCCCATGTCATCGTCCCCGATATGGAGGCGCTCCGTGCCCTCGGCGACGCCATGGAGACGGAGACGGCGTCCGACTATTGGCCCTATCCCACCTACAATGAGCTCTTCTACAGCGTGAGATAATTTCTTAAATATTGAGACGGGGTCCCGATCCGGGACCCCGTCTTGACATATGGACTGATTTTAAGGTTCGTCTTCGAGGATGACGCAGTTCACGGTATCCGTGTAGGCGGTGCAGCCGTCCAGCGCGAGGATGCCGCGGGCGGAGTAGACCGAAAAATCGCTGTCTTTGGGCTTTCCTTCGTACATGGTATGCCCGTACGCCGTCGGAACATGTCCGCAGACGATGGTCTTATTCGGGAGGATGACCCCGCTGTGCGCCGCGAGCATGCCGTTGTACCAGCGCGCCCTTTCCCATTCCGCGGGAGATGCCGTGCGGAAATCGCCGAGGGGCTCGTAGCGGGAGGGGGGATCGCCGATCTCCCGCGCGGGGATCCAGCCGTGCACGAAGACATAGTGCTCCGTCTCATAGTAGTCGCGCATTGCGGGCAAAATTTCCCGAAAGAAGGGGGTGGCGCGCAGGAGTAGCCTTGCCCGCCGCGGCCAAAGAAAGGCCTCCTCGAGCTTGAGTCCCGTGAGCTGAAGCATGGTCTCCACCGTGCCGTTTTTCATGTGGTGGGAGTAGAGGAAGCTCTCCGAGTCCATCCAGATCTCGAGATTTTCGGCGAACTCCTCCAGTAGGTCCTCGTGATTGCCGCGGATGAGGAGGACTTCCTCCCGCCCGAGGAGCTCTCGCACGAAGTTCTGCATCGCCTGCGCCTCGCCGCCGCGGTCGAAGAGATCTCCGCAGATGACGAGTTTTTTCGGCCCCATGTCCTCAAAATAGCCCTTTTCGGTGAGTGCGGCGACGAGCTCGGTGTAGAAGGAATGGACATCGGCGACGACGTAGTACCTCATGCTTTCTCCATCTGCGCGCACACGGTGTCGGCGATGGCGCGCATGCCGCGTGCATTGGGGTGAAGCCCGTCGAGGGTGTCCTCTTCACAGTACGCCATCCCGAGGAGCTCTATCACGGCGGCGCCCGCCTTTTTTGCACAGGTGCGGATGACTTCGCGGTACTCTTCGAGGGGGTACATCCCCTGCGGGAGGCGTCCCTCCCGCTCAAAGGCGTGTTCGCCCATGACCATGCAGCGGATATCGGCCTTCGGATAGTTGGCTTTGAGCTTGGCAAGCATGGCGGCATAGGCCGTCTCGAAGACGGAGAGGTCCTGTAGGTCGGCCTCGCGCTCCGCCCGCACCCGCATGCCCCAGCCCCAGTCATTGATGCCCATGAAGACGAGGATGACATCGGGGAGGATCCCGCCTCTTCCGAGTGCGGCGCACCGCTCGTCGCTTGCACCATAGGAGGGGATCATGCAGTCGGGATGGCGGCAGACGAGGCTCCCCGACCACGAGTCGTTTGCGAGGAGCTTTCCCCCGAGGCGGTCGATCGTCTGTCCCCACCAGGTGTCGCCATAAAAGAAGACGCCCGCCGAAAACCGCACCCCATCCCGATAATACACGCCATAGCCCGAGGGCTGATATCCCTCCAGCGTGCTCACGGAATCGCCGAGTATCGAGAAATATTTTCCGCGGAATGAGTTTTCCATGATATCCCATTATATCATACTTTTTGACCGATGCAAGGGGGCGGGGACAATTTTCCGAAAAATTTTTCTCTTCGGCTTGAAATCTCCGCCGCGGTCTGCTATAATATCCCATATAAGGAGGAAACCTATGTGCACTGCAGTCGCTTATAGCGGAAGAAGGCGCCTCTTCGGGCGCAACCTCGACCTCGAGGGAAGTTTCGGCGAGGGCGTCGTCATCGTCCCCCGCAATTACCCCTTTGCCTTTCGGAGAGAGGGGACGCTCGCGCATCACCACGCCATGATCGGCATGGCGGTCTTGGCGGAGGGCTACCCGCTCTTCTTCGATGCGATCAATGAATGCGGACTGGGCATGGCGGGGCTCAATTTCCCGAAGACTGCGGTCTACCGCGCGGAGGAGGCGGGGAAGAAGAATGTCTCACCCTTTGAGCTCATTCCCTACATCCTCGCAAACTGCGCGACGCTCGCGGAGGCGCGCGCCCTCCTCGGTGAGATAAACGCCGTCGCCATCCCCTTCGGCGAAAGATTTCCCCTCACGCCCCTCCACTGGATGGTTTCGGACGGAAGGGAGAGCATCGTCGTCGAGCCGATGGAGGACGGGCTGAAGATCTATGATGACCCCGCGCATGTCCTCACCAATAACCCGCCCTTCCCCATGCAGCTTTCCCGCCTCTCGGACTACATGAGCCTGACACCCGACGAACCCGCGCCCCGCTTCGGCGAGGGGTTGGGCATGCAGAACTACAGCCGCGGCATGGGCACCATAGGGCTTCCCGGCGACTTCTCCTCGGCCGGAAGATTCGTCCGCGCCGCCTTTGTGCGCGACACCCTCGTGACGGGGGAGGGGGAGATGGACGAGGTGTGCGGATTTTTCCATATCCTCGGGAGCGTGGCGGTCCCGCGCGGCTGCATGCGGCTGAAGGCGGGCGTCTATGAGGAGACGGTGTACTCCTCCTGCTGCGACCTCGGGGAGGGGGTCTATTACTATACGACCTACTCGAACCCCGCGGTCCATGCGGTGCGCCTCGATAAGATAGATTCAGAGGGCACCATGCCCGCGATGTACCCCCTCAAAAAGGATTTCGAAGTCTTCTCGGACGATTGAGGAGAGCGCTACAAAAGTGCCGCCCGCGGATCCCCGCGGGCGGCACTTTGTCCTTTGATGTCACTTTTTCATGCTCAGGTAGATCATGAGGACGGCGATGTCCGCGGGCGAGACGCCCGAGATGCGCTCTGCCTGTCCGAGGTTTGCGGGGCGGACGGCATTGAGCTTTTCGCGCGCCTCCAGCCTCAGTCCCGCGATCGAGCCGTAGTCGAGGTCGGGCGGCAGGGGGGCCTCCTCCATCTTCTTCGCGCGGGCGATCTCTTCCTCCATCCGCTTCAGGTAGCCCGCATAGCGGATCTCCGTCTCACAGCTCTTCAGGATATCGCGCGGGATGTCCGTGAGGATGGAAAAGGCGGCAAGGTCCTCTATGCGCACGCCGCGGCGGAGGAGATCGCTGTAAGTGACGCCTGCGCCGAGGGGCGGCTGCCCGAGTTTTTGCACGAGTTCATTGGCCTCCTTTTGCGGGGCGCGGCGCTCGAGTTCGGACATGGTATGCTTCTTTTGCGCCATTCGCTCCAAAAAGCGCGCATAGCGTGCATCGGTCACGAGCCCCGCTTCGCGCCCGATTTCCGTGAGCCGCTCGTCGGCATTGTCCTGCCGCAGGATGAGGCGAAATTCCGCGCGCGAGGTCATCATGCGGTAGGGCTCCTCGGTGCCCTTTGTCACGAGGTCGTCGATGAGCACGCCGATATACGCTTGGTCCCGCCTAAGGACGAGGGGCGGCTTACCGCGGAGGGCGAGGGAGGCATTGAGCCCCGCAAGAAGGCCCTGTGCCGCGGCCTCCTCGTAGCCGCTCGTGCCATTGATCTGTCCCGCGAAATAGAGTCCCCCGACCTTTTTGCTCTCGAGAGTAGGCGTGAGCTCGAGGCTGTCGATGCAGTCATACTCGATCGCATAGGCATAGCGCACGATCTCGCATCTTTCGAGCCCCTTTACCGAGCGATAGACTTCCTTCTGCAGGTCGTGGGGGAGGGAGGTGGAGAGCCCCTGTACATAGATCTCCGTCGTGTCGGCGCCCTCGGGCTCCAAAAAGAGCTGATGGCGCTCCTTGTCCGAAAAGCGCACCACTTTGGTCTCGATGGAGGGGCAATAGCGGGGTCCCACCGAGGAGATCCGGCCGTTATAGAGGGGGGCACGGTCGAGATTTTCGAGAATGATGCGGTGGGTCTCGGCGTTCGTGTAGGCGAGATAGCAGGGCGTCTGCGCGGCGGGGGCATCTTCCGAGAGGAAGGAGAAGGGATAGGTCTCCTCCCCGGGCTGCGGCGTGAGGACGGAGAAGTCCACCGTGCGGCCGTCGAGGCGGGCGGGGGTGCCTGTCTTGAATCTGCGCACGCGGTGGCCGAGCGCCATGAGATCTTGGGTGAGGAGGGTCGCCCGCGCAAAGCCGTTTGGACCCGCCTCGCGGACATGGGTGCCCGTAATGGTGCATGCGCCGAGATAGACTCCCGTACAGACCACGGCGGCGCGGCAATCTATCTTCCCGCCGTATGCGGTGAGGACGCCTGTCACATGTCCCCCTTCGGTCACGATCTTCGCGGCCTCGCCCTGCAGGATGCGAAGGTGAGGGGTGTGCTCGAGCACCCGCTTCATCTCGGTATGATAGCGGTTCTTGTCCACTTGCGCGCGGAGGGACTGCACGGCGGCGCCCTTTCCCTCGTTGAGCATGCGGTACTGGAGGGCACAGCGGTCGGCAAGGATTCCCATCTCCCCGCCCAAGGCATCGATCTCACGCACGAGATGCCCCTTTGCCGTACCGCCGACGGAGGGGTTACAGGGCATAAAGCCGATGCTGTCGAGGTTGAGGGTGAGCATGATGACGTCGAGTCCCGTGCGGGCGAGTGCGAGCGCCGCTTCCGCACCCGCGTGTCCCGCGCCGATCACCACGGCGTCACATCTTCCTTCCGAAAAAGTCTGCATTCAGTTCTCCGAAATGCGCCCGACCGAAAGGGGCGGGCGCATGAAATGATAATATGGGGTAAGATTTACTGCTTTAAGACGATGCTGCGGATGTCGCTCACGTCCTTCGCTATCCTGCCGTTCAGGGGGAGCATCTCCTTTATCTTGTCGCGCGCATAGATGATGGTGGAGTAGTGCATGCCACCCATCTCCTTTCCGATGTTGACGAGGGGAAGGGAGAGCATATCCCACATGAGGTAGGCGCAGATCTGCCGCGCGCGCACGAGTTCCTGCTTCTTATTTTTGCTGAGCAGGTCCTCCCGCTTGATGTCGTAGTGGGCGCAGGTGGCGCGGATGATGGCATCGGGCGTGACCTCTTCGGGTTCGGAATCGTTGATGGACTCCTGCAGGGCCGTCGCGGCAAGCTCGAGCGAGATGGGCTCCTCGTGCAGTTTGCTGGCGAAGATGACGTTATTGAGCCTGCCCTCGAGGGTGCGCACGTTGTTGTCCGAATTTTTGATGAGGAAGGCGAGCACGTCGTCGGGCACGAGGCAGCGCTTCTCGAGCGCCTTTTGCTTCAGGATGGCGATCTTCGTCTCGTCGTCGGGCGGCTGGATATCGGCGATGAGGCCGCCCTCGAAGCGGGTCCTGAGCCGCTCCTCGAGGGTGGTGAGCTCCTTTGCGGGGCAGTCCGAGGTGATGACGATCTGCTTGTTCTGCGCGAAGAGCTCATTGAAGGTATGGAAAAAGGCCTCTTGCACGCCGAACTTGCCCGCCCAGAACTGGATATCGTCGATGAGCAGCACGTCGACATTGCGGTACCGTCCGCGGAAGCGGGCATCTGCCTCCCGTCCCTCGCCTTTTCTCGCGTACATGCTGTCCACATATTCATTCAGAAACTTCTCACTCGTCGTGTAGAGCACGCGAAGGTCGGGGTAGCTCTCGTGGATGGCATTTGCGATGGCCTGCAGGAGGTGGGTCTTGCCGAGCCCCGTCCCGCCGTAGATATAGAGGGGGTTAAAGTTGTCCCCGGGCGCCTTTGCGACGGACTTCGCCGCCTCATAGACGAAGCGGTTGGAATTTCCCACCACGAAGGAATCGAAGGTAAAGCGCTTGTCGAGCGGGACGGCATCCGTCGTGGCGTCGGGCGTCTCCTCGAGGGGATAGGCCGCGCTGTTTTCCACATAGACGAGAAAGCCCGTGAGCCCCACATCGGCGGTGGCAATGGCCTTCCTGAGCTTATCTGCATTGCGCGTGACGATATCCGCCACGTTGTCGGAGGCGGCGCGCAGGACGATCTTCTTATTGATGATGTCGATCGCTTCGAGACGGTCTTTGAAAAAGGTCGCGTAGGTGAGCTGAGATACAAGCTTTTCGAGCCGCTCGAGAATTTTTTCCCACAGTACTTCAAATTGCGCTTTTTCGGTCATTTTCCCCTCTCAAACGCTTTCGCTTTTTTTCGGAATTTGCTATAATAGAGACGGGAGGGAAGCTCCCGCCTACTCTATTATAATACTTTTTCGTCGGAAAGGAAAGTGATTTTGCGCCGTGGTCGTAAAAAAGTTGACACTTGAAAATTTCAGAAACTACGAGCACGAGACCTTCGAGTTTTCGGAGGGGCTCAATATCCTCACGGGCAAAAACGCACAGGGCAAGACCAACTGCGCGGAGGCCGTCTTTTACCTCTGCACGGGCGCCCCGCTCCGCATCCGCCACGACCGCCAGCTCATCCGCAGCGGCGCCGAATTTGCCCGCATCTCCGCCGAGACGGAGGGGCGCTACGGAAAGGTCTCCCTCGCCGCCGTCATCTTCGAGACGAAGCGGGAGCTCTATGTCAACGGCAACAAGCTCTCCCGCTCCGTCGACTTTTTGGGCAATATGCGCAGCGTCTTCTTTTCCCCGGGCGAACTTCGGCTCATTCAGGACGGCCCCGAGGAGCGGAGGAGATTTCTCAACCTCTCCATCTCGCAGACCTCCCGCGACTACTGTACCGCCCTCGTCCGCTATCGCCGCATCCTCGATCAGAGAAATAACCTCCTGAAGGAGCACGACGTCTCCCTCATCGCCGAGACCCTCCCCGTGTGGGACGAACAGCTCGCGCAGTATGCGGCGCGCATTGCCGTGCGGAGGAGGGAATTTTTGAGCAGTCTCTCCGTGCTCGCGGCGGACATCCACGCCGAGCTCACCGACGGCGCCGAGCATCTCCTCCTCTCCCCCGACAGGGAATACCGCGGGGAGGAAGGGGAGGTCGCGGAGAGGCTTCTCAAGGAACTGAAAGGAAGCCGTGAGCGGGATATCCGCCTCGGGTTCACTTCGGTGGGGCCGCACAGGGACGATATTCGCATCACCATCGACGGGACGGATGCGCGCGGCTATGCCTCGCAGGGGCAGGCACGCACGGCGGCGCTCTCCATGAAGCTCGCCGAGGTGGAGATCTTCCGCAAGCTCTCGGGAGAGCCGCCCGTCCTCGTCTTGGACGATGTCCTGAGCGAACTCGACCTACCGCGCAGGAAGAAGCTCCTCGGGCATGTAGCGGGGGTGCAGTGCATCCTCACCTGTACGCATGCCGAGCGGGTGCTCAGCGGCGCGGAGGGGAAGAAGATCCGCATTCAGGGCGGAAAGATCGTGCGGGGAACGGGGGTATGAGGGCCGACCTGCATCTGCATTCCGTCTTTTCGGACGGCAAATATTCGCCCGCGGAGCTCGCCTCGCTCGTAAAGAGGGAGGGCGTGGAGCTCTTTGCGATCACCGATCACGACAATCTCCTCGGCTGCGGGGAGGGGGAAGAGGCCGCCCGCGCGCTCGGCCTTCGCTTCGTGCACGGATGGGAGATCTCCTCCTTCCGGGGGGAAGTCAAGGTCCACGTGCTCGGCTACGGATGCGAGATAAACGATGCCTACCGCGCCTTCCATAAAAAACGCGTGGAGGCGGGCAAAGTGCGCGTCTCGGACCTCCTCCGCAAGGCAAATGACTACTTCGGCATCGACCTCACGATGGACGACGTCGAGGCGTACCATGTCCGAAAGGATACCCCACTGCACGACCTCTATGTCATCAAGGCGTGTGCGAAGAGACTGGGGCGGCGGCTCGATGAGCTCTCTCGCGAAGTTTTCCAGCGCGGCGGGCCCGTCTTTTCCGAACTCTGCCGTCCCACGCCCGAGGACGCCATAGAGGTCATCCATGCGACAGGCGGCGTGGCCGTGCTCGCCCATCCCGGGCGCATCTTCCTCTGGAGCGACGAGGAGACCCGCCTCTTCCGCGCCGCGGACGAAGAGGGGAAGGAGGAATTTTTCCGTCTCTCCTTCTCGCGCATGCCCCTCCTCCTCGAGCGGCTCCTTCCGCGCGGGCTCGACGGCATAGAATGTCACTATCCTACCCATACTGCAAGCGAGACGGAGTGGCTTGCGGACTATGCGGCGTCGCACGGGCTCATGATCACGGGCGGGTCGGACTTCCACGCGGAGAACGGGCGCAATTTCATCGGAAAGCCCGACTTCGAGCCCGACGAAGGGACGTGCGAAAGGCTCCTCTCGACAAAAGGGAGCGTATGAGACAGGCGAAAACGGCAGTGCTCCTCCTCGCGGGGAGTTTTTTCTTTTTGGGATGCCACGACGGCAAGGTGAGAAAGGGGGTCACCGTGGACGGCGTGGAGGTGGGCGGCATGCCCTATCATGCGGCGGAGGAGCTCCTCCGTTCCCGTCTTCCCCGCCTTCCCCTCCTCCTTCGTGCGGGGGAGGCGGTCTACCCCTGTCCCATCGACTATGCGGACGACATCTCCCGCATTCTGAGGGACGCGCGGGTGGGGGGAAGGTACACCTCGACGGTGCGGAGAATGTGGGTCACGATGGAGGACTCCTTGGACATGGTATGCCGCAATTACGTCAAAGAGCCGAAGAATGCCGAACTTTCCTTCGAGAACGGCAAATTTTCCTATACTTCGGGCGCGTATGGCACCGCATGTGACTACCATGTCCTCATAGAGCGGGTCACAGAGGCGCTGAGGACGGGGGAGACCGAGGTGGAGCTCCCCCTCCGCAGGACCTCTCCCGCCGTCACCGAGGAGGACCTCCGCGCGCGCACCCGCCTCCTTGCCGCCTTCTCGACGCAGTACGACGAGAGCAAGGAGGGGCGGAGCAAAAATATCTCCCTTGCCGCCGAGTATCTCTCGGGTGCCGTGCTGGGGAGCTGCGAGGTGCTCTCTTTCAATGAGCGGGTGGGGGAGCGCACGCGGGAGCGCGGCTTTTGCGAGGCGCCCGTCATCGTGCAGGGGAGATATGAGACGGGCGTGGGCGGCGGCGTCTGTCAGGTGAGCAGTACCCTCTTCGGTGCGGCGCTCAGGGCGGGGCTTATCATAGAGGAGAGCCATGCCCATTCCCTCTCGGTGGGCTATGTCCCGCCCTCGCAGGATGCCATGGTGTCCTCCTCGAGCGACCTGAAGATCTCCAATCCCTACCCCGTGCCCGTCTATCTCTACGCCGAGGCGGGGGGAGGAAGGGTGACTGTCTCCCTCTACGGTCTCCCCGACGGCAGGCGGTACGAGGTGGAGACGGAGGTCCTCCTCCGCATGGCGCCGCCCCCCGAACAGGTGATAGAGGGGACGGAGGACCGCGTCCTGCGCGCCCCGCACGAGGGCATCGCGAGCGAGAGCCGCCTCCTCGTCTATGAGGGAGACGTCCTCCTCTCCCGCACGCGCATCCGCCGCGACTCCTATGCCTGCGTGCAGGGCATCGTCGAGCGCATTTCGCACAGCAGAGCGGAATAGAGACGGAAATCTCGCTCAAAAGATGTAAAATGTGCCCAAAAGAAGGCCATTTTTGCAAGGCATCTTGCATCCTCCGACAGAAGGTGATATGCTTTAGCCACAAACCTATATAGGAGGAAAGAGATGAAAAAGCAACTGATCTGTTCCGTCGTTGCGGGCTTCGCGCTCCTCAGTGCATCGTTTGCCTTTGCGGCATGCACGAAGGACCACGTCCACACCTTCGACGAGACGAAGTGGGAGTATGATGCTACCCAGCATTGGCATCCCGCGACCTGCGAACACGAGGAGGAGAAGGGCTCCCCCGCCAACCACGAGATGGAGGACGGCAAGTGCAAGATCTGCGACTACGAAGCAGAGAAGCAGCCCGACGACCCCGACAAGCCGGATAATCCGGACAATCCGGACAATCCGGACAATCCCGACAATCCGGATAACCCCGACAAGCCCGATGAACCCGTCACGACGGACGTGCTCGCCGTGAAGAAGGCGCATCCCGTGGTGTGGGGCTACGAATGGGGTCCCGCCTACAACAAGGTCGTCTTCGAATTCGACGGCCCCGTCTCGGGCTATGCAAACGACACCTTCTATGTCGCCCTCGAGCTGATGGTGGCAGATTGGTCGACCTATCCGAACATCACCTATAACCCCACCGAGAGTGAGCGCACGGTGACCAAGGTCTATGCGAGCGACGAAATGGGCAACGAGCTCGACAGTGCCACCAACTTCCTCACCGTGGAGTTCTCGGCGAAGAACGGCGAAGCGAGCCCCTTCAACTACGACTTCCAGTCGGGCAAGAACAGCTGGGTCGCTGCTCCCGATGTCTATCTGCAGGTCAAAGAGGGCAAGAGCTTCAAGGCCGGCAACACCACCTATACCGCGGGCGAGAAGCTCAAGATCGATGTGTCCGATGCAGACCGCATCATCCCTCAGACCGCATCCTGGAAGAAGGACACCGTGACCGAGGGCGACTATACCCTCACGCGGGCGAGCTGGGCTCCCGAAGGCGCCGCCACCGATAAGGGCAAGAATCCCCTCGTCATCTGGCTGCACGGCGCGGGCGAAGGCGGCACCGATATCGATATCGCCCTCCTCGGCAACGAAGTGTCCGGTCTCACCACCGAGAACGACATCAATGTCCAGCACTACTTTGCAAAGGACGGCCTCGCAGGCGCCTATGTGCTCGCAGTGCAGACGCCCACCATGTGGATGGACGACGGCAGCGGCAACTATAACAACGGCAACGGCACGGGCAAGCAGGAGTCCTGCTACACCGCGGCTCTCTGGAAGGCCATCACCTCCTATGTGGAGAGCAATGCAGACGTCGACACCGACCGCATCTACCTCGGCGGATGCTCCAACGGCGGCTACATGACCATGAACATGATGTTTGAGCACGGCGACTACTTCGCGGCATACTATCCCATCTGCGAAGCCTACATGGACAGCCGTATCTCCGACGACATGATAAACGCGGTGAAGAACTACAACATCTGGTTCCTTCTCTCCGCAGATGACACCACCGTCCAGCCCGACAGCTGCGAATTCCCCACCTTCTGGCGTCTCCTTCAGGCGGAGGCCGCGAATACGCACATGACCCTCACCGCAAACGTCAAGGGTCCCGACGATCCCACAGCTTCCTACATGGGACACTGGTCCTGGATCTATGCCTTCAACGATCAGGTCACGAAGGAATTCCCCAACAGCAAGCTCACCAATGTCGCCGAGCTCAAGCCGACGAACTGCGTGAAAGAGTCCAATATGTGGGAATGGATCGCCTCTCAGAAGAAGGGTGAGAACCACACCACCACGGGCACCGATCCCGAACTTCCCGATCCCTACAAGCCCGCAGAGACTCCTTCCGGGACCCCTGTCGAGACCAAGACCTTTGAGTTCGAGAATGCAGTCCTCGTCGACGGCAATCCTCAGAGCCCCATCACGGTGGAGAGCGGTCCCGCATACGGCGGCGGCGCGACCTACACCAACATCGGCTACTTCCACAGCGGCGCCTCTGCGACCTTCACGATCACCGCGAGCGTGGCATGCGACGTGACCATCACCCTGCATGCGGCTTCCGCCGTCATGGATATGTCCCAGATGGATTGGGATACTTCCACGGGCATGAAGATGTCTGCAGTCGACCTGAGCAAGGGCGAGTACTTCAAGTTCACCGTAAACGGCGAGGCCAAGACCTTTACGGGCACCCTTCCCGGGACGGACAATGCTTCCTTCCAGGATGCTCAGTGCTACAGGCACCTCGGCACGGGTACCGTGACGGTGCACCTGAACGCCGGCGCAAATACGCTCGTCTTCTCGACGGACACAGCCAACGGTTCGGGCATCAACATGGATAAGATCGTGATCGAGACGACCGCGACCCTCTCCTATGTCCCCGTCGACAACTCCTCCCGCGTACAGGGCTAAGCTCTGACAGAAAGCGCCTCCCCGAGGGATCCCTTCGGGGAGGTTTTCTTGCTTTCCCCTCGAGGGAGCGCCGAGGAAATATGCCATTTTTCGGCCTTCTGCGAAAAATTTTCCGAAAGGGGCAGAAAACGCTTGCTTTTTGCCGCGGAATGCTTTATAATCTTAAATTGACTTCGGACGGTCCTCTGCCGCCGCATATGGTTTGAGCATGAACGTCGCGTAAAATGGAGGTAAAGTCGTTATGGGACTCATCGAGACGATCGAAGCCGAAAACATGAAGAAAGAGATCCCCTCTTTCAATGTCGGCGACACCGTGAAAGTGGGCTACCGCATCATCGAAGGAGGCAAGGAGAGGATCCAGAACTTCGAGGGCGTAGTCATCGCGAAAAAGCACGGTGGGATCCGCGAGAGCTTCACCGTCCGCCGCCTTTCGTTCGGCGTCGGTGTCGAGCGCTGCTTCCCCATCCATTCTCCCAAGATCGCGTATGTCACGGTCGTGAGAGCGGGTAAGGTCCGCAGAGCCAAGCTCTACTATCTGCGCGGACTTACGGGCAAAGCGGCAAAGATCAAGGAAAAGAAGTAACGAACCACAAAAAGAGACCTGCTCGGGAGACTTCCTCGGGCAGGCCTTTTTTTCTGCCTCTTTCGGTCATTTTCGGAAAAAATCGGACAAACGAGAATTTTTTCCCGAAAACGGCAAAAAATTTGTTTACATTTCCGAGATAATCGGTTAGAATGGTGATATCAATATAATAGGGAATGAACTTCATGAAGAACACACGACCTCAAAATCGATTGCACGGCTTCTTCCTCGCCTTCCTCATCGTCGTCCTCGCCTTTGCCGCGGTGGGCTTCGGCACGCTCGGCAGCGTGACGCCCGTGGGCAAGGCATATGAGCTCCGCGCCGAGAGGACGGATGACGAAGGGGACGAGACCCCCGGCGTCGCCTTCCGCCTCACCAACCCCATGGAGGGGGACAAGGCTCTTCCCATGCGTGTGTGCGCGGTCTACATCAATATCGCCGCCATCTACGCCGAAGCGGGGACGGGCGTCACCCTCAAGCTGCAGCGCAGTTCGAGCGGGACCTATTACTACGACGTGGGCAATAAGGTCACGGTGGAAAATTTCACCTCGCAGGCGGGCACCGCGCAGGACGTCGTCGATCCTTTCTTTAACTATGTCGCGCCCTTTGACTTCTCGAGTGTGACGTGGAAGGTGGATACCTATCACATCGCCAAGCTCTTCCTCGACGGCAAGGACGGCGCAAATGTCCTCCTCAACGAAGTCGTCTTCGTGGGTGAAGTGCTCGACGAGGACGAAGAGGGGACGGGGAAGTACCGCGTCATCCCCGCGACCATCGAATCCGCCACGCCCTATGCCACCGAATCGGCGGAGGAGGCAAAGGCGCGGGCGGCGGCTCTGCTCGACGCGCAGTACATGCCCTCCGACGCACAGTCTACCTTCTTCCGCTATACGCGGGATGAGGCCTATACCCTCATGACGATCGCCGAGATGGGTCGGGGCAGCGTGTATGCGGCCGACAGAAACGGCGTGCCCATCGACACCTACACGGCAGAGGGGGTCTATGGGGTATTCGGGACGGACATCGTCGCCCTCGGCACCCTCATCTTCGGCATGAGCCCCTTCGGCGCGCGCTTCTTCTCCATGCTCGCCGCCGTCCTCACCCTCGTGCTCCTCTCCCGCCTTCTCGTCCGCCTCACGAAGAGTGAAAAGGCGGGCCTCGTCTTTGCGGTGCTCTACGCCGCCTCCTGCCTCACCTTGGGATACGGCCACATGGCGACCCCGCTCATGGTGGGCATCTTCTTCTTCGCGCTCTCCCTTTGGCTCACCTATGGTTTTTACGAGGCAAAGGGGCTCCGCCGCGCGTCTGTCGTCTCCGTCCTGCCCCTCCTCTTCGCGGGCCTCGCGGGTGGTGCGGCGATCTGCGTGCAGGGCGCCTTTGTCATCCCCATGCTGGGGGTCGTGGGACTCTTCATCGCGGGCATGGTGCGCCAGAACAGGGAAAAAAGCCGCCTCCTTGCGGAGATCATCGAGGAGGCCGAGACGGGCACCGAGAGCGCTTCGGGGGAGGAAGAGCCCGAATCGCCCGGCCTTCGCGCGGGCAGATTCCTCTCCGAGTACCGCTTCAAAAATACCGCAGCGCCCGTCTTCTTCGCCGCAGGGCTCGTGGCGGGGGCCTTCCTGCTCATGGTGCTCGGCATGCTGCCCGCCTACTTCGTCTATCTGAAAGTATACGACAGTCCCGTGGCGGGGGAAGTGACCGCAAATATCTTCTCCCTCGCGTGGCAGACCTTTGTAAACGGCTTTGCGGGGCAAAATGCCTTCGCGGCGGGAAGTGCCCGCTCCGTCTTCCGCGTCGTCTTCCGCGGCACGGGAGAGGTCTTCGGCATGACCGCGATCGCCTTCCATCCCGTCGCCCTCCTCGCGGGGGCCGCAGGGATCGCCCTCTCCGTCTTCCGTCTCTTCTTCCTCATCATGAAGAAGGAGAAGTCGGAGGAAGAAAAGGAGGGGCTCCTCCGCAGCATCATCCTGCTTGCGGGATTTGTCCTCTCCATCATCACGGCATTCGCGGTAAAGAGCGGAGATGTCTTCTTCCTGCTCGCCGATCTCTTCTGGTTCCTCCTCGCCGCCGACCTCTTCGGCGGGACGTACGAGGGCAAGGCGGGGACGGCCGTGAAGGTGCTCAATATCGTCGGGATCGTGCTCACCGTGCTCGGCTTTGCGGCGCTCGCTGTCTTTACCTTCTCCATTCCTCTGCCCGCAGCCTTCTTCCAAGCGGTGGTGCCCTTCCTCGGATGACGGAAATTACCCATGAGGAGGAATCGTCATGATAGCTAAGATCGTTTGTTATGCTCTGAACGGGCTCGAGGGGGTCCCCGTCGAAGTGGAGACGGATGTCAATAAGGGCGTCCCGTCCTACGACATGGTGGGCCTTCCCGATACCGCGGTCAAGGAGAGCAAGGAGCGCGTGCGCTCCGCACTCAAGAACAGCGGCCTGCTGTTCCCCATGAACCGCATCACCATCAACTTCGCGCCTGCGGACATCAAGAAGGAGGGCGCCTCCTTTGACCTCGCCGTCGCAGTCAGCCTGCTGAAGGCGAGCGAACAGCTCGTCGGCGTGGAGATGGGCGACACCGTCTTTCTCGGCGAACTCGCCCTGAACGGCGACCTCCGTCCCATCGCGGGCCTTCTGCCCATCCTCATCTCCGCCAAGGGGCATGGCTTCAACCGCTTCATCATCCCCGCGGGAAATGAGAAGGAGGCGCGCTTTCTGGGCGGTGCGGAGATCTACCCCGCGAAGACGCTGGGCGACGTGGTGCGCCACCTCATCGGCGATGTGCCCATCGAGCCCATCGAGACGCTTTCCTATGTCCCGCAGATCAAGTCGCGCACATCCACCGACCTCAAATATGTGAAGGGCCAGCCCATGGCGCGGCGCGCCCTCGAGATCGCCGTCGCGGGCGGACACAACCTGCTCATGATTGGGCCTCCCGGCACAGGCAAGACCATGCTCGCGCGGTGCATTCCCACCATCATGCCCGACCTCTCCTTCGAGGAGGCCCTCGAGATCACCAAGATCCACTCGGTGGCAGGCGTCCTCGGCGAAGAGGGCATCGTCTTCGAGCGTCCCTTCCGCACCCCGCACCACACGGCGACGACGGTCTCCATGTGCGGCGGCGGAAACCGCATCGTCCATCCCGGCGAGATCTCTCTCGCGCACGGCGGCGTCCTCTTTTTGGATGAGCTGCCCGAATACAAGCGCTCCACCCTCGAGGCGCTCCGCCAGCCCCTCGAGGACGGCAAGATCACCGTCTCCCGCGCGGGCGGGACCTTTACCTTCCCCGCAAGATTCATGCTCTGCGCGAGCATGAATCCCTGCCCCTGCGGCAACTACGGCTCCTCCGAGCGGACCTGCTCCTGCACGCCCGCCGAGATCCGCAGATACAGGAGGAAGGTCTCGGGCCCCCTGCTCGACCGCATCGACCTGCAGGTGGAGGTGGACGACATCGCTTACGACGACCTCACGTCGGACATCAAGGAGGAACCCTCCTCGGCGGTGAAAGAGCGGGTCAACCGCGTGCGGCGCATCCAGCATGTCCGCTTCGAGAACGCGGGCATCCACTCCAATGCCGAGATGGGGGAGGCCGAACTCGCGGAATACTGCACGCTCACCAAGGAGGGGGACGACATCCTCCGCAATGCCTTTGAGCGCATGCACCTCTCGGCAAGGGCACGGTCGCGCATCATCAAGGTCGCGCGGACCATCGCCGATCTCGACGGCTCGGAGGAGATCCTCCCCAAGCACGTATTCGAGGCCGTCTCCTACCGCATCTACGACGCCATCGGGTGACAGCGATGAGGGAATACACCGAAGAAGAACGGGCGCTCATATGGCTGTGCGCCTGCACGCGGACGGAGTACCGCGAGCGGACCCTGCTGCTTCGCAATGGGGAGGCCGCCTCTCTTCTTCGCGCGCCCGCGGAAAAGCTCTTTGCCCTCGTAGGACGGGAATTTTGCGCGAGTGACCCCGCCAAGCGGCAAAGGGAGGCGGAAGAGCTCTTTTCCCGCCTGAAAAGGAGGGGATATTTCGCCCTCACCATCGCAGACGAGGACTATCCCGAATCTCTCAAATATGCCAATTCCCCGCCCCTTGTCCTCTTCGGCATGGGAAAGCGGGAACTGCTGGGGACGCGCAAGTTCTGCATCGTGGGGTCGCGCATCACGCCGCCGTGGGCGGAGAAGATGGGCCGCGCCCTCGCCGAGGAACTCTCGGAGTACTTCACGATCGTGACGGGACTTGCCGAGGGAGGGGATCTCTCCGCCGCATCGGGCGCCCTCGCGGGAGGCAAACTCATCTCCGTGCTCCCGTGCGGACTGGAGGGATGTTATCCGCCCGCCCATACCGCATGGAAGACAAAGATCGCCGCAAGCGGCCTCGTGCTCTCGGAGTCCCTCTTCGATGAGCCCATCCGAAAATACGCATTTCACGCGCGCAACCGCATCCTTGCGGGGCTTTCGGAGGGCGTGCTCGTCCTCTCGGCGGCAAAGCGGAGCGGCGCGCTCATCACCGCAGACCTCGCGCTCGACTGCGGGAGAGAGGTCTTTGCCCTGCCCTATCCGCCCGCCATGGTGCACGGGGAGGGGTGCAATGAGCTCATCAAGAAGGGCGCATGCCTCGTGACGGAGGCGGAAGATATCCTCTCCGCATTCGGGCTCGAGCGCCGTGAGCGGACGCAGATCTCCCTCTCCCCGCAGGAGGCGCGCGTGCTCGATGTGCTGAAGACATACGGAGAATCGCACACCGCGGTCATCGCGGAGAAGGCATCCATGTCCGTGTTTGAGGTCTCCGCAGTCCTTGCATCGCTCGAGATCAAGGGGCTTGCGGCGCGCGCGGGCGGAAACAAATTCAACGCAGTTTAGGCCTTTTCTTCAGATTGGAAGGCCTGCAAAATACACACTTGGCAATAAGGAAACAGACTATGGATCTCATCATTGTGGAGTCGCCGAGCAAGGCGAAGACGATCGCAAGATACCTCAAGGGAAAGTACCGCGTCGATGCTTCGGGCGGTCATATCCGCGACCTGCCCCAGAAGAAGCTGGGCGTGTCGGTGGAGCGGAATTACGAACCCCGCTACGAGACTTCTCCGGGCAAGGAGGAGACCATCCGCCGCCTTCTCGAGGAGTCGAAAAAGGCGGGCAAGATCTATCTCGCGACCGACCCCGACCGCGAGGGAGAGGCCATCTCGTGGCACCTGCAGACCGTATTGGGACTTCCCGAGGACGGCGAGCACCGCATCGAGTTCAACGAGATCTCCCAGAAGGCCGTCCTGCATGCGCTTGCCCATCCCCGCAAGCTCAACTATAATCTTGTAGATGCCCAGCAGGCACGGCGCGTTTTGGACCGCCTCGTCGGCTACAAGCTCTCGCCCCTGCTCAATAACAAGATCCAAAACGGGCTCTCCGCGGGCCGCGTGCAGTCGGTCGCCCTCCGCCTCGTCGTCGAGCGCGAGCGGGAGATCGCCGCCTTCGTGCCCGAGGAATACTGGACCATCGCGGCGGAGCTGAGGGACACGGGAGAGGAGTTTGCCTCCTTCCGCGCCCTCCTCGAAAAGAAGAAGGGAAAGAAGTTCAAGGTGACGAATAAGGCGGCGGCGGACGAAGTGCTCGCCGCACTGAAGTCGGGGAAATATTTCGTGTCCTCGGTCAAGAAGTCCATCACGAAGTCGCATGCGCCTGCGCCCTTCACGACCTCCACGCTACAGCAGGATGCCTCCAATAAGCTCGGCATGACCGCGCCCGAGACCATGCTCATGGCACAGCACCTCTATGAGGGCATGGACCTCGAAGGAGAGGGGCATGTCGCGTTCGTGACCTATATCCGTACCGACTCCACCCGCGTCTCGGCCGATGCACAGGCGGCGGCACGGGACTATATCAAGGAAAAATACGGCGAGGAATATCTCCCCGCCAAGCCCAATTTCTATGCCTCCAAGAAGGGCGCGCAGGATGCACACGAGGCCATCCGTCCCATAGACCTTGCGCGCACGCCCGAGTCCGTCAAAAAGCTCCTCGACCGCAAGCACTACAATGTCTACAAGCTCATCTATGAGCGTTTCATCGCCTCGCAGATGAGTGAGGCGCAGTACGACTCCATGCAGATCGAGATCGACTGCGGCGAATACGGCCTGAAGTCGAGCGGCCGCGCCCTCCGCTTCGCGGGATTCACTGTCATCTATGCCGACTTCCGCAAGGAGGACGAGGAGGAGAATAAGGGCCTGCTGCCCGCCCTCGACGAGGGGCAGGAGCTCAATGCGCTCTCCGTCACGGGCGAACAGAAATTTACCAAGCCGCCCGTCCGCTATACCGATGCCTCCCTCGTCAAGGCCATGGAGGACAAGGGCATCGGGCGTCCCTCTACGTACGCCTCCATCATCTCCGTGCTTACCAAGCGTAAATATGTGGAGAAAGAGGGGAAGTACATGAAGCCCACGGAGATCGCCTACCGCATCACCGACATGCTCGTCAAGTACTTCACCGACATCATGGACGTCGGCTTTACGGCGGACATGGAGGACAAACTCGACGAGATCGAGGAGGGCGGAAAGGATTGGCACGCCATCATCGCCGACTTCTATCCTCCCTTTGAGGAGAAGCTGCACTTCGCTTCCACCGACGGCGACGAGATGACGGACATCCTCTGCGAAAAGTGCGGGCATCCCATGGTCCGCAAGACGGGGAAATACGGCAAGTATCTCGCCTGCTCCAACTATCCCGCCTGCTCCAATATCGTGAGTGAGGGCGAGGCGGAGACCTCGGACACGCCTTGCCCCAAGTGCGGCCGCATGATGGTCATCAAGTCGGGAAGGTACGGAAAATTCCTCGCCTGCCCCGACTATCCCACTTGCAAGTCCACCCTTCCCTATGGGGAACCCGCCGAGGAGATCCTCGAGGGGGTCTGCCCCGAATGCGGGAAACCCGCGCGGAAGCTCCGCACCCGCACGGGCAAGACCTACTACGGGTGCAGCGGATACCCCGCCTGCAAGTTCATGAGCTGGGATGTCCCCACGGGCGAAAAATGCCCCAAGTGCGGCGGCGCGCTCGTCAAGTCTCCCCGCGGCGTCGTGAAATGTGCGAATAAAGAATGTGCCTACAAGGCTCCCCGTGCGGGAAAGGGCGGCGCGTCGTGAGCGTCGTCGTAATAGGGGCGGGTCTTGCGGGCTGTGAGGCAGCATACTTTCTTGCGGAGCACGACCTTTCGGTCGTGCTTCTTGAGATGAAGCCAAAAAAATTTACCCCCGCCCACAGCAGCCCCGCCTTCTGCGAACTCGTCTGCTCCAATTCCCTGAAGAGTGACGATGTCTACGGCAATGCCTGCGGTCTCCTGAAGGAGGAGATGCGGCGCCTCGGCTCTCTCACGATGAAGGCGGCGGAATATGCGCGCGTCCCCGCGGGCGGCGCCCTCGCCGTGGACAGGGAAAAATTTTCCGCATTTGTGACAGATGCCATAAAAACCCACCCCCATATCCGCATTTGCGAGGAGGAGGCGGAAAAACTTCCCGCGAGCGGCATCGTCGCGACGGGCCCGCTCACCTCCGATCCGCTTGCCGAGGACATTCGCCGCCGCTTCGGCGTCCTGCACTTCTACGATGCCTCGGCGCCTATCGTTTCGGCCGCGAGCGTGGACATGGGGATGGCCTTTTCCTCCGACCGCTACGGAAAGGGGACGGGCGACTATCTCAACTGCCCCATGACGAAGGAGGAATATCTCGCCTTTGTCGCCGCCCTCTCCTCCGCCGAGCGTACCCTGCTCCGCGAATTTGAGAAGGGGGACGTCTTCGAGGGATGCATGCCCGTCGAGGTCATGGCGGCACGGGGTACGGATACCCTGCGCTTCGGCCCCTTCAAACCCGTCGGCCTCGAGTGGCAGGGGCGCCGCCCGTATGCCGTGCTGCAGCTCCGCCGCGAAAATGCGGAGGGGACGAGCTACGGCCTCGTCGGCTGCCAGACCAACCTGAAATTTTCCGAGCAAAAGCGCGTCTTTTCCCTCATTCCCGCCCTCAGGCATGCCGAATTTGAGCGCTACGGCGTCATGCACCGAAATACCTTCCTCGACTCTCCCCGCTGTCTCAATGCCGACTTTTCCTCGCGCGACGGCCGCGACCTCTTCTTCGCGGGGCAGATGACGGGCGTGGAGGGCTATGTCGAGAGCGCGGCTTCAGGCCTCATCTGCGGGTACCATGTCTTGAGGAGGGCGCTCGGAAAGGAGACCGTGGTGCCTCCCGCGACCACCGTGCTGGGCGCGCTCTCCCGCTATATCGCCGCGCCGAACAGGGACTTTCAGCCCATGAACGCGAACTACGGCATCCTCGCGGGCGGCTTCGAGGACGTGCGCGACAAAAGGGAGAGAAGGCGCCTCCTCGCCGAGCGCGCCCTCACCGAGATCGAGTCCTATAGGGCCTCCCTCGAACTCTGAAGTTTTCGAAAAGAAAAAAGTAAAGGAGAAGTACTATGGACCTGAAACTCTTGCTCTGCCCGAACTGCGGCGGGGATAAACTCGTGAAGACTCGCGACGGCTATACTTGTACCCACTGCGGCGGGCATTTTGTTCAAGATACGCTCGATGCGCAGGAAACTCTTCTCAAAGCTCTTGACGCAAAGGAACAGGAAAAGCTTCGCCATGCCCGCAGCAATCTCTACAATGCGGCGCACGCAGAAAATGTCAGCAGCGAGCGGGTGACTGCGGCGGCGTGGGAAGTGAAGAAGTACTTCCCCAATGACTTCATGGCGAATTTTTACGAGGCGGCCTGTGACAGCGACAAGGGCGCGGTCAATCGCTTTCTCGACAAGGCCGACGTCTCAGGACAGGACAAGACCCTCCTTGTGACCGTCTGCGAATTTATGATCGCCTCTCTCGAAAAGCGCAACGTGGGCTCCATGAAAAATTTTCTCGAGCGGGTCCATCTGGCGGGCATCTTCATTGGCTGGGAATATGAAGCCTACCTCAACCGCGTCGAGGAAGAGGCGAAAAAGCTCGATGACGGCGTCTACGCTGCCCATCTCACTTGCGAGGTCTTCATTGCCTACTCGAGCAAGGACATGGCGGAGGTCCATGAACTTGTCGACTACTTAGAGGCGGAGGGAAAATTGCGCTGCTTTGTGGCGGAGCGCAACATTCGCCACGGCAGGGGCGCTGCGGAAAATTATCAGCGGATACTCGAGACCGCCATGAAGACCTGTCAAAGCGTGGTATTTGTCTCGACCGGGAACTCGCGTGACCTCGACTGTGAGGGCCTTTCGAAGGAGATCGCTTACTTTCTCGAGCACCGCAAGGAGATCCACCGCGTGGAGTATCGCCCTTCGAGCGACAACGGAAAGACGAAATCGGGCGCAAAGCCATTACTTGAGAGTTTCTTCGCGGAGCTGCAATATGCCCGCACAAAGGAAGATGTCCTCGATCGGATCATAAGGCACAAGTTTCATCTCAACCCCGCTCCGCAGCCCGTACCCGAGCAGCCCGCAAACCCTACTGAGCCTGCCGAGACAATCAAGCACGTACAGCCCGCCAAACAAACGCAGCCGACCAAGCCCGTACAGTCCAAGTCACCCAAGAAGCTTTGCGAGGAGGGGACGAGGTACTATAAAGCAAAAGATTTCGAGAAGGCGGTAGAACTTTTCGAAGAGGCTGCAAAACAGGGATTTGCGGATGCGCAAGAAGCACTCGGGGTTTGTTACTGCAATGGCCAAGGTGTTCCGCAGGACTATAAGAAAGCGGTAGAGTGGTATACGAAGGCCGCCGAGCAGGGAGATGCAGATGCACAATGTAATCTCGGCTATTGTTACGACCTTGGTCGGGGCGTTCCACAGGACTATGAGAAAGCGGTAGAGTGGTATACGAAGGCCGCCGAGCAGGGAAATGCAGAAGCACAATATAACCTTGGAGTTTGTTATAGATTTGGCCGAGGTGTTCCGCAGGACTATAAGAAGGCGGTAGAGTGGTATACGAAGGCCGCCGAGCAGGGGTATAAGAAAGCTCAAGAAGCCCTAAGGAGCTTCAAAAAATAGACGTTTCAAAGGGCGGGATTTCGGGTAAATACAAGTAAGAAGCATGCCCTTTTCGGGCGAAGGAGAACGACATGGAATTCAGAGGTACGACCATTTGCGCCGTCAAGCGAAACGGCGTGACCGCGATCGCGGGGGACGGACAGGTCACCTTGGGCGAGAGCGTCATCTTCAAAAATACGGCAGTCAAGGTGCGCCGCATCTACGGGGGAAAGGTGATCCTCGGCTTTGCGGGGAGCGTCACCGACGCCTTTTCCCTCTCGGAGCGCTTCGAGGGAATGCTCAATAAGTTTGCGGGCAACCTCATGCGCTCGGCGGTGGAGCTCGCGGACCTCTGGCGAAGCGACAAGATAGGCCGCAAGCTCGATGCCATGATGATCACCGCGGACAAGGACACTCTCCTCATTCTCTCGGGGACGGGGGAGGTCATAGAACCCGACGAGGGCATCTGTGCCATCGGGAGCGGGGGAAATTATGCCCTCGCCGCTGCCCGTGCGCTCGCGCAAAATACCGACTTTTCCGCCGAGGAGATCGCGCGGAAGTCCCTGAAGATCGCCTCGGAGATCTGCGTCTTCACAAACGACCACATTCTCTGCGAAACCGTGTGAGAAAAAGCACTACCCCCGACGGGGGGAAGTGAGTGACGGATGTGGCGATAAAAGCCCTACCCCCAACCGGGGGCACGATAAATATGTCACCCTGAGCGAAGTCGAAGGGCCGCCGCAGTCTTATGAAAAAAGGGGAACAGAAGGCTAAGGCGATTCTTCGACAGGCTCAGAATGACACCACAATAGCGCCTCGTCGAAATGACGTGTTGGTAAGGCTAAGGCGATTCTTCGACAGGCTCAGAATGACACCATTATAGTGCCTCGTCGAAATGACGCGAAAAAGCCCCCGGAGGGGGTAGGCCTTGCCCAAGTTCCCCCAAAAAAGGGTAGGCCTTGGGAAACATAGAAGGAGTTATCATCATGGATCTTTCACCCAAACAGATCGTAACCGAACTCAATAAGCACATCATCGGGCAGGACGAGGCCAAAAAGGCGGTCGCCATTGCCCTGCGGAACCGCTATCGCCGCGCACAGCTCTCACAGGAACTGCGCGACGAGATCACGCCCAAAAACATCATCATGAAGGGGCCCACGGGTGTCGGCAAGACGGAGATCGCACGGCGGCTCGCAAAGCTCGTAAAGGCGCCCTTCGTCAAGGTCGAGGCGACGAAATATACCGAAGTCGGCTATGTCGGCAAGGATGTCGAGGGCATGGTGCGCGATCTCGTGGAGTGCGCCATCCGCCTCGTCAAGGATGAAAAGACGGCGGAGGTCTCCGCCAAGGCAAAGGCGGCCGCCGAGCAGCGCATTCTGAAGCTCCTCGTCGAGGTCAAGAAAAATGACCGCGGCGAGCTCGATCGCAAACTCTTCGAGGAGAACCTCCTCACATCGCTGCAAAAAGGGGAGTTTGACAATCTCTCTCTGGAGGCAGATGTCTTAGACGAGCCCAAGAGCATGGAGCTCCTCCCGGGCGGCGCCGCGATCGATCTCGGCTCCATCCTCGGGGGAATGTTCCCCGCCAAGCACAAGAAGCGCACCCTCACGGTAAAGGAGCTCAGGAAGCTCTACACTGCCGAGGAAGCGGAAAAGCTCATCGATGACGACGCCGTCACCGACGAGGCCCTCCGCCGCGCCGAAAACGACGGCATCATCTTCATCGATGAGATCGACAAGATCGCGGGCAAGGGCAACACTTCGGGCGCCGATGTCTCCCGCGAGGGGGTCCAGCGCGACATCCTTCCCATCGTCGAGGGCAGTACGGTCATGACCAAGTACGGCCCCGTGAAGACGGACTACATGCTCTTTATCGCGGCGGGCGCCTTTCACGTGTCGCGCGTGGAGGACCTCATTCCCGAACTGCAGGGAAGATTCCCCGTCTCCGTGGAGCTCCATTCGCTCACGAAGCAGGACTTTGTCGATATCCTCACGAATACCGAGCATTCCCTCACTCAGCAATATGCGGTCCTGCTCGCCGTGGACAATATCGACCTTCGCTTTTCGCCCGACGCCATCGACGCCATCGCCGAGATCGCCGAGGAGATCAACCTGACGAGCGAAGATATCGGCGCGCGGCGGCTGCACACCGTGATGGAGTCCCTCCTCGAAGATATCTCGTACAATGCGGGCGGCGACTACCCCATGACCACGGTCGAGGTCAACCGCGCCTATGTCGAGGAGCACCTGAAGAGCATCACGAAGGACAGAGATCTGAAGAAATACGTGCTGTGAGGGTTTCGCGGATTTCTATCTATTAGAAGCCTTTTTTGTCATCCCGAGCCTTCTCACGTCATCCCGAGCGAAGCGAGGGAGCTCAATTGAGGGCATAGAAATCCGCGATAGAAACTGTCTTAAGCGCTTCAACTTGCCTTTGGCTCTTCGCCGTTTCATCAGACAAGAAGCGCGCGGCGCAAATTGAGGGAAAAACCAAAAAGCGTGGTTTTTGGTTTTTCAGAGAAGATTGAAGTTTCGCGGATTTCTATTTATCAGACGCCTTTTTTGTCATCCCGAGCCTTCTCACGTCATCCCGAGCGAAGCGAGGGATCTCAATTGAGGGCATAGAAATCCGCGATAGAAATTGGCGTCAGCGCTTTAACTTGCCTTTGTCTCTTCATCGTTTCATCGGGCAAGAAGCGCGCGGCGCAAATTGAGCCTTCTCACGTCATTACGAGCGAAGCTTCTCATGTCATCCCGAGCGGGCTGCTTCTGTCATCCCGAGCGAAGTCGAGGGATCCCGCGTTTGATCGCACATGCCCATACCATGTCCGCATCATAAGGAGAAAAAACATGCTGCCCATCACTCTGAACCTCGAAAAAGTTCCCTTCTGCATGGAGGCGAGCGTAGAGCTCGACCTTCCCGAAGACGAAGGGGCGCTCGCCGCCCTGCTCTCCCGCGCAAACGGAGGGGAGACGGAGGCGCAGTACCTCATGGGGGCCTTTTACGAGAGGGAGGCAGAGAGGAAGATCGCCTATATCCGCGATCAGATCCCTTCGGGAAGCCCCAATCTCCGCGCGCCCTTAAATATCTTCGAGCGGGATAACCGCGGCATCGCGCAGGACGAATGGAACGAGGCCCGCCTGTGGTACGAAAAGGCCTCGAAGGGCGGACATGCCGATGCCCTCTATGCGCTCAGCTGCATCTATTCGCAGGGGCTGGGCATGCGTGCACACCTCGAAAAGGGGCGCGCCCTGCTTGCGGAGGCCGCCGAAAGGGGCTCCCTTTTGGCACAATATGACCTCGGCATGCTCTATTTCCACGGCTATGGGATGTCCGACGAGACGACAGGTTATATCAAGCAGAACTACGAAGAGGCCGTCCGCTGGCTCCATATGGCCGCCGCGCAGGGCGATGCGCTTGCCCTGTACTACCTCGGCGTGTGCGCCGAAGCGGGCAACGGGACGGAGAAGAGCGCCGAGAAGGCCTTTTCGCTCTACCGCGCCTCCGCCGAGCGCGACTGCCTGTGGGCGAAGACCGCACTGGGCAGATGCTACGAAGAGGGCATCGGCACCGAAAAAGACCTCGAACAGGCGATCCTCCGGTATGAGCGCGCCGCAGACGACGGGGACGCCGACGCCGCCGAGGCACTCGAGCGTCTCGGCATAGAATGAGACACCCATGTCCGAAATTACGGACTGAAATAAGGAGCAACCAATGATCCAGATACCCAAGGGCTGTAAGGACATGCTCCCGTCGGAGGCCTATCTCTGGCAGACGGTGGAGGGCATTGCCCGCGAGACGGCAAAACTGTACGGATTCAAGGAGATCCGCACCCCCGTATTTGAGCACACCGAGCTCTTTTCGCGCGGCGTGGGGGACACGAGCGACATCGTGACGAAGGAGATGTATACCTTCCTCGACAAGGGGGACCGCTCCATCACCCTCCGCCCCGAGGGCACGGCGGGGGTCGCGCGCGCCTTTCTCTCCAACGGATTGCAGGGGGGCGTGATGCCCTTTAAGGCGTATTACCTCATCTCCGCCTTCCGCTATGAGCGGCCGCAGGCGGGCAGGCTGCGCGAATTTCACCAGTTCGGCGCCGAACTATACGGCTCCGCCCAACCCGAAGCGGACGCAGAGGTCATCTTGCTCGCGAACAGGTTCTTGAACTCGCTCGGCGTGGGAGAAGCGGTGCATCTCGAACTGAACAGCATCGGATGCCCTGCTTGCCGCGCAAAGTACGCGGAGGCATTGAGGGCATATTTCCGACCCCATCTCGACAAACTGTGCGCAGATTGCAAGGTCCGCTTCGAAAAAAATCCCATGCGCCTGCTCGATTGCAAGGAGGAGGTCTGCAAGGAAATTTCCGCGGGCGCACCGAGCATTTTGGACAGCCTGTGCGACGATTGCCGCGCCCACTTCGAGGCCGTGAAAAAGCTGCTCGACGGGAAGGTCGCCTACACCGTCAACCCCCGCATCGTCCGCGGACTCGACTATTACAGCCGCACCGTCTTTGAGTTCACCTCCTCCGCGCTGGGCGCACAGAGCACCGTGCTCGGCGGCGGCAGGTACGATGGCCTCTTGGAGCAGCTCGGGGCGAAGCCCACTCCCGCGGTAGGATTTGCGGCGGGGTTGGAGCGCCTTCTCATGGTGATGAGTGCAGTAGATGTTCCCACGGCGGAGCAGCTTCCCGACGCCTATATCGCGGGCATGGATGCCCCGTCGCGCGCCTATGCACTCTCACTCGCCGAAGAATTGCGCGGGGAAGGGCTCCTCGTGGAGACCGACCTCATGGACCGCTCCGTCAAGGCGCAGTTCAAGTATGCGGGCAAGCTCAACTTCCCCGTCGTCGTCACCATCGGCGAGGAAGAACTCCGCGAGGGCGCCGCAGAGGTGCGCAACATGTTCGCGTCTACGTCCGAGCGCGTAAAATTCGGCGAGATCGCACAGTATATCAAAGAGTGTCTGCGGAGGTGAACTCATGGAAGAATTGACGGGAAGAGCATTGGATGAACTCGTATCGAGCGGGGAGACGGTGGTGTGCGACTTCTGGGCGCCTTGGTGCGGCCCCTGCCGCATGCTCGGCCCCGTGCTGGAAAAACTTGGGGAAAAATTTGCGGAGAGAGCCAGATTTGTGAAGATCAACGTGGATGAAAACGGCGATCTCGCGGCCTCCCTCGGCATCTTCTCCATCCCGGATGTCTATGTCTTCGCGGACGGACAGGTGAAGGCGCACAGCGTCGGCTACCTCTCCGAGGAGCAGATGGAGCACTTCCTCGAAGAAAATCTCTGATCGGAAAGCGGCTCCCCGCGTATGACAATGCCGCGCAAAAAAATAAGACGAGGACAAGCCTCGTCTTATTTTTTTGGCTTTGACTCACCAAATGACTGCCCTGCTGTTGCCTGAAAGCATTAGCCGCCTAAATATTTTTATGAAAGCACGCGCGTCCTCTAATAAGTTTTATCAGAGTTTGTTATAATATTGCTCAATCAGTTTTGCCATAAGACCACGCCTTTTTACAAGGAAATCGTCGTAGCTTTCAACTGCCATTTTTTCTATTCCGTCCGGAATGCAATTTTCTTCGAGATTTTTCTTAAAGACGTTGATATCGGAAATATTTCCCAAAACGATTTCCCCCGTCTCGCATTGATGAATAGCTTTCGAGAAGTATACGCAAGGAGCGTCATCACTGATTGCCTTATTTACTTGCGTATCAAGATAAATATAATTAGCGACCTGATTGTATTTGGTTTTGGACTCTACACCGTTACTTTTCAGATAAGCACGGGGAAAGATGTGATGAACGTCACCGGAAATACTTATTAAATCGGAAATCTTTGTCCCATTCATCAACATAGAATTGCAATTCATGTTGATTTGCGCCGCCAAAAACACATTAAAAGCAGGGCTATTCACCGAAGAAGTTTCAAGGTATTGCGGAAGCGTGATGTTCCAAAACGTATCCGATAGATTTGCGGCCTCCGTTTCTGACATGAAGTTCAAAAATCCCTTTTCTTCGATACTACGCATATCCCGATCCATGGTTGTTTCGGGAGAACCGATATAACGCGATGTCAAAGTTGCCAAAACGAACCACTTTTGAACATAACGCTTGATCTGTGCATTGGGGATCGATTTGTCTTGTAAAAGAATTAAATATAATGTGTATGCAAAATCCAGCGTCATTTTGGAATTGAGAAGTTTGCTTGATACAAATCCTGCGCCTTTAATTGCCATTACAAATTGCGCAAAATTATATTGGTTTATAAAATTCATGATGCCTGTGCTGAGCTTCGCATAAGAATCTTCCACGATGTCGTCGCGGAACTCCTTCGTTTTGAAATCACGACCAGAAAGTAAACTGACAAGATCTGCCAGTTTACCGCGGCGGAATTGGTGCATGAACGAAACCCGAAGCATATCGCCATAATCAGGGTCATAGATGTCGTCGTAATCGTTTGCGAGCCACTTGATCTTGCCGGCGTAAGGTGAGGCCTGAAATTCCGCATCATGTACTATTTGAGGATAAAATTCCGGTTTTACCGCAAGATGACAGAAATAATCGACCGCTTTTCTCATCAATCCGCCACCATGAGCGGTATCTGCCGCCATTTTCGACATGACAAAATCGGATTGACTCAATTCCGTTCCTTTGGAGTTGATTCGTATAAAAATTTCGGTTACTTCATCGATGTCCAAATTATGATTGAGTTCGATAACGCCGATTTGTCTGTTCGCAATCGCTTTCAGCTTCATAATGATCTCGGATAACTCCTCGGGATCGACGGACGGATTGTTCTTCAAATATTCATTTTCGAACATGCGTTGCTTAAAGTCAACGGAAAAGACGACAGAAATATCGGGGATCCAGCGTTTATCCTTCAAGTGTGACGCGTCTTGTACGGCAAAGCGTTTGCTCTCATCTTCCGCAACGGGATTGAAGGCTATACGTATACGATCTTTATTGAAATCCTGATCGAGGACCTCCAACCCCGCAATTGCTGCCATAAGAGCAGTAATGCGTTGTTGCCCATCAATAAGCACCTTTTTGCCGTTGGCGATTCCGCCGTCTTTCGTACGAACATCGGGGTTCTTCCATGTGATGATATATCCCGTAGGATAGCCGTTATAAAGCGAATCGATCAAATCCCTGACTTGACTGCGCTTCCATATCATAAACAACAGGAAGAAATGCGAACGCGAAGCCGCCGCACGGGAAAAGCTCAAAGAAGATATTAAAATCTTCTGTAAGCATTTCAATTGCCCCGAACCCCGTTACTACCCCGACAGCGCAATCCGCGTTAGCGGGAAGAGTTTCAATTTATGCCCCATGCCACAGCAAATCATGTTTGCCATGTTCTCTTTACTGCTTGGGAACGACTTCGGTGAGATTCAAATGGGCGTGGTGTTGGGGGATTCCATACGAGGCGTTCACCTGAACGAGGCAATCGTAGACGCGTATAAGGAATCCACATTTCACTCGTTCCCGCCCATTACATACCCCATAGAGGACGTGAGCAAAGAGGCAATCTATCTCACCCTGAAAGGATATGACGACACGCTCGGCACGGATTTCATCGGTCATCTCACCTGTTGCGAACAAGTAGATAACCCGTGCGGAGAAAAGAAGAAATGCCACCCGTGCCGAACGCAAGCAGAGGTATTCCGACGCTTGAAGTGGAAGAAGTAAGCACCCCGCCCCAACATAGCACAAATGAGGAATACACGAACGAGGAAACATCTATGGGGCAACATTCGGATATGGTCGGGGAAGCCGAAACACTCGGCTCCCCTGACCCTCTATCCTATACAAAAAAATCATCATGTCACAGGAGTATCATTCATGAAGATAAAAAAAGACCTCATGCACGTTCGTGAAAAGTACAACCGTTTCGGGGAACTTTCCTTTGAACTGCGTTGTAGCGGCAAAGACCCTTTTACGGGCAAGAATAAGGTTTACGTCAAGACCTACAAGGTACCCGCCGAACTCACGGGTAAGAAGCAAATCGAAACCTTCCGTTTCCAATGCCAACTCGAATGGAAAGAGGAAGTGACAAGAAAATCCAACTGCACCGCACCCGTGCAAGCAGATATGCCATTTATCGACTTTGCCGAGGAATACATCGAGAACATCATCAAGACCAACCCCGAAGCCTACAACTATTACAGGACAGACCGCGACTGCCTGAATGCGATTCGAGGACGGCTCGTCGGCTTGAAAGTTTCCGACATGACCCAGCCCGTCATCCAACGGCTCTGCAACTGGCTGAACACGCGGAGATACTTTAAGACGACCGTCACCGTCATCAAGAGCCTCCGCCCGCTTCTCAGAGAAAGGAAAATCACGCAGAACGCGCTATCCCAAGCCTGCGACCTCTCCCTTACGACCCTATTTGCCGCATTACAGGTGGGCAGGACGACGAGCCTACATACCGCGCAGACGCTCTGCCGACAGCTTGGCGTTCCGCTCTCCGAATACTTCAAGGTGGAAAGGCAAGAATGCGCCTATTCGTGGAGCGCGAATAACAACGTCAAAACCTTTCTCCACGGTGTTTTACAGGAAGCCGTGAGGCGGAACATGATTGCCATGAATTACATCTCCAAGGAGTTTGTACGCCCCCTCAAAGGCACACGCCGCAAAAAGGAAATCATCGAATCCAAGGAAGAATGGGCGAAGTTCATTTTCTGTATGCAGAACGAAACCGACCTGCGCAAGAAAGCGGCGTTCGCTCTTTACCTCTTTTTAGGTCTGCGCAATGCCGAGGTCGCGGGGCTCTCGTGGGCAGACATCGACTTTGAGGAAAAAGAACTGACCGTGCGGCAAAATACGCTTTATGTTCGCGGCTTCGGCATGGTCACGAAGGGAACAAAGACGGACAAATCCATGCGGACGATTGCCATTCCCCAAACGCTTCTCGACATTCTCATCGACTATAAAGAATGGTGGGACGGCGAAAAGGAGCGGCACGGCGATTTATGGGAAAAGACCGATAAACTCTTCGTGCAGAACGGCGGAAAGGATATGGGCGGCAGGACGCTTGCAGGTTGGCTTGACGATTGGCAGAAGAAAAACGGCTTAAAGCACGTCACGCCGCACGGGATACGCCACGCCAACATCACCCTCGCAATCGCAAACGGGATAGACATCAAGACCGTCTCGGCGCGGGCAGGGCACTCCGACATTCAGACAACCCTCAACATCTACTCGCACGCTATCAAGGAAGCAGACAGGGAAGCGGCAGAACGGATAGACCAACTTCTCAAATGGTAACGAGTAAGATTTCTTGATATAGCCAAAATAGCGGTTGCCACAAGAAGCCGCGCAAAAGGCTCCCGAAAAAGATTGCAAAGCAAGATTTTTTGGGAAGAGGAGCAGCAGGCGTAAAAAATGAGGGACAGCCTTTCAAGCTGTCCCTTTTGAACGTCGCCTCGCTGCGACGATGGAGCTACTGG
>CANQFA010000007.1 GCA_947597925.1 uncultured Clostridia bacterium | reverse complement strand
CCGTCAAATTCGGTTTCATAAAAAGTAAGAAAACGTTCTTTCTCCTCGGACGCTTTTTCCCCGAAGTCGCTCGCAAATGTTTCCCAAAAAGCCGCTTCGTTTGTTGCTCTGCCATTGTTCCGTATCATTGCTTTTGTCCCGTGCCACACTCCGTTTATAAGCTCTTGCGGCTCATATCCGTATGGAGCAAAATATTCGGATAGCTTTTTGAAATAGGCGTTTGTAAATATTTCTTGATCCATAGGGAGCAATGTTCCGTCAAGGTCAAATAAAATTACCACCGTGTACCTCCTTTGATTGACAAATCCTGTAACGTATGATAAACTTATATGGAAACTAGCCTCAACGAAAGAAAATCCATTCTAAACTTTCTCTAAGGTTTCCTTCTCTTTGCCATTTAATTATTGTTATCTTTTCCATAGCTTTCTTGTATTGCTTACTTTTTCGCGGTAATATAGGCGGCAAGGAGGCAGATATGGAACAAGAAAATCAAGAAATGGAAGTCTTTATAAATGGTGTACCCGACCTAAAACTTGTGCCGCCCGAAATTGCAGATTCGATGCTTTCAGTTTTGGAACAGCAGATTGTAGATTGGGTTAATCAGAAGAAAGTGGAGAACAGTAACCATTGAGGTAAAAGTAAAGCTGATTAAAAGATTGGCTTTACTTTTATTTTTTGAGCCGTGGGCACGGTTTTTATTTTTTTGCAATTTTAATCGAAATGGAGTCATCTGGTTTATGTTAAAAATGACAGTAGTATGTAGGGGAATAGTGATATAGACAAAGGGGAATAAATTTACCCATAGGGAATATTATAATATAGATAGAGTTCTATAATTGGGTGGTCTCCAATGATTGATCTATTAAACGGTAAAGCGATATACGAGAAAGCAGATACACTTCGTAAAGAAAAGGGATGGACAATATATGAGTTTGCTAAAAAAATGGGAGTCGCGCCAACAACGCTTTATAATTGGCGGGATAGAGATTCTCTTCCTTCGTTGTCTCTGCTTGATGCCGCGTGCGAGGCTTTGGGTATAAGTGTAATAGATTTCTTATTGGATGACGAGGAGCGCCGTGCATTAGATAATGAGCAGCAAGAGGTTATGCGATTGTGGTCTACGCTTTCAAAAGAGCAAAAAATGTTAATCTTGAATCTTATGAAAAATATGAGGTAATTGACAGATAAGTTTTTAGTCTTTCCCGAATATCTCAAAACCAGTAACAACAAGCGCACTATTGATTTTAGATTGCATTTTTGTGATTTTTATATTATAATTAGCATATCACTCGAGTCATTTTAAACTGCAAATTTTTCTCAATAACAAAAGATCATGGATGCGAAAAAATTTAATCGTTTGATGAAAACAATTAAATATGATTCCAGGGCAATCTCGGAAATTTATGAGGAGTACTATCTGAAGATAAAAGCTCATGTTCATAGACGTTTTGGGAGGCTTGTTTGCGCAGAGGATATTGCACAAGAGGTCTTTCTAAAACTTCTTTCATTAGAAATGAAGGAGTTTATAGAATATCCTACAGCTTGGTTATTTATGCTAGCTGATAATAAGGTAAAAGATATTTTGAGATTGAAACATGATGAAATTGAGCTGTCAGAATTATTCCAAGCACCATTCGACTTAGATGATACGATTGTATCTGTTGACATTAAACGTGCCATGCTTCACTTAGATAATATGTCGCAACAAATTATTTATCTTAATATATGGGAAGGATATAGTCTAAAAGAAATTGCACAAGAACTTGGTTTAGGGTATGCAAATGTTAGAATAAAATCAAGTAGAGTATTGAAAACGCTAAAAAAATATTTGTAACATTTTCAGCTATTTTTTCGTCTACTAAAATGGAATACTTGGAGGAAAAGTTATGTTGAAAATTTTTGCATTATCGTTAAGCTTATTATGTGCATGCGTAAATCTCGGCTATTCGACGCATAATGTTCAAACCGAGCAAGAATCTGTGAAATATAAGGAGTCATCCATTACTACATATAATGTGCCTTTTGAAGCTAGCATAACCGCTACTCAATCAAGCCAAATTATAAACTATGTATCTAGAAACGTAGTATCTAAAACACTTGCATTTAAATTTCCAACATATACATATAATCCTCAACCCGGCGCTTGCGCTTGTGTTGCAGGAGGTAATGTTTTAGGTTTTTTTGATAGGTACGATGAGGATTTAATACCAAATCATTCATCTGGAACAGTAATAGGTAATACATATTCGTACAGTTTTGAGGATTCGGCTGTTAGGGATGTTATCGAACAACTTTATGTCTATATGGGAACAAGCAGCACCGGGACGACTGAATCTGGATTTATACAAGGTATTACAGATTATTGTAAAGACAAAAATAAAACTGTTACTTTCACTTCATGCATGAGTTCCGGATCATTCAGCTTTTCATTAGCAAAAAGCTATCTTGAAACGAATCAGCCTATTATACTTTTTTTGAGCGGTTACAATGTGGGTGCTATTTCAGAAGGAAGTAATAAAGATACGTATGCGATTATCTATGACATGGATAAGGCATCAGAAATAGGAAGTTACATACAGACAGTTGAAGCCGTTGGTGGCGGCGTTCAATGTGGTTTCTTGGATGATACAAGAATTGTTGATTTTAAAATCAAAATCTTGCGTGTCAAAAATGCAACAGAGACAATTATAGAACAAGCAAAATATTTTTGTCATCAACAGTTAGGTAAAGAATATTTTTTGAATCCCTTTAGATTAAATACTGATATAAACTCTGAGCAGTGGTATTGCTCTGAATTAATGTATGCCGCTTATAATTACGCAGGACTTGATATAGGGGTTAAATATGATAAAAACGGTAATGATGTTTTTCTCTCATTAGGATGTATCCCCTCCGACATATATAACAGCTACAATACTTCCGAAGTAATTTTGGGACATGCTGAAACAAGCTATTTTCTTGAGCTTCAGATCGTAGATAAAGCGCGTGGCACATGGACCATCGAAGTGAGAAATCATACCAATAGCGCGATCACTTTTGAATACAATGAAAAAATGTGTTTTAAGGGAGATGCGCAAAACTGGACAGGACTTAAAGACATTCAACAATCCGACATTGAAGCTGGAGAGACAGTTCAAATTCAAATTTCTGAAAATGTATTTGCGACCTCCATAGCGGCAAGTTGGATTTACAAAAATATAAGATATGTTTCACTGGCTTATGATCTTAATAACAATACAAAAACGATGAAAGTGGAATATGTAACAATAGATTTACTTACATAAAGGAGGTGGCTAAGATGTAATACAGAAACAAGAAAATGATTACCCAATAACCTCAGAAAAGATTTAAAAAAATAAAAAGGAGAAAAAAAGTTATGGCAGATGCAGCAGCATTGTATTATGGCATTTGTACTTCAACTGCAAGCTCAAGTACGAAATACGTTGAATGTTCAGGGTTTGTATTGGAAAAGGGAGCAAAGATTCTTGTATTGATGACACAGGAAAATACCACAGGTAGCATTAAAATCAGTGTAAATGATACGACTGCGAAACAGGTGGTAACAAAATTTGGCAATTCGGTAACTTCAAGTAACTCGTGGCAGGCAGGCGATTACATTTTTCTTACCTATAATGGTACGCAATGGATATGGGTCAATTCCAATGAGATAGCGAATACTACTCAAGGCAATGTCTTTACTACTTCTACTGCTACAACGACAGCAGTGACTCAAGATCCTGGTCAACATCCTTTCAAACTCGGTTTTTTCTCGAGCACATGGACTAAAGGAAATTATGGGGAAAAGTGGATTGTTATCAAAGCTAGCGACTTAGGACTTACAAAGATTTATGGCGCAGTCGCAAGTCCTATTAGGTCCAGTTTGAGCTACTATAGTGTAGGTCTTGCAGTCAAAATCACAAGTACATCTACCTCCAATTCTGTTTATGTGGGGTTGGATGAAAATGATAGCAATTGCGAAGGATTATTCGTTATTGCTTGGGGAGTATAATTTTAAAGGAGAGGTAAGATGGAAAACAGAAAAGAACTTCAAGAGGGCACCGAAGAATTTGCAACAATTAACTCTTTGCGGGGTGAGCGCGAATACGATTGTTTCCGAATTATCAACCGTGGGAAGTTATGGTATGATAAATTAACCGAGCAGCAAAAAAAAGAATTGCAAGAGTGGTATGAGGCATGGCTCGATGTTACAGATACATTGACGAAGCCAGCAAAACCCGATTGGATTAAATAATAAATAATTTGAAAAATTGCTGAATGATGACGCATATTTGCGCCATCATTCTTGGCTTTTTAAAAAAATTTTAAGTATTAAATCTGTAGAAATCTATAAGCGAAGAGTTGGCGTAAAGCATCCCCATTATTGCGTTAAAGAGTAGGAGCAGTAAATCAATTCTGTTCACTATTGCAAGAAGTGCTTTCAACGAGGGTGAAATCGTTATTGATAGAGTCAGATTTCCATCTTCTATGGATAGTTTCTGCTTCGAAAACAATTGCTATACTTGTCCTTATATGGTAAGATATTGCTAAACGAAAAAAGGAGAAAATCATGCTTACTGTAAAAAACTTGGTTAAAACCTACAATGTGAAAGGTGGCGCGGAGGTAAAAGCACTTGCTGGCGTCAGCATTGATTTCCCCGAAAAGGGTATGGTATTCATACTCGGAAAGAGCGGAAGCGGAAAATCCACCCTGCTCAATGTCGCGGGAGGACTTGATACACCCGACGAGGGGGAAATCATCATCAAGGGGAAATCAAGCAAAGATTTTTCGCCCGCCGACTTCGACGGCTATCGCAACACATACGTCGGGTTCGTCTTTCAAGAGTACAATATTCTCGATGAGTTCAATGTAGAGCAGAATATCGCGCTTGCGCTCCAATTACAGGGCAAGAAGTACGATAAAGAGGCGGTCGGGAAAATTCTTGAAAAGGTTGAGCTAGCGGGAATGGGAAGCCGCAAGCCGCAGACCCTCTCGGGCGGTCAGAAACAGCGTGTGGCGATTGCCCGCGCGCTCGTGAAGGAACCCGAAATTATCATGGCAGACGAGCCGACGGGTGCGCTTGACTCCGCAACGGGCAGAGATGTCCTTGAGACTTTGAAAAAACTCTCGAAAGAGAAGCTTGTCATTGTCGTCTCGCACGACAGGGAATTTGCCGAGGCGTACGGCGATCGTATCATAGAGCTCAGAGATGGAAAAGTAATTTCGGACGTAAGCAAGAAATTCCGAAAAGCCGAACAGGTGAGCGGGAACGTGCGCAAAATCGACGACAGGACGGTCGAGCTCAAGGGCGAGTTGACGGAAGAAGAATTCCGCAGTGTCTATGAAATGTTCAAATCTACGGGCGGAAGCATGATTCTCTCCGCAGATCAAGAGCAGGTGGACAAGTTCAAGAAGGTCAACCGCATTACTTCCGAGGGCAGCCGCGAATACTTCGCCGAGACAAAGGCGGAAGATGTTCAGACATCGCAACATGACGGAAAGAGTACCGATTTCCTCAAGTCGAGAATGCCCGTAAAACACGCGGTGAAGATGGGCGCGGTCAGCTTGAAAGCGCGTCCCTTCCGATTGTTCCTCACCATTCTTTCGTCTGTTCTCGCGTTTGCAATGTTTGGCGTGATTTCCACGATGATGCTTTACGATGTGAATTTCACTGTTGCGAAAGCGATTGAGGGAACGGCGTACGATTCGGCTTTCTTGAGCAAGTACTACCACACGCGCGAAACCTCGCAATACTTCTCCTCCGACGGCGGGAAATCAGCGCCCGAAAGCTATGAACGTGAATATTCCGTTATGACGAGTGATTCCGACCTTGCAGAGATTCATGAGAGGACGGGACTGCCCGTTTTCGGTGTAATGAATCCGGACGGCAATAAAAATCTCGGACAGAATGAAATCGAAAATCTCGACAGAAGCGCCGTCAACGCCTATTATTCGCTCGGTGCAGTTTCTGGTTTTACCGACGCGGGCGAAGACTCGATACTCAATGCCTTCGGAAACGATGCGCGGCTTGCAGGGCGCTATCCTGAAACTGCTGACGAAATCGCAATCACGGAATATCTCTATGAGCTGATTGTTACTAGCGGTTTGCGGACATACAGCGCCGATGGCTCCTCCATGTTGATTGATATAGGCTCCTATGACGACCTTCTCGGGCAGCAGCTTGAGATAGAAAGCAGTAGCTATACGGTGACCGGAATTTACCGTACGGGTAAGATGGATGCAAAGTTCGACGAGCTGAAGGGGACGACAGAGGTCTCTTCCGAGCTTGCGAGAGAGTTTCGGGAAGTGTATGAAGTGAGTATCCATACACTTGTCTTTGTCTCAGACACGTTCTACGAGGAGCGCTTTGAGGGTACGGCACAACGCTATTTCGTCAATGTCGGTTCCTATGGAGAAGCGTCGCTTTCTTACGCGAACGACTCCCTCTCAGAAAGCGGAGACAGTCGCTACTTCGCCTATCAGCTCCCCGAATGGGCGCAGCAGGAAAGAGCCAATGCAAAAATCTTCGATTTCAAGACCGGAGAAATCCTCTCGATTGATAAAGTTAACGGTTTGAAGGAGGACGAAATTTATATCTCGCTTGATTTGCTGGCCGAACGTTGTGCAACGCTTGCGAACTGCTATCCTACGGGAAATTACGAGGCAGAATCACGATATATTTCGACCCATCGCGAATTCGGCGACGCTTATGCACGGCTATATTATCATCAAAACTTTAGATATCCACCGTTTTATACCGCAGAATACGATATGAATATGACATTGAAAGAGCAGGACATCTCTGTTATACTCCGTGCGCTCAATGCCGATTGGGAAACTTGGGTGCGTTCTACAAACGGACAATATGAGAATGGCGGTGATTCCTATGGAGAGGTGGATAAATTCTACTATCGCGACGGGAAATCGCTCAAGATTGTCGGAGTATATGACTTTTTGTCCTCGCCTTCGGGAATCTGCATCGTGAGAGAATCCTTCATTAAGGAGAACAGTGACCATTATAGCGGGTTTACGATTGAGCGCGAAACGAAGTACGCTTTTACAGACGATGGAAAGTATGTTGCCGCCGTAGTGCCTCTCGAAACGACAAGGAACAGTCTCGATAGAGTGCTTTCACTCGGGAAACTTGCTGCTGATGATTCTTATTATGAATTTGAGTGCAATCCGACTTATGACGAGGCTTTGAGTATGGGCGAGACCTTTGCTGAATTCCTTTGGATATACTTGCTTGCGGGTCTAGGCATGGGTATCGTCTCCGCGCTGTTCCTGTTTAATTATATCTCCGTTTCCATCATGGATAAACAGCGAGAAGTCGGCATTTTAAGGGCGCTTGGTGCACGCGGCTCGGATGTTTTCAAAATCTTCTTCTCCGAAAGCGCAATACTTGCCGTAATTTGTACGGTTCTTGCGGTGGCGCTTGCAATCGGTGCGTGTGCGGCTATCAACGCCTACCTTGTCTCAAGCATATTTGCCCTTGAGCTCCTCAACTTCGGTTTTGTCAACGCTCTCATTCTTTCCGCGGTTGCAATCTTCGTCGCTTTTGTGGCGACTATACTGCCAGTTTATCTTACGGCAAAAAAGAAACCCGTGGAGAGTATCCGCTCTTTGTAATCCGAAGAAAAGTTTTATTAGTAAATGTTCTGTTGATTCAAAAAATATTGGTTCGCAAAAAAATATAGTATAGATAAAAGTCTGGCAGACGAACAAAATTGACTGTCAGACTTTTTCTTTTCAACTCGATGGTGTTTTTAGCTTGTGCCGTCGGGAAAATAAAACCTATCCCCTGATGGCGTAAGTCATCGGGCAATTTCATATATCCATGCAGGACGTCCGATGACGAAGATTTAGTTTTCGGAGGTTCAGAATGGAATTCGTAACATTTTATGACGGGACAAGCTATGTTCATGTCGAGGTCACGGAGGAATTTGCAAGAGAATATGTCGAAATGGAGCATCGGGACAAGCTCATAGAACGCAAAGAAACGCGGCGGCATCAGTCGTTAAATAAGTCTATGGAACACGGCTGGGATATTGCCGATCCGCGCATAGATATTCCCTTTTTAATAGAGCAGAAGGAGCTTCGAGGATTGATACGCGAGGCTATGAAAAATCTCACGGAAAAGCAACGAATTATCTTTCGTCTCTACTTTTGGGAAGAGTTGAACTTTCGGGAGATTGGGGAATTACTTGGACTGCACGAGGACACTCCACGCAAGCATTACATAGCAGCTATAAAAAAGTTGCAGAAATTTTTTCAAAACTACTCTGAAAATCATGATTTTCGTGGCTTTTAGGTGAAGGGAATTCCCTATCTCATTATAAGGAGCGAAAAAACATGAAGTCAATGCAAGAAATACGGGAGGATTTGAAAGAGATTCGCTATTATTATGCAAAGCAAAAAATGTTCGATAATGCAGCGAAAATCATCGGGCATGGGTTATTGGAGAAGGTTGATCGATACAACAAGGCAATGGGAAATGCGCCCGCAAAGTTGATAGAAATATATTATACGCTCTATGTTCTCAATAACACGCAGGCGGCAGTATCTTACGATTGGGATATTACGACTGAGGCGGTCAAGCAATTAAACCATCAGCTTTGCGAATATCTGCAAGGCGTATTAGATTAAAAGAAGGCGGGAGCGATCCCGCTTTTTCTTTTCCCTCAACTTTCCCATAGCTTTCTTTGCGCTTACCATTGGCTTGCCTTTTACTGCTTGATAGCTTGCTTCTCGCTTCCTCACAATCGGAAAATGAATCTGCTATACTCTTACCCGTAGACGGACGCAAGAGTGTGGCGAAAGCCAAGCGGTCGGCGCGCAACCGTAAGGCATCGCACAGGGATGAGTCTCATGAAAGTCGTCGCGTTTACACACAACTTAATAACTAAATTTTTGGAGGTAAAAAGTATGCCACCCAAGAAACAGGCAGAGCAGACGGCAGAATCGTCCTCGTCGGGCAACAGATACCGCGACGGAAGATGGTCGGTGCCGTCCAAACGCGCAAAAGGCTACGCGGAGGACCGCAAGGCAAAGGTCCATACCTACGGGCCGAAGGAAGGCAAACCGCTCACGGACTACGAGGCGGGTATGCGTTCGGGCTACTTGCAGTGTCAGGGCGATCACGCCGGTATGTACAAGTACAAAAAAGCTCTCGACGAGGGCAAGAGCAAGCAGGAAGCAGCGAAGATTTCGCGGCAGAAAGGAAAGAAATAAGGAGTAAAAATTATGGCAAAGAATAACGAACAGAAAGGAATGATCTATGTGGAACGGGAGACGTTCGAGCATAACGAAAAGACGTATTTTGCCTACTACATCAAGGGCATGGTACGGGGCAAAGAGGTCAAGGTGCAGGTCATGCCCCACGACAATGGCGGCTATACCGTCCTCGACATCGTATTCAACGGTGCGGAGAAAGCAGAGCTTTTCCTGACGCCCTACGAAATCAGGGATGAAAAGACGAAGCGCGTTGTCAAGGGCAATACCTACGGTGTCCGCTCCTACGACGAGAACGGCGAAGTCTATGAGTGCCCCATCAAGCCCTACCGCAGCTCGGATAAGACCTTGCTGCAAATGCTGTTGAGATAATCATCAGCGCATAAAAAACGGCAATCGCGGTTTCTGCGGCTTGTATCGGGGAAAACCGACGCAGACCGCAGTTTTCAAAATTCATGGAGGTAATTTTATGAACGATTACGATGATTTTGAGGATTACGGTTACTATGAGCCGTCTGAACTCAAATCACACGCGAGAAAGGACAAAATCAAGTGGATCATCACGGCAGTCGCGTTCGCCCTCGTGTTCGTCCTTATCGGTGGACTGTGCTTTGCGTTGTTCCGCACGAATAAGGAAGAATCGCTAACCGGTGACTATGCGTTCGATATTGATTTGAACGCCGTTACCGAGCTGACGGAAAAAGACCTCAAGGATAGCGTCCCGATCTCTCTGGCGGCTTTCATCGGTAGCGACACGTCCGATACCGACGATGAAGAAGAACCGTTCGCATACATACACATGATTTCCTATTCCAAAAAGTACGGTGCGAGCACAACAGACGAGTACCTGAAACTGTTAGGGTTTAGCGATAACCTATTCACGGACACTACGGCAATCCACGGTGACGGCAAGACGGTAAAGCGTGGTGAAAACGAAATTGAGTTCGACACCGATGCCACCTTCGACCTGCGGAGCTATGACAGTACGCTATCCGGCTGGGATAGGTTCTGTAATTGGCTGTACGGGGTGGATAACGGCAGTGCATGGGAAATCAACGATTTCAAGCCCATCGAGGAAGTGACGGAGAAATCCATTTCCTCCATATACAGCGATGCGGAAGTTGCGAACAACCTCAAGCTCAATGAGAAGGACGTGGCGGAGTTCCGTTCATGGGCGAAGTCTGAGATGGAGAGCGGGAAGAAAGTATATCTGTTCCGCTTTGCCGTAACGGACTACATACAGGAAACCTTGAGCGTTCAAAAGCACGGGAATTGCAGCGGCGTTCCGAGCAAGACGAGCTACCCGATTTCAATGGCGCAGCAAGCTGTGTTCCTCGGCTTTGAGATTCTCACCGTCACCTACAACAACCACGGCAAGCTCACCGTCATTCCCGTGGTAGAATCGCCTATCCATGTGTTCGACGATATTGACGTCTACTTGCAGGAAACCCCCGATTTGGAATGGTGGCAGATCCTGCTCGCCGTTCTTGCGCTTGTTCTGCTCGTCGTCATTCTCTGGCCGGTGCTGCCCTACATCATTCAAGCGGTGATTTGGGTAATCATGTTGCCGTTCAAGCTCATAGGGGCTATTGTGAACGCGGTCAAAAAGCGACGACGAAACAAAGAAGATGACACCTAACCGAGCATAGCGTACATTTCCACTATGCGACCTAACTGACTGAGCATGGCGTACATTCCACCATGCGACCTGACTTAACTGACCGAGCATAGCGCACATTCCCACTATGCGACCGAACTGTGGCGGTGTCGGAAGCGGAGAGTTTCCGACACCTGCTTTATTTCAATTCGGAGGTCATTATGAAAAAGACAATTAAACGCGTTGTCACAGTTGCGATTCTCATTCTTGCGGCGCTCGTTATCAGCTATTTGGTTTACACGGGGGTACACCTCCATGCGTAAACTTTGTATCACTCTTTCCGTCCTCATTACCGTGGGACTTTTGGCTCTCGGTGTGTTCGTGTTCTCGTCCTCATATCTCCGTTTCGGAGAGGCAATCGCGGACATGGTACGGTCAATCGGCATCTACTTCTCGGAAATCTTCGGTATCAAGCACAATATCCCGCCTACCGTCAACGACTATTCGCAGGTATTTGGCTGGGGTTCGTATCTGCCCGAAAACTTTGACGCGTTCAAGCAAGACGCCGGCAATTATGTTGCTTTGCTTGTCAATGGCGATAACTTCTCTGCGTGGGGAACTGCCGTAGGTGCATGGCTCGGGAAAGTCGCAAAAGTTCTCGTTCTATTGCTGCCGTGTATTGTCGCTCTGTTCTTCGCTATCAAATGGCTGTACCGTCGCAGGAACACGAATTATAACCGCGATACAATCCCGCTCCGTGCGTTCAAATGGATAGCGGCACACACCTATCAACCGCTCAAACGGTTCGTGCAGGAGTTTATTGCCTATCTTCAAGAGCATCGCAAGTTCTGGATTTGCTGGCTCGTGATGGTCGTATTTCACCTCAACCTCGCGTCCATTGTTGCTGGTTTTTTGGCGTTCTACTTCTATTTCGTCGTTACATTCGACGTGGCGACGATTTACACGCAGGTTTGTAAGCTACTCATTGACGTGAACGTCATTCTGCGACACTTTCCGTGGTGGAGCTTGGCGATTGTTGCGGGGGTGGTATTCAATCATTACCGCCGTAAAATCGCACTCAACCGTTTGCGGCATTTTGAGGCGAGGAACTGCGGATTTATCAATGAGCTGCCGATCGTTTCCATGACGTGTGGAAGCATGGGGAAGAAGAAAACGACCGTTATTACGGACATGGGGCTATCGCAAGCGGTCATGTTCAGGCAGAAGGCGCTCTCAATCCTGCAAAACAACGATATGAAATTCCCGTATTTCCCGTGGATCAGCTTTGAGAAGGAGCTGCAAGCCTGCATGGAATACGGTTCGGTCTATAACCTCGCAACCGTCAAGGCTTGGGTGGAATTGAAACGGGAACGATATGAACGGCATCACCGTTCAGATTGGCAGCTCTATGGTTATGACGTGGAACGGTACGGCTACACCTATGACGACGCCCTCAAAATCTCAACGCTGTTTGAGGTACTATCTACATACGCGCAAGCCTATTTCATCTACGTTATGGAGAGCAGTTTGCTCATGGCAAACTATTCTGTCCGCGACGATGAAGAGCTCCTTTCGGCGGGAAACTTCCCGACATGGTATGCCGATTTCTTCCCAGATGAAACCTGTGACGGCGGCAGACACGCGCATATTCTTGACTTTGATGTCCTACGACTCGGTAAAAAGGTCATGGAGAACAACCCGAAAGCGGGCAGCTTTGAGTTCGGCGTCGTTCTCATTACCGAGGTTGGCAAGGAGCGCGGAAACAACCTTGAATTACAGGAGAAGAAAAAGAAAGACGAGGAAACGAATCAGAAAAATGACCTTTTCAACTCTTGGCTCAAAATGTGCCGGCACTCTGCGACGGTTGACAATTTCCCGTTCATCAAGGTGTTTACGGACGAGCAGAGGCCCGAAAGCTGGGGAGCAGATGCGCGGGATCTCTGCGAAATTGTCAATATCGTGGATAGCTCTCAGCAGAAACTTGCCTATCCGTTCTATACCATTGAGGATATGATTTCAGAGTGGATATTTAACCGCTTTATCCGTCTGTATTATGATTTCCGCTATCGGCGCGGGGATAATACCTTGCTCGTTCATGTATTGAAATCCATAACGGCGTGCATCTGGCGCAGGAATATCCGTATTTACAACCGATACGGCTATAATACGCTCCGCATCGAGAAAGAGCGCGGAACAATGGATGGCAAGGCTGAAAACAAGCGGTATTTCCTCATGAATAAGAAGATTTACGCCCGCCGCTTTTCCACGGACTGCTTCTCGGACTACTTTAACGACCTTGCAAGGCGTTCGGAAATGGGCTTGAACGACTACCGCGAATACGTTACGGAAAAGGCGACCGTCGAGGAACTGAAAGAGCAGCATAGCTATTTCATCAATGCGCTCTATAAAGACTATGACGAAGGAGGTGCCGCGTAATGCCGAGTCCAGAATGTAAGGTCTATTTTGACGGCAGCCATTATATTGCTATTCCACATACGACGCGCCGTTATAAGCCAAGAAGAAAGCCGAAGGAAGAATTGATCACCGTTGGGGAGCAAAAAGAGCCGCCAAAGACGCAAAACGAGACCACCATGTCCAAGTCTACCGATAAAAAAGACGACCTCACGCCTATTGAGCCTGCCGAAACGCCGAGCGGGATTCTGAACGAACACGGAGAACCAAAAGTCATGACAAAGCGGGAACTGTTCAACGAGATATATCAACAATGCGTGTTTATGAAGTATGGAGCGCGGAAAACTGTTCTCATGGAGAAGCTACGCCCGTATTTCAAGAACGACGATGCGCTGAGAACCTATGTGGAAAGCAACCTTGCCCGTAAAAAGCGCAACCTTATTGCCCGCCGTATCAGGCTCACGCGGAAAGCAAATTTGCAGGACTTTAACTTCTTTGTCACCTTCACCTACGACGGTGCAAAGCATACCGAGGAAACATTCAGAAAGAAGCTGAAAAATTGTTTGAGCCTGTTTTGTAGTCGTAAATGTTGGAAGTATATAGGAGTATGGGAGCGTTCCCCTGAGAAAAAGCGCCTGCATTTTCATGGCATCTTCACGATACCAGAGGGTACCATGCCTGGGATTCTATATGAAGTGAAAGATTATAACTTCAAGTCGCATCGGCACGTGACGACGGTGCAAAACACCTATTTCAATGAACATTTCGGACGGTGTGACTTTGAGAGAATCGAGGATCATCACCGCATCGGCGACGCGCTTGCCTATCCCCGCAAGGACTTCATCTCTTGATATAGGAATTATCGTCCATGTGGGGTTATTCAGTTCATGGCCGTCCTCCCGCGCTCGCGGTGGATATTGCTTGTAATAGGTCAATGCCCGTATCGCCTGCCGGAAGTTATAAGTCATGTAGTGTCTGACATATTCCTCCGAGCTTTCCTCACGGTAGCAAATCTTGTATCCGTAGCTCATTCCGCTACTCTCCTGTAAATATCGTCCGCAAAGAAAGCGCAGACAAACGGGTTAAAAAGCGCGTGGCATTTTACGCCATTGTAGTTCACAATATAGTCGTTATCTCCGACTTTTTCTAATACTGTGATTTTAGCCGTTTCCGTGGGGGTGATTTTGCCCTTGTTCAAAGAGTTTATGTAAGCGTAGGTTTCGTACATGGTATGCCCCTTTTATGCGATTCTGCGGATTCCGCCGCCAAAGCTTTGAACTCCGATCGTGCCGAACTCGCTGCACCTTTCGTCGTCCTTGTTCCAAACATAGAAAATGTGTGTCCTAATGAAGACAAAAAGATTTGGATAAGCCATTTAGCTATAAATGGTATCGTGCATGAGTTATAAATTTATAAATTAAAAGCCGCTCCTTCAAGAGCGGCTTTTGTGGTTAAATGAAAAGAACAAGTCGAATCCATCGTAAACTTACGAGGGTGTTCGACTTGTTCCCATCTGGTGACCCGTACGGGAATCGAACCCATGTTACCACCGTGAAAGGGTGATGTCTTAACCGCTTGACCAACGGGCCGTATTCAATTTTCATCCTCCCGAGGCGGGAGGTGCGCCCGAAGTCGAGGCGCTATCTCATCGGCTGTTGCCGAAATCAAGTTCTGGTAGCGATGAGTGGATTCGAACCGCTGACCTATCGGGTATGAACCGATCGCTCTAACCAGCTAAGCTACATCGCCGTATGGTTGCGGGGGTAGGATTTGAACCTACGACCTCCGGGTTATGAGCCCGACGAGCTGCCTGACTGCTCTACCCCGCGATAAAGCCATCCGAATATCGAATAGCTTATTTATTTTACACGGAAAGCCCCGCCCTTGTCAACTGTTTTTGCCTTTGAAATCGCAATTTTTCCCAAGATTCTTTGCGCGCGCCGCCGAGCCCTCCTTTCGGGAAGGTGAGGGACGGGGGATTGGGGAGGAATGAGGTGGGATTTACGCGAATTTTCGGGAAGAAATTTTTTGAAGCGGCTTGACAAGCGAGCGCATTCGGGGTAAAATCATAGTCGGGAGCGAGATATGATAAAGACTGCACTCAAGAATTTTTTCCGAAGCTTCGTGTTTCTCTTTATTCCGATGGGCATCGTCTATCTCTTTCTCATCATTGCCGCCGTCTTCTTTGCGTCCTCCTTCGTGCGCGCCACGGGGGAACTTCTCGGGGATGTCACGGAGCTCATCCGTCTCTCCGTCGCGGAGTCGTCCGTCTCGGTGGGGGATTTCCTCGCATATGCCTTCTCCGAGATCGATTGGAACGGAAATTTCTTCGAAGTCCTCGCAAACGTGGTGGACAGCAACTGGCTGCAGAATACGGTGCGCGGCTTTTTCGAGACGCTCAGTGCCTCGACCGAGGGGTTCGAAAGTTCGCTTGCCGCCATCGTAGACGGCTATACGGGCAAGCTCGTCGCCTATGTCGCGGTCGCGGCCTCGGTCCTCTCTCTCGGGATCTATGCCGCCGGTTTCGCGACACGGTATGCCCTTCGCAGGCGTACGGCACGGCGGAATGTCAAGCAGTTCCTCATAGCCCATACCCTCGTGCCCCTCTTCCAAAGTCTCATCCTGATCGCGGCGCTCGTGCTCATCGCGGTCATGCGGATCTACGGCATCCTCCTCTTTACCGTCTTCCTCTTCCTCGGGAGCGCGCTCTCGCTGATCGCGGCATGGCTCATCCACGGCGGCCGCAAATTCCCTCTCAAAAAGGTTTTGACCGTGCGCAACATCGCCTCCAGTCTCGCGGTGACGGCCATCCTGCTCGCCGCGATCGTCCTCCTCGCCCTCCTGCTCTTCTTCATAAGCCCACTGCTCTCCATCCTCCTCACCCTTCCCTTTGCGATCTATTGTATCAATATTGCCGATGTGAACGCCGAGTCCTTCGTGCGGTCGCTCGCGGAGGAGGGGACGCCGTGAAGCTCTTCGATGCCTCTCCTTATGCGGGAAAACGGGTGTGCGTGGCGCTCTCGGGCGGCATCGATTCGGTGTGCCTCTTGCACGCTTTTCATGCGCAGGCCTCGGACATGGGTATCACGCTTTCCGCCATCCACGTCGAGCACGGCATCCGCGGCGCGGAGTCTCTCGGCGATATGGAGTTCTGCAAGAAGCTCTGCTGCGACTGGGGCATCCCCCTGAAGATCGTGCGGGAAGATGTGCCTGCACTGCAGAGGGAGGGGGGCGGAAGCCTCGAAGAGGTCGCCCGCGCCGTGCGCTACAGCGCATTTTTCGGCGTTATCGATGGAGGAGAGGCCGACTTTGTCGCGACGGCGCATCATGCAGACGACGTCGCCGAGACCATTCTCTTCCGTCTCGCCCGTGGTACGGGCATTGCAGGCATGAAGGCCGTCACCGAGCGCGGAGGCCTCCTTAAGCGCCCTCTCCTCACGGTCACGCGCGCCGAGCTCGAGGCCTATGCGGACGCAAACGGGCTACCCCATGTCGAGGACTCGACCAACGAAAATCAGGATCTCACCAGAAATTATATCCGCCATACCGCGCTGCCCGCCTTCGAAAAGATCCACGAGGGAGCAAAGAAGCATCTCGTGGAGTTTGCCTCGCTCGCGGCAGAGGAGGACGACTTCCTGCAGGCGCTCGCCGAGGAGAAGATCGTCCGCGTGCTCGACGAGGAGTGGGTGCCCGTGGACCTTCCCGACGTGCTCTTTGCCCGTGCCTGCCTTGCGTGCATGCGGCAGACGGGGATCTATGACTACACGCGCGCCAATCTCGACGAACTCTCCCGCCTTCGCAGGGCGCAGAGCGGCAAAAAGGTCATCCTGCCCGTGAAAGATGTGCCGTGGCGGCGCATTGCCATCCGCGAGGGGGGCTACCTCGTCTTCTGTTGGGAGTTTGAGGAGAACTTCGAAGAGACGCCCTTTTCGCCCGAGGAGGGGCTCTATCTTCGTCCCGCCGCATTTTCCGTGCGCGAGGTGGGCGAAGAGTTCCCCATCGACATGGCGGTGAACGAAAGGGGACGGAAACTCCTCGTCGATCCCGATGCCTTCCCCGCGGGCTGTGTGGTGCGCATGCGGAGGGAGGGTGACGTCATTACCCCATACCATGCCAAGAGACAGACCCTCAAAAAGTTCCTCTCGGGCCGCAAGATCCCCGCGCGGCTGGGGAGAAAACTTCCCGTCATCGCGAAGGGCAGCGAGGTGCTCGTCGTCGTCGGCGTGGAGATCTCGGATAGTGTCAAAGTGACTGCTTCCGCCAAGCGGCGGGCGGTCATAGAATAAAGATATCAAATTACGGAGGAAATTTATGCATCAGGACTGCGAACGCATCATGCTCACCGAAGATCAACTTCGTACGCGCGTCAAGGAGATCGCCCTCGAGGTCGACGAGCTCTACCGCGACAAGCGCCCACTCGTCGTGGGCATTCTGAAGGGGAGCATCATCTTTTACTCGGACTTTATCCGCCACCTGTCCTGCCCCGTGGAGCTCGACTTCATGTCCGTCTCCTCGTACGGCTCGGGCGCCGTCTCTTCGGGAAAACTTCGCATCAAGAAGGATCTCGACCGCGATGTAAAGGGGCGGGATGTCATCATCGTGGAGGACATCATCGACAGCGGGTTTACCCTCGCCAACCTCAAAGCACTCCTCACCGAGCGGGGCGCCGCCTCCGTCATCATCGTCACCCTTCTCAATAAGCAGGGAAGAAGGGAATATGACATCGCGCCCGACTACAACTGCTTCGACATCGAAAATGAGTTCGTTATCGGCTATGGGCTCGACTACGATGAGCGCTATCGCAACCTTCCCTATATCGGGATCTTAAAGAGAGAAGTCTACGAAAAGTAAACATGGGGTCAAAAAAACCGCGGGTCAATGCCCGCGGTTTTTGGCGTTTTGTGTTATTTTTGCGCGAACTGCGCTTCCTTGAGTTCGTAGGTAAAGGTGCCGAGCCCGTAGAGCGCAGATGTCTCGAGGCGGAGAAGCACATTGCGGTACAGGTTCTCCTCGGGGTTGGTGCACACCGCATAGACCGCGGTCTGTGCCTGCCCGCCGTTGTCCCCGCCGTAGCCATAGGAGATGCGCATCCCGTCCACTTCGGTGACGGTCTTATCGCCCATCAAGAAGTTCGTCTCCTGCTTGACAGCGGCGGCCGCGGCAAAGTTGATGATATCGGCCTCCTCCATCCTCGCGGGGTCCACCGTGCGGAAGGAGAGGGAGCCCGTGAGCGTGAGCGCGCGCAGGGCAAAGGCGATCTCCTCGTTGTCGAAAAAGCTCCCGCCGCTGCCGAGCGAAAGGGTGCGCTTCACCTCCTCCTTTCCGCTCTCCGCGAGGGTGAGTTCCGCCCTCGTGACGGCCTCATTGTATGCGGCGGTAAAGGTGTAGGTATAGCGGACGGCGAGTTCGCTTGCCGAGGATGCCGCCGAGTTGGGGATATGGATATCCACCGATTTCACGCTGCGGACGGGGCGGAGGCCCTCTGCGGCGCTCGTGAACCAGACGTCGGAGACGATGGTGTCCGCCTCGAAGCTCTCGCCCTTTTCCCCATTGAGGGAGAAGACGCCCGCAAGGGTGGTCTCGCTCCTCAGGTGATACCCCGTGAAGCCGACGGCGAGCCCCTCGGGCCGCTTGTCCGCCGTGATGGTCACATTTTCAAGCTCCGTCACGAGCGTGCCGTGGTATTCCGCCGTGACTTCGCCCGCGGGCTCTGCGGGAGAGAAGGAGAGGTCATAGGTGAGCCTTTCCCTCGTTCCCGAGATATCGGTGAGGTTATTTGTGTTTGCATACCAGTTCGCCTTGAGGGGAAGGGCAGAGGCCTGCACGCATCCTGCGAAGAGGAAGAGGGGGGCAAGGAGGGCCGCCCCGACAAGAGAAATTCGTTTCATATCGGCTCCGCTTGAGTTGACTTTCCTCTATTATAGCACAAAACTTTCCGTTTGTAAAAATAAAATGGGAAAAAGCGGGGACTTTTTTGGAAAATATGGTATAATGGAAGAAAAAATTTTTTTACGGACGAAGCATGACGAAACTGATCACGGCTTACACGACAGATGACGCCCTCTCCGCGCTTGCGGAGGAAGTGGGGACGCACGAGAGGGAGGGGGCGCGCACCATCATCTTCTGCGAGGACAGGCTCACCCTCCTCGCCGAGCGCGCCGTCCTCAAGGCATGCGGGGGGACCTTCCTCGCCGAGGTGACGACCTTTCGCCGCTTTCTCAATCTCCACGCGGGCGGGCGCACCCTCTCCAAACAGGGCTCCGTGCTCGAGATCGCGGCGCTCATGGGGAAGTATGAGGACAAGCTCACCTGCTTTCGGCGGCGGGCGGCACAGGCGGTCTACGAGACGATCGCCCAGCTCTCCGCCTCCCGCGTGACGGAGGAGGACCTCCTCGCCTGTGCCGAGGAGACGGAGGGGCTCCTGAAGCGGAAGATCTCCGACCTCGCCTTTCTCCTCGGAAAATATCATGAATTTCTGCGGGAGCGCGCCCTCGTGGACGAAAACGGCTATCTCGCCCTCCTGCCCGCCCTCATCGCCGAAAAGGCGGCCGATGCCCACGTGATCTTCTTTGCCTTTCCCTCCTTTACGCGGCAGGGGCAGGCATGTATCCGCGCCGCGGCGGGTGCGGCCCGCTCGACGACGGGCATCTTTACGGGCGGCGACAGGGAATATCATACCAACGAGGCGGCGGCCGTCTTCCGCCGTGCATGCGAAGGGGAAGTCGCCGAGACCCGCGCGCCCACCCTCCTTGCGGGGGATGCCCTGCTCGTCTCCCGCGCCCTCTTTTCCACGGAGCGCGCGCCGAGAGACCTTCCACGGGCATACCATGTCCGCACCTTCGTGGCGCGTGACGAAAATGAAGAGATGGAGAAGATCGCCGCATACATCAGGAAAGAGGCGGCGGAGGGGAGGCGCTACAGCGACATTGCCGTGCTCGTGGGGAGCGAGGACTACCTGCTCGCCGTGCAAAAGGCCTTCCGCGCCTACCGCATCCCCTATTTTGCCGACGTGAAGAAGAAATTTTCGGAGCATCCCTTCTGCGTCTTTCTCCTCAATGTCCTCGACGCCGCGGCTGACGGCGCCCTGCCCGACGAGGCGGATGCGGTGGCCTCCTCCGTCTATTTCGGAAGGAGTGAGGGATACCGCAACTACCTCCTCCGCTACGGGGCCTATCGCGGCGGCGTGCGGCGGGAGATCAAGGGGCTTGCGGTGCGCGGAAAGGGGTACGGCAGCGACGAAGAGCTCACCGCCTGCCGCAAGAAGATGCTCGCCATCCTCGACCTCTTCCGTCTCGGAAAGAAGGCGACGGGGCGGGATTATACGGCCGCCGTGCGCGCCCTCCGCACCCTCGTGGAGGAGGAAAAGGTCACCGAAGCGCTGGCACGCAGCCTCCCGCCCGAGGAGCGCGCCCTCACCGACCTCACCCCCCTCGAGGGCATCTTGCGCGAGACGGAGGATGTCGCGGGCGAAGAAGTCTTCACCCCGCGTGAATTTTCCCGCCTGATCGCGAGCGGGCTCGAGGCCTACTCGGTCTCCGTCCTCCCGCGTCGGTCCGATGCCGTGTTTGTGGGCGATGCCACCGAGAGCAGGATGTGCCGCGCAGAGGTCCTCTTCTGTGCGGGGCTCACCGAGGCCCTTCCCCGCGTCTCGCAGGATACCGCCGTCATCACCGACAGCGAAATAGAGCGGCTCGGAAAGCTGCGCGTGGAGATAGACCCCGCCATGCGGGTGGTCAATGCCCGTGCCCGCGAGTCCCTCGCCCTCAACCTCTGTGCCTTTTCCGAGGAGCTCATCCTGAGCTGTCCCATCTCCGTAAAGGGGGAGGAGACGAGCCCGTCCGAAGTCTTCTATTATCTCGAGAAGAGCATGAAGACGGCACCCATGCCCGAGCTGTACCCCTACGATCGCAGTGAGCGGGAGCCCGCGATGCTCGCCTTTTTCCGCGACCTCGACCTCTATTTTGCCGAGAAGAGCAAGGTGCGGGCAGAGGAGCTCATCGGGCGCATCTCCGCCCTGCGCACCGTGCTCATGGACGCGGGCGAGGAGGAAAAATGCCTGCCCGCGGACCCCGAGGAGCTTCGCGGCAAAAACGAAAAGACGGCGAAAGGAGCGGGGGAGCTGTGGCTTTCCCGAGACGCCTCGCCTACCCGCCTCGAGCAGTACTTCAGCTGCCCCTACAAGGGATTTGCCCTCGGCGCGCTCCGCCTCTCCGAACGGGAGGAGAGGTCGCTTCTCGGATCGGATACGGGGAACTTCATCCACGCCGTTCTCAAGGAGACGGCCGATCGATTCGGCGAGTTTTCCACCGAGGAAGAATGCCGCGCCGCTGCCGCCTCTTCGGCAAAAGCGCTGCTTGCGGGCCCCGTCTTCGGCGCCCTTGCGGATACGGCGGCGGGACGATATGCGGCGGAGAGATTGGTATGGGAGGCCGAAAATGTCGCCGCCCTCGCCTACAGGCAGCTTCTCAATTCCGCCTACCGCGTGCTGAAGACGGAGGGGGAGGTGGCCATTCCCGCCCTCCATATCCGCGGAAAGGCGGACCGCGTGGACGTCTCGGGGGGCTTCGTGCGCGTCATCGACTACAAGACGGGGGACTTCGACGTCTCCGCCGAGGCCTACTATACGGGGAGAAGTCTGCAGCTCGAGCTCTACCTCAGGGCGGTGTCCGAGGGGGGCATGTCCGCGGGCAGCTTCTATTTTCCCGCAAAGACCGCGTTCACGGATGACGGAGAGCGCAGGGATCCCTACCCGCACCGCATGGAGGGGATCTACTGCTCCGATCCCGAGGTCGTCGCGGGATTCGACACCGTGCGCGGGGGCAAGGCAAGTGAGATCTTCGAGAGCGGAACGAAGACCTGCGCCTTTCCGCGGCAGGATTTCGAGACCCTCCTCGACTATGGCGAACTCGCGGCGAAACAGGCAGAAAGCGAGATGGGGTCGGGAAATATCGCCCCGTCGCCCTATTCGGGCGCATGTACATACTGCAAACTGAAGGGCATGTGCGGCTTTTCGGGAGAGCCGCGCGAGAAGGAAAAAATCACGTTTGCGGAGATCATCGGGATCGCGGCGGCATGCGGAGGGAAGGACCATGAGTGAGACGTTAAAAAAAGACGAGGGTACCATGTCCGAGACGCAGCAGCAGCGGGACGCTATCGCGGCGCGCGGAAAAGTCATCGTGTCCGCGTCGGCGGGGAGCGGAAAGACCCATGTCATGGTGCGCCGCTTTGTCGACCTCGTCGCAGGCGGGGAGGATGTGGGGCGCATGCTCGCCGTCACCTTCACGAACAAGGCTTCGGCACAGATGCGGGAAAAGATCCGCAAAAGCCTCCTCGAGAGGGCGGAAAATGCCTCGCCCGAGGAGCGCATCCATCTCAGAAAACAGCTCGCATCCCTCCCCCTTGCCGACATCTGCACCATCGATTCCTTCTGCGGGCGGCTCATCAGGACATACTTTTACCTGCTCGATATCGACCCCGCCTTCCGCATCATTGCGGGGGAGGATGCCGAGGGAAAGGCGCTCTCTGCCCGCGCCCTCGACAAGACCTTTGACGAGGCCTATGAGAGCGGAGAACTCGCGGAGCTCCTCGAGGCCTACTTCGACAAGCGGGACGACAAGCTCCGTGCGCTCGTCAAAAAGCTCGCCACCTGCGCACGGGGAGAGCCCGATTACCGCGCGACGCTCGAAAAGATGGCGGCGGGGGAGGACCTCTTCGATCTCGCCGCACACGACCTCGCGAAGGACGTCAACATGCGTGCGGGGGAAGTGCTCGAGGTCGCGCGCCGCCATGCGGACCTCGTCGAGGACATGCCCGACTCCCTCAAAAAGTACTATGACAGCATCTGCGCCGCGGCGGAGGCCCTCTCGAGGGAGGAAGACCTCTTCGCGCTCAAGGAGACTGCGAAGCTCCTCGGCAAGGCGCCGTCACGCCTGAAGACGCTCCCCGCGGAGGTCGTAGAGCGCATCAATAGCCTCCGCATCCTCGCCGAAGGGGTCAGCGGAGCACTCGATCCCATCGGGAAGCTGAGGTCCCGCGAGGAGGAGCGTGCCCGCTATGAAAATGCCCTGCAGCGGAGTGCGGCACTCGCCTCGCTCGCCCTGAAATTCGATGAAAACTATGAGCTCATCAAGCGCGAGGCGGGCGTGCTCGACTATGCCGATCTGGAGCAGTATGCATTAAAGGCACTGACCATGCCCGAGATCAGGGCTTCGCTCAAGTACGATTATGTCTTCGTGGACGAATATCAGGACGTCAACCCCATGCAGGAGAAGCTCATCGAGGCCTTGGGCGCCAAAGATGTCTTTTTGGTGGGGGATAAGAAGCAGGCGATCTACGGCTTCCGCGGCAGCCGCTCGTGCTATTTTACCGAGAAGACGGTGCAGTACGCGAAGGAGGGGCATTCCCTTATCTTAAGCGCAAATTTCCGCTCGGCGTCCTCCATCCTCGAGGCGGTCAATGCCGTCTTTTCGGCCGCCCTTCCCGACTATGAGGCCATGGTGGGCGGCTCGCTTTACCATGGCGACAGAGGGGAGGTGAAGACCCATTATGCCCCGTCGCCCGACGCCGAGGTGAAGGTGCGCGACAAGGTCTACTCCGTGATGGATGCCCATCCCCGTGCCGTTGACCATCCCGTGGCGCGCCGCGTCCTCGCCATCGTCGAGGAGGAGTGCGGAAAGGAGGAGGGGCTCGGGAAGCTGTGGTACGACGTCGACCTCGAGAACGCGGACGGCAGCAAGGGGGGGATGCGCGAAGTCCGCTACCGCGATATCGTCGTGCTCGTGCGCAAAAATTCTGTCACGGCGCCCTATATCGCCCGTGCACTCTCGGAGCGCGGCATCCCCGTCGCCTCCTCATCGGAGGTCAATGTGTGCGACCTCTTCGAGGGCAGGCTCCTCCTCGACTGGGCCTCCTATCTCGACAACGGGGAGCAGGATATCCCCATGGCGACCGCCATGCTCTCCCTCCCGGGAGGTCTCACCGAGGACGACCTCGTCGCCGTCCGCCTGCGCGCCGATCGGGAGAGGTGGGACGTCTCGGCGCTCCGCGACGCCTGCAGGATGTACGCGGCAAAATATAGCGACGCCGTCGCCCAAAAACTTCGGCGCTTCTTTGCGCTCAGCGAACGTCTCCGCGCTCTCTCGCGCGTGCGCAATGCCTCCGAGATGCTCACCATCCTGCTCGCAGAGGGGCTCGAGGCGCAGATCGCGGCAAAGGGCGGGAGCGAGGTCCGCGCCGCGCATGTCCGTCGGCTCATCGCCGAGAGCGAGGGTTGCGCCGATCTCCATGCCTTTCTCAGAAAACTGGAAGGCGGCGGCAATAAGGTCACCTATGAGGAGACGGAGGGGGAAGATGCCGTGCATATTCTCACCGTCCACGCGGCGAAGGGGCTTCAGGCGCCCATCATCATCCTCACCGAACTCGACGAGGGGACGAGGACGGACTCCGATGACCTCCTCTGGACGGACCGCTATCACGCTGCCCCCAAATGCTACGACCTCACCGCGCGCACCTGCGGCGATACCCTCCTGCGGCGGGCGGCGATGCTCTACAAGAGCCGTGAAAACGCGGAGGCCATCTGCAATGTGCTCTATGTCGCCATGACCCGCGCCCGCTACCGTCTGCACCTCATCTTCCGTGAACTGCCGAAGCCGCATGCCGACCCCATCGAGGACGAGCTCGCCTACCGTCCGCGGGCAGCGAAGCGTCCCGTCGACCTCATTCCCTATGGCGTCCTGCCCGAGGCGGAGAGTGCAGAGGAGGAGGCGCCCGAAAAGCTCGCGCGCGAGATCCTCTTCCGCAGCGACGAGGCGCATGTCGCCGACCTCCTCCGTGCACAGGCGCCCTATGCCCATGCGGCGTCCTGCGAGATGCCCGTAAAGGATTCCGCGACGGGCCTTCTGAAGCGAAACAAGGCACCCATGTACAAGGTCAACGATGAAGAAAACGACGATACCATGCCCGAAGAAGAGATGGAAGATGCGGACATGGTACATGGATTTTCGCCCGAGGTCGGCATTGCCTATCACGCCTTTTTGGAGCATGTGCAGTTCGGAAAGGATGCGGAGGAAGAGCTTCTGAGGATGACGCGGGAAGAGACTCTCCCGCCCGAAGAGCTCGCCTTGCTGGACCCCGCCGTCCTACGGAAGATCCTCGCCCTCCCCTGCTTCGAGGGGATCGAAAGGAAGAAGATCTTTCGGGAGCAGCGCTTCCTCGTCCTCCTGCCTGCGCGGGACTTCGCCGAGGCGTACGGTGAGGCGACCGACGACGAGGTCATCTTTCAGGGCGCCATCGATCTCCTCATCGAGGAAGGGGGAAAATTTACGGTGGTGGACTACAAGTACTCCGCCCTGCCCGACGAGGTGCTGAGAGAGAAGTATGCCGTGCAGCTCTCCCTCTACCGCCGCGCCGTCGCCAAGATCAAGGGGACGACGCCCGAGGAGGTGGAGGGGTACCTCGTCAACCTCGCGCGCGGGCACATCGTCCGCTTCTGACCGAAAAGGACAGGATTCGGGAAAAAAGGACTTCGGGCGCGCCCTCTTTCCGTCTATGATTGGGGTATGGACCTTTTTTATGGTATCTCCGAGGCGTTTGCCCGTATCCCCGACTGGATCTCCTTTCTCATCGTGCTCCCCGCCGTCCTCGTGCTCGCATGTGTCGAGGGCGGGACGGGCGGCAAGCGGCGGGCGCTCTTCTCGCTCTTAGACGGCGCCCTGCTCGGCATCGGCGCTGTCCTGCTCGCGGGAAAGGGCTCGGCGCGCATTGTCCTCTTCGGCGGAAGTTTCGTGCTCCTCACCGCTCTCCGTCCCCTTGCGGTGCGGGGGTCCGAGCTCGCCGCGGGGTGCGTGAAGCGGAAAAAGCCCACCCGCTGCGACATGCTCACGGACAGCCGATATCCTCCCAAGATCTGCCGTTTCGAAGAGCCTTCCTCGGACATGCCCTATGTCGAGACGTCGTATGCCGAGGAACTTCTCCGGCGCCTCGCCCGCCTCGACCTGTCGCCGTCCGACCGCATGGAGCAAGAGGCGCTCTCCCGTTCCCTCCTCGCCCTGAAGAAGAGGCCGCTCGATGCGGAGGAAAGCTCCCGCCTCAATGACGCCCTCGCCTCCACCCTGAAACTTGCCGCAAGATACAAACTATAATATAAGAAGATCGGCCGCACAAGCGGCCGATTTTCTTAAAGTTGTGTGATGGTGTTGACGGCGAGCTCGAGGAGCCTTCCCGATCTTCTCGCGACGGAGAGGATGGCGGGGGTGATGCGCTCTCCCGCGACGGCGATGGGCATTCCGCGGTCGTCGTAGACGCTCCGCCGCACCTTCTTGCCGAGGAGATTGGTGCGGTTCATGGGGAGGGGAGGCACTTCCCGCGCGGGCGGCGATTTGGGCTCGGACGGACTCTTTGGCGCCCTCTTTGCTGTATGGTGCTTGACGGGCTCGTCGTACACGACCACCGTCTCGCCCATCTGCACGAAGTCGTAGGGGACCTCGGTGCGCCCCTCGCCCTCGATGACGAGGAGGGCCTTTTCGCCGCAGATGACGTCGGAGATGATGCCGAGCGCCCTTCCCTCCGCGGAGTATGCCTTTTTCCCGACGGGGGAGGGGAGGCCCGTGGGAGAGGTCAGGCGGGCCTTTCCCGCCACGATGGCATCGCCGCAGGCGAGCACGGCGCGGAGTGGGAGGAAAAATTCTTCCTCGTTTTCGTCGGCGCATTCGATACAGGAGACCTTCTCGAACTTGCGCGTGAGGCGGACGCCGGTCACATAGCCGTACGCATCGCCGCCGGGGGAGATGACGGGTTTTCCGATATAAGATGAAGTCTGCATGGTTACCTCTTGCCATATGATACGCTGCGGCGCTTCGCAAAGTCGGCAAAATTTTGCGGCACGGGGGGAGATTTTGTCGTTTTCCGCCCTGAAAATTCGCATTCATTGAAAAATCGCTTGCCTTTTGCGGGATAATCAAATATAATAGATACAAACTCAAGGAGGCTTCCCATGGCCCTCATGAAATCGAGATGGTTCGGCTATGCCGTCCTGCTCCTCGTCTATGCCGTTGCTGCGGGAGGGGGCATCATGCTCTTTATGACCCTGCCGCTGCCCGTCTGGGCGTCCCTGCTCATCGCCGATGTCACGGCGACAATTCTCGTCTTTCTCTTTTCCGTCCTCTTCCGCAATGCCTCCGTCTATGACCCCTACTGGAGCGTGCAGCCCGCCGTCATCGCGGTGGTGTGCGCCGCGGCGCAGGGGCTCACGCCCACGACGGGGATCCTCCTCGCCGTCATCCTCTTCTGGGCGGTGCGGCTCACCCTGAACTGGGCTTATACCTTTCACGGGCTCGCCTATGAGGACTGGCGGTACACCATGTACGCGGAAAAGACGGGCAGGTGGTACCCCGTCGTCAACCTCGTCGGCATCCATCTCATGCCCACCCTCATCGTGTACGCCTGTACCATGCCCGCGGTACATACCTTCCAAACGGCGCCTGAGTGGAATGTCGGGTGCATCCTCTTTTGCGCGGTCTCTCTCTTTGCCGCCGTCTGGCAGGGGGTGGCGGACTGCACGCTGCATTCCTTCAAAAAGAGGGGAGGAAAGGGCTTCGTGCGGCGGGGCGTGTGGAAATATTCCCGCCATCCCAATTACCTCGGCGAGATCCTCATGTGGTGGGGGATAGGGCTTGCCGCCGTCTGCGTCTCCCCCGCGGAGGCGTGGTGGCTCCTCCTCGGCGCCCTCGCAAATACCTGTCTCTTCCTCTTCGTGTCCATCCCGCTCGCGGACGGCAGACAGGCGAGGAAGGAAGGCTTCGCGGAGTACCGTGCCTCGACGCGCATGCTCCTGCCCATCCCGCGCTTCGGAAAGAGTTTTTGATAAAAATGTGAGTTTTTTGCGGGGAAGGGGCTCGGAATCCTTGACGCAGACCCGAAATTATGATAAAATAATGGACAGGGCGGGAGAACTGTCCCAAGGACGGAAACAGTATGGTCAAGATCGCGATCGTTGAGGATAACGATGCGGCTGCAAACAAGCTTCTCGAGTACCTCCAGCGCTACGCCGCGGAGAACGGCGAACAGTTTACCTACGCCCGCTACGGCGAGGCAAATACCTTTCTGGAGGAGAAGGAGCGGACATTCGATATCGTCTTCATGGACATCATGCTCCCCGGCATCTCGGGCATGGAGGCGGCGACGCGGCTCAGAAAGAGCAATACGCAGACCATCCTCATCTTCGTCACCAACATGACGAACTATGCCATCAAGAGCTACGAGGTGGATGCGCTCGACTATATCGTGAAGCCCATCACTTACAAGCGAGTCGTCTTCAAGCTCCGCAAGGCACTGCAGATCGTCAGCGCATCGGAGGGCAAGCTCCTCATGATCCACGACCACCCCGGTCCCGTGCAGCTCTCCTCCAATGAAATTTACTATGTGGAGATCAGGCAGCACCGCCTCACCTATCACACCGTGCGGGGCGAATATACCGAGACGGGGTCGCTGAAGGGCCTCCGCGAGGAACTCACGCCCTACCACTTCGCCTGCTGCAACGCCTGCTATCTCGTCAATCTCAAGCACATCTTCCGTGTGAAGGGATTTATCCTCACCATGACCAACGGCGACGAGCTCAAGATCAGCCAGCCCAAGCGCAAGGAGTTCATGAGCGATCTCGCAAACTATCTGGGGCAGAGATGATGCCGACGACAGTCGATTATATCTTTGCGGTCGGCTATGCTCTCGAGCTTCTGACCGCCATCTCGGGGTTCGCCTTCTTTTTCAAGCGCAGGAAGTTTATCATCCTGCGTCTTTTTGCCGTCCTCGCGGTCATGGGTGGGGTCTCCGTCGCCTTCCTCTTCGTGCAGTCGCCCTGGATCTACTGGCTCCGCTATGCCCTCACCTACCTCATCGCGGCGGCGGGCGTCCTCTTCTGCACCGAGACGAACGGGTGGGGGGTGCTCTACTGCATGGTGAGCGGCGTGGCGACGCAGCACCTCTACTATCGCGTGCTCTCCCTCATCCTCTCCTTCACGCCATTTGAGTATACGGATATCTTCTGCCTCTGTGTCTCTCTTCCCATGCTGTTTTTTATATATGGGGTCGTATTTTTGCTCTTCCGCGGTCCCATGCGCGAGAATGCCTCGGCGGATTACAAGCCCACGCAGCGCGTGAATATCCTCCTCGCCCTCCTCATCCTCATCGTCGCCATCATCCTCCATCTCTATGAGCAGCAGTACGACTTCATCCACAATGATCGCTCCCTGCTCTCCGCCTTTTCGGCCTATGGGACCATGTGCTGTATCTTTACGCTGGGCCTGCAGTACACCCTCTTCCTCTCCTCCGAACTCGCCGTGCAAAAGGCGGTGCTCGAGCAGCTCGTGGAGAAGCAAAAGGAACAGTATGAGCACTCCAGAGAGACCATCGACATGATCAATGTCAAGTGCCACGACATGAAGCAGCAGATCTCCCGTCTCGAGGACCGCGTGGAGCAGGAGGCGCTCGACGAGATCAAGTCCCTCATCAAGGTCTACGAGACCATCTACCGCACGGGAAACGAGGTCCTCGACGTCTTTTTGTCCGAGAGGAGCCTCATCTTCGAGCGCAATAAGGTGCAGTTTGACTGCATCGCAGACGGCGAGTGCATCTCCTTTCTGAAGCCCTCGGAGATCTACGCCCTCTTCGGGAATGCCTGTGACAACGCCCTCGAGGCCCTCGTGCATCTCCCCGAGGAGGACCGCATGTTTACCCTCACCGTGCGCGAGAAGCAGGGCATGGCCGTCATCCACACCGAAAATGCCTATGCTGCCGACCTCGTCTTCGAGGACGGTCTGCCCGCCACGACGAAGGGGGACACCGTGAACCACGGCTTCGGCATGCGCTCCATGCGCATGGTCGTCGAAAAGTACCGCGGCGAGCTCACCGTAAATGCCGAAGCGGGCGTCTTTAACCTCAACATCCTCATCCCCATTCCGGCGGGGACCGAAAAAGAATGAAAACAGTTAGTATATTAGTTTATATTATTTTATAATAGTACGGCGTAATCTTAGGTTACGTCGTTTTTTTATTAATTTGCGCATGCAATTGTGCCGTAGGAAGAAGGAAGTTGTATAATTTTCTCATTCACCGAGAGATTCGGACAAGGCATAAAAAATCGCTCAAGAGAGGGGCCCCTCTCTTGCACGCAAGGACTTGCGTGCAAGAAAAAACATTTCTCGGAAGGAAAGAAGGGTGAAAGATCTTCGCAAAATGAAAATGCAGGCGGCGGCGCTCTCCGCGGTCCTTTTTGTGTGTCTTGCGGGCTGCGTGGGCGGCACCGAGGGACCTGCCGCCAAGCCCCCCTCAGATGATACGGACGGACCCGAAACACCCGAGGCGTGTATCCCCGTGGACGCCGTGCTCGCGTGGTCGGACGAATTCGACGGAAATTCCCTCGATCTGAGCAAATGGGGGTACCAAATCGGCATACGGGACAGCTACAGTGCGTCGCAGGGACCGAAGTATTGGGGCAACAACGAGCAGCAATACTATACCGAGGAGGCCGTCTCCGTCTCGGACGGCGTGCTCCGCATCACGGCGATCCGCGAAGAGATGCCCGAGGGAAGGAACTATTCTTCCGCGCGCATCGTGACCCGCGACAAGTTTTCCTTCACCTACGGCTATACCGAGGCGCGCATGCAGCTCCCCGCGGAGGAGGGCATGTGGCCCGCCTTCTGGGCGCTCCCTCAGCCGCAAACGCCCGATTCCACCGCAAATGACTACGGCGGATGGGCGGCGAGCGGCGAGATAGACATCATGGAGGCAAAGGGGCGGCTCCCCGACCGCGTGGGCACCACCCTGCACTACGGGAGGCGGGGACAGAGCACCTACGACACCCTCGACACCGTGCTCGAAGAGGACATCACCGCATGGCACACCTACGGATTCGAGTGGCGGGCGGAGTACATCGCCTTCTACATCGACGGACAGGAGGTCCACCGCGTGACCTCGGAGAAGTGGTGGACAGAGGCCGCCTCCAAGGAGGAGAATGCCGCGGCGCCCTTCGATAAGCCCTTTTATCTCCTCCTCAACCTCGCGGTGGGGGGAAATTTCGACGGCGGCAGAGAGCCCCGAGAGGACTTCTTCTCCGCGGACATGGTCGTCGACTATGTGCGCGTCTACCGCTTCTCGGAAGACAATTGACGGTATTTACGGCGAAAAGCCGCAGAAATAGGGAGGTTAAGTAACTATGTACAAGAGAACGATCCGTTCCATGCTTGCCGCGATCGTTGCTCTGGTCATGCTGTTCGCGTTCGTCGGCTGCCAGGGCAATGCGGACAAAGCGACCATCACACTCGATCCCACCGAGATCTCGATAGGGGTCGGCGATTCCAAGCGCATCACCGCGACCGTGTCCGATGGATCCACCCCCAAGTGGAGCTCTTCGGATGAGGACATCGTGCTCGTCGTAAACGGCATGGTCCGCGGCGTGGCTGCGGGCAAGGCGATCGTCACCGCGAGCCTCGAGAGCGGCGCCTCGGCGACCTGCGAGGTGACCGTGCAGAATATCACCGTCAAGATAAGCGACGCGACCGCACAGATCGAGCGCGGCGAGACCAAACAGCTCACCGCCACCGTCCAGCTCGACGGGCAGGACATGGCGGGCGAGTCCGTGACGTGGACCTCCTCCAATGAGTCCGTCGCCACCGTAAAGGACGGCCTCGTGACCGCAGAGAAAGAGGGGACCGCCACCATCACCGCGAGAAGGGCGGGTGCGGGCAGTGCCGCCTCTGCTACTTGCGAAGTGACCGTCATCTGGACGAATAAACCCGCGGGCTACTACGAACTTGCCGACAGAAACGAAGACGGCGAGCTCATCAACAACGGCTCCATCGGGCAGAACAAAGTTGCGCAGGGCAGATGGGCCTACTGGGGCGACATGGGCGGCTGGAACGGCGGCAGCGTCGAGTTCTCCGTCGCCGAGTATCAGGATGCCGAGGGCTCGCAGGCGGGCACCGTGCACCTTCGCTATGAGGCCTCCTTGTTCGGCAACTACCCCGACAGCTGCGTCCAGCTCACCTACAGAAACCTCAAGTCGGAAAAGTATCCCGATGGGCTCCTCGTGCAGGGCGGCTACTACCACCTGACCTGCAAGATAACTTCCGATGCGGCGGGCACCATCAACCTCAACGGCAAGGATATCGAGCTCAAGGTGGGTGAAAACGACGTCGACGTCTACTTCCTGCATGCCGACAGCGAGCGTGTCTACGGCTCGGAAGAGTATGACAACATCTACTATACCGCCATCTTCCTCACCACGGGCGAGAAACTGCCCAAGGCCGACCTCGTCCTCACCGCATTCAAGTGGGAGGAGTTCACCCCCGAAGCACTTCAGGCGCCCACCGTCACGATGAACGGGACCAAGGCGACCGTCGCCGATACCGCCAACGATGCATCGCTCGTGAGCGGCTATGAGATCGGCTTCTTCGCCGCCGCGACCGACGCAGAGCCCAAGTACACCGTGCAGGCAACTCTCGGCGAGACAGAGATCAATTCTGCATCTTGGGACAATGGCACCTACACCGTGAAGGCACGTACCATGTCCGCATCGGGACAGTATAAAGAGAGCGCTTGGTCGACTTCGACCGAGGTGACCTACACGGTCGAAAACGGCGCCCTCATCTATGACATTCCCTTCTCGACAGAGGCCAATATCACGTCCGACGGCTGGTACTACTGGTCCGAGAACGGCGAGACCTTCGGCGCGGACGGCAACGGCGTCACGGAGGCGAAATACGACGACGGCACGCTCACCTTCGAGTATGCGGGCGGGCAAAGCAATTGGTACAGCACCCAGCTCTTCTACGGCAACTTCTCGCAGAAGGCGGGCACCTATCAGATCACCCTTAAGATCACCGCCTCCGCCGCGTGCATCATCACCGTAAACGGCACCCAGGTCACCTTTACGGAAGATGCGCTCACGCAGGAGGTCACCGTAAACGGCACCCCCGGCAAGGCGATGCTCTCCATCCAGTTCGGCGTCAACGGCGGCGCTGCCGTGACAGCGGGCCGCTTCACCATCACCGACATCACAATAGGCAGCGCACAGCCCACGCCTCCTCCCGCACCCACCGAGGGATTTGCCTTCGGCGAGGAGAAGAACATTGCCGACGGTTGGGCCTATTGGAACGACCAGAATTGGGCGGGCGCCACCGTGGCCGTCACCGACAGCGAACTTACGGAGAATGAGGACGGGAGCTTTACCATCCACGTCGTGTATAACTGCACCGCGGGCGGCACGGCCTTCGGCTTCCAGATCTTCTACAACAGCCCCAAGTACGAGACGGGCAAGAACTATAAGCTGACGCTCACCGCGACGGCAAAGACCGATTGCACGATCTCGATCAACGGGCAGTCCTTCGAATTGAAGGCAAATACCCCGCAGACGATCGAGATCCCCTTCCTCTACAACTACGACGGGACCGCGGAGAGCACGCAGTACAATACCTCTCTCTTCGACATGCAGTCGACGGTCGTGAGCGGGCAGTCCTACGACATCACCCTCGAGAACATCAAGTGGGTGGAGGCGTAAGCCGCTCGGAGAGGGCACTTCAAGAAAAGACGATCCGCTGTGCGGCGGCATCCGTCGCATAGCGGACCGCAAAGTCTGACTCGGAAAAAATAAGATTTCGATAAGGAGAAAAAGTTATGGAAAAAGGTATGGCAAAGCGCGTCTCGCTCGGGATCGTCGCCGTCGTATTGATGGTCATCCTCATCGTGGGCAACATCGTGCTGAGCATGAATGCACCCCTCCTGCATGGCTTCTTTGCGGGCGGCTTCGGCGGAGACACGAGCTTCGAGGAGGCGAAAAACGCCCTCGGCTCCGCAGATGAACTCGTGGGCGAGATCGCAGAGGAAAGCATGGTGCTTCTGAAGAATGACGACGGATTCCTTCCCCTCAAAGAGGACACCAAGGTCAATCTGTTCGGCTGGGCTTCGACCGATCTCGGCTTCCTGCAGATCGGCGGCGGCAGCGGCGGTTCGCCCATCGATGCCACCAATCCCTATCAGATCACCCTCTTCGAGGCCTTCGATGAGTACGGCGAAGACCTCTACAACAAGGAGCTCGCGTCCGCCTACACTGCCTTTGACAGGACGGATGCCGACAGGGCGGGCAGCTCCCAGACGGTGGTCAGAAATCCCGGTTCGAGCTGGTATACGAACGACCTCATGACGCAGGCCCTGGACTTCTCGGACACCGCAGTCGTCGTCCTCTCCCGCTGGGGCAAGGAAAACGGCGGCGCCAACGAGCTTGTCTCCCTCGACAACAACTTCAGAGACGGCACCTATCTCGAATTGACCGCAGAGGAGAAAGTCATGTTCGACAATCTCAAGAACTACGGCTTCAATGTCGTCGTGCTGCTCAATACGACCAATCCCATCGAGCTCTCCTTCCTCGATGAGTATCCCTGCATCAAGGCATGCATGTACATCGGTATCCCCGGACAGTCGGGCGCCCGCGCCGTGCCTTCCCTGCTCTATGGCTCCGCACTGCGCTCCGAAAAGGACGAGAGCGGCAATGAGACCTCGCGTTCCTATGAGCCCGTGAGTCCCTCGGGAAGACTTTCGGACACCTATGCCCGCAGCTGGCAGGAATACAACCCCTCCTACGTCAACGCAACGCCCACGGGCAGCAGCCTCGGCTATGCGGAGGGCATCTACATCGGCTACCGCTGGTATGAGACGGCGGACGCAGAGAGCTGGTTCGATGCACAGGGCGTCACCTACGACGAAGTCGTGATGTATCCCTTCGGCTACGGCCTCTCCTATACCTCCTTCACGCAGGAGATCGTCGCCTTCAATGTCGTGAACGGCGAAGAGAGGACGGAAGTGGGCTCCTCCAAGCTCGAAGCGGGCAAGACCTATGAGGTCACCGTGCGCGTCACCAACACGGGCAATATGCCCGGGCGGGAAGTCGTGCAGCTCTACTATACCGCACCCTACACGAGCGGCGGCATCGAAAAGGCGAGCGTCAATCTCCTCGCCTTCGACAAGACGGCCGTCCTGAAGCCGCAGTCCGAATCGGCCACCGAGAGCGTGCAGGACATCACCCTCACCTTCACTGCCTATGACATGGCGTCCTACGACGACTATGACAAGAACGGCAACGGCTTCATGGGCTATGAACTCGACGCGGGCGAATATGCCATCAAGCTCATGGCAAATGCCCACGAGCTCTTCCCCGTAGAGGGAAATGCGAAGAACCAGCTGAAGATCGCCTGCGACGGCATCAAGTTCGAAAAGGACCCCACGACGGGCGCAGACGTCATCAACCGCTTCACGGGCGACACCGCCTATGCCAATATGCCCATCGACGGGTCCACGGGTACGAGCGGACTCACCTATCTCTCGAGAGCGGACGGGTTTGCGAACTACAATCAGCTCGCGAAGGTATCCGGTCCCACCACCGCGGCGAACAATGCCGCCAACTACGAGTACGACGGATACGACAAGGAGGACACCTCTTCCTTTGAATACGGCGTCGATTCCATGCTCTATCTCACGACCAATGAGGGCGGGAAGGCCTCGCTCAGAGACCTCGACGGGACCAATAAATCCGCGAAGCTCGAGTACGACTACGACCTCATGAAGGACCTGCAGAATTGGGACGACCCCCAGTGGGAGACCTTCCTCTCGCAGCTCACGCAGCAGGAGATCCGTGACCTCCTCGGCAAGGGCGGATTCCAGACGGTCGCGCTCGAGAGCGTGGGTAAGACCAAGGGCTATGATACCGACGGTCCTGCGGGATTCAATAACTCCGTCGTCGCACCCGACGATACCACGGGCTGGACCGTCTTCCCCGCCGAGACCCTCACGGGATGCAGCTGGTCGCAGCGCCTCACCTATAACCTCGGTCAGTCGCAGGGCGCCATCGCGAACAGCACCAAGGTACAGGGCTGGTATGCCCCCGGCGTCAACCTGCACCGCTCCGTGTACAATGCCCGCAACTACGAGTACTACAGCGAAGACGGCAGACTTTCCGGAAAGCTTGCCGCCGAGACGGTGCGCGGTGCAAAGGAAAAGGGCCTGTACTGCTATGTCAAGCACTTCGTCATCAGTGACAACGGGCAGAATGCCGGCAACTGGTTTGAGTGGCTCACCGAGCAGTCCCTCCGCGAGAACTATCTCAAGCCCTTCGAGATCTGCGTGAAAGAGGGCGGTTCCAATGCCATGATGAGCGCCTTCAATAAGCTCGGCGCCGTCTGGTGCGGCTACAACCACGCCCTCCTCACCGATGTCCTCCGCACCGAGTGGGGCTTCCACGGCACCGTCATCACCGACTGGTTCCAGGGCTACATGAATACCTACAGCAAGGGCGTGAAGGCGGGCAACGACCTCTGGCTCAATACCGGTTCTGCCGCCGCAAACATCGACTTCTCCAAGCCCGGAGAGGCCTATGCCGCGCGCCTGTCCGCAAAGGGCATCCTCTATACCTATCTCGACACCATCGCCTCCGCACAGCAGTATCAGGAAAAGGTGGAAAACGGCGAGATCACGGACAAGTACAATGTCACCCTCGGGCCGCAGGTCACGGCGGGTGTGCAGTCGCCCCTTTTCATCGCCCTTTGGACAATCGTCGATGTCCTGCTCATCGCGGGCATCATCCTGTGCGTGATCTTCATCGTCCTGCCCGAGAAGAAGCGGAAGGCATAAGCGCATTGCAAAAATTTCACAATACCGAAAAAGCGGGAGCTGCTTGCTCCCGCTTTTTCTGCTCAACTTTATAAAATTTATGCAATGTTCTGTTAATTTAGGTCATGAAAATATTAGATTATGTCAAAATCCTGTTCAAACAGAAAGGGATACGGTATAATGTATGCTGACCTGAGAGAGGTCATGACCTTTCGGGAGGATGTTCGGTGAAGCGACTTGCGATTGCCGCTCTGATCTGTTCCGTACTCGCTTGCATGCTGCTCGGCGCCTGCACTTTGGGCGGCGGGTGGTCGGCTTTTCTGGGCGAGGAGCTCGCGGAGGGCGAGGTCCGTCTCTCGGTCGAGGGGGACAGCGGCTACCTGCGCTGGGCAGAGGTCGCGGGGGCGACGGAGTATTCCGTGACCCACAGCCCTACGCGGTTCGGAAGCTACAGCGTCGTGGCAAAGACAGGGGAGCCCCGTCTTCTCGTCCGTGAAGATCTCTATGACTACTTCAAAGTCACCGCGCTCGTCGACGGGAAACCCGTGGAAGTGGGGGAGCCCGCGAGCGTCTTTTGCCACACTTTGGTGATAGGGGAGGGCGACAACATGGAGGCCGTGCAGGCGCGCATCGACGAGGTGCACGCCCGCCTCGAAAAGGGCTCCTCGGGTCAGTTTTCCTCCGAGCGCTTCGCCATCTTCCTCTTGCCGGGCAGTTATCCCTCGCTCACCGTACGGGTGGGGTATTATACCTCCGTGCACGGTCTCGGCGCCAACCCCGCCGATGTCACCGTGGGCGCGCTCTATGTCTCCGATCAGGTCCTTTCCAATCAAAATGCCACCTGTACCTTCTGGCGCAGCGTGGAGAACTTTACGGTGACGGGCGATGTCACCTTTGCCGTGTCGCAGGCGACCTCCATGCGCCGCATGAATTTCCTCGGCGGGCTCAGGCTCTCCTACTCGGGCTGGTCCTCGGGCGGATTTCTTGCCAATAGCCGTGTGGCGGGCAATGTGGAACCCGGTTCGCAGCAGCAGTGGATGTCCCGCAATGACGAGTGGACACGCTGGACGAGCGGCGGATCGCATAACTATGTCTTCAGTGGTTGCACGGGGAGCATCCCCGCCGACGCTTGGTCGGAGAGGGCAGGCCGCGTGACCGTGCTCGAGGAGACCGAAAAGATGGCGGAGAAGCCCTTCTTGACCTACACCGAAGGGGAGTACCGCGTCTTCGTCCCCGAAGTATGCGAGGGGACCTCGGGCGTCACGTGGGGCAGCGGCATCGATGCCGAGGCGGGCTATTTCCTCCCGCTCTCCGATTTCTATATCATGAGCGGGCACGATACGGCCTCTTCCGTAAACAGAGCCTTGGACGGGGGCAAGCATCTCCTCATCCCCGCAGATGTCTTCTCGCTTGAAGCGCCCATCTCCGTCAAAAATGCCAAAACTGTGGTAATGGGGGTGGGATACGGTACCCTCACCATTGCCGATACAAATGCCGAAGGCGCCCTCTGTGTCGCCGATGTCGACGGCGTGCGGCTCGCAGATCTCCTCATCGATGCGGGCGCATACAGTAAGTCCATGGTGGTAGTTGGTGAAGCGGGCAGGCACACCTCCCACGCAAGCGACCCCACCGTGATCTCCGACCTCTATCTCCGCATCGGCGGCAAGGAAAATGTCCACACCGAGACGGAGAACGCCCTCATCCTCTATTCCGACGATGTTTTGGGGGACAATTTCTGGCTCTGGCGTGCAGACCATTCGCGCGGCGTGGCTTGGGAAGATACGGAATACGAGGACGAAGAAGGAAATTTGCGCGTAGACTATGGAAATCCCGTAAAGACGGGCATACTGGTCGAGGGAGACCGCGTGTCCGCCTATGCCCTCATGGTGGAGCACTGCGAGGGCTATCAGACCGACTGGCGGGGCGAAGAGGGACTCGTGGTCATGTACCAGTCCGAGACACCCTACCGCGTGCCGTCGCAGGAGAGCTGGATGTCTCCAAATGGAAAGAAGGGCTGCGCGAGCTACAGAGTGGCGGAAGACGTCACGAAGCACAGGGCATACGGCATCGGCATCTATCTCGTCAACTATAGCGACGTCGTGCTCGATTCCGCGATCGAGGTGCCCGAGCGGGAGGGCATTTCCATGAATCACCTCGTGATCTGCGACTTCACGCAGACGAGCATGTCCTCTATCACAAATGTCATCAATGACTACGGCGGCGGCGTAAGCCCCACCACCTTCCGCGCCCTCGTCGAAAAGTACCCGATGTAATATGACATATAGGCGCTACAATATGTCACCCTGACGTTTCAATATGTCACCCTGCCCCGACCGAGGCTTCTATTGTGCTCTAAGGTCGGCACGAGGAGCGCAGCGACGAAGTAGCGAAGTCGAAGGGCCGCCGCAGCCTTCTGTACGTCATTTCGAGAAGGGAGGAGAAATCTCGTGCTTGAGATTCCTCACTGCGTTCGGAATGACGTAAGACGTTCGGAATGACGTAAGACGTTCGGAATGACGTAAGACGTTCGGAATGACGTAAGACTAAGGCGATGTTTCGACTACGCTCAACATGACACGATAATAGCGCCCTGTCGCTCATCCCTTAGCGCCCTGTCGCCCATCCCCACTACGACCTCTGCGGTGTCCCAACCGTGGAAATAAAAAAATTTTTTATGGGAGGAAACTATGCACAAAACCAAGTCATTCGCTAAGATGCTGGTCGTTGCGCTCCTTGCGGTCGTCACCGCACTTGCGCTCTTCACGGCCTGCTCGAAGCCGAAGCACGCGGTAACCTTTGAGTATGACAAAGAAATTGTCACCGTTACCGCAGAAGGGTACGATGAGCTGCCCACTGAACTCGAAGAGGGCTCCACGCTCACCATCAACATCACCGTGAAGACGGGCTATACCATCGGTTCCGTCTCCGGCGCCAAGCTCTCCGAAGGGACCAAGTACCTCGTCACCGTCGGAAAAGCTGATGTGAAGGTCAAGATCAACTATGCAAAGATCCCCACCGGGATCGAAGTAAAACTTGTCGATGAGAACAAGGTCTACTTCATGGACCAGGCTGTCGCTCCCGAAGACATCGTCGTCACGGCGAAGTTCGAGGCAGGCGAAGACGAAGTGGTCGACAACTATACCATCTCCTACCAGGCACATCAGACGGTCGTGAATGGCGAGCCCCAGTTCGATGATAACGGCAAACCGGTCATGGATACCCCCGGATCGCTCTTCCGCGAAGGCGACACCGGCTTCACCGTCACCTGGAAGACCTTCTCCCGGGAAGTCACCCTGCAGAAGCCCGTCAGCGCCGATATCCTCACCCTCAAGGTCGCGACCTTCAGCCTGACGGCAGAGGGGAAGCCTTGCCTCACCGTCACCGGCGAGATCAACCCCGAGGCCATGACTTCGGATGCTGCAGAGGCAAAGGCAGTCGTCGAAGAATTTTTCAACAACTGCACCGAGAGAAACAGCTGGAGTGCCGTTGATTTCACCAAGGATGCGACCGTCGATGTGGCAACCGGCACCTTCGAAATCAAGCTCGTCATCACGGGCGAAGTCAGAGTTCCCTATCACTACTACTTCCATATCGGCAGCGGTGTGGACGGCAGAGACCTCGGCGCGGACTGCGTGCTCACCAATGAGACCTGCCTGCCCGGCGCTTCCAACGATCCTCCTTTCTCCGACACCGTGTTCACCGGCGAGCCCATCAAGGCTTCGGACGGCACCGAGTACTATGTCGGTAAGTGCATGGATTGGGGCAGCCACGCCATCATGATCGTCGTCATGGACGAAGAGACCAGGACGGCCATGAAGCTCATGTCCACGGTCGCTGTCAACCTCAAGGCCGACAACGCGGAAAATCCCACCAAGGCTTACTATGTCGTCACCGCTGTCTTCGATAACGGCGTTGCGGACAAGATCAAGACGATCACCTTCGGTAACGTAGATGACTCTGTCTATCTCGCACAGACCAAGGATCCCGAAGACCTCGGCGACGGCTACTGGCGTATGTGGTTCGAGATCACGGAGTTCGAGGGCGTCTCCAGAACTGAAGGCCTGTGGGCAAACCTCTATATCGGGGAAGATCACAGCGCGCTCGGCAGCATCAAGATCACCACGCACGTGAAGGATATGAAGCTCGTCCTCGGCAATACGGTCTTCTATATCATCCACACCAGCGCCGCTGACAAGGGCGATGGTCCGAATACCTATGACATGCCCAACCTCTTCGTGAAGGAGAAGGAAGACGAAGTCAATGATAAGGACGCGATCGATCCGAGCAAGTTCGCAGAAGTGAAGCCCGAAGCAAGCGCCGCTTGGGAAGTGACCGATGTCGCCATGGAAGCTACCACCGACAAGGTCTACTATGTCGTCAGCGGTACCTATACCGGTTACGCGGAAAACGTGATGCAGGAACAGCTGGGCCAGATCTATTTTGACTACCAGCAGGCAGGCGGCAGCTGGACCACGTATGTTGTCGGTACGGCCGAGCAGGTAAAGGACAGAGTGGTTACGGTAACCAATGGCACGTTCACCGTCAAGTTCGACGTGACCAATATGCCCTACGGTAAGTACACCACCCACTACAAGGACAAGAGCACCAACTTCACGCTTGACAAAGAAGGCATCGACGGCAAGAATGTGGAGCTCAACGGCATCAAGTATTCGCTGATGAATAAGCCCGGCTCGAGCGCGCAGGGCGACTGCTACGGCACCGTGGCACTCGTCGTAGAGCTTGCGGAAGAGATCCCCACCATGACCTATACGAACGTTGAGCTCGTAGTTGATGGCGAGAAGCTCTACTATGTCCTCACCGTGAACTTCACCGCTGCTGATGCAGATGACGCGAAGATCACCGCTTGGATTGCCAGCATCACCATCGATGGCGGCAGAACCGTTGCCAAGAACGAGAAGGTCGCAGACAAGCAGTATAAGCTGTCCTTTGACATCACCGACCTCGGCACCGGTACCTTCTATCCGCACATGTTCTATAAGAACGCTCCTCACGACGGTGCATCCGGCGATGTGAAGTTTGGTGAAGCGGATAAGGCCAAGATCACCGGCACGACAGAATTCGGCGGCAAGACCTACACGCTCACGGAGCGCTACGATATGCCCACCGTTGATGTCGCCGCTCCCGCAGCTGCTGAATAAGCCGCGCAAGACCCGAAATATGACGGCCCCCTGCAGACCATGAGTCCGCACGGAGCATTCCGCGACGGCACAGAGGCCGAATGGGGGCCCGAAAACAGGTGTGGTCATTCTTTCTGAGAGACCGCAGAAAAAATCAGAAAAAGGAGGCAGACGGGCTTCGCCCGCCCGCCTCTCTTTTTTTGTGGGTAGGACGAGATTTCTCGGCTGCGCCTCGAAATGACGGGAGGGAGTGGAATGACAGGATACGTCATTTCGACGACCGACCCCATTGCGTCATTTCGACGACCGAGGGAGGAGAAATCTCGTGCTTGAGATTTCTCGGCTGCGCCTCGAAATGACGTGGGGGAGTGGAATGCCGACGGGCGTTCTCTTATGTCATCCAGGCGTTCCAATCTGTCATGTTGAGCGTAGTCGAAACATCGCCTTAGCCTTCTGTAAAAGGGGGCGTAAGACTGCGGCGATTCTTCGACACGCCGCAAGGACAGCGGCGGCTCAGAATGACATGATTTTACGCCGCGTCGTGACAATAGACATCTTGGCGCCCCTCAGTACGCGTCATTTCGACGACCGACCCCATTGCGTCATTTCGACGACCGAAGGGAGGAGAAATCTCGTGCTTGAGATTCCTCACTGCGTTACTTCGTCGCTGCGCTCCTCGTGCCGACCTTGGAGTACAATAGAAGCCTCGGTCGGGGCGGAATGACGTATTGGTAAGACTGCGGCGATTCTTCGACACGCCGCAAGGACAGCGGCGGCTCAGAATGACATGATCATAGCGCATGAGAATAAAAAAATAAGGTCTGCCGAAGCAGACCTTATTTTCATTCAGGGTCAGGCGTTCTTCTTTTTCTTGAAGGTGAAGAAGATCCACAGACCGCAACCGACTACGGTTACGACATCGACTGCGATGACTACGGGGATATACCAGCGGAAGTTCAGTTCGGGGCTGACAGGGATCACGATGTCATCTGCATCGGCATTCTGGTTGTAGTTATCCATCTGGACCAGCGAGCTCATCCACATGTAGAGGACATTCTTCGTAGCGGCCTTGAGTGCGTAGTTAAATGCCTTGGTATTGGAGCTGAAGCGAAGGCTGCCGTTCGTGACGCCGTCCATCCAGAGGTCGCCGCCTGCGCGGAGCATCTGGTCGCCGTTCATGAACTGATGGTGGTCGGCATAGTCGGTGAGGAAGGCGCCTTGGAAGCCCCATTCGCCGCGTACGGTCTCATTGAGGAGGGCATTGGAGCCGCCCGTCCACACGGCGCCGATACGGCCGTAGGAGGTCATGATGGCATTGGAGCCACCGACGACGCGGACCACTTCGCCCGCCGTATTCTTGATCTCGTGCTCTCTCACACTGATCTCGAAGGGCTTGAGGTAGATCTCGCGGAGGGCCTGCTCGGTGACCCACGTGTACATGCCGTCGCGGCCGCTCTCGCTCTCATAGAGGCAGATGTGCTTGAGGTAGCTGAAGACGCCTCTGTTCTTTGCCGCAGCCACGGCATAGGCGCTCATGCGCCCGGAGAGGAGGGCATCTTCGGAATAGTACTCATAGTTTCTGCCGCCGAAGGGCGAACGGTGCACGTTGATGCCGGGGCCGTACCAGCCGCTGATACCGCGGTCGGCGCATTCCTTGCCGAGGGTGAGGCCCATGCTGTACGCAAGCTCGGTATTCCACGACTGTGCAAGCACGATGGAGCTGAAGCCGGTGGTGCCCTTGACGTCGTTTACGAAGCTGCCTATCTGGTTGGGGCCGTCGAGGTCACGGGTCTGAGGCTTGCCGATGGACCTGATGGCCGCCGTCTTGGTGTAGCCATGGAGGACGAGGTTGAGCATGTCGTCTTTCGCGATGCCCTCGAGGAGGTCATCCCATGCGGGGTCATCGTAGTTGGAGCCGAGCTGTTTGCCGAGTTCGGTGAGCTCATTGCCGGAGTAGACGAGCTGGGTCTTTGCGCTGTTGCCGAAGACGACATCTTCCGCATCGGGATGAGCCTCTTCCCAAGCTGCATCCCAAGCACTCGCTTCGCTTGCATCGAAGAGGTTGAGCTCTTTGATGGAAGCTGCGATCTCGCGGTTGTCCCCGAACTCTGCGGGGAAGGTGCTCGCGAAGTCGGCACGGCTGAGATAGGTGATATCCGCGGTGCCGTCGCTGTTGCCGTCGGTCGCGACGCCGTCGGAGGCATCGGTGCCCGTGAAGTGGTTGGAAGCTTCTTCGTAGCAGCGGGTATCGCTTGCGACATGATAGGTGATCGTGTCGCTCGCATAGACGCTGGACTCACCGCCGACGATCTTCTTGCCCGCAAGGGTGTGCGCATCGGTGCGGAGGGAGAGAGTATAGTCGCCCTTTTCGAGGACATAGCCGCCGCCGGGGATGATCTTCCCCTGATAGTCGTAGGAGGCCATATCTTTGACGGCGATCTCGAGCACGATGTCTTCCGTTTCGCCGGGGTTGAGGACCATCTGCGTCTTTGCGAAGGCTCCGAGGTTGACGGAAGCCTTTTCAATGCCGCCCTTCGTGTAGGGAGGCGTGAAGTAGAGTTCTACGACATCTTGTCCCGCAAACATACCGCTGTTGGTGACGCGGACATAGATCTGGATGGTGTCATCCTTGGTGATGGTACTGCCGCTCGGGAAGTTGATGCTCGTGATCTTCCACTCGAACTCGGTATAGGAGAGACCGTAGCCGAAGGGATACTGCACGACATCTTCGTAGCCCTCTTTGATATTCCACTTGTCCTTGGCATAGGAGGAATCCCAGAAGCCCTCGGTGTCGGCAGTCTCATACCACTTGTAGCCGACATAGATGCTCTCGCGGTAGTCCTCGTAGGCGACGCCTCTGTAGGGTTCGCCCTCGCTACCGTTGCTGTGGGTCACGCCGTTGGGATAGAGCCCGTTTGCGCCCGTGTAGAAGTGGGTGGTGTCATTGCCCTTGCCGGTGTCGACATAGGTCGCCGCCGTGGTGAGGTCATAGGCGTAGGTATCGGCCGTCTTCCCGGACGGGAAATAGCCGTCTTCGCCGTAGATGATCTTCGGGATCGCATTTGCACCCGCCGTACCGGTGGGACCGACGATGAGGCAGGCATCGAGCCCCTCGATGGTATCCATGAAGCCGAGCTCCATGACATTGGTCGAGTTGATGAGCACGATCACGTTTTCATAGGTGGCGCCCACGTACTCGAGAAGCTCCTCTTCTTCGGTCGAGATCTCGAGATAGGTGCGGGTATTGTCGATCAGCTTGTCGTCGAGCTTCTTCGTCTGGCCCGTGCCTGCGGTCTGCTTGTACTGCACTGCGGGGGAGTCGTTGCTCTCGCCCGAGACTCTGCCGAGGACCACGATCGCCGTATTGGAGAAATCCTTCGCGCCGTCGAGGATGGCATTGGTGTAGTAGGTGGGATCGTTCACAGAGGGCTCATAGAGACGGCTGAACTGGTAGTTGAAGGAGTGGAGGGTGCCGCCGCCCGTGTTGCCGCCGTTTTCACTGTACTCGCGGCGGGGACGATAGGACTCATACATATTGATGAGGTCTTCGTTGTACTCGATATCATACTCCTTGAGCGCCGCCAGAAGATCGGTGACTTCCTTCTTGCTGGCGATACCGAGGACGGTACCGGAGCCCGAGCCGCTGACGACCCAGTCGCTCGCCGCCCAACCGAAGACATTCACCTTGGGAACTTCCGCCTTGTCGAGGGGGAGAAGGGGTTCGCCTTCGCTCTCGCTCTTCTCATTCTTGACAAGCACGGTGCCTTCCCGCTGGATCTGCTCCTGCAGGGCAAGTCCTTCCGCACGGCTCGCAGAGCTGCTGCTGCCGCCCTTGTAGCCCACGACCCACATGTCGAGCACTTCCGAGAAAGCGATCACTGCGATGTTCAGAGCAAGCACGATCGCAAAAATCACGGCACTCACGGCAACGCAGACTACTTTTGCTGATTTGTTCATGTTCCTACCTCCGTTAGATTTTTAGAACTTTATACCATATTATAATATTTCAGTCCTCATTTCAATAGGCGGATTTGCTATATGGCTAAAATATAGACGATTATTGAAAAGAGTATAGCGAAATTTTTTGAGTTTATAACAAGATTGAGTGTTAACAATTCTCACGATTTTGAAGAATTTGACCCAAAAGCTCAGGTTATGCTGTTTTTTTGTTAGTTTATTCACGAAAAATTGACTCATCGCCCAAAGTGGTTATAATAGAAGACAAACCATTATGAAAGGGAGGAAATTATGAAGAAAGGTTTGGCACTGCGCAGCTTGCTGCTTGCGCTTGTCCTCGTCCTGACGCTCGGGCTCTCCGCGGCCTGCGTGGGCGATCGCGGGCCCCGTCTCTCCATGCTGAAGGCGGAAGGCATGAACGTCGTCAATGAAAAAGGGGAGCTCGTGCAGTTGCGCGGTCTGAATGCGGGAAATCTCGGCGTCTTCGAGTTCTGGATGGCGGGATTCAACTACAGCCCTCGGACGGGGGACCAGTACAGGGTGACGCAGGTATTTCTCGAGCGCTTCGACGTCGAGCAGACCAAGGAGCTCATGCTCGAATACCAGGCGGCCTATTGGAAGGACATCGATTTCGACAACTGCAAGGAGATGGGGATCAACGTCATCCGCCTTCCCTTCACCTACATGAACCTCGACTTCGCGGCGGTGTACGATGACGAAGAGGCGGGCAAGAACTACGACTTTACCTTCCTCGACGACTTCGTCGAGAAGGCGGCGGAGCGGGGGATCTACACCATCCTCGACATGCACGGCGCCTATGGCTCGCAGAACGGACAGGACCACAGCGGACAGTCCCTCAGCCGCGATCAGGTGGACTTCTATGAGAACGAGCGCAAGATCTCCCTCACGGAGAAGCTCTGGGGGGCGATCGCGGAGCACTTCAAGGACAATCCCAACGTCGCGGGCTATGACCTGCTCAATGAGCCCGGCGAAAAGGCGGGAGCCACCACGACCCGTCACTTCAAGGTCTTCGACCGCCTCTATAAGGCGATCAGGGCAACGGGGGACAATCACATCGTCATCTTCGAGTCGTGCTGGGGAGGCGAAAATATGCCCCGCCCCGAGGAATACGGCTGGACGAACTGCATGTATTCCTTCCACCACTACACGGGCTGTGCGGGACCCGATTCCTACCCCGAGCACGTGAGCAGCTTCCGCGCCCGCCTCAAGGAGGTCGAGGACTGCAACTTCGGTATCCCGCTCAATATGGGAGAATTTACCTGCTACGGCAATCCCGACCAGTGGGATGCGACGCTGCAGATGCTCAATGATCACGGCTGGAGCTGGACCTCGTGGACGTACAAGACATGGGGCGCAGGGGCCTGGGGGGTCTACAATATCGTCCTTCCGAACGAAGAGGCGGTCAATGCCGAGACGGATTCCCTCGAGACCATTCTCCGCAAGATGCGGCAGCAGGGGACGGACGTCCCCGGTTCGGTCAAGGCGACCGTGCTCGGAGAACGCACTCTCGCCGAGATCATCAGGAAGTACGCTACGGCGGCGCCGACGGCCGCAAAGGCGCCTGAGGCCAACTGAACAAATCACCGAGGAGGTCATGGCATGAAGGTGGAATATTACGTCGAATCGGCGCTTCTCTCCATGCTCAAGCAAAAGCCCGTCGCGCAGATCTATGTCTCCGGGCTCATCAAGGAGGTCGGAATCTGCAAGGGAACCTTTTACAAGTACTACAGGGATAAATATGACCTTCTCCAGAAGTGTTTTGACAACGAGTACTACGGCGAAATTTTGAGCCATGCGGAGACCTTTGAGCAGTTTGTGGGAGGATGTCTTTCCGCCTTCCGCAAGTCGCCCAAGATAGCGCTGAACGCCATGTCGCCCGAGGACCCCGATTCCCTCTTCCCCTACAACAGCCGCCTCGCCTATGAGTATATCGTCAAGGACAGGCTGCGCAGCGGAAAGCCCGCAGCGGGCAAGACGGTGGAGTTCGCCATGCGCCACTACGCACAGAGCGCGACACGGTTCATGCTCGACTGGCTGGGCGCCTCGCGGCAGGAGCGCACGGAGGACGCCCTCGAGCTCCTGCGCGCGGTAAAGCCCTGCGTGCTTTCAGACTGAGACTTTTCCCAAGGCCCCTCCCGAAGCATTTTCGGGAGGGGCTTTTCGGACATGGTATGCCCGTTTTTGCTCGACGCGGAGATCTCCCGCGGAAATCTCGGCGCGTGCAAAGGGGGGCGCACGCAAAGTTTGGAAAGGAGAAAAATTTTTTCGGTCAAACCCTTGTTTTTTCGGGGAAAATATGGTAAAATAACATCGTACAAATCTTCCCGACCAAGGGAAAAAGGAATTATGGAGGATTCATCATGCAATATTCACGCGAAGTGGAAGAGATGGTCTGCGTTGCGAAGGGTCCCAGACATGACCCCGCACCCATTCCCGAAGAGGGCAAATGGGTGTGCGCAAAGCTGATCACGGACATCAGCGGCTTTACGCACGGCATCGGCTGGTGCGCACCCCAGCAGGGCGCCTGCAAACTCACGCTCAACGTCAAGCGCGGCGTCATTCAGGAGGCCCTCGTCGAGACCATCGGCTGCTCGGGCATGACCCATTCGGCGGCCATGGCGGCGGAGATCCTGCCCCATAAGACCATCCTCGAGGCGCTCAATACCGACCTCGTCTGCGACGCCATCAACACCGCGATGCGCGAACTCTTCCTGCAGATCGTATACGGCAGGACGCAGTCGGCCTTCTCCGACGACGGGCTCACGATCGGCGCCGGACTCGAGGATCTCGGCAAGGGGCTGAGGTCGCAGGTGGGTACCATGTACGGGACCGCCCGCAAGGGAGTGCGCTATCTCGAGATGGCGGAGGGCTATGTGACCCGCCTCGCCCTCGATAAGGACAACCAGGTCATCGGCTACGAATTTTTGTCGCTCGGCAAGATGACCGACTTCGTGAAGAAGGGGCTTACCCCCAACGAAGCATGGGAAAAGGCAATCGGCCACTACGGCAGGTTCGAAAAAGAACAGGGCGCGGTCAAGTACATTGACCCCCGCAAGGAATAAGGAGGTGCGACATGGCTTTGTTCGAAGGATATGAGAGAAGAATTGCGAAGATAAACGGCGTGCTCGCCGAATACGGCATTTCCTCCGTCGAGGAGTGCAGAGACATCTGCCTCGAGAAGGGAGTGGACTGCGACAAGCTCGTGCGCGGCACCCAGCCCATCTGCTTTGAAAATGCGGTGTGGGCATATACCGTGGGCGCCGCCATCGCCATCAAGAAGGGCTGCACCACGGCTGCCGAAGCGGCCGAGGCCATCGGCATCGGTCTGCAGGCCTTCTGCATCCCCGGTTCCGTGGCGGAGAACCGTCAGGTCGGCCGCGGACACGGCAACCTCGGCAAGATGCTCCTCTCCGAAGAGACGGAGTGCTTCTGCTTCCTCGCTGGACATGAGTCCTTCGCCGCGGCAGAGGGCGCCATCTCCATCGCAATGAATGCAAACAAGGTGCGCGAGAAGCCCCTCCGCGTGATCCTGAACGGCCTCGGCAAGGACGCCGCCATGATCATCTCCCGCATCAACGGCTTCACCTATTGCGAGACGGTGTTCGACCCCTACACCGAGACGGTGGAGGTCACCGAGACCATCGCCTATTCCGACGGCCCGCGCGCCGCTGTCAAGTGCTACGGCGCGGACAATGTCCCCGAGGGCGTCGCCATCATGAAGCTCGAAAATGTGGGCGTGTCCATCACGGGCAACTCCACCAATCCCACCAGATTCCAGCATCCCGTCGCGGGGACCTATAAGAAGTGGTGCGTCGAGAACGGCGTGAAGTACTTCTCCGTGGCATCGGGCGGCGGCACGGGCCGCACCCTCCACCCCGACAACATGGCGGCAGGTCCCTCGAGCTACGGCATGACGGACACCATGGGCCGCATGCACTCCGACGCACAGTTCGCCGGTTCCTCCTCCGTGCCCGCACACGTGGAGATGATGGGGCTCATCGGCATGGGCAATAACCCCATGGTCGGTGCGACCGTCGCCGTCGCCGTCGCCGTGCAGGAAGGCATGAACAAGTAACCCCCGGAATTTTCGAAATGGGGGCGGTTTTCCGCCCCCATTTGCATGTTTTGCGAAAACGGCGCCTCCTTTTCCGCTTGGAAGGGGAGGGTTTTTTCCGCAGCGGGGGCAGGCTTTTTCCGCGGAAGGGATGGATCGCCGCCCTCTCCCGCAGGGAAATGCACTTTTTCGGCCGACCACGATATCTTGCGGTCGGGCGGGGGAAGAGACACAATTCGCCCGAAAAAGCCGAAAATTTCCGAAAAAAATCTCAAAAATCACGTCGAAACCGTTGACAAGCGCGTTTTGTTTTGGTATTATTATAAGGCTTGCGTCATGCGGCATGCCTTTTCATGCCGTCATCACGGCGCGTTGGGTTGAGGCGGGAAGTTACTGAAAAAGCGAGGTCCAAAGCCCCTCGGCAGATAATTTCCGCTGACAAGTGTGGGACTCAGATTCCTGCGGCGAACCGAGGCTTTTGCGGAAAAACACTGCAAAGCAAGTGTTTTTTTGTAAGGACGGCCTCGACACGCACGGATGCGTTGACGCAAAATTTCAAGTTCGTATAAGGAGAATGTAACATGGCAAGTCAGAAAATCAGGATCAAGCTGTCCGCGTACGACCACGAACTCGTGGATCAGGCCGCAAGCCGCATCGTCGAGACGATGAAAAACGGCGGTGCAAAGATCTCCGGTCCCATCCCGCTCCCCACCGAGCGCGAAGTGGTGACCATCCTCCGCAGCCCTCATAAATATAAGGATTCGCGCGAACAGTTTGAACTCCGTACCTACAAGCGCATCATTGACATCTATTCGCCCAATGCGAAGCTTCTGGATTCCATCCACCTTCCCGCCGGCGTCGATATCAAGGTGAAGCTGTGATCCGCGAGCCCCTCGGGGAGAGTTTCGCGAGCAAAAAAAATCGCTGTTGAAATACTGCGGAAGACGCGGTATTCGCAAATAAAAATTTTTAAGGAGTGAACTTTACAATGGGTAAAGCAATCATCGGGCGCAAGGTCGGCATGACGCAGATCTTTGCGGAAGACGGGAAGGTCATTCCCGTCACGGTCATCGAGGCAGGTCCCTGCCCCGTGGTGCAGGTGAAGACGGTGGAGAGCGACGGCTATAAGGCGCTCAAGCTCGGATTTATCGAAGCCAAGGAAAAGAGCCTCTCGAAGCCCGACCTCGGTCAGTTCAAGAAGGCGGGCGTCAAGCCCTGCAAGGTCCTGAAAGAGGTCCGCGACATGGAGGGCTACGAAGTCGGCGGGGTCGTCAAGGCAGACGTCTTTGCCGCAGGTGAGCGCGTAGATGTCTCGGGCGTGAGCAAGGGCCACGGGTACACGGGCGTCATCAAGAAATGGAACCAGCACCGCCTCAAAGAGACGCACGGCGTCGGCCCCGTACACAGGGAACCCGGCTCCATGGGCTCCATCAGCGATCCCTCGCGTGTCTTCAAGCACAAGCACCTCGCGGGACACTGGGGTGTCGAGAACGTCACGATCCAGAATCTCGAGGTCGTGCGCGTGGACGCCGAGAGGAACTTCATCCTCGTGAAGGGCGCCGTCCCCGGACCCAAGGGGAGTGTGGTGACCGTAAAGGCGACCGTCAAAAGCGGGAAATAAGGAGCGTGGAAAGACATGGCAAACTTGAAAGTATATAATATGAAAGGCGCCGAGGTCGGCACGCTGGAACTCAGCGACGATGTCTTCGGCGTGGAATACAATGAGCCCCTCATCCATCAGGCGGTCGTCACCTATCTCGCAAATCAGCGCCAAGGCACCAAGTCCACGCTCACGAGAACGGAAGTGCGCGGCGGCGGCGTGAAGCCCTGGAGACAGAAGGGCACGGGCCGCGCCCGTCAGGGCTCCACGAGAGCACCCCAGTGGATCAAGGGCGGCGTGGTGTTCGCACCCAAGAGCCGCGATTTCTCCAAGAAGATGAATATCGGTGCGCGCAGAGGCGCCATCGTCTCCGCCCTCTCCAAGAAGGTCGCGGACGGCGAGCTCTTCATCGTGGACGAACTCAAGGTGAGCGCACCCAAGACGAAGGAGATGGAGGCCTTCCGCAAGGCACTTCACCTCGACAAGCGCACGGTCGTCGTCATGGACGAGGCAGATGAAAACGTCATCCTCGCGGCGCGCAACCTTCCCGCGCTCTCTACCATCTCCGTGGAAGAGATCAATACCTACGAGCTCGTAGCAAATGCCATCGTGGTCCTCACGAAGGGCTCCGCACTCAAGCTCGCGGAGGCATACAGCTTCGAAGAGGAGGTCAATGAATAATGGCACCCGAAGATATCATCTTGAGACCCGTTCTCACGGAAAAGGCGACCGACGGTCTGCAGCCCGCAGACTCCGCCAAGACGGACAGAAAGAGCTACGGCAAGAAGTACACCTTCATCGTGCTCAAGAGCGCGAATAAGACGCAGATCAAGATCGCGGTGGAGAAGATGTTCGGCGTGCGGGTCGAGAGCGTAAACACGGTGACCCGCCGCGGCAAGCTCAAGAGAATGGGCAGGAACGAGGGCTACACGCCCACCACGAAAAAGGCGATCGTCCAGCTCACCGAGGATTCGAAGGAGATCGAATTCTTCAGCGCGCTTCAGTAAGGGGAGGACACGAACATGGCAGTCAAGAGATATAAACCGACTTCGCCCGCGCGCCGTCTGATGACGGTGCCGGCATACGGCGAAATTTCCAAACAGAAGCCCGAGAGGTCCCTTCTCGAGGACCAGAGAAAATCGGGCGGCAGAAACAGCGCGGGACGCATCACCGTGCGTCACATCGGCGGCGGCAACAGAAAGAAGTACCGCATCATCGACTACAAGCGCAATAAGGACGGCATTCCCGCCACCGTGAAGTCCATCCAGTACGACCCCAACCGCAGCGCAAACATCGCTCTCCTCTTCTATGCGGACGGCGAGAAGCGCTACATCCTCGCCCCCGTCGGCCTCAATGTCGGCGACGTGGTGATGAGCGGCAAGGGCGCGGACATCAAGGCAGGCAACGCCCTTCCTCTCTCGGAGATCCCCGTGGGCACCATGGTGCACAACATCGAGATGAAGCCCGGCCGCGGCGGTCAGATCGCACGGGCGGCGGGCATCTCCGCACAGATCGTGGCGCGCGAAGGGCAGTATGCGACCATCCGCATGCCCTCCGGTGAGATGCGCCTCATCCCCGCGGTGTGCCGCGCGACGATCGGTCAGGTAGGCAACGTGGAGCATGAGATCATCCGTCTCGGCAAGGCGGGCAAGACCCGTCACCTCGGCACCCGTCCCACGGTGCGCGGCTCGGTCATGAACCCCAACGACCACCCGCACGGCGGCGGCGAAGGCAAGAGCCCTGTGGGACATGCGGGTCCCGAAACGCCTTGGGGCAAGCCCGCACTCGGCTACAAGACGAGAAAGAAGAAGAATCCCACGAGCAAGTTCATCCTCAAGAGGATCAATTAAAGGAGGGAGTGAGAAATGTCGAGAAGCGTAAAGAAAGGCCCTTACGTGGAAGCCAAGCTGCTTGCCCGCATCGAGGCCATGAACGAGACAAACGAGAAGAAGGTCCTCAAGACCTGGTCGAGAGCATCGACGATCTTCCCTCAGATGGTGGGACACACGATCGCCGTCTACGACGGCAGAAAGCACGTCCCCGTCTATATTACCGAGGACATGGTGGGCTGCAAGCTCGGTGAGTTCGCACCCACGAGAACCTTCAAGGGCCATACGGCGAAGACCACCGCACCCGGCGCGAAGTAAGGAGGAAGGACATGGCAGGCAATATGAAGAAAAAGACCGCACGCATCGAAGAGGCGAGAGACAAGCGCCCCTACGCGGTCGCAAAGTATATCAGGATCTCCCCTTACAAGGTGCGCACCGTGCTCGCGCTCATCCGCGGCAAGTCCGTGCGTGAGGCACAGGCCATCCTCGAGAATTGTCCCAATGGGGGCGCCGCTCCCACCCGCAAGGTGCTCATGAGCGCCGTTGCGAATGCGGAACACAATCAGGGCATGGACAGAGACGACCTCTTCGTCGCCGAGTGCTATGCGGACGGCGGCACCAGCCTCAAGCGCATGCAGCCCGTATCCAAGGGCAGAGGGCACGCCATTCTGAAGAGAACGAGCCACATTACCGTCATTCTTGACGTAAAGAGAGCGGAGGGAAATAACTGATGGGACAGAAAGTTAATCCTCATGGATTGAGAGTCGGGATCAATAAGCCTTGGGATACGCAGTGGTATGCCGATAAGAAGCAGTTCAGCGTCTATCTCAAAGAAGACCATACCATCCGTACTTTCATCAAGAAGAAGTACTATGCAGCCGCCATCTCCCGCATCACCATCGAGCGTGCGGCAGGCAGGATCGTCGTCACCGTGTACACGGGGCGCCCCGGCGTGCTGATCGGCAAGGCAGGCGCGGAGATCGAGGTCATCAAGAAGGAACTTGCGAAGCTCGTAAAGGGCAAGCAGATCGCCATCAACGTCACCGAGATCAGGAAGCCCGATGCCGATGCCCAGCTTGTCGCGGAAAATGTGGCGGCGCAGCTCGAGAAGCGCACCTCCTTCCGCAGAGCCATGAAGCAGGCCATCGGCAAGACGATGCGTGCGGGCGTGAAGGGAGTCAAGATGCAGGTCTCGGGCCGTCTCGACGGACGCGAGATCGCGGGCACCGAGCACTACAGCGAGGGCTCCATTCCCCTGCAGACGCTGCGCGCAGACATCGAATACGGGTTCGCGGAAGCGCACACCACGTTCGGTATGATCGGCGTGAAGTGCTGGATCTATAAGGGAGACGTCCTCAAGACCGCGAAAAAGGCGGAAGGAGGCAAATAAGATGTTAATTCCCAAGAGAGTCAAGAGAAGAAAGCAGCACCGCGGAAGCCTGAAGGGCGCCGCGCATAAGGGCAACATCGTCGCATACGGCGAGTACGGCCTCGTCGCCGAAGAGGCGGCGTGGATCAAGTCCAACCAGATCGAAGCCGCCCGTATCGCAATGACCCGTTTCATCAAGCGCGGCGGGCAGGTCTGGATCGATATCTTCCCGCACAAGCCCATCACCCGTCACCCCGCCGAAGCCCGTATGGGTTCGGGCAAGGGCGCCGTGGAGTTCTGGGTCGCGGTGGTGAAGCCGGGCAGAGTGCTCTTTGAGATGGCGGGCGTCCCCGAGGACGTCGCACGCGAGGCCATGCGCCTTGCATCCCACAAGTTGCCCATTAAGTGCAAGTTTGTCAAGAAGGCGGATACGACCGCCGAGAATCCGGAGATAGGCGGTGAAGCGTGATGAAATCGAATGAGATCAAAGCCATGACGGATGCCGACCTTGCGAAGAAGCTGCAGGAGCTCAAGAGCGAACTTTTCAATCTTCGCTTCCGCCATGCAAGCGGCCAGCTCGAAAATCCTCTCTCCATCCGCTCGTGCAAGCGGGATATTGCAAGAGTCAACACAGAGATCCGCGCACGTTCGGCGAAGTAAGGAGGCGCAATCATGGAAAGAAATTTGAGAAAAGAAAGAGTCGGAGTCGTCGTCTCCGATAAGATGGATAAGACGGTCGTCGTCGCGGTCACGGACAAGCGCAAGCACCCCGTGTACAAGAAGACGATCACGCGCACCAAGAAATTCAAGGCGCACGACGAGCTCAATGAGTGCGGTGTGGGCGACAAGGTCCGCATCGTGGAGACGCGCAAGCTGTCCAAGGACAAGAATTGGCGCGTCGCCGAGATCGTCGAGAAGGCGAAGTAAGGGGAGGCACAGAGAGTTATGATTCAACCTCAAACGAGACTGAAAGTAGCCGATAATTCGGGCGCAAAGGAGATCATGTGCATCCGCGTTCTGGGCGGCAGCTTCAGAAAGAGCGGCAACATCGGCGACGTGATCGTGGCAAGCGTCAAGACCGCCAACCCCGGCGGCGCCGTGAAGAAGGGCGACGTCATCAAGGCCGTCATCGTGAGGACCTCGAAGGGCATCCGCCGTCAGGATGGGACGTATATCCGTTTCGACGACAATGCCGCCGTCATCATCGATGCGCAGAAGCAGCCGAGGGGCACTCGTATCTTTGGGCCCATCGCAAGAGAACTCAGGGAGAAGGACTACATGCGTATCATCTCCCTCGCTCCGGAGGTGCTGTAAGCCATGAATATCAAGTTAAACGATACCGTGCTCGTCATTACGGGCAGATATAAGGGCAAGCAGGGGAAGGTCCTCAAGACGCTGCCCAAGGAGAACAAGGTCATTGTCGAGGGCGTCGCCATCGTCCACAAGCACGAGAAGGCGAGAAAGGCAAACGAGACCTCCCGCATCGTCACCGAAGAGGCGCCCATCGACGTCTCCAACGTCGAAGTGGTGTGCCCCGCATGCGGCAAGGCGACCCGCGTCTATCACACCGTGGTAGAGGGCAAGAAGGTCCGCATCCACGGCGGTGCGAAGGGCTGCGGTGCCTCGCTCGACAAGGCATATGCAAAGAAGGTAAAGGGCGCGAAGGCCGAGCCCGCTACCGAAGAGGCGCCCAAAAAGCGCGTCAGAAAGCGCAGCCAGAAGGCTGAAGCCGAAGAATAATGGGGAGGGAAGGAGTCATGGCAGACAAGAAAACGGCAAAGAAAGCAGAGCCTCAGAAACCCGTAGCTCCCGCCGAACCGAGCAGAGTCCGTGTGCTCTATGAGACCGAGGTCGTCCCTCAGCTCATGAAGAAGTTCGGGTATTCCTCCATCATGCAGTGCCCCAAGATCGACAAGATCGTCATCAATACCGGTCTCGGCGACATCAAGGACAATCAGAAGTCCATGCAGATCGTGGAAAAGGAACTCGCACAGATCACGGGCCAGAAGCCCATCTACCGCAAGGCAACCAAGTCGGTCGCAAACTTCAAGCTCCGTGAGGGCATGAATGTCGGCCTCAAGGTGACGCTGCGCGGCAGGAGAATGTACGACTTCTATGACAAGCTCGTCTCCATCGCGCTCCCGCGCGTGCGTGACTTCCGCGGCGTATCCGACAAGGCATTCGACGGCAGAGGGAACTACGCACTCGGGCTCAAGGAGCAGCTCATCTTCCCTGAGATCACCTATGATCAGGTGGAAAAGATCCGGGGTATGGACGTGGTCATCGTGACGACCGCGAGGACGGACGAAGAGGCAAGAGAGCTCCTGAGACTGCTCGGAATGCCCTTCAAGAAGTAAGGAGAGACGAGTATGGCTAAGAAATCAATGATCAATAAACAGCAACGGAAACCCAAGTTCTCGACCAGAGCATATACGCGCTGTTCGATCTGCGGCAGACCGCACGCGGTGTACAGAAAGTACGGCGTCTGCCGTATCTGCTTCAGGGAATTGGCCTACAAGGGCCTCATCCCCGGCATGAAGAAGTCGAGCTGGTAAGGAGGCAAAGAGATGACAGATCCCATTGCAGATATGCTCACAAGAATCAGAAATGCGCTCATGGTCAAAAAGGAGAAGGTGGAGATCCCCGCTTCCAACATGAAGAAGGCGATCGCCAATATCCTCCTCGAAGAGGGCTATGTCTCGGGCGTGGAGATCAAAGAGGGCGAACACGAGGACATCATCGTCATCACCCTCAAGTACGCGGGCGGCAAGTCGGTCATCGGCGGCCTCGAGAGAGTGTCCAAGCCCGGTCTCCGCACCTACAGCGGCGCAAAGACCATGCCCAAAGTGCTCGGCGGCTACGGCATTGCCATCGTCTCCACCAATAAGGGCATCATGACGGATAAGCAGGCGAAGGCTCAGAATGTGGGCGGCGAAGTGCTCTGCTATATCTACTAAGGAGGGAACTTATGTCGAGAATCGGTAAAAAGGTCATCGCAGTTCCCGCAGGCGTCACCGTCGCTTTCGAAGAGGGCGTCATCACCGTCAAGGGTCCCAAGGGCGAACTTTGCCGCGAGGTAAAGGGCAACATCGACATCAAGAACGAGGGCGCGGAAGTCCACGTCGTCGCACTTGACGAACAGAAACAGACCAATGCGCTTCACGGGCTCTACCGCGCGCTCCTCGCCGACATGGTAAAGGGCGTCTCGGAGGGGTTCACGAAGTCGCTTGAGATCAAGGGCGTCGGTTGGAAGGGCGCGATGCAGGGCAACAAGCTCGTCATGAACATCGGCTATTCCCACCCCGTCGACTTCGTTCCCCCGGAGGGGATCAAGCTCGAGTGCCCCTCGCAGACGGAGATCGTCGTGTCGGGCATCGATAAGGTCCTCGTGGGGCAGGTCGCCGCAGATCTTCGGGCGTTCCGCATCCCCGAGCCCTACCACGGCTACGGCATCCGCTATAAGGGCGAGCATGTCGAGCACAAGGAAGGCAAGACTTCGGGTAAGGGTAAGAAGTAAAGGAGGACGCGAATCATGATAACAAGAATGGATAAAAATGCGGTGAGACAGCGCCGCCATGCGCGCGTCAGGAAGACGATCTCGGGCACGCCCGAGCGTCCCCGCCTCTCCGTCTACAGGAGCTCGAAGAATATCTACGTCCAGTTCATCGACGACGTAAACGGCGTCACGCTTGCATCCGCCTCCACCCTCGAGAAATCGGTCAAGGGCGAAGTAGAGGGCAAGACCAAGACGCAGGCAGCCAAGATCGTCGGCAAGATAGCCGGCGAGCGCGCCAAGGAAAAGGGTATCGAAACGGTCGTCTTCGACCGCGGAGGATATAACTACACGGGCCGCGTTCAGGCAATCGCAGACGGCGCACGCGAAGCCGGTCTGGTATTCTAAGGGAGGACGGATATGGCAAGAGATAACAGACCCCAAAGAAGACAGGAACAGGACGACGGTCTCATCAAGAAGCTCATCGAGATCAACCGTGTCAGCAAGACGGTCAAGGGCGGCAAGAACATGCGGTTTGCGGCGCTCGTGGTCGTCGGTGACGGCGCAGGCCATGTGGGCTACGGCACCGGGAAGTCCAAGGAAGTCCCCGAAGCCATTGAAAAGGCGACGCAGGCTGCAAAGAAGAACATGATCCGTGTCGCCATCGTCGGCACGACCATCCCCCACGAAGTGCTCGGGAAGTTCGGCAAGGGTGCGGTTCTCATGCTCCCCGCAGCCGAAGGTACCGGCGTCATCGCGGGCGGTCCCGTCCGTGCGGTCATGGAAGCGGCAGGCATCAAGAATATCAGAACCAAGTCTCACGGCACGCAGAACCCCGGCAACTGCATCAAGGCAACGGTGGCGGGGCTTGCGGAACTCAAGACCGCCGAGGAGATCGCGGCGCTTCGCGGCAAGACCGTGGAAGAGATCGTGGGCTAAGGAGGAACATATGGTCAAGGTTACGCTTGTAAAGAGCCCCATCGGGGAGGTCAAGGCCGTAAAGGGTACGGTCGCTGCCCTCGGGCTCAAAAAGATCGGCTCCTTCAAGACATTTGAGGACAGTGTCACCCTTCGCGGACAGATCAAGAGGGTCGCGCACCTCGTCAAAGTCGAGGAGGAATAAGGAGACAGCCATGAGAATTGATACGATTTCTCCCGCAGAGGGAGCGAGAACCTCCAAAAAGCGTCTGGGAAGAGGCATTGGCTCCGGGCTCGGCAAGACGAGCGGAAAGGGGCACAAGGGCCAGTGGGCGCGCTCGGGCGGCGGTGTCAGACCGGGCTTCGAGGGCGGCCAGATGCCGCTTGCACGTAGGATCCCCAAGCGCGGATTCCACAACAAGTGGGGCAAGGACTATGTCATCGTCAATGTGTCCGCGCTCAACGAGTTCCCCGCAGGTACGGTGGTGGACTATGATTTCGTCCTCGACAACGGCCTTGCGAAGGAAGTCAAGAACAATGCGGGGCTCAAAGTGCTCGGCGGCGGCGAACTCAAAGTCGCCCTGACCGTGAGAGCTCAGAAATTTTCCGGGACGGCAAAGTCCGCGATCGAAGCGGCGGGCGGTACGGCGGAAGTCATCGAGTGACTCCCGTCACTTGCCTTTTATCCCGAAAGGAGTAAGTTATGTTTGAAACTCTCAAAAATGCCTTTCGCAATCCGGATATCAGGAAGAAACTGCTCCTGACACTTGTCATCCTCTTCGTCTTCCGTCTCGGGTGCTATATCCCCGTACCCGGACTTCTGAGAGGATCCTTCTCCGAAGCGATTGCGGGCAATGACTTCTTGTCGCTCATGAGCGGCATCACGGGCAACGCCCTTGCAAACGGCACGCTGTTCGCACTCGGGATCGGCCCCTACATCAATGCATCCATTATCATCGAACTTCTGACGGTAGGCATTCCCTATCTCGAAAGATTGTCCAAGCAGGGGGAAGAGGGCAGAAAGAAGATCACCTTCTATACCCGCATCCTCACCATCATCCTCGCCATCATCCAGTCCGTCGGGATCATCCTCACCTTCGCCATGAGAGCGGAGGATACGGCAGGCGTCTCCGATGCGACGGGCGCGATCCGTACCGGTCTCTTCTTTGACCAGATGTGGCTCGCGGGCATCTATATGACCATAGTGTACACGGCGGGCGCCATGCTCGTCATGTGGCTGGGTGAACGCATCACCGACTACGGCATCGGCAACGGGATCTCGCTGATCATCTTCGTTGGTATCATCTCGACGGGCGGCATCTCCATCTGGAACGAGATCAAGGCCGTGTTTACGGAAGGTCCCATTCACCTCCTCGCCATCGGCCTCTTCGCCGTCCTGTCCGTGCTCATCTTCTTCGTCATCGTCTATGTCGACCTTGCCGAGCGGAAGATCCCCGTGCAGTATGCCAAGCAGGTCCGCGGCACAAAGATGTACGGCGGCCAGAGCTCCGTCATTCCCATGAAGATTACGGGAAGCGGGGTCATGCCCCTCATCTTCGCCTTTGCGATCATCTCCTTCCCGTCCATGATCGTCAGCATCTTCTGGGGGAATACCCCCGCGGCGGAGGGCCTCGCGAACTGGTTCTCTGGTTCCTCGCCGACATGGTACGGGCGAGTCATCTACTCGGTCGCGCTTGCACTCCTCATCTTCGCATTTGCATTTTTCTATGCGCAGATCCAGTTCGACCCCGAGGACGTGTCCAAGCAGATCCAGAGCAACGGCGGCTTCATACAGGGCATCCGTCCCGGCAAGCCGACCGCGGCATACCTCAGCAAGATCAACAAGCGCATCACCCTCTTCGGAGCCATCTTCCTTACGTTGGTCGCGTTTATCCCCTCCATCCTCTTCAGCTGGACGGCTGTGGTGGGCGGCGGCACGCAGAACCTCGTAAACGTGTTCTCCACGACGGGTATCCTCATCGTCGTCTCGGTCGCACTGGAGTTTGACAAGCAGCTGCAGTCGCAGATCATGATGAAGACGTATAAGGGATTTTTGAAGTAACCGAGTTTCCTCCTGTCTCCGCACTTTCGCGGGGACAGGGGGGAGAATAAGGAGTTTTCATGAATTTGATTCTTCTCGGCGCCCCGGGCGCAGGAAAGGGCACTCAGGCCACCAAGATCGCCGACCGCTACGGGATCGTGCACATCTCCACGGGAGATATCTTCCGTGCGAACATCAAGAACGGGACCGAGATCGGCAAGCTTGCCAAGTCCTACATCGACAAGGGCGAGCTCGTACCCGACGAAGTGACCTGCGACATCGTCAAGGACCGCCTCACCTGGGCGGACTGCACGAGAGGATATCTCCTCGACGGGTTCCCCCGCAACCTCTTTCAGGCGCAGGAACTCGACCGCTTCGCGGAGATCGACGGCGTGGTGAATATCAATATCGACCACAAGCTCCTTCTGGACCGCCTGTGCGGCAGACGGGTGTGCAGGGAGTGCGGGGAGAGCTATCATGTCTCCACCCTCGGCGGAAAGACCGTGTGCGCGCGCTGCGGCGGCGAGCTCTATCAGAGAGCAGACGACAATCCCGAGACGGTCGCATCCCGCCTTGCGGTCTACAACGAGCAGACCGCGCCCCTCATCGACTACTATGAAAAGAGGGGCATCCTCCTCAACGTCACGGGGACGGAGGCGCCCGCCGAAGTCCTCTTCGAAGACGTGAAGGCGGCGCTCGACAAGCTCCTCGCATGATCTTCGTAAAGAGCGAACGGGAGATAGCGCTCATGCGCGAACCGTGCGCCATCGTCCGTGACTGTCTACAGTTCGTGGGCGAGCGCATCCGCGCCGGCATGACGACCAAAGAGGTAGATACCCTCGTCTATGACTTCATCAAGGCGAGCGGCGCCGAGCCGAGCTGTCTCGGCTACAGCGGATATCCCGCCTCTGCGTGCGTCTCCGTCAATGAGACTGTCGTCCACGGCATTCCCGACGATCGGGTCATCGAGGAGGGCGATATCGTCTCCGTCGACCTGTGTGCCTACAAAAACGGCTTCCACGGCGACGGCGCCCGCACCTTCCGCATCGGAAAGGTGTCCCCCGAAAAGGACGCTCTGGTGCGTGTCACCGAGGAGTGCTTCTTCAAGGGCATCGAAGGGCTCAAGGCGGACAGCCCGCTCTATGACATCGGCTATCGCGTACAAAAGCACGCCGAGGAAAACGGCTTTTCGGTCATCCGCGCCTATACGGGGCACGGCATCGGCAGAGAGATGCACGAAGATCCCGCCGTTCCGAACGTCGGAAAACGGGGGACGGGTCCCCGCCTCAAGGCAGGGACGGTCATCTGCATCGAGCCCATGATCGCGGCGGGCGGCTGGCGCGTTGCGATAAAGGAGGACGGCTGGGGCGCCTATATGCTCGACGGGAAACCGTCGGCGCACTATGAGAACACCCTGGTCATCCGCGAGGACGGCGTGGAAATTCTGACGCTGTGATCTATCTGGAGGAACTATGTCGAAGGACGATGTGATCGAAGCGGAGGGGCGGGTCATCGAAGCGCTCCCCAACGCGACCTTTAAGGTGCGGCTCTCAAACGGGCATATCATAACGGCGTACATTTCGGGAAAGCTCCGTATGAATTATATACGGATCATCGAAGGCGACGCGGTGAAGCTCGAAATGAGCCCCTACGATCTCACGAAAGGGCGCATCACCTGGCGCAGCAAGAACTGAACGCCCGCGGCATCCGCCGCAAATCAACCAAAATCTACGACCAAGAGGTAAACGAATATGAAAGTCAGACCTTCCGTAAAACCCATGTGCGACAAGTGCAAAGTCATCAGAAGAAACGGAAAAGTAATGGTCATCTGCTCGAAAAATAAGAGCCATAAGCAAAGACAGGGCTGAAAATCAGTTGACACAGAGATATTCGGTGTGTTATAATACTAAACACGGTCTCGTGGACCAACCTCGGGATCTCGTGCATCGTAGCTGAATTTCCGCACCGCAAGGGGCGGGGAGTCGGCTTGCTTTGCGCTTAAAACGGATCACGGAGCCTGCGGGCATTCGTGAGCTCGAAAATTCCCGTGGCCAAAGCGGCGCGCATTTTCCACTGCGGAGCCGCAGGCGTACGGACGATATATACCCTATAATTTTTACCCAGAGAACGGAGGTTACAAGTTACATGGCACGTATTGCCGGTGTGGATTTACCGAGAGAGAAGCGGGTCGAGATCGGTCTCACCTACATTTACGGGATCGGTCTTACGACGAGCAAGCAGATCCTTGCCGCGACGGGCATTGACCCCAATACCCGCGTCAAGGACCTCGATGAAAACGCCGTATCCAAGTTGAGAGAATACATCGACCACCACCTCACCGTGGAGGGCGAACTGAGGGGACAAGTTTCCCTGAACATCAAGCGTCTGATGGAGATCGGATGCTACCGCGGCGTGCGCCACAGAAAGGGGCTCCCCGTCAGAGGACAGAGCACCAAGCGCAACGCGCGTACCCGCAAGGGCCCGCGCCGTACGGTCGCGAACAAGAAGAAGTAAGGAGGTTGGAATATGGCTGGTCAGAAGAAAACGACGGTCTCGCGCAAGCGCAGAGAGATCAAGAAGGTCGACAAAGGACAGGTGCATATCCAATCCACCTTCAACAATACCATCGTCACCATTACGGACATGAGCGGAAACGTCATCTCGTGGTCGAGCGCGGGCGCGCTCAAGTACCGCGGCTCCCGTAAGGGGACTCCGTTTGCCGCACAGATGGCAGCGGAGACGGCGGCAAAGGCGGCGAAGGAGCATGGGCTCCGCTCCGTCGAAGTGTATGTGAAGGGTCCCGGCGCGGGCCGTGAATCGGCGATCCGTGCGCTCGCGAACTGCGATCTCGAGGTGACGCTCATCTCCGATGTATCGCCCATCGCGCACAACGGCTGCCGTCCGCCCAAGCGCAGAAGAGTTTAAGGAGGGGTAGAATATGGCTGTTTACAGAGAAGCAAAATGCAAGCTTTGCAGAAGAGAGGGCGGTAAGCTCTTCCTGAAGGGCGACAAGTGCTATACCGAGAAGTGCCCCTTCAACAAGCGCCCCACGCCCCCCGGAAAAGCTCCCTCCGCAATGAGGAGAAAGGTCTCCGAGTACGGGCTCCAGCTCCGTGAGAAGCAGAAGACGAAGCGCATCTACGGCGTGCTTGAGGGTCAGTTCCGCAAGTACTACGAGATCGCAGAGCGCAAGAAGGGGATCACGGGTGAAAACATGCTCTCCCTCCTCGAGAGGAGACTCGACAACGTGGTATTCCGTATGGGCATCGGCGTCTCGCGTTCGCAGGCGCGTCAGCTCGTCAACCACGCGCACCTCATGGTCAACGGCAAGACCGTCACCGTGCCTTCCTATATCGTGAAGGTGGGCGATGTCATCGCGGTCAAGGAAAACCGCAAGAACAATAAGTTCTTCGAGCAGGTCAAGACCATGAAGGTCGCGAATATGCCCAAGTGGCTCGAATTTGACCCCGAAAAGCTCGAGGGAAAGATCTTGGCGCTCCCCGAGAGAGAGGACGTCGACAGCCAGATCGCAGAGCACATGATCGTCGAGTTGTACTCCAAGTAATCCATTACCGAATAGGAGGTAGCATATGATCGAAATGGATATGCCCAAGATCGAGGTCACGGAAAACGAGGACAAGAGCTATGCAAAGGTCGTCGTCGAGCCGCTCGAAAAGGGTTTCGGTCTTACGATAGGCAACTGTCTGAGAAGAATTCTGCTGTCGGCGCTTCCCGGCGCTGCCGCGCAAGGGATCAAGTTTATGGACGGGAACGTGAAGCACGAGTTCTCCTCCATACCGGGAGTCAAGGAAGACGTTACCGAAATCATCTTAAACCTCAAACTTCTTGCCATCAAGACGAGGATCACCGACAAAGATTACACCAAAGTCCTGCGCCTCACGAAGGAGGGCCCCGCGGTCATCACGGCGGCGGACATCTCGCAGGATGCGGAGGTGGAGATCATCAACTCCGATCAGTACATCTGTACGATCGACGAGGGCGGAAAGATCGACATGGAGATAACCATCGGGCGCGGCCGCGGGTATCACCCCGCCAAGGACAACAAGCAGCCCCAGATCGATTATATTCCCATCGATTCCATCTACACGCCCGTCAAAAAGGTCAACTACAATGTGGAGCCCGCTCGCGTCGGGCAGAACATCGACTACGATCGTCTTACCATTGAGGTATGGACGAACGGAACCTTCTCGGGGAAGGAGATCGTCTCCCTCGCCGCGAAGATCATGCAGGATCACATCAGTCTGTTTGTCAACCTGTCGGATACCATCAAGGACATGGATATCCTCGTCAAGACGGACGACGACAAGCAGCAGCAGATTCTCTCCATGAAGATCGAGGATATGGACTTCTCCGTCCGTTCCTACAACTGCTTGAAGAGAGCGAACATTCACACCGTGGAAGACCTCATCAGAAAGACAGAGGAAGACATGCTGAAGGTGAGAAACCTCGGCAAGAAGTCCCTCGACGAAGTCATTCAAAAACTCGAAGCGTACGGTCTTTCGCTCGAAAAAAAGGAGGATTAAACCATGCCGGGTAAATTGGGCAGAACGACGGAGCAGCGCCTTGCAATACTTCGCAACCAGGCGTCCCAGCTCCTTTGGTACGGAAAACTTGAAACGACGGCGGCTCGGGCGAAGGAGCTCCAGCCCTACGTCGAGAAGCTGCTTACGAAGGCCATCAACTCCTACGAGGACGTCGTGGAGATCGAGGTCATCGCAAAGGACAAGAAGGGCAAAGAGATCAAGACCAAGGCCTATAAGGACGGCCCCAAGAAGCTTGCCGCCCGCCGCGCCATCATGGCGAAGACCTATGACCTTCAGGAGATCAAAGAGTTCGGCGAGAGCAAGAAGGACTACAAGGGCCGCAAGGGCAAGGTGCAGCATCCGCTCATGGAGAAGATCTTCAATGAGCTTGCTCCCAAGTATGCACAGCGCAAGGAAGAGGTCGGACAGGGCGGTGGGTACACCCGCATCTACCTCCTCGGCCAGCGCCGCGGCGACGCCGCCGAGTCGGCGATCATCGAGCTCGTCTGAGCTCCGCCTCACAGAGATCAGGGCACCCCGCAGGGTGTCCTTTTTTTGCGGAAAATTGCGTGGGGGAGAGAAAAATTTTCGGGAGAGCGGGAGCACATATGGCGCATCTTTATTTTATTACATATGTGAAACGAGGCACCCATGTCCGAAATCACCCCGTCTGTTTCGGGGCACATATGCAAAAGATGTCCCATGCGGCATATGAATTTTGCCGCAAGACTTTTCCCCTTTCGAGGAGGCGGAGCTTTCCGAAATCCCGTCAAAGTTCTTGCCTTTTTGCGCATAACATGGTATAATGTAGAAAAAATAAACGGTGAGGAACAAGACTATGGAAAAGAGCAAAGGTCAGCAGCTTTCCGATGAGCTCGTCTATCGGAAGAAGAACTATTTCGAAGTCGCGTCCAAGGACGAGCGGGACGCCATGTTTATCTACGCGGAGGGATACAAGGCCTTCCTCGACGCCGCCAAGACGGAGCGCGAGGCCTGCGAAGCCGCCGTGGAGATCGCGAAGGAGGCGGGCTTCACGGAGTACCGCTTCGGCGACAGGCTCAGGGCGGGCGACAAGCGCTACTTCATCAACCGCGGCAAGTCCGTGGTCGTCTTCCGCGTGGGCACGAAGAATCCCGAAAAGGACGGGTTCCGCATCATCGCCTCCCATATCGACGCCCCGCGCATCGACATCAAGCAGAATCCGCTCTATGAAGACAGCGGCATGGCCTATCTCAAGACGCACTACTACGGCGGCATCAAGAAATACCAGTGGACGGCCATTCCCCTCGCCCTGCACGGCACGGTCGTGCTCGCCGACGGGAGCAAGGTCACGGTCAAGGTGGGCGAAGCGGCGGGCGATCCCGTCTTCTATATCGACGACCTCCTGCCCCATCTCGGCGGGGAGCAGATGGGCGCGACAGCAAATAAGTTCATCGACGGCGAGCAGCTCAATGTCCTCGTGGGCGGACTTCCCTATGCCGACGAAGAGGTCTCCGAAAAGGTCAAGCTCTCCGTCCTCTCCGTGCTCAACCGCGACTATGGCATGTGCGAGGAAGATTTCCTCTCCGCCGAGCTCTGCGCCGTGCCCGCCTTCGGGGCGCGCGACGTGGGCTTCGACCGCGCACTCATCGGCGCCTATGGGCACGATGACAGGGTCTGCGCCTATCCCGCGCTCACGGCGGTCGTAAACGGGGAATCCGAGCACACCGTGCTCGCCATGCTCGTCGACAAGGAAGAGATCGGAAGCGAGGGGACCACGGGCATCCAGTGCAAGGTCTACGAGGACCTCATGGAGGAGATCTCCATCGCCCTCGGCGCCAACTTCCGCAAGGTGCGCGCCGCCTCCAAGTGCCTCTCCTCCGATGTGACGGCGGCATATGACCCCAACTTCGCGGGCGTCTACGAGAAGAAGAATTCCGCCATGATCTCCTGTGGCACCGCCATGTGCAAGTTCACGGGCGCACGCGGCAAGAGCGGTTCCAACGACGCGAGCGCGGAGTTCGTGGGAGAAGTCAGGAAGATGTTCGCGGATGCTGGCGTCGTATGGCAGACCGCCGAACTCGGCAAGGTGGATGCGGGCGGCGGCGGCACGGTCGCGAAATTTGTCGCCCAGCTCAATATTGACACTGTGGACCTCGGCGTGCCCGTCATCTCCATGCACGCCCCGTGGGAGGTCATCTCCAAGGCCGACCTCTACAGCAATTACAAGGCATTCCTTGCGTTCATGAAATAAAGATGTGCGCCCGACCGAGAGGTCGGGCGCAATTTATGGGGGTACCATGTCCAAGACGGGGAAACTCTTTTCGTGGAAGAAACCATATGACACCGCGGGGAGCGACAAGCTCTTTGTCGAGGCGGTCGCCGAGAATGTGCGCCATCATATCGCCCGCTGCCCCGCCTACCGCGCCATCCTCGAAGAGGCAAACTTCTCACCCGAGGAGCTGAAGACCGCGGAGGACCTCGCGCGCCTTCCCGTCCTGCCCACCCTCTACCTCAAGCGCAACCGCCTCCTCTCGGTCGGGGAAAAGAAGATGCTCCTGAAGGTGACCTCGAGTGGCACGGGCGGCAAGAAGTCCCTCGTCGGATTCGACCTGAAGACGCTGTGGCGGGAGCTCAAGATGGTCGTCCGCATCGCAAACTACCATAAGTTATGGTCCGTGCGGCCCACGCGCTATGTGATCCTCGGCTATCATCCGAGGCGCGGGCAGAGCCTCGGCGCGGCGAAGTCGGCTTATGGCTTCACCTTCTTTGCCCCCGCCATGTCGCGGGTCTATGCCCTCGAATGGGCAGACGGCGAATATCGTCTCGACCTCGGCCGCATCAAGCGCGCGCTCGAGAAATACGAAAAGGGGCACCTTCCCGTGCGCACCATGGGTTTTCCCGCCTATACCTATTTTCTCCTCAGGGAGATGAAGGAGGAGGGGCTGAAAGTCAGACTTCCCAAGGGGTCGCTTGTCTGCCTCGGCGGCGGCTGGAAGCAATTTTATGCCGAGAGGGTGGACAAGGAGGCCTTTTACGCCCTCACCGAGGAGGTCTTGGGGGTGGACCGCGACCATGTGGTGGAGTTTTTCGGCGCGGTCGAGCATCCCATCCTCTATACCGACTGCCGTGCCCACCACTTTCATGTGCCCGTGTACGGCAGAGTGATCATCCGCGACGTCGACACGCTCGCCCCGCTCGGGTATGGGAAATTGGGCCTCGTGAATCTCCTGACGCCCGCCATCTCGAGCATGCCCCTCACGAGCGTGCTCACCGACGACATCGGCATCTTACATGAGGAGGCCTGCCCGTGCGGCTGCACCTCGCCCTGGCTGGAGATCGTGGGGCGGGTGGGGGTCGACCTCGTCACCTGCGCACAGGGCGCCGAAGAGCTCCTGAAGGGGGAAGTATGATCCTATATCGCGGAAAACTCTATCCCGACGCCATGCAGGGGAAACTCATCGGGCGGCTGGAGGGCGACCTCCTCGACACGCTCACCTCGTCGCCGCGTCTAAATGCGGAGCGGGTCATCGCCGCCTGCGACAGGATGTACCGCCGCGCGAAGGAGGGAAAATACGACAGTCTCGCGCGTCCGCTTCTGGCATCTTTCGGCATTTCCTACGCCCGCTATGCGGACATGGTACGGGCGTTTTCTGCCGAGGTGCTGCGCTATAAGTGCGAGATCGAGCTCGGGAAGGACCACACGGCGCTTCCGCCTCTCGCCTCGGGCACGCGGAGAAGCTATGTCCCGCTCGGCGTCCTCCTCCATGTGGCGGCGGGCAATGTCGACGGGCTCCCGGCCTATTCGGTAGCAGAGGGGCTCCTCGCGGGCAATATCAATATCCTGAAACTTCCCTCGGGCGACAGCGGGCTCTCCGTAAAGCTCCTCTCCGACCTCATCGAGGAAGATGCCCTTCTCGCCGACTATCTCTATGTCTTCGACGTGCCCTCCACAGAGACGGAGACCCTCCGAAGGCTCGCGCACCTCGCGGACGGCGTGGTGGTATGGGGAGGGGATGCCGCCCAGCGCGCCGCACGAGATCTCGCGGACATCAACACAAAGATCATCCCGTGGGGGCATAAGCTCTCCTTCGCCTATGCGACCCCCGCGGCCACCGACGGACAGCTCAGGACGCTCGCCCGCCATATCGCGGCCACCGAGCAGCTCCTCTGTTCCTCCTGTCAGGGCATCTTCTATGACGGCGAGGACATGGGGGAGGTCCTCTCCTTCGGGGAACGCTTCTTCGGCATCCTGCAGGAGGAAAGCGCGGCGCGCGGCCCTGCCGATCCTGCCATGCGCGGGCGCAATACGGTCAACCTCCTCTGCGACAGATTGGAGGGGAATGCCGAGCGCATCTTCTCGGGCGGCGGCGTGTCCGTCGTCGTGAAGAGAGAGCCCCGCCTCGAACTCTCGTATACCTTCCGCAACATCTGGGTGAAGCCCCTTTCCCGCCATGAGATCGTGCGCGCGCTCAAGGGGCAGAGGGGGTATCTGCAGACCTGCGGCCTCCTCTGCGGCGAGGGCGAGCGGGAGGAACTCGCGGAGATGCTGCTTCGGGCGGGCATCGTGCGGGTGACGGGAGGGGACCTCTCGCGCACCTTCTTCGGAGAGGCACACGACGGGACATACCCCCTCCGCGAATACATGCGCATCGCCGAAGTCGACGAAGGATAAAAAATCACCCTCCCCGCAAGAAGACGCGGAGAGGGAAGTTTGGGCAAAAAAACTGTGAGGGCTTTTTTTGTTATGACCTACCGAAGCGGGAACGCAGCAGACAGCTCCCGCAAAGCTTCCTCATGGCACACGCACGGCACCGTTTAGTGCTGCTGTATCCCTACCCTGACACGGTTCGCGGGCGTACGTTGCATGAGACCTTGCGATCAACACCTCTTACTGCGCGCAGCCTCCCATAGATCATACCGAGAAAAGCGTTCGGCTCTGCTATAGCGGATTGCAGATACAGGGCACCGCTAACTCCCCGCCTATCACAGCAAGGATAGTATATCCTATCTCCGAAGATTTTGCAAGCGTTTTTGCGTCGGAAGGAAAATTTCTTGCCCATCGGCCAAATTTCCCACGGGGAAAAGATTGTCATCTCCCCGAGAAAGTGGTACAATGTAAGAGGTCCTACGGAGGAACATATGGCAAATTGCGGACATGACTGCTCCACATGCCAGAGCGAATGCGGCACGCGGAGCAAAACTTCTCTCATCAAGGCACCCCATAAGGGGACGCATATCCGCCGCGTGGTGGCTGTGGCGAGCGGAAAGGGGGGCGTGGGAAAATCTCTCGTGACCTCCCTCCTCGCAGTGCGCGCGCGGGCGGCGGGGCTCAAGGTGGGCATTCTCGATGCCGACGTGACGGGCCCTTCTGTTCCGAAGGCCTTCGGCGTGCAGACGCGGGCACTCGGCGCTGAGGACGGCATCCTGCCCGTGGAGACGAGGAGCGGGATAAAGCTCATCTCCATGAATTCCCTGCTCGAGCACGAGGAGGACCCCGTGATCTGGAGGGGAGCGCTCATCGCGGGCGCCGCGCTGCAGTTCTGGACCGATGTCCTGTGGGGCGACCTCGACCTTCTCTTCATCGACATGCCGCCGGGAACGGGCGATGTGCCCCTCACCGTCTTCCAGAGCATCCCGCTGTCGGGCGTCGTCATCGTCACCACGCCCCATGAACTCGTGGAGATGATCGTGAAGAAGGCGGTCGGCATGGCGGAGATGATGTCTCTGCCTGTCTTGGGTCTTGCCGAGAACATGAGCTATTTTACCTGCCCCGACTGTGGGAAGGCGCACGAGATCTTCGGCCCGAGCAAGGCAGAGGAACTCGCGGCCGCCTATCATATTCCCCGCACGGCGCGCATCCCCGTCTCACCCGCGCTCTCCAAGCTCGTGTCCGAAGGTCGCATCGAGGAGGCGGATACCGACCCCGTGAGCGCGATCTTTGCGGAGATCTTGACCTCCCGCGAGATTGGCGATTACCTGAAATAGGGGAATGGGGTCCGAAAAAGGGCCATTTTGTCCGAATGCGGTCTGAAAAGGCGCGAAAAATTTTACTTCGAAAACGCTTGCCTTTTTCCCGCAAATGCGCTATGATAATGACGTGCCGATCGAGGCACGCTTTGCTTCCGTAGTTAAATGGATATAACAAGCCCCTCCTAAGGGCTAATTATGGGTTCGATTCCCGTCGGGAGTACCAAATGATAATAATCCGAACCTTGTAGTGCCTGTTGGCGACGGGTTCGGATTTATCATTTTCTTCAAGAAATAAAAATAGCGGCGGACAAAGTATCTTTGTCCGCCGCATCGTTTTTGTCATTCGGGATTTATAAACGATAACCCTTGCCGCCATATTCTCGGCGGATCCCTATGTTGTTTCAATGGGATATATTCTTCGATTTTTTATTATTCAGTTGTTTTTCCCGCCGCTCGGCTTGCCATGCTTCAAAATCTCTCTTTCCTTCTTCCGTTTCAAATAACTTTTGGATTGCAGGCAGTAATGCTCGCGCCAGCGAGTCGATTTCATAGTCGGGGATTCCCGTGGTGTTCTTGCGCTTTCTTCCCATTATTGTTTAACCGATATTGTTTCCTCCTTGTAGATTTATTAAGTTGTCAGAGCAGGGACAGGATGATGACGATTGTCTGCACGAGCAGAAGCGCGGGGGTAGCCCAAAAGAG
>CANQFA010000006.1 GCA_947597925.1 uncultured Clostridia bacterium | reverse complement strand
CCTCCGTCGGCAAGCCGAGCTGCCCCGAACTCGACGGTCCCGCGCAGATCAAGTGCTACTATCAGGATGCGCCCCGCGGCACGGGATACCCCTCCGCCGTGGTTATCGCGCAGACGTGGAATAAGGAACTCGTGCAGGACTTCGGCCTCTCCTTCGCAAAGGACATGTCGGCAGTCGGCATCAACGGCCTGTGGGGCTGGGGCACCAACATCCACCGCACCCCCGTGGGCGGAAGAAACTGGGAATATTATTCCGAAGATCCCTTCATCTCGGGCACCATCCTCGCAAATGCGGTCAAGGGGCTCAACAAGGGCGGGAGATATTGCTACATCAAGCACTTCTGTCTCAATGAATCGGAGACGAACAAGGTGGAGGGCTTCACTTTCACCACCGAGCAGGCCCTCCGCGAGATCTACTTCAAGCCCTTCCAGATGGCCATTGAGCAGGGCGGCGCGCTCGGCATCATGACCTCCTTCAACCGCATCGGCGCGGTGTACAGCGGCGGCTCCGAGGCGGCGATCACGGGTGTCGTGCGCGGAGAATGGGGCTTCCGCGGAAGCATCATCACCGACTGGGCAAATACGGGCGGCTACATGTCCATCGACCATCAACTGCGCGCGGGCGGCGACCTCGGCATGAACACGAAACTCAATTCGCAGGTCAGCTTCCAGTACAATGAAAACGGCTCGCCGAGGCTGCAGCATCAGATGAAGGAAGCCGTGCACCACGTGCTCTACACCTGGCTGCGGAGCCAATATCTCAACAAGGAGTACAATGAGAATCCCGACACGGAGTCCCAGGTCATTCAGACCGCTTCCATAGAATCGTGGAAATGGTGGAAGACGCTGCTGATCGATGTAGACGTCGCCATCAGCGGCCTGTGCCTCCTCTGGGTGGTCATGGCCTTCTTGCCCGACACAAAATCCGAAAAACAGGAGGAAGTCTGACATGAGTAAGTTGAAAAAGATCGTTCTCTTTACGGGACTCGGCGTGATCGCCCTCGCGGTCGTCATCATCACCTCCGTCTCCCTCATCAGGTATCAGATCTACAGGAGCCAATTTCGGGACGACGAACCCGAACAGTCCATCTGCGTGATCGACTGAGTTTGTCCTCTCCCCTCCCCCGTGCGGCATTGCACGGGGGAGTTTTGTATTTTTATGTATGGAAAATTGACCATGCGGGATCTGCGAAAAAGTCTTGAACTTCGGAGCGGGAAGTGATATAATACAAGGCGAAAGACATTTTCGAGGTAGTGCCATGCCGGAAAAAACGGATATCTTCATCTCCTACTCCAATGCCAACAAGGACAAGGTGGAAAAGATCGTCGCCACAATAAAATTTTATGGGGTCTCCTGCTGGTTTCAGCTCCGTGACAGCAAGCAGCACTTCATCGAGGAGATCAACCAGGCTATCAATAATTCCAATGACTTCGTGATCTTTCTGTCCAATGAGAGCGTCTCCTCCCTCATGGTGCGCAACGAGATCGCCCGCGCCATCTTTCAGCAGAAAAAGGACCCCTCTTACGACATCATCCCCGTCGTGCTGGAACCCCTCACCGAGGAGAATCAGGAGATCATCAATCTCTTCTTGGGGAGCCTGAACTGGCTCTACGCCGAGAAATATCATGATACCGAGAGCCTCGTCCTCGCCATCTTCGAACAGGCGAGCATCGAGCTCAAGGCAGACGAGCACCTGCAGAGCACCTATTCCACCGAAAAGGAGGTCGAGAAGATCCGTCTCAAGGAGCAGAACCGCTATCTCAATGAATACGCCATCCGCCACCTCGAGCGCATCTTCCCGAAGTACCCCTCCCCCGCCGTCCTCGATATCGGCTGCGACACGGGGGAAAATGTCCTCCTCCGCTTCGAAGAGAGCAACTTCCGCTTCCTCATCGGCGTGGACAGCAACGCAGAGGCCATTGAGACCGCCAATGCCAATGCCGCGGAAAACACCGAGTTCTTCTGCTGCGATGTCACCTCCGAGGACTTCTTCCGCCAGATCTTCTCGCGCATGCAGCGGCACAATATCCTCGGATTCGACATCATCCACATCTCCGCCGTACTGCTCCACCTCGGGAAGACGGAGGAGCTCCTCAAAAATCTCTACATGCTGCTCAGTCCCGAGGGCACCCTCTTTATCCAGGATGAGGACGACGGCGTGAATGTCGCCTATCCCGCGTCGCAGTTCTTCGATGACTGCTTCTATATCTGGGAACACTCCAAGGAGTCGGGAGACAGAAACACCGCGCGCAAGCTTCCCGCCATGCTGAAGAATGCGGGATTTTGCACGGTAGACGTGCTCTCCTCGGCGATCACCTCCGTGGACTTCGGCGGGAAATACCGCGAGGAGCTCTGGGATCTCTACTTCAATCCCGACCTCTGGTCCGCGGACAGCGCCTCCTATTTCGACAACTACGAGGCCTTTGACCTCCTCCCCAAGGTGAGAGAGCGGCACGAACAGATGAAGGCCGACTACATGGCGGGGAAATATTTCATCATGCTTGGGATGTTTTTCCTCACCGCCACAAAAAACTGACCCACCTGACCCCACGAAAAAATCCGAACAAGAGGGCGTATTCCATAGGGAATCAGGGAAAATCTTAATTTAATATCGGAATACACCTTTGGGCGAGTCAAAGAAGTTAATTTGTTTTCCGCAATCCCAAACGGCGGTTGAGGTCATCCAAGTCAAACGTCTTGTCCCTTAAAACCACACTGTCGTATTCCGCTGTAAATTCACCTGCTGCTTTGGATTTTTCTTCGTCAAAAACGAATTGCGGGTCAATTTCGCGGGTTGCAAAAGCGGAGTGGGCAGGCGTATCACAGACGCATCTGCGCCGCGTGGAGCTTGGGGAGGCGGATATCACCGTCGGGCATCTGCAGCTCATCTGCGATGCGCTCGGGATCTCCATGCGCGACTTCTTCAATGCAGGCGGCGACACGGAGGAGGCTGCCGCCATGTCCAACCTGACCCCTCGGCAAAAGAGCCTCCTCGTGGAGTTCCTGAAGAGCCTGTAGCGGAAAAATTTCCCCGAAGACCCCGTTTTTTCGACCCCATATCGGAAAAACGGGGTCTTTCCGGATTTTCATCTTGCATATTGCAGGGAGGGAAGAGCGGGATTTCGGGGGTTGATTTTTTCGGGGAGACGTGGTATAATCAAAGCATGGAAAAGAGACGGTGCAATTTCTGTACGGCGGGGCACGTCACGGCGGCGGCCCTTCGCTATCACGACACGCGGTGGTGCAAGCCCGAGCATCGGGACGGCGAGCTCTTCGCCATGCTCATCTTAGAGGGCATGCAGGCGGGGGTCAGCTGGAATCTCATCCTCGAAAAGGAGGAAAATTTCCGAAAGGCCTTCGACGGGTTCGATCCCGCGGTCGTGGCGGGTTACGGCGAGGAGAAGATCGCGGCGCTCATGCAGGACAGCGGCATCATAAGAAACCGCGCGAAGATAGGAGCCGCCGTCACGAATGCGCGCGCCTTCCTCCGCGTACAGGAAGAGTTCGGCTCCTTCGATGCCTTCCTCCGCAGCCTCACGGGCGGGGAGACGATAGACCATCACCTGAAGGACCTTCGCGACATGCCCGCAAGGGACGCGCTCTCGGAAAAGGTCAGTGCCGAGCTCAGGCGGCGCGGCTTCAAGTTCGTCGGCCCGACGATCGTCTACTCCTATCTGCAGGGGGTGGGCGTCATCAACGACCATGCCGAGGACTGCGACTTCCGATAAAACCTCATGCAAAAAGCTCCCGACGGGATCCGTCGGGAGCTTTTGTTTTCAAATTGTCAGGAGAGCGATTTTACCTTCATGAGGCGGACGATGGCGGCGCGCTCGTTTTCGTCAAGCTTGTTGCGGATGTACTTGATCGTCTCCTCGAGCTGCGGGATCATGACATATTCGAGGGCGTTGACGCGGCGCTTGTTCCGCTCGATCTCATAGGAGAGGAGGCGCACCGCCTTTTCCACCTCGGCGAGTCGGAGGAGCTTGGGCAGGAGTGCGGAGACCATGCGCACCGAGTCGTCCGCTTCGCTCGTGATCTCGGAGAAGGCATAAGGGAGGGCGGCGGAATGTTCGCTCTCCGTGAGGGAGATCTTAGGGACCTCCACCCCCATCACGTTCTCCGTCCCGCAGTCCGCACCGACCGTCGCGGCGGGCATGGAAAAGGCCGCCGCCTGCACATAGGAGGGCGTGAGGGCCCCCGCGAGCGCAAACTGCTTCATCGCCCGTGCGAGATCGCCCTCCACCTCGTCGCGGAGGCGCTTGTCTTCGCGGAGAAGGAGGGTAAAGCGGCGCACCATCTCGTCCGACTTGTCCTTGAGGAGCTTGTGCCCCCGCACCGCCGTCGAAAGGCGCGCCTTGAGCTTTTTGAGCTCCATGCGTGTGGGATTTACGTTGAGTCTTGCCATATCCTGTCTGTGTGGTCCATTTGATGGGACCATGTCTCATAGAAAAGAGGCGTACCATGTCCGTAAGTGATATCTCGTTGCGGACATGGATGGCCTGTTTATATCATTCCTTCATGTACTTCTCGATATACGCCGTGCGGATGCGCTTGAGCTCGCCCTTCGGCAGGATCTTCAGAAGTTTCCACCCGAGGTCGAGGGTCTCCTCCACCGTCCTGTCCGTCTCAAAGCCCTGATTGATGTACTCCGCCTCAAAGGCCTCGGCGAACTTCGCGTAGAGCTTATCCGTCTCGGAGAGGGCAGCCTCGCCGAGGATGGCGGAGAGTTCCTTGCTCTCCTTCCCGCGCGCATAGGCCGCGAAGAGCTGATTCATCGTGTCGGCGTGGTCCTCCCGCGTCTTGCCGTCCCCGATCCCCTTGTCCTTGAGGCGGGAGAGAGAGGGCAGCACGTCGATGGGCGGATTGACACCCCGCTTATAGAGCTCGCGCGAGAGGATGATCTGCCCCTCGGTGATGTACCCCGTGAGGTCGGGGATAGGATGGGTCTTGTCGTCCTCGGGCATGGTGAGGATGGGGATCTGAGTGATGGAGCCCTCCGAGCCGCGGATCCTGCCCGCCCGCTCATAGAGGGAGGCAAGGTCGGTGTAGAGATAGCCCGGGTACCCCCTCCTCCCGGGGATCTCCCTGCGCGCCGCGGAGACTTCGCGGAGAGCTTCGGCGTAATTGGTGATGTCCGTCATGATGACGAGGACATGCATGCCGCACGTGAAGGCGAGATATTCGGCGCAGGTGAGGGCGATGCGCGGCGTGGCGATGCGCTCGACCGCGGGGTCGTCGGCGAGATTGGTAAAGAGCACCGTCCGCTCAATGGCGCCCGTCCTGCGGAAATCGTCAATGAAGTACTGCGCCTCTTCAAAGGTGATGCCGATGGCGGCGAAGACGACGGCAAAGCCGCCCTCCGACCCGCGCACCTTTGCCTGCCGCGCGATCTGCGCCGCAAGTTCGGCATGCGGAAGGCCGCTCATGGAGAAGACGGGGAGCTTCTGCCCGCGAACGAGGGTATTCAGCCCGTCGATGGCGGAGACGCCCGTCTGGATGAACTCATTGGGATAGTCCCTCGCGGCGGGATTGATGGGCTCGCCGTTGATGTCGAGCATGGCCTCGGGGATGACGGGAGCGCCGCCGTCGCGGGGATTGCCCATGCCGTCGAAGACGCGGCCGAGCATCTCCTTTGACACGGCAAGCTGCTGGGCGTGCCCCAAAAAGCGCGCCTTCGCCGTCGAGATCCTGAGCCCCTGCGAGGACTCGAAGAGCTGGACGACCGCCCTGTCGCGGTCCACCTCGAGGACCTTTCCCCGCCGCACTTCGCCGCCTTCGCAGGCGATCTCGACGAGTTCATTGTAAGTCACCCCCTCTACGCCCTCCACGAGCATGAGGGGTCCCACGACCTCTCTGATCGTCTTGTATTCCTTAAACATCCCCTTCTCCTCCTTCGGAGAGCGCCTTCAGCTGCGCGCTCATCTCCCCGATGAGTTCGTCGAAGGCATCGAGCCCGCTCTCCTCGATATATTTCGCCCGTCCGATCTTCTCCATAAAGGGGCAGGCGAGGATGTCGTCGAGGGCGACAAAGCGCGACACGGCCTCCTCCGAGAGCGTGTAAAATTCGTAGATCGTGAGCAGCATGAGGAGCTGCTTTCTGAGAGAGGTATAGGTATCCACCTCGTGGAAGGCATTCTGGTGCAGATAGTCCTCGCGGATCATCTTTGCCGTCTCCATGATGAGGCGGTCGTGCGAGGAGAGGGCGTCCATGCCGACGAGACGGACGATCTCATCGAGCGAGGCCTCCTCCTGCAGCGTCGTCATGGCGAATTGGCGGTACTTGAAAAATCCCTTGCCGACGTTTTTATCATACCAGCCCTTCATCTTGTCCGCGTAGAGCGAATAGCTGATGAGCCAGTCGATCGCGGGAAAATGCCGCTTGTAGGCGAGGGAGGCCGAGAGCCCCCAGAAGACCTTTACGATGCGCAGCGTCGCCTGTGAGACGGGCTCGGAGAGGTCGCCGCCGGGGGGCGAGACTGCGCCGATGGCGGTGACGGACCCCGTCCTCTCCTCCCTGCCGAGGAGGCGCACGATGCCCGCACGCTCGTAAAATTCCGCGAGACGGCTCGCGAGATAGGCGGGATATCCCTCGTCGCCGGGCATCTCTTCGAGGCGGCCGCTCATCTCGCGCAGCGCCTCTGCCCAGCGGGAGGTGGAGTCCGCCATGATCGCGACATGGTACCCCATGTCACGGTAATATTCCGCGATCGTGATGCCCGTATAGATGGACGCCTCGCGCGCCGCCACGGGCATATCCGAAGTATTGGCGATGAGCACCGTCCTCTTCATGAGGGGCTCCCCCGTCTTGGGGTCCTTGAGGGCGGGAAATTCATTCAGCACGTCCGTCATCTCGTTTCCGCGCTCGCCGCAACCGACATAGACGATGATGTCGGCATCTGCCCACTTGGCGAGCTGGTGCTGGACGACCGTCTTGCCGCTGCCGAAGGGCCCGGGGACGGCCGCGACGCCGCCGCGTGCAATGGGAAAGAGGGTGTCGATGACGCGCTGCCCCGTCACCATGGGAGCATCGGGCGAGAACTTCTCGCGGTACGGTCTCCCCTTGCGGACGGGCCATTTGCGGAGCATGCAGACGGAAACTTCCCCCTTCTCCGTCCCGATCTTTGCGACGGAGTCGGTGATGGTGAAGTCGCCCTCCTCGATGGAGAGCACTTTGCCCTTTACACCGTTGGGGACGAGGATGCGGTGCTCTATGATCTCCGTCTCCTGCACGACGCCGAGGATATCTCCCTCTTCGGCATCATCTCCCGCCTTCATTTTGGGCGTGAAGTGCCATTTCTTGTCACGGCTCAGAGAATTGACGGAGACGCCGCGCGAGATACGGCTCCCGTACTTGAAGTGAAGGGTCGTGAGGGGGCGCTGGATGCCGTCGAAGATGCCCGTGAGGAGCCCCGGCGCGAGCTCTGCGGAGAGCGGCTCGCCCGTGGAGACGACATCTTCCCCGGGACCTAAGCCCGAGGTCTCCTCATAGACCTGAATGGAGGCCCTGTCCCCCCTCAGCTCTATGATCTCGCCGACCAGCTTCTTGTCCGAGACATGGACGACGTCGTAGAGCTTGGCGTCCGCCATGCCTTCGGCGACGATGAGCGGGCCCGAAATTTTTACAGTTTTACCGATCTTTGTCATATCGCTCCTTCTCGATGCGAAAGCGCTATTTACGGAACAGGATGTCGACGCCGAGTGCGCGCTCCATGGTGTCCCTCAGAAATTCTTCGCCGTAGCCCGCCGCCTTCCCCGTCGGGATGGGCAGTACCACGGGGTATGCCTCCTCGTCGAAGCGCCGCAGAAGGTCCTTGAGCGGCCCTGCGTATTCCTCCGAGAGGAAGACGACGGGAAAGTCGTGTGCGACCCTGCGGAGGGTCTCCCGCGCACTCTTCTCGTCGGTGACGGGAAATGCCTCCACCCCCGCCGCCTGAAATACCGTAATGGTCTCGGCCGAGCCGACGACCGCCATTTTTCCCTGCATCATTTCACCCCGCTGAGTCTCTTTACGATCTCCTGCGGCGGGACCCCCGCCCTGAGCGAGACGAGGACCGTGCGCACATTTGCGATCTCCGCGCGGCGGCGGAAGACATAATAGAGGAAGGGATCTCTGCCTTCCAGCCCGAAGCGGCGCCCGAAGTAGGCCCGCTCCTCGAAGCTCGCGAGGAGGCGCTCCGCCTCGGTGAAGGGAGGTTTGCCCGCGGCAAGGCATGCCGCATAAAATGCCTCATATCCCGTCCCCGCGAGTGCCCCTTCTCTCTCCTCCGAGAAGATCTTCAGGAGGGTCTCCTCCTTCAAGGTCCCGCCCGCAAGGAAGAGCTCCCGCGCAAGCGCCTCGTCCTCCGTGCGGCATGCGGTCAGGAGATTGGTCATGTCCACGCGCATGCGGAGAAGTTTTTTGAGGTCGGGTCGATACTTTGCGGCGGAGAAGAGCGCCCTGTACATCGCGCGGTCAAATGCCGCGCCGATCTGCGCCCCCGTCGCATCCTCCCCGAGTTCGGGTGGGTCCGTCTCGAGCATCTTTTCGAGCTCTTCGCGGGAATGAAGGCCCTCGGGTGCGAGCATGAGTGCGGGATCGATGCCCAACCTCCCCGCCTTATAGAGCGTCTTGAGGTTGTGATAGTCGCGCGGAAGGAGGAAGTACGCCCTGTCCGCCTCCGTGGAGGCATATTCGCGGATAAAGCTGTCGAGCGCCCTCTCCTCCTCCGTCACGGGATCCTCACCCGCGCCGAATCCGTTTTCGGCGAGCGTGCGGAGGACCTCCTCTGCCGTCATCTCGGGAAGGCGGAAGAGCTTGTCGCCCAAAAGCTTTCTCTCTCTTACGGCGATCACGCCGTTTGTATAGTCGGTGCCGTATCCCATTCAGTGGTCTCCGAAGAGCGCACGCGCGATCTCCGCCTGATGCGCCTCCCTGTCCGCCGCCAGAAGTGCCCTGTAAGACACGTCCTTGTCGGAGGTCTTGCCGCGCAGCACGAAGCCGCCGCCGAGGTCGGGGCGCTCCTCGCTCACGGTGAGCTTCTTTTGAACTGCAACGGAAAGCTTTGCGACCTCCCCGCAGTAGGGAAATTCCTTGGAAAATACGATCTCATCGCCCTCTTCTGCATACTCCCTGAGGAGGCGCTCGGAGAGCGAGACCGCCTCGCGGCGCTCGAGGCAGAGGAGGGCGGCGAGTGCGCGCAGATAGACGGCATCGAGGACGCGCCGCCTCTCGGCGAGACGGATCTTGGCACTGTCGAGACGCGCCATGGCCGCCTTTCCGTCGCGGATGCGCTTCCCCTGCTCTTCGGCCTCCCGCTCGGTCTCTTCGCGCTCTCTCTTGCACTGCGCCTCTGCGGCGGCGAGGATCTCCTCCGCACGCGCCCTCGCGGCACGAACGGTCTCCTCGGCCGACGCCTGCGCATCGGAGAGAATGCGCGCAACCAAATCATCTCTTCCCATACTTCAGATCCCGAGGACGATGATGATGGAGATGACCATGCCGAGGAGGGCATAGAACTCGATCATGGCGGGGCCCATTGCCACTGTGAAGCCGAGGTCCTGCTTGGCCGCGGCATAGATGCAGTTGACCGAGGCCTTCGCCTGGAAAAATGCCGAGATGAAGCCCGAGATCGCCATGGGCAAGCAGGCCGCGAAGATGGCCCAGCCCTGCGCCGTCGCCGCCTCCGCCGTGAGAAGGGGCGGGAGCTTGGTGGACGCCGCGATGATGGCGATGAGGAAGCCGTAGAGGCCCTGCGTCGCGGGAAGGAGCATCAGGACGATGAGCTTGCCGAACTTTTTGGGGTTCTCGCTGAGGACGCCCGCCGTCGCGCTCGCGGTCTTGTAGAGGCCGACTCCCGAGCCGACGCCGCAGAGGACCACGCACAGCGCGATCCCGAGGACTGCGATCACATAACCGGTAGAATACATATCAAAAAACCTCCGTTTTTTTCTCGTTCAAGCCGCTTCTCTCTGCGGCGAGGTGCCCGCGCGGGGCGCGGGCTCCAAGGTGATATATCTCGCACGGGAGCCGAGCGGTTCGAAGAGCCTGCCCTCCCCCTCGTAAAATCTTCCGAAGAACTCGACATACTGCAGGCGCGCCGTGTGGATATAGGCGCCGAGCAGGCTGATCGCGAGGTTAAAGACATGCCCCACGACCATGAGAATGGCCCCCAGCACGACGAGGAAGGACCCCGAGGTGAGGAATTGCAGGGAATAGTCGGAGACGACCTGTGCGATGACCGCGCCCGTCAGCATGAGCCCGTAGAGGCGGATATAGCTCAGGACATCGGTGAAGTAGTTGATGAGCCCGTAGAGCGCACCGAACCCCTTTGTGATCTTTCCGAGGAACTTCTGCTTCCTGCCCGCCGTCAGGACTGCGGCCAAGAGGGAGACCCCCGCCAGGATGCCGCCCACCATCGTGAGGACGGGGAGGGAAAATTCCTCCACAAGACCTATGACCGCGAGCTCCGCGCCGAGGGAAAATGCCGCCCAAGTGAGCCCCTCAAAGACGCCGTCCCACGGCCGACCGTGATGGACGCACTGTGCGAATTTGCACACATATCCTACCATGATCTGCAGGATGCCGAGGAGAAGGGCGATGATGAGGATGCTCGGTAGGGCGATGCCCGCGAGCGAATACATCTCGGTCTGAGCGTCGGGCATGACCGTGAAGGGCAGGACCCGTATCCCGAAGAGGGAGTTGAAGAGGATGCCCCACAGGAAGGTGGAGATCCCCGAGACCGCAAAGACGCCCGCGATGCTCCTCACGCCCCCCTTTGCCTTTTTCCAAAGAAGATATCCGCCCACCGCCATCGCAATGCCATACCCCATGTCCGCCATGATGAAGCCCAAAAAGAGGCTGTAGAAAAATGCCATGACGGGGTTGGGGTCGAGCTCGCGGGCATTCGGCACGGAGTACATATTGGTGACGACTTCGAAATTTTCGATGACCGCATTGTTTTTGAGGCGGGTCGGGATCTCCTCGTCCTCGTCGGGGTCGGAGAACTCATAGAAGAGGGGGATGCCGAGCCCCTCGAGCTCCTCCCTGACACGCGCCTCGCCGTCCGTCGGCACAAATGCCTTCATGAAGACGACGTGCTGGGTGGCCTGCATCTTTTCGGAGGCCTCCGCCTTCTCGAGCTCGAAGCCCACGTAGTCGCAGTAGACCTTGAGCGGGCGCACCTCGGGCAGGAGATCCGTGAGCGCACGCTCCGCCTCCTCTTTTTTCGCCCGCGCGGCGTTTTGCTTCTCCGTGAGGGAGGAAAGGAGCTCCTCGCCCGTCATCTCCCCAGTGTAGGGACATGCGGAAAAGGACGCCCCCGCGAGCGCCGTTTCCAGCCCCGTGAGGTCGTCCCTATGACATACCGCGAGAAGGAGGACCCCATTCGCGGACATGGTAGCCTCGTATGCGGTGAGAGGGAGCCCATCGAGCTCCCCTTTCAGGAGGTCCCACGCCGCTGCTCCCACGAGGCCGTAGCGCACCGCCGTGTGGGCCGTGTCGTGACGATCGGAAAATCTTACCGCGGAGGCAGCATAGGGCTTCGCCGCAGAGATCTCCTGCGCGAGCCGTGCCGTCTCCCTGTCCGCCTCCGCACGCTTCTCGGTGAGGGCCTTTACCCTCTCGATGAGCTCCTCCGCCCGCGGGCGATAGTCCTTCGCGGCGACGAATTCGGAGTAGGAGACCGCAAACCCGTCCTTGAGGGCGGCCGCGCCCTCCTTGGTCTCGGGGGCAAAAGAAGAGATCGCGGCGAGCGTCTCCTCAAGCGCGGCGAGGGCGGCCGAAAGTTCCTCCCTGTCCGACTTGAGGGCGGGAGCGTCCGCTTCGACTTCCCCGATCTCAGCGGCCTGCGTGCGGCCGAGCGCGTCGAGGACCCTGTCGCGGTCATAGGAGAGGACGGCGAGATGCAGTTTTCGCATCCCTACGATCACTTGGAGACCCTCCCCACGACGGCGGCGACCTCCGCCCCGATGTGCTGAAGGCGGCTGTCGGCATCTTCCGAAGCCTCCTTCTTTGCCGCAGCGAGGGCTGCCGAATAGGCGCTCTCGGACTCCTCCTGTGCCTGTGCGACGAGGGAGGCGGCGAGCTCGGCGCATGCCGTCTCAGAGGCCTTGGTGAGTTCCATGGCCCGCTTTTCCGCCTCTCTGAGGATCGCGGCGGCCTCTTCGTCCGCCTTTTTCTGAATTTCCGCCGCCTCACTCTCTGCCTTGGCGACGGCGGTCAAGATGTCTTCTTCCATATCTTCACAGATCCCTACGCTTCCTATTTTACCCCTTTTTATGCCCGCTTGTCAAGTGCATACATGCAAAAAATAAAAAGCGGATGCGCGGTCCCCTCTCTTACAAAAAAACCGAGGAGGGGTCCTCGATTTCTTTGCGGAGATTTCGGCTTTACGCCTCTTCGAACTCTTCCTTGCCGACGCCGCAGAGCGGGCAGGTGAAGTCGTCGGGAATATCTTCCCACTTCGTGCCGGGCGCGATCCCGTTGTCGGGATCTCCCGCCGCTTCATCGTACTCGTAGCCGCAGACTGTGCAGACATACTTTGCCATAGAGCGCCTCCTTTGAAAATTTTTATTCGTTGCCGAGGAATTCCCCGGCGATCGCATCGATGAGTTTTCCGAGCGCTGCGCGCGACTCCTCCCGCACGGAAGAGAGCACCGTCACGGTCTCCCCGAGCTTTTCCATGTCCTTCATGGCGGCAAGCTCCTTTTCCATGAGCCCGCCCGCCTGCGGCGCCCAGCTGCCGCACTCGACGAGGGCATATTTCCGCTTCTGCATAAAATGCGCCCTGAGGTCGGCGAGGAAGTTCTCCATGGAGACGAAGATGCCGTTATTATAGGTCGCAGCGCAGAAGACGAGGTGGGAATAGCGGAAGGCCTCCGCGAGTAAAATGGACACATGGGTGTGGGAAACATCGTAGATCTTCACGGGGATCGCCTGCTCGGCGAGGCGGCGCGCCAGGATCTCGGCGGCATTTTGCGTGTGGCCGTAGACGGAGGCATAGAAGACGACTACCCCCCGCTCCTCGGGGAGATAGCGGCTCCAGAAGTCGTACTTGTCGAGAAACCACCCGATGTCCTTCCGCCAGACGGGCCCATGCAACGGGCAGAGGCAGGAAATTTTGAGCCCAGCCGCCTTTTTGAGCACGCTCTGCACCTGCACGCCGTATTTTCCCACGATGTTGAAATAGTACCGCCGCGCCTCGTCCAAATAGTCGCGCGCAAAGGCGCTTTCGTCGGCAAAGATGGACCCGCCGAGTGCGCCGAAGGTCCCGAAAGCATCTGCGGAAAAGAGCACGCCGAGGTCGGGAAGATAGCTCATCATCACCTCGGGCCAGTGCACCATGGGCGCCATGAGGAAGCGAATGGAGTGCTTACCCACGGACATGGTATCCCCCTCTTTCACGACATGCACGTTTTTCGGCGTGACGGAAAAGAAGTTCGAAATCATCTGCACCGTCTTCTGCGTGGCGACGAGCTCTGCCTCGGGATAGCGCTCCAAAAGGCGGATGAGACAGGCCGAGTGGTCGGGCTCCATGTGATGGACGACGATGACATCGAGCGCATCCCCCGCGAGGGCCGCCTCAAGATTTTCATAGAAGGGCTCCCAAAAGGCGGCGTCTACGGTGTCGAAGAGCACCTTTTTTTCGTCTCGGAGGAGATAGGAGTTATACGAGATGCCGCGGGGAACGGGATAGGCACTCTCGAAGAGGGAGAGTTTTCTGTCGTTTACGCCGAGAAAGAGGAGATCCTCCGTCACGCGGGAAATGCAATCCATGCTTTTTGCCTCCTTACCCTATTATGATAGCACAGTTCGCGGGCTTTTGCAAGCGCCTGAGGGGAAATTCCGCGATTTTCCGCGGAAGGCAGGGAGAGCGGGGAGGTATAAAAGGCGGCCGCCGAGGCAACACTATGTGCGGGTGAGCAAAGTGAGGATCCCGATACATAGTATGATAGCGGGAAGGGCTCACCAAGGAGAAAATTATGACGGTAAAGCGCGGAGAACTCTATTATGCCGACCTCTCCCCCGTGGTGGGGAGCGAGCAGGGAGGGATCCGTCCCGTGCTCGTCGTCCAGAACGACACGGGCAATAAGTACTCCCCCACCGTGATAGCCGCCGCCGTGACGAGCAAGATCCACAAGGCGCGCCTTCCCACGCACATCGAACTGCCGCAGGCCTTCGGGCTCAGAAAGGACTCCGTGATCCTTTTGGAGCAGCTGCGCACCATCGACAAGAGGCGGCTCATGTCGCGCATCGGGGAGCTCTCCGAGGCCACCATGTCCAAGGTCAACCGCGCGATCCTCATCTCCCTCGGCTTCGGAGACGGCCACGGGAGACCGTCGGACGAGTAAAAAATTCCCGTACCACAGCGGTACGGGAGTTTTCTTTATTCTGCTTGGGAAATTCTCCTTTCGATGAGCCCGAGGAGCTCCTCTTTGCCGAGGCCCGAGAGGCCCGAGACGGCGATCACATTTCCCTCGCCAAGTCCGTAGGCATTCGCCACCGCCCGCACGCGCTCCTTTGCCCGCATGCGCGAGAGCTTGTCCGCCTTGGTCGCGAGGACGGTGAAGGGGAGAATGTGGTAATTGAGAAACTCCACCATCGTGAAGTCGTCTTCGGAGGGGTCGCGGCGGATATCGGAGAGGAGGAGGACATGCGCGATATCTTCCTTCTTCGCGAAAAATGCGTCCAAAAGCCGACCCCATTTCAACTTTTCCTCCTTGGAGACGGCGGCATAGCCATACCCCGGGAGGTCGGCGAGGAGGAAGGGCCCGAAGTCGAAATAGTTGACGAGGCGGGTGCGGCCCGGTGCGGCGCTCGTGCGGGCGAGGCGCTTCTGCCCCGCGAGCAGGTTGATGAGGGTGGACTTGCCCGCATTGGACCTGCCGCACACCGCGATCATGGGCTTTTCGGGGCGGATAAACTGTTTCTCCGACGCGGCGGAGGTCACATAGACGGCGTGTTCGATGCGCATATCACAGCCCTCTGACGGCGGTACGGAAGACTTCGCCGACTTCGCTCACATAGATAAAGTTGAGCCCCTTTCTGATGACCTCGGGGATCTCCTCGACGTCCTTGCGATTGTCCTCGGGGATGATGATGTCGCGGATGCCGATGCGGGAGGCGGCGAGGGCCTTCTCTTTCAGCCCGCCGATGGGGAGCACCTTGCCGCGCAGGGTGATCTCGCCCGTCATCGCCACGTCGCGCCGCACGGGCTTGCCCGTGAAGGCGGAGAGGATGGCCGTCGCCATGGTGATGCCCGCAGAGGGACCGTCCTTGGGAATGGCGCCCTCGGGCACGTGGATATGCACGTCCCGCTTCTCGAATTCTTCCCCGTCGATGCCGTAGTCCGCGGCATGGGAGCGGATATAGGTGATGGCGGCGCGGGCCGATTCCTTCATGACGTCGCCGAGCTTGCCCGTGAGCAGGATCTCGCCCTTGCCGTGCATGGCAGAGACCTCGATGGTGAGCGTGGTGCCCCCCACCGCCGTCCAGGCGAGCCCCGTCGCCATGCCCACTTCGTCGCGCGAGAGCATGTCCGCATCCTGCGAGAAGCGCTTGGCGCCGAGAAAACTTGCGAGGTTGGTGCGCGTCACGGTGATCTTTCCCGAAGCCTCCCCCTTCGCAATGCGCACCGCCGCCTTTCTGCACACGGTGCCTATGGTGCGCTCGAGCGTCCTGACGCCCGCCTCCATGGTATAGCCGTCGATGATGGCGGAGAGCGCCCCCGCGGTGATGTGGAGGTCCTCCTCCTTGAGCCCGTTTTCCTTGCGCTTTTTGGGGATGAGGTAGCGCGTGGCGATCTCCTCTTTCTCCTGCGGCGTGTAGCCCGAGAGCTCTATGATCTCCATGCGGTCTCTGAGGGGCATGGGGATGGTATCGAGGGTATTTGCGGTCGCGATGAAGAGCACATGGCTCAGGTCATAGGGCATCTCGAGATAGCGGTCGCGGAAGGTGGAGTTCTGCTCGGGGTCGAGCACCTCGAGGAGGGCGTCGGCGGGGTCGCCGCGCAGGTCCTGCGAGATCTTGTCCACCTCGTCGAGGAGGAAGACGGGATTGCGGGAGCCCGCGTTCTTCATCTCATAGAGGATGCGCCCGGGCATTGCCCCGATGTAGGTACGGCGATGGCCGCGGATCTCCGCCTCATCCTTGAGCCCGCCGAGGCTCATGCGGACAAATTTCCTGCCGAGCGCGCGGGCGATGGACTTGGCGATGCTCGTCTTGCCCACGCCGGGCGGGCCGACGAGGCAGAGGATGGGCGCCTTCAACTCACCCGTGAGCTTGAGGACGGCGAGATACTCCACCACACGCTCCTTTATCTTTTCGAGCCCGTAGTGGTCCTCCTCGAGCACGCGCTCCACGTCGTGCAGGTCCTCCGTGTCCTCCGTCTCCTCCGTCCACGGAAGGTCGAGCACCCAGTCCGCATAGTTGCGGAGGACGGTATATTCGGGAGACGAGGCAGGCATCTTTTCCATGCGGGTAAGCTCGGCGAGCGCCTTTTCTTCCACGTCCTTGGGGAGGTGTTTTGCGAGGATGCGCTCCCGCAGCTTGTCGTTTTCCGCGAGGTCCTCGCCGAGTTCGGCATGGATGGCCTTGAGCTGTTCGCGGAGATAGTACTCCTTCTGCGACTTGTCGATATTTTTCTTGACGTCCTCCGAGATCTTCCGCCGAAGCTTTGCGAGCTCCACATCGGTCGCAATCTGCACCTCGAGGTCGCGGAGCTGCGTGAGGATATCTTCGGTCTCGAGGATGCGCTGCTTGACGTCATCCTTGATGCTCAGCCCGTTGGCGGCGATGAGGATGCACTGCTCGACATCTCCGACATTTGCGATCGCCTCGTCGAGGTCCTTGGCGAGCTTGGGATTACCCTCTGTCATGGACGTGAGGAGCTCCTTTACGGTACGGAAATGCGCCTCCTCGAGGATGGGGTCCCCGTGCACGGCCTCTACGGGCTCGGTCGTGGCGACGATGGCGTCTCCCTCGGTGCGGTAGTACCGCGCGCGGGCTCGGTAGAGCCCCTGTGCGATCACGCGTACGCGGTCGCCCGGAAGGCGGGTGCGCTGGCGGATCTGTGCCACGACTCCCACGGAGCAGAGGTCGTCCGTCCCGGGAAGGTCCTTGTCCTCCTTCTGGCGGACGATAAAGATATAGCCCTCGTCGAGCATGGAGCGCTCGAGAGCGGCGAGAGATATCCCTCTGCCCACGTCGAATCCTATGGGGGCATAGGGATATACGACCTGCGTACGCATGGGGATGACGGATAAAATTTTTATGGAATCTTTGCCCATAGCGGTCCCCTCCTGTGATCAAAATGAATAATTCACTATTATATCACACAGTTTGCGCGTTTCTAAACACTTTCAACCGAAATCCGACATTTTTCACGATGCCTCTTCGGGCAGGAGATAGACTTTCCCGTCTCTGACATAGAGCTCGGTGTCCCGCCCATAGAGATCGGGACGGCTCGCGGGGGGCTGCCAGCCCATCTGCTCCTCTATGGTCTGCGCCATGCCCTCGTCGAGCGGGCGAAACTTTTTCTCCTTTTTGAAGAGGGCTGGGAAAAAGGTCTTCGCGCGGTCGAGGCCTTTTCTCTTCCTCAGGCGGTTTCCGAGGTCAATGCCGAGCTTTTCGGCACACCCCGCATGCCAGGCGGCGAGGCTCTCCTGCGCCTCGAGGCATTGCGCGGTGTAGAGCCTGAGGACGGCGCGGCTCTGCGCGACAGAGATCTCTCCCGCGCGGAGGGCATACCGGAAGTCGCAGACGGAGGACAGTACCTCGTAGAGGGCATTGCGGAGGAAAAAGGTGCGCTGCACCGCGGCGACCTTCCGTTCGTATTCCCTGTAATCGGAGAGGACGGACGCGGTCTCCCGCTTCAGTGTGAGGTTCGCCTGCCCCAGAAGGGCGATGGTCTCCTGCTGCAGTCCGTCGAGGCGGATGAGCATCCTCTGACGCTCCTCGCCGCGGCAATTTTGCACCTCGGTCTCGGACATGGTATGTATCTGCACGATGAGGGCGAGAACTTTTCCGAAGAGTTCCTCTTCATGAAAACTCGAGAGCTCGTCCAAAGATCTGCGGATGGCCTTCATCTCACGGTTGATCTGAATGAGGTAGAGCTGCCGCACGGCGACGGCGGCGAGGTCGAGCAGGGCGGGCAGGGCGACATTGACTTTTGTGAGCTCGGCGGCCTGCTCCCCTCCCTCACGGAAGAAGGCGCGGAGGGCGCCTCCCTGCGGCTCCGCAAGCTGCGCACCCTTTGGGATGACGATACGGTAGACGCCGCCGCCCGCGAGGTCCGAAGCGCTCGAAAAGGCCTGCGCCGCGACGGGAAGAGCCGTTCCGATCGCCCCGAAGAGGGCCTTCCCGGGGCTCTCGACGGCGCCGCTTTTTTCGAATTCAGCCTCGGTGACTGCCTCAATGAGGACGGCGGGACGGTCGGAGAGCGCAAAGGCCTCTTCCCCGCCCCTCTTTCGCATGCGGAGAAAAATAAGAAGCGCGATGCCGCCCGCGACGAGCAGCACCGCAACCGTTCCGATCAGCCAGATGATCCACATAAATCTCTCCCGTCAGTTCTCTTCCATTATATATATATAGGAAATCCTGTGAAATTCAACAGTATTGTACGGACATTTCCCCATGCTACGGCTTCTTCATTGCCTTCTGGCGGAGCCGCATCGGCATCGTTTCTTCTGTCTCCGTTCATAAAAGTATAAAAAGGATTTCCTTCTGTATCTGTAAATTCCTTCGATAGGCAAGCACAAACGGCGCTCGAATGCGGCTTATCGCTCTCTTTCGGACAACAGGACCAAGGTCTCTATGTGCCGTGTCTGAGGAAACATGTCATAGGGTTGGATGAGCCCGATCTCGTACATGCCCCCCTCCTCTTTCGTCTTCCTGAGCTCTCCCGTCTCATCTTCGGCGAGGGTGCCCGTGAGGAGGCCGAGATCGCGCGCCAGTGTGGAGGGATTGCAGGAGATCATGACGATCTTCTTCGGATGCGCGGCGAGGATCTCCCTCACGACGCTCCGCGCAAGTCCCGCACGGGGCGGATCGAGCACGAGAGAGGCCTCCCTCTCCCGCGCGAGCAGGGGAGAAAGGCAGTCCTCCACCCTTCCGCAGATATTTTCCATGTTCTCAAGGCCGTTGCGCACCTTCAGGCGGTCGGCGCATGCGCTCGCCTCGGCGACCTCTTCGATGCCGTACGCCCGCGCGCATCTCTTCGCAAAGAGGGCGGTAAGGAGTCCGCCGCCCGCATAGCAGTCGATGACGGGACCCTCCCCCACGAGTTCGGCGGCCTGCTGATACATCTTCTCGCGCACGCCGTCATTGACCTGCACGAAGGTATTGGGCCCCGCCTCAAAGGAGATACCCATGTCCGTGCATTCGTAGCTCGCAGGGCCCTTTATCGTGACAAAGCGCTCGCCGAAGACGACATTGGTCCTCTCGGTATTGAAGTTGAGGAAGAGGGAATATTCGGGAAAGATGGCGTCGAGGAGATGGACGAAGTAGTCGATGCCCTTTACCTCCTCGGTCACGACGAGGGTGACGAGATAGCGCTTGCGCAGTTCGCGCACCACGATATGGCGGATGACGCCCGTGCCGCTCTCCTCGTCGTATCCGTCGAGCCCGCAGGTCTCCATAAACTTTGTGAGCGCCGAGATGACCGCGCCTGCCCATGCGGGATGGATGGGACACTCGTCGGTGGGGACGATGCGGTGGGAGCGCTCGGCGTAAAATCCGATGACATTCTGCCCGTTTCTCCGCCCCACGGGGAGCTGAAGTTTGTTGCGGTAGCCGTATTCACGGTCGCTGCGCTCGCAGGGAGAGACGGGGAAGGTGATATCGGCGAGCTTTCTGAGGGTCGTGCGCACGAGCTCGGTCTTATAGCGGAGCTGTTCGCGGTAGCGCATATGCTGGAGGCGGCATCCGCCGCATCTGCCGAATGCCTTGCACCGCGGCCGCACCCTCTCCTCCGCGGGCGCCAAGACTTCCTCTATCTTTCCGTAGGCGATGCGGTCCTTCCTCTTCAAGATCCTGACATCGGCCCGCTCCCCGGGGAGGAGAAAGGGCACAAACAGCACGAGGTCGCCCAGATGGGCGATCCCTTCTCCCTGTGTCCCGAGGTTCTCCGCGGTCACGGTGACGATCTCGTTTTTATCCATGGTGTTACCTCCCGATGCGCCGTATGGCGAGGTCCGCCGAACGTTGGCAGAGGATGATCAGGCGGTCATAGACGAAGAATACCGCCGTCCCGCCGAGAAAGAGTACATAGTAGAAATATTCCATCACAAAGGGGTACCATCTCGCCGAATCGACGCCGAAGATGGGCACGAGCACGCAGCCCCACATCAGCCACATGGCGAGGTCGAACCAGACCGCCTTGACGAAGAAACTCAGGATGCGCTGCCACGGCTTCTTCAGAAAGCGCCGCTCGAGATGATTTGCGATGGGATGCAGCCCGAAGAAGGCGGCGAAGGGCAGAAGCTCATAGATGGCGAAGGCGCCGAAGAGGAAGGCGAGGAGGGTCCCGCCGAGAAAGGCGAGAAAGGCGCCCCGCACGTGTCCCTTCGACAGGGGCACCATGACGGCAAATGCCGCGAGCAGGTATCCCGACGCCAGCATGAAGTCCACATAGACGCCCAATGTCAGCGAGAGCGCGACGACGGCACAGGCGATGCCCGAGAGCGCGATCTCGAAATTTTTCTTCTCCATGGCGTCAGTGGCAGCGGCAGCAGAGGTTGACGAGGCAATTTGCGCAGAGGAAGGTATAGCAGAAACTTGCGCAGTTTGCGCAGAGGTTGCCGCCCATCTGCCCCTCGTCGAGCGTGGGATCGGGATTGGTATTGGGTGCCCCGCCCGTCTGCCCGCGGAACTCCGTGCGCGCGGTGAGCTTCTCGTAGGCGCCGCGATATTTCCCGTTTGCGGGATCCATCTGCATGGCGATCTCGAGCTGCTTCTTGCTCTCGTTCATCCAATTTTTCCTATAGAAGACGACGGACTGCAGGTAGTGCCACTCGGCGTCCCGCTCATTGAAGGCGTCGAGGAGGGTCTGCGCCCGCCCGAGGTCGCCGCTTCGGATGGCATTACTCACCTCGTCGAAGGCGGAGCGGTCATCCTGCTGCTTTTCGCGGCGGGAAGCGAGGATGTCCTCGTGCGCCGCCTCCAACTTCTCGAGCATGCGCGCGGCGGCATTGCCCGCCTCGCCGTCCTGCCACTTCTCCTCGTCGTACTTTGCCTTGAGTTCCCTGTAGCGCGCCTCGACTTCTTCGAGCGACGCATCTTCCCCCAGGCCGAAGAGTTCATAACTTTCCTTCATACTGCTCCTTTTTACGAAATATGGGGATTTTCCGACCCCATATGCGATTTTCAGACCTTGACCGACATCTCTCTCCGCGGCTCGCCCTTGAGTACGCGCATCGTCTCGAGGGGGATCCCGCGCAGGATAACGTTGTCGGTGAGGTCGCGGTTAAAGTGAAATGTCACCCCCGCGAGGTGCTCGCGCATGGAATAGAAGAGGGTGTCGAAGAGGAAGGCGAGCTCTTCCCCATGCCTCTCGGAGAGGTCCTGCCGCGTCCCCTTTCCATAAGCACAGACAAATGGATTGTAGCTGCCCTTCTTTCCGTCCTTTTCGTAGTCGTCGGCGGCATCGACGAGGTAGATCCATTTCCCGATGTCATAGAAGAGCCCGAGCGCATCGGGGGTACCCATGTCCGCGAGAAAGTGCTCTCCAAGCTCCCTCAGAAAGAGTGCGGAGGGCTCTGCCGCACGGTCAAAGGAGGCCTCCTTTCCCCGTTCGCATTCCCCCTGACGGGAGAGGTAGCGGGAGACCGTCTCCTCGAGTGCGGGAAAGCGCGCCTTGGCACGGCGGTATCCCCCGCGGAAGAGGAGGCGCTTCCCCCCTCCCTTGCCCTCGTCGGCAGTATCGTCGGAGAGCTTGTGGTAGACGAGCAGGGTATTGAGCGCGCCGAGTTCCTCGGTGAGGGCGTCGACCTTTGCGATGGGCCGCTTGCGGATGGCGTGCTCGAAACAGTTTTGCTGCTCGATGACGATATCCACCCCCATCATGTTGTGGAGGAGGGCGGAGAGGAAGGTGATGTCGTAGGAGAGCCCCGTGCGCGCGAGCTGCCCCGACGAGGCCGCAATGCCCTTGCACAGCCCGCAGTAGAGCGCCCTGTAGAGCATGAGGTCCTTTACACAGAGGTTGGGCAAATCGTACTGAACGTATCCGAACATCTTATCCCTGATAGAAGCCCACCTTGCGGTAGACCTTTGAGAGTGTCTTGCGCGAGGTATAGAAGGCGCGCTCCCTGCCCGCTTCGAGCAGGGCGGCGAGCTCCTTTTTCTCGGCGAGGAGCTCCCTCTGGCGCGCCTGCACGGGGGCGAGGACATCGGCGACCGTCTCCCCCACGGCGAGCTTAAATTCTCCATACCCCATGCCCGCAAACGATGCCTCTGCTTCGGACATGGTACAGCCCTTGAATGCGCAATAGATGGAGAGCAGGTTGGAGATCCCCGGCTTGTCCTCCGAGAAGACGATGCGGTTGTCGCTGTCCGTGACGGCGCGGCGGAATTTCCTGAGGATGGTGTCGCGGTCATCGGAGAGGAAGACGGAGGCCCCGGGATTGGTGTCCGACTTGGACATCTTGCGCTCGGGGTCCTGCAGGGAGGCGATGCGTGCACCCCCCTTCGGGATGAGGGGCTCGGGCACCGTAAAGGTCTCCCCGTAGCGCGAATTGAAGCGCTCGGCGAGGTCGCGGGCGAGCTCCACATGCTGTTTCTGGTCTGCGCCCACGGGGACATAGTTCGCCCCATAGAGGAGGATATCCGCCGCCATGAGGACGGGATAGTCCATGAGCCCCATATTCACATTGTCCGAATGTCTGCGGCTCTTGTCCTTGAATTGGGTCATGCGGGAGGCCTCCCCCACATAGGTCACCGTGTTGAGCACCCAGCAAAGCTCGGCGTGGGCGGGGACGTGGGACTGCACATAGAGGGCACACTGCGCGGGGTCGATGCCGCAGGCGAGATAGAGGGCCGCGAGCTCCAGCGTGTGCCGTCTCAGCTCGGCGGGCACGAGTTTCACCGTGATGGCGTGCATGTCCGCGATGGCGAAGTAGCACTCATACTCCCTCTGCAGGGTGAGCCAGTTGCGCACGGCGCCGACATAGTTCCCGATCGTGAGGTTGCCGCTCGGCTGGATCGCCGAATAGATGACCTTCTTTCCTTCCGCCTGTTCCATGGTCTGTCCTCCGCCGCCTCATGCGGCAATCATGGGGAGATGCCCCTATCGTCCATTATACCATACTCCGACGCAAAATGCAAGACGTCATGTGCCGCTTGCGTGAAAATTGTGCGGAAATTGCTCAAAAGGGCGCAAAAAAGGCGGGTCGCCCCGCCTTTCACTCTCTTTAGCCGATGAACTTCATGACCTCGTCAAACATCTTTTCGGGTGAGACCGTCGTCTTGAAGCGGATGGCCTTATAGCGCACCGCCTTGATGGGCTCGGGCACCTTCATCGCGGTGAGCAGATGGATGCGCTTGACCCCCTTGAAGGAATCCTTTACATCGTTTCCCGTGAGGGCGTACAGGACGTCCTGCGGGAACTTATAGGGGCTCGCGGTCGAGATGACGACGAGGGGGTTACTCTCGGACATGGTATCGTCCTTTAAGCTCTCCTCGTAGTCCTGCGCCACCTTCATGGCGACGCCCGTGTGGGTGTCCATGGGGTAGCCGTATTCCTCGAAGAAGTCGTAGATGCACTCCACCGTGTCGTCCTCGCTCGCAAAGCCCGCATAGAACTCCTCTTTGAACTTCTTGAGCTCGTCGGTGCCTACGGAATACCGCCCCGTCGAAGAGAGCGAAGTCATGCGCTCGGCGGTGCGGGGAGCATCCCTTCCCGAGAGCTCGAAGATGAGCCGCTCGAGGTTGGAGGAGACGAGGATATCCATGGAGGGCGACATGGTGCGGTAGAAGGGACGGCGCGTCTCGTAGGTGCCCCTGCGCCAGAACTCGGTGAGCACGTTGTTCTTATTGGAGGCACAGATGAGTTTCCCGACGGGAAGGCCCATGCGCTTTGCATAGTAACCCGCGAGGATATTGCCGAAGTTGCCCGTCGGGACAGCGAAGTCCACCTTTTTCCCCATGGAGATCTGCCCCGAACTCACGAGGTCGAGATAGGCGGAGAAGTAGTAGGCGACCTGCGGGAGGAGGCGCCCGATGTTGATGGAGTTTGCCGAGGTGAGAAGATACCCCTCCTCTCTGAGCTTTGCCGCACACTCCGCGGAGGTAAAGATCTTCTTGACGCCGGTCTGGCAGTCGTCGAAATTGCCGCGCACGGCGACGACCGTCACATTGTCCCCGTCCTGCGTGCACATCTGGAGCTTCTGCATCTTGGAGACGCCCTCTTCGGGATAGAAGACGGCGACCTTGATCCCCTCTGCGCCCGCAAAGCCCTCGAGAGCCGCCTTGCCCGTGTCGCCGCTCGTGGCGACGAGCAGGAGGAGGTTCTCGCGGATCCCCGCAAGCTCGCACCCCTTCTTCAGGAGATAGGGCAGCACGGTGAGCGCCATGTCCTTAAATGCGCACGTGGGGCCGTGGTAGAGCTCGAGCATGTACATGCCGTTGTCCATGCGGACGAGGGGGGCGGGGTCCTCCCCTTCGAACTTCTTATAGGCCTTGCGAAGGGCCTCGAGAAGTTCGTCCTTGTCATATTCGTCGAAATACCGGTGCAGGAGAAAGGCCGCCCGCTCAGGGTAGTCGAAGGAGAGCATCTCCTCGAGTTCCTCGGAAGTGATACGGGGAAATTCGCGCGGCACGAAGAGACCGCCGTCCGAAGCAATGCCCTGCACGACAGCCTGTGCGCCCGTGACGCTCTGTCCTCCTCTTGTACTGATAAATTCCATGGTCTCCTGCCTTTGTATGATGATGGACGAGGCGGCGCCCTTTTATACCGTTACAGCGCCGCTTGCCTCGGTTGCAAGCGTCCCGCTCTGCCGCGGGACGGATGGTTCAGAGATATTTCTTCGCGAACTCGGGGAGGTCTTCCTCCGCGCAGCTGCAGGTGAGGTAGATGCCGAGGCTGCGCTTTTCCGCGATCATTTCGAGCATATAGAAGAGCTGCGCCATGTCCTGCAGGGCCTTTCCCGCGATGCGCGCCGCACCGTCGAGATAGATGTACTCATTGTCATAGTTGCCCGCGATGACGCCCTTTACGAATCCGCAGAGCGCCTCTTCCCCCGCCACGGCGTAGTCGGTCACGTCGATGAAACGGATGGTGCGGTGCACGTCGTACATGTAGCGCTTGGTGTCTGTGATAAAGACGAGGTGACCTTTTGCCTCCGCGACGGCGCCGTTGGCGAGGTCGATGATGCGCTTGGTCTTGCCGCTTCCCTTGGGTCCGCAGATGATTTTGATCATGAGATCCTCCTTAAATGGGGATGCCCTCTGCGGGCATCCTTCCGATACTTCTATTCTACCAAGTTTTCCCGCGATTTTCAAGTGGTTTGCAAAAATTTGGGGAAATTTTTTCTTGCCCCGCGAAAGGCGGCGTTTTTCACGAAAGGCTCTGCAAAAAGGCGTCGATGCGGTCCAGTCCCTCGAGCATGTCCTTCATGGAGAGGGAGTAGGAGAGCCGCACGCAGTCGTCGGCGCCGAAGGCCACTCCGGGCACGACGGCCACCTTTGCCGCGTCGAGCAGGACATCGGCAAAGTCCGTCGAATTTTCGATCTTTCTGCTCCCGAAGGACTTGCCATAGGCCCCGCTGACGACGAGCATGGCATAGAATGCGCCGTCGGGGATGATGCAATAGGCCCCATGCATGTCCGAGATGCGCTCGATCATGGCGAGTCTGCGCCTTGCAAAGCGCGCGACCATCTCCTCGACGGCCGCCTCAGGAGAGGAGAGCGCCTTGACGGCGGCATATTGGGCGACGGAGTTGGGGTTGCTCGTCGCGTGGCTCTGGAAGGAGTCGATGGCGCGGGCGATCTCCTTGGGTGCGGCGAGATAGCCGATGCGCCAGCCAGTCATGGCGTAGGTCTTGGAAAGGCCGTTTACGGTCACGGTGTGCGCCATTGCCTCGGGCGAGGACGCCGCAAAGGAAAAGGGCTTCTTGTCGCCGTAAACGAGCTTTTCGTAGATCTCGTCGGAGAGGACATAGATGCCCGCCTCCACGCAGACCGCGGCGAGCGCCTTGACTTCCTCTTCGGAATAGACGGCGCCCGTGGGATTGCAGGGAGAATTGAAGATGAAGAGCTTTGTCTTGGGCGTGATGGCGGCGCGGAGAGCCTCGGGCGTGATCTTATACCCCGCCCGTTTGCTCGCCTTGACGAAGACGGGCACCCCGCCGCAGCACTTGACGATCTCGGGATAGGTGAGCCAATAGGGTGCGGGGATGATGACCTCGTCCCCCTCGTCGACGAGGGCATAGCAGACATTGAAGACGGAGTGCTTGGCGCCGTTTGAGACGATGATCTGAGAGGGCTCATAGTCCAGCCCGTTATCGCGGCGGAGCTTGCTGCAGATGGCGCGGCGGAGCTCCGGGGTCCCCGCTGCGGGCGTGTACTTGGTGTATCCCTTGCGGAGGGCGTCGACCGCCGCCTCCACGATATGTTCGGGGGTGGAGAAGTCGGGTTCCCCCGCGCCGAAGGAGATGACGTCCTCCCCTGCCTGCTTCATGGCCTTTGCCTTGGCGCTGATGGCGAGTGTCTGTGAGGGGGAGATGGTGCGGATGCGCTTTGCGAGAACTTCCATGGTGAGCTCCTTTTGTAGATTGGCGTTTTAGCGGAATGGGGGCGGAAAATCAGCCCCCCGAGAGTTTGAGTTCCTGTTCGCGGCGGGCGAGAGCGTCGATCATCTCATCGAGGTCGCCCGCGAGAAATTCTTCCATATTGTGCACGGAGAGCCCGATCCTGTGGTCGGTGATGCGGCTCTGGGGGAAATTGTAGGTGCGGATGCGCTCGCTGCGGTCCCCCGTCCCCACGAGGCTCCTTCTGTTTGCCGCCTCTGCCCCCTCCGCACGGCTCGCATAGTAGTCATAGAGGCGGGATTTGAGCACGCGAAAGGCCTTTTCCTTGTTCTTGAGCTGGCTGCGCTCGTCCTGACAGGTGACGACGATGCCCGTGGGAAAATGGGTGATCCGGATGGCCGTCTCCGTCTTATTGACCTTCTGCCCACCCGCACCCGAGGAGCGGTAGAGGTCGATGCGGATGTCCTTTTCGTCGATCTTCACTTCCACTTCCTCCGCCTCGGGCAACACGGCCACGGTGCAGGTGGAGGTATGGATACGTCCCTGCGACTCGGTCTCGGGGACGCGCTGGACGCGATGCACGCCGCTCTCATACTTGAGGCGCTTGTAGGCATTCTTTCCGCCCACGAGCACGACGGCCTCCTTGATGCCCCCGAGCTCGGTCTCGCTGAGGTCGGCGACCTCCCAGGTGAGGCGGTGCTTTTCGCAATATCCCATGTACATGCGGTACAGCTCATAGGCAAAGAGGGCCGCCTCTTCGCCGCCTGCACCCGCACGGATCTCGAGGGTGCAGTTTCTCTCGTCGCGGAGGTCTGCGGGAAGGAGGAGAACTTTCAGCTTCTCCTCGAGCTCCTTCAGCTTTTCGCGGAGGGTGCGGCTCTCCTCGAGCAGGAGAGCCTTCATTTCCCCCTCTTCCCCCTCCGCCTCGCGCACGGCGTCCTCCATCTCCCGCTCCGCCGCGAGATATTCGCGGTACAGAGAGGCGACGGGCTCGAGCTCGGCGCGCTCCTTGGAGAGGCGGGCAAAGGCCTCCGCATCGGCATAGGTCTCGGGAAGGAGGAGCTCCCGCTCCACGGCATCGAAGCGCGCGGAGATCTCTTCGAGGCGCTTCGTCTCCATCAGAACCCTATCTTGACGACGCGGTCCACGCCCGCGAGGTCCTTGACCACCATGGCGAAGTCACACCGTGTCTCCGTCTGGAAAATTTTGACGATATCCTGCGCCTGATCTTCGCCGCACTCGAGGATGAGCATGCCCCCGCGCACGAGATAGCGCGCCGCATCCGCCGCGATCCTGCGGTAGAAGTCCAGCCCGTCTCTGCCCCCGTCGAGGGCGATGCGGGGCTCGAAGTCCCGCACGTCTCTCGGCAGAGAGGAGATCTCCTCCGAGCGCACATAGGGCGGGTTTGCGGTGATGACATTGAATCTGCCGCGGACATTTTCGAAGAGGTCGCTCTTCACGAAGTTGACATTGGCCTTGTTGAGTCGGGCATTTTCGCGCGCCACCTCGAGAGCACCCTCCGAGATGTCCGCGCCTATCACGGTGATGCTCTTGTCCCGCGCCGCCTCGCAGGCACAGGCGACGGCGACGGCGCCGCTCCCCGTGCAGAGGTCGAGCATGGAGTCCCCCTCCTTGAGGCAGGAGACGGCCTCCTGTACGAGGATCTCCGTCTCGGGGCGGGGAATGAGCACGCGTTCATCCACCTTGAAGGGATAGCCGTAAAACTCGGTGTCGCCGTAGATGTACCACAGCGGCTTGCCCGTGAGGCGCTTCTCGAAGATCTCGAGCACTTTCTTGCACTCGGTACGCGTCACCACGCGCTCCTCGGTGAGGGCGCTGCGGGGGATATTGAGGGAGATGGACAGGATCCACTCCGCGTCCGACTCGTCTACGCCGATGGCGCGGAAGCTCTTCTTCATCTCGTTCATGAGGCGGGAGAGCTTGGTCTCCGTCGCAAAGAAGGTCTCGGGCATGTCGGGGTCCTCGTCCATCTGCTTCGTGCGCTCAAAGGCCGCCACGGCGCACTCGATCATCTCGTCGGTGGGCTCGCGGGTGGTGAGCATCTGGAGGAGATATCCCGGCGCCTTCAGGGGCAGCACGAGCACGGAGTCGGTATAGGAGAGGAGCTTGAGAAATTCATAGGAGATGCCCGCCACGACGGGAAGGAGCACGAGGCGCGCGAGGAGAGAGATGAGGCTCTCCACGAACCCCGGCATGGGCACGGCCTCATAGAGCATGTCGAGCGGCGCCCCCGCGAGGGCAAAGACGAGGATGGAGATGATGAGCGTAAAGAAGAGGAAGGTCGTGCCGCAGCGGTCATGCATGCGGGGACAGCCGCGCACATTCTCCACCGTGAGGGGAAGCCCGTACTCATAGCAGTTGATTGTCTTGTGCTCTGCCCCGTGACACATATACGTTTTCCTGAGGTCTGGCAGAAGGAGGGTAAAGAGGATATAGATGACAAAGATGGCGAGGCGGAATCCCCCCTCGATGAGGTAGTACCAGATGCCGTACATCTGCGAGCGCGCGACGGCGGGCGCCGCGGTCGCGATGAGGTCGGTAAAGAGCATGGGGAGCCAGACGAAGAGCACGAGGGCGAGGGCGACGCCGAAGATGAGCGCAATGCCCGTCACGAGGTCGCCGAAGGTCATCTTGCACTTGTCCTTCATCCACTGGGAGAGCTTGGTGGGCTCTTCCTCTTCGCCGACATCCACCGCCTCGGCACTGCGCATGAGCGCCTGCATCCCCCCCACGAGGGAGGTGACAAAGCTGACGACGCCGCGAATAAAGGGAATGCGGAAGACCCTGCTCCGCTTCTCGGGCGGCACGATGCGCCGCGCCTCGGTGTGCAGTTCCCCGTTGTCGTCGCGCACGACGGTGGTCATGGCGGACTTTCCCCGCATCATGACCCCCTGAATGACCGCCTGTCCGCCGATGTATGTTCTGTTTGTCTTTTTCTTCATGAAGACAGCCTCCGCGGATAACAAAACAGCCCCGTCTTAGGCGGAGCTGCTTTCCTTTGCTTAAATGCCGTAGCGTTTCTTGAACTTATCGACTCTGCCGCCGGTATCGACGAGCTTCTGTCTTCCCGTAAAGAAGGGATGGCACTTGCTGCAGATATCCACCTTCAGGATCTCGACATCCTTCGTCGTGCCCGTCTTGAAGGTCTCGCCGCACGCGCAGACGACCGTCACTTCGTGATATTTGGGATGAATGCCCGATTTCATTTCGTTCACCTCACTCTTGTTTGTTGATACGCGAACTATTATATCCGTTTTTTTTCCGTTCGTCAACTGTTTTTGGTCTGCAATCGAAAAAATCCTTCCGCGGCGGGCATTTTTCCGTAAAAGGACCCGTGCTCGAGGAAATTCTCCGAAAAACCTTGCAAAAATGCCGCCGTTGCGGTATAATAATGGTAGCATGACAAAATCTGCGGGGAAAAGGGAGACAAACATGGATCTTTGGAAACTTGCCGAAGCGAAAAAACTCATCAAGACGGAGGAACCTCTGCCCGAGCCCGAAGCGGGACTTCTGAGGGTGCGCGTCACCAAGGTCTTCCTCAACGGGCAGGATGCCGCCATCTACTCGGGCGGCGTCAAGGTGAAGTATCCCCTCATCCCCGGGCGCTATGCCGTGGGCTTCGTCGCCGAGGAGGGCGATCCCGTCTTCCCCAAAAATACCCGCGTCCTCCTGCACGGATACCGCCCCGTCCCCAAGACGGGCACCGAAAAGCGGGACTTCGGGGCAGATGACTTCTATGCGCTCGGCCGCACCGCCGACGGATTTATGCGGGATTTCGTCAATGTCTCTCCCGACGACATGACCGCCCTGCCCGCCTCGGTGAGCGACGAGAGGGCCCTCCTCCTCCATCAGGTCGCCGCCGCAAAGGAGGTCACCGACCGCCTGCAGGTGCAGAAGGGCCAGCACATCGCCGTCGTGGGCGCCGACCTCATCGGCATCCTCATCTGTCAGCTCCTCATCTATCAGCAGGCCGCGCCCATCCTCATCGATGCCGACCCCGCGCGCCTCGAATTTGCGGGAAAGTGCGGCATCTACTACACCGTGAAGTCGGGGGCGAATGTCGTCGACCGCGTCGCAGAACTCACGGGCGGGCGGCTCACCCGCGGGGCGGCCTATGTCGCCTCCGCCTCGGGCAACGATACCGACCTTCCCTTCCTCGTCACCGCGCGCGAGACGGGCGTCGTCTTCTTCGGCACGAGTGCAAATAAGGTCATCGTGAGTCTCGGCGTCGCCATGCGCAAGCACATCTCGGTGCACACCGTCTCCCACGGCATCAAATATCTCAAGACGGCCATCAACCTGATGGCAAACCACGCCGTGGATCCCACGCCCTTCCACGCAAACGCCATAAAGCCCGACCGCGTCGAGGCCCTCCTCGCCGACTACAGCGCGCGGCCCGACCGCGACGTGGACGAGATCAACTGCCTCGAGCTTCTCTGAAGCACCCATGTCGGGGGTGAAAGCATGAAATTCGTCATCGCATCGGATATCCACGGTTCGGCCTACTACCTGCGCCTCCTCAAGGAGCGCTTTCTCGAAGAGGGCGCGGAGAAGCTCATTCTCCTCGGCGACCTCCTCTATCACGGCGCACGCAATCCCCTTCCCCGCGAGTACTCCACCCTCGCCTGTGCGGAGATCTTAAACTCCATGAAGGAGAACCTGCTCTGTGTCCATGGAAACTGTGACAGCGAGGTAGACACCCTCGTGCTCGACTTTCCGATCGGCGCGGAGTACTGCATCCTGCCCGCCGCGGGAAGGACCCTTGTCCTGACCCACGGACACCGCACCCCCGCCCTCCTCAAAAGGGAGGATATCCTGGTCTGCGGACATTTTCATGTGCCCGCCTATGAGGAGCGCGAGGACTGCATCTATGTCAACTGCGGCTCGGTCTCCATCCCGAAGGAGGGCTCGCCGCACTCCTACCTCGTGCTCGAGGACGGGCGCCTCATCTGGAAAGACGTGGAAACGGGCCTTCCCTTCCTCGAAAAGGCACTCTGACGCGCGCCCGCGCGAGCCCGACAAGATTTTTCGGAAAAATTTTCGCGAATCCCTTGACATTTGCGAGAGGAATGTGTAGAATAAGATTAGAAAAAATTCATAAAAGGAGATTCTGGCACTATGAACTTTGACAATTGGTTCCACAAGCAGAGTAAGATCCTTCAGATCATCTTGCTGATCATCCCGCTCGTCGGCTGGATCATGGACCTTCTCGTCCGTTGGTCGGCATTCCTGAAGAAGACCTCCGTCGTCAACCTCGTGATGGCTCTTGTGATCACCCTGTTCGGTGAATTCTGGATCCTCACCATTCTCGACGCGATCTGGATCGCCCTCAACAACAAGCTCTTCCTTGAGGACTGAGAAACGAAAAGAAAAGGCCGACTCGCAAGAGTCGGTCTTTTTCAGTGTCCGGAATATGTCTCAAGAGAGAAGAGGTCACTTTTTTTCGGGAGGGTCCTCTTTCGGGTCGCTGTCGAGGGTCTCGAGTGCCACGGCGATGCGCGCGAGGTAGTAGACGATGAGGGACATGAAGGTAAAGGCGCACTGGCTATACAGGAATTGGGGAATAAACGTAAATGGCATTATCCCCTCCGTCGCTATCAGGCTCATGAATATCGACGCAAGAAACAGCACGACCCCCGCAATCACATTAATGATGATGAGTATCTTCTTCCCCGTAGACATAATTCATCTCTTCTTGGATTTCTAAAATGATTTTACCACGATTTTTCGAAAATGTCAACCCCGTAGGCGTCCCGATTTTGTCCCGTTTTGTCCCATTTTTGTCCCGTTTTGTCCCGCTCTTGTCCCATCTTTGAGTTTTTTTATGATATCCGCTGCCTTTGCATGCGATTCTGTTGCAAAATCGCGCAAAATGTGCTATCATAGAGACGGATATCGTACCGAAAGAGGGAGAGAAGATGGATCGGATCGACGGAAAACTTCTCAGAGAACTAAGGGAGGAGCAGGGGCTTTCCCTCAGAGAATTTGCACAGCAGATCTTCGTCTCGAAGTCCGCCGTGCAGCGCTGGGAGCAGTCCTCCGTGCGCGTCTCGTCCGAACTCGCCAAGACCATAGCCGCCGCCCTCGGGACTACCGCAGAAGCACTCTATGCCCGCTCGAAGGAGCGCGAGGCGCAGGCATGCGTCCGAAGCCGAAGAGGAGCAAACCGAGACCGGAGAGATCCGATCGGAGGCACCCGAAGCCGAGGAAGCGACATCCGGGCGAAAGAGGCGGCGTCCCCTCTCGAGAGAGAAGGAGGCCGAGCTCATACGGGCCCTCATCGGGCTCGGTCTGTCGCTGGGGGGGCTCCTCATCAGCATCATCGCGGCGATCCTCACCCCGATCGCAGGCGTATAGCAGAAACTCCACATGCCGTCTCCGTGCGAGACGGCTCTTTTTATAAGTCAAAGGCAATGGCGGTGATGTCGTCCGAAAAGGTCCCGCAGAAGCGCTTGAGGGCCGCCTTCAGCCGCTCGATGAAGCGCTCGGCATTTTCGGAGCGGTGCAGGATCTCCTCCACCCTCTCCACGCCGAACTGCTCGCCGCGCGGACTGCGGCTCTCCGTGACGCCGTCGGTCAGAAGGACGAGAAGGTCCCCCTTTTCATAGGGAATGACGCGGTCCTCGTAGCGGAAGTCGGGGACCCAGGTGGAGACGGGGGGCGAACTCCCCTCTATCTCGGCGATATTCTCTCCCCGCTTGAGGAGCATGGGGGCATTGTGCCCCGCGAAGCAATAGACGAGGCGGCCCGTCTTCTCGATGCGCACCGCCGCCGCCGTGATATAGGACCGCTCATCGAGGTTGAGCTCCTGAAACTTGGCATTGAGCCCCGTGATGGCGCGCGCGGGCGAGGTCTCACTGCGGTCCCATCCCGCCTTGACAAAGGCAGAGAGCATGCCCGCCGCCACGCCTTTTCCCGAGACGTCGGCGAGAAAGCCCATGGTGTCGCCGCCCGCCGCATAGACATCGGGGAGGTCTCCCCCTATCTCACGGCAGGGAATGTAGGTAAAGGAATAGGGCACGCCGCCCTTGGGTGAGACGGGCGGGAGGAGGCGCTGCTGGATATTCTGCGCGGAGTTCATCTCGCGGGCGATCTCCGTCTCATAGGCATTGTCGACGACGCCGAGGAAGTGCTCGCCGAGGGGCATGACCTTCATGCGGAGGGCGAGGCCGTCCTCCCCGCTGCGCAGGATGATGTTGCGGAAGGCAGTCTTTCCCTCCCGCATCACCTCACCGAAAAGGTTGCGCAGCTCACAATAGGCACAGCGCACCCCCTCGCCGCACTTTCCCTCGCGCTCGCCGCATGCGGTGACGTCGCGGAGGCTCCCGCGCGTCTTGCCCGTGCGGAAATATTCTCCGAAGGCGCGGTTGACGAAGAGCACTTTATAGCCCTTGTCCAGCACGATGGTGGCCGTGGGCAGGCTGTCTAAGACGTCTTTATAGAGATTTGCCATATTCCTCCGATGCGGGAGAAAATTTTCTCCGTTCTTTTATTATACATGATTCTCACGGGAATTGCAATTTTTTTCGGAATCTGCTATACTGTTTTCGGAAAAAACTTTCGGAAGGCATTATGAGAGACTTCATCCCCGCGCGGCTGCGCGCCGCGGCGGAAAAACTGCACGCTCCCCTCTATGTGGTGGGAGGAAGCGTCCGCGACTTTCTCGCGGGCTATCCCCTCACCGAAGAGACGGACTGGGACCTCGCCTCCCCCCTCGGGGAAGACGACGTCATTTCGGCATGCGAAACATGCGGCATCCATGCCCGAAACGTCTACCGCAATACGGGCACCGTGAAGTTCACGGACGACGAGGGACGGGGGTACGAATTTGCCCGCTTCCGCTCCGACCGCTATGTGCGCGGCCTGCACACGCCGAGCGGCACGGAGTTCACCGAGGACATCGGACTCGATGCCCGCCGCCGCGACTTCTGCGCAAATGCCGTGTACTATGACATCGCAAGGGACGAATATGCCGACCCCCTCGGCGGGATCGGAGACATCGGGAGGCGCATCTTCCGCACGGTGAGGGAGCCCGCCCGCGTCTTCGGCGAAGACGGCCTCCGCCTCCTGCGCCTCGCCCGCCTCTCCGCACAGACGGGGTTCTCTCCCGACGAAGCCTGCCTTGCGGGCGCCCGCGAAAATGCCGCGCTCATCGAGGACATCGTGCCCGAGCGCATCTTTCACGAATACGATGCCATCTTGCATGCCGACGCCGTGCACGGAGATGCCGAGGCGGGCTACCGCGGACTGTGCATTCTGCGGGATACGACCGTCTTGGACCATACCATGCCCGAGCTCGCCCTCGGAAAAGGAATGGAACAGCGCAAAGATTTCCATGACTACGACGTCCTCGAGCACTCCTTCCGCTGTGTCCGTCACGCCCTCCCTGCCGTCCGCTGGGCGGCCCTTCTCCATGACGTGGGCAAGCCCTTTTGCTTCCTTCGCGACGGAAATTTCCACGCCCATGCCGACGAAGGGATGCGCATTGCCCGCGACATCCTCACCCGTCTGAAGGCCCCCCGCGCGCTCACGGAGGAGACCGTGTACCTCGTCGGGATGCACATGCGCGACCTCGACTGCAAGATGCGCGAGCAAAAGGTCCGCCGCGAGCTCGTGGAGATAGGCGCCCGCCTCCCCCTCCTCTTTGCCCTCAAGCAGGCCGACTACACCGCCTGCAAGGAGGATCCCTCCCCCGCGCCCGCCGTGGTGAAGTGGAAAAAGATCCTCGAGGAGATGAAAAGGGAGGGCGTTCCCTTCTCGGCAAAGGAGCTCAAGATAGGTGCAAGAGAGGTCATCTCCCTCGGCGTTCCGCCCGAAAGGACGGGGGCATGTCTGGATCTGCTCGTCGCGGAGTGCACCCCGGACGGCGCAAAAAACGACCACGACCTCCTCGCCGCCCGCGTAAGGGCGCTCGTGGAGAGCGGCGCCTTCTGAGCGACATTTTTCGGCTTTCCAAGTTATTCGCAAAAGTACTTGCATTTTGCGCGCGGATGTATTATAATAGACACATAAGTAACAAAACGTGAGGTAGCAGTATGGCAAAGAACGGCGATCAAAGGGACGAAGAGTTCGAAGTCGACGAATGGGGCGACCCCGTAAGGAAGAAGAAAAAGCTTCCCGCAGACCCCCGCATCGAGGAGGCAGTGGACGAGTGGGGCGACCCCGCGCCCGCCATTCCCGTAGAGCGCGAAAAGGAGGAATATCTCTCCGACCGCTCCAAGATCCGTCTCGAAAAGCGCCTCGTGGCCGAGGGGAAGATCTACCCCCGCGCCCACTACATGCCCCGCGGCAGATTCCGCAGTGTGCTGGCGATCTGTCTCGCCTTCCTGCTCGGGATGATCTTCTCGCTGGGCGGGCTCTTCGGCGTGGGCTGGTTCGTCGGCTCGGGCATCAAGCTGAAAGATCTCCTCGGCGAAAAGGCGGAAGACTATTTGAATTCCGACTATCTCGACAAGTCCGTCTTCGGCCTGCTCTCCACCGTGATGGAAGATTTCTCGGGCATGGACTTCCAAAATTTCGGCCTCGAGGATCTCGCAAAATATACCCCTCTTGTGGACAAGGGGCTCGCAAAACTCGATGAATTCATCTCCCCCTACGGCATTGTCATCAATTATGACACGCTCAAGACGACCCCCTTTGCGCAGTACCGCGACTATCTCCTCGAAGATGTCGCCAAGGGCATTGAGATCGGCAAGGTGGCGCAGCTCAAGGAGGGCTCGGGCCCTCTGCTCCTCTCCATCTGCTACGGCGATGAAGGCGTGGACTTTACCTATGACGCCGAGGGGAAGATCGTTCCCCTTCCCGCGGGCAGGGCGCCCCTGAAGGTAGGCGACCTCCTGAATGAAAACGGCGCCGACATCATGGGCGTCTTCGAGGGCCTCCGCCTCGGCTCCGTGCTCGGCATCGCGACGGAAGTCACCGACAAGAAGCTCGAGGACAACGCTATCCTCTATGCCCTCTCCTACGGCAAGCGGGATGTCGACTACCGCGTGGAGGACGGCCGCATCGTCGTCCTCACCGACAAGGCGGGCAGCGAAGGCTTCGTGTACCCCACCGCGATCGGCGACCTCATCCATAACTCCAATGCCGTTGTCTACGGACTGGAACTGGGCACCATACTCGGCATCGACACCAAGGCGACGGCGGAGAACCTCAAAAATAACGCGCTCATGTACTCCCTCTGCTACGGCGTCGAGGGCGTCGACTACACGGTGGAAAACGACGTCGTCAAGATGCTCCCCGCACATGCCGCGCAGTACCCCACTACCATCGAAGGGCTCACGCAGGATGCAAACAGCATCGTCAACGGGCTGCAACTCGGCGCCATGCTCGGCATCGCGAGCGGCTTCACCGAGGAGGACTACGAGAGCAATACCCTCATGTACTCCATCGCCTACGGCAATGAGGGCACCGACTATACCATCGAATGGGAAGGCGGCAAGGGCAGAGTGGTCATGGCGGAAGGCCACGAGGCCAAAACGGTCAGAGACCTCACCGAGAACTCCAATGACCTCATCAATTCTCTCGAGCTCGGCACCATGCTCGGCATCGCGAGCGGCTTCACCGAGGAGGACTACGAGAGCAATACCCTCATGTACTCCATCGCCTACGGCAACGAGGGCACCGACTATACCATCGAATGGGAAGGCGGCAAGGGAAGAGTGGTCATGGCAGAAGGTCACGAGGCCAAAACGGTCAGAGACCTCACCGAGAACTCCAATGACCTCATCAACAACCTCGAACTCGGCACCATGCTCGGCATCGGGACGGACGTCACCGAAGAGGACAAGAAGGATAATGCCCTCATGCTCTCCATCTGCTACGGCAAGGAGGGCGAGGACTACGACATCGTGGACGGCAAAGTCGTCATGCGCAAAGACCACAGCGCCACTACGATCGGCGAGCTCACCGAGAACTCCAATGACCTCATCCAGCGGATGGAAGTGGAGACGCTCATGGAGGTCACGCCCAAGTCGGATAAGCTCATGCACTACCTCGCATACGGCAACGAGATGGCCAAGGACGAGCACGGCGAGTACCTGAAGGATACGAGCGGCAAGTATGAGTTTGCGACGGAAAAAGTGACGGACGCGGACGGCAACGAGATCCTGCAATACGTCGGCGGCGGCAAATACGTCTATGTCTATGGCGAACCCGATGCGGAGGGCGTAAGGCCCATCACGGGCATCCGCATGCTGCCCGATCCCAACAAGACGGACGGCTCCCTCTATCCCAAGCGCACCGTGGCAGACCTCACGAAGGAAGATGCGGACGTGCTCGAGGGCATGAAGATCGGCGACGTGATGGAGATCGACTCGGAGAGCTCGGGCCTCATGCAGGCGATGAAAGATTGGACGCTGAAGGACCTCTCCACGCCCGAAAAGATAGACGAACTCAAAATCGGCGACATCCTCGACGTCGACAAGGACGACCCCGAGACGAGCGGCCTCATGAAGGAACTTGCGGGTCACACCGTCGGCGAGCTCAAGGAAGAAGAGACCATCAACAGTCTCAATGTCGGCAACATCCTCGGCGTCAATGAGGAATCGAACGGCCTCATGAAGGCGCTTGCGGAATACAATGTCGGCCAGCTCAAAGAGGAAGAGACCATCAATAAACTCAATGTCGGCGAGATCCTCGGCGTCAACGAGGACTCCAGCAGCCTCATGCAGACACTCGGGGGCTATAAGGTCGGCGATCTCAAAGACGAAGAGACCATCAACGGCCTCAAGCTCGGCGAGCTCCTCGGCATCGACACCGCGGAGGGCTCAACCGACTCCAAGCTCATGCAGGCGCTTGCGGACAAGACCGTCGCAGACCTCAAGGATGAGGACACCATCAACAGCCTGAAACTCGGCGACATCCTCGAGATCGACGAAAGCTCCTCGGGCATCATGCAGGCGATGCGGGATTGGCAGCTCTCCGACCTCTCCAACCAGAAGCGCATCGAGCGGCTGCGCATCGGCCAGATCATCGACACCGAGGGCGCGACGGGCCTGCTCGGCGCCATCGGAAATTGGCGCATCTCCGACCTCTCCGACTCCTCGAAGATCGAGTCCCTCACCCTCGGCGACGTCATCACCATCGGGGAAGGGGAAGATGGCATTCTCGTGGCTCTCAAGGATACGCAGATCGGCAGACTGCAGGAGGGCATCAATGAGCTCACCCTCGAGGAGCTCCTCGGCGACGTGAGCGGCAATACCATCCTCCGCTGCCTCGCGGGCAGCACCGTGCAGTCCCTCTCCGCCGACCTCCAGAACCTGACCATAGCGACCATCTTCGGCGACGAGATCTTCTCCTACATGGAGATCGTGGACGGAAAGACCTATCAGAAACTCTACGAGGAGTATTTCGAGAACCACAACAAAGAAGGCCACCATGGCAACGACTTCCTCCCCAAGGCCTATACGCCCGAGAACCTCACGGTAAAGACCTACTATGACGGTACGGAGGTCGGAAAGGGCTTCTTCGCGAAGGAGGGCGACCTCTACAAGCTCTGCGCGACAAGCTCCTCCGAAGTCTCCCGCGACAACGAGGGCTACTACTACAACCTGAAGACCGCGGTGGACGTGGAGGCCGAATATCAGCAGGTCCTCTATAAGAAGGATGCAAGCGGCAAGGATATCATAGACTATGCGGACCTTCCCGAGGGCATCACCGAGGAAGACATCGACGAAAACGGCTACTTCGATCTCGCGGATGGCAGCAGAGGCGAGGCGGAAAAGGTGGTCCGCGGCTACAGCGTGAACGGCGTCCCGCTCACGGAAACGGAAGGCAAATGGAAGCTCGGCGAGCAGGAAGTGGACCTCATCCTGAGCGGCGACGAGGCCTATTACTACACCCGTGTGCGCCTCGAGGAGCGCTACTACGACCTCGGGGACGAGAGTAAGACCTATGCCCTCGACGACGAAAAGATCACCACGTCCTACTTCGACGGCGAAAAGAAACTCGACCGCTATGTCTCGGGCGTGTGGTTCCTCCTCCTCGGCAACAGAGTGGGCGAGACGCGCGACGAATTTGACGAAAGTTATGAAAAGACGGTGGAAGGCATGCCCGGGAAGGTCGTCTTCTCCGAAGGGCCCAAGCTCACCGAGATGGCGACGAATATCTCCGAGATCAATAGTACGCTCACGGATACGACGCTCTGGAAGCTCTACTTCTTCGGCATCCTACCCGATGACCCCTACTCTGCCCTTTCGATCTCCGTTGCCGGCCACAGCAGCGACGGGATCCGCTTTGAGCACATCATCGACGGCAAGACGGTCTACCGCAAGGTGGAAAACCTCAACGACATCACCATCTCCGAACTTGTGCCCCTCATCAATGAGCTTACCAATCCCACGCTCCTTCCTTAAGAGAAATTTTCGGAAAAATCTCCGCGGCCATGCAAAAGGCCTTGACTTGACGGAGAAAAGAAGTTATAATAGTAAGACAAAAGTCGCAAGCCTTGCGCGCGGTCCCATCCGTGCGCCGAATAAGACCGGGAGGTGAAAAGTATGCAGAAGTACGAGATGCTCATTCTGCTCAGAAGCGACATGGAAGAGGAGGCGAGAGAGGCGGAACTCAAAAAATACGCCGACATCGTCACGTCCATGGGCGGCAGCGTGGAAGCAACCGACAAGTGGGGCGTCAAGAAGACGGCTTACCCCATCGACTACAAGACGGATGCCTTCTTCGCGCTCATGACCTTCGGAGCACCCGGAAAGACCATCGCCGAACTCAACCGCGTTGCGGGAATTTCGGCAGACGTCATCCGCTGTGTCATCACAAAAGTAGAGGAAAAGTAAATGAATAAGGTGTTTTTGATCGGAAATCTCACGCGCGATCCCGAGCTCACGGAAACGGGCAGCGGAGTCAGCGTATGCCACTTCTCCATCGCGGTCAACCGCTCCTACACGTCGCAGGACGGCGAGCGCCAGACCGACTTCTTTAACTGCACGGCTTGGCGCGGACTCGCCGACACCGTGGCAAAGTATGTGAAAAAGGGCTCTAAAGTCGCAGTCTCCGGCAGCGTGCAGATCCGCACGTACGAGGACAACCAGGGGCAGCGCCGCACCGCGGTCGATGTCATCTGCCAGGATGTCGAGTTCCTCACCACGAGAAATGCGGAAAACGGAGATTATTACGACGCACCTTCTACCGCTCCCGAGCGGAGCAATCCACCCGCCAGAAAAAAGCCCGCCCTCGAGTCATTCGATGACGACGGCGACATTCCCTTCTGAGAAAGCGGGTCCCCCACCATTCTAAAAAGGAGATATTTTCGTTATGGAAGAGAACGAAGTTGTGACCGCTCCCGCCGAAGCGGAGAGTGCTCCCGCAGCCGAAGCGCCCGTAGCTCCCCGTGAAAAGGGTGACCGTCCCGAGCGCCCCGAACGCCCCAAGAAGGGCTTCAAGAAGCAGAATTTCAAAAAAGTCTGCCTCTTCTGCCAGGAGAAGTCGGAGATCAACTATAAGGACGTGGCGAAGCTGAGAAAGTTTGTGGCCGAGGGCGGCAAGATCCTCCCCCGCCGCATGACCGGTACCTGCGCGAAGCACCAGAGAGTGCTCTCCATCGCCATCAAGCGCGCCCGCGTCGCCGCTCTTCTGCCCTTCAAGGCAGACTGAGAAGAAAGACTTGTAAAGATACAACCCCAATTTACATGAAAGATACAAAATAAATCTTCCTGTCGGGACATATATATCTTTACAGCAGAATTCAATCATAAAAAGGATCCTACCATACCGTAAGGTCCTTTTTTTCTACCCTTTTTATACCATATATATAGAAAATCGGTTTACTTTCCCCCTTCCCCCGCGCTATGATATAAGGCATACCGGCTGCTGCGTGTGGGCCTTGGGAGACATTTACCAATAACATGGATTATGACCCGTAGAAAACATGCGGCCGCGAGCATAACCGCAGATGAGGTCGTACATACTGAACTTCCTATTCATGCCATAGTTCCAGCATCCGCCGCTGCTTGAAAGCCGCCCCGGATCTTCTGCATCCAACCATATTTTGATAATCGAAGAAGCGTTCTCTGCATTCCATTTCGCGCTTTTCTCCTCCTCCGCATTGACATATGGGATCCGACGGGTACTGTAATACTGGCTGGAATCATACCTGAAACGGGACGGGACCTCGAATCTCCAATCTCTTCCCTTCATCGAATTACGGTCTACGATGCTCACATCGAATGCTTCCGCGCCGATCTCCTTGACGGTGGAGGGAATGGAGAGGTGTTTGAAACTGCTCTCCAAGCCCTGCCGTGAATTCCGCGAATACCGAAACAAGAATGCCTTCGTGCCGATGCTTTGGAGTCCCTCGGACAGCGTCACCTCGGTAAGCGGAGCCCCTCTGAACGCGCCTTCTCCGATATGGAGGACGGAGGAGGGTATTTTGACGCGCTCTATACACGTTTGCTCAAATGCTCTCGGACCGATCTGCGTCACGCCATTTCCGATCGTCACATGTCTTACTCCGTGTTGTAGAAAGAAGTGAGGAGGGATCTCCCCCTTTTCAAAGATGAGCGTAATCACTTTGAACGGACACCTCTGGGCGCAGAGCCATTTTGCATTCTCCGACCAATAGTACTTCCACAGCGGAGCGATATATTTCGGCACCCAGCCGCGAACAGTCAACGTGTCTATGATTGTATTTTGGACATCGATATCCGGATCGAAATACCCGAGCGTCTCGGGCAAAATGACATGCTTGATATGGGTGGGATAGCGATTCCAGTTATCGACGAATAAACGCTTGATCCCGACCACAGGCAGGCCTGCGTATCTCGACGGGATCTCGAGAAGATCGTATTCCCCGCCGTCTTTAATGCCCTTGACCCCGCACAAATTGTATCCGCTCTGCTCCTTATCCTTTTCGAAGACGAAATCAAATCCCATTTGTATCTCTCCTTGAGAACGCTCTGTGCGCCCCCTATCGCCGTGTAAGCAGCGGGACGGTTTCATTATATCACATGCCTTTGCGTTTGTCAATGGGGAGACCTGTGCCAAGCACCAAAGAGAGCTCGCCGTCGCTATCAAACGCGCGCGGGTCGCCTCGCTGTTGCCTTTCAGAGCGGAATGACAAATTTGTTTGTAAAGATACAACCCCAATTTACATGAAAGATACAAAATAAATCTTCCTGTCGGGACATATATATCTTTACAGCAGAATTCAATCATAAAAAGGATCCTACCATACCGTAAGGTCCTTTTTTTCTACCCTTTTTATACCATATATATAGAAAATCGGTTTACTTTCCCCCTTCCCCCGCGCTATGATATAAGGCATACCGGCTGCTGCGTGCGTGCCCGCAAACAGGTAAATTAGTTTTGTACATTCCGTGTAAATCGGGCCTGTACTGCGACAAGACTTAAAAACTCAAAAACCGCACCATGGGTGCGGTTTTTTCGCGTAGAAGTAGGGTATGACGTATTGTCTTGGCGCCCCTCCTTATGTCATTCCGAACGCAGTGAGGAATCTCATGCTTGAGATTTCTCCTCCCTTCGGTCGTACTTCGTCGCTGCGCTCCTCGTGCCGACCTTAGAGCACAAAAGAAGCCTCGGTCGGGGCGAAATGACGTATTGGTAAGACTGCGGCGGCCCTTCGACTTCGCTCAGGGTGACATAATAAAACGCCCCGTCGTTCCCTCTGCGTCATTCCCCCTCTCGTAGAGGGATATTTTACCCCATGCGTGGAATTTGCGTGTGAAATGCTTGACAGGGGCACATGCTTGTGTTATAATTCCTATCGAAATGATAGGAATTACGGAGACCACCATGAAGATCTATGCAGACCATGCGGCGACGACCAAGCTCACGGAGCGCGCCGCGCAGGTCTATCTCGAAACCGCAAGGGAATTTTACGGCAACCCCTCCTCTCTGCACACCGCGGGTCAGCGGGCAAAGGAGGTTCTGGAGGACTGCCGCGGACAGATCGCTGCCATGCTCGGGGCCGCGCCGCGCGAGATCTACTTCACCTCGGGCGGGAGTGAGAGCGACAATCAGGCCATCCGCTCGGCAGCCTATGCGGGGAAGAAAAAGGGCAAGACCAAGCTCATCTCCACCGCCATAGAGCATCATGCCGTCCTGCACACCCTCGAAAAGCTCGAAAAGGAGGGCTTCAAGGTCGTCCTCCTCCCCGTCGGCACGCAGGGCATCGTGGACGTGAAAGATGTGGAGGCGGCGATCGACGATTCCACCGCCCTCGTCTCGGTCATGTTCGCCAACAATGAGATAGGCACCCTCCAGCCCGTCGCCGAGATCGGTGCATTGTGCAGGGCGCGGGGCGTCCTCTTCCATACCGATGCGGTGCAGGCCGTGGGGCATGTGCCCGTCAATGTAAAGGAGCTCTCGTGCGACTACCTCGCCCTCTCCGCGCATAAGTTCTCGGGCCCCAAGGGCGTGGGTGCGCTGTACTGCCGTACGGGTGCTCCCCTCTCTCCGCTCATAGAGGGCGGCGCACAGGAAAGGAATCGGCGCGCGGGCACCGAGGACCTCCCCGCGATCGCCGCCATGACCGAGGCTCTCAAAGAGTCCATCGCGGGCATGGGTGCCGCGGCCGCTGTCATGCGCCGTCTGCAGGACCGCCTGATCGAGGGACTCGAAAAGATCCCTCACTGCGCCCTCAACGGCGACAGAGTGCGGCGCCTTCCCTCCAATGTGAGCTTCTGCTTCGAGGGCATCGAGGGCGAATCGCTCCTCCTCCTTCTCGATGAAAAGGGCATCTGCGCCTCCTCGGGCTCGGCGTGCACTTCGGGCTCGCTGGACCCTTCGCATGTGCTGCTCGCGATCGGGCGGGTGCATGATGTGGCGCACGGATCCCTTCGCCTCACCCTCGGCGCGGAGAATACCGAGGAGGAGGTCGACTACCTCATAGCGTCGGTCACCGAAGTCGTGAGCTACCTTCGCAACATGTCCCCCGTCTGGCGCGACCTTCTGGAAGGCAAGCGGCAATTCATTTTATAATGCAAGACAAGGAGAAAAGTTATGTCTCTCTACAGTGAAAAAGTGATGGACCATTTCCGCAACCCCCGCAATGTGGGCATCATAGAGGATGCCGACGGCGTGGGCGAAGTGGGAAATGCCAAGTGCGGCGACATCATGAAGATGTATATCAAGGTCCGGGACGGCATCATCGTCGATGTCAAGTTCGAGACCTTCGGCTGCGGCAGCGCCATTGCCACGAGCTCCATGGCGACGGAGATGATAAAAGGCAAGAGCCTCGACGAGGCCCTCACCCTCACCAATAAGGCGGTCACCGAGGCCCTCGGCGGGCTCCCCGCCTATAAGCTCCACTGCTCCGTGCTCGCCGAGCAGGCGGTGCAGGCGGCCATTCTGGACTATTACAAGCGCAACGGCGTCCCCTACGACGAGGCGAAGTTCCCCTGTGCGCTCTGTGCCCACGAGCACGACCACACGGCAGACGAGGACGGGGAATGATCATCTCCACGCGGGGAAGATATGCCCTCCGCATCATGGCGGCCCTCGCGACACGCACGGAGAGCGCCTCTCTTCGCGAGATCGCGGAGGGGGAGCAGATCCCCTTCAAATATGCCGAGAGCATCGTGCGGTCCCTCGTAAAGGCCAACCTCGTGGAGAGCAAACGGGGCAAGGCGGGCGGATATCTCCTCACCCGCGCGCCCGAAGAATATCCCCTCTCCGAGGTATTGCATGCGGCGGAGGAATCCCTCGCCGCGACGGACTGCACGGGCGGGAAGGAGGCGGCCTGCCCCAATGCGGCGACCTGCCCCTCTCTCCCCGTATGGCGCGCCCTTGACGAGACGGTGTGGGAATTTCTCTCGCGGTATACCCTCGTCGACCTCATGCCGCAAAAGGACTGAATTTCGGGACGGACAGTATGGAAAAAGAACGGGCATTTCTCACGGAAGAGCTTCCCGCGGCCGCGCGGCGCAGCCTCCGCGGCAAGTCGGAGGTAAGGCAAAAGTCGGCCTTTGACATCGTGACGGACGTCGACCTCGCACTCGAGGAGGAGCTGAAAAAAGTTCTGTCGGCGCGCTTTCCCGCGGACACGATCTGCGGCGAGGAGACCTCTTCGGAGGCGGACTTTCTCCGCGGTCGGGTGTGGACGCTCGACCCCATCGACGGCACCTATAATTTCGCGGGCGGTCTCCCCCTCTACGGGGTGCAGGCGGCCCTGCTTTCGGACGGGGAGATCTTGTGCTCCGCCGTCTTTTTTCCTGCCTTTTCCGACCTCTATTATGCCGAGCGCGGCAGGGGATGCACAAAAAACGGGGCACCCATGTCCGTGAAGAGGCGCGAGATATGCCATTCTCTGGTAAGCTTCGGCGACTATCCGCACAGGCGGAAGGACATCGCCGCAAGGCAGCACGGAGCGGTCGCCGCCCTCATGGGGAAGATCGCGAAGGTGCGCATGTTCGGGGCGGCCTCCGTCGACTTCTCCGCCCTCGCCTCGGGCGGGACGGACGGCGCGGTGGTCTTCACGAAAAATGTGTGGGATCTCGCCCCCGGGATCTTGCTCGCACGGGAGGCGGGCGCCCTTCTCTCCAATGAAGACGGCGGCCCCTATCGCTGGGGAGATGAGGGCGTGATCGCCTGCGCAAGCGAGGAGCTCTTTGTCCTCGTAAAGGAGGCCCTGCGTGTCTGAATTTCGCCATGGGCCCATCGCGGCGGAGGCCTGTATCTTTGACTTCGACGGCGTCATCCTCGACACCGAGCGCTATCATCACGCCTCGTGGGTGGAGGCATGCGCGCCGCTCGGGCTCACCCTCTCGGAGGAGGAATATCTCCCCCTCCGCAGCACGGGGCGCCCCTTTATCGCCGCCTTCCTCGAAAAAAAAGCGGGAAGGCCCTTTTCCGAAGAGGAGCGCGAGGCACTCTTCTCGAGAAAACAAGCGGCCTATTCCCGCATGACGGCGGCGCTCTCCGAGGCCGATCTCCTCGGCGGCGTCCTGCCCTTTTTAGAGAAATTGAAAGCAAACGGCATCCCCGCCGCGGTCGCGACTTCGAGCGCACAGGCGCGGACGCTCGCCGAACGCTTCGGGATCCTCCCCCTCCTCTCTGCCTTTCTCGGCGCCGACCTGCCCCTTCCCAAAAAGCCGGCACCCGATCTCTTCCTCGCGGCGGCGAAGGCGCTCGGGGTGCCGCCCCGCCGCTGTGCCGTCTTCGAGGACTCCGAGGCGGGAATCCGCGCGGGGCTCGCCGCAGGCATGCAGACCGTGGCGGTCGGAGCCGTGCGGCTCCCGGGCATCCTCCTTGCGATCGAAGATTTTACCTGCTTTCTTGCATGACCCCGCTTTCGGGGTCCTTATTTTTTACGGAGGACCGCGGAGGAGAAGGGCGGAAGGAAGAGCGCGGAGAGCGGCTTCACTTCGCCCGTGAGGAGGTCCACTCCCTCCCCGTCCTCGATGCGAAGCGTCTTGCCCTCCTCGGCGATGTTGATGGCGACGAGGAGCTTCTCGCCCTCCCGCTCGCGGACAAAGGAGCAGTCGGTATTCGCAAGGGTCGCCTTTCGGTAGCTCCCATAGGCGAGCGCGGCGCTCTCCTTTCGGATCTTTACAAGTTTTCTGATGTGCTCATAGAGCGAAAGGTCCATACCATGTCCGAGATCATCGATGCACGGACGCAGGTTATAGTCGAAATTTGACTTGTCTCCGCGCACGCCGTATTCCGACCCGTAGTAGACGCAGGGGATGCCCGGCATGGTAAAGAGGAGGGTGTAGAGATTTTTGAGGTTGCGCCCCTCCTTCACCGCCGTCGCGGCGCGCTCCACGTCGTGATTGTCGGCGAAGGAGAAGAGGTTCTTGTGCGGGAAGAGCGCCCAAGGAAGGTCGGCAAAGAGGCGCGTGAGCGAGTGCTCGATCTCGAAGAGATTGCGGCTGTTAAAGGCCGATGTCATGCCGCGGAAGCACTCGTAGTTGGTGGCGCTGTCGAGGCGGGCGGGCGAGAGATTTTGCCCGAAATTCTGCAGGTGGATGACCTCTCCCATCAGGAAGAAGTCCCCCTTCTCGGCATTGACCGTACGGCGGAGGAGCTCCATAAACCAAGGGGGCAGGAGATAGCTCACGTCGAGGCGGAGGCCGTCTATCCCGAACTCGCGGATCCAGAAGCGCACCGCATCCATGAGATAGTTCTGCAGGTCGCAGTTCTCGAGGCGGAGCTTCACGAGCTCGGGGTGACCCTCCCAGTCGGCATAGGAGAGCCCGTCGTTATAGCGGGAATTGCCGCCGAAATCCACCTGAAACCAGAAGTGGTAATCCGTGCCCTCGCGCTCGCGGAGGACGGCCTCGAAGGGGGGAAATTTCCTCCCCACGTGGTTAAAGACGCCGTCGAGGACAACGCGGATGCCCGCCGCATGGAGCTTCTCTATGAGCGCTTTGAGCTCCTCGTTGGTCCCCAGCCTCCTGTCCACATGGAAAAAGTCCACGGTGTCATAGCCGTGCCGCTCGGACTCGAAGAGGGGGTTGAAGAGGACGGCATTTATGCCGAGCTCCCGCATGTGCGGGATCTGCTCCTCGATCTTATGCAGGCGGTGGCGCACCTCGCCGAAGTCGTTCTCCCGCTCCGCACCGCAATATCCGAGGGGATAGATCTGATAAAATACGCTCTCGTCAAACCACATAGTCTTCTCCGTCTGCCGCTCGCTGCGGCATTCTATGATTATACCACACTGCGGCGAAAATTGCAAGACCTCGGGCGGGCTTCGCGGGCGGGAAATTTTCTCGGCGAAGGGATTGCTTTTTTGTGCGCGAGCGTGTATAATAAGAAGAAAACGCAAGGAGACATCCCATGGATATCTGCACCTTTTTGCAGTCCTCCTATACCGCCTTTCATGCGGCGGAAAATGTCGCGACGATGGTGAGAGAGGGCGGCTTTACTCCCCTCTCCGAGGGCGAAGTATGGAAGCTCAGGGAGGGCGGGCGCTACTATGTCCGCCGCGGCGGCGCTGTCATCGCCTTCCGCTTCCGCGGCGCGCCCTTCCGCATCGTCGCCTCTCACACCGATTCGCCCGCGCTCAAGCTCAAGGAAAATCCCCTCCTCTCCGACGAAAACTTTACCCGCCTCAATACCGAGCCCTACGGCGGCGGCCTGTGGTACTCCTTCTTCGACAGGCCGCTGAGGATCGCGGGGCGCATCATCCGCGAGAGGGAGGGCGTGCTGCAGGCGGAGAACTATGTGAGCCCCTTCCGCATCGTGCTCCCCTCCCTCGCCATCCACCAGAACCGCGAGGCAAATGACAGGTTCGCGCCCAATCTCCAGACCGAGCTGCCCCTCCTCTCCCTCGGGAAAAAGGTCTTCTCGGACATCGTGGGAGATGCCGCCGCCTATGACCTCTTTGCGGTGCCCGACGAGGCGCCCTTTGCGGCGGGATCGGAGGGAGAGCTCCTCTGTGCGCCGCGCATCGACAACCTCTCGAGCGTCTACTATTCCGTCAAGGCCCTCCTCGAGGAAGAGGGCACTGCGGGGACGCCCATCGCCGCCTGTCTCGCCGCCGAGGAGATCGGGAGCCGCACCTACGACGGGGCGGGGAGCGATTTTCTGCGCTGTGTCCTCACCCGTCTTGCGGGCGGCGAGGAGGCGCGGCAAGTGGCCTGTGCGAAGTCCTTTGCCGTCTCCCTCGACAATGCCCATTCGCTGCACCCCAACCATCCCGAGACGTGCGACCCCACAAACCGTCCCGTGCTCGGCAAGGGCATCGTGATAAAGGGGCACGCGGGAGGCGCCTACACCACCACGGGGCTCACCGCCGCCGTCATCAGGGCCGTCTTTGCGCGGGCAAATGTCCCCGTGCAGTCCTTCTGTAACCGCTCGGATGCGCGGAGCGGCTCCACCCTCGGCGCCATCTCGCTCACGCAGGCGGGCATCCCCTCCGTGGATATCGGACTCGCCCAGCTCGCCATGCATTCGGCAGCGGAGACGGCAGCCATGTCCGACTTCGACGCTTTGGAACGAGGTCTCAGGGCATTTTTCGGAAGCAACATCACGATCGGAGAAGACGGAGCTTCCGTGCTCCTCGAATAAAAAATCGGGACCGTACGGTCCCGTATTTTTTTATTTTTATGATGGGATCAGAATCCCTCGGCTCCCGCGTTTTTGGCCCTTTCGCGACGCGCCCTGTCGAGCTCCTCCACGCATTCCTTTGTGCCGAGGCGGCCCTGCATGAGCCTGCTTAAGGCGTCTACCGTGTCTTCGGCGCTGTAGCCGAGGATCTTCGTGCTCGCGGTGGAGACCCGCTCGAGCCGCCTGATGGACTCCATGGCATCGGTCACCATCTGCGACTGGATATTCGTCGTCTGCCCTTGGAAGACGCTCACGGTAGAGATATCGCGAAAGGCAACATTGTAGTTTTCGGGCGTCGCGCAGAAGCGGAGGAATTCGAGCGCCTCCTCCCTTCTCTCGCTGTGCGCATTCACCATCATCATGTTGAGATTGCCGCCCTCATAGGTCCCCTCTTTTGCCGTATTCATGAAGATGGGCATGAGTTCGAAGTCGTCCATGGTATATTTCCCCGCCGTGAAGTCGGTATAGAACCAGGTGTCCCAGATGAAGGTCATGGCGGCACTGCCCGAGGCGAGCGCGGGAGAGATGCCGTCCCACCCCGTCTTGCGATAGTCGGTGCCGAACCATCCCTTCTGCGCGGCGGAGGAGATCCACCCCACCATGTCCGCGACGGCGGGGATGTCCGCATAGCCCACTTCATTTCGGTTGAGACTCTCGAGGAGGTCGGCGTCATCGGCAAAGATGGGGTCGAGCCCGAACTGCGGCATCCACGAGCAGCCGTCCCCCGCCCACAGGATGGGCGTGACACCAAGCTTTAAGAGGGTGTCGCACAGGCCGTCGAAATCTTCCTGCGTCGCCACGGCGCCCAGACCCTTCTCCTCGAGCAGGGTCTTATTATAGTAGCATCCCGAGACGGAGCTCTCCCAGAAGGGAAGCCCGAGGAGGTTTCCGTCCGCATCGGTGCAATACGCCCGCGCGCTCTCGGTGAGGTCGCTCACCCACTCCTCGTCGTTGAGGAAGACGAAGTTCTCCTCCACGTCGAAGCGCATGAGGTCGGCATTGTGGAAATGGAGGAGGATATCGGGCGCCTTGTCCGTGCCCATCCTCCTGAGCGCCTCCGTCTCAAAGGAAGCATCTTCCACCTCAATGAGTTCCAAGGCATTGCCTGTCGTCTCTCTGTAGTGGTCGAAGATCTCGGTCATGTAGGGCTTTTCGAGGTCGGTCTTCTTTCCCATGACCTTCAGCGCGGCGGGGTCGTCCTGAACGACGCATCCCGCACAGAGGGAGAGGGCTACGAGGGTCGCAGCGAGGGGCAGACAGAGTTTTTTCACAGGTCTTCTCCTTTTTCGGTCTTGTCGAGGAACTGTGCGACGGTCTTTCGCACAGCGTCCATGTCGATGGGTTTTGCGAGGTGGGCATTCATGCCCGCATCGAGCGCGCTCTTGACATCTTCGGCAAAGGTATTCGCCGTCATGGCGACGATGGGGATGGTCTGCGCATCGGGATGGGCAGAGGCACGGATGGCGCGCGTCGCCTCGTATCCGTTCATGACGGGCATCTGCACATCCATGAGGATCATGTCGTAATATCCCGACTCCGAGCGCTCGAAGAGCTCGAGAGCGGCCTTTCCGTTGGGCGCCACTTCGCACTTCGCGCCCTCTATGGCGAGCATCTCGGTGAGGATCTCCGAGTTGAGTTCATTGTCCTCGGCGACGAGGAAGAGCTTGCCCTCCATGCTGCCCTCGGCGGGCGGGGCCTTCTCCTCTTCGGAGGGCCCGCAGAAGAGGGGCTTGATGGTTTGGAAGAAGGTGGAGGAGAAGAAGGGCTTGGGCATGAAGGCGTCGATGCCCGCGGCGCGCGCCTCTTCCTCGATTTCGCTCCAGTCATAGGAGGTGAGCACGAGGATGGGCACTTCCTTCCCCACCCGTTCGCGGATCCTGCGCGCCGTCTCCACGCCGTCGAGCCCCGGCATCTTCCAGTCGAGGAGGATGACGTGGAAGTCCGAGTTGTGCGCGTGGGCCTTTGCGGCGGCGTCTACGGCGGCTGCGCCGTCGGTGACATAGCTCACGTCGATACCCGTGCCCCGCATCATCTCGCGGACATTGAGGCAGATCTCCTCTTCGTCGTCGGCGACGAGCATGCGGGTGATGCGCTTCGTAAACCACTTGTCTTCGGCGTCATCTTCCGCGCGGGCAAAGGTGAGGTCGACCGTAAAGGTGCTCCCCATGCCCGGCGCGCTCTCCACATTGATGACCCCGCCCATGAGGTCGACGAGGTTCTTTGTGATCGCCATGCCGAGCCCCGTCCCCTGGATCTTGTTGACAACGGAGTTTTTCTCGCGGCTGAAGGGCTGGAAGATCTCCTGCACGAACTCCTCGCTCATGCCGATGCCGTTGTCCTTCACCTTGAAGCGGAGGGTGACGAACTGGTCGGAAGAATCCTGCTGTCCCACCGTAAAGGCTATCTTCCCGCCCTCGGGGGTGTATTTGACGGCATTGGAGAGGAGATTGATGAGGATCTGGTTGACGCGCAGTCTGTCCCCCATGAGCTCTTCGGGCGGATTGCCCTGTGTCTTTATGGTGAACTCCTGCCCCTTTGCCTTTGCCTGCGGCATGATGATGATATTGATCTCCTCGAGGAGGTCGGGCAGGCTGAACCGCTCCACATGCAGGGAGGTCTTTCCGCTCTCGATCTTGCTCATGTCGAGCACGTCGTTGATGAGGGAGAGCAGGTGATGGCTCGACGCCATGATCTTGCGGGTGTATTCCCGCACGAGTTCGGCATCGGCCGCATTGCGCTCGAGGAGGGCGGAAAATCCCACGATGGCGTTCATCGGGGTGCGGATATCGTGGGACATATTGGAGAGGAAGTTGCTCTTGGCCTCGTTTGCGCTCTTTGCCGCGTCGAGTGCCTCCTGCAGCCTGCGGTTGAGTTCCTTGTCGAGGGTGCGGTCGGACATGACGACGATGTACTTCTCCACCCCGCCGATCTCCGTGCGGTAGATGGTCACGAGATACCAGCGGCGCTCCCCCGTCGCCTGATGCATATATTGGCACTCCCAGCTGCGGCTCTCACCGAGAGGGATCTCCTTGAGCTCGCTGTTGGGGACGATGATGTTGCGGTCCACGGCACAGGCGGCCATGGCACGGATATTTTCGCGCGCCGTCTTTACTTTGATGCCGATGAGCCGCTCGATGTTGGGGCTGATATAGTCCACCTTTTCCTTCACGGGGTCGAGCATGAGGAAGATATCGTTGACGCTGCTCGAGAGCACATCAAACATGCGCTCGCGGTACTGAAGCTCCGTCTTGCTCTGCCGCATCTGGACGAAGATGCGGTAGATGAAGAAGCCGATGACGGCCACGGCGATGATGGAGGAGATGATGAGGAAGACGCGCATCGTCGCCCGCTGGGCGAGCAGGAAGCCCTGGCTCACCGCGGTCTGCGGGACGTCGCTGAGCAAAGAGTAGTCCTCGTAGCCGACGGGCATATAGATGAAGCAGTGCGTCTCGCCGTCCTTTCCGCCGCTGATCGCAAAGCCGTAATCGCCCTCATTCGCCGTGTCGGGGCTCACCATGTCCGTGAGATCCTCTCTGATTTTGTCAATGGTCTTCTTGTCGACGAGGTTCTCGAGGTAGGTGAGATAGTTCTTCATGGCGCCGCCGCCCATCTCGGTAGAGCAGAGCACGCTGCCGTCGGGACGAATGATGTAGCACTCCGCCGTGCCCTTTCCGTTTTCATCTTCGAAGGCATTGGCATTGAGTGCATTCGCGACGTCGGTATTTGTATAGCTGATGCCGATGGCACTGTAGGCGAAGCCGTCGTACTCCCCCTCTGCCGCGATCGCGAACATCGTCAGGTCCTTGCCGCCGATCTTCTCCTGCGTCATGACGGGTTTCTTGTCGTCGATGAGGGTCTGCGGCGCATTCTTGAGCGGCGTCTCCCCGAGGCCGTCCTTCACCGAGTAATAGGTCTTGTCGGGCTTCAGAAAATAGAAGTCGGTGAAGCCCCAGTACTCCTTCTTGTCCTCGATGAACTGCTTCTCGAGCGTCTCCTTGCTCTCCGTCTCGCCCCCCGCGAGGGTGAAATAGTCATCACAGCTCTCGAGGAGTCCCCAGTTGCGGTCGAGGAAGGAGCGGAAGGAGCGGTTGACCTGCAGGTAGACTTCCTTCAGGTGGCGCTCGGCGTCGTGGCTCGATTGCTGCTCGATGAAGCCGAAATATCCCGCGCCGATGACGACGACCAGGGCGATGACGAGGACGGCCGCAACGGACAGCAATACGATTTTCAGTTGTTTCCTTGCGTTTCTCATGCTCTCACCCATGCGAAAATTTTCCCGCGTCGGGGAATGTGCTGTATTTTTCTTGCTTACGATACGAACGTTTTACTTTGTGCCGAAGAGGCGGTCGCCCGCGTCGCCGAGCCCGGGCAGGATATAGCCGTTTTCATTGAGGCAGCGATCGAGCGTGGAGACATAGACGGGGACATCGGGGTGCTCCTTTGCGAGCTTCTCGATGCCTGCGGGCGCGGCGATGATGGACATCATCTTGATGCGCTTTACTCCCCTCTTCTTGAGCGCCGTGAGGGCGTCGCTTGCCGAACCGCCCGTCGCGAGCATGGGATCGACGACAAAGACCGTCTTATTCTCAATGCCCTCGGGCAGCTTGCAGTAGTACTCCTGCGGCAGGAGGGTTTCTTCGTCGCGGTACATGCCGATGTGTCCCACCCGCGCCGTGGGGAAGACTTTATGCACGCCGTTGACCATGCCCAGCCCCGCGCGGAGGATGGGCACGATGGCGACGCTCTCCTCGGGCACGCGGTACTGCATCGTCTTCTCGAGGGGAGTCTCCACCTCGACGGGGACGAGCTCCACGTCGCGCATGGCCTCGTAGGTCATGATGGTGGTGATCTCCTCGATGAGTTCGCGGAACTCCTTCATGCCCGTCTTCTTGTCGCGCAGAATGGAGATCTTGTGCTTGATAAGGGGATGGTCGAAGATAAAGATGTTGGGATACTGCATTGTCATTCCTCCTTGGGCTCTTCCGCTGCGGCGGCCTCTTCGAGGGCGGGAGCGGGCGTATCTTCGGGCGCGGCCTCGGCGGGCGCCGCGGGCTTTCTGATATTGACGAGCAGGTTGACGAGGATGCCGAGGATGAGCGCGCAGGCGACCTCGGTGATGGTGACCTGACCGAAGGAGATGGACATGCCGCCCACGCCCGCGATGAGGATGACGGAGACGACGAAGAGATTGCGGTTGTCCTCGAGGTCGACCTTTTGGATCATCTTGAGACCGGAGACGGCGATAAATCCATAGAGTGCGATGCAAACGCCGCCCATCACGCAGCTGGGGATGGAGGCGAGGAAGAGCACGAAGGGTGCGAGGAAGGAGGCGAGGATCGCCATGATCGCCGTGACGAAGATGGTGGCGACGGAGGCATTGCCCGAGATGGCGACGCAGCCCACCGACTCACCGTAGGTCGTATTGGGGCATCCTCCGAAGAAGGCGCCCGCGATGGAGCCGATGCCGTCGCCGAGGAGGGTCCGCGAGAGGCCGGGATCGGTCAGAAGGTCGGTCTCGATGATGGAGGAGATATTCTTGTGGTCTGCGAGGTGCTCGGCGAAGACGACGAAGGCGACGGGGATATAGGCGACCGCGATGGTGCCGATATAGCCGCCTACCGTGCCCTCGGCGATGGTAAATTCGCCCCCGAACATCTCGAGGAAGGAGAAGTGCGGGTACCATGCCTCGGCGGTGGTGAGCTGGCCGAAGATCCCGAAGTTGATGATCTTGAGTTCATCACAGTTTGCCGCCCAGCCGATGCCTGTGAAGACGGCGGCGACGGCGTATCCCGCGAGGATGCCGATGATGAAGGGGATCATCTTGAGCATCTTCTTGCCGTAGACAGAGCAGGCTACGGTGACGCCGAGGGTGACGAGCCCGCAGATGATCGCGACATAGGGCGAGGCGACGGGAGCCACCTGGAGTTCGTCGAGCACGCTCCCCTTCATGAGGTCGCCGATGGCATTCCCCGCGAGGGAGAGCCCGATGATGGCGACCGTGGGGCCGATGACGACGGCGGGCATGATCTTATCGATCCACTTGGTGCCCGCGAACTTGACGACGACGGCAATCACCACATAGACGAGCCCCGCAAAGAGGGCGCCGAGGATGAGGCCAAAGTAGCCGAGGGAGGCAGATACGCCGCCCGCGAAGGCAGCCGCCATGGAACCGAGGAAGGCAAAGGAGCTTCCGAGGAACACGGGGCTCTTGAACTTGGTGAAGAGGAGGTAGACGATGGTACCGACCCCTGCACCGAAGAGTGCCGCCGACTGCGACATGCCGTGCCCTACGACCGCGGGAACCGCAATGGTGGCCGCGAGGATCGCGAGCAGCTGTTGCAGGGCAAAGAGGAGGAGCTGAGGAAACTTCGGTCTGTCTTTGACGCCATAGGTGAGCTTCATTGGAAAACCTTCCTTTGTTTTATTTTACGGCTTTGCCGCATTTTCCGAGGTTCATAACGCTTCCCGCGCGCGAAAAGAGTATCTTCTCGTCTATCATACCATATTCCGAGACAAATTGCAAGACGCGCGGCAAGATTGGCCGAAAATTTTACAGAATATCATGCGCGATGGGCATGGTGAAGAGGGACTCCACCTCTTCGTCGGCGGCGAAGGAGAGCAGCCACATGAGCTTACAGACGGCGGCCTCGAGGGTCATGGAGCGTGCTTCGAGCACCCTGCCGAGCCCCCTTAGCCGCGCACCGACCTCGTATTTGTCGAGCGCGCTCCCCTCCCGCTCCACCTGCGTGGTAAAGACTACCGTCTTGCCCATCTGCAGGTACATGCCGAGGCGCTCCTCCCAACCGCCGTATTCGGGCAGTCCGCCCGTACCGAAGGACTCGATGACGAGGGCGCTCGTGCGGCTGTCGAGATAGTCGAAAATATCCGAGCTCATGCCGGGGATGAGTTTGAGGGCAAAGACGCCGTCCGAAAGGGTGCGGTAGAAGCGCGGACCCTGCGGTTTTTCGCACCCCAGGTAGTAAAAAGGCTTCCCGTCCCGCATGACGGCGACATCGGGAAAGTCCACGCTGGAAAAGGCATTGTAGCTGCGGGTGCGCGTCTTCTTTGCGCGCGTGCCCAAGATCACCTTTCCGTCAAAGACGACATGCACGCCCGAGGCATTTTCATCGGCACAGAAGGCAAAGGCGTCGGCGAGATTTTCCCGCGCGTCGGTATCGCGGAGGCACACCGACTTCTGCGAGCCCGTGAGCACGACGGGCTTGGGGCTGTCCTGTATGAGATAGGAGAGCGCGGCGGCGGTATATGCCATGGTATCCGTGCCGTGAGTGATGACGAAGCCGTCGTATTCTCCATAGCGGCTCTCTATGACGCGTGCGATCTCCAGCCAATGCGCGGGGCACACATTGGTGCTGTCGAGGAAGAAGGGCTGCACCTCGTCTACCTTTGCGACCTCGGCGATCTCGGGGACGAAGGAGAGGAGCTCCTTTGTACTGATGGCGGGTGCGAGGCTGCCGTTTTCGGTGGGCCGCGACGCGATCGTGCCCCCCGTCGCGATGAGTAATATGCGCTTCATCTGAGCAAAAGGCCTCCCTTTTTTGCTATTTTGCCCCGTACTCTGCGCGGTAGGCCACCATGCGGGGGAGATATTTCTTCCCCTCGATGATGCCCTCCTCGAGTGCGGCGATGATGTCTTCCATCGTCACGATGGAGTAGACGGGAATGCCGAACTCCTCGTAGGCCTCCTGCACGGCCGACTTCTCGCCCGTGCCGCGCTCCTGCCTGTCCACCGAGATGAGCATGGCGGAGACCTCGACCTCCGCCTCCGCCCTGAGCTTGGGGAGAATCTCGCGGAGGGCCTTTCCCGAGGTCATGACATCCTCGACGATGCACACCTTGTCCCCCCTTTCGAGAGGCATCCCCACGAACATGCCCCCCTCGCCGTGGTCCTTCGCCTCCTTGCGGTCAAAGGCATAGCCGAGGTCCACACCGTGATTTTTCGAGAGGGCGATGGCGGTGGAGACGGCAAGCGGAATGCCCTTATAGGCGGGTCCTATGAGCGTCTTTGCCTCTACCTTGTGCTCTAAATAGCAGGCGGCATAGTATTCGCCGAGTGCGGCGATCCCCGCCCCCGTGCGGTATCTTCCCGTATTGATGAAGTAGGGCGCATGCCGTCCGCTCTTGAGGGTAAATTCTCCGAAGAGGAGCACGCCGCTCTCCACCATAAACCTGATAAATTGCTGCTTATAGTTCATAACCTGCACACCTCAGTTCATTTTCAGCGTCCCCGTAAGCTCGGAGACCTCCCGTACGCCGTGGCGGTCGCACCACTCCGCGAGTCCCTCTATGATCTCGGGACAGGCGCGGGTATTCGTAAAGTTTGCCGTACCCACCTGCACGGCGGTCGCACCCGCCATCAGGAAGGCGACGGCATCTTCCGCACAGGTGATCCCGCCCATGCCCACGACGGGCAGGGAGACCGCATGCGCGACTTCATAGACCATGCGGAGGGCGATGGGCAGGATGCCCGCACCCGACACGCCGCCCGTATTGTTGGCGAGGATGGGCCGCCGCCTCTCGATGTCCACCGCCATGCCCGTGAAGGTATTGACGAGGGAGATGCAGTCCGCGCCCCCCTCCTCCGCCGCGCGGGCATTGCGGGAAATGCTCTCGACATTGGGAGAGAGCTTGACCATGAGCGGCGTCTTTCTGATGGCCTCCTTCGCGACATGGGTGACCTCTTTCACGTCTTCAGGGCGAATGCCGAAGGCCATTCCCCCGCACTTTACATTGGGACAGGAGATGTTGAGCTCGAGAAAATCGACGAGGCCGTCGAGCCGCGCACAGATCTTCTCGTAGTCCGAGAGGGTGCTCCCCGCGACATTGGCGACGACCCGCGTCTTGCTGCGGAGCCACGAGAGGTCCTTCTCGATAAAGGCCTCCACACCGGGATTTTGCAGTCCCACCGCGTTCAAAATCACACCGCGGCTCTCCGCGATGCGTGGCACGGCATTTCCGAGGCGGGGAAGGAGGGTGAGCCCCTTCGTCGCCACCGCGCCGAGGAGGGAGATATCATAGATCTCATCGAATTCCCGCCCGAAGCCGAAGGTGCCCGAAGCGGGGATGACGGGGTTTTTGAGCTCCACCCCGCAGAGCTTCACACGAAGGTCCGTCATAGCACGATCTCCTTGAGGTCAAAGATGGGACCGTCCTTGCATACGCGGGCATGGGTGCCGTCTTTCTTGTCACACACGCACACGAGGCAGGCGCCGATGCCGCACCCCATGCGCTCCTCGAGGGAGACATAGACGGGGATATCCTTCCCCTCCATCCCCTTTTTGAGGGCGCGGAGCATGGGAAGAGGCCCGCATGAAAAGACGACGTCGGGGCGGTTTTCGGAGAGGTCGGAGAGGAAGGCCTGTACCGCCGTCCCCTTCATCCCCACGCTCCCGTCATCGGTCGCGACCTTGAGCTTCTTTCCGCGCTCAAGCTCATATCCCATGCACATGGCCGCCTTATTGCGAAAGCCCATGTAGGAGTAAACCTCCCGCTCGGGCGCATATTTTCTGAGGACGGAGATGAGGGGAAAGATGCCCACGCCGCCGCCCACGAGCGCGATTTTCCGCACCCCATCTGCCACGGGGAAGGAATTTCCGAGGGGGAGGAGCACCGAGAGCGTCTCTCCCGCCTTATAGTCCTCGGCGAGGATGCGCGTCCCCTCTCCCCGCACCTGATAGCACACCGTGATGCGCCCGCCCTCGGCCCTGCAGATGGCGATGGGACGGCGAAGGGGATGCCCCGCGATGCCGATCATGCAGAACTGCCCGCAGTCGATGGGGATCTCTTCCTCGATGTGGAAGGTGAGAGAATAGATCTTGTCCGCGATGGCGCGGTTTTCGAGAATGGTCGCCCTTACTTCACGCATGGATCTCCCCCAGAACGGACAAAAGGTCCTCTTTCATTTTGAGCGCGGCGTCTCGGGCGCACAACCCGATGCGGTGGCCGTAATTCTGCCACTTGTCCGACTTTTGATAGGCGCATAGAATTCCGCGGGAGTTGTTCACGATGGCGCCCATGCCGCCCTCTTTGAAGCAGTGTCTGAGCATTTCGGCATTCGCCCCCTGCGCGCCATAGCCCGGGACGAGGAAGAAGGAATGCGGCATGCGCGCGCGCAGTACCTTCGCCTCTTCGGGATAGGTCGCCCCGACGACGGCGCCCACGCGGGAATAGCCGTATTTGCCGCAGGTGTCCTCTCCCCACTTCTCCACCATGTCGCCCATGCACTCGTACACGGTGCGGCCGTCGGCGAGTTTCAAATTCTGCAATTCGCCCGAGGAGGGATTGCTCGTCTTGACGAGGACGAACATGCCCTTGTCATTTTCCTTCGCCGCCTTTACGAAGGGAAGGATGCCGTCGCTCCCCAAATACCCGTTGACGGTGAGAAGGTCGACATACCCCCCATACCGCACGCCGAGTTCCTCCAGGAAGTAAGCCTTGGCGTACTGCTCTGCCGTGGCGCCGATGTCGTTCCGCTTGCAATCTGCGATGACGAAGAGCCCGTGCTCCTTGGCATAGGCGCACGTTTTTTTGAAACATTCCATTCCCTTGACGCCAAGCGCCTCATAGTAGGCGATCTGCACTTTGACGGCGGGAACGATCTCGTAGATATATCCGATGATCTCTTGGTTGAATCGGTAGATATGGTACGCCCGGTCCTCGTGATCGCTCGGAAGCTTGGGCAAATATTCGGGCGCGGTATCCAGTCCCACGCAGGTGGGGTTTTGCATCTCTATGATCTTGTCGATGAGGCGGTCTATTACCATGTCACTTCTCCTCGTACTTTACTTCGCCGTCCACGACGGTATATTTGACCCTGCCGTACACTTCCCTTCCGCCGAAGGGGGTATTCTTCCCCTTGGAGACGAACTCGGCGGGGTCCACCGTCCACTTCTCGGCGAGGTCGACGAGGGTGAGGTCGGCGGGGGCGCCCTCCTCCACCTTTCCTCCCTCAAGTCCGAGGATGCGGGCGGGCGCCGCACTCATCTTCTCCGCAAGTTCGGGGAGGGTGAGCACGCCCTTTTTCACGAGTTCGGTGTAGGAGAGGGCAAAGGAGGTCTCCAGCCCGCTGATCCCGAAGGCGGCATAGGCGTATTCCACGTTTTTGTCGTCCTCGTGATGGGGCGCATGGTCGGTCACGATGCAGTCGAGCGTGCCGTCGCGGAGACCCTCCGTGACCGCCGCCCTGTCCTTCTCCGCGCGGATGGGCGGGTTGACTTTGGTATTGGGGTCGAAATCTTTGATGACTTCGTCGGTGAGCGTGAAGTAGTGGGGACAGGTCTCTGCGGTCACCTGCACGCCGCGTGCCTTTGCCTCGCGAATGAGCTGCACCCCGCTGTAGGTGGACACATGGCAGATGTGCACGGGCAAAGAGAGGCTCTCGGCAAGGCAGATCTCGCGCGCGATCATGATATCTTCGGCCGCCCGCAGGGAGCCCTTCAGCCCCGTGAGGGTGGAGTAGTATCCCTCATGCACCACGCCGCCGTCCACGAGGGAGGCGTCTTCGCAGTGGCAGAGGCACTTGAGGCCGAAGTCGGAGGCATACATCATGGCGTTTGCCATGAGCCCCGAGCTCACCACCGACCGCCCGTCTTCGGAGAGCGCCACGACGCCCGCAGCCTTCATGCCGCCGATCGCGGAGAGGGTCTTGCCCTCCTGTCCCGCCGTGATGGCACCGATGGGGTGGATCTTGCAGAGTCCCACTTCCTTCGCGCGCATCTTGATATAGACCGCGACGACCTTATTGTCGATGACGGGCTTGGTATTCGGCATGCAGCAGATTTGCGTAAATCCACCCTTGACCGCGGACATGGCCCCTGTCTCGATGGTCTCCTTCTTCTCAAACCCCGGTTCCCTGAGGTGGACGTGCATGTCGATGAGCCCCGGAAAGACGGTGAGTTTTTCGGCCTCTATGACATTCCCTTCCCCCTCTGCCGTGTTCGCGGGGAGGATCTTTTCTATCCTTCCCTCGCGAATGACGAGGTCGCCCCTTCTCACCCCATCGGGAAAGACGATACTTGCGTTTCGGATTATCATGCGACTTCCTCCTTTGTGAGCAAAAAGAGCATGGCCATGCGCACGGCAATGCCCGAGAGCACCTGCTCCTCGATGCGTCCCGTCTCCCCGTCGATGAGCCCCGAGGTGAGTTCCACTCCGCGGTTGACGGGCCCCGGATGCATGACGAGGGCACCCGGCTTGGCATATTTCATGATCTCCTCGTTGACGCCGTAGTACTTCGCGTATTCTCCGAGGGAGGGGAAGCACCCCGCGTGCTGGCGCTCGAGCTGGATGCGCAGCCCCATCACGATGTCCGCTCCCTCCACCGCCTCTTCGCGCGAGGAGCACACCTTGGCGCCCATCTTGTCGATGTCGGTGGGCATGAGGGTGCGGGGGGCATACATGGACACGCTTGCGCCGAGCTTCGTGAGCCCGTAGAGGTTGCTCTTTGCGACGCGCGAGTGGAGGATATCGCCGATGATGGCGACCTTCAGTCCCGCGATGTGACCTAAATTTTCCTGCATGGTGAGCATGTCGAGGAGGGCCTGCGAGGGGTGCTCATTCATGCCGTCGCCCGCGTTGATGACGTGCGCTTTGACCGTCTTTGCGAGGAGGCGGGGGGCGCCGCCCACGGGATGGCGGATGATCATGACGTCGTTTCTCATGGCGTCGAGCGTCTTGCCCGTGTCGACGAGGGTCTCCCCCTTCTGTACCGAACTCGTGGCGACCGAGATGCTCAGGACGTGCGCGCCCATATACTTGGCGGCGAGTTCGAAAGAGCTCCGCGTGCGCGTGGAATTTTCATAGAAGAGGGTCGTCACCGACCTCCCCTGCAGATGGGGAAGGCGCTTGATGTTCTGGAGGAGGAGCTTCTTCATGCTCATGCCGACAGACAGGATCTCGTCGATCTCCTCTGCTTCGAGCTCATAGAGCCCGAGGATGTCCTTTCGTTTCATAGATCTCCTCCCGCGACGATGGCGAGCGAATCTTCGCCCGCGCCCAATTCTCTGAGTCGTACGCGGATGTATTCTCTGGATGAGGTGGGGATATTCTTCCCCACGAAGTCGGCGCGCACGGGGAGCTCCCTGCCCCCTCTGTCCGCGAGGACGAGCAGGCGGACCACGGCGGGCCGCCCGAGACGGAAGAGCGCCTCGACACCCGCGACGGCGCTCCTGCCCGTGTGCAGGACGTCGTCGCAGAGGATGACCGTCTTCCCGTCGAGGGAGAAGCCGGGCTCATTGACGCGCGCCTCGGGCACAAAAAACGCGGAGACAAGGTCGTCCCGCGTCATACCGATATCGAGTCCCGCACAGGGGACGCTCTCGCCGAGTTCGGAAAAATAGGCGGCGATCCTGCGGGCAAGCACTTCGCCTCCCCGCTTCACGCCGACGAGGACGACCCCGCCGAGCCCTTCGCATCTCTCCGCTATCTCATGGCAAAGGCGCACCACGGCACGGTGCATCCCCGCTTCGTCCATGATGATGTGCGCGCTCTTTTCGGACATGGTATCCCCCTTTTCGGTCATAAAATAAAGTCCTGCGGGCATGGTATGCCGCAAGACCTCTCCTTTCGCTGCGTCGTCTTGTCGGCATCACGGTACCGCCCTTAAAAACCCGCTTCTATGAACCTGTCCCTATTATACCACACCGCGACCCGTTTGTAAAGGATTTCAGAGGATCTCGGTGAGAGAAAATTTCGTCTTGTCGCAGGAGGTCAGAAAATACTCCACCCCCGCCTTTTCGCAGCGAAGGGGGAAGTACCCCGCCCCGTGCAGGTGGCCGAAGATGACCTTTTCCGCGCCGTATTCCTCGAAGAGGCCCGTAAAGAGGGTGTCCTCCTTCTTGACGGAAAAGGGCGGGTAGTGCATGAGGACGAGGAGACGGTCCCCCTCCCCCCGCACCTTTTCGGCGCAGTGAAAGGCGAGCTTGAAGCGCTCCGCCTCGCGCAGATAGAGCTTCTCGTCCTGCTCGGTAAAGTCCGAGCTCGCGGGCGTCGTCCACCCGCGCGAGCCCGCTATGACGAACTCGCCGAACTTCACGCAGTCATTCTGCAGGAAATAAAATCCCTCGGGCGCGTCCGCACGCATGCGCGAGATGCCGCTCCACCAGAAGTCGTGATTGCCGCGGATGAAGACCTTTTTCCCGGGAAGCGGCTGCAGGGACAGCACGTCGTACATGCCGTCCTCATACTTCATGCCCCACGAGGTGTCGCCGCCGAGGAGCACGAGGTCCTCTTCGCCCACCTTGTCGAGCCAGTCCCGCTTGATCTTTTCGAAGTGCCCCTCCCACTCGGGTCCGAAGACATTCATCGGCTTGTCCGAACGTCCCGAAAGGTGCAGATCGCTGATTGCCCAGATCTTCATGGAAAAATTATACCACACTTTTTGCGAAAATGCAAGGAAAACGCGGGCGGGCTTTTGCGCAAAAGGAAAACGGGGCGGCAAGCCGTCCCGTTCCCTTTCGATATGAGCCTTTATGCGGCTTTTTCCTTCTTCTTTGCGCGGAGGATGGCGAAGACGCCCCAGACCGCAAAGAGCACGCCCACTGCAGCGATGACGACCGCCATCACGATGACCCACATGGGCAGAGCATAGGTCCAGACATTGCCCTCGCCCATGCCGTTCATGGCATTGGACTGCGCCACGGTGTAGAGGATGTTCTTCGTCGCACGGCGGAGAAGCCAGACCTCCGTCGCGCTCGACGTCCCCTTGGGGAAGCCGCCCTGCACGAGGTTGAGGTCGTTGCCCGCGCGGAGGAACTGATCGGGCGACATGTAGCCGTCCGACTGCAGGTTGTAGTCGGTGATGACCATGCCCTTGAATCCCCACTCCTCGCGGAGGATGGTGGTGAGCAGCTCATAGCAGCCGCCCGCCCACGTGGTGCCGATGCGGTTGAAGGAGGACATGATGGCGAGCGTGCCGCCCTCTTTTACGATGATCTCGAAGGGCTTCAGGTAGATCTCGCGCATGGCCTGCTCGTTGAGCCACGTGATGAGGCCGTTGGAGTCGCGGTTGGTCTCCTGATCGTTGACCGCAAAGTGCTTGACATAGGTATAGACGCCCATGCTTCTTGCGCCCTTGACGACGTTTGCGCCCATCTTGCCCGAGAGGAGAGGATCCTCGCTGTAGTACTCCCAGTTTCTGCCCGAGAAGGGGCTGCGGTGAATGTTGACCGCAGGAGCATACCAGCCGCTGTAAGGTCTGCCGTCGCCCTTCACGTTGCCGAAGAGCCCTTCGATGCCGACCATGACGCCCATGTCGTGGGCAAGGTCCTTATTGAAGGTCGCGCCGACCACGCATTCGGAGGCGTAGAAGCAGGTGCCGTACACGGTGGGATCGCCCATGAAGTTGGTGAAGCCTGCGGGGCCGTCGGGGTCCGTCGTCTTGGGCTTGTCGATCTTCTCGATGTACATGGTGTTGAAGTTGCCCGTACCGATAAGGTTGACCATGTCGGATACGGTGAGGCGGTCGAGGAGGTCCTCCCACTTGGGATCGTCGTAGTCGACGATGACTTCGCCCGTCTCTTCATTGAACTGAATGAGGTCGTAGAGCTTGGTCTCCCCCTCTGCGCCCGTCGTGGGCATCTCGGTCTGCACATAGCCTGCGCCGTATTTCGCATCATATTCCTCGCCGTTATACTTGAGCGAAGAGATGAAGGCGGCGTCGACGCTGAGGTCTGCCTCGGCGGGCGTCGTGGGCATGGTCGCCTCGAAGCCTGCGCGGGAGAGATAGGTGGAGATGTGCGCGCTGACGTCCGCGAAGAGCGCCTCTGCCGCGTCGTCAGGGAAGGCGGTCTCACTCACGGTGTAGGAGAGGTCGGGCACGAAGTTGTCGCTGCCCTCCGCCTTGTTCGCCCATGCGTCATGCGCATTGCGCCCGAGGAAGAGGTTGTAGATGCCGCTCTCGAGCTCGTAGGTGCTCTTCTCGTTGCCGTTTGCATCGTTGTAGTCGAAGGAAGCCATGTCCTCGACGTCGAAGGAGAGTGTGACCTCTTCGGAGGCACCGGGCTGCAGGAGCCCCGTCTTCTCATAGGCGGCGAGCACGATATAGGGCTTCTCGATGTGCTTGGGGCTGTAGATGTCGTAGGGTGCATTGAAGTAGAGCTCGACGACGTCCTTGCCCGCCACATTGCCCGTGTTGGTCACTTTGACGGTGACCTCGATGGTCTTCTCCTTGATCGCGGCGCCCTCGTTGAGCACGCTGCCGGCCGCGGGGCTCGTCTTCTCGCTCACGAGCTCCCACGTGAAGTCGGTATAGGAGAGGCCGTAGCCGAAGGGATAGACGACGTGGTCCGCATACCAGGTATCCCATTGGTCGGCGCCCTCCGCCATGTCGAACCAGTTCTGGAAGGAGCGCGTTTCCCAATAGCGGTAGCCGACGAAGATGCCCTCTTCATACTCCACGAAGTAGGCGCTCTGCTTGTCGCTGCCCACGCGGTAGCGGTTGCCGTCCGCGACGTTGTTGTTGCCGATGTTCCTGAAGCTCGGGTCCTGCGTGAAGTCACGCGCATAGGTGTCCACGAGTCTTCCGGAGGGGTTGACATTGCCGTTCAGGATGGAGCCGAGCGCATTGAGGCCGGTGCCGCCGGGAGATGCGATCCAGATGGCGGCGTCGATCTTGTCATTGTCCTCGATAAAGCCGAGTTCCATGGAGGTGGCGCAGTTGACGACGACGATGACCTTTTCGAAACTTGCGGTCACGTGGTCGATGAGCGCCTTTTCATTGAGGTCGAGTTCGAGATAGTGGTCGCCCTCGGCCGAGCCCTCGAGCACGGAGCCCTGCGAGCCCGTCAGCATGGTGCGGGGAAGGTCGAAGCCCTCGCCGCCGATCCTCGAGATGACGATGAGCGCGGCGTCATTGTACTCCGTATAGGAGCCCTTGACGGCGTCGGTGTACTTGGCGACGGGCGTCTCGCCCGTGAGGAGACCGTACGTCTGCGACCCCATGTCGGGATTGCGCGAACGGCCGCTTCCCGAGGAGCTGCCCTCGTAAAAGCTCTTGAGCTTGGGATTGCAGTCGAAGCCCGCCTTTGCGAGTGCATCGTAGAGCTTGACATTGGAGGAGGCGTCGCCGCCGCCCGAGCCCGAACCGCCGTAGACGATATTCACCGAGTTCTTGCCGAACACGCTGATCTTCGGCTTTGCGGAGGCCTTGTTTTCCTTGGACTCCGTGGTGGCGATGGGCAGGGCATTCCCCTCGTTCTTGAGGAGGACGAAGCCCTCGGAGGCGATGAGCTCATTGAGGTTGTTCGCCTCTTTGAGCGCATCGGCCTTGGACTTGATATCCGCGGAGGGTGCGAACTGGGCAAATTCGTCCGTATCCATCTTGTAGTACTGATACTTGTTCGCATCGCCCTCCACGAGCACGCGCCTCTCCCCGCCGAGCACCGTCTTCACAGTGCCGTAGAGGAAGGTGTTCTGCGTGACGACGACGGCCGCGATGATGAGGACAAGCATCACGATGACCGTGGTGAAGAGCCACGCCTTACAGTGTTTCCAGATGAGTTTCATGCGTCACCTCTCAGTTGAATCTCGCCACGTTGTAGAGGCAAGGGGTCCACATCAGTTTGGAGGTCGTCGTGATCTGGATGAAGTCGATGCAGGGACCGCCCGTCGACGCGCCCTTCATGAAGGTATTGGGCTTCACGACAAGGGTGATGACGTTGTCGCCCTCGACGAGGTCGATGTTGCCCACCGTGAAGGTCTTGAACTCGCCGACTGCCGTGCCGTTGGAGACGGGGTTGAAGCTCGAGTAGGAGACTTCCTTGCCGTTGACGAGGATGCCGAATTCGTTGGGGGTGAACACGGCGCCCATCAGCTCGGAGCCGAGACCGATCTCGAGCTTGACGCCCGTAGCGGCCGCGCTTGCCTTGAACTTGAACTCATAGGTCCCTTCGGAGTGGGTATAGCCGATGTAGAAGCCGTTGCTGGCGCTTGCATCCTGCTGGACCATCTCTTCCTGGTTCGCGGAGCCCGAATAGCCGCCGCCCGCCTTGCCCGTGAGGTCGATGTACTCGGCTTCGAACTTGCCGTTTGCGACTTCCACTTCGCGGTCCTTGATGGCGAGTGCGACGGAGCAGGTCGCATCGGAGTAGCCCTCTGCGGAGGCCGTCACGCCGAAGGAGGCGGAGCGGGCGGATGCGGTGGGCGTACCCGTGAGCATACCGTCTGCGGAGAGGGTGAGGCCTGCGGGAAGCTTGGTGCCCGCGGCCACCTTATATGTCGCGGTGACGCCCTCGGGGAGGGTCGTCGAGGCGACGCTTGCGGAGTAGGCATCCCCCACCGTGGCGGCATCAAGCGTCATGGCCTTCTCGTAGGGAAGGGCGGGCGCCTTGACCGAAATGGTCACGCGCTGGGTGACTTCGGGGCACTTCTCGGCGGAGGCCGTCACCATGACGCGGACCTGGTCCACCGTCTCGGTGGGCGTGCCGTAGATGGTGCCGTTGGGATAGAGGGTGAGGCCTGCGGGCATCTCGGAACCATCCTGCACCGCATAGGTGACGATCGCGCTGTTGGAAGCGGTCGCATTGACGGCGGCAATGCCGAGATAGAGCTCCCCTACCATGGCGTCTTCGATCGTCGTGCGGGGGAAGTTGATGGTGCCGTCCGCGGTGGGAGCTGCGGGCGCGCGGCGGAGGGTCAGGGAGACCTCTGCGGTCGCGGACTCATAGCCCTCGGCGGAAGCGGTGACCTTGAACTTCATGTTGCCCGCCTTCGTCGGCTCGCCGTATACGAATCCGTCCTCGAGAAGGGAGAGCCCTTCGGGAAGGCCGGAATCGGAAGCGAGGGCGTAAGTGATCTTCTCGGTCGTGCCCGTAGCCTTCGCAATGGATGCCGTGTAATAGATGCCTGCCGCACCCGCATCGGCCGTGAAGTCCGCATATACGAGCTTCTTGGCGCTCGGGTCGTCGGGATTATCGGGGTTGTCGGGGTTGTCGGGATTATCCGGGTTGTCGGGATTATCGGGATTATCCGGGTTGTCGGGATTGTCGGGGTTATCGGGCTTGTCGGGATCGTCGGGATCGTCGGGGGTGAGCTTTTCGCCACCGATATCGCAGATCCCGTCATTGTTTTCGTCGGGATGGGTCGTGTGTTTCTTTTCCGCATCGGGCGTGCACGCGCACAGGGAAAGCCCGAGCCCGGCGGCGAGGATGAGAGATGCAATTCTAAAAATCTTTTTCATGGTCTTTCTCCGTTCTTTTTTGAAAAAGCTCGAAATGATATCTATGTGCCGACCGAAGCCGGCACATAGACATTCTTTCAGGTATCACACAGTTTCCTGCGTGATGGAGTTAGTTTTCCTTCTTGCGGAGCACGAATGCCGCGCAGCCGAGCACCATGACGGTCGCCGCGATGGCGCTGCCGATGCCGATGACGGAGCCGCAGCCGCCGTTCGTCGTCTCGCCCTTGGCCTCTTCGAGAGCCTTTACCTTCTCTTCGAGTTCCTTGATCTTGTTCTCAAGCGCGGAGGTATCCACGGAGCCGGAGCCTGCATTTTCCTTGAGGGCAGCAACTTCGTCTTCGAGGGCCTTTACCTTGGTCTCGAGATCCTTGATCTTGTTCTCGAGCGCGGAGGTATCCACCGTACCCGAACCGGAACCTGCATTGTTCTTGAGGGCCGCGATCTCATCCTGAGCCGTCTTGAGGGCAGCCTGGAGGGTCTCGACGGTGCTCTGGAGGGTCGCTACGGTAGCCTTGAGCGCCTCAACTTCTGCGGAGTTGTCGCTGCCGGTGTTGCCCTGAAGCGCCGCGATGGTAGCCTGAAGGTCTGCTATTTGAGCGTTGAGGTTCTCGATCTCGGCATTGAGAGAAGTGACCTGCTGCATGAGAACATTGAACTGGGTCTGGAATGCGGGATCGGTCGCACTCTCATAGACATGGATGGTGTAGAAGGCGCTCTGCCCGATGTAGAAGGGCGTCTTGTCCTCGATCGAGGACTCCGCAGCGGGGGTGAGCTTGATGGAGACGCAGATGGAGTAGTCGCCTGCCTCGAGGCCTTCGCCGTTGACGGTCACGATACCCGTCTGTGCATCGATGGAGATATTCTTTTCGGGAACGACGGGAGGATTCTTGACGTTGTTGTTGCCCTGCTCGGCAGCAGCACGGTTCACGGAGTCGGGCGTGGTGAGTTCATAGGTGAGGTTGTAGTCACCGACCCAGTCGCCGAGACCGCCCCACCAGTTCTGCGTCTGATGGCGCTGATACTGCGCTTCGTAGGTCTCGCTGTGGAAGTCGATCGTGAGCTCGTTGCCTGCGAACATGTAGGCTTCGCCGCCGACGAGGTCATTGTATTCCACGAGCTTGGTCATCTCGTTGGTGTGAAGGACGGAGTAGCAGATGTTCATGGCCGCCTGTCTCATGGCTGCGACGTGGGTCGGGGTCATGGCAGCTGCGGTCGTGGTGAGCCTCTGGGTCCTGTTGGCGAGGGAGAGGTCGCCGCCGCCGCGGATCATCTGGTCGAGGTTCATGTAGCCGCCGTTGCCCCAGTCGGTGATGACGGTGCCCTTGAAGCCCCATTCCTTGCGGAGGACGTTGGTGAGGAGTGCATAGTTGCAGCCTGCCCACGTCGTACCGACACGGTTGAAGGAAGACATGATGCCGAGCGCGCCGGAATCCTCGACTGCCCACTGGAAGGCACGGAGATAGATCTCACGCATAGCCTGCTCGGTGGCGAAGGTGGCGACGCCGTTACGATCCTGTTCCTGATCGTTGAGTGCGAAGTGCTTGATGAAAGGCATGACGCCCTTGGACTGCATACCGGCGACCACTTCTCTGCACATCGTGGCAGCGAGGGTGGCATCTTCGGAGTAGTACTCGAAGTTACGGCCGGAGAAAGGAGTTCTGTGAATGTTTACGCCGGGAGCGTAGATGCCGTTGTAGCCCATCCACGCACCGTCTTCGCCGAGGGTCTCGCCCTGCTTATGCGCAAGCTCCTTATTGAAGGTGGAGGCGACGATGCAAGGGGAAACGTAGTAGCAGCGGTTGGAGGAGTGCTCGGGAGCCTGGAAGACGAATCCGAAAGGCCCGTCGGGCGTCTTGGATTCGGGGATCCCGAGGGCGGGAACGCCCCACGTGTTGAAGAAGCCCATTTCCACGAAGGCGACGAGCTGGTCCACGGTGAACTGGTTCATGAACTGCTGCCACCTCTCGCTGCCGTACTCTTCGTTGAGAAGGTCGATGAGCCTGATGATGCCGCGCTCGCTGCCCGTGTACTCGGTCGTTGCCTGCGTAGGCATCTCTTCGACGTACCAGGGCTGCCCTTCGTCGTACTCGGAACCGTCGGGGTCATTCTGCGAATAGACGCCGTAGGTATTGAGTGCGGTCACCGTGGCGGCATCTGCCGTGCGCTCTCCCGCCGTGGGATGCTCGGGCATGGTGCCTTCGAAGTCCGCTCTCGAGAGCTCGTCGATGCCCTTGCCGGTGAGACCCATGGACACATCGTCGAACTGGTTGTCGTTGCCGTCTGCCTTGCCGTCGATGTCCATCTCATAGGTGATGCCTTCGGCGAGGTTGATGGTCTTCTTGTTGGCATCGGGAGCATTGTACCAAGCGTGCGCGTTTGCGCCCACATAGAAGGTATAGTCGCCCTCGTCGAGCTCATAGCCGTAGAAGTTGTTGTTGTTGAAGTCGTCCCAGTCGTAGGAGGCCATGTCTTCCACGTTGATGGCGAGCTTCAGGACTTCGGTCTCATCGGGTGCGAGGGTCTTCGTCTTGGCGAAGTCGCCGAGCACGACGTGAGACTTCTCGATCTCGTTTACGGTGTAGGGTGCGGAGTAGTAGAACTCCACGACTTCCTTACCTGCGACGGAGCCCGTGTTCTTGACGGTGACCTCTACCTCGACTTTGCCGTCTCTGGTGAGGGCATTGGTCTTGAACTCGACCTTTTCATAGGTGAAGGTCGTGTAGGAGAGACCGTAGCCGAAGGGATAGCGGACGTTGTCCTCCCACCACTCGTTTGCGGTCGCACCGGCCTTCTTGTCTTCCTCGTAAGCACGGGTCTCGAAGTAGCGGTATCCGACATAGATGCCCTCTTCATAGGTGACCACGGCGCCCTGCGAAGCACCGCTCGCGTCGAGGACGGCATTGCCTGCGGGCTCTTTGATCGCGCTCGAGGAGTTGCCGGGATCCTGACGGACGGCATTCTTCTCATTGAGGGAGAAGTTCTGGAATGCGGGGATGGAATAGAAATCCTTCGCATAGGTATCCGTCGTCCTGCCGGAGGGGTTGACCGTACCCTTCAGGATGCGGGGAAGTGCGGCAAAGCCGGTGGAGCCGGGAAGTCCGACCCAGAGGACGGCGTCGACATTTGCGAGATCCTCGTCGTGAAGCTCGAGGGGCTGCGCCGCGTTGATGACGAGCACCACGGGCTTCGTGGTAGCCTTCGCCTGCTTGATGAGTTCCTTTTCGTTGTCATCGAGCATGAGATAGTGCTCTTCGGTAGCATTGGCACGGCCGGAGACGGCTGCATCGTAGAAGCTGGAGACCTCGTAGCCTTCGCCGCCGACGCGGGTGACCATGACGATGTTTGCATCGTAACCGCTGAGCGAATTCTTCTCGGTGTCGGTGTAGCTCGCCCAAGGGGTCTCACCGGTGATCATGTCGGATGCACCGTAGGAGTAGTTGGGACGGCCCGTGCCGGACTTAGCGTTGTCCTTGTAGAAGTTGATGAGCGCTTCGTTGATCTCGAAGCCCTCGTCCTTCATGGCCTGGATGACGTCGATGCCCGAACCGGAGTTGGCATCGAAAGAAGAGGAGCCCGATCCGCCGTAAGCGGGGTTGACCCAGTTCTTGCCGAGAAGGTTGACCTTCGTGATCGTCTTGAGGGGAAGGGCGCTGTTCTCGTTCTTGAGAAGCACGAAGCCCTCTTCCGCGATTTGCTCATTGAGCTTCTTTGCCTTCGTGAGGGCGTCTTCTGCACTGCTCGACTCGAGCTTCTGCATCGTGCCCGTGAAGGGGGTTCCGTCGGTCACCGCAAACGCGGGAAGCGCCTGCGTCGAGACGAGGGCCCCGGCCATGAGGAGACCGAGCATCATAGAGCCCGCTTTCAGCATGGTCTTGCCTTTCTTTTTCATAGCAATTCCTCCTGAGAAATATGTTCTCGTGTCGGTGCGATGAAATTTTTCCACGCAAAATGAACGGCGGAAACACCGACCGCAGAACATCATAGCAGAATTCATGAAAATATCAATCCCCTTGGCACATTGCGCACGGCTTGAGGCACATTTTACACCCTCCTTTTGCGCCCCGCCCCAAGCCCTTAAAAAGAAGTTTGATAAAAGAAAAAGGCGCCTTTCGGCACCCCATATGAAGAACTCAAATCTCTTTAACTATTTTACTTTTCGGCGGCGAGCGCTTCCTTTAGCCGCGCGATCACGCGTTCCGTATAGATACGCGCGCCCTCATTCGAGAGGTGCCAGTTGGTGTCATAGATGTAGCGCCTGTCCATGGCGCCGTCCTCCAAGGACATGAAGACGTGCGCGGGCGCATTTCCCATCGCGATAAAGCGCTCCACGGCCCGCAGGAGCTCCTCGCCCGCGGGAAGGAAGACGCCGTCGTCATTGAAGGGCGACACGCCGACGTAAACGGAGGCACCCATGTCCGCGATCATGCCGTATTGAGCGGCAAAACTTTGCTCCGCGTGGTAGTTCGTGAGGGCGGAGGGATCGGGGAAGACATAGGGCTTGCCCTCGTTGTCGTAGCCGCCCGCGCGCGCTCGGCGGAGGTCGCCCCGCTCGTCCATCTCGGGCAGGCCCTCCTCGTAGCCGTATGCCTCCCCCTCAGCCACAAGCTGCTGCTTGGCGGCGAGGAAGTCGGAGAGCGCCTTCAAGACGAAGGTATACCGCGTCAGATCGAGGCGGGACACGAGGTCATAGTTCGCCTCAAGGGTCATGAAGACGCGCTGGTCAAAGGAGGGATCGTAGAGGAGCTGATAGGGTGAGATGAGCTCGGGCAGGTGAACGAAGAGGTCCCCTTCCTGCAGATAGGGGCGGATAAGTTCCATCTGAAAGGTCGCGCACGTGCCGCCTATGACCCCCATGTTGAGGGCATGGTACCCCGCAAAGGCCTCCTCCGCGAGCGCGCTGTCCACGCCGTACCACACCGAACATCCCCCGAAAAAGAGGAGCTTCTTCTCCGCGCGCGCCTCATAGAGGAGCTCGAGCTTATTGGCGAACTGGCCGTTTTCTGTGGTCCCGTAGACGGGCGGCAGCACGGCGCCGAGGATGATGCGGGCGGGCGTGCACTCCGAAAAGGCATATTGGGAGAGGTTGAGGTCGTCGAAGAGAGAGAGTGTCCTGAGAGAATAGAGGTTGGAAAAGGCCCCGTCCTCCACATAGGAAAGCCCCGCGGGCAGCACGACGGACTCCGGCGAAGTGAGGGAAGAAAAGGCGCCTGTCGCGATGCCTGTCACGGACATGCCCCCCACCGACGCGGGCACGACCACCTCGGCGTCCTGTCCGTAATAGCCCGTGACGGCAAGTCCCCCCTCCGCTTCCGCAAAGGTGAACCGCGCCGCGGGCGTCCACGCCTTCCAGCTCGCATAAAGAATGGCAAGGTGCTCCGCCGCGGCGCGCCCGCCCGCGCAGACGGGGTCGCTCCCGTCCTCCTGCGTGCTCCAGCCCGCGAGCGTATAGCCCTCCCGCGCGACCGCGGAGGCGCCGAGCGTATTCATCCTCGTGTACTTTTTCGGGGCGACAATGGTGGTTTTTCGCACCCCATTCCCATAAAACTCGCCGCCGTTCGCATCGTAAGAGATGCCCTGCATGCCCTCTCTCACAGTGAGCGGACCCTCGCCCGCCCTGAGCTCCACCTCGGTATCTTCCGTGATATCATAGAGGATGAGCTCGCGCACCTCCCCCTCGCGGAGCTCGTACTTGCCCGCATAGCCGACTTCGGAGACGGCGACGTCGAGCGGGAAGGTGGCATTTGCCCCCGCCGCGCACAGCTGCACGGCCTCGCACGCGCCCGAGAGGGAGACGCGGAGCCGCGCCTCCTCCCTTGCCGCCGTCATCTCGAGATAGCGCGAAAAGCGGACATCGGGGATGGTGAGCAGGGTCCCCTCCTCCCCGAGGAGATAGTCGTCGCAGTCGACGGTGCCGAATGCATACCCCTCCTCGAAGGTGAGCGAAAAGGAGGCGCTCTCCCCCGCGTGCACCTCGACGACGGGCTCCGCGCAGGTCACATGCTCGGCCTCCCCCAGCACGACCCTGTACAGCCGCTCGGGCTCCCTCTCATCCACGCATGCCGACAGGGCGGGCAGGAGGAGGACAAAGAGGGCGACGGCGATGAAATTTGCAAATACTCTCTTCATCTCAATATGCCACGATGGACGCGGCGTACCGCGACCAGAAATAGTCATTGCAATAGGCGGCAAAGCGCGCCCGCTCCACATAGAAGCGAAGTTCGGCGGGAGCATCTTCCAGAAGGGCGAGCCCCACGGTGCAGTTGGCGGGCGGGCAACCCTCGGCAAGATAGACCCGCCTGAGCGCGGTGCACCCCGCAAAGCTCCCGTCCTCGATGGAGCGGATGTTGTCCTGCAGGCGGATCTCCTCGATATGCGTATTTCCGCGGAAGGTCTCCGCCGCAAAGCCCGTCACCCGCTTGCCCGCACAGGAGGCAGGGAGGATGAGGGAGGCCGCGGCGAGCCCCTTTTCGGAGAGCCCCGTGATCTTCATGCCGTCCCCGTGCTCCTCATAGAGGAAGTATTCGGAAAATTCGTCGCTCCCCACGGGGCCGTCTGAGGGAAGTGCGGGCATCTCGGGGATCTCGATGCCGATAGGCGTGGGGTCGCCGAGGACGCCCTTCAGGTCCTTGACGAGGCGGCGCGTGTAGACGACGGCGCCCGCGGAATTCATGTGCACATTGTTGTCATAGAACCATTCGCGCGCAAAGAGGTAGTCGCGCGGCGTGCCCATCACCTCGCAGGTGAGCTTCTCGGCGAGGAAGTCGCGGTAGGCCGCGATCTCGTCCTCCTCCCCCACGACCGCCGAGGCATTCATGGGGCAAAAGCCGAAGAGGAGCTTTACGCCCCGCTTTTCGAGCCGCGCGGCATAGCCGTTGACATAGTCCGGAAAGGCAGGGTCCATGACATCTTCCGAAAAGGAAACGGGCGTCTCGCCCACGCCGTCCGGCATGATGTTGTGCGGGCGGTCGTAGACGAGGGTGCAGGCGCTGTCAAAGGAGCTTTTCGCATAGACATCCTCGGGCATGGGTGGCTCGTTTGCGGTCAGGTAGGCATATTTCTGCGCCACGAAGGGGAAATAGCCCACCGCCGCGTCGCCCGCATTTTCCGAGCGGATGCCGCCGAGGAGCCCGAAGTTTCCATCCGCCGCCTTCCAGATATATTCCGCCCCGAAGTAGAGCGAGAGGGACTGCCGTACCTGCTCGGGCGCGAGGAGGACCACGTCGCCTTCCCTCAGCTCTCCCTCGGCGAGGTCCATCATGTACTTGGTGCCGATGGATCCGTAGAGCCCGAAGGGGCACACGGTGTAGCCCGCGATCTCCTCCTCCATGAGGTCGCCCCTGAGCCCGAAGGCGACGGCGCTCCCCCCTATGACGACGATGCGCTTCCCCTCCGCCCCCTTCAGACGGGCGTACATCTCGGGGAGCTCCGCATAGTACGTCGCTCCATACTGCGCGGGCGTGCAAAATCCCGCTACGGCGAGCGCGGCGGGTCCCGCAAGCAGGAAGACGAGGAGAATGATGAGGGAGACGAGAATGCGTTTCATAGGCTAAAATTGGAAATAGAGGAAGGCGGAGCTGCCTCCCCCCGCGGCGAGCAGGAGCCAGAAGACGGCGATGGCGAGGATGAGGTAAAAGATCTCGAAGAGCGCGCGGGCGCCCTCCGTACCTCCCTCGGCGAGGGTACTGTGTCTTTCTCTGAAGACGGCATTTTGTATCAGACACATGGAGGTGAGCGCGAGGGCGAGCGTCACTACTTCCCCCAGTCCCAGTCCGAGAATGGAGAAGGCCTCCGCCACGAAGGATGCGCCCCATCCCCATGCCGTAAAGAGGCGCAGGCACACGGTGCCGAGCTGCTCTATGGACGAGGAGCGGAAGATGAGCCCGCTAAAGGAGATGAGCACGAAGAAGAGGGCCTGCCGCGCCGCGCGCACGAGGGTGCCGTCTGTGCGGATGCCGCGCGCGGAGAAGAACTTCCTGAGGGACGGGAAGAGGAGATTTTCAAGCGTCATGAAGCAGGCGGCATAGAGCCCCCACAGGACAAAGGTCCACCCAGCGCCGTGCCAGAGCCCGCAGAGCAGGAAGACGATAAAGATATTCAAAATTTTGCGCGCCTTGCCCTTTCGGTTGCCCCCGAGGGGGATATAGAGGTAGTCGGTGAACCACTTGTTGAGGCTGATGTGCCAGCGGCGGAAAAACTCCGTGAAGCTCAGCGAGGCATACGGCTTGTCGAAATTTTTCATGAGGCGGATGCCCATCATGCGCGCACAGCCCATGGCGATCTCGGAATATCCCGCAAAGTCGCCGTAGATCTGCAGAGAAAAGAGCATGCCCGCAAGGAGCACGGCGAGCCCATTCGCCTCGGCGACATTTGAAAAGACGGCATTCACGAAGACGCCGCAGAGGTCGGCGACGACGCATTTTCGGAAAAATCCGCACAGCATGATACGAAATCCCGTACCCATGTCCGAAAGGGAGAGCCTGTGTTCCTCCTTGAGCTGGGTGAGGAGATTCCCCGCCCGCTCAATGGGCCCCGCCACGAGCTGAGGAAAGAAGGAGACGAAGAGGGCATAATAGCCAAAGTGCCGCTCGGGCTCGAGCTGTCCGCGGTAGACGTCGATGACATAGGAGAGGGTCTGGAAGGTATAAAAGGAGATGCCTACGGGAAGGAGAAGCCCGAAGGCGATATCCTCCACGGGCAGGCGGAAGAGGCGCAGGAGGGCGCAGATGTTGCCGAGGAGGAAGTCGAGATACTTGAAGACGGCGAGGACCCCGAGGCACAGGACGGCGGTGAGGACGAGCCACAGCCGCCTCAAGCCCTTCTTCTCCGTGCGGCCGAGGAGGAGCCCCGCGCCGTAGGTGACGACCGTCACGCCGAGGATGAGGAAGACGAGCCACGCATTCCAGCTCATATAGAACCAGTAGCTCGCCGCAAGCAGGAGCACCCAGCGAAATTTGTGCGGCAAAACCCAGTAGAGCAGGAGGACGATGGCAAGAAAGAGCAGGAAATAGAGGGAGTTAAAGTTCATTTTCCGTCCCCCATGTCTGCATTTTCAAAAAAGAAGTGGACGGCGAGAAAGAGGAGCGCCGCGATCCCCGCCTCCATGAGGCTCGCCGAGAGGAGGAGGGCCGCTGTCGTCGCGCACACGAAGAGCGCCGCCGAGAGGAGGGGCAGGAAGGCGCCCGCCTTCTTCAGGTATCCGAAGACACAAAAAAAGAACGCCGCCCCATAGAGAAGGAGCAGGAGGGGCGTCGTGAGGATCACGCTCGTCATGAGAAGAGCTCCTTTACACGCCCCTTGTCCGTCTTTCCCGACGGCGTGAGCGGCATCTCTTCGGCAAAGAGGAAGCGCACGGGCAGTTCGTTTTTCGGGAGGATCGCCTTAAGTTTTTGCAAGATGACCTCCTCCGTGGGAGGCATGTCCGCATGTGAGACGACAAGAGCGGCGGGAACTTCGCCGTAGACGGGGTGTGTGAGGGCGACGACGGCGGCATCGGAAATGCCCTCCACCGAGAGGAGCGCCTCCTCGATCTTCCGCGCGGACAGGTTATTTCCGTTGCGGATGATGATGTCCTTCTTGCGGCCCGTGACAAAGACGTACCCCGCTTCGTCCACATAGCCGAGATCGCCCGTATGGAGCCTGCCCCGCTCATCTACGGCGGCACGCGTCCCCTCCTCGTCGCCGAAATATCCGAGCATCATGGAGGGGCCCGCGACGCAGATCTCCCCCACCTGCATGGGCGGAAGTTCCTCGCCGTCTTCGCCGAGGATATAGCCGCGGTTCATGGGCTCGAACTTCCCCACGCTCGCCGCGCGGATCTCGAGGGGGTCTTCGTACCTCCCCGTGGTGATGCCGATGTATTCGCTCATGCCGTATCCCGCGATGAGCCGCACGCCGAGGCCGGCCTCGATCTCCTCGAATTGCTCCTTCGTGACGGGCGCACCCCCTACCATGCCCGTGACGAGGCTGCTCGTATCCCTCTTGAGGAGATGGTTTGACCACGCCAGCGCGTGATAGAGGGAGGGCACGCCCTCCAAGTGGGTGATGCGGCGGGTCTCGATGTCGGAGAGCACGGTCTCGCAGTCCGTCTTCGCGGGGAAGAAGAGGCTGCCGTGCGCGACGACGGCGGCAGTGATGCAGGACACCCCGAAGGCATGGTGCAGGGGAAGCACCACTAAGCCGAACTCCCCCTCCCTGCGCGCGCCCGAAAAAAGGTCGTTGCGGCAGTGGTTGATGATGCCGTACTCGGACAGCATGACCGCCTTGCTCCTTCCCGAAGAGCCCGACGTAAAGATGACGACGGCGGGACGAAAGAGGCCCTCTTCCATGGGAAAACGGGCCTCCTCCCGCGCATGTAAAAAGGCGATCTCCCTGCGCTTTTCGCCCGTTTTCAGCACCCATGTATCTATTTCGCGCGCGAGATAGCCGTCTGCCGCGATCCCCGTGCCGCTCGCCGCCAGAAATTGCTCCGCCTCGGTATGCGGGTCACAGAGCACGGCGACTGCGCCCAGAAAACGCAGGGCATAGAAGAGGAGACAGCACTCCAAAGAGCGCTCACAGCGGAGCGCTACAGAGAAACCGCCCCTCACTCCTCCATCGTACAGCGCATTTGCGAGCGAGACCGCCTCGGCATAGCCCTCGCGGACGGTATAGCTCCTCGTGCTGTCGGAGAGAAAGGGTCGGTCACCGCACGCGGCGGCATATTCGGAAAAACAGGCGTGCAAGCTCTTTACTACGGGGTCCATGCGGCACTTCCTTTACGCGGGGTCTGCCTTTGCGACTTCGGGCACGGGCAGCATGACGAGCGCCTGGAAGATCTGCCCCTCTGCGCCGAAGCGCACCGATCCGCCGTAGAGCTGGGCAATGTGGCGGATGCTCTTGCTCCCGTAGCCGTGATTCTCCTTGTCCGACTTCGTCGTCTGCGGCAAGGCATCGCGGAAGGAGGGCGCATTTTCGACATAATTGCTCTCGTGGATGATGCACATGGAGCCCCTTCTCTGGATGGAAAGGCGGATCTCCCGCTTGTCGGGGTCGGCCTCTTCGAGGCTCTCGATGGCGTTGTCGAGGATGTTCGCGAGGAGGGAATAGACATGGTAGGACTTGATCCCAAGCGCATTCAGGAGCCCTCCGTCCGCCGTACAGATAAAGCGGATGCCGCGCTGGGCGCAGACACGCGACTCCGCCGCGAGCACGATATCGAGGGCGCGGTTGCCCGTGTAGTAGAGATGCGAGCTCTCCGCCTCCCGCGCGACCTCCTCCGTCATCACGCCGAGACGAATGGCCTTCTTGATGTCGTGATACTTGATATTGAGCTGTTCTTCATTGAACTTCGCCCGCTCGTACTCCTCCTTGTCCTTCCGAAGGAGGAGCTGGAGGATCTGCTTTTCCTGCGTAAGTTCGCTGTTTCGGTTGTTGAGCACGTTGATGAGCAGGATAGACAGACCGAAGACGGCGCCGAAGAACTTGATGAGCATGTGGATGAAGATGTTCGAGGGATCCACTGCCAAGGTGATGCTGTAGGTAAAGAAGACGGAGACGAGCAGAAATCCCACCTGCGCCGCGAGCACGAAGACGCTGTTTACCTTCAGCTCGCTCTCTCCGTCGAACTTGCGGAAATAGCCGAAGTGCACGAGAAGTCCTATCCCCACGAGGAAGATGTAGGCAAGGACGAAGTAGAGCGCGAAGCTTGCATAGAGATAGGAGACGGCATAGGTCACGGCATAGGAGAGGTTGCTTATCACAAACTGCACACAGTAGGCATTCCCGCCGAAGAAGACACACTCGATGGGCGTCGTCTCAAAGGAGAGAAAGACCACGCCGAGATAGATGAGAAAGAGGATGAGATAGTGCCACGGGAGCGGGATGGCGATAAAGATCCCCACGGCAAAATAGACCAGTGAAGAGAGAAGAAAGCGCAGGGGAAAGAGCCGCCTGCGCCGTTTCCACGGCAAGATAAAGAGTCCCGTCAGAAAGAGCTGAAGGACATACTCATTCCCGAAGTAGAACCCCATGGGATCGCTGTAGAACCTGAAGAGAGCCGTCCAATCCACGGTCACACCTCGTATTGTGTCAGATATTTCATGAAGCTTTCGCTGAATTCCTGCTTAAAGGTACGCGACACGGGCAGGGCATAGTCCCCCGTGAGGTAGACGGTGTTCTTCTTGATGGAGATGACCTTTCTGAGGTTGATGAGATAGCAGGCGCTGCACCGCGAAAAATGCTTCTTGCTGAGCTTTTCCTCCACCTCGCGCATGGAACCGCGGCTCTTGATCTTGACCTCTTTGCCGCCCTGCAGGACGGTATAAAAGATGTTGTGCGCCTGCACTTCGACGTACACGATATCGGAAATATTGACGATGGTCTGCTCGGTGGCCGTCTTTACGACAAGCACGGACCTCTTCCCGACAGAGAGCGCGCTCACCACCTTCTTCATCACAAAGTCCACCCAATACCTGCTCACGGGCTTCAGGAGATACCCGAGCGCATTGACCTCGTAGCCGTTGATGGCGAACTGCTCGAGGTTGGTGCAGAAAATGATGATGATCTTTGCATTGTTGCGGCGGATGGCCTTGGCCACTTCGAGCCCATTCGTCCCCGGCATGTCGATGTCGAGAAAGACGACATCGGCATTCTTGTTTTCCTTCAGGAATTCGTCACCGCTCGCATAATGAGCAACTTTCAGGCCGATTTCGCGCTCCGCACAAAAATCTTCCACCATCTCCGAGACGGCGGAAGCATCGGCAGATGCGTCGTCGACGATCGCGATCCTGAGCACTTGATCCTTATCCATATAATCTCCCTACTTTTATTGTGACATAATTCCTCCCGATATGCAACTATGGCGGCACGATTGACATGTTTTGAGGCACAAACGGCACATTTCAAACATATTTTTCGCGTCTTCTGAAAATGCCTTTCATTCCGAAAAATATAAAGTCCTCCGCCCTCGAATGCCGTTTTCGGAATATGCTAACCCCCTCTCCTCCCCCTCGAAATAATGTAGATCCGAGAGCGTTTTCCTATAAGCTGTGCTTATACCTGCTATAAGTAATTCAAATAGCTGAATCGTTGCATTTCGCGAAATTCTATGATATAATATAAGAAAACAGACCTGCAGGAGGTAATTCAGATGAAAAGAAGTGCAAAGTTTAAGCTTGGAGCGATCGTCCTCACGGCGGCAGTCCTCACTGCGGGCGCAGCGATCTTTTGTTCTTGTCAACCTCCTCATCCCGAAACGGTAAGCGTGACCTTTCGCGCGATCAACGAAGAAGATATCGTCATCAATGTAAAATACGGCAGCAGTGTCGAGGCTCCCGCAGTCCCCGAAAAGGCGGGA
>CANQFA010000005.1 GCA_947597925.1 uncultured Clostridia bacterium | reverse complement strand
AACCGCAGGAAGTCCATATCTACTACAAGATAGACATCGACTCGGTACTCACCCCGTAACTCCCGCCGCACACCCCCGAATGAGCATTATGTCCATTTGGCTTATCGGAAGGCTATGCAGAGTACTATTCGGTAGAACTCGCAGAAAAAATCAATCGCGGATTGACCGAAAATGCGCTGAAAGGAAAGATCAACGGCGGCACCGTCCCCATGGGGTACAGGCTCACCAAAGAGCGCACTTTTGAAATTGACGAAGAGACCGCGCCCTTTGTCGTGGAAGCGTTTACGCGCTACGCCGAGGGCGAGATGATGGCGGAAATCGTCAAAGATTTTAACCGCCGCGGGATCGAATCCGTCAAGGGAAACCCCTTCTCCCTCAATATCATTCATCATATGTTGAAAAACCGCCGCTATCTCGGAGAATATCGTTTCCGAGAGATCGTCAAGCCGAACGCCTTTCCCGCGATCATTTCGGAAGAACTCTTCGAGCGCGTTCAAAAAAAGATGGCGAAAAACCAAAAAGCGCCCGCGCGCCATAAGGCAGAGGACGACTACATTTTAACGACAAAATTACGGTGCGGAAAATGCGGCGCGTTCATGGCGGGCGAAGCGGGAACGAGCAAGGGGAAATCGGTCTACCACTATTATAAATGCTCCAACGCAAAGCGGCACAAGGGATGTGATAAAAAAGCCGTCAAAAAGGATTGGATCGAGGATCTTGTCATCCGATACACGATGAAGATCATCATGGACGACGCGCTCATCGAAGATATTGCCGACGTGATCCTCGACCTGTTGGCGCAGGAGAACACCCTCCTCCCGCAACTCAAAGCGCGGCTTGCGGAAACGGAGACCTTCATCCAAAATATGCTCAACGCCATTCAGCAGGGCATCTTCAACGAATCGACGAAACAGCGGCTCGACGAATTGGAAGCGACAAAGAAGGAATTGCAGGTCGCCATAATGAGCGAAGAACTGCAACGCCCCGAAATTACAAAAGAGCATATCACATTTTGGATCACCCGTTTCCGCGACATTGATCCCAACGATTTGGAGAGCCGAAAGCGTCTGATCGACGGGTTTGTAAACAGCATTTACCTCTTCGATGACAAAATCGTCTTTGTATTTAACTTCAAGGACGGGACAAAAGAGGTATCTCTGCGGGAATTGGAAGAAGAATTGAGTTCGGATTTGGAAGCAAACGCTCAACCACAAACGGACGGAAGGAAACATCCTTCCGTCCGTTTGCATTTGGAATAAGGTTCGCGCGCGCCGCATTATAAAATCTTTCGAAAAGGAGATTGAGAAGGCGGGAGAGGTGGTATAATAAGGTGAGGTATTATCATGAACTATTTGCTCTTCCTTCTCATCCTGCTCCCCTTCCTGGCGCTGTCGGGATGGGCAAGCGCAAAGGTAAACTCCACCTATGCCGCCTATGACAAGGTGCCCAATTCCTCCCGCATGACGGGGTATGACGTCGCCGTGCGCCTCCTCTCCCTCCACGGGGTGACCGATATCTCGGTAAACCGCGTGGGCGGGCGGCTCTCGGACCACTATCACCCCACGAAGCGGCAGGTCAATCTCTCGGGAAGTACCTATGGCTCGGCATCGGTCGCGGCGGTCGCCGTGGCGGCGCATGAGATAGGGCACGTCATGCAGAAAAAGGAGGGATATCTCCCCTACCGCATCCGCACGGCCCTCGTTCCCGCGGTCAACCTCGGCTCGCGGCTCGCCCTTCCCCTCATCATAATAGGCATCTTGGTAGATGTCCTCTTCCTCACCCCTGCGGGCTCTATGGCGGGTGAATGGATCATGATCACGGGGATCATCCTCTACTCCCTCTCCACCGTCTTTATGCTCGTCACGCTGCCCGTCGAGTTCAATGCCTCGGCGCGTGCCAAGAAGATGCTCCTCGAAGAAGGCATTTTGAATGAGAGCGAGATCGTGGGCGCCAAAAAGGTGCTCTCGGCGGCAGCCATGACCTATGTCGCGTCGCTGCTCATTTCCCTCGTCTATTTCCTCCGCTATCTGCTCATTGTCCTCTCCTTCCTCGGCAGCCGCAACCGCCGCTGAAAAAAGACGGGTATCCTCCGTCTTTCATCTTGTTGCTCTATCGAGACGCCCTCATCTTATGCGGGCGTCTCGTTTTTTGGGACTCAGATAAAGGCGTTTTCGAAATATTCGAGGTTGCCCTCGTAGACGGCGGCGACGTCGAAGCGGATGGGCACCTCGATGCCCTGCATCTCGCACCACAATCCCGCCATCAGGCGGTATCTGCGCTGTTTTTCGCGGGTGACTGCCTCGGCGGGAAGGCCGAAGGCATCGGTCTCGCGCGCCTTGACCTCCACAAAGCAGGTATAGCCGTCGGGGCTCATGGCGACGATATCGGCCTCGCCGAAGGGCGTCGTGAAGTTGCGGCGGAGGATCTTATACCTGCGCTTTTTGAGATATTTGCACACTAAGTCCTCACCTTTCCGTCCCAGAAGTTTTTTACGAAGGTCCTTCTGTGAATTCTGCATATGCCCACCTCCCGAATGGCGTCGATGTGCTCTTTCGTGCCGTAGCCCGCGTTGCGGTCAAAGCCGTATTCGGGAAACTCTTCGGCAAATTTTTTCATGAGGGCGTCGCGATAGACCTTTGCGAGGATGCTCGCCGCGCCGATGGAGTAGACGAGGGCGTCCCCCTTTACAATGCTCCGCACGGGAAGGGCGAGATCGAGGGTCATGACCCCGTCGACGAGTACCATGTCCGCGGGAGGACTGAGCGATTCGACGGCGCGCTTCATGCCGAGGCGGGTCGCCTGCAGGATATTGATGCGGTCTATGGTCTCCGCATCCACCTCGGAGATGGCATAGGCGTGGGCGGTCTCCCTTATCCTTTCGGCCAGCAGTTCGCGGCGGCGCGCGGTGAGCTTTTTGGAGTCATTTACGCCCAAGATGCGCCTCTCCTCCTCGATGGGGAGGATGACGGCGGCGCACACCACGGGACCCGCGAGAGGGCCTCGGCCCACCTCATCGACGCCCGCGACGGCGGCATAGCCCTTGGCGGCATATTCTCTCTCGTAAGTCGGACTGTCCATTCTCTCCTCACACGATAAGACCTGCGGCACGCAGGTCCTCTTCGCTGTCAAAGAGCACCCGCCCGAGGCGGCCCTTGCGGAGGTCATCGAGCACGGCGCGCTCCCCCCGCTCATAGTCGTATTCTCCGCCGCGGAGGACAAAGCCCCGCCGCGTACACACCGCCTCTAAAAGCTCGAGCGGCGTCCCTTCCTTCGTCCCATACCGCTCAAATAACGACATGGGGTTGGAATTTTGCAGTTCCTCGAGGAGGGCGAGGGCTATCTCGTCGATGGCGAGGATCTCGTCGTGAATGCTCCCGACGTAGGCGAGCCGCCGCGCAAAGACCTGATTTTCGCAGGCGGGCGGCATGGTCCCCGGCGTGTCGAGGAGGTCGAAATTTCCGCACCGCACCCACTGCTTGGCGCGCGTCACGCCCGCCTTATCCCCCGTCTGCGCCTTCTTCGCCCCCGCGAGGAGGTTGATGAGGGTGGACTTTCCCGTATTGGGAATGCCCGCCACCATGAAGCGGACGGGCTTTTTGATGCCCCGCGCCTCGTTCCGCGCGATGCGCTCGGCGGCGACCTCGGTCATGGCGTCCCGCAGGGGTCTCACCGCGGCGGGAGAATTTGCGGAGAGCCTGACGGCGGACCTTCCGCTCTTTTTGAGAAGCGCCGCCGTGTCGGGCGCGGGAGCGGCGAGGTCGGCCTTATTGAGCACGAAGAGGACGGGTTTCGTCCCCGCAAGGGTCAGAAGACGGGGATTGAAGGAGGACGCGGGGCAGCGGGCGTCGAGCACGAAGACGACGGCATCGCTGAGCGACAGGGTCTCCTCCATCATGCGCATGGCCTTTGCCATGTGCCCGGGATACCACTGGATGGTCTTCATACATCCTCCCCCAAAAGGTCGGGACGGAGCTTTTTTGTGAGCGCCCGCGCCTGCTCCCTCCGCCATCTGTCTATCTCGGCGTGATCGCCGCTGCGGAGCACTTCGGGCACGGTGAGGCCGCGGTACTCCACGGGGCGGGTGTATTGGGGATATTCGAGAAGATTTTCCGAAAAGCTCTCATCCACGAGGGAGGAGGGCGAGAGCACGCCGTCGATATACCGCGCGACGCAGTCGATGAGCACCATGGCAGGCAGTTCTCCCCCCGTGAGCACATAGTCGCCGATGGAGATCTCCTCGTCGATAAAGAGGTCTATGGCGCGCTGGTCCACCCCCTCGTAGTGTCCGCAGAGGAGGACGAGGTGCTCCTCCTCCGAGAGGGAGACGGCACGGCTCTGGGTGAGCGTCTTTCCCTTGGGCGAGAGATAGATGCGGCGGGCACCATGTCCGGGGTCGACGGCCTCGATGGCGCTCCCTATGGGCTGGGCCATCATGACCATGCCCGCGCCGCCGCCGAAGGGATAGTCGTCGCACTTGCGATGCTTGTCCTCGGTGTAGTCGCGGATATCGACCACCTCGAGTTCGAACTTCTTGTCCCGACGGGCGCGCCCCAAGATGCTCGACGAGAGCGCCGAGAACATTTCGGGAAAGAGGGTGAGAACTGTGATCTTCATGGCATTGGAACTCCGAAAAGCATAGATGGGGTGAGAAAATGAGGGTCTGCACTACACGGAGACTTCCGAAAAGCGCTTCCCGTTGACTACGATGACCTTTTTCGCGGGGTCCACCGAGGTGATGACCCCCCTTGCCGCGGCGAAGAGCACCGATGTACCACCCATGTCCAAGGTATAGACGTCGGTAGAGGCCTGCGTCACATTGACGAGGGTGCCGAGGAGCTCCCCCTCCTCCGTCTCCACGCGGCTTCCGAGCAGGTCGGCGATATAGTAGCTTCCCGCGGGCGGCGCGGGCGCCTCTTCGCGGGGAAGGGTGAGCTCCTTTCCGCGCAGAAGTTCGGCGGCATTGCGGTCGGGGACGCCGCGGAGGCCGAGATAGACGAACCCGTCGCCCGTGCGGATGGAGAGGATCTTATATTCCTCCCCCCCGATATAGACGTGAGAAAACTCGCGGTAGGTCTCCGCCGAGTCGGTGTAGGGCTTCACCTTCACTTCCCCGCGGATGCCCTGCGGCTTCAAGACGATCCCGACGACGAGGTCCATGTCACATCCCTCCGAAGAGCACATCGGCGATCTCGCGGATGCGCTGCTGTGTCTCGTCCTTGTCTTCCGAGCTCGGCACGACCTTTACATTGTGCGATGCAAAGCGTTCGAAGAGCATGAAGTACTGGTCGCGGATCTTCCTCTGCCGCTCGAGAGTCTCGTAGCGCTCCGACTCGCCGCGCCTCAAGACCCGCTTCATCCCCTCCTCTGCGGGAAGGTCGAGGAAGACGGTGAGGTCGGGCGGGTTGTTCAGCGCGGGCTCATTGAGGGAGATGACCCACTCGAGGGGGACGATCCCGCCGTTGTAGGCAAAGGAGGAGAGGCAGTAGCGGTCGCAGAGCACCGTAGTCCCCTCTTCGAGCTTTTTCAGGATGCCGTTTACCCCATTCATGAGATGGTCGGACCTGTCGGCGGCAAACATGGCGGCGATGGTATACTCATCCGTCTCGATCCTCCCCGTCATGCAGGCGCGGAGAATGGCCCCGAAGGGAGACTCCGTGGGCTCATGGGTGGCATAGACGGGGATGCCCTTCCCCGCGAGATATTTTCCGAGCAGCTTCATCTGCGTTGATTTTCCGCTGCCGTCCGTCCCCTCGAAGACGATAAACTTTCCTCTCATCACTTCACTTCCTCTGCCGTCTTGTGGCATATTTCCCTCCCATTATAGCAAAAAACCGCGTCGTTGTCAACGCGGCTCGGGCATTTTTCATGCCCCTTTTATCCAGATGCGGAAGGCGGAAAAGGCGGAGGGCAGGGGGTACTTCCCTTCAATCTCCTCGGCGGTCGCCCAGAGATAGGCGGGGTCCTCCCCTTCGACCTCGACGAGGTGCCCCGTCATGTGCCACTCCACATGGGTAAAGATGTGCTTTGCCCGCCTTGCAGCGAGCTCCCTTCCCGCGGGCGGCGCGGTGAGGAAGGGAAAGCCGTAGAGCCCCTTCAGAAGGCCCTCCTCCCTCCGCACGAGGGCATATTTTCCGCCGCAGGTCATGATATAGACGTCGTGCTCCTCCACCCGCCGCGGACGCTTTTCTCCGCGCACGGGAAAGTCCTCCTCTCTCCCCTCGAGATGGGCGAGACAGAGCGCAGACCACGGACATGCCCCGCACGCAGGAGGTCCGTTGGGCACGCAGACCAGGGCGCCGAGCTCCATGAGCGCCTCGGTGAATTCTCCCGCTTCGGGCGGACAGACCTCGGTAAGGAGGGCGGAAAAGTCCCTTTTCGTGCGATTTTCGTCGATCTTCGCGGGATCGGCGAGAAGACGGGTCAAGATGCGCAGCACATTTCCGTCCACGGCGGGGGCATAGACCCCGAGCGCGAGGCTCGAGATGGCACCCGCGGTGTAGTCGCCGACGCCGGGAAGCGCTCTTACCCCCACCCATGTCTGAGGGAAGCCCTCACGGACGATGATCTTTGCCGCACGATGCAGGTTGCGGGCGCGCGAGTAGTAGCCGAGCCCCTCCCACTCCTTCAGCACCTCTTCCTCCGTCGCCGCGGCGAGGGCCTCTGCCGTCGGGAAGCGAGTGAGGAAGCGGACATAGCGCTCCTTCACCGCCTCGACCCGCGTCTGCTGGAGCATGAGTTCGGAGACGAGGACGGAGTACGGCGTGCGGTCCTTCCTCCACGGAAGGTCCCTCTTTGAAATGCGGTACCACCCGAGAAGGGGCGGTACCGCAAGGAGAAGTCTCTCTCGCTTCATCAGAAGAGTCCCGTGATGTTCCCCTCTGCGTCCACGTCGATCTTTTCGGCAGCGGGGACCTTGGGAAGGCCGGGCATGGTCATGATATTGCCCGTGAGCGCCACCACAAAGCCCGCACCCGCGGAGATCTTCACACTGCGCACGGTGACATCGAATCCCGTGGGCGCGCCGAGGAGTACGGCATTGTCCGAGAAGGAATATTGCGTCTTTGCCATGCAGATGGGCGTCTTACCGAAGCCGAGCTCCTCGAGACGGGCGATCTCCGCCTCCGCCTCGGGCGTATATACGACCCCGCGCCCACCATAGATCTTGGTGACGATGGCGTGGATCTTTTCCTTGATGGGCAGCTTTTCGTCATAGCAGAAGCGGAACCCGGAGAGCCTGTCTGCGAGGCGCACGACCTCTTCCGCAAGCTCCACTCCGCCCTTGCCGCCGTCTGCCCACACGGTGGAGAGGCACACGTTGACGCCGAGCGCGCGACATCTCTCTATGACGAGCTCTATTTCCGCGTCGGTATCGGTGGGGAAACGGTTGACCGCCACGACCGCGGGAAGACCATAGACATTGAGGATGTTGGAGACATGGCGAAGGAGATTGGGAAGTCCCCTCTCGAGGGCGCCGAGGTCCTCTTTTCCGAGCTCCGTCTTGGCAAGCCCGCCGTGCATCTTGAGGGCGCGCACCGTAGCGACGATGACGACTGCCGCGGGCCTGAGGCGGGCAAAGCGGCACTTGATGTCGAGGAATTTCTCCGCGCCGAGGTCGGCACCGAATCCTGCCTCGGTGACCACATAGTCGCCGAGCTTGAGAGCCGCCTTTGTCGCGACCACCGAGTTGCATCCGTGGGCGATATTGGCGAAGGGTCCGCCGTGTACGAACGCGGGCGTCCCCTCGAGGGTCTGCACGAGATTGGGCTTCATGGCGTCCTTGAGAAGGGCCGTCATGGCGCCCTCCGCCTTGAGGTCCCCCGCCGTCACGGGCTGTCCGTCGGTATTATAGGCCACCACGAGGCGGGCAAGGCGCGCCTTGAGGTCCATGAGGTCGGAGGCGAGGCAGAGGGTCGCCATCACCTCGCTGGCCACGGTGATGTCGTAGCCGTCCTTTCTCGGCACGCCCGACTTGGGTCCGCCGAGCCCGTCTTCCACATAGCGGAGCTGGCGGTCGTTCATGTCCACGCAACGCTTCCACGTGATGCGGTTTATATCGATCTTCAGCTCATTCCCCTGGAAGATGTGGTTGTCGAGCATGGCGGCGAGGAGGTTATTTGCCGCGCCGATGGCATGGAAATCGCCCGTGAAGTGGAGGTTGATGTCCTCCATGGGCACGACCTGCGCATAGCCGCCGCCCGCGGCGCCGCCCTTGATGCCGAAGACGGGTCCCAGGGAGGGCTCGCGGAGGGCCACCACGACCTTCTTCCCGATGCGGGAGAGCCCGTCGGCAAGGCCGATGGTGGTCGTCGTCTTTCCCTCGCCCGCGGGCGTGGGGGTGATGGCGGTCACGAGGATGAGCTTGCCGTCCTTGCGGTCCTTCGGAATGGCCGCGGGATCCACCTTTGCCTTATACTTGCCGTAGTACTCAATGTCGTCTTCGGAGAGCCCGAGCTTTGCGGCGATCTCCCTGATGTGCTGCTTTTCCGCTGCCTGTGCGATCTCGATGTCCGATTTCATGATGTCTCCTTATTTGAAATATCTCACCGCGCTCTCAAAGAGGCGCATGTCGTAGTTGCCGATGACGTTCTTGTAGAGGCCCTTCCCCTTGCGCTCGGAGTGGCCCATCTTACCGAAGACCCTGCCGTCGGGCGAGAGGATGCCCTCCACGGCACAGGCGCTCCCATTGGGGTTGAAGCGGATGTCCATGGTCGCGTGCCCCTCGAGGTCGACGTACTGTGTCATGATCTGACCCTTTTCGGCGAGTTCCGCGATGAGGGCATCGGAGCAGACGAAGCGTCCCTCCCCGTGCGAGATGGGCACGGAGTAGATATCCCCTACGTTGACGCCCGTGAGCCACGGCGAGCGGTTGGAGGCGATCCTCACGCGCACGATGCGGCTCTGGTGCCTGCCGATGTCATTGTAGGTGAGGGTGGGGCAGTTTGCGTCGGTATCGACGATCTTCCCGTAGGGCACGAGGCCGAGCTTGATGAGGGCCTGGAAGCCATTGCAGATGCCCCCCATCAGCCCGTCGCGGGCGCCGAGGAGCGCCTCTACCTCCGCCTTCAGGAGTTCACTGCGGAAGAATGCCGTGATAAATTTTCCCGACCCGTCGGGCTCGTCGCCGCCCGAGAATCCGCCCGGGATAAAGACGATCTGCGCCTCCCGCATGCGGCGGGCAAATTCCTCCGCCGAGCGGGCGACCTCCTCCGCGCTGCCGTTGCGGATCACGAAGATCTCGGGCTCCGCGCCCGCATCGGCAAAGGCCTTCGCGGTGTCATATTCGCAGTTGGTGCCCGGGAAGACGGGCAGGAGGACGCGGGGCGAGGCCGTCTTATAGGCACTCGCGTAGATCTTGACGGGTTCGGATGTGATGTCGTGCACGGGGCGCGCGGGCGCCTTTGCATTCACGGGGTACACGGGCTCCAGCTTGCCCTCGTAGAGGGAGGCGAGCTCGGTCACCGAGAGCCGCTCCGCACCGCGCGAGAGGATGCCGTCGCCCGTCGTCTCGCCGAGCTCTTCGCCGAGGCCGATGTCCTCATTGAGTTCGAGGATAAGGGAGCCGTAGCGATAGCCGAAGACCTTTTCGAGGGGTACCATGTCCGCAAAGCGGAAGCCGATACGGTTGCCGAAGCACATCTTCAGGATGCCCTCCGCCACGCCGCCGAAGCCGCACGACCACGCCGAGACGATCTTCCCCGAGCGCATGAAGGCGGTCACCGCGCGGAAGTTCGCGAGGAGGGACCCCGTCACAGGGAGGCCGTCGCCGTCATAGGCGGGCGAGAGCAGGACCACCTTATGTCCCGCGCTCTTGAACTCGGGAGAGACGACCTCCCCTGACCTTCCCGTAGTCACCGCAAAGGAGACGAGGGTGGGCGGGACGTCGATATGCTCAAAGGTGCCGCTCATGGAGTCCTTCCCTCCGACGGCGGCGATGCCCAGCTCCGTCTGTGCCTTAAAGGCGCCGAGAAGGGCGGCGAGGGGCTGTCCCCAGCGTGCAGGGTCCTTGCCGGGCTTTAAGAAATATTCCTGGAAGGAGAGGTAGACATCTTCGAAGGAGGCGCCCGTCGCGATGAGCTTCGCCACGCTCTCGACGACGGCGAGATACGCCCCGTGATAGGGACTCTTCTCGGCGATATAGGGGTTGCCGCCCCACGCCATATAGGAGACGGTGTCGGTGTGCCCCTTTTCTACGGAGACGAGATGGACCATCGCCTGCGGAGGCGTCATCTGATATCTCCCGCCGAAGGGCATGAGCACGGTGCCCGCGCCGATGGTGGAGTCGAAACGCTCCGAGAGTCCGCGCTTGGAGCAGGTATTGAGGTCGGAGGCCGTCTCCCGCATGCCGTGGGCAAAGGAGACGGGCAGGGCCTTTTCGTAGCTCTCCGCCCTCTTCGGCGCCGCAGTGGTGTGCTTTTCGGCGCCGTTGGAATTCAGAAATTCGCGCGAGACATCGACGATGGTCTTGCCGTGCAGGCGCATTTTGAGACGGGGGATCGCGGACACGGTCGCCACGACCGTCGCCTCGAGGTTCTCCTCTTCGGCGAGGCGGATAAACTCTTCCGCATCCTTTGCCTCCACCACCACCGCCATGCGCTCCTGCGATTCGGAGATGGCGAGCTCGGTCCCGTCCAGTCCGTCATATTTTTTGGGCACGAGGTCGAGGTCGATCTCCAGCCCGTCGGCAAGTTCGCCGATGGCGACGGAGACCCCGCCCGCGCCGAAGTCATTGCACCGCTTGATGAGGAGCATGGCCTCTTTGTTGCGGAAGAGACGCTGGAGCTTTCTCTCCTCGGGGGCATTGCCCTTCTGCACCTCCGCGCCGCAGACGGAGAGGGACTCGAGGGTATGCGACTTCGAGGAACCCGTGGCGCCGCCGCAGCCGTCCCGTCCCGTCCTTCCGCCGAGGAGGATGACCTTGTCGCCCGGCGCGGGGACTTCTCTCCTCACATTTTCGGCGGGCGTCGCCGCGATGACCGCGCCTATCTCGAGGCGCTTGGCGAGATATCCCGGGTGGTAGAGCTCGTCCACCTGCCCCGTGGCAAGGCCTATCTGGTTGCCGTAGGAGGAATAGCCCGCCGCCGCCGTGGTGACGATCTTCCTCTGCGGCAATTTGCCCTGCATGGTGTCCTTGACGGGAACGAGGGGATCGCCCGCGCCCGTCACGCGCATGGCGGCATAGACATAGCTCCTGCCCGAGAGCGGATCGCGGATGGCGCCGCCGATGCAAGTAGCCGCACCGCCGAAGGGCTCTATCTCGGTGGGATGGTTGTGCGTCTCATTCTTGAAGAGGAGGAGGTAGTCCTGCGCCTCGCCGTCCACATCGACCTTGATCTTGACCGTGCAGGCATTGATCTCTTCGCTCTCGTCGAGCTTTTCGAGCATGCCCCGCTTTTTGAGGAGCTTGCAGGCAATGGTGCCGATGTCCATGAGGTTCACGGGCTTGGTGCGCCCGAGTTCCTCCCGCGCGGCGAGGTAGTCGCGGTAGGCGCGCTCCGGAAGTTCGTCTTCGAAGGAGACGCCGTCGAGCGTCGTCAAGAAGGTCGTATGGCGGCAGTGGTCCGACCAATAGGTATCGATCATGCGGATCTCGGTGATGGTGGGATCGCGCATCTCGGAGCGGAAATATTCCTGACAAAAGGCGATGTCATCCTCGTCCATGGCGAGGGCGTATTTCTTTACAAATTCTCTGAGGCCCTCTTCGTCCAGCCGCAGAAATCCCGTGAGGGTCTCCACCTCCGCGGGGACGGGATGGGCGATCTTCAGCGTCTCGGGGATGGCGAGGCTCGCCTCCCTGCTTTCGACGGGGTTGATGACATATTTCTTGATGGCGGAGAGGTCCTCCTCCGTCACGTTGCCGTAGACGGCATAGACCTTGGCGGTGCGGATGAGGGGACGGCTACCCATGGAGACGAGCTGGACGCACTGCGCCGCGGAATCTGCGCGCTGGTCAAATTGCCCCGGCAGGTACTCCACCGCAAAGGTGCGCGCGCCCGTGAGGTCCACGCACTCGGAGGCGGTGTCCATCTGCGGCTCGGAAAAGACTTCCCGCACGCACTTTTCGAAGAGCTCCTCCCCGATGTCCTCCACGTCATAGCGGTTGAGGACGCGGAGCCCCGTCACATTGCCGAGCTCGAGCAGTTCGCGAAAATCCCGAAGGAGGGACTTTGCCTCATGATCGAAGCCCTCTTTTTTCTCTACGTAGACGCGATAAACCATACCCTCTCCTTTTCGTTATTTCGCGGCGCGGAGGGCTCTCGCCCCGATGTCGCGCCGACAGTAGGCATTTTCGAAGTGCACGCCGTCCGCAAGCGCATAGGCGGCATCTACGGCCTCCTGCAGGGTCTTGCCCGTCGCGACGGCGCCGAGCACCCTGCCACCCGCCGAGAGGAGGGTCTCGCCCTCCTTGCGGGCACCCGCGACGAAGATCTCCTCCCCCTCTCCGCATGCGGGAAGGGTGATGGGAAATCCCGTCTCGTATTTCTGAGGATATCCCCGCGAAGCGAGGACCACGCAGCAGGCATAGGCAGCGGAGAAACGTACCATGTCCGCGGTCAGGGTCCCATTTCTCACAGCGAGCATGATCTCGAGGAGGTCGCTCTCGAGGAGGGGCAAGACGACCTGCGTCTCGGGATCGCCGAAGCGGCAGTTGTACTCAATCACCTTGGGACCCGCGGGCGTGAGCATGAGGCCGAAGTAGAGGCACCCCTTAAAGGTCCTCCCCTCCGCATTCATGGCGTGCACGGTGGGCAAAAAGATCTTTTCCATGCACTCCGCGGCGACCTCGGGGGTGAAGTAGGGATTGGGCGCCACCGTGCCCATCCCGCCCGTATTGAGCCCCTCGTCGCCGTCGAGGGCGCGCTTGTGGTCCATGGACGACACCATGGGCACCACCGTCTTGCCGTCCGTAAAGGAGAGCACGGAGACCTCGGGTCCCGTCAAAAATTCCTCCACGAGGATGCGGCTCCCGCTCTCACCGAAGACCTTTTCCACCATCATGCGGCGGACGGTCTCCTCGGCCTCCGCAAAGGAATTCACGATCACGGCGCCCTTTCCGAGGGCGAGCCCGTCGGCCTTGATGACGGTGGGATATTGGCACCCCTTCAGGTAGGAAATTGCAGACATGGGGTCGGAAAACTCCATGGAATCCGCCGTGGGGATGCCGTACTTTTTCATGAGGTTCTTGGAGAAGACCTTGCTCCCCTCGATGATGGCCGCCTTCTTTTCGGGCCCGAAGCAGGGAATGCCGAGCCCCTCGAGGAGGTCGACGCAGCCGAGCACGAGCGGATCGTCGGGCGTGACGACGGCAAAGTCCACGGGGTGGCTCTTTGCAAACTCCGCGATAGCCGAAAGGTCGGTGGCCTTCACGGGCACGCACTCCGCATCCGCGGCGATGCCCCCGTTCCCGGGCAGGCACCACACCTTGCCGCAGAGCGGGCTCTTTTTCAGGGTCTTGATGACGGCGTGTTCGCGGCCGCCGCCGCCGATCACTAAGATATTCATACTGTCCTCACTTCAATGGTGGAAGAGGCGAAGCCCCGTAAATGCCATCACCATGCCGTGGCTGTCCGCCGCCTCGATCACGAGGTCGTCGCGCACCGAGCCGCCGGGCTCCGCGACATAGGAGACGCCGCTCGCAAATGCCCGCTCAATGTTGTCCGAGAAGGGGAAGAAGGCGTCGCTCCCGAGGCTGACCCCCGAGATCTTCGCGAGATACGCCTGCTGCTCCTCGCGGGTAAAGGGTTCGGGCCGCACGGCGAAGTTCTTTCTCCACACGCCGTCGCCGAGCACCTCTTCGGGATGATCGGAGAGGTAGAGGTCGATGATATTGTTCTTTTCGGGACGGCCCACCCCTTCCGCAAACTTGAGGGAGAGCACCTTCTCATGGCGGCGCAGATGCCACAGGTCAGCCTTCTGTGCCGCAAGGCGGGTGCAGTGGATGCGCGACTGCTGGCCCGCGCCCACGCCGATCGCCTGTCCGTCCGCAGCGAAGCAGACGGAGTTGGACTGGGTGTATTTGAGCGTGATGAGGGAGATGATGAGGTCGATCGCCTTGTCCTCGGGAAGCTCCCTGTTCTTCGTCACGATGTTCTCGAGGAGGCCCCTCGTCACCTTGAAATTATTTCTCCCCTGTTCAAAGGTGATGCCGAAGACCTGCTTTCTCTCCACCTCGGCGGGCACATAGGAGGGATCGATCTTCACGACGTTATACCCGCCCTTGCGCTTTGCCTTCAGGATTTCGAGCGCCTTGGGCGAATAGGCGGGCGCGATGACCCCATCGGATACCTCGCGGGAGATGATCTTCGCGGTCACCTCGTCGCACTCGTCGGAGAGGGCGATCCAGTCGCCGAAAGAGGACATTCTGTCCGTGCCGCGCGCGCGGGCATAGGCACAGGCGAGCGGGGAGTCGTCCAGCCCCTCGATATCCTCGACGAAGCAGGACTTCTTGAGGTCGGGAGGAAGTTTTTTGCCGATGGCGGCAGAGGTGGGCGACACGTGCTTGAAGCTCGTCGCGGCGACATAGCCCGTGCTCTCCTTCACCTCCTTCACGAGCTGCCAGGAGTTGAAGGCGTCGAGGAAGTTGATATATCCCGGGCGCCCGTTCAGAACTTCAATGGGCAGTTCCCCGCCGTCCGCCATGAAGATGCGCGCGGGCTTCTGGTTGGGATTGCATCCGTATTTCAGGGAAAATTCGTTCATCTTGCCCTCCTCACTGATTCTGATTCTTGTTGTAGACGATGCTCTCCGCCGCCCCCGTCCTGAGGTCGATGGCGCGGCACACGAGGGAGATCTTGTTCTCCTCGTTGAGATTTTCCCAGAGCATGTCCGCAAATTCCTTCAGGTCGCTCCCGAGCTTGACGGGGACGGGCTCTCCCTCGAAGGAGGGAAGGGGGCTGCCATTCTTTCTGTAGGTATGGACGAAGTGTCCCGTGCCGCTCACGGGCGCATAGGAGAAGAAGAAGCGGTTGCACCCCTTCCCCTTCCCGTCGGCGCACTTGAGCACGGAGAGCTCATAGGTATAGTCCGAGACCTTGTTGCCGAGGTGCAGGATGGCGCTGATGCGGGGGGTATAGTTGGGCGCGTCGGGCTCAAACGTCCTCTTCATGAGGGCATGGCGGAAGCAGTGCCCCGCCTTCAGCGACTCCTCTATGGTATCCGTCTGGTCGCCGTTGGTCACGATGATGTCTTTTCCCACCGTCTTGACGGCAGAGTAGATGATGAGGGAGGGATCCACGACCTTCGAGGCGTCGAAGGCCTCCGTCCTCACCTCGTCGCCGTACTCCGCGAAGACGCGGTTGCGGCTGTTTTCGCTCCTGCCCATGATGAAATAGGCAAACATTGCCTTCTTTCCGTCCTTGCTCTTGCCGACGATGATGCCCCGCCCGGGATACGCATTCGCCGCAAGCAGACGTGCCAAGTCCTTTCTTACCATAACACTTCTCCTTTCGTTTTATTTTATGTCGCACCGCCTCAGCGGCTCAGTTCTTTGCACACCTTTTCCACAGCCTCGGGGAAGATGACCCACTCCGCCTCGCGCATGACCCGCTTCTGGAGGATCTCGGGGGTATCCCCCTCCTTCACCTCCACCGCCTTCTGGGCGATGATGGGCCCTCCGTCGCACACCTCGGTGACATAGTGCACGGTGGCACCCGTCACCTTGACACCCGCCTTCAGGACGGCTTCGTGCACGTGAAGTCCGTACATGCCCTGCCCGCCGAAGCTCGGCAGCAGTGCGGGATGGATGTTGATCGCCCGCCCCGCATACTTCTTCGTGAAGGTCTCGGAGAGGATGGTCATAAATCCCGCAAAGACGACGAGACCCACTTCATGCGCCTCGAGAGTTTCGAGGATGGCCCTCTCTCGCAGCGCGCGGTCGGGGATGCTCTTCCTGTCAAAGACCGCCGTCTCGATGCCGTATTTTTTCGCACGCTCGAGGACATAAGCCCCCGCATGGTCGCAGACGACGAGCACGATCTCCCCATCGGGGATGAGTCCCGCCTCCTTGGCATTGACGATCGCCTGAAAATTGGTCCCGCCGCCCGAACAGAGGACGGCAATGCGCACGGCGCTCATAACTCCACGCCCTCGCCCGCAACGATCTCTCCGAGGCGGTATGCCTGTATCCCCTCTCTTTCGAGGACGGAAATTGCCTTCTCCTCGTCCTCTTTCCGCACGACGACGGTCATGCCCACACCCATGTTAAAGGTATTATACATGTCGTGTTCGGAGATGCCGCCCCTTCTTTGGATGAGGTCGAAGATGGGCAGGACGCGCACGGCCCTCTTCTCGATCTTCACGCCCAGTCCCTCGGGGAGAGAGCGCGGGATATTCTCGTAAAATCCGCCCCCCGTGATATGCGAAATGCCCAGCACCTCCACCTCTTCGAAGAGGGCGAGCACGGGCTTTACATAGATCTTCGTGGGGGTGAGGAGGACCTCGCCGAGCGACTTGCCGCCGAGCTCCGCAAGGGGCTCTCTCAGGTCGGCGTGCTCCACGTCAAAGACCTTTCTCACGAGGGAGAAGCCATTGGAGTGCACCCCCGTGGAGGGCAGGGCGAGCATGACGTCCCCCGCCTTCATCTTCGTATTGTCGATGATCTTATCCCGTGCCACCACGCCCACGGTGAACCCCGCGATGTCGTAGTCATCCTCGGACATGGTACCGGGATGTTCGGCCGTCTCGCCGCCGATGAGCGCACATCCCGCCTGCACGCAGCCCTCCGCCACGCCGCCGACGATCTCCGCTATCTTCTCGGGGATATTCTTCCCGCAGGCGATATAGTCGAGGAAAAAGAGGGGCTTTGCGCCGCAGCAGAGGACGTCGTTGACACACATGGCGACGCAGTCGATGCCGATGGTATCGTGCACATCGAGAAGCCGGGCGATGCGGAGCTTGGTGCCCACGCCGTCGGTGCCCGCCACGAGGACGGGATCGCTCCCTCCCTCCGTGAGGGGAAAGAGCCCGCCGAAGCCCCCTATCACGTCGCCCATTCCCTCGGGCATGGTACGGGCAATGTGCTTTTTCATGAGCTCCACCGACCGATATCCCGCGGTGATGTCCACGCCCGCAGCCTTATAGCTGTCCGAATAGCTCTTCTTCATGTCAGACCCCTTTCTTCTTGAATTTCGGGTTTTCGCTGATGGGCCGCTCGAAGCGCTCGAAGCGGTTCTTATTTGCATCCGCGGGCGGTTCGGTGGGATATTTCCCGTCGAAGCATGCCGTGCAGAAGCCCGTGCCGTCTCCCCCCGTGAGGTAGGCCACTTTGTCGAGGTCGAGGTAGCCCACCGAGTCGGCGCCGATGATCTTCGCGATCTCGGGCACGGTATGGTGGCAGGCAATGAGGTTGTCCCGCGAGTCGATATCGGTGCCGTAGTAGCAGGGATTGAGGAAGGCGGGCGCGGAGGAGAGCATGTGGACCTCGGTGGCGCCCGCATTGCGGAGCATGCGCACGATGCGCTCGCACGTCGTCCCGCGGACGATGGAGTCATCGACGAGGATGACGCGCTTGCCCTCGATGGCGGAGCGGAGCACATTGAGTTTGATGCGCACGCGGTCCTCCCGCGCCGCCTGCCCCGGGGCGATGAAGGTGCGTCCGATGTATTTATTCTTGATGAAGCCTATCCCATAGGGAATGCCCGAGGCCTCGGCGTAGCCATAGGCGGCATCGAGTCCCGAATCGGGCACGCCGACGACGATATCGGCGTCTATCTTATATTTCTCCGCGAGGAATCTCCCCGCCTGCTTTCTCGCCTCGTGGACGGACTTCCCCTCTATCACGGAGTCGGGACGGGCGATGTAGAGATATTCGAAGACGCAGAGGTGCTTGCCGCGCCCCGTGTGGCTTCTGTCCGAGACGGGCCCGTCCTTGGTGAAGACGAGCATCTCCCCGGGCTCGAGTTCGCGCACGAGTGTTGCGCCGACGGAGTCGAGCGCGCAGCTCTCGGAGGCGACGACATAGGCGCCGTCCTCGCGCACGCCGTAGCAGAGCGGGTGGAAGCCGAGCGGGTCGCGCACGGCAATGAGCTTGGAGGGCGACATCACGAGGAAGGAGTAGGCCCCCTTCAGCTTGTCCATGGCGCCGAGCACGGCCGCCTCGATGGAGCGGGCACGCACGCGTTCCTTGGTGATGATGTAGGCGATAACTTCGCTGTCCGAGGTGGTGTGGAAGATGCTCCCGTCGTTCTCGAGCTCGTCGCGCAGTTCAAAGGCATTGACGAGGTTCCCGTTGTGCGCGAGCGCCATGTTGCCCTTCAGGTGGTTGACGACGATGGGCTGGGCATTTTCCCTGCCGCCCGACCCCGTGGTGGAGTAGCGGACGTGCCCGATCGCCATGTTGCCCATGCCGAGCCCCTTCAGGTTCTCCTCGGTGAAGACGTCGTTGACGAGCCCCGTGTCGCGGTGGGTGCGGAAGACGCCGTCGTTGTTGACGACGATGCCCGCCGATTCCTGTCCGCGGTGCTGGAGTGCAAAGAGGGCATAATATGCCGTGGAGGCGACATCCTGCACGACGGGTGCGAAGATGCCGAATACCCCGCATTCTTCATGAATTTCAGACATGGTATCTCCCGTGGTCCTCAGTCTTCGTCCTCTTCGGAGGCGAGGGCGCTCCCTCCCACGCGGCGGAAGATCTCGCGGTAGGCATCTTCCACGCCGCCGAGATCGCGGCGGAAGCGGTCCTTGTCGAGCTTTTCATTGGTCTCCGCATCCCAGAATCTGCAGGTGTCGGGCGAGATCTCGTCGGCGAGGACAATGGTCCCCTCCTTCGTCTTGCCGAACTCGAGCTTGAAGTCGATGAGCTTGACCCCGACGGAGAGGAAAAATTCCTTCAGTATCTCGTTGATGCGGAAGGCATACTTCTCGATGAGCGCGATCTCCCCCTTCGTCGCCAGCTTGAGGGCGATGGCGTGGTAGGTATTGAGCAGGGGGTCGTGCAGGTCGTCGTTCTTATAGGAGAACTCGCAGGTGGGTTCGTCGAAGGGGATGCCCTCCTCCACGCCGTAGCGCTTGGCAAAGGACCCCGCGGAGACATTGCGGATGATGACCTCGAGGGGCACGATCTTCACCTTCTTCACGAGGGTCTCCCGCTCGGAGAGTTCCTTGACATAGTGCGTGGGGATGCCCTTCTGCTCGATCAGCCGCATCAGAAGATTGCTCATGCGGTTGTTGACGACGCCCTTTCCGACGATGGTGCCCTTCTTGAGCCCGTCAAAGGCGGTCGCATCGTCCTTATAGGAGACGATGACCAGATTTTCGTCGTCGGTCGCAAAGACCTTCTTTGCCTTGCCCTCATAGAGCTGTTCTCTCTTTTCCATGGAAATGTATCTCCTTAAAAATGTTTTCTGTTTGTGCGCTCTTACGCGCGGTTGTACTTTGCCTCGACGGCGGCATTCTTTCTGAGCACGCCGTCCGCCTCCCGCTTGCGGTAAGCCAGAAGGCGCTCGCCGAGTCCCTTGTCCGAGAGGGCGATGATCTCGGCGGCGAGGAAGGCCGCATTCTTCGCCCCATCGACGGCGACGGTCGCCACGGGGATGCCCGAGGGCATCTGCACGGTGGAGAGGAGGGCGTCGAGCCCATCGAAGGTCCCGCCCTTGACGGGGATGCCGATGACGGGCAGGATGGTATTTGCCGCCACGGCACCCGCGAGATGGGCCGCCATGCCCGCTGCGGCGATGAGGACGCCGAAGTCCCGCTCCTGCGCGCGGAGGGAAAATTCTCTCACCTCCACGGGAGTGCGGTGCGCCGAGAAGACGTGTACTTCATAGGGCACGCACAGTTCGTCGAGCACGCCGAATGCCTTTTCCACGACGGGGAGATCGGAATCGCTCCCCATGATGATGCCTACCTTTTTCATGTTTACCTCCGAAAAGTAAAAGGGCAGTTTTCTCTACGCGAAAAAACCTGCCCGAAACGATCCTGATCCATTGTTGCCGAGTCGGCATCCCGTGCCGCCCATCATCACCGAAATCATGACACTATTATAATACAATCGCACCCTTCCCGTCAAGCATTCCGCAGGCAATTCCGCGATTGAAAAATCCTCTCAACGGCGCGTGACAAAAGCACAGAAGGCGCCCCTCTTCCCGCCTCTCCTCCCTCCCCGCCGAGGAAATGAAAAAATGTGATTTTGAAGTGTGAATTTTGGAAACGAATGTTATTATCACATGAATTATACTGATTTTCACATTGTATAGCCGACATAACAGGCGGAAGTGTTATAAAGTTACAAAAAATCCATTTTGGAAAAATTACAAAAATTTCTTGACGCGCGGCTTCATTTTTGCTATACTTCGGGTGCGTTCGCAGGGAAATGCGAGCGACAAAAGACGCAGAATTTTTCCGAGGAGGTGCAAGATGAGATTTCTTCATTGGTTGCGCTACATCAGAAGCCTGATGCGCGCGTAAGGGAAACCCATGGCACACGCAGGCCCGCAAAGAAGTGCGGCTGCAAAAGAAGTAGAATTATCGGAGGTGTAAGATGAGATTCATTCATTGGCTGCGCTACATCAGAAGTCTGATGCACGCGTAAACGGCGGGAATTTTCCCGAAGAAAATCTCATGCCCGCGGCGAATGCCGCGGGCATGTTTTCGTCTATCTTTGATTGAAACGCTTCTTGATAAACCAGTCCGTCACGCGCATGGGGAGCACCCTCCCCGCCGCCATGAGAATGGAATTTTTGCCTCCGACCGCGGACACGGTAGGAGGATTTTTCCTCTCCGCGAGACGGATGACGGCATTTGCGACGAGAGAAGGATTCATGCCGCCCTGCTCCATATTGGCAAGCGCCGCCGAGGCCTTTTTCACCGACGGGGCATAGCCGAGGCTCTCCTCTTCCCCATACACCCGCCGCGAATAGGTAAAGTCGGTCGCCGTGCCGCCCGGAAGGAGGGCCGAGACGCGCACCCCGTGCGGACGGAACTCGAGGTCGGCTCCCCGCGCAAAGAGCTCGAGCGCCGCCTTTGAGGAGGAATAGAAGGAATCGTACGGGATGGGAAGCGCCCCGCCGAGCGATCCTACGAAGACGGCCCTCCCGCCCCTTCTCTTCAGAAAGGGCGCCGCCGCGCGCAGGGCCTCGACCGCGCCGAAGTAGTTGACTTCGAAGAGATAGCGGTAGTCCCCGCTCTTCGCATACTCGATGGGCGCCGCCATGGAAAATCCCGCCGAATAGACGAGCAGGTCAATGGCGCCCGCCTCCTCCCCCGCCTTCGTGACGGCGCGCCCGATCTCTCCCTCCACCGCGGCGTCTGCGGAGATGGTCTTCACGCGCTCCCCCTTAAAGGGCGTGCGGGAGATATTGTACACGCGGTAGCCCTTTGCGATGAGGCGTAGGGCGGTCTCGCGGCCGATGCCCGACGAGCCTCCCACCACAACTGCGGTCTGTCTTGCGGGCATGGTATGCTCGTATTCTCTCACGGGTGCGGAGACCTCGCGTCTTTCCGCCCCTTCTTCCTTTGTCTGCTCTGTGGATTCTTGCTTCATGAAAGGAAGTATGCCACGCCCGCGGCGGAATATGCAAAATTTTCCAACTTCATCCGAGCAGGAGGTCGAGGAGCATCATGAGGGAAAATCCTGCCACTACGCCCGCCGAAGCCGCCGTCTTTTGCCCCGAAAAGCACTCGGGAATGAGCTCCGCGCACACCACGGCGATCATGGCGCCCGCCGAGAAGGAGAGCGCCCACGGCATGAGCCCCGTGATAAAGGAGGCCGCGAGGGCGCCCAAAACGCATGCGGGGATCTCCGCGGCGCCCGAGAGCTGGGAGAGGAAAAAGGCCTTCCCCTTGGACATGCCCCCCGCGCGCAGGGGAAAGGCGACGCACGCGCCCTCGGGAAAATTCTGGATCCCGATGCCGACGGCGAGAAGAAGGGCTGCGATCGCCCCCGCCGGGCCCGCCGCAAACGCCACACCCACGGCCATCCCCTCGGGTAGATTATGGAGGGTCACGGCGAGATAGGTGAGGCCGTTTTCACGCCCCATATCCCCAAAACGGAAGCGAAGGCGGGAAAAGAGGAGGTCGGAGAGGACGAGGAGAGACCCGCCGAGGAGGAAGCCGAGGGTCACCGAGAGACCCGCGGGAAGAGCGCTCTCATAGTCGAGCGCGGGAAGGAGGAGGGAGAAAAAACTCGCCGCGATCATGATGCCCGCCGCGGCCCCCGTGAGGGCATTCATGGCGGCCCCGCTCTCTTTGCGGGAGAAGAAGACGAGTGACGCACCGAGCGCGGTGCAGGCGTACATGAAAGCCGAGGCGAGGAGGGCCTGCTGCCATGCCGCGAGGGAGAGAAACCACTGCATTTGTAAGACTCCGCGACCGCACTGCGGTCACTTCATCCTATGCACCCTCCCCGACTTTTGATTTTCTTTTCCATATAAAAATGGCACTGCGAAAACTTCCGCAGTGCCTTTTCCCTTTTGTCTCAGAGATGGAGGCGAAGGGCGGGAACAATGCCGTTCCAGGTATAATTTACGGCTTCGCCACCGCCGAAGGCAAACATGCCTCCCATGATCGTCCCGTCATGCGCGATCTTGTATACATATTTCCCGTTATAGTGGTTTTCGGGCGTACGCAGCCACCAGCCGCTGGCGCCGTCATCTTTTACCTGAATGCCCTGCGCCTTTGCATAGTCCGTCGCCGTGAGCTGACGCGATGCATCGGCGCCCCAGTCCGACCCAAATCCGAGATCTGCGTTTAATACCTCCGCATAGCTCGGGAGAAATACCTTGTCCTTCGTGTCCTCACAGGCGTAGGTATTGTCACCTCCCGTCTGATTGTCCACCGTGGCCGTCTCGATGATCTCCTTCTCGTCGGCGCCGAATGCCGTATCATAGAAGTTGCCGAGGAGCCATGCGCGGATATCGCTCTCCTTGTAGTTATTGGGATACACCGTCTCCTCCCCCTCTCCGCGGCTCGTCGTGTCGTGGTAATAATGCCCTGTGTCGAGGATGACATCGGACATGAGAAAGGCCGTGCCGTCCGCACTCTCGAGGACGCGCCACACGATGGGCTCGAAGCGGAACCAATAGACGGTCTCCGTGAGATAGCCGTTGTCCTCCTGCGCGCTCAGGAGGCTATTCGTCGTCCTGTAGCCGCGCTCTTCCGTAAAGTAGACCCCGCGGTAGCGTTCGCCGCCCGACTCCACGTCGATATACCACATGTAATCGGCGACTTCGCCGCTGTCATCATAGTAACCGTAACTCGTCCAGGCTCTCGCATTATCTTCCGTCGGAAGTTCCCCCGCCGCTGCCGTAAGTTCCGAAATAAGGGCGGCCTCCTTTACCTCGCTCTGCGGATATTCTCCGAAGAGGATCTTTCCACCCTCCTCCGTGTAGAGCGCCCTTCCGCAGACAGTGCAGATGCCCGACGAAAAGCTGTGCTCGCGGTGAAGATATCCGCAGTCCGTGCAGGCGCCGTTTTGATAGGTATGCGCGGCCTCGTCGCGGTGCTCTCCGCACCCATTCTCACAGACATGGTAGTGCTCTCTTTCGTCTTGCGACCATTCCGCGCTCCATTTGTGCCCGAGCGCGCCGACGGGGCGGGTCTCGACATGGGTGGGGTCAAGCTTGCATTCCCGCCGCTCGGTCCCCGCCTCTTCACAGGTCGGCGCCTTTTCTTGCGTCCATTCGCCCCATTCGTGCGTGTGCGGCCCCGCACAGGCGGCGGCCCCGAGTGCCGCGCAGGTCAGAAAGGCCGCTGCGGCAAAAAGTCTGTTCTTTTTCATAGCGATCTCCTTTTTTTTCATATTATATACCGAGATTCTCGGTAAGTCAAGTATTTTACCGACTTTTCTGGTAAAAATATAGATATGAAGGAGATCATGTTTTCCAAAAATCTGAAAGAGCTCAGAAAGAGCAGAAGTATGACACAGACGGAGCTTGCGAAGCTCGTCGGGGTCGACCAGCGCACGGTCAGCGGATGGGAGACGGGCGTCAGCGAACCGAGCTATGCCATCCTCGCGAAACTGTGTGAAATTTTCGAGGAGACCTTTGACGGGCTCCTCTCGTAGCGTCGATCACGAAACCCATCCTTTCCATACAAAAAAGGCTGTCCGAAGCGGACAGCCTTTTTTATATAAATTTCTTACTTCCTTAAGCCGAAGTGATACTCCGCGAAGAAGTCGTATTTCTCTCCCGCGTCGAGGACGGAGCTTCCCTTCTCCGCATAGGCGGGCTGATTGACGTTATTGGGAATGGCCTCCGTCTCGAGGCAGAAGCCCGCACCCGCCGCATAGCGGCACCACTTGCCCTGCCAGTCGAGGCCGCCCGCCGAATAGAGCTGGACCGCGGGCATGTCGGTATAGCAGCGCATCTCGATGCCAGTTGCCTTGCCGTATGCCACCGCATAGGGCGTATCGGCTTCACGCACGCGGAGGACATAGCAGTCGTCATATCCCGCGGGCGCACCCGCCTTTCCGAGGTCCCTTCCGACCGTCTTGGTCTCGTTGAAGTCATATGCCGTCCCCGCGACCTTTACAAATCTTCCCGTGGGGACGCGGTCCTTGCCGAGCTCCACCACTTCGTCGGCCGAGAGCATGAGCTCGTTTCCGAGGGCGGAGCCGCTCGACTCGCCGTTGAGGTTGAAGTAGACGTGGTTGGTGAGGCTCACCGCCGTCTTTTTATCCGACTCGGCGCGGTAATGGATGCGGAGGACGCCCTCGCGGAAGGTATACACGACCGTCGCCTTCAGGTTGCCGGGGTACCCCTCTTCGCCGTCGGGCGAGACGATGGAGAGCGCCAGCGTATTTCCCTTGATGCCATACGACCAGACCTTCTTGTCGAAGCCGAAAAATCCGCCGTGGCGATGATTCTTGCCGTCGTTTTTGGAAAGCTCATAGGTCACGCCGTCGAGCGTGAACTTTCCCCCGCCAATGCGATTGGCGCATCTGCCGAGCACGGCGCCCATGCGGCCCGAGTGCTCCTCATATTCCTTGACCGTGCGGTAGCCCAGCACGATGTCGGTGAGGCGCCCGTCCTTCGCGGGCACGACGAGCCTGTGGATGAGTGCCCCGTAGTTGAGCACCGTGACGCTGCTGCGCCCGTCCGAAATGGTAAAGGCAAGGACCTCTTTCCCTTCCTTCGTCCTGCCGAAAAATCTCGTTCTGATCATAGTGGCCTCCTCGTTTTCCCCATTATACCACATCTTCCGCCAAATGTAAATATTTTTGCGGCAATTTACGCAAACTCCTCGTATGCAAAAACGTTGGATCCCCATTCTGGTCTTCTGTCTCACCCTCTTCCTCGTCGCCGTGGCGCATCTCGGCGGGCGGGCAATGGCGACCCCCACCCTCTCCTTTGCGGAGGAGAAGGAGGTCTATCTCACCTTTGACGACGGTCCCTCGACCGTGGTGACGAATTCCATCCTCGACACGCTGAAAAGAGAACAGGTAAAGGCGACCTTTTTCATCGTCGGAGAGCGGGTGGAGGGGCGCGAGGAGGTCTTAAGGCGCATCGTGCGCGAGGGGCACACGGCAGGCATCCACTCCTTTTCCCACCGCTACGACGAGATCTATGCCTCCGACGAGGCCTTTCTCGCCGATGTGAAGAAGTGCGCAGAGCTCGTGACACGCGTCACGGGCACCATGTCCGCGGTCTACCGCTTCCCGGGCGGCGGGAAGCACCCCTCCAAGGAGAAACTTCTGGAGGAAATGGGGTACACCGTCGTCGGATGGAATGCCGTCTGCGGCGACGAGGAGATCCCCCACGCGAGCCGCTCCGTCCTCGTGGAGACGACCTTTCGCACCGCAAAGGGTCTCCCCCGCGTCGTGCTCCTCCTCCACGACTCCGCGCCGCATAGGGAGACGGCGGCGGCGCTTCCCGAGATCATTGCCCGTTTTCGTGACATGGGGTACGTTTTCAGGGCGTTTTGACCCCATTGCGTGGGGCGCGTTTCGTTCGCGATGTGCGGACGGGGTGCGCCCTTTTTTTGTGCAGTGCGAGCCCCTTATAGAGCTCTCCGAGGGGGATGATGAGGAGCGTGAGCCCGAAGACGATGAGCCATTCCCTGCCCCCGAGCGGAGCGAGATCGAAGAGGACGCGAAGGGGCGTCGCCGAGAGGAGCACGGTGAGGAGGACGCCCACCCCCACCGTAACGAGCAGGGTAGGATTGGAAATGAAATCCCTTGCCTTGGACATGGTATCCTCGTTTCGCACGAGAAAGGCATAAAAGAGCTCTAAAAAGGAGAGCGAGACAAAGGCCATGGTGCTCGCCACGGCATTGCCGCAGAGAAGGAGCGCGGAGACATAGATGCCCATGAGGATGGCGGTCTGCACGACGCCGAAGAGCACGATACGGAAGATGGCGGCACGTGAAAAGATCTCCTCCTCCTTTATGGGCGGGCGGAGCATGACCCCCTCCGTGCGCTCCACGCCGAGCGCGAGCACGGGCAGGGAATCGGTGATGAGGTTGATCCACAGGAGCTGCGTGGAGGTGAGGAAGTCATATTGCCACAGAAAGAGGGAGGCGGCGAGCACGCAGAGCACTTCGGCGAGGTTGGTCGCGAGGAAGAAGGAGATGGTCCGCCGCACGTTGCAGAAGACGCTCCTCCCCTCCTCTATGGCGCCCACCATGGCAGCGAAGTTGTCGTCGGTGAGGACGACGTCGGCGGCGCTCTTGGTGACGTCCGTCCCCGAACCCATGGCAACTCCGATGTCTGCTGCGCGGAGGGCAGGGGCGTCGTTTACGCCGTCCCCCGTCATGGCCACGACCTCTCCTCTCGCCTGCAGGGCGCGCACGATCTCCGACTTGTGCTTGGGCGACACGCGCGCATAGACGGAGTATCCCCCTGCACGGGCGGCGAAAGTCTCGGCGCCCATGCCGTCGATCTCCTCCCCCGTCACGACTTCTGCACGGGAAAAAGCTATCCCCAGCCGCTCGGCAATGGCATAGGCGGTATCGGCGCCGTCTCCCGTGATCATGACCGTCCTCACGCCCGCCGCCCTGCATGCCGCGACGGCCTCCTTGGCCCCCTCCTTGGGCGGGTCGAGCATGGCAGCCATGCCCAAAAATACGAGCTCCTCTTCCCGCTCCTCGCCGTAGGCAAAGGCCAGTACGCGCATGGCGTCGGCCGAATACTCCGCGCACTGCCTCAAAATTTTTCGGCGGTCTTCCTCCGTCATGGGCCGCACGCCCCCATCGAGGATGCGGGTGCACTTTCCGAGGAGGACCTCCGTCCCGCCCTTGGCATAGAGCCGCCGCCTGCCCTCGAAGACGATGAGCGTGCTCATCATCTTCCGCTCGGAGGAAAAGGGGGTGCCGCCCGCCCGCACGGGGTCGAAGAAAAATGCCCGTCTGTCGGCATATTCGAGGAGGGCGATCTCGGTGGGGTCGCCGTGATAGTCCCCCGCGCTCCCCTTTACGGTATGACAGGCGCGCATGCAGCGGAGGAGCTCCTCTTCGGCATCCTTCGCCGCGCTCACCCCCTCCACGGTCATCCTGTTCTTCGTGAGGGTGCCCGTCTTGTCCGAACAGATGACGGTGCAGCTGCCGAGGGCCCCTACGGCGGAGAGCCTGCGCATGACGGCCCTTTTCTTCGCCATGCGTTGGACGCCCATGGCGAGGATGACGGTGACGACGGCACCCATGCCCTCGGGAATGGCCGCGACAGCGACGGCGACGGCGGACATGACATTTTCGAGAAAACTCACCCTTCCCGCGAGGAGACCTCCGAAAAAGAGCACGGCGGCGACGAGGAGGACGGTCACGGTGACCGTCTTGCCGAGCCTTGCTATGGTCCTGTCGAGGGGCGAGGGCGGCTCCTTCCCCTCCTTCAGGAGAGAGGCTATCTTTCCCGTCTCGGTGTGCATGCCCGTCGCCGTCACCACGCAGCGCGCATTTCCCTTGACGCAGTAGGTGGCGGCAAAGGCGGTATTGGTGCGGGCGGAGAGGGCGGACTTCGTGACGATGCAGTCCTGTTTCTTCACGGGGAGGGACTCGCCCGTAAGGTTCGATTCGTCGGTGCGGAAGTCCTCGGAGAAGAGCACCCTGACATCGGCGGGCACGCGGTCCCCCTCCGCAAGCTCCACGATATCCCCGGGGACGAGCAGCTCGGCATCGAGCCTCACGACCCTGCCGTCCCGCACGGCATTTGCCTCGCACCGCGAGAGGTTTTTCAACTTCTCGAGCGCGGAGTCGGCGCGATATTCCTGCAGGAAGCCCACGAAGGCATTCAGAAAGATGATGACGAGCAAGATGCCCGTATCCACGAGTTCCGCCCTGTCCCGCGTCAGGAAGGCGAGCACCCCCGAGAGGGCCGCCGCGGCGATGAGGATGAGCGTCATGAGGTCCTTGAACTGGGCAAAAAAGAGGCGGAGTTTTCCCCGCCGCTTCTCGCCCGAGAGCACATTTTTGCCGTAGGTAGAGAGGCGCTCCTCCGCCTCCTTCGTCGAGAGCCCCTGCCGCGTACAGCCGAGCGAGGAGAGCACATCTTCGGCGGAAAGACGATACGGTTCCATATAGAGTACCTTATGCCGCACCCCCGCTTCTTATGCTGACAGCCCGCCTCCCATTATTTCGATTTTCATCGAAATAACTGATTTTCGCAGAAAAAATGGGAAAAACACCCATGTTTTTCCCATATTTCGATTTAGATAAAAATAAGAACAGTCCCTAACTGTGGTAGACCTCACGGCAGATGTGCTCCGCGTAGAGCCTCCCCACGTTCACCCCCGTGACGCGCTCGATGCCGCCGAAAAAGGCATTGGAGTTGACCTCGCAGACGAGCATTCCCTCTTCCCCGAAGAGGAGGTCCACGCCGCAGTAGTCGAGCCCCAAAACCTCGGAGACCTCCTCGCAGAGAGCGGCGGTCTTCGCGGGGAGCGCATAGGGCGTCCCGCGGCCGCCGAGCTCGAGGTTGGAGCGGAAATCTCCCGCCGACTCGCGAAGCATGGCGGCGACACAGCGGTGACCTATCACGATGACCCTGAGGTCTCTCCCGCGGCTTTCGCTTATGAACTGCTGGTAGAGGTGGGGCGTCCGCATGAGCTCTTCCGCCTTGGCACGTAGCTCCTCGCGGCTGCCGAGCAAAAAGACGCCCTTCCCGAGCGAGCCGCACGCCGTCTTCATGACGACGGGATAGCCGAGCCGCCTCTCCACGCTGTCGAGGAGCTCTTCGGGCACATGCACGCCTTCATCGTAGCACAGGAGCCCCGGAAGCGTCCTCGGCATGGGGATACCCCGCCCCGCGAGGCGGACCGCCGTCACCATCTTGTCGTCGCAGGCCTCAATTGCATCGTGACGGTTAAAGAGCCGCATGCCCCGCTTCTCGAGCATCATGGAGACATATTTGTCCTTGTCGAGGTAGACGCAGAAGTCATAGCCGTCTGCCTCCGACGAGATCTCGCCCCCCTCCGCAATGGAGACGGGGAAAAAATTATTTCTCCGCACGTCGGTCTCTACCCCGAGGCGCGCAAACTCCGCCTTCAGCCGCTCGGACTGATTGAGACTGCTCGCCAGGGAAGAATATGCGTTGATGATGATGAGTCCTCTCCTCATTCCCCCTCCTCTGCACTTTAGCAAAAATACTCACCCCGAGGAGTGAGTATTATTCGAAATGGTGACCTTGCCGGGAATCGAACCCGGGATTGCGCCGTGAGAGGGCGCCGTCTTAACCGCTTGACCACAAGGCCGTTTCGCAAAATTCCTCTTGATTATACCATATCGCGGATATTCTTGCAACCGATTTTACACCGCATTTGCAAATTTTTCCGAAAAATAAAAGACATCCGCCTGTGCCGCACTTCGAAAAATGGTGAACCCGCGCTTGGCAGGTGGGTGCCCGGTGGCGTGGTCTCAGACTTTCCGTTGCAATAACAGACCTTGCCTATCCCCGTCAACCGAAACTCCCGAAAAAACTCTGTGGATCCCGTCTTTTACCGAACTCCGAACACTGCAGGTGTCAATTATTATTATAGCAGAGCGCAGCAAAAATTGCAAGAACCGGGAAAAAGTTTTGCGAGGAAATTTTTGGGATTCACGGATGGATGCGGGTCACCTTTCCCCACGGGGGCGTGATCTTGTCGCCCACGATCACCCAGAGCACGGGGATCCCGCGCGCCACCTTCTCCTCGGGGAAGGGCGCCTGCCCGTCGGTGAGGATGACGATGCTCGCGGGCGGCTCCTCCATCTCCTCGGCGACATAGCGGAAGATGGCATGAAAGGAGGTCCCGCCGCCTCCCCGCGGACGGATGACGAGAAATTCTTCCTCGTCCGAAAAGGGCTCGGGCGGCACGACGGCGGCATCGAAAAAGCCCAAAAAGCCCTGCAGCCTCCCGTGGAAGCGGTCGATCGCGCCCTTGACCTCGGAGTAGACCTTGGTCACGAGGGCATCTGACATGGAGCCCGAGGTGTCTATCATGAAGAGGATGTTTTCCACCTTTTCCTCGGTCTCGTTGAAGTCGGGGAGGAAAAATTCGCTCTCCGAGAAGCGCCTGTCGGGCGGGGAAAAGGAATAGTCCACGATCTCCTCCTCCACGAAGGCATCGAGCACGGCGCGCCAGTCGGTCTCGGGACGGGTCAGCTCCTTGAGGATACGCCGCGCGCACAGGGGGAGAGAGCCGCACCCCGTCATGGCTTCGCGGACGGAGATCGCCTCGGCGGCGTCGCGGAGGCGCTTCGCCCATTCGTCGCGCTCTATGGGGTCCATGTCCTTCCATTGGCTGTGGTCGTCCCAGCCGCTGTATGTGCCGCTCTCCCTCTTTTTGTGAGGTCTTCCCTTGGACATGCCCTGCCCGTTTTCTCTCTTGCCCTCTCCCTGCCCATCGCCTGCGGACTTGCTCTGCCCGTCCTTCGGCATAGGATCGTCCCTTTCTCTCTCCGACTTTTCGAGGAGCATCTTATAGACCTCCTCCGCCGTATAGTTCGCCCCCTCGTGTCCATTGGGCGCAAGGTGCATGCTCTCGCCGAATTCGGCCAGCGTGATGGTCTCGTGCGCCCCATTGTTGGACGCAAGGATATTGGAGTTCACCACGATGTCCGCGGCGATATTGTAGAGCTGTGAATTGAGCTCCTTTCCGCGGCTGCAGTGCATGAGGACGATGTGCAGGATCTCATGCATGAGGACGAAGTCGAGCTCGCTGTCGGTGATCCTGTCCATGAAGGCGGGCGAAAAATAGATGCGCGTCCCGTCCGTCGCCGCCGTCGAAAGTTCCTCGTCGAGAGCGAAGCGCACGTGCATCAGGAGGAGCCCATAGAAGCCGTGCTCGGTGAGGATGCGAAGCCTTGAGCGGAGCAGCCGCCCCTGTGCCGCCCGCACGGTCTCAGCGGAAAGTGCCATTCAGAAGACTTCCTTTGGCGGAGAGCCAGCGAAGAAAGGCGGGGATCTTCATAAGCTTCTCGAGATAGCCCTTCTCGAGCGCCATGTAGTCCTTGAGGAGCACCACGGAGAAGTCGGGCGGGAGCTTCTCGGCGTAGACGATGGAGTTCGCGATGAGGTCGAGCTCTCCCCTGTGCTCCCGCGCATAGGCGGTCATGGAGGCGACGAGGGCATAGAGCGCATCCGTCCCCTTGGGCACGGGCGGCATCTTTCCGCGGAAGATGTCCTCAACCGAGGGAAGGGTGCGGTAGACCTTTTCCCAGGTGCGCAGCTCGATGGCGGCACCCGTCCCCACGAGGCCCGCAATATAGGGATAGACCTCCTCGAGATCGTCGCCCACCCTGTTCAAGATGTCGCTCACCCGCTCCCATGCACGCGGCGTGGGGAAGGCGACGTCCTCCGTCGCGGGGTCGAAGGCCATGAGGAGATCTCTGCGGAAGGCGAGAAAGCCGAGGACCTTGGGGTGGATCCCCTTCCCGACCGCCCATTCCCGCCACGAGTCGAAGCTGCCCTCCGCCTCGAAGTGCATGAGGCGGTTCGCGAGGGCCTTCGGCATGCGGTAGGTGACCGACTTGTCCGTCATGCGGTTGCCCGCGGCGATGACGATGCAGTTGTCGGGAAGGCGGTGCTCCCCCACCACCCTGTCGAGGGTGATCTGATATGCCGCCGCCTGTACCGACTGGGGTGCCGCGGTGATCTCGTCGAGGAAGAGGAAGTTGATGACGTCGTCTCCCCCATCCATGTCGAAGATCTTGGGCTTGAGCCAGACCGCGAGCGTCTTCTCCGCATTGGCGGTGGGAATGCCGCGGAGGTCGATGGGATTGAAGAGAAGTAGGCGCACGTCGGTCACGGAGACCCTCTTTTTCGTGCGCTCGGCGAGACGCTCGGCGACCTCACGGACGGCCTGCGATTTACCCACGCCGGGCGGGCCCCACAGCATGACGGAGGGCAGGGCGCTCATGGGCCCCTTTCCGATGACGGCGGCATACATGTCCGTAAGGATGTCGATGAGTTTGCCCACGGGCATGGAGGGGATATTGGTCATCTTCAGTTCGCTCATTTCTTCACTCCCAATTTTTTATCCAGAATTTCGAGACGGCGGCGGTAGGTCTCGATCTTCTCCGCGTAATCTTCCCGCTTTGCGAGCTCGGCGTCGATCTCCACGGCCCGCCGCTTGAGCTCCTCGACCGCCTCCCTCAGGCAGACGGCACGGTCGGGGATGGAGTCGATGAAGTTGTCCACGCGGACGAAATTGCCGATCTCCGTCTCGCCGAGGTCCACGGGGTACAGGCCCGTCCCGCGCACAAAGACGCGGGGCTTGCCCGGGATCTGCTCGGCGGGACAGACGATCTCAAAGCCGCGGTATTCGAAGAGCACGAGCTCCTCGCCGAAGGAGCTGTCACCGCGGGCGATGTCGAGTGCCTCGCGAAGGAGCCTTCTCTTCTCGGCCGCCTCCTTCGAGGTGAGGTCGGTCTTCTCCCCCGCAGATCTGAGGCAGACTTCGGCATCTGCCTCGCACTCGACGGCGAGCTTTTCATCCCTCGCTATCTGGGCGGGGATGGCTGCGCGCTCCTGTTCGAGCCGCATGCGCGCCTCCGTCGTCTTGCGCTGGAGGGTGATATAGCGCGCGAGCTCATTGGCCGTCTCCACGCGCTCCTTGACGAGCGGATTGCCGATGGCGAGTGCCTTGACCTCGGCATAGCTTAAGACTATCTCATCGATATCCGAGCCGCTCCGCTCCGTGAGCGACCCCGAGAGGAGCTCCGCGATAAAGCGCGCCTTGGTCTCGAGGAGCTGCCACGAGTAGGCGTCGAAGCTCCCCTCCGTGATATAGCGGAAGATGAAGACGCGCGAGTTGAGATTGCCGGGCCGCAGAATGCGCCCCTCGCGCTGGATCATGTCGGCGGGCCGCCACGGCACGTCGAGGTGGTGCACCGCGATGAGGCGGTCCTGGATATTGACGCCCAGCCCGAGCTTAAAGGTAGACCCGAGCAGCACGCGCACCTCCCCCGCGCGGACCTTGGCAAAGAGGGCCTCGCGCTTTTGTTCGGTGTCGGCCTCATGCACGAAGGCGATCTCCTCCCGCCTCACCCCGCGCGCGACGAGCATCTCGCGGATCTCGCTGTAGAGATTGAAGCTCTCCTTGGGGGTGGAGATGTCGCAAAAGATGACCTGTGTGCGGAGAAATCGCTCCGTCCCGAAGTAGATCTCCGTCACCTTTTCCACGCACCGCGCGACTTTGGAACGATAGGTAAAGCCCGCAGAGGGACACACGAGGCGGAAATCGAGGGCCGCCTTTCTGCCGTCCGTCGTGATCTTCAGGAGGTTGTCGTCCTTGCGGCTCACATTGCCCGCGCGCACCTCGTCGGCACGGCGGGAGATCTCGCGGAGATACTCCGCAAACTCCTCCGTCTGGGGAATGACTTCGTCCTGATAGCCGTCCGTTCGGGGGATGTCGTCTTCCCCTTCCGCGCCGTGGAAATCGGCGATGGAGGAGAGGAGAGCGGTGAGTTCGGGGAGGTTATGGAAGCGTGCAAAGCGGGTGGCGAGGCGATAGCTGCTCGTGTCGACATCCACCTCAAAATCGGTCACGCGCTCGGCGAAGGTCCCGATCCAGCTGTCGAAATTCTGCAGGCCGAGCATGGCGAGTTCGCCGCTCTGGAGATATTGCTGCATGACAAAGGCATCGGTGAGGGAGTTGGTGATGGGCGTCCCCGTCGCGAAGACGACCCCTCTCCCGCTGTTCTGCCGCTGGACGAAGTGCACCTTGTCCATCATGTCCTTGCACTTCTTGGACCCCGAGGCGCCGATGCCGAGCACGGAATCCACCTTGGTCTCCACGGGGACATTCTTGAAGTTGTGCGCTTCGTCCACGAAGAGGCGCGTGATGCCCAGCTCGTCGAAGCAGACTTCTTTCCGCGCCATGGTGCCGCCGAGCGCTTCAAGCGTATCGAGCTCATCGAGCTTCTTCTTGAGATCTTTCTGACGCTTGATGAGGCGGGAGGTCGCGCCCCCCTCCTTTGCCGCGCGGTCTGCCTCGGCGGAGAGCTCGCGCAATTGCTGTCTGTGAAACTCGAGCGAGAGCGGGATCTGTTCGAAACAGCTGTATGCGATTATGATGCCGTCGTAGTCCCCGCTCTGCACCTCCCGCAGGACGCCGTTCCGCCGCCCCGGGCCGAAGACTCTCGGCTCGATGCAGAGGAGACGGGCGCGGGGATACATGTCGAGGAAGATATCCTTCCACTGCCCCACGAGATTATTGGGCACGACATAGAGATTCTTTGCGGAGAGCCCCATGCGCCTGAGCTCCATGCCCGCGGCGACCATGACATAGGTCTTGCCCGCGCCCACATCGTGCGCCAGAAGGGTATTTGGCGTGAAGATGATGCGCGCGACCGCGTCCTTTTGATAGGGATAGAGGTGCACGTCCTCCGCCATGCCCGGGAAGTGCAGGAAGGAGCCGTCGAAACGGCGCTGTCTGACACAGCCGAACTTGTCCTCGAAGATGGAGACGAGGCGCTCCTTCCGCCCTTTGTCCCGCCAGACCCAGCTCTTGAATTCGCGCACGATGAGCTCCTGCTTCTCCACCGCCGCGACGGTATCGCCCTTGTTGACGACGCGCTTCTTGCCCAACTTGGAAGAAGGCGCCGCCGCCTCATCGGTCACGTACACGTCCTTCATATTGAGGGTGCGCTCGATGATGGTGAGTGCGGGCATGCGCAGGGTGCCGTACTTGCTCACAGAGGCGACACGGTAGCGGAGGGCGGACCGATTCGGGATCTCCCACGTGCCCGTCACCTCGTCGTGGATGGTCCCCTCGTAGGGCGCGGACATGAGATAGGAAATGAAGCTGTCGATGATATCGGGCGGCACCCACGAGGAGCCGAGCGTCACGAAGATATCCCCCGAGGGAACGGCGGCGGGCAGGACGCCGTCGATCGCGGCGAGATTGTCGGCAAAATAGCCGCGATAGGCCTCGTTTGCCTGCTCAGCCACGCGGCGCTTGCGGCGGAGATTGCCCGAGAGATACTCATCTGCCGTCTCCCAGCCCTTATAGAAACACTCCTCCCAGGTCTCGGGATTTTGGTAGATGGAACCCCTGAGCGCGCCGATGACCGCCTTGCAGTCCTCTCCCGTGATGGCGGCGATGAACTCGATATCCACCTTCCCGAGCGTGAGGAGAGAGAGGACGAGCGCATCTGCGGGGCTGTCCGCATGCACTCCCCTCGCCCGCGCATCCGCCTCGAAGGAATTTTCCCAATCCATGGGAAGGTCCATCGAGGTGACTTCGCGGATGTGCGCCTCCTCGTCGGCTTCGGCCCTGTCGTGCTCCGCACGGCCAATCTCACTTAAGAGGGCCTTCAGTGCTTCGGAGACATTCTCCTCCTTGTAGATGCGCTTGAGTTCTTCGATCGTAAGTTTTGACAGGTCGTCTGTCGGCTTCATCCAATGTGCTCCCGAGGCTTATAGTACAAAAAAAGACGTCCCCGCTTTGGGATAGCGGACCGCTCTTTTGAAAAAATTTTGCATGATAGGAGACATATTATAGCGCATCCTCCGCGCAAAGTCAAGACTTTGAATGAAAATTTTTCCGAAAAGCGCCGAAAATCCCCCGCGAGTGGTTGCGGGGGACAGGGATGCAATTTCAAAACGCTCTCAGGGCGGGCTTAAGGGCCGCTTTCCGTGCCGTTTGTCTTCTCTATAGGATGCGGCGGATCTCACGGTAGAGCACCGTCTTTCTCTCGGTGAGGTCGCCGTCGAGGTGGTAGTGCCCGAAGTACCAGTGCCCGTACTCCGCATTGTCCTCGAGCCAGGAGAGCATGCGGTTCTCGGGATAGGTCGAGAAGAGCTGCCCGCCGCTCCGCAGAGGCGGATACCAGAGCGCCCTCTCATCGCAGGAATGGGTGAGGATGAAGTCCACCTTCCCGCCCCTCTCCCTGAGCGCCGCGATCCCCTCGTCGAGTTCCTCGTAGGTGGGCAATTCTCTCCGCCACCAACTCACCCCCTCGACCCTCCGATAGCGGTCGAGGGACGTCGCCCCACCGAAGGTGAAAAAGGTCTTCCCGCCGAGCTCATAGATCTGTCCGCGCATGAGATGGATGAGGTCGGACGAGATGACATGCACCTTCCCTCCCCGCCACATCTCCACGGGGAAGGACTCGAGCAGGTCGAAATTTTCATGGTTCCCGTCGATGAAGAGAGTGGTGAAGGGAAAGGCCTCATAGAGCGCTCTGTAGGAGTCCAGCGTCGCCTCCGACCACACGCCGCCGAAGTCCCCCAAAACTATCATATAGTCCGCCTTCGTAAGATTCGACGTCTCCTCGGAGAAACGGCGAAGTTTTTCGATGTCGGCGATGCCGTGCGTGTCGCCTGTCACAAAGATCACGGGGCCCTCCTTTTTGCCATATGGGGTGCGAATTTACTACATGGGGTGCGAAAATGGGATGCCATGCAGGCGCGGATCATCTCTTCGAGAGCTCGATGAGGGTCTCGAGCAGGGCGCCCCGTTCGCAGAAATAGTCGTGCACCCGCTCGAGAGATCCTTCGTGGAAGTCCTCCACGGGCATGTCGCGGAAGAGATGGACTTCGGCCCCCTCACCGACCTCGATGAGCGAGGAAAACGGGCATTTCTCCGCTGCATGAAGGGCGCGAAGGCGCGAGATCTCGCCCTCGGTCAGGCCCCTTTTCATGAAGAAGATGACAGAGAGATTGAGTTTTTCGTCGTCGAGCGCGTAGAAAAAGGAGAGGGGCGCGATCCTTGAGGCGGGAGAGGCGAGAAGGTCGACGTCGATCTGGACCTGCACATGGGGCTTGCCCTCTTCGTCGTGCTCGATCCCGAGGCTCAGCTGCGGCTGATGCCCCATGAGAAGGAAATAGGAATAGATGAGATTTGTCGCTTCAATCGTGGACATGGTACCCTCCGAGAACGTCCGCGCCCTCCCGCGCGTCTATGGTATAGCTATAGTAAAGCCCATTATACCACGCTCGCACGCAGATGTCAAGCTCCTCCCGCACCCGCGCTGAGCATGATATACCCGCCAACCAAGGGCCCCTCGCCGTAGCAAACACGATTTCATGCCAGAAGACATCCCCTGTGCTCATTGTCATTTCTTAACAAAATGGTCAACTTTTGAAACCGGATGGTGCGCAGTGAAATAAAAAGACGCTTGAATGAATTCATCCCAGCGTCCTCATCGTTTGAAAGTTAAGTTCTACAGTATCCTCAATAACGCACTCAACAAACAATGTAAACAATCAAGCGATTCCGTTGTTTCGCCAACAATCGTAATTCCGGATTCTCCGTCCCCCCCGCAGGGAGGCCACAAAAGAAAATATGCTACCATGGCAGAGCTTCATTGCTATACCTGACGCGCAACAAGAATGCCGTTCTTGCAAAGCGTGTCTATCACCACATTTAGTTCATCGCTCTCCAATTCGGTCGCTTGACGCAGTTGTTCGAAACTAAATTTGGAATTCTCCTGCAACCATTCGGCGAATTCGTCATGTAGATACATAGCAACAATTCCAACTGAAACACGATAACATTCTTTATCTTTCAAAAAAATCGCTTGCGGCGCCACAGCAATTTCTTTGACGTCAGAATAATCAACCACGTCGTTTTCTACAATCTCGGGAACATTGTTCGGATCTGCAAACGACGGTAAAGCACGATAGCTATTTTCGTTTGCATATGATTCGACTCTGCAACCGCCTCGGCATGTTGACAATCTGCTACAGCCCTTACACTCTTTCGGCAAATAGCTCCCATCGCGCCATTCGGCCATTCTTCGGTAGATTTCGCCGAAATCATCTGTTAGAATATTGCCGTAGACGCGTGTATCGCACTGACAAGCCTTTACATCGCCATTTGTGCAAATCGCATATGCGATAGTCCCCGCGAAACAATCACCCTTTTCCAGTTCATCTAATTCCCGCAAATCTCTGAATGCGCAGTCAGGGAGACAAACCGAAAAATCCAACGAGAGCCCCAGTTCCTTTTTCGCCCTGATACATTCGCTTACAATAAACCGGAAATCACTCTTGTCCAACTCATATTCAGAATATTCTGCAGAGGCATTGATCGGACGCTGTGCTACACCCACGCGAGCAATAAAACCAAGTTCCTTGATCGCTTGCAACGTTTGGTATAATGTTGATATATTCAACTTGTTTACGACAACATTGATGTTGGTCTGTATATTGTGACTCTTTAACAAAGGCCACACGTCAGATAACTTTTTTACGACATTTTTTGCCGTGCACACCGCATCGCATATCTTTTCATCGATTGACGGCAGCGAAATCACCAGATCCACTTTCCGCTCTTCTAAGAATCGAGCGATTTCTTCGGTTATCAGCGTCCCATTCGTTGATATGGAACAAACGATCCCCGCATCTGTCATCTTTATGATGGACTCTTTGACTTTCGGAAAGACCAGAAGCGGTTCTCCGCCGGTGATGGCGACATAAAGAGGCTTTCGTTCGATGATCGCATCTGTTATGGCTTCAAATTCCGTACAGTTTTCTACAGGTATATTATGAGCGCGCCAATAGTTATAACAATGTATGCACTTGTGATTACAATCGGAAATTACTTCCCACTGCAAATAAGGAGGATACAGCAGCACTCTCATATACAGTCACCGTCAAAATTTGGCTGCATATAATGCAATTTTGCACCAACCACGACAACTGGACATTTTTACAACGTTAAACCGAATTCTGGACCAACCACGACAACTGGACATTGATACTGTTTCGCGCGGTCTGTCCTCAAAATCATTATCATCAAATACATTGCAGATCAATTTTTTCATTTCTTACCTCACTGAAATTTTGTAGCACTGTTTTTCGCAAAAACGGCCCTTTTTGTCGATATCGTCAATTCCAATATCTTTCGATCAATGCTTTCTCCTCGGCACTTATCTCGCCGTCATACGCGCAAATTATAAGCCCCAAACGGATCACTAATTCCTTCATCTCATCGTCGGCATCCACAAGGTTGTCAACCTCAGTGACCACATCAAAGTTATAGGCCTGCTTTACCGCATCCTTGAACTCATTATACGATGCCGACACTCCGCTTATCCTTTCAAACATCTCATATTCTTCCTGCTTTACATCCAGGTCTATGGCCACAAATGTCCCATAGATTTTCATGAATACCGCGAAGGATTTATCTTGATCTCCATACTTTTTATCCATTAAAGAAATCAATTTCGATCCGGTCTCGCAGCCGAACTTCAGAAGGTCTTCTTTGGAATAGTGAAGAAATTCCTCGTACTTTTCCGTCCAATTCATCTTTTTGGCTCCTCAATAAGACATTTTAATTAAGATCACAAGCATCTTGCTTGTGGTTACATTATAGCAAGTCTCATCAGGCTTGTCAAGTGTTTCAGGAACTGATATTCATATAATGACAACATGAAATTCAAAGATCGGGATGCCGAGAGAGGAGCGCATCATACGTTCACGTTTTTCGGCAAGTGTGCGATTTTTACTCTCGTGGATGACGTAAACACCTCCTCGGAAGAGCACATGTAACTGATTTTGCAAAGATGCACCGCGATGTCGGCTTATTGGAATCTGCACTCGAAGCCCCCTATATGACCTTCGACGGAAAAGACCTCTTCCCCACGAAAGAGGAAAAGGCGGCAAGGCTCTGTGCGGGGCTCGTCTCCAACCATGCCTTTGTGGACGGAAACAAGCGCATCGGCGTTTATGTGCTTTTGACCTTCCTCGAAGTCAACGGCATCTCTTTGGAAGCGACGGATGAGGAGCTCATTGAAATCGGGCTTTCTCTCGCCAAAAGTGAAATGAAGTATGAGGATCTTCTCATTTGGATCAAAACGCACGAAGTTTAACGGTTTTTGGAATACAGCAAAAGAAGTCGGGAGAGCGCTCCCGACTTCTTCCTTATTCGATCATATTTTATTTGCAATATTTCCCGATGAAATCATCGATGACGGCGAGCAGCTCCTCATCGAGATAGCGCCGCGCGAGTTGTTGATGCGATCCATCCACACCGTAAAATGCCCCCGCGACGCCGCCTGCCATCGCCGCGATCGTATCCGAATCCCCGCCCATCGAGACGGCAAGACGCACGGTGGCCTCGAAGTTCTCCGCTTCAAGAAAGCACTCCATCGCAATGGGGACTGTGCCTTGACAGGTCTCGTCGAAGGGCATCCGCTTTGCCCGCCATTCGTCACAAGAGATCCCGAAGGAATAATAATGTTCGAGATAGGCCCCGATCTCCTCCTTCGTCTTTCCCGTTCGCGCGAGGAACCCCGCGCCCGCCACGGCGACGGCGCCCTTGATCCCCTCGGGATGGTTATGGGTGACCTCCGCCGTCAGCTTTGCGAAATATTCCGCCTCTTCGAGGCTCTTTGCGTACCAGGAGACGGGCGAAACGCGCATTGCGGAGCCGTTCCCAAAGCTGTTGTAGGGGCCCATGTTTCCATCGATTGCCCAACGGAGGAATCTCCCGCCATAGCCGCCGTTCGGATAGCGGTTTACATATTCCCGCAAGAGGCGTACGAGTTCCCTTTTGAAGGTCTCCTCGCCCGCGTCCCCGAAACGCAAGAGCGCCTCTGCCACCGCCACGGTGCACACGGTGTCGTCCGTAAAGAAACAGTTGTTGCTGAACAGGCTGAAATCTGTCCTGTACGTGTTGGCAAATTCAAAGCGGCTGCCAACGATATCGCCGATGATAGCTCCCCACATATTATTTCTCCTCCTCTTTGATCATCATTCCCACCGCCGTAAACGCGGCCGAAATCACATTTCCCTCTTCCGCGAAGGGCAGCACGCCATCGTCGAAAAAGGTGTCGAATTCGAGTCCCGCCATCTTCAATACGATGTGCAGAACGCTCGCCTTCCCGAATTTTACTTTTTCTACCCTCTTGATCTTCGCCTGTAAGATGACGGAAGCATTCTCGCGAAAGTTCGGGTCGGCGGTCGGGGAAAAGGTCCCGCTCGGGATGATGGACTCCGCCGCCATCGACTTCATCGTGCGCTCGCGGTAGTACTCTTCTTCGTCGTGAAAGATCTCGCTCGGTCCATTGAGAAGTTCCGCCCCGGGCATGAGGAGAAGTTTCAGAGAGAACCTCTTCCCCTCCGCGAAGATCTCCCCCTCCGCGTGCCAAAGGTCGATGTTGATGGGACAGACCCCGAGATCGAAGCGAACGAGCTACCGGCCGTCCCCCCAATCGCAGACGGATCCTTCGCATAGGAGCTCTCTCGGCTCGATGAGCTTGAACGCCTGTTTTTCAAAATTCGTCATACTTTCCCTTTTTTGTTTATGCCTTGTCCAAAACCCATGTGTGTTTTCTCTATTGTATCACAAAGTTCTTCCGAAAATCAACTAAACATTATAAAAATGCCGCAGATACTTCTACGGCATTTTTGTCTTTGACTCACCAAATGACTGCCCTAAGGTCTGACCGTATAAAACTTGCATAAACAGTATGTTTTATGTGTTAAATTGCATAAAAAGAAGCGAGATTTGAATAATCTCGCTCTTTTTATTCACCAACAGTCATTTGGTGAATGAAAGATGTCTTTGACTCACCAAATGACTGCCCTACTCCCCTCTCTCGCGTTACAAGATAAATTCTAATTGCTCGACTCTATGCCGACTACCCGTTCTTACAAAAAACGAGCCGCCGTGTAATACAACGCTCGTCCGATTAGTCTATCATATTTTTGTATATTTTTTTGAAAAAAATTAGATGTCGTCAGTTCAAGTCTGGCAGGAAAGCAAAAATGGCAAAAAGACAGTCATAAAATGAAACACTTTTGTCCAACTTTTTGACCGTATAAAATCTGCATAAATTGTATGTTTTATGCGCTAAATTGCATAAAAAGAAGCGAGATTTGAATAATCTCGCTCTTTTTATTCACCGACAGTCATTTGGTGAATGAAAGATGGTTGAGGTGACGTGACTTGAACACGCGACCTCTTGGTCCCTAACCAAGCGCGCTACCAAACTGCGCTACACCTCAATAAATGCTCTCTCGCTACGAGAGCTTTGCGCTCTTACGCGGCAGCCGCCCGTGCCGCCTCGGTGAGAGCATATCCTATTATAAGGATTATTCCGAAAGTGTCAAGTGATTTCCCCGCCATGAAGAAAAATTTCGGCGAAAATTTTTTCGGGTCGCCCGTGCGCGCCTCCTCGGATCGCGAAATCGGTCATTTCGACACTTTCGGGAGGAAAAATCTTGTCGAAATCGGAAGAAAGGCCAATAATCGTCAAAAAATACTAAAAAATAATAAAAATTTTATTCAAAATCACTAAAAATGACTTTACAAATCCTCCGAGATTCGCTATAATACTGCTACATTCTTCCTTTGGAGGTTGATTTATGAAACGCATTATGATTCTCGAGAGCAATGAAAATTTTGCGAAAGAGCTCGAAGCGCGGTGTGCGGAGGCGGGATTTGAGGTGTGCGGCGTCACGGGCGACGGGAAAGAGGGGCTGAAACTCTTAGAGGCGCTCCTTCCGAACGTGGCGATCGTCAGCCTGCACCTCAGGACGGCCGATGGCTTTACCGTGCTCGAGGAACTCAGACGGGCGGGGCGCAAGGTGAGCGTGATCGTGCTCGGCAACTATGCGGAAGACTCCATCGTCGCAAAGACGATCGAGCTGGGCGCGCGGTACTATCTCATGAAGCCCGTCTCGGCCGAACTCGTGGCGATGCGGGCGGCCGAACTCGACGGGGAGGCCTCGCCGCGCGGGGAGAGAGTGGAGCGCAGGCGCGCGGGGAGCGTGGAGGAGCGCATCACGAATATCTTCATCTCCATCGGCATCCCGCCGCATATCAAGGGGTACGGCTATCTGAGAGAGGGCATCAAGATGGCGATCGAGGACCCCAAGGTGCTCGGCAGTGTGACCAAAAAGCTCTATCCTGTGATCGGGGAAAAGTATGAGACGAGCGCGAGCAAGGTGGAGCGCGCCATCCGCCATGCCATCGAGGTCGCCTGGAACCGCGGGCGGGTGGACGCCATCAATGCCATCTTCGGCGCGCGGGTCTATCTCGGCAGCGAAAAGCCGACCAACAGCGAGTTCATCGCCCTCGTGGCGGACAAATTGATTTTGGAAGATATGGTATAAGGGGCCGTATGTCAGGGGGAAGGGCAGAGATGCCCCATAAAAAATGGGAGACGCGCGTCTCCCTATTTTTGTATGAAGTTCCTCGGAAAAGTTCCAAAGTCTCCGCAGAAGTCCCTCGAAAAAGTTTCCGAAATTTTCAAAATGCGGGAATGGGGTCGGAAAATCACGCCTCGGGAGCGGTCTCCCTTTTCACGCGCGTGAGGTCCTCGCGGAAATATTTCGACCAGAAGTACCGGATGGCGTAGATGGCGGGCATGCCGAGGTTGGTCTCCAGGCAGGAATTGACGAGCAGGGTGCGGATACTCGCCTCGTTCATGGGGCGGATGCCGTTGACGAGCAGGGAAAATTCCCAGCCGAACTGCACGCAGAAGCCGATGAGACAGAGATAGAGGACATTGACGAAGGCCTTTTTGGGCTCCTTGGCGAGCAGAAGGATGATGAGGAGGAGGTAGGAGAGGACGAGGGCGACGCCCATCCATCCGTGATAGGCGCCCGTGGTGCGCGAGGTCGTGATCGTCGCCTCGCCTCCGAGTTCGGAGATGGAGGGGCAGATCATCCACCACATCACGATGAGAAAGACCCAGTATTTCGCGAGCTTGTCGCGGCCTATGAGGGTCCAGATGAAGGCAAAATTGGTCATGCCGTAGCTCATCGACATCCAGAGCAAGACCCAAAAGGTGCCACCCATGCCCTGAAGCACCCCGTCGATATACACCGTGCGGGTGTGGCTCAGGAGGTAAAACCCGCCGAAGTCGACCACCGTATAGAGCACGCCGCCGAAGAGGGCAAAGAGGAGGGTGGAGTACCGCTTTTTCCAGATGAGGAGGGCGGCGAAGATGACGAGGAAGATGCAGTCGAGGATGATGTAGAGCAGATTGAGGTTGCGCGTCGGAACGATGGCGGCCTCGGAAATCGTGACGATGTCCATAATTTTCTCCCTTCAGCCGAGCTTGCGGCAGGCGCCGAGTACGGTCTCGAGCGTCTCTTCGGAGTTGGCGACGACGAGCCCCGCCTCCCCATAGCGGTAGGGGGAGCCGTCCACGGCGGCAAAGACGCAGCCCGCCTCCTTCGCGGCGAGCAGTCCCGGGGCGATGTCCCAGATGTGGGAATAGTAGGTAATGTAGGCGAGGGCATTGCCGCGCGCGAGCAGGGCAAAGTCCACGCAGGCCGCTCCGAAGTGCCGCGTCTTCAGGAAGCGGGGTTGGAGGGCTTCGACGAGGGCAAATTGCCGCCGCATGGGAATGGGGAGGTCTCCATAGTAGTCGCTGATGATGAGCATGCCGTCGCCCGCCTTTTTGGTCCTGTCCACGGAGATGGGAGCGCCGTTCCAGCGCGTTCCGCGGCCCTCGATCGCAGACATGGTATCCCCCGACGAGGGATAGTGCAGGACAGAGGCCTTCGCCGTGCCGCCCTCGAAACATGCCACCTGAATGCCGAAGAGGGGGAGCCGCACCGCGTAGTTGCAGGTACCGTCGATGGGGTCGATGACATAGCACCGCCCCTCGAGTTCGCCGCCCGCGTAGCTCTCCTCCGAGATGATGTGTGCCGCGGGGTCTTCGCGGAGGATCCTCTCCACGAGAAACTCCTCCGTCCTGACATCGTTTTCGGTCAAGAGGTCATTTGCCGTCTTGTGGCGGGTGATCTCGGGCGTCTGCCCGAGAAGGCGCACGCCCGCCTCCCTTACGGCCGTCTCCAGAAAGGCGGCCCGCTCTTCCCATTCGCTCATGCTTCCTCCGTGCGGAATACGTCCTCGATGTAGGCGATCCACTTGTCGATATATTCGTTTTCCTCGCGGTCGGAGCGGAAGGATATCCCCGCGACTTCCGAGAGGAGTTTTTCGGCGAGCTCGCACTCCGCCGTCTCGAGATGGGCGTCGATGGAGTCATAGCGGTCGGCGCCCGCCCTCGCCCGCTTGATGCCGAGCTTGACTGCCTCGGGGTCCTCCCGCTCGTTGAGATAGGCATTGAGGGCGAGATAGAACTGCACCTGTCCCTTGTCATAAGAGCTCACCGCCTCCCCGTCGAGGATGTGCTCGAGCGCTTCCCGCACGCCCGTCGCTTCCCGCCGCATGATGCGGAGGAAGAGCCCCGTGTACTTATAGCGGATATAGTAGCGGTCGCTGCATGTCTTGTTGCCCGCATAGATGGTCTCACACTCCCGCAGGCATTCCTCGGCGAGTTCGAACTCCCGCTGCCAGATGTATCCGTCCGCCAGCACGCGGTAGTCCTCGGCGAGGAAGAGAAGGTTGGAGATGCGCTTGTCGTTTTCGGGCATCTCGTCTATCTTCCTCTGCAGCGTCTTGATGGCCGTCTTGATGCTGCGGTTGGCACCGCGGAAGTCGAGCATGTGGAGGTAGATCTTGCCCTTGATGAGGTACGCCATGCCCTTTTCGAACTCGGGGTCGCCGTTTTCGGGCACATAGTCGTCCTCAATGACCGCGGTGATGCACTCGATGCTCTTGTCAAAGGACTCCATGGCGTCGTCGAAGAGGACGAGTTTGCGCTCGGAGAGCCCCTTCACGTTGTAGAGCTCGGACTTCAGGTAGTCATCTGCCTTGAGCTCCTCGCGGGTGGAGAGCAGAGTCTTTGCCTTGCGGATGGCGCGCGCGAAGTCCTCCACGATGTAGTAGTAGAAGACCTTTCCGATCTCGCCCTCGATGCCCCAGTCGGCAGTATCCGAACGGAGGGCCACCGAGAGCCCGCACTTTTTCAGGGTGAAGAACATGCCCGAATTGTAGAGGAGGCGCCTGTATTCGGAGAAGATGCGGATGAAGGTGGGGTGCTGCAGGAGCTCCACGCAGCGCTGCGGGAGATGGTTCGCGACCTCCAGAAGCTCGGCAAGATACCGCCCGAGCCCGAAGTCGAAGTCGAGTTTTTCGATGACACACCGCTGGAATTCGTAGTTGTCGAGCACTTCCGCGAGGCGGTCGTACTTGTCGAGGCGGATGAGGGTGGACCCGAAATATTTTATGACGTACTTATTTGTATAGTCCCCCGCGCCGTAGTATTGCTCGATGTACTCGAGCAGGCGCCTGTAGCCGTTTTTGGTGCTGATATAGAAGATCTGTGCCACATCTCCGCTGTTTGTGAGCCAGTCGATGAGCGACTTATGGAGGGGCTCTATGAAGCCGTTGCGGATGGGGAAGAGGCCGCTGATACGCGCGAGGGTCTTCTTGAGATCGTATTCCGACCACCCGAGATAGCTCTCGAGGAAGTCGACGTCGGTGGGCTCCTGCGCGACGCAGAGGAACTCGAGCAGGGGCTTCACGCTCTCATAGTCCACTCCGCTCGCCGTGCCGAAGATGCGCGAGAAGCAGTCATTGTAAAATCCGTAGATGCCCACGGGGAAGAAGTCGATGTCGTCGAGGCTCAGGTTGTCGTCCTTGATCTGCTTGGCGATCTCGCTCGCGTAGAGGAAGGACCCCTCCGACTTCGCGAGGAGCTGCTCGATCTTCATCTCGGGCGCCTCGGGGAACTGCGCGCGGTAGTATTCCCTGAGGTCGTCCTCCGTCTCATCCTCCGAGAGGGTGTACTCGACAGAGATGGGGAAGAGGCTGCGGCGGATCTCCGCTTCATTGCGGCTGGACAGGGCAAACTTGAGCCATGGGGGCAGATTTTCGAATGTCCGCGCAAAGATGGAGCACAGCTCGTTTTCGCCGCGGAAGGAGCACTCGTCGAGGGCGTCTATGACCACCACCACGGGGCGGGTCACGGGCAGCTCCTGCATGGGCTCGATGAGGAGATACTCAAAGATGCGCGCGGCACTCTTCTCGAAGAGGGAGTCGAGGTCCATGAGGCTGAGGAGCTTTTCCTTGTACTCGGGCAGGGTGTCCGCGAGCTGATAGGCGACGGAGGCGATGATATTTTTGGGATTGACGCGGTCGGAGTTATTGAACTTGCAGAAGTGCACCGCGCTCACGCTCTCGGGGTACCGCCACGCGAGCATGCTCATGAAGGCCGTCTTGCCGATGCCCGGGCGGGAGGTCACCCAGAAGAAATTTTTATTGCCCGTGAGGAACTTTTCGAAGGCACGGAAGGCGGCGCGCCGCCCGCAGAAGGTGCTGTAGTACTTAAAGGTCATGTTCCGCGACGAGACGGGGCGGAGGGCGGACTTCAGGCGGAGTTCGCGGTCGGAAAAGCCGAGCTTGTAGTTGCCGCTCAGAACGCTCATAAGGTCGAGGAGGAGCTTTTTGTACTTCGCCTCGAGAAGCTCCCCGTCGGGCGCGAAGCAGTCGACGAGGATGAAGCGCTGAAATTTATTGATACTGAGGGGCAGGAGGACGTTTTCGAGCATCACGGGCACGATGACGGAGTTATTTTCCCCCGCGCGGCAGAGCTCATTGAGACAGTAGCCCGCCTCCGAGACGGCGCGTGCCGATGCCATGAAGAGGAAATATTTGCACGAGAGGATGTGCTCGTCGATGATCCTCTCCCAGTCGCCGAGCTTTAAGTAGTCCACGTCGAGGAAGACCTGAAAGCCGAAGGCGCGCAGGTCCTCCGCGAGGCGCTTCACCGCGTCGTCATGGGTGCCGTGTCCGTAGCTGATAAAGACATTTTTCTCGTTCATCCTTCGATCTCCCGCGGGAAGGCCGCATTTTCCCGCATGACACTATTTTATCATGCTTTTCGGAAAAATGCAATCCCTCTCCGCCGATTTTTCCGAGCCTTTTTTGACCCGACGTTTTGCCCGTTTTGATGACATGGGGTCGGATTTTTATGAAAAAGGCGGACCCGAAGGTCCGCCCGAATGCTACTGATTGATGCCGATGAGGTCGACATTGTTTTTCCTCTCGAGGAGGAAGATGGGTTTGTCGCCCTTTTTGAGGCTCTTGAAGAAGAGGATGGGGCGGCTGTTCGGGAAGCCGTAGAGCTTGGGATTGAAGTCGTTTTCCTTGCGCCGAAGGTCATTCATGAAGGCGGAGAAGTGCATCCTGCCGTCCGCCTCGGCACCCTCGAGGATGAGCTGCTTTGCCGTCTCTATGAGCGCCTCCCGCTTGATGTCGGCGGGGGACTTGGTCCTGCGCTGTCCCGTGCGGGCCGTGCCCTTCGCCTTTTTCTGTGCGCCCTCGCCCTCCGTATTCATGAGCTCGTCCACGGGGATAAAGATATCGCACGCCTTGCGGAAGGAGGAGGGGGTCTTCTTTTCGCCCGCGCCGATGACGACGAGGTTGTCGTTTCTGAAGCGCATGGCGAGGTTGGTAAAGTCGCTGTCGCTCGTGGCGAGACAGAAGCAGTCCACCTTTCCCTTATAGAGGATGTCCATGGCGTCGATGATCATCTTGGAGTCCGTCGCGTTTTTGCCCGTCGTAAATGCCACCTGCTGGATCTGCTCGATGGAGTACTCGAGCAGGGCCTGTTTCCAGCCGTTTGCCTTGGAATTGGTAAAGTCGCCGTACAGGCGGCGATAGGTCACCTTGCCGTACTGGCTGAGCTCGTCCAAAATGATGGAAAAGTACTTTTCGGATACATTGTCCGAGTCGATGAGAAGCGCTATGGTCTTGTCTTTTATCTCCATGATCTACCTCCTCTCTATCATACCAAATTTTGTCGGGGGCGTCAACCCTTTTCCTCTCATTTTTCGAAAGAATGGATATTTTTCGAAAATGAATTCCTCCTTCTCGGACATGGTATGCCCGTTCTGTGTCCCATGCCCCCGTTGAACTATAAAATGCTCAAGATGATTTAAGCCGAAAAAGACTTTTGTGAAAGAATTATCACAGAAAACCGCTTTACAAGATATTAAGATTATGATACAATAGAGGAAAACGGGAAAATTTTTTTACGCCCATGGGCGTATTTGCTTGCTGACGCAAGCAAATAAAAACATCTCATGGGAAAGACGGCAGGGGAAAGCGAATGTTGAATCTTGCGCTTTTAGAGGGAGATGAAAAATGTATCGCGCTCGCAAAGGAGTTTACCGCGCGGTACTTTTCCGAACTGCCCGAAAAGACGGAGTACACGGTAGATGTCTTTTCGGACGGGGAGAAGTTTCTCTCTGTCGCCGATGCCTATGACATCATCATCGCCTCGGTAGACTTGCCCGCGGGAGGCGGCATGGAATTGGCGCAGGCGTACCGCGCAAATGGGGGGACGGGGTGCCTCTTTTTCGTCGCAGACACGGCGGACATGGCCATCCGCGGCTATGAAGTCGGCGCGATCGACTATCTCCTCAAGCCCGTGAACTACCGCGCATTTTCCGCCGCCATGAAGCGCGCCGTGCTCTACGCCGTCAATAATTCCCGCGACCGCGTCGTTCTGGCGAGCAACCGCCGCATCCTCCGCATCTCCGCGCGCGATATCCTCTTCGTGGAGAGCAGCCGCCACAAGCTCACTTTTCACACCACATGGGGGGATTTTGAGGACTGGGGCAATATCTCGGGCTGTGAGGAAAAGCTCGCGCCCTTCGGCTTTCTTCGCTGTAACAGCTGCTATCTCATCAATCTCCGCCATATCGAGCGCATCGCGGGGGGCGAAGTCATCATAGGGCCGTGGAGCCTGCACATCTCCCGCGGCAGGAAAAAGGAGTTTGTCGCGGCCTTTCTCAGCTATTTCGACGGGCAAAACGGCTGATCCGCGGCGAGATATTGCGTTCATATAATAGTACGCGAACATATTATAATCTCTCCTGTCATAGGTTTTCATGACGGCCTCCCGAGCGGGGGGCTTTTTTTGATTGGGGCGCGTGAAAATATGTTGATTTTTCGCCGAAAACGCACAGATTTCAAAATTTTTTACGGTGTTCGGGCGGCTTTTTGGGGGCGATGTGCTATTCGTGCGATGAAAATGACTTTTCTTGCGAAGGCTATTGCTTTATAAAAACTCACATGCTAATATTACGGCGTAACGGAATGTGCCGTTCTTTTTGGCGTTTTTTCACGTTGGCTGTCAGGTTTGCACAACCGCCGCACCCCCTTGCGGCCCCCTTGGGAGACGACCCCTTGTCAAGGCGCGAAAAGAAGGGCAAAAGCCGAAATTTTTTTGGAGGAAAATATCCGATGAAACAACAAGGCAAAAAGATCGCGAAGATCGGTACGCTTGCGGTCACGCTGACGCTCGCTTCCTGCCTCGGTCTCTCCTCGCTCTCCGTCTTTGCGGCGAACGACAAGGCGAGAGAAGGCGACGTCACGTCCGAGTACTCGAGCTTCGACGAAATCCTTCACGCGGAAGAAGAGCTCAATAAGCAGCTTGCTGCCGAGGGCTACGTCCTTCTCAAGAACGCGAAGAATGCGCTTCCCCTTACGAAGGACTCCAAGGTCACCCTGCTCGGCAAAAACGCTTACTCGCTGCAGGATGGCGGCGGCGGCTCGGGTGCGGCTTCCCGTCCCGGCAATACCAGCCAGCACATCGGCGACTGGATCTCCCAGAGGGTCATCACCTTTGATCAGGGCGTCGACAATGCGCTCACCATCAACCCCGAAGCCAAAGCTGCTACGACCGCAGCCGGTGCAAACGCCGAGAACGGCAAGTACATGACCCTCGTCGAGGCTGCTGCAGGCGACGTCGAGACGACTGCAGAGGGCGGCGATGTCACCTTCGGCGGAAAGGACTACAAGGTCCTTGCGGAAAATGACTATGCGAAAGTCGAGGCTTCCTATCAGGAATACGGCGAAGCTGCCATCATCAACATCATGCGTTCGGGCTCCGAGTTCTCGGATAACGCCGTGCACGGTGTCGACAACCACGCCGACAAGAATGAGCACTATCAGACCCTGAACGACAGCGAGCGTCAGCTCCTTGCCTATGCCAAGTACATGAAGGCGCAGGGCAAGTTCAAGAAGATCATCGTCTCCATCAACTCGCCTTCTCCCATGGAGATCGCGGACATCCAGAATGATGACGCCTTCGACTCCATCATCTGGATCGGTACCCCCGGCTGGAACGGCGCCGAAGTCCTCGGCGACTTCCTCACCGGTGAAGTCAATCCCTCCGGACGTCTCGTCGACATCTGGATGACGGACATCAAGACCGATCCCACCTACTACAACTTCGGTACCTACGAGGGCGCTACTTACGAGCTCACCGGCGGTGAGACCTACGATCACACCAAGCTCGGCGGCGACGAAACTGCGGCCATCGGCTCGAAGGGCACGCCCAATCCTTCCATGACGTGGGAAGAGGGCTCGAAGAATACCCCCTCCAATGCGGTCATCTCCTACTCCGAAGGCATCTTCATGGGCTATCGTTACTACGAGACCGTCGCCGCCGACCTCAACACGGCGAAGGCGCAGTCGGGCGACACCTGGTACGACGACAATGTCATCTATCCCTTCGGCTATGGCCTCTCCTACACGACCTTCACGCAGGAGATCAAGTCTGTGACCGGCGACCTGACGAATAAGGACGGCGAGATCACCGTCACCGTCACCGTCACGAACGAAGGTTCCGCTGCAGGCAAGGAAGTCGTGGAGCTCTACAGCACCCCTCCTTACACGGCAGGCGGCATCGATAAGGCGGCCGTCAACCTCGTCGGATTCGCGAAGTCCGATGTCATCGAGGCGGGCGAGAGCGAAGATGTGGTCGTGAAGATCGCGGTGAAAGACCTCGCTTCCTTCGACTACAACGACAAGAACAAGAACGACAACAGCGGCTACGAGCTCGAGACCGGCGACTATGTGCTCTCCGTGAGATCGAACTCCCACACCGTGCTCGACAGCGAGACGCTCAACGCAGCTACTCTCTTTACCTGGGATGAGGACGGCGATGCGAAGACCCCCAACAACATCTTCTCGCAGACCACCGGTCCTTGGGAGATGTACAATACCTCCGCAAGCCACTGGACCAAGAGCGGAACCGATCATGACCTCCACAGAGACGGCCTCCTCAATGCAGACAAGTCGGCTCCCTCCGACCTCACGGATCTCGTCTGGCTCGTCGGCGAAAAGAACGACAATCTCTTCACGAAGGAAGCGGCAAGCGTCTTCCAGCACAAGAACTTCACCGTGGCGATGGACGGCGACAATGCCGTGACCGAAGCTGCCGAGACCGACTATGCAAACGTTTGGGTCAAGACCAAGGCGGACATGGAAGGCAAGACGCAGGGCACGGGCGTTGCGGATGAAGAGACCGGGCTCTACAAAATCACCATCATGGACATGATCGGTGAGGACTACGACAGCGCAGAGTGGGATAAGCTCCTCGACCAGCTCACCTGGCAGGAACTCGTCTCCTTCGTCAGCGCAGGCGGCTACCAGAACGTGGCGATCGACACCATCGGTAAGCAGAGAGTTACCGACCAGGATGGCCCCGGCCAGCTCAAGGCCAACAACATCAACGGTTGGTTCTGGGTCGGTGAGACCGTCATCGCGGCGACGTGGAATGTCGACCTCGCAAGAAAGGAAGGCAGACTCGTCGGCGAAGAAGAGATCTGGAACGCAGGCGCCGGTTGGTACGGCCCCGCTATGAACATTCACCGTACGCCTCTCTCCGGCCGTAACTTCGAGTACTACTCGCAGGACGGCGTGCAGGGCGGCAAGATCGCGGCGGCAGTCGTCGGCGGATGCACCGAAGTCGGCGGCAAGGTTTACATCAAGCACGCATTCCTCAATGATCAGGAAGCTGGACGTATGAATGGTCTCGCAACCTTCTGCAACGAGCAGGCGATCCGCGAGATCTATGCGAAGCCTTTCGAGCTTGCTATCAAGGAAGGCCACGCAAACGGCATGATGTCCGCATTCAACAACATCGGCCTCCAGTCCTCCGCATCCTATGCGCTCAACGTCCAGCTCTACACCAATGAGTGGGGCTATCGCGGCGCAACCGTCACCGACTTCTATCAGGGCGGCCTCAACACCGGTTGGACCGGCGCAGGCATGGTCCGCGGTCTCACCTTCCCTCTCGGCAATGCAACGGGCAACAACGCCATCGCCGGTACTTGGGATGAGGAGAAGAACGCCGTCGTCGTCGACGGAGCTGAGAACTACACCCAGTGGTACTGGACGAGAGAGACCGCAAAGCGCATCCTCTACGTCTATGTCAACAGCGCAGCTGCCATGAACGGCTTCATCGCCTCTCAGGCTGCAGGCACCGTCACGCCTGTCACCGGTCGGATGGGTCAGACCGTCACCGCCGATGCAAGCGCATACTTCAACACCGAGTACCTCGATGAGTTCTTCGGTGCAGGCCAGTACACCTACAGCGCAACGGGACTTCCCGCAGGCCTCACGATCGATCCCGAAACGGGCATGATCAGCGGCACGGCGCTCGCCATGACGAGCTCCACCGTCCGTCAGGGCCGTGAGACTGTCGTCGTGAACTATGTGGATGTCACCATCACCGTGAGCGGCAAGGGCGGGCAGAACTTCATCACGACTTCGGCTACCGTGAGATTCACGATCACCGATCCGCTCGTGGAAGGTCTCCAGGGCCAGATCGAAGATCTCCAGGATCTCATCGATGATCTCCAGTCCCAAATCGACGATCTCCAGACGCAGATCGATACCCTTGAGCAGCAGGAAGGCCCCGCAGGCCCCGCCGGCCCTCAGGGTGAGAAAGGCGACAAGGGCGAGAAAGGCGACAAGGGCGAGAAAGGCGACAAGGGCGAGAAAGGCGACAAGGGCGACACCGGTGAAGCCGGCCCCGCAGGCCCCGCAGGTCCCGCAGGCCCTCAGGGCGAGAAGGGTGAAGCAGGCGAAGCTGCCAAGGGCGGCTGCGGCGGCATCATCGGCCTCGGCGCAGCTTCTGTTGCGGCTCTCACCGTGCTCGGCGGCGCGTTCCTCGTGCTCAGAAAGAAGGAAGACAAATAATATTGCGATAGCGTCAAGCACCGATAGTTTGCGTTAACGTAATGACCGAACACAACTTCGGTGGACGGGCTTCCGTTCACCGAAGTTCTTCGGTTAACAGGGCAAAAATTTTTTAAGAGGTTGTTATGAAATTTTTGAATAAAAAATGGATCGCCCTCTCCGTGGCAGGCATCATGCTCACTGTCTCTCTCGCGGCCTGTGTGCCCGAGAACAACGACCCCAATCCCGTAGGCAGCGCTGACGAGTACACCGTCACGCTCGACTACAAAGATGAGACCTCGCGCCCCCGCAGGGTCTATGTGAAGAAGGGCGAGAGCATGGAGGAGCCCGCAGAGCCCGTCCGCACGGGATATGAGATCTCGGAGTGGACGCAGGCCGAAAACGGAGGGGAGGCAGTCACTTTCCCCTATACCCCCACGGGGGACATCACGCTGTATGCGCAGTGGGATGCCGCCGTCTATGACGTGACCTTCGACTTCAATTTCGAGGGCTCCACGCCGGTCGTAAAACAAATCGAATACAACGCGGAAGTTTCCGCGCTTGCGGAGGAAGAGCTTCCCATCTATGAGCAGCACACCTTCCGCTATTGGACGGACGCAAAGGGCGCCACCGTCACCTTCCCCTATATCGTGAAGAGAGATGTCACCTTCTATGCGGCATGGATCGAAGAGGGCGCGGCAAGCTATCAGGTGAAGTTCGACGCGAACGGCGGCAAGTCTCTTTCGGGCCAAGAGGGCGTGGTCTCCACGGTCGAATGGGTCGAGGGCGATGCCGCGATCGAAGCGGACGATCTTCCCGAAGTCACCCGCGACGGAAATAAGTTCCTCGGCTGGGCGACCGATCCCGATGCAGAGGCACCCGACGCCGTCTTCCCTTACACGCCCGAGGGCAATGTGACCTTCTATGCGGTTTGGGAAGCAGAGACGTATATCGTGCGTCTCAACAGCAACTACACCGGCGCAAGCGAGCAGTACGTGCTCGACACGAAACTTCCCTACGGCGCCATGATCGACGATTCCTACACGCCTACCCGCGTGCAGGGCGCCTACACCTTCGAGTTCGACGGCTGGTACAGCGCGGCTCGCGGCGGCAATAAGGTCACGCTCCCTTACGAAGTGAAGGGGATCGTCAACCTGTATGCGCACTGGATCGCACCCCTTACGACGCCTCAGGACAATAAGTTCGACGCAGAGTTCACGCCCTTCGACCCCAACTATGAGTTCCTCGGCTATTCGAACTCCACGCACGGCACGGGCGTCATTCAGGGCGACCTCACCGGGGCATCTTCTCAGCCCTATCCGCTCCTCGACAGCATGCATACCGCAGTCGAACCGCACTATGTCACCTACCTCTTCAAGCCCGGCGCAACGCTGACCTTCAGGATCTACAGTGACAGGGCCGTGTCGGGTGCGAGACTCTTCCTCGCCCTCAGCAATGAGTTCTACCAGTATGTGACCTACGGACCCGAGAGCAACCTGGCAGACGAAGTCTATGGCTACCAGATCAAGGTCAACGGCACCGCGCTCAGCTACAGGGAATTCACTGTCGACGGCGGCCCGAATGCGGGCGGCGGCATGTACAAGGGCGGCACCTTCGATGAGTATCAGATCAACAGGACCTTTGCCCTCGTCGAGGGATGGAATACGATCGAGCTCATAACCAATAACGATGCGGCTTGCGGCGGTACGACGCAGGCGACGGCTCCCACCGTCGACTACATCCGTGTCGAGGCGAGCGGGGCTACGCTCTCGTGGCATCCCGAGTACGACAACCTGTATGTGGATGCATAAGATGTGAGGTGAATCGAGATGAGTAAAAATAAGAAAGGTAGCGGACTGGGCGGAGTCATCAGTTGGGCGGCCGTGACGGCGTTTTTCGTGGCGTTCCTCATCGTGCTCAACATGCTCGTGGTCCCCGAGACATCACTGTATCACTCCATCGTCGGGACCATGCTCGGTCTCAAGAAACCCATCATGGACGACACCTATGAGAAGATCTACGTGTCCGACTATGAAAGCAAGGCAGCAGCCGTAGAGGCGGGCAACAAGCTTAACCTCCAGATCGAGCAGGAGGGCGCCGTGCTCCTCGTGAATGAGGACAATGCGCTTCCCATCGCCAGAGGCAGCAAGGTGAGCGTGTTCGGCAAGAACAGCGTGAACCTCGTGCTCGGCGGCTCGGGCTCGGGCAGCGGCACCAGCAAGAACACCAAGACCCTCTTCGACGGGCTCACCGCGGGCGGCATTGAGTACAATCCCACCCTCAAGAGCTTCTACGAGAGCAGTGATTCGGGCAAGGGCCGTTCCAATAACCCCGCCCTCACCGAGGGCAGCTCGGGATCTCCCACCCTCGACATCGGCGAGACGCCCATGTCGAGCTACACCGCCGCCGTCAAGAATAGCTACAGCGAATACAGCGACGCGGCGATCGTGGTCATCTCCCGCCTCGGCGGCGAGAGCTGGGACCTCCCCCGCACGCAGCAGGACGACGCGACGAGACATTATCTCCAGCTCGACAAGAACGAAGAGGCGCTCCTCGACGAGGTCACCGCGCGCTTCGACAAGGTCATCGTCATGCTCAATACGCTCACGGCCTTCCAGTGCGATTTCGTGGCGCAGTACAATAACACGCCCTCCGATCCCCGCATCGACGCCGTGCTCTGGATCGGCGGTCCCGGCGCCACGGGTGCCGAGGCGATCGGATCCCTCCTGAACGGCGAGGCAAATCCTTCGGGCAGGACGGTGGACATCTATGCCGCCGACTACACCAAGGATCCCACGTGGCAGAACTTCGGCGACGGCTCGCAGACCACCGAAAACGGCACGCCCAATACGGCCTTCCTCGGCAGCGAGAGCGCAGACAGCGCCATCAGCTCCGCCTATAACATGGTGACTTACGAAGAGGGCGTGTACCTCGGCTATCGCTACTACGAGACGCGCGCCTATGAGGAAGCGCAGGACGATCCTTCTTCCGCTTGGTACGAAGAGAACGTCGTCTTCCCCTTCGGCTACGGCCTCTCCTACACGACCTTCAACCAGACCATCACGAATGTTTCGGGCACCCTCGCGGACAGCTCGAGCGTGGTCACCATCTCGGTAGAGGTGGAGAATACCGGCAGTGTGGCGGGCAAGGAAGTCGTGGAGCTCTATGTCAGCAAGCCCTACTATGCGGGCGGAATCGAGAAGTCCTATGTCGAGCTCGTGGACTACGCCAAGACCAAACTTCTGGCGGCAGGCGAGAAGCAGACCGTGACCTTCACGGTGGAGGCCTATGACCTCGCTTCCTACGACTACAACGACGCCAATAAGAATGAGTTCATGGGCTATGAGCTCGAGCACGGCGACTACACCTTCTTCGCGAGCGCGAACTCCCATGTCGCGGCGAATGCCTATGATTCCGAAGTCGTCACCCTCGCGGAAGATGTCCGCTTCGAAAATGACACCACGACGGGCACGAAGGTCGAGAACCTCTTCACGACGGAAGACTACTTCGACATCCAGTACCGCCTGAGCGACGTGAGAGTCAACGGCGAGACGAGAAAGGGCATGTCCCGTACCAACTTCGAGGGGACCTTCCCCACGGCTCCCACGCTCAAGGACCGCGTGATCTCCTTTGAGGAGAAGGGCGGCATGGAGGAGCAGGATGCCCTCGCAAGCTATGCCCACAACAACCCCGTCATCGACGAAGTGACCGAGATGCCCGCGACCGGCAAGACGGACAGCGAGCTCATCCTGCACGACCTCCTTCAGGAGGACAACACGGTCGACTACGACGACGCGCGCTGGGAAGAGCTCCTCGACAAGCTCACCGTGGAAGAGATGAGAATGCTCGTCTCCGACGGCGCATTCAAGACCAACGCCATCGAGTCCATCGGCAAGAACCTGACCAATGACTCCGACGGTCCCATCGGTTTCGTCAACTTCATCGGCGGCGCGACGAGTGCAATGTATGAGGATGACAACAACTTCACGAGCGAGATCGTCATCGGCTCCACGTGGAATAAGACGATCGCCTATGAGATGGGCCGCTTCGTCGGTGAAAACGGTCTCTGGGGCGACGCCGCCAACAAGAACAACGGCCTTCCCTTCACGGGTTGGTACGCTCCCGCAGTCAACCTGCACCGCAGCCCCTTCTCGGGAAGAAACTTCGAGTACTACTCCGAAGATCCCATCATCTCGGGCAAGATGGCGGTCAACGTCATCAACGGCGCGCACTCCAAGGGCGTCTATGCCGACCTCAAGCACTTCGCCCTCAACGATCAGGAGACCAACCGCGGCGGCGTGTCCACCTACTGCACCGAGCAGGCGCTCAGAGAGCTCTATCTCAAGCCCTTCGAACTTGCAGTCAAGGGTCACGACACCGTGAGTGAAGAGATCATCGACGAGTTCGAAGACGTGACGGAAGCGACGAAGTTCGTCGGCACCCTCGGCATCATGTCCTCCTTCAACAGGATCGGCACGCGCTGGACGGGCGGCGACTATCGCCTCATGACGCAGGTGCTCCGCAACGAGTGGGGCTTCCGCGGGCTCGTCATCTGCGACTACAAGACGGAGAGATACATGGATTCCCGCCAGATGCTCTATGCGGGCAACGACCTCATCCTCACCTCCACGGGTGACCTGATGTGGACGGATGTCGACGCAAACAGTGCAAAAGACGTGACCATTCTCCGCCAGTCGGCGAAGAACATTCTGTATGCGGTCGCGAACAGCAACTCCATCCAGATCAACATCATCGGCTACCAGACGGAGTGGTGGGTCACCCTCATCATCGCACTCGATGTCGTGATCCCCGTCCTCCTTGCGGCATGGGGCGTCTTCGCCATCATGAAGTTCATCCGCCGCAAAAAGAGCTGAGATAAGATCTCGAAAATCTACGAATGAAGGAATCGACTGCGAAGCAATTCGCAGTCGATACCTTGTTCGGGGAAAAAGGTGACAGTTCCGTGAAAACAAAGCGCAATCTCATCGCAATTTCAATTGTGCTCTTCCTCCTCATTTCCATCCCCATATGCCTGATTGCGGTGGGATTTTGCCTCCCCCCGCAGTACGGCGCCACCTATTATGCCGTCCTTCCGAAGATGTATGAGAACCTGAAGAAGACGACGGGAAAGAAGATCGTGGTGGTGGGGAACAGCGCCGTGGCGTTCGGGCTCGACCCCGAGCTCATGGAGGGGGAGATGGACGGCTATACCGTGTGCCCCTTCGGACTGTACGGCGCCATAGGCACCAAGGCGATGATGGACCTCTCGCGCGTCAATATCTCCGAAGGCGACATTGTGATCCTCGCCCCCGAACAGGTGAGCCAGTCCATGTCGCTCTATTTTAACAGTGAATATCTCTGGAATGCCGCCGACGGCGACTTTTCCATTCTCACGGGCCTCCGCAACAGCGGGGAGATGGTGGGGGGATTTTTGGGATATGTGGGCAGGAAATTTGCCTACTTCGCGGGCGGAAACCCGCCCGCGCCCACCGACGTCTATGCGGCCGCATCCTTCGACGCGCGCTGCAAGATGACCTACGCGAGGCCCTATAATAAACTTCCGCTCGGGTACGATGCCCTCTCGCGCATCTCCTATGACCCCGCCCTCTTTTCCGAGGACTTTGCGGACTATATCAACGAATACAACAGGTTTGTGGAGAGCCGCGGCGCTACCTTGCTCTTCGGCTTTGCACCCGTCAACCTTGCGGGGATCGAACCCGAAACTTCGGAGGAGGACATCGACGCCTTTTATGACCATGTGGAGGGCCTCCTCGACTGTGAACTTTTGGGCGACCCCAAGGGATATCTCTTCGAGAGCGACTGGTTTTACGATGCCAACGTGCATGTGAATTCCGCGGGCGCGGTGGTGTATACGGACAGGTTGGTGCGCGACCTGAAGGCCTACCTCAAGGACAGCTCGCCCGACGGCATCGTCCTCCCCGAAAAGCCCGAAGTGCCCGAACCCGACGTGGGGGGCGAAGACGGAGAAGATGCGGCGCTCTTTACCTACGAGGAGAGCGGCACGGGCTGGAACATCACGGGCCTCACCGAAGAGGGGAAGACGCGCACGGTCCTGACCCTTCCCGACTTCTATGAGGGGAAGCGCGTCCTCTCCTTCGATAAGGATGTCTTTGCGGGCGACACCGCCCTCGAGGAGCTCCATATCGGACGATATATCTACGGCATTGCCGACGGCTCCTTTGCGGGATGCACCGCTCTCCGCGCGCTCTACCTCCATCCCGACCGCGCGCCCTCGGAGTGCAGCGTGTACTTCGCCCTCTTCGACGGGGCGCCCCTGTGCAGGGCCTATGTCCCCGCGGGGAGACTTGCGGACTATCTGAATGACTACTTTTGGTCGCGCTACGGCGCGTACCTCACGGGGTATTGAGATGAAGGCAAAACTTGCGGCGCTTCTTCTCGCCCTTCTCTTCCTCCTTGCGGCATGTGTACCGCCTCCCGTCGAGGAGACGGCGCTCTGCAACGTGGTGCTCGCCGAGAGCGAGGCCTATACCGCCGAGGAGCATGTGAAGAGCGTCCCGAGAGGGGAAGACGCCTCCTTTCTCCTGCATATCAAAAACGGCTACCGCTTCCTCGGGACCTCTTACCACGGGAGCCTTTTCGACGTCGCAGAGGGCGAGGACGGGACGAGCACCGTGGCGCTCACCCTCAGCCGCGTGCGCTACTCCGCCTATGTCGACATCCTCTGCGAAGAGGTGGGACGGAGCGTGACCGTGACGCTTGCGCCCTCCGACAACTTCACCTGCGAGGCGCCCTCGTGCACCCTTCGCGAGGGGGAAGATGCCGTCTTTGTCCTCCTGTTTCCGCGGGGGAGCACCTTTGCGAGCGCCGACTATGAGGGGAGCTATCATGCGGACGGCGTGGATGGGGAGCCCGCCGAGGACGGAAGCCGCCTCGTGACCCTCACCCTCGAAAAGGTCACCCACTCCGCCTCTGTCACCGTGACGGCGCGTGAGATCGCAGACGACGAGGAGATCGTCCTGACCCCGCAGGAGGGCGCCGCCGTCATAGGATACGCCCTGAACGGCGGGGAGTATACCGACGGGCGGCGGGGGACTTACTTCACCGAGACGAACCGCCTCGAGCACGGCATCCACCCCAATACGTCGCAGGGACAGGGCATCGCGAGAGAGGGGTATCTCCTCACGGGCTGGAACACCCGAGACGACGGAGAGGGCACCCATGTCGGGCTCGGGAGCCGCGTGACTGTGGAAAAGGGGGAGACCATCCTGCTCTATGCGGAGTGGACGAAGACGTCGGACCCCGCACTTTTCGACTATGTTCTCATCGAAAAGGGCGAAATTTCTACCCTTCACGCCGAGAGAGAGGATAAATCGGGCCTTCTCGCCCGCCTCGCGGAGAGTGCACCTGCAGAAGGCCTCGGCGTTGTCATCACGAAAGTGTACCTCTCAAATGAAAATGAGCTCGTCATCCCCGACATGGTAGGGGGATATCCCGTCATCGCGACGGCACCCGGGGCCCTCACGTCAAATCTTGCCCTCGAAAAGCTCGTCCTCCCGAACACCGTGGAATATGTCATGGAGCGCTCCTTTGCGGGGTGCACCGCCCTCGCCGAGATCGTCCTCTCGGACAACATGCACTACATCGACTACAATGCCTTCGGGGTGAACTGCCCCGTCTCGACCATCCGCATCAATGCCGCCACGGAGCCCCTCAGCGGGACCAACGAGTCCGCCCAGCTCGCCAATAAGCTCGAACTTCTCGGCCGCTCGGGCGAGGGACCGCGCACTGTCTTCTTCGGCAGCTGCGCCACCTGGTACGGGGTCAATGCGGCCTACTTCACCGAGCAGACGGGGAGGAACAGCTATAACCTCGCGGTAGAGGGGGACACGGGCAGTCTCTTTCAGCTCGACCTCCTCGCCCAATATCTGCGCGAAGGGGATACCCTCGTCTACAACGGCGACCTCGGCTCCCCCTACCTCATGATGTACGACCTCTCCCTCGACCAGCGGGCCTTCCGCATGACGGAGTTCAACTACGACCTCCTCGCCACCCTCGACATGCGGCGCTACGACGGCGTGATCTCCGCGCTCAATGACTATCTCGTCACGAAATATCTCCTCAGGCAGAGCGGCTCGCACGGCTCCTATGCCGACTATCTCGACTATATGACCGAGCGGGGCGACCTCGGCAAACAGCGCGACGGCCCCGTAGATGACATGGTCATGTACCACCCGCGCGAACTCTCGGAGATCGTGGGGGGCGAGGCCTTCCGCAAGACGGAGGAGATGATCCGCCGCTTCCTCGGCATGGGCCTCGACGTGCACTACGGCTTCGGCCCCATCTGCGCCGACTCCGTTCTGCCCGCCGTCCTCGCACAGATCTACGAGGTGAGCGACCGCTTCGACGAGGAATTCGAGACCATGTCCGCACCCCTCATCTTCTCCCTCGCCGACGTCGTGTGGCCGATCGAGGATTTCTACGACCAGCCATACCGCCTCGACACCGAGGCCTCCCTCCGCTATACCGACCTCTATATCGAATATTTTTTGAACCTGTAGGAGGATTTGCACATGAAGATCCCTCATGAAAAACTGGAACAATGCAGAGTGAACCTCTACGGCTATCTCTCGAGACATGCCGAAGAGGACGGCGGGCACCTCTTCACGGTCAATGCGACGCGCAGTCTCACCTACCGTGAGGCGCTTGCGCTCTGCGACAGCATTGCCTCGGAGTTTCTCGCGCGGGGCATGAAGCGGGGGGACCTCGTCGCCCTCCGTGCCACCCGTTCGCCCGATACCGCCCTCCTCGCACTGGCCCTCTCGGCAGTGGGCGCCGTCGTCGTGAACTGCGACGCGCATTTTCCCGTGAAGAACTATGTCGCCGATTCGGGCGTGGACATCTCCCCCGACTGGTGGCTCACCAATGAGCGCGCGGGCGGCGGTCTCTCCGCAGAGGGGAACTGGGAGCTTGCCCATGGAGAGGAAGAGGGGAAGGCCCTCCTCTTCGGAAGCTATCCCATCGACAAGGAGGCCGTGCGTGCCGCGGCGGCGGGCTATGACCCCGAGGATCTCTACATGATCATCTTCACCTCGGGCTCCACGGGAAAGAGCAAGGCGGTCACGCTCAGTCACAGGGCGGTCATTGCCAATCCCGTCGACGCCATGCCCCTCTTCGAAGAGGATGAAAAGGATGTGGCGATCTCCATCCTTCCCCTCAACCATGTCTTCGGGTTTGCGGTGGTCGCCTGCTCCGTCTTCTCGGGACATGCCCTCGTCTTTCCGCCCGAGATCGACGTGGACACCGTGCTCTCGTATATCGAGAAATACCGCGTCAGCGTCCTCTACTCCGTCCCCACCTTCTTTTTGGGGCTCCTCGCGGACGGCAAGCATAAGACCGCCGACATCTCCTCTCTCCGCCTCGGCCTGATGGCGGGAGGACCCTTTACCGAGCAACAGATGTCCTATATCGAGGGCGAGCTCGGACTCCGCCTCATGCCCGGCTACGGCATGAGCGAATGCGTGGGCGTCTCCACCATGCGCTACCGCGACCCCGTGTCGCTCAGGGCGGCGGGCGTGGGCAGGCTCTATCCCATGACCGAAGTCGACATCCTCGGCGAGGACGGCGAAGTCCTTCCCGTGGGCAGCGAGGGGGAGATCTGCATCTGCGGCATGACCATGATGAGCGGATATTATCACAATGAAGAGGAGACGCGCGCCATCTATGACAGAGAGGGGAGGCTGCACTCGGGCGACCTCGGCTACTTTGACGCCGACGGCATCCTCCATGTCAGCGGCAGGAAAAAGGACCTCATCATCCGCGGAGGGGAAAATCTCTCCGCCGTGAAGATCGAGCGCGCCCTCTCCGACCTGCCCATGGTCCGTCAGGCGGTCGTCGTGGGCATGCCCGATGAGAAATTCGGCGAGATCCCCTGCGCTGCGGTCATCCTGAAGAGAGGGGAGACGGCGGACGAGGCGGAACTGAAAAGGGCCTTGGCGTCCGTCCTCTCGGGACACGAGATCCCCGCACATATCCTCATCGTGGAGAGCTTCCCGCTCACCTCTTCGGGAAAACCCGACAAAAATCAACTCAAGAAGCTGTTCTGAATCATGCAAAGTGTCATTGCGGGGTCTCCCCTCTTTCTGCTCTTATACGGAGCGGCGCTGCTGCTTCTCATCTTTGACCTCGTAAAGAGGAGCTCGGGCTACGGGTTCCCCATCCTTTCGGCCGTCCTCTTTACGGGGACGACGATCTGGGCGATGATCTCGGGCGCAGGGTACGAGGAGGTCGGCATGATGGTCCTCATCTTCCTCGTCCTCAATGTATTCGGTTTTCTGAGATCGGGAGGGAAACGATGAACTTCAATTCTTTGCAATTCCTCCTCTTCCTCGCCATCGTCCTGCTGCTCTATTGGTTGCTGCCGCACAAGTTCCGCTGGGCGCTCCTGCTCGTCGCGAGCTACTATTTCTACATGAGCTGGAATCCGCAGCTCGTCTTCCTCATCCTCGGAACGACGGCGGTCTCCTACGGCGCGGGGATCGCCATCTCGCGCACACAGAAGAAGGGGTGGCGGCGGTTCTGGCTGGTCACCGCGCTCGTCGTATGCCTCGGCGTTCTCGTATTTTTCAAATACTTCGACTTCCTCGTCGGGAGCGTCATCTCCTTCCTCAACCTCTTCGCCCTGCACCTCGACTCCTTCGCCCTCAACCTCATCCTCCCCGTGGGCATCTCCTTTTATACCTTCCAGACCCTCTCTTATGTTATCGACGTCTACAAGGGAAAGTTCGAGGCGGAGTATCACTTCGGGTATTATGCCCTCTTCGTGTCCTATTTCCCGCAGCTCGTGGCGGGACCCATCGAGCGCCCCGGCGACCTTCTCCCGCAGCTCAAGGAGGAGCACACGTTCAGCGGCGAGGACATGGCAAAGGGGCTCCGCGTCATGCTGTACGGCTTCTTTTTGAAATGCGTGGTGGCGGACTATCTCGGCATCTATGTCAACCACGTCTTCGGCGACCTCGCCGCAGCAAATTCTCTCTCCGTGCTTTTGGCCGCCCTCCTCTTCGTGGTGCAGATGTTCGGCGACTTCGCGGGGTACTCCTATATCGCCACGGGGGTGGCGCGCATGATGGGGGTGCACCTCACCGAGAACTTCGACAGACCCTATCTCTCGGCGAGTTACACCGAGTTCTTCCGCCGCTGGCACATCACTTTGACGCGGTGGTTCACCGACTATGTCTACATCCCCCTCGGCGGGAATCGGAAGGGGAAGGCGCGGAGAATTCTGAATACGCTGATCGTATTTTTCCTGTGCGGCCTGTGGCACGGCGCAAATTGGACGTATGTTTTGTGGGGGCTCTATGTGGCGCTCTTTATCAATCTCGAGCACCTCATCAAAAAGCCCGCCCTCGCCTTCTGCGAGCGGCACGGACTGGATCCCAAAAACCGCCTCTTCCTCCTTTTCCGAAGGGTCGTGATGTGGCTCACGCTCATCTTGCCCTCACTCACCTTCCGCTCCCAATCGCTGGGGCAGATGGGGGAGGTCTTTACCGTGCTCTTTACCCGCTTCGGGAGCTTCGAGGCCGCCATGTCCTCCCTCGGGATCACCGCGCTGTCCGTCCCCGTCATCGCGCTCGCCATTGCGGGGATGTGCCTGATGTGGTACTTCGCGGCCTACGACGGGGAAAAGGACCCGCCCGCGCTGCTCGGTGCGGAGGAACACACGGCCTATGCCCAGCGCATCTCCGTGTACTTCTATGCGATCCTCGCCGTCGCCGTCTTCTGGCTCTTCCTGCTCGCGGGGTCCGACCTCTCGGCATTCCTCTATTTCCAGTTCTGAAAATGAAAGATGGCGCCGTTTGACGCCACCATGTCCGAAACAGACCCAATCAAAACAAAAAACGGATGGCTCCCGCCATCCGTTTTTTATTCGATCCCGAAGAGGTCATTTGGGGTGATATCGAGCCGCTTGCAGAGGAAGACGATCTTGGCATAGTCGAGCTCCGTCTTGCCGCGCTCATAGTCGCTGTAGTCGGGCTGATACTTCCCGAGCTCTTTCGCGAGCTGTGCCTGCGTCAGTCCCATGGCCTTTCGCGCCATTCTTAAGTTTTCCCCCACCCGCTTTGCGATCTCCATGCTTAAATTATAGGAGAAATTTCCATAAAAGGCTTGACTTATAGTCTTTTTTCCTATATAATATTTTATCATATCCTATGGAGGTTATACATCGATGAACAAATGTCCGAAATGCGGGACTGAATTTGATGGAAAATTCTGTCCCAACTGCGGCACGGAGTGGCAGGAAGAGAAGTCTTGCCCGCGGTGTGCGACAAAACTTGCGGGAGATGCGCGCTTCTGCAATAACTGCGGTTATTCGTTTTACGAAACGCCCGCTCCGGCCCCTGCGCCGGCGCCCGCTCCTGTGACCGCGCCTGTTCCTACGCAGACGAGGACCACGCAGGTGCCGCTGAGGTCGAAGACGGCAAATAGACTCGCGCTCTTTCCCTTTCTCCTGAATCTGATCCTGACGCCCGTTCTGTTCCTCTTCTTCCTCGCGCCCGTGGCGGTCACGCCTTCCCTCGGCGGGGAGTCGGAGAGCTATGGAAATCTCTACGCCATGCTCGGAGGGCTCTCGTCGGACGGAGTAAAAGCGGAGGCTCCGCAGCTGCATTTCGCAGTCATAGCACTCTTTACCTTAGCGCTCTTTATGGTCCTATTTACGGCCTATTGGGTCTACTGTTTCCTGAAATCGGGCGAGCGCAAGATGCGCCTTCCCTGCATCAGTGTTGGCCTTTGGTTCCTGATCTTTGTGATGTCCACTGTGGAGATGGGCGGCGTGGCGGCCTTTGACGAGTGTTTCGGGCTCTTCCTGTGCGGCGCAGGTCCGCAACTCATACTGTCGTTTTCCATCATCTACTGTGTTTTTACGGGCGGCGTTCTCTATGTGCGGAAGCGGTATCCGCAATATAATGCCACGAAAAATGTCCCGGAGAGCGGCATTTCCCGTTGGGTAAGGTCGCATAAGAGCATGGTGATACCGGTCGCCGTCTTGCTTGTTGTTGTCATCGCACTCATTATTATGGCCCCGATGATCAACTCCGCTATACTTTCCCAAAAGATCAACGGGACCTATTATCGCTATGAAGACAAGTTGTTTGACCGAGGAGATTTTTATACACTGGAAGACGGCAAATGGACGGACGGTGCAGGCGAGACGGGCACCTATGAACTGGACGGGGATACGATCGTATTTTACGAGAAGTTATTCGGGTCCAATATGGAGATCGCAAGCGGGACGCTGACAAACGGCGTGATCAGAATCTCCGTAGGCGAGATCGAGATGGTATACGCCAAGGAGGGGGCGGTCCATGTCCATAGCTGCGATTTCGTTACGGATGATACGACTCACAGCGGCAAATGCAGAAGCTGCTCGGAGACAGTGCAGGGAGCACATGAATTCGATGTCGGCGGTCTCTGCAAAGTGTGCCACCGCACGAGGTCCGGCCTGATCTTTGAATACAATAATGACAATAAATTTGTCTTGAAAGATGTAGACTTGGGTGCCGATATCCGTCAGATCGTAATACCCTCTACAGCGGGCAAAAACAAGACCCCTGTAGTTTCGATTGGGGGCGAGACGTTCTCTGGTTGCAGCGGGCTTACAAGTATCACCATTCCCGACAGCGTGACCGAGATTAGAGGCGAGGCGTTCTTTGGTTGCAGCAGTCTCGAAAGCATCATCATTCCCGACAGCGTGACCGAGATTGGATACGAGGCGTTCTCTGGTTGCAGCAGCCTGGAAGCCGTCTATTACAAGGGAATAGCGCAAAGTTGGGATCTTATAGAGAATCATAGCACATTCAATGCTACACTGTATTACTTTACGGAGGAGGAGCCGACGGAGAGAGAATGGGCGAGCCATGACTGGTGGTGGCACTATGACCCCGTGACGAAGGAGCCCACCCCTTGGATAAAGAAAGACGCGTGATACACAGCGGATAAACTCAATCAGCGCAATATCATACAAGCGCCCGAGGTTCCTCGGGCGCTTGCTTGTGCTGTAGATGTCATTTTGAATATAAGCGTCATTCCGCCGCCGTGCAGCAAACGCAATTCCGCATCTTACGGTTCGTAGATGTATTGTTCGGCTGTGACGGAGATGGTCTTCACGGCGGAGTCGGCATAGTAATAGGTGCTGCCGAAAAACCCGCCTGTGGAGCGGCCGAGGATCTCCCGGTATTCGATCGTGACCTCGTCGCCCGCTACCACGTCCGCGATCAGACTGTTCGCTTCCTCCATGAGGTCATAGGAACCGCTGCCGCCCGCCGAGAAGTCCTGCCGCTTTCCGCCCACAGAGACGGAGACGATGACCTTCGCATTGCCGCCCCAGGTCGCATAGAGCGGGCTCTCCGTACTCGCCGCGCCGCCGATGAGGAAATTTGCCCGCGCGGAGAGGGTGGCGTCGGTATAGAGCGCCGTCAGATCGAAGGAGAGGTCCATCCGCGCGTCGCCCTCGACATAGCCGTATTGGGTGACGATGCCGTCTGTCTCGCGGTGGGTGGAGATGAGCTCGGAGGCGGCATATTTCGCATCGTTGGCGGGGATGGCGAAGTTGAGCCCCTCCACGCTCTGGCCGTTATAGGAGTCGAAGCCCGAGTTGATGATCCCGATGAGGAGGCCCTGTGCATTGAAGAGCCCGCCGCCCGAATTTCCCCCGTTGATGGAGGTATCCGTCTGCATGAGGGTCATGGTCCCGATCTCGTCGATGGAGACGTCGCGCTCGGTCGCCGAGACGATGCCGTGCGTCACGGTGCCGCCCAAGATGCCGAGGGGGTTGCCGATGGCGAAGACCTCGGCGCCCACCTTTACCCTGTCGCTGTCGTCGATAAAGGTCGCCGTGCTGAGCTCGGTGCCGGGGCGGACGGAGAGAACGGCGATATCCCGCTTTTTCGAGCTGCCCACGAGGTCGGCCTCATACAGGACGGTGCTCTCCGAACCGTCCTCCTTGATGGTGAGCACATCGACATAATACGCCGTGCCGCCCTCTATCACATGATGATTGGTGACGATGAAGTATTCGCCCTCTCCCACCGCTTCGGAGATGATGACGCCGCTTCCCGCGCTCGCGCCCGATTCCGTGTAGCAGGTCACATCGACCACGGTGGGGCGGATGGCCGCCAGCATCTCCTCGGCAGTGGTCGCGATGGGGGCATCGGACTCCTTCAGGGTGACACGGTAGGCGGTCTCACCCATGGGTGTACAGGCGCAGAGGGCCAGCATAAGACTCAGAGCCAGTGCGGCTCCGCAGACAAGCTTCTGTTTTTTCATGACACATCTCCTTATTTTCGGGTCAGCAGAATTTTACACCCTTTGCGCGGGTTTGTCAACAAAGGGAAGTGCCTACTGCATGAAAAGTGGGTGAAAACGTCTAAGACCCGAAATAGAAGAGCTCTTCGAACTTCTTGTCGAGGGCGATACACAGGATGAGCGCGAGCTTGGCTGTGGGGCAATACTGTCCCGTCTCGATAGAGCTGATGGTATTGCGCGAGACGCCCACCATGGCGGCAAGCCCGCCCTGCGAGATGCCCTTTTCCGCGCGGATCTCCTTCAATCGGTTGTGAAGAATGAGTTTGTCGTCCATGCCTTTGCCCTCAGAGATCGATGCCGCACAGCCCGAGGATCCAGAGGATCCAATAGAGGACGGTCCCCGCCGTAATGAGGGCGGCGCAGACGATAAAGACTGTCCTCGTTTTTTTGTTTTTATTGACGCACGCCTGCACGATGTTCTGGGCCGCCACTCCCGTAAACATGATGCAGAAGAACTCGGGCGTGAATTCGTCGCTCGTAAAGAGCCGGGTGAACATGATGATGACGCAGGCAATTTCCGTGGCGATGAATCCCGCATAGTTCGCCCACTGCATCTGCGAGCGCTGCCGCTCGTCGCCGTTTTGATTTTCCTTCTGCGCCCGCGACAGGACTTCGTCCCGCGAGAGGGCGCCTTCGTGCTCCGCTTCCTGCGGGAGAACGGCTTCTTCTTTCGGAAGGTTTTCGTTTTCCATCATTTTCTCCTTTGCCAAGTTCGCTTGGCACTCTTATCATAGCACTGCCAAGTTTACTTGTCAAGCGTTTTCGGAAAAAATCCAAAAAAAATCTCTTGCAAGTTTGGGCGAAATCTGTTATACTCATGGTATGGCAACCAATGGATTTACCGACAAGGTCAAGATCAAGGTCAGGGCGGGGTGCGGCGGCGACGGCATGAACTCCTTTAAGGCCTATAAGGGCAAGCCTGCCTGTGGGCCCGACGGCGGCGACGGCGGCGACGGCGGCGATGTCGTCTTTGTTGGTGACAAGGATATGCACGACCTCCTCCCTTTCCGCTACACGGCGAAATATTTCGCGGGGAACGGCGAGCGCGGCGGCTCCAACCAGTGCTATGGCAAGCGGGGCGCCGATGTCGTCATAAAGGTCCCTTGCGGCACTCTGATCCGCGACATGGATACGGGGAAGATCGTCTGCGACGTCTATGAGGACGGTGAGCGGCACGTCATCTTAAAGGGCGGACGGGGAGGAAAGGGCAACGTGCGCTTTACGACCGCGCGCCGCCATGCGCCCAACTTTGCGCAGAAGGGGCAGGAGACGGCGGTGCACGAGCTCATCCTCGAGATGAAGGTCATCGCCGATGTCGGCCTCGTGGGCTTCCCCAATGTGGGAAAGTCGACTCTCCTCTCCAAGATTTCCGCGGCGCGGCCCAAGATCGCCGACTATCACTTTACCACCCTCTCGCCCAATCTCGGCGTCGTGCGGTACTACGACGACACCTTCATTGCCGCCGATATCCCCGGGCTCATCGAGGGCGCGGCGGAGGGCGCGGGGCTCGGGCATGACTTCCTTCGGCACATCGAGCGCACCCGCATGCTCTGCCATGTGGTGGATATCTCGGGCGTGGAGGGGCGCGACCCCCTCAGGGACTTTACAGTCATCAACGACGAGCTCAGGAACTACTCCGAAAAGCTGGCGTCTCTCCCCATGGTGGTGGTGCTCAACAAGTGCGACATCGCGGGCGCGGAGGACAATGTCAAAAAATTCAAGAAAAAGTACGGCAAGAAATACCCCATCCTTCCCTGTACCGCCCTCACGGGAGAGGGGAAGGCGGAGCTGCTCGCGGCCATCTGGGACATCCTCAAGGAGCTCCCGCCCGCCGAGCGCATTCCCGCCGACGAATTTGTCTTCGAAGAGGCCGACAACACGCAGTTCGAGATCTTCCTCGACGAAAACGGCTGCTATGTCGTGGTGGGAGGACTCGTGGATATGCTCTGCCGCAATGTCGTCCTCAACAACCCCGACAGCATGAACTACTTTCAGCGTGTCCTCAAACTTCGCGGCGTCTTTAAGTCGCTCGAGGAGAAGGGCTGCAAGGCGGGGGATACCGTGATCGTCGGCGACGTGGAGTTCGAATTTGTGATCTGAGAGGAATTGCTATGGAAAAACGGGTACAGGCATTCTTTTACGACTATCGCTACTATCTCTTCCCCGATGGGATCTCCTCGGTCTCAGAGCTCAGAGAAGGGGACCATGTCCGCGTTCGGCGCCTCGCGGAGGAAAATTGTATGGCGCCCGACTTCATCTACGAGAGCATCCGCGAGGAGGAACTCGAGATAGAGGACGCCGCGCGGCTCTTCCCCGTCAGCGTCAACCTCTACTCCGCCGAGGAGTACGATGCCCTGCTGCGCAGACAGGTGGAGCGCGTCTGTCCCGGCTGTGAGCGGTACGGCGGCAACAGCGGGGACCTCGGCGGGCATCACCGCGAGATCACCCTCTCGGGGCTGTGCTATGAGCGGGACGGCAAGGACGACAAGTGGAACTTTGCGCAGTGCGCCGCTTTTTTCTGGTACATGATCTCCCGCTCCCTCGAGGAGCTCTCCGACTGCATCGACAGGGGTGACAACGAAAAGCTCAACAAGATCCTGAATGACGAACTCGAAAATTTCTGCTTTCCGCTCACATTTTACGGCGGCGTCCTGGACGGGAGCTATGCGCTCTGCATTTGCCCCGACTTCGACCACAGGCCCGTCGTCATAGAGCTCATCAACTTTCTCGCCTTCGTGGGGAACGCTTCGGCGGGACCCATGTCCGAGGCGGGGTGGAAGGTCTTCCCCTTCCGCGTGAAGGGCATCTATCACTACGACGGCAAGCACAAGTTCAAGGGAAAGATGTTTCGCATCGTCCCGAGCGATCTGCCCTCGCAGGTGACCGTCCTCTGCCGCTATCCCCATCTCGGCAAGCTCAAGGCGGAGACCTGCCGCGCCGTCCTCGGCGATCTCCATGCCGCGCTCTCCGCGCGCATGGGGGAGGACGTGCTCTCCAATGTGGTCTCGGATTACCTCATCACCGACGAAAAGGAGGACCTCCTGTCCTTCGAGGAGCTCGCGGAGACACTGGAGGCGCGCTACAGGGAGGAATACGGCGAGGAAGACTCTCCCGCCGCGCGGAGGTCCGTAGGCTATGACAAGGAGGCGGGGGAGGACGAACTTCCCTACCGCGAGAAGATCACGGACGGCGTGACGGGCTGCCTCGAGCTCTCCTTTCTGAACCGCAATTCTTTGGAGGAGATGTCCTCCGTCTTCCGCCTCATCGCCTTTGCTTATCTCTACATTCCCCGCCCCATGTACGGGGAGGAGAAGGCCTTCGATACCATCAGCTACTATTTCGCAAATGCGAGCGAGCTCATCCCCGAGCCCATCCTCCTTCGCGACGATTTGGAGTACGGCGGCGCGGGGATCGGCGCGGCGGACTGCGGCGACGGCTTCATCCTCGACTTTGTGGTCCCCGGGGAGCGGAAATTTTTCAAGAACCTCCGCTGTCTCGCCCCTCTCCTCATGGCATATGATGCCAAGCTTGTCGTCGTCAATGCGGAAGGGGTGATGGTGTATGACTGCGGATTCGAATTTGCCCCGCGCGACGGGGAATGAGGAGGAAAGAATGTTTACTTCCAAACAGCGTGCAAACCTGAGGTCGATGGCCTCTACCATGAAACCCATCATGCAGGTGGGCAAAGAGGGCATCTCGGAAAATCTCCTCTCGAGCCTTTCCGAGGCGCTCGAGGCGCGGGAGCTTATCAAGCTCACCCTGCTGCCCGCCGCGGGGGAGGACGGGGAAAATCTCGCCGAGAACCTCGCCGACCTGCTCGGCGCCGAGCTCGTGGCGGTCATCGGGCGGAAGGCCATCTTCTACCGCCGCTCTTCGCGCGAAAACTACCCCCATATCCTCTTTTGAGAAAAAATGCGAGGAGAGGAGCCCCCTGCGGTCTCCTCTCTTTTGTTTTATGGAAAAGTGAGAAAAAATTTTCCGAACATTTGCCCGCGGGATTGCTTTTTCGCGGGTGAAATGGTATAATAGTGTGGAATCGTCAGGACTCGGACCGTGTGCCGAGACGGCAGAGGAGGAAGACATGGCAGCCAGAAAGAGAAAGTTTACGAGCGAAAAGGTAGCGCTCGAGCTTCGCTTCCCGAAGTTCGTGGGCTATACCGACTATTTTCTGCAGACGCCCGCAGGCGTACAGATAAAAAATCATTTCGAAGAGGCGGTCACGCTCACCGTAAAGATCTCCTGCGGAGAGGGGCTCATCATCCCCTTTGAAAAGGAAGTGGAGGTGCCCTATGAGAGCGCCGTGCTCGTGGAGGCGGAGCAGCTCTTCTCGCCCCTCTATCTCGCCGAATGCGACGAGACCCGCCTCGTCACGGTGAATGTCTCCGTGCTCATCGCGGGGAAGGAGACCGCCTCGGCGTCCGCGCAGGTGACGGTGCTCCCCTTCGATACCTGGGAGGGGCTCACGGGCAATGCAGAGCGCATCGCCGCCTTTGTGCGTCCCCGCACGGCGGATACCTCCGTCATCCTGCAAGAGGCGGGCAAGCGGCTCAAGAAGTGGAAGGAAGACGCCGAATTCTACGGCTACACGGGGACGGATAAGAATACGGTGCGGCGGATCATCGCCGCCATCTATGCCTCGGTGAAGGCGGTCGGCATCGAACACGACGAGGAGCCCGACCTCTGCTCGCCCGCCTCGGCGGTGCGCGAGGGGTCCATCCTCAAGGAGAAGAAGGCGACGCCCTTCGAACTCGCCGTCTTCGTGGCGGCCTGCCTCGAGGCGGTGCACCTGCATCCCGTGCTCGCGCTCGGCAGGAACTATGTCGGCGTGGGCGTGTGGCTCTACGACAGCTGTTTCCTCGACTCGGCCTTTGACGATGCCGACATCGTGGCGCGCTATATCTCGGACGGCATCAACAACCTGAGCTTTTTCGACACGGAGGACCTCTTTCTCGACAAGAGTGTGGGGTATACGCCCTCCGAAAATCACTTCCGCCAGAAGCTCGAGGCGGGGCTCTATGAGATCTTCGTCGACATCAAGCGCTGCCGCATGGGGGGGATCGCCGTCTGCCCGATGCGCGGCAAGGGTCTCAAGGGCTACGAGATCTACCACGAGGAGGAGATGTCCGCGGAGAATGCTCCCGCGCCCCTTCCCGTCTTCCGCGATCTCAAGCTCGACGGCAAACAGCCCCGCAACAAGCAGTGGGAGAGGCGCCTTCTGGACCTCACCTCCAAAAATACCCTCCTCAACTTCACGGGGAAAAATGCCCTGCACCTCGCCGAGAGCGATCCCGACGGGCTGTATGCCGCCCTCTCCGCAAAGGAGGAGATGAGCCTCAAGGCAGACGGGCAGGAGGGCGCGCCCTTCGGCGCCGAAGTCTCCCAGCAGAAGCGCGACCTCGCCGCCCTCGAGCGGGAAAAGGGGGTGCTGCGCGCCCTCGAGAGCGCCCGCTCGGCACAGGAGACCGCCACGAAGCTCCTCCGCAAGAACAGGGAGGCGGTGGAGGAATCGGGCGCGAAGATCCTCTATCTCGCCCTCGGATTTTTGAAATACATCTCCAAGGAAGACGGCCGGCCCAAGTATGCTCCCGTCGTTCTCGCCCCCGTGGGTCTCGCGCGGGCGAAGGGCAATGAGTCCTTTTCGGTCTCCCTCGGCGAAGAGGGGTACTTCGTCAATGCGACCCTGCTCGAATTTCTGAAGCAGGAATTCAATATCGATATCCGCGGGCTGGGAGGGGACGTCTCTGCCCTCAAGATCTCCGAGATCATCGCCATGGTGCGCGCCGAGACGGCCGCCATGAAGGGATGGGAGCTCACGCAGGACGTCTACCTCGCCACCTTCTCCTTCCAGACCTTCCTACTCTGGAACGACGTGCGGCTCCATATCGACGAATTCAAGAAGAATGCCACCGTGAGCGCCCTCTTCGAGGGACACGCCGAGAAGACGGCCTATACCGCGGAGGAGGACACCGCCGATCCGGAAGAGGTGCTCCTGCCTCTCTCGGCGGACAGTTCACAGTTTTCCGCCATAGCACTTGCGGGCACGGGTGCCTCCTTTGTGCTCCACGGCCCTCCCGGAACGGGCAAGAGCCAGACCATCACCAATATCATCGCCAATGCACTCGCACAGGGCAAGCGGGTGCTCTTCGTCGCCGAAAAGAAGGCGGCGCTCGACGTCGTAAAGAAGCGCCTCGACCGCATCGGCATCGGCGAATTTTGCCTCGAGCTCCACTCGGGGAAGACGGACAAGGCGGGCGTCCTCCGCCGCATGGAGGAGACCCTCGCCCTCGCGGGCACGCAGAAGGAGGTCTCCTTCGGCGAGCGGTCGCGCGAACTCGTCGCCCTCCGCGAAGAGTTGAAAGAGCCCATGACCGCCCTGCACAGGAAGAGGAGGCTGGGTATCTCCGTCTACGGCGCCATCCTCGGCTATCTCAAGAATAAGAATGCCCCCGACGTGCTCGACATCGAGAGCTCCTTTTACGATACCCTCACCGAGAAGAAGCTCTCGGAGTGCAGGAGCATGATCCTCACGGCCGCGGCGGCGGCGAAGGAGTGCGGTGGCGTCTTCAATTCGCCCTTTGAAAATGTCTACCTCTCGGAGTACTCACAGGAGCTCCGCGACCGCGTGTTCTGCGCCTCGGAGGTCATCCTCACCGAGATCAAGCACCTGAAGTCCTTCTTGGGCCTCTTCCTCGAGTTTTACCGCCAGCGCGTCTCGGCGATCACCCGCAAGAAGCTCAGAAATCTCTCCGAGATCGCCCGCGGGCTCGCCTCGGGCAAATATGCCAAATATTTCACGGGCGTGAAGGAGGACGCCTTCTATACCTTCTTCAATGCCAACCGCCGCCTCGACACCTGCCTCGCCTACTACTACAAGCACTTCAAAACTCTCGTCGACCTCGACGGATGCGCGGATATCGCCCGCTATCTCGAGATGGGCGGGGACTGGCGGCTCTTCAAGGGCGCGAAGGCGATGGTGAAGCGGCTCTCCCGCGTCGCCCTGCACGAGATCTCGGACGACGACGTGCCCAAGTTTTTGCAGACCGTCATCGACATCGACGGCGCCATCCGCAGGATCACCTCCTCCACGACCCTCTCGAAGTCCTTCTGCGACCGCGCGGGAAATATCGTCTTCAAGCGGCGTGCGGAGTTTCTGGAGGGGCTCAATTCCCTCCACGCGCTCTGCGCCGCGACCTTCCTCGACTACAATGCAGATGCATTTAACGGAATGTGCATCCGCGCAGCAAACGGCTATACCATGCCCGTACTCGAGGGCTACCTGAAGGCGGCGGAGAGCTATTTCGCGGCGGAGGAGAGCTTCCTCACCGTGACGCAGGCGGACCGCAGCAAATTGCGCGACGAAGACGTCTTGGACTACTTCTCCACGAAGGCCTCTTCCCTCATCGACAACGTGGACATGCTGCCCAACTGGTGCATGTACCGCGCGACCGCCAAGAAGCTCGAGGGGTATGGGCTCACCTTCATCACCGACGCCCTCGAGAGCGGACGGCTCAAGATAGAGAACGTCCTCGCGGGCTTCGAGAAGAACGTCTACAAGAATTTCCTCGAGATCAATATCCCCGCCGATCCCGCGCTCTCGCGCATGACGGTGGGCACCTTTGACGAGACGGTGGAGAAGTTCCGCCTCGCATGGGAGGACTATACCAAGGTGACGCGGGAGTATCTCAGAAATCTGCTCATCTCCCGCCTTCCCGCACCCGAGGACGACGGCTCGCTCTCGCTGGAACTCTCCGCCTTTACCCGCCTCTCCAAGACCAACCTGCGCGGGTCGGGCATCCGCAACCTGCTCGGAGAGATCCCCACCCTCGTGGGCGTGCTCTGTCCCTGCCTCCTCATGAGCCCCACGACGGTGGCGCAGTACCTCCGTCCCGTGGCGGACGAATTCGACCTCGTGATCTTCGACGAGGCCTCGCAGATGTCTACGGCGGAGGCGGTGGGCTCCATTGCCCGTGCAAAGGCGGCCGTCGTGGTCGGCGACCCCAAGCAGCTCCCGCCCACCTCCTTCTTCCACGCATCCTATGTGGACGAGGACAACCTCGAAAACGAGGACCTCGAGAGCGTGCTCGACGACTGCCTCGCCCTCGGCATGCCCGAGCGGCACCTCAGGTGGCACTACCGCTCCAAGCATGAGAGCCTCATCGCCTTCTCGAACAGCATGTATTATGACAACCGCCTGTGCACCTTCCCTTCGCCCGATGCCCTCGAGAGCAAGGTAAAGCTCGTGCTCGTCGACGGCGTATACGACAGGGGATTCACCAAGAAGAACAGGGCGGAGGCAGAGGCCCTCGTGCGGGAAGTCGTGCGGCGGCTCTCCGACCCCGTCCTCTCCCGCTCGAGCATGGGCATCGTCACCTTCTCGAGCGGACAGCGCGACGACATCGAACGCATGCTCACCAAGGAGATCGTGGCGAGAAAGCTCGACAGCGCGGCCTATGACCGCGAGGAGCCTCTCTTCGTCAAGAACCTCGAGAATGTGCAGGGCGATGAGCGCGACGTCATCCTCTTCTCCGTGTGCTACGGTCCCGACCGCAACGGGCGGGTCTCCCTCAACTTCGGCCCCCTCAACCAGGCGGGCGGCTGGAGGCGGCTCAATGTCGCCGTGTCGCGTGCAAGGGAGGAGATGCTCGTCTTCTCCACCATGACCTCGCCCATGATCGACCTTGCCAAGACCTCTTCGAAGGGCGTCGCCGGGCTAAAGGCCTTCCTCGAGTTCGCCGAAAAGGGCAGGACCATGCTCGCACCCCGCACCGACGCCGTCCATCTCGAGGAGGGGATCGGGCGGTATATCGCCGATGAGCTCTCGGGCTACGGCTATGACTGCCGCGTGGGCGTGGGCGTCTCCGACTTCAAGATCGACGTCGCGGTCATCGACCCCAAGAACCGCCACCGCTTCCTGCTCGGCATCATCACCGACGGCACCGACATCTTCTCGGTCAAGGACCGCAATATCCTCCAGCTGCAGACCCTCAAGCGGGGGAACTGGAATATCATCCGCGTCAACTGCGTCAACTACTACAACAACCCCAAGCGCGAGCTCAAGCGCATCAAGGACTTCCTCGACCGCCTCACGGGGACGGCGGGCAAGGCGGACAGGCTGGCGAAATACCGCAAGCCCTACAAGTCGGTCAAGCCGACCGCCTCGGAGACGGCCGTCTTCGTCACGGGAGGGGAGCACGACGGAGAGATCATGGCGCGGCTCAAGGAGATCGTGGCGGCAGAGGAGCCCATCTCGCGCGCCTTCCTCAGGAAGAGGTGTCTTGCGACCTTCGGCATCCCCAAGACGGGGAGCAGGGTAGATGCCCGCCTCGACGCCCTCATCGACGGCTGTGCCTTCGAGCGCGACCGCGTGTGCGGCACCGACTATTTCTATAAGAATCAAAAGGCCATCCTTCTCGGCAGATACCGCGTGGAGGAGGGCCCCGCCCTCCGCAGGAGCGAGGAGGACTTCACGGTCTACGAGGTGGTCTCCCTCATCAAGGGGGCGCTCGAGGACCGCGTGGCGCTCTATATGGACGAACTCGCGGCCGTCGTCGCGGGGGAGTGGAAGGACATCCGCATGAACGAGCGCTTTGCCGCCTTCCTGCGCGAATGCGTCGCATACGGCGAGGAGAAGGGGCTCTTCGTGCGCTCGGTGTCCGACAGAGTCTCTCTCGCATGAGATAAAAACCGCTTGACAAAGCACACGGGAAGTGCTATCATCTTTGCGCATGGGAAATACGAAGCTCAAAAAGAGAATGAACGTGTGGCGCTACCTCGCGCTGGGCTATCTTCTGGTCCTGCTGCTGGGCAGTGTCCTTCTCGTTCTCCCGTTTTCGGCGCGGGAGGGGCAGACAAGCTTTGTCGACGCCCTCTTCACTTCGGTGTCGGCGGGCTGTGTCACGGGGCTCGTACCCTTTGAGACCAACGTGCACTGGACGCTCTTCGGGCAGATCGTCATCCTCATCCTCATCCAGCTCGGCGGGTTGGGCTTCATGACCTTTGTCTCCGTCCTCCTGCTCATGGTCAAGCGCGGCGGGCTCGGACAATACGAGCGGCGCGCCGTCCTGCAGTCGGTGGGCGGCGGCGACCTCGTGGGCGTCAAGAAGTTGGTCCGCCGCATCCTGCTCGGCACCCTCGTCTTCGAGGCGGTGGGCACGGGGCTCCTCTCTATCCGTTTCGTCCCCGTCTTCGGCACCGCAAAGGGCATCTGGTACGCCCTCTTCCACGCCGTCTCCGCCTTCTGCAATGCCGGCTTCGACATCCTCGGTGGCACCGAGCTTGCGGGCATGGGGTCCCTCTCTTACTTCGCGGCCGACCCGCTTGTCTCTCTCACCCTCATCATGCTCATCTTTGTGGGCGGGCTGGGATTCTGCGTGTGGGGCGATGTGCTCGACTGCCGCGGCAATCCCAAAAAGTTCCAGTTCTATACCCGTGTCATCCTCATCATGCACACGGCCATCCTCCTCGTGGGGACATTGCTCTTCCTCGGCTTCGAGTGGGGGAATGCCCAATACGCGGACATGAACTTCGGCGAAAGGCTGCTCGCCGCCCTCTTCAATTCCGCGACGGCGCGCACGGCGGGATTCTGGACGACGGACCCCGCCACGCTCTCGGACAGCGGGAGTCTGCTCATGATCATGCTCATGTTCATCGGCGGATGCTCGGGTAGTACGGCGGGCGGCATCAAGGTGGGGACCTTTACGGTCATCATCATGGGCATGTGGTCGGCCTTCCGCAGCAATCGCGATATCACCATCGGCAAGCGCCGCATCGGCACCAGGCTCTTCGGACAGGCCCTCGCCATCTTTGCGGCCTATCTCATGCTCATCCTCATTTCCACCATGGTGATCTGCGCCATCGAGCCCGACGTGCTCACGGCGGGCGGCGTGCCCTTAGAGGGGCCGGATACCTTTACCCGCACCCTCTTCGAGGTCGTCTCCGCGCTCGGCACGGTGGGGCTCTCCATGGGCTATACGGGCACGCTCACGGTGTGGTCCAAGCTCATTCTCGTCATGCTCATGTATTTGGGCAGGGTGGGTGTTTTGACCCTCGCCTTCGCACTCGGCAGGAAGCAGGATCCCGCGGAGGTCCGCCGCCCCGTGGGCGACTTCTTCGTCGGGTGATCTTTTCGGTATTTCGGAGGTTTCGGTATGAAATCATTTTTACTCATAGGAATGGGAAAGTTCGGGCGCACGCTCGGGCAGAAGATGCTCTCCATGGGCGACGAAGTCACCATCGTGGACAAGAGCGAGGATGCGATCAATGCCGTCGCGTCGAAGTATACGAATGCCTTCATCGCGAACTGTATGAATCTCGACAGCCTCCGCGCCATGGATGTGCCCTCGTATGATGCCTGTATCGTCTCCATCGGGGAAGATTTTCAGGCTTCGCTCGAGATCACGTCCAACCTCAAGGACCTGCGGGCAAAGCGGGTCATCTCGCGGGCGGCTACCGAGATCCAGAGCAAGTTCCTCATGCGTGTGGGCGCCGACGAGGTCATCTACCCCGACCGCGATATCGCCGAAAAGCTCGCCGTGCGGCTGAACTCGGAGAACGTCATCAACTATATCGACATCGACGCGGAGTACTCCATCTTCGAGATCGCCTGCCCCGTGAAGTGGGCGGGCAAGCGCCTCGCCGACGTCAATCCCCGCAAGAAGCTGGGCATGAATATCCTCACCGTCAAGAAGGCAAATACGGTGGTGAGCACCCTCGACGGCGACTATGTCTTCGAGACGGGCGACCAGCTCGTGGTCTTCGGAAACACGGAGACCATTCTGAGCTTTACCAATAAGACGAAGTGATTTTCCCACCCCATATCATCAAAACGAAAAAAAGGAGACACGCGTGTCTCCTTTTTTTGCGATTTACGGGCGGTCAGATCTTGCTGTAGCCGTAGGAATTGACGAGGGCGTCTATCTTGATGCCGCGCCTGCAGAGGGGGCACTCGCCCTGGCGGTACGAGGTGTAGTCCGCGAGGTCCTCGGTGCCGATGAGCCGCTTTACCGTGACGCCGGGGATCTCGAAATCTCCGCCGAAGACGGTCGCTACGCCCACAGGTTCCCCCCCGTAGTAGCGGATGCCGCGCACCGCACCCATGGCGGTGATGCCCGTCGTCGCCGTCGCGGCGAGGATGAGGACATGCTTGCCCTTGACATAGGGCACGAGGTTGTCCCGCAAGATGAGCTTTTCATCTGCCGTGAGTTCGGGCGAGATGACCGCGAGCTCCTGGTGCATGTTGATGCCCGTGGAGTTCGTGAGCTCCTCCGCGAGGAAGGCGCCCACCATCTTCATGCGCTCGAGGGTGATGATGGTGTCCACCACGGTGCCCGAGAAGCTCTCGGCAAAGAGGCGCGCGGTCGCACGGGCAAGCCCCGCCTCCGACTTCACGCGGGTCATATCGATGCAGTAGTTGACGTGGGAGTGCTGCGTCGCGAAATGTCCCGCTATGGCGCGGATGCGTACCTTGCTGTTCCGCTTCGCGCAGAGTTCGCGAATGTTTTCGTTATCCATAGTTTCCCCTCCCGCACTCCCCGTCGAGGGGGATGCGCTTTCCTATATTTTAATATAATTTTTCCCGCTTGTAAAGCCCCGCAGACAAATTTTTTGCCCGCGGAGAAATTTTTTTCGGGGAAATCGGTTTGATTTCCGCGATTTTACATTATAAGTTATGTGTCAAAAACAAAAAGGCACAGGTAGCAACGTGAAGTCCGACAAGAAAACGGAAAAGAAACAAGAGACCGAAGTTCCCGAGACCGAGGAAGTTCCCGAGACTGAAGGAGCCGAGGTGACCGAAGCTCCCGCCGAAGATACTCCCAACGCGGAGCAGCTGCTCGCGGAGGCGAAGGCACAGGCAGAGGACTTCCGCCGCAAGTGGTATGCCGTCAGCGCGGAGTACGAGAACTACCGCAAGCGCACGGCGCACGAGAGCGCCCGCCGCTATGCCGAGGGCAGGGCAGACGTCGTCTCCAAGCTCTTTCCCATCGCCGACAATCTCGCCCGCGCCCTCGCAAGCTGCGCAGACGAGGGGACGAAGAAGGGCATCGGGCTCGTCGTAAAGGCCTTCGAGAAGATCCTCGAGGAAGAGCACATCGCCGTCATCGACCCCATCGGGCAGCCCTTTGACGCGCAGAAGCACGAGGCCATCATGGCAGTCGATCCCGCCGAGGGCGAGGAGAGCGGCACCGTGAAGGAGGTCTACCTCAAGGGCTATGAGCAGGAGGGCAAGGTCCTCCGCTTCGCACAGGTCGTCGTAGTTAAATAGGGTTTCGTAAATTTCTTTATTCAGAAGCTCCCTGCGGGGCAAAATGAGGGCAAAGAAATTTACGAGGAAACCGACGTTT
>CANQFA010000004.1 GCA_947597925.1 uncultured Clostridia bacterium | reverse complement strand
ATCGATGAGAATGGGAGTCTCGTCCTTGTTCTGACCGATGGCCGTGTCTTGATCTTTGACAATGTCCTCGGCAACGACGGAAAAGATGGACAAGACGGAGCCCAAGGCCCTCAGGGTGAAAAGGGAGAAAAGGGTGAAACAGGCGCCGCGGGTCCCCAAGGTGAGAAAGGAGAAAAGGGTGACACCGGAGCCCAAGGTCCCCAAGGAGAAAAGGGTGCCGACGGTAAGGACGGCCGAGATGGCGTAGATGGTAAAGACGGCGCTAATGGAGTAGGGGTTTCCGATGTGTATATCGATGAAGACGGGAATCTCATAGTTACGCTTACGGACGGTTCGGTCTTGAACCTCGGCAAAGTCCTCGGCACCGATGGCAAAGACGGGGTGGACGGTACTAACGGCAAGGACGGCCAAGATGGCAAAGACGGCGTCGACGGCAAGGACGGAAAGGATGGCGTCGATGGCCAAGACGGAGCCCAAGGTCCTCAGGGCGAGAAGGGAGAAACAGGTGCCCAAGGTCCCCAAGGAGAAAAGGGTGACACGGGTGCTCAAGGACCTCAAGGAGAAAAGGGCGACGCTGGTGCCGATGGGAAAGACGGCAAGGACGGCGTAGACGGAAAAGATGGACAGAATGGTCTCACGCCCTATATCGGCGAAAACGGCAACTGGTGGATCGGCGAAACGGACACGGGTATCAAGGCTGCAGGCGCCGATGGCAAAGATGGGGTGGACGGTAAGGACGGCCAAGATGGCAAAGATGGTGCCCAGGGTCCTCAAGGCGAAAAAGGAGAAACTGGCGCACAGGGCCCCCAAGGAGAAAAAGGAGAAAAGGGTGACACGGGTGCCCAAGGTCCTCAGGGCGAGAAAGGAGAAAAGGGAGACGCAGGAGCCGCAGGGGAAGACGGTGTAGATGGGAAAGACGGTCAAGATGGTGCCGATGGACAGGACGGGCTCACACCCCATATTGGTGAAAACGGCAACTGGTGGATCGGCGAAAAGGACACGGGAATCAAGGCTGCAGGTACCAATGGCAAAGATGGTGCAGACGGGAAAGATGGGAAAGACGGCGTAGACGGCAAAGATGGAGCCCAAGGTCCGCAGGGCGAAAAAGGCGACACAGGCGCCCAGGGTCCTCAAGGCGAGAAGGGCGCCGACGGCGTAGACGGAAAAGACGGAAAAGATGGTGTCAATGGCGTAGATGGTAAAGATGGAGTAGACGGCAAGGACGGCGTAGATGGTAAGGATGGTCTTACTCCTCACATCGGGGAAAACGGAAATTGGTGGATCGGGGAAACGGATACAGAAGTGAAAGCCGAGGCGCATACTCATCAATTCGGGGAGTGGGACATTGTCTTTGAGGCGAGCTGTGATAGCGTGGGGTATGAAATGCGCAGCTGCGAATGCGGCTTCTCCGAGTATCGCATGGTGGAGAAAAGAGAGCATATATGGGCCGAAACATTCACTTTGGCCGAGGCCACCTGCCAAGAAGAAGGTCTCGCCCTCGAATCCTGCACTTCATGCGGCATGACCCGCGCGAAGACGCTTTCCAAGACTGCCCATGAATTTGTGGAAGGCAAATGTCGTCATTGCAATGCAGAGGAGCCTAAGTTTGCCTATGAACTTTCCGAGGAGGGGGATGGATATATTGTCACGGGTCCCGGGAGGCTTGAAGAAGGAGATAGCCTCATGATCCCCGCCGAGATCAATGGTATTCCCGTCCTCTCTATCAAGAGTGGGGCATTTAAGAATTTCAATCTCAGCGATGTCGAAATTCACGCACAGGTGATTGGGAATGAAGCATTTCGCGGGCTGAACAAGCTCAGTGAGCTAAAACTCGGAGATGAAGTCATAGAGATCGGAAACTTCGCATTTGCGGATTGTGAAGAGCTTGAAAAAGTCTTAATTCCTGACTCTGTACAGAGGATAGGCGAAGGAGCTTTTGATAACTGCAGCGGAAACTTTGAAATCAGCTTTGCATCTGATTGTGCGTGGGGGGTTTATAACCAATCTACCGAGCAGACGGAAACGCTCTTTTTTGAAGAAGGAGGGGAACGCGGTTTATCACTGTCCGGCGAGAGATTTCTTCCCTACAGCGGCAGCGAATGGCGTCGCAAGAGATGAAGACGATTTTGTAAAACCGCATATATATCAAAGAAATGGACGGGGCACAGATGTGTCCCGTCCATTTCTTATTATGAGAAAGGATGGAGTATGTACTTATCTTGAATGTCTCATGTGCCCCTCGAGGGGACAGCAAGATTATGGACGTCACGACCCTCAAGGGATCAGTTGGGACGCTCACCTATACGTCATTCCGCACTCTCTTCTTACGTCATTCCGAGGAGCGAAGCGACGAGGAATCTCGGGCTTGAGATTTCTCGCTACGCTCGAAATGACGCGGGGTCGCCTCGAAATGACGTGGGGTCGCCTCGAAATGACGTGGGGTCGCCTCGAAATGACGCGGGGCGCCTCGGAATGACGCGGGGAGGGGCGCGAAAAGCGTTCCAATCATGTCATGTTGAACGTAGTTGAAACATCGCCTTAGCCTTAAGACTGTGGCGATACTTCGACACGCCGCAAGGGCAGCGGCGGCTCAGTATGACATTATATGGCGCTTGGAATGATATGACTATAGCGCTCAGTATGACATTATATAGTGCTTGGAATGGTAGACTATGGCGCTACGTATGGCATTATATGGCGCTTGGAATGACATTATTCTACCACCTTTGGACACTGCGCAAAGGGGATAGCAAGACACTATAATATGCCGCACCTAAATATGTCCTTTACTCTTTGTCGTTATGATTATCAGAGGGGAGGGGCTTTTCAATGAGACTGCCGAGATCCATCGTGTCCGCCTCCGTCCAATTTTGCGCGACGACGAGACAGTCCTCGTAAGCACGGCGCTCTCCGATGATGAAGTCGGTGTCTTCCAACCCTTCGAGTTCCTCGAGGTCTGCCTTGATGATGTCAATGACGTTCATAAGCACTTCTTTCGAGTTCATGGTTTTCTCCTTATTGAAGTATTTCCTTACTTTGAGATTCCTCGGCTTCGCCTCGGAATGACGTAGAGGGTGACGCCTCAGAATGACGTAGAGGGTGTGCCCTTGCTGTCCCCTGGAGGGGAAAGCCCCCGAGCGCAGCGAGGGGCAAATGGGTGTCGCTATGATTACGCTGTTCCGCATTCCATCCTCCAGGACCTCGAGGGGGCAGCAAGGATACGTCATTTCGAGCGTAGCGAGAAATCTCAAGCCCTTATTATAAGCTATTGCACATCTCAGGTAAGGGGATAACGCTTCTCAATGTCGTAGTCGAGACCGACCAATTTTGCCTCGGCCCAATTCTGGATGATCTCGAGGCATTCGACATAGGCATGACGCTTGCCGACGACGAATTCCGAATCATCCATGGCCTCGAGCTTTTTGAGGCATTCTTCGCAATTCCTGATGATAAGCAATAGTGTTTCTACTGCATTCATGATTGCAGTATCCTCCCGACGAATTTAGTTTCTAAAATTATTATAGCACGTAAAAATCAAATGTCAAGCGGATTTCGACATTTTTTATAAAAATATTTCTTCAAATAGAGAGAAAATTTTAGATTCCGAAGAATTTCGACGCCCTTCCTGCTTAAAACGGGCCAAAATCACCCTAAAATCCCTCATTTTTGCCTCGGGAGGATGGGAGGAGAAGGCTAAGGCTAAGGCGATGTTTCGACTGCGCTCAACATGACACAATTATAGCGCCGCGACGTTACGCGATCATAGCGCCTCGACGTTATACGATGATAGCGGCCTGATGTGGGAAGGGCTGCTCGGGAGGAATAGGAAAAGGACGGCAAGGGAAGAGACGGAAAACTCTTGATTTTATTCTCGGAATGTGATATAATCGGATAAGACCATAGAGAGGGGATACGGTATGGAGATCATCGACATGAGCACCTGGAAGCGCAGGGGGACCTACGAACGCTTTATCACGTACACCGACCCCATCTTTTCACTGAGTACCCATCTCGACGTCACCGAACTGGTCGAAAAATGCAGAGAGGACGGGAGCTCCTTCTTCGCGAATTTTCTCTTCCTCGCCGTGCAGGCGCTCAACTCCATCGAAGAGTTCCGCGTGCGGATCAAGGGGGAGCGTGTGGTGCGCTACGACGTCATCCATCCCAACTATATCGTGCTCGGGGACGACGGGGTCATTCGCTCCGCGCACACGGAGTTTTGCGAGTATCCCGCCTTTTACCGCGCGGTGGAGAGAGATATCGCGGCGGCGCGCGTCTCCGAGGATCACTCCTTGCAGGGTTACCGCGAAAACGACGTGTACTATATCTCGAGCATGAAGTGGGTGGACCTCGCCTCCATGTCCAATCCCTATGACCTGAAGGATGCAGATTCGAGCAGCATTCCCCGCCTCGCGTGGGGAAAGTTTGTGGACAGGGACGGGCGAAAGGTGATGATGATGGACATTGCAGTGCATCATGCTCTCATCGACGGCGAGCAGGTATGCCGCGCCTTTCTGCGGTTGCAGGATTCCCTCGACCGCGTCCGCGAGATCTTGAAATAGTGTTTTTGAGAGGACAACCTCGGGCATGCCCCCGCCAAACGAGGCGTAAGGGTAAAATTTTTCACAAAAGGAGCCAAAGATGAAAGACCAGATCTTCATCGTGTGGAGCGGGTCCAATGAGATCGCGCTCCGCGTCAAGCGCATTCTCGAGACCAAGAACTACAAATGCACGATCGGCGGGAATTCGGACAATGACTCCCGCTTTGCCTCGGTGGGCGACACTGTCATCCAGCAGATCAAGACCTGCAACCAGGCGATCGTCATCTTCCAGAACAAGGAAAACGGGCAAGTCAGCACCAATCTCTTCTTTGAGCTGGGCTATGTGCTCGCCTCGTACGGGCAGACCAAGGTGCACTGCGTCAAGCGGAGCACGGAGGAGGTGAGCCTTCCCTCCGACTTCGATAATTCTTTCGTGGAGCCCGTCAAGTGCTCTAACGATGAGCAGTTCGTGGAGGGCATCATCAGGTATTTCTTTGACCGTCAGAAGATGTCGGTCAATACCAACAAGATGATGCTCATCAACAACCGCTACCGCATGCACGACTATATCCAGAGCCATTTTTCCGAGCAGGGGTCCAAGTGTTCGGACTATGAGCTCGCGCAGTACATTCTCTTCTACCTGCAGGCGGCGCACATGTTCGGCGACGAGGCAAAGGTGCGGCGGGAAATGAAGCACTTTAAGGAGCAGTACAGCACCTATTTCTCCGATGAGCTCGCCGTGGCCGTCAATATCTGCATCACCTTTTTTGACATGGTGCTCAATATCAAACTGCGCGAGGACAGCGAATTTTATATCGATCGCACGACCTTCCGCAACTTCCGCGACAAGTACAGGGAATATCGCGATGAAGTCGTAGACGACGACATGGGGACCTTTGATGAGTGGGCAAATGTCTTCCTTTCCGAGCACCTCGCCTATGCCTACAGCCTCTACGCCATGTGCCCCGACCTCAATGAGGAGGGCAAGAAGAAGAACTTCGAGCTCGGCAAGCTGATGGCGCTGCGAACCATCAAGGACATCGAAGTGCTCGAGGCGGCCGCGCCCATCCGCGACAACAACGACCACAAGGGCATCCTCTCCCTCTTCTATGCCTACGTCTACCGCAACCTCTTCCTCTGCGAAAAGGAGCTCGGGAACAAGAAGGAGATGCTCGGCTGGCTCGAGAAGACGAGAAAGGAGCGCACCTCCCTCCGCAACAACTTCGAGGCGGGGAGCATCGACACCCAGCTCTTCGAGAACTTCGAGATGGAGTACTACCTCTGCCTCATCGAGTCGCTCACCTATGCCGAGGATCTTGAGCTCGACGAGGACGACATCGAGGACTACAAGGACGAGATCGCGCGGTTCGTGGAGGAGTCGACCAGAAGGAACGACTATAGCCGCTATGTGGAGCGCATCAGCGGACTTCTCAAAAAACTCTGAGCGGGCAGCGCCTCTCTTTCCGAGAGAATAAAAATAGCAAATGGGGTAAGGAAAATGAAGGTTTTACTCTTAAACGGCAGTCCGAAGGAGCATGGGTGCACCTTTACCGCACTCTCCGAGATCGCAAGAGTCCTCGAGGAAGAGGGCGTGGAGACGGAGATCCTGCAGACGGGGAATCGTCCCGTGCAGGACTGCATCGGCTGCGGAAACTGCAAGGAGACGGGGAAGTGCGTCTTCGGAGATTTCGTGAATGATTGGCTCGAAAAGGCTGCCACGGCAGACGGCTTTGTCTTCGGTACGCCTGTCTATTATGCCCATCCTTCGGGAAGGGCCCTTTCGGTCATGGATAGGCTCTTTTATGCCGGTGGGAAAAATTTTGCACATAAACCCGCCGCAGTCATCGCCTCGGCGAGGAGGGCGGGAACGACCGCAAGCCTCGATGCTATGGCGAAATATCTCGGCATCTCCCAGATGCCTGTCGTGTCCTCTACCTATTGGAACATGGTCCACGGCAACACGCCCGAAGAGGTGAAACAGGACCTCGAAGGCATGCAGACGATGCGCAATGTCGCAAAGAACATGGCGTGGCTTCTGAAATGCATCGAGGCAGGCAGGCGCGCGGGAATAGAGGTGCCCCTCACAGAGGCCTCTCAGAGGACGAACTTTATCCGCTGAGCCGTCGCGGGAAAAGGAAATAAGCAAATTTAAGCGCAAGGGACGATGGAAACTGTCCTTTGCGCTTTTTCTTTTCTCTATCTCGACACCCCTTTTGGCACTGTGCGCCACTTTCCCCTCGAGGGGACAGCAAGGTTTTGGACTTTTTGTAAAGTGCTTGCAAATTGCTTCCGATCTGTGTTATATTGGACTCGAGGCATCATGAAACATAGATTTTGTGCGGCGGTTTTGGCGCCGAGGAGAGGGCTGCAAAAAAATTTTCTTAAAACATTTTGAAAAGCGCACAAAAATGCCTCGCCGGAGCAGTCATATATATGTAGACGGTTTCAACGGAGCCGATCCAAGGGGGAATAAAATGGTTTTCACAGACGGATATGTTATTCAAACCGATGCTAAGTGGTGTCCAAAGAAGGCAGAGTTATGAAACATGAATTCATTATGATCGACGTGACAGATATCCCGGAGCAAACATCTTATTCTCTCAGGAATGGTCGCCCCGTGATTTGTGTTGATGATTCTGTAATAGTAAACAATGCGTATTTTTCAGAAGGGTTTGATACATTCAAAGTCTCTCTGAAAAATCGTGGGGAGGGGTTGGATTATTATGGCAATACGATCATTCCGACCTCGTCCCTGGAGGATTTCATTAAGAACATAAGACAAGCGCAATGCAGGGTGTCGGATCAAACGATTCGCGATCAATTGGATGGATTGATCCAATTATGCATCAATGCAAAGCTCGAGAATAAGTGTACCCGATTTGCCAAAAGAATGAGAAATAAATCCGTTCGGGAGAACCGAACGGATTTATTTTATGTTGAAGCAGACCATAGTTTATTAAAGACTAAACTAAAATAAATTTAGCCATTCTTGGAAATTTTATTTATGTACTCTTGCATTTCCTGCGGCGTTTCGTGGAAGCCGCGCCTAACCCATTCGTCAAGTAGCCCGAACAGCCCATAGGAGTAAAACCTACCTTTGTAGCATTCGAGCGCATTCTCGCCATACTGTGGCACCATAATTTCATAAAAGGAATTGTAGATCGCCGTCTGTAAGCCTCGTTCATAAAGAAGCGCAAGGAGATCTTTTATGCTGTAATTGTATTCAAAAAAGGTCAAGCCGTTTTCGGGCGTAAAGTTTTTGCGTTCCGCAATCTCATGTTCTTCCGACCAATGTTCCCATAACTTTAGAGGAAAACAACGGCTATCTTAAAGAGAACAAAATAACAAAAGTCGAACTCATACAGGCGGGGTACGATGCTTTGCGCTCTCGTGCCGAAACGGATAAGAAAGAGGACTAAAACCGCCAAAAACTAAATAGAAACATAGCTGAACGGCGTAACTGAAACGGTTACGTCGTTTTTCTTTTTGTCCTATCCCTATGAAGCAAATAGGAAGTTGAAAAATTGATGAGGGGTATTTTGCGTATCGTTTACAAGGGCAACTGATTGATAAGTCGAAAAGAATTGTAACAATAGGAGAAATAGAAATAAAGCTTGAAGACCGTATACCGAAAGATATACAGAATCATGAATTTATTGCATTCAATGTAAAACGAGTAGATTTTGTTTCATAGAAAATTTTATTGAAGAGTTCATCCGATTGAGCCGCTTCTTATGATCGCGTCATGACGGCGCATCGGGAGGGGAGAGAAAGCCGTTATTTTGCATTGTCTCCTTCAGACGACGGGGAAGAAAGGCTGAGCGCACAAACAGGATCCCTCGTCCGATCAGCCAGACAAAGATCAAAATTTCCGAGAGGATACAGCACAGGATCTTGAGAAGGATATGCATCCGCTTCCAGAGCGATTTCCCACGCACGATATCTCCCTCGACGACATCGCCCTCGATCTTCGCCCGATAGAGGTAGTCGCCGTAGACGGTGCTTCGGCAGAGCGTGAGCACGACTCCATCCTTTCCCATATCGATCAGGCGGTTTTTCTCCGCATCCTTCAGGATGAATTTCTGATGTTCGCGGTCGATGATGCTCGTCTTGGGCGCAATCAGGATATAAACGGCGCAGAGCGCGATAAAGCAGCCCACGCCGATCCCCGTGTAGGCATTTGTGATGTCCACGACGTTCGTCTCCGATTCCATGTTCAGGATGGCCATCTGTGTCGTCAATATGGCGATCAGAGCGACGCAGAAATTGATGATCTTGATATTGCGGTAGTAGTGTCCCTTATTTTTCGTCCGCAGAAGCCCCGCGATCGCAAATCCGAGTTCGCAGAAGGAGATAAAGGCGAGGAGCACGACATAGGAAAGGCTGTTATCTTTAAGCCTACGCTCGATGAAGAACATCCTGCACATGAAGCCGATATAGATGAGGCTCGACAAAAAGAGGAAGACGGCGATGAGCAGATTGCGCCTTTCGAAGGGCATCTTGTCCGACCTGGCGCCCAATACACACTCGAATTTCGCGAGCAGGATGCCGAATGTATAGACGGCAATGCTGATCAGGTTATAGTCCGTAAAAAGTCCGATCACGAGCTTTCCGCAAGCGAGAAGGGCAGAGAGACACAGACCGACTATGGTCTTCCATATCGTCCTCTCTTCAAATGACATCTCTCTGTATTTGCGGATAAAAGTTCTCATGATCGGACTTCTCTTTTCGGGATTTCGTCAAATCGAGTCAGATGATCTCGGTGCGCAGCAGCCCATTTCCCTTTTCGAGAAGGTCTGCGAGTTTTTCTTCCGTCTGGTCAATGATGGGCAGGACTTCCTTTGTCTTCTTTGAAACGAGTTTGGAATAGATAAAGTAGTTCACGCCGCAGAGGACAAGTCCGGCAATGCCGAGCGCGATGCCTCCGATGAGTGCGGGAATGCTGTTTTCGATGAGCATCGTGAGGCACATTCCACCTCCGAGGACGAGCGCCGCCGCACTTCCGAAAATGTAGGCAAAGACACTTGCGCCGCGGGTCTTGGACTTCTGAAGTCCGCCAATCGTCTCCATGGTCTCCTCAGCCTGCCGCTCGAGTCTGTCGAGTTCCTGCTTATGTCTCTGCTTTCTGTCCCGTCTGAGCGAGAGCATCATGCCACCCGCCGCAGAGGCCGTGGTTCCCGTGATCTCCCAACCGAATGCCTCATACAGATCCATGGCCTTTGCCCGATCCTTTGCATCGATCGATACCGTCTTGTACTCATAGGTCACAAAATCTTTTTCTTGCATCTTCCTATTACTCCTTATGATAATTTTGTCTTGCGCCTTGCCGACCGACGCGCGTTTCGGTTGACTTTTTCGTAAGACAAGTGTATCATATAGGAAAGCGGAAAAAATATCAAGCGTCTGAAAGGGGGATGAGACAAAGTGCGCCGAAGTGTCCGCCGAAATGAGACAGAGAGGGGAGGATCGTATCATGGAATATGCGCCCGAGGAATATACGCGGCACTATATCGTAGAGGCGCTCTTTAAGCTCATGAACGAGCACGAATATGCCAAGATCAGCATCACGGATATCGCAGAAAAGGCAGGCGTGGGAAGGGCGACCTTTTACCGCTATTTCAAGAGCAAGGAAGAAGTAATTGAATTTTACTTCACACATAACACGAAAGAATTTCTCTTCGAGCAGCATTACTATCCGAGATGCAGGGCCGACTATGTCGGGGTCGCAAAGAGCGTATTTGAAAAATTTCAGAGAAACAAGGAGTGCTTTCGGCTCCTGCGGCGGGCGCACCTCGAATATCTCTATCTCGATTTTCTCAACAGGGAGATGGTTGAGACCTTCCGGGCGGAATATCCCGACAGAAGCAGCCTCTATGAGCCCTATCTCTTCGCGGGGATGATCTTCAATGTGTCCATGGCGTGGCTTGACAGCGGCTGCAAGGAGCCCGCAGACAAGATTGCCGCCATGTTCGTGGGGTCCATCAATCTCACCGAATGAAAATTTCCATTCAAAAATGACCGCCTCCGCGAGGAATTCCCCGTCGGAGGCTGTTCTTATATATTTATGTTTTTATATGTTTCAGCGATATAAGAGGAGAAGACGGATCAGTCGGTGCGAGTTTCTTGATCGACTTTTACGCATAGGCAGATTTCCCTATGCAACCGTCTTTCAGCTCTTATAATACACCAAGCAGCAATAAACAAGGACTGATCGGGAAGCCGCGCGGTTCCTTCCATTTCTTGTGACAGCGAGCGCGGTGCATAATTTCTGTCGTCAATCAGCCCTCCGGATTCTATTATACTCGTATTTTCAAAAATGTCAATGTAATATGGCAGAAAAAGGGCATGAAAAAGGTCTCTATGGAAGGACTGCCCACACCGTTTTCCACGGGTCTCCTTCATCGCGCAAAGCAAAACGCTTTTTGCGGCAGCCGAGGCAGATTTTCTGCTACTTCATAGAAACCTTGTATCTCTATTATACGCAAATTCTCGGAAATGTCAATACTTTTCCATGCATGGTCGCATAATATTGTCTATCTAATATTCACCTTGCGGAAATCATGAAAAAACCTCCGAAAAAACTCGGAGGTCTCCCTTTGGACGGACGCCATCCCCGTCAAGCGGGGCACCCGTCATTATTTTGCAGCTAAGGCGATTTTCTGCTGTCAAAGGATCGGATGATAGAGAGGACGCCCAGTCCCTCTATCGCGCCGACGTGCGGTGCGGCAGGCGAGGGCGAATTTTCTGCCATTCGTATCAATCCTAACTATATTATACGTAAATTCTCGGAAATGTCAACCGATTTTATACACGATATATAATTTTGCATAAAACCGATATCACGAGAAGATGACGGCGAGGAGGTCGACCTTTCCCGCACCCGCATAGGAGACGTAGAGGGGCTTTACGCCTTTTGCCGAAAAGGGCGCTTCGAGGACGCGCTCACCCTCTCCGCGGGGGATCTCGATCACTGCAGCGGGACCTCCGTCCCTTTCCGTGCGGAAGAGGATCTTTCCGCCGCCCTTGCCGCGGATCCGAACGCCCGCCGAAGTGACGTCGTCAAAGGAAAAATAGCGGAAGAGCGCCGTGGAGCCCTCTCGGAAGTTTGCGATGTATTGGTCGGGATCGCAGTCCCTGTCCTTCCCCGACTGGGTGAAGTAGGGGCGCTTTCCCTTCGGCTTTTTCATGACACCCGAAAAATAGCTCCCGCTCCTGCTGTAGAGTCCGCAGGCGATGCGCGCCTCATATTCTCCCCGCCCCTCGAGGGGACCGCCGTTGAGTCCGCAGCTCGTAAGTTCCGCCTGCGTAAAGCGGCCGTCTTCGAAGGAGATGCGCTCGGCACAGGCCTGCCGCGAAAAGGCGTGGCGGTTGGTATGGCGATGATAGAATACATAATATTTCCCGCCGATTTCGATGACGCTGCCGTGCGTATTTCCGAGATAGTTGAGGGCATCTCTTTCGGTGATGCCGCCGAGACCCACATCGCCGTTTGAGACGAGTGTCCCGCCGTATTCAAATCCCGAGAGGGGAGAATCGCTGACCGCCCAGCACAGTTCATGCCCGCGGAAGGAGCTGTAGATGAAGTAATATCTCCCGCCGAATTTTCGAAGACTGCTCGCCTCGAAGAACTCGTGCCCCTCATAGGGCGTCCCCTTGCCCTCGGGTCTTCCCTTGACGCCGATGTAGGCGGGCCCGCTCTTTAAGGTGAGCATGTCCCGCTCGAGCTCAAAGCCCATGGCGCCGTGCGCGGAGGGCCTATGGCCGCCGAGGAGAAAGGCGGGATAGCGGACGGGCCCGAATCCCGTATACAGATAAATTTTTCCGTCGTCGTCCGCGAAGACGCCGGGATCGAACTGAAGAGGTTCTCCCTTCTTGCCGAGCAGCGTCCCGTCGGGATAGCGGACATGCCCGAGGAATTCGTAGCTGCCCGCGGGCGTATCGCACACCGCGACGGAGATGAGTCCCCTATAGCCGATGAAGTAGTAGAGATAGTACCTCCCGTCGGGGCCGCGGCACACATCGGGCGCATACATGGCGTTCATGATGCCGGGCTTCCCGTCGGGGTCCTGTCCGCGGCGGAAGATGACGCCCTCATACCGCCAGTCGGCGAGGTCGTCTGCGGGCGCCGACCATGCGACATAGTCATTGAGGCAGAAGGACGCGCCGTCGAACTTGTCGTGCGAGCCATAGACATAGACGCGGCCGTCGAAGAGATGAGGTTCGCCGTCGGGGATATACTCATAGGACGGCAGATAGGGATTGAAGGCCTGTTTCATGCTCTCCTCCTTTTCGGATCTCGGCAATATTATACCAAAAAGAGAGGGAGATTGCAAGGGTGCGGAGGGCTTTGGCGTACGGGCAGGCGCGCTTTCGGGAAAAATTTTGAAAATCCGCAAAAAAATCGGGAGAAAATGGGGACTTTTTTCGGGAAGGTATGGTATAATATTCGCGACAGGAAGATATGGGACTATGAAGACTCTCTATGTATCCGATTTGGACGGGACACTGCTCACCAGCAAGGAGTGCGTGTCCGATTACAGCATCGCGCGGCTCAATGATCTCATCGGCAGCGGGATGATCTTTACGCTTGCCTCGGCGAGATCGGCAGGCAGCGCCCTGCGCGCGGTAAAAGGTCTCGATCTCCGCATCCCCGCCATCCTCTATAACGGAGGGCTCATCTATGACTACGGGAGCGGAGAGACCATCGCCTGCCATGTCTTCGAGGAGGCGTGGAAGGAAGATGTCTGCCGCGTCCTCACCGAGTTCCGCATTCCCGCGGTCGTCTTCAGCGCCATTCCGGGGAAGGAGCGCATCGTCTGGGCAGAGGGCAGGGAGACGGAGGGCATCCGCCGCTATCTCTACAGGAGGAGAGGGGATGACCGTCTTCTTCCCGCGCACAGCAAGGAGGAGTTCTTCGGCGGCGCCGTCTTCTATGTAAAGTGCATCGGCCCGCGCGAACAGCTCGAAAGGGCATGGGATATCCTGAAATACGATCCGCGCTTCGTGTGCATCTTCCATCAGGAGACCTATCAGACCGACTATTGGATGGAGATCTTTCCCCGCGCCGCGAATAAGGCAAACGGCGTCCGCTTCCTGCGCGGCTACCTCGGCTGTGATCGTGTCATCTGCTTCGGCGACACTTCAAACGATTCGGATATGTTCGACATCTGCGAGGAGAAATATGCCGTCATGAACGCCGACGCCTGGCTCAAGGAGAAGGCGACGGGGGTCATCGGCTATGCCGAAGAGGACGGCGTGGCAAAATTCCTTGACGCGACCTTCCGCCGCTGAAGTCTCACAGAAAGAGCCAGATACTGCGGAATGCGAGGTAGTAGCAATAGACATTGAAGACCGAGAGCAGGGGCAGGAAGATCATCAGCGCGAGGCTGCCGAGGCGGTAGCGCATGGCAAACATGCTCACATAGACGCCGGGCGCGCCCCCGAGAAAGGCGGTGAGATAGAGCTTTCCGTCGCCTCCCGGGCATCCGCCCGCATCCACATTGTCCCGCTGCTGCTTGAGAAAGCGAAACCCGTAAAAGTTGATTGCGACGATATAGACGGTCAAGAGGAGATAGAGAAATACCATATGCACGCAGTATGTGCGGTTTTCGGAAAAATTTTGGGAGGACGACATGGAATCTCTCCGCGAACTCTATAAGATCGGAAGGGGTCCGTCGAGTTCGCACACGATGGGGCCCGCCCGCGCGGCGCATGAGTTCGCCGCAAGTTATCCGCAGGCGACCTCCTTTCGTGTCACACTCTACGGTTCCCTGGCGCTTACGGGCAAGGGGCATCTCACCGACGTAGCCGTCACCGAGGCCCTCCCGCGGCCCGTCGAGGTCCTCTTCGACCCCGAGAAAAAGGAGCTTCCGCACCCCAATACCCTCGATTTCGAGGCGAAGGAGGGCGATCTCGTCATCGGGCGGCAGCGCTATCTCTCCATCGGCGGCGGGACCATCCTCAAGGAGGGAGAGAAGAGGCAGGCGGCGGAGACGATCTATCCCTTCCGAAATTTCGACGAGATCCTCACCTATTGCCGCGAGCACAACTGTGCACCCGAGCAGGTCGTCTATGACTTCGAGGACGGCGGGATCTATGACTTCCTCCGCGAAGTCTATGCCTCCATGACGGCGACGGTCAAGCGCGGGCTGGCCGCCTCGGGAAAACTTCCCGGAAGCCTCGGCGTGGAGCGCAAGGCAAAGACGCTCTTTGAGACCATCCCGGAAGAGGAGGAGCCCGCGGCGCGCGAAAAGCGCCTCGTGTGCGCCTTCGCCTTCGCGACCTCGGAGGAGAATGCGAGCGGCGGGACCATCGTCACGGCGCCCACCTGCGGGGCGAGCGGAGTCTTGCCCGCGGTCCTGCACTACCTTGGGGGAAAATACGGCTTTTCCGAGCGGCGCATCGTGGCGGCGCTTGCGACGGCGGGGCTTGTCGGGGTGACCGTCAAGCAAAATGCCTCTGTGAGCGGGGCCGAGGCGGGCTGTCAGGCAGAGGTCGGAACGGCGACTTCCATGGCCGCAGCGGCCGTCTGCAGGCTCTTCAATGCCTCCCTCGTCGAGACGGAGTATGCCGCCGAGATCGCCCTTGAGCACCAGCTCGGTCTCACCTGCGATCCCGTGGGCGGGTATGTGCAGATCCCCTGCATCGAGCGCAATGCCGTCGCCGCCCTGCGTGCGCTTGCATCTGCCGACCTTGCGCGCGTGCTCTCGGGGACGCGAAAGATCTCCTTCGATACCGTGGTGCGGACCATGTACGAGACGGGGAAGGACCTCTCGGCGCGCTACCGCGAGACATCGGAGGGGGGACTTGCTTTGAGTTATAAGGGCTGTACTTGAGAAAAAGGGGCCCGAAGGAGTTATTATGGATATTAAAAAGGACATCAAAGACGCTGAAGCGAAGATCAAGAAGAAGATGAACAAGCGTACCATCGTCGGGCTCGTCTTTTTGGGGATCTTCTTCGTCGTCACCGTACTCTCGTTCGTCTTCTACAACGAACTGTACGGGGAGACGGGCTGGGTCAAACAGTTCGAATCGGACAATGCCCTGCTTGTGGCGCTCGTGAGCTCCGTTCCGCGCATCTTCGGCACGGTAGAAGTCCTCTTCATCACCCTGCTCTTTCTGTACGTCTTCTGCTTTGTCGCGGAGAAGATCTGCAGAGGAACGCCGCGTCGGATCACCGTGGGCAAGCTCGTGTCGAGCATCGGAAAGGTCATCATCTGTTTCATCGGCCTCATCGCCATCCTCGCCGTATGGGGCGTGGACGTGGGAGCCCTCCTCGCAGGCGCCGGAGTGGTCACGCTTATCGTCGGTCTCGGAATGCAGAGCCTCATCGCCGACGTCGTCGCAGGCGTCTTCCTCGTGGGTGACGGCACGCTTGAGGTGGGGGACGTCGTCACCATCGACGGCTGGCGCGGCACCGTGCAGGAGATCGGTATCCGCAATACCCGCCTCATCAACTACAGCGGCGATATCCGCGTGGCGAATAACAGCACTATCAAGGTCTTTATCAACCAGAGCCGCGAATATTCTTACCCCATGATCACGGTCGGCGTCGCCTACGAAGAGGATCTGCGTGAGGTCGAGAAGATCATAGCGGAAAACCGCGACAGGATCAGGGAAAATATCCCGAACATGATCTCGGGCCCCGACTATTGCGGCGTAGATGCTCTCGCCGATTCGGGCGTCAACGTACTCCTCGGCGCCACCTGCAAGGAGGTGGACTTCTATCAGGTCCAGCGCGACCTGAGAAGGGAGGTCAAGTGCCTCTTCGATGAGAAGGGGATCCGCATTCCCTTCCCGCAGGTGGATGTCCATACCCCCGATGCAAAGCCGCAGAAGATCTTCGTCCCCGAAGAGGAAAAGTAAAGTTCATCTTGCGAAATTCGGCGGGAGGGATTGACAATCCCTCCCGTTTTATTTATAATAGTGATGGATATTCCGAAGGCGCCTGCGTGAGGCGGCGCAAAGGAGGAGGGCATGGAAGAGATCGAGAGAACGCTCCGAAAGTACGGACAGGGACATCTGCTCGAAAGCGACCTCACCGAAGGGGAGAAGAAAGCGTTTTTCGAACTTGCGGAGAGGGTCGACTGGTCGGTCATCGCAAGACTTGGGGAAAGAGGGGAAGCTCCGCGCGGGGAAATTACGCCCATCGGCGGGCTCGGCATCGAGGAGATAGAAGGGCACCGTGAAGAATTTATGGCACGCGGCATCGCCGCCATCCGCGCGGGAGAAGTCGCCGCCGTGCTCCTCGCGGGCGGGCAGGGGACCCGCCTCGGGTCGGATGCGCCCAAGGGGTGCTACGATCTCGGCATCACCCATCCGCTCTATATCTTCGAGCAGCTCATCCGCAATCTCACCGAAGTCACGGACCTTGCTGGCGCCTATGTGCCCCTCCTCATCATGACGAGTGAGAAAAATGACGCCGCGACGCGCGCCTTTCTGAAGGAGCACGCCTATTTCGGCTATCCCGAGGCATATGTCCGCTTCTTTATTCAGGACATGGCGCCCTGCGTCGACTTTTCGGGCAAGGCGATCTGGGAGGCACGCGGCGTGCCGGCACTCTCGCCCAATGGGAACGGCGGATGGTATTCGTCGATGGTGCGGGCGCACGCGGACGAGGACTTCCCCGATGTGAAGTGGTACAATGTCTTCGCGGTGGACAATGTCCTGCAGCGGATCGCCGACCCCGCCTTTTTGGGCGCGACGATCTCAAGCGGCATGATGTGCGGCTCCAAGGTCGTTTCAAAGGCGTACCCCGAGGAGCGCGTGGGGGTCCTCTGCCTCGAGGACGGCCTGCCCTCTGTCATAGAGTACTACGAGCTCACGCCCGAGATGGCAAATCGCAGAGATGGGGATGGAAAACTCGTCTTTCGGCAGGGCGTCACGCTCAACTACCTCTTCCGTGCGGACAGGCTCAGGGAGATCGCGGAAAGGGAGATCCCCGTGCATATCGCAAAGAAAAAAATACCCTGTCTGAAGGACGGCGTGCTCGTAAAGCCCGATACGGAAAACGGCTACAAGTTCGAGACGCTCATCCTCGACATGGTGCACCTCATGGGGAGCTGCCTCTCGTTTGAGGTGGTGCGCGAGCATGAATTTGCGCCCATCAAGAACAGGACGGGAGTGGACAGCGTGGAGTCGGCACGCGAGCTCCTCAAAAAGAACGGCGTGACGCTGTAAAGGCTTCGGAGAAAGAGATTGGCAAAGCATGGTAAAAAGCGGGGAAGCCGCTACGGGACCCTCATCCTCCTCTTCGTCCTCCTTATCGCCCTCGCCGCGTCGTGGCTGTACCTTCGCCGTTTCCGCGAGGAGATGCCCGTCTACGAGGGAGAATTTTCCGTTCACTTTTTAGAGCTCGGAAATCAATACGCGGGGGATTGTATCCTCCTGAAGGCGGGAGATACCGAGGTGCTCATCGATGCGGGCTCGCGGGAGAGCAGTGCAAAGGCAATTTGCGACTATCTCGGGAGATACTGCACAGACGGCGTGCTCGAGTATGTCGTGGCGACGCATGCCCATCAGGACCACATCGCGGCCTTTGTAGGCACATCTTCCGCCGCGGGCATCTTCGCGCGCTTCGAGTGTAAGACCATCATCGACTTTCCGATGACGAACAGCACCTCGAAGATCTATCGCGACTATGTCGCCGCGCGGGACGCCGAAGTGGAGGCGGGCGCGAAGCACTATACCGCCCTGCAGTGCTATCGCGAGACGGACGATGCAAAGAGGAGCTATGCGCTCGGCGAAGGGATCACGATGGAGATCCTCTACCAGCGCTTCTACGAGGAAAATTCGAGCAACGAAAATAATTACTCGGTCTGCCTCATGGTCACAAACGGGAAAGAGCACTATCTCTTTACGGGTGACCTCGAAAAGGAGGGGGAGAAGAGCCTCGTCGAGGAGAACAGGCTCCCCGTCTGCAAACTCTTCAAGGGCGGCCATCACGGGAGCTACACGGCATCAAGCGAGGAACTTCTGTCCGTCATTCGGCCCGAATACGTCGTCGTCTGCTGTTGTGCGGGCTCTCCCGAATATACTGAAGACAAGGGAAATACCTTCCCCGCGCAGGCGATGATCGACCGCGTGGCGCGCTATACGAAGAATATTTACGTGACTTCGCTTGCGACCGATGCCGAGCCCGACGGTTCCAAGTGGGGCTATACTTCGATGAACGGCAACATTGTTTTTACCTCGAACGGTGGGGAATTTTCGGTGCACTGCAGCCATAACGATACCCTCCTGAAGGATACCGACTGGTTCCAAAAGAACAGAGTCTGGCCCGAATACGGCGTAAAATAGCACAAAAAACGGGCGGCAAGTGATGCCGCCCGCAAGCTTAAAAGAGGTCAGGGCTCGATTTATCGGAAGGTAAGCTTTTCTCCCACGGTCATTTGGATCGCCTCTCCCTCCACGGGTCTCGGCAGGTGGGGATCGGCCACAGTGCTCTCTTGCTGCCACTTCATGAGGGGAAGAGTGATGGACTGCGCTTCGTCGTCAAAGGAGACATCGTCGCGGCCGAGCGCGGAGTAAAATGCCTTGCAGTCCTCATAGTCGAGGGTAATGTCCATCTCGGCGTTCAGGCTCGGACTGAATGTCCCCCCGCTTTCAAGCGTCGCTTCGGGGCACAGATGGTAGGGGAAGAGGAAACAGAGGGGCGGCAGGAGCAAAAGTATCGCGGTCACGAATTTTTTCATAAGGCACCTCCCTCATTTGGAGCAATTCATTTGCTTCTGAGCCGAGGATACCATAGATTTTGCAGTTTGTCAATTTGTCAATAGGAACGCGAAAAATTTTTCAAACTTTCACAGACTGACGAACCGAATCAGAGAGAGGACAGGAGACTCCCATGGGACGCATCACATCGATCACTCCCCAAAAACATGACGCCGCCCGCTGCAATATCGAGGTGGACGGACGGTTTTATTGCGGCATGAAGCTCGAGACGGTGGCGCTGAACCGTCTGAAGGTGGGCATGCAGGTCACCGAAGAGGAGCTCTCCGCCATGCAGCTCGAGAGCGAAAAGAGTTCGGCGCTCGACAAGGCGCTTCTGCACATCACCTCCTCCATGAAGACGGAAAAGGACGTGAGGGAATACCTGAAGCGAAAGGGCTATCTCGAGGAGGTCATCTCCTATGTCATCGAGAAGCTCAAAGGTTACGGCTATCTCGACGACGCGCAGTACGCCGCACAGTACACCGAGAGCGCAGCAAAGCGCAAGGGCAAGAAGCTCATCGCGCTCGAACTCAGGCGCAAGGGGGTAGACGACGAGAGCGCCCGTGCGGCGCTCGAGGGCGTGGACGAACATGAGACGTGCAGGCGCACCCTCGGAAAATATCTGCGCGGAAAGGACCTTTCCGACGCCAATGTCTACAGGAAGGCATATGCGCACCTCATCTCCAAGGGATTTGACTACGAGACGGCCCGTGCCGCCCTCGAGGAATACAGGGAGGACGACTGAAATGCGTCGGATCTCGTTAGACAGCGTGGACTCCACCAATCTCTACTGCAAGACCTTGCTCTCTGCGCGGGAAGACGTCGCCGTCACGGCGGCCATCCAGACGGGCGGACGGGGAACCAAGGGCCGCTCCTTCCTCTCGGAGGCAGGCGGGCTCTATCTCTCCGTCCTCAACTTTTACAACGGCGTGCCTGCGGCCTCGGTGCATGACGTCATGGTGCGCGCGGCGGTGGCAGTCTGCCGCACGGCGGAAGAGCTCGGCGCCGATGTTGAGATCAAGTGGCCGAACGACATCCTCGCGGGAGAGGCGCGGAGAAAGCTCTGCGGCATCCTCGTCGAGAGCGGCATCCGCGGAAAGAAGCTCGACTATACCATCGCGGGCATCGGGCTCAATGTCAAAAACGATATCTCGCGGCTGGGCGGGATCGCGACTTCCATCCACCTCGAGACGGGAAATTCTTATGACGTCGCGGAGACGGCAGAGCGCCTCCTCGCACATTTTGCGGAAGAGGCCGACTTTGCCTATTATAAGGCGCACATGCGTTTTCTCGGGAAGCCCGTCCGCGTGACGGAGGGAGAGGAAACCTATGTCGCCGTCGCGGCAGACGTCCTCGAAGACGGCAGGCTCGTGATAGACCGCGGCGGAAGGATGCGCGCGCTCTCAAGCGGAGAGATCGCAATTATTTTGGAGGGAGCATGAAATACGCATATTCCTTTTCGGAGATCGTGGAGGCGGAAAGGCGGGCGATCGGCTCGGGTGAGACCGTCCTCTCCCTCATGGAGCGCGCGGGCAGTGCGCTTGCGGCGGAAGTCAGGGCCGCCATGGAACTCACGGGCGCGGACGAGTGCCTCTTCGTCGTCGGCGGCGGAAATAACGGCGGCGACGGCTGGACGGCGGCGCGCATCCTTCATGAAGACGGAATTCAAGTGGCCGTGCTCACACTCTCTTCCTCTTTCTCCGAGGCGGCGCAGCTCGAGAAGGCGCGCTACCGCGGCGAGGTCCTCGGCAGGATCCCGAAGAGAAAGTATCCGCTCATCGTGGACTGCCTCTTCGGGACGGGGCTTTCCCGCCCGCTCACGGAAGACGCCCTCGCCCTCATCGACTTCATCAATGGAAGCGGCGCGTATGTCATCGCATGCGATCTCCCGAGCGGACTGAGAGAGGGCGGCCTTGCGGACCGCGCCGTGCGGGCCGATGAGACGCTCACTATGGGCGGGCTGAAGGAAGCTTTGCTCCTCGCGGACGGCGCCGACCTCGCGGGGAAGATCTTTGTCGCCGACATCGGCATCTTCTTCGGGAAGGGCACGGAGGTCTACGAGCGAGAGGATCTCGCCGCATTCTTTCCGAGACGCAGGTCGCACTCCCACAAGGGAAGCTATGGAACCGTCGGCATCGTGGCAGGCTACGGCTCTCTCGGTGCGCCCATCCTCGCGGCGAGCGCGGCGCTGAAGTCGGGCGCGGGCTACACGAAGCTCTTTTTGCCGCCCGAGCGGTATCCTTCGGAAGGGGCACTCTACGAGGCGGCCGCCCGCCTCCCCGTCTGTATCCTTTCCGAGCTCGACTTCGAGGAGGTGAAGAGGTGCGATGCGCTGGCATTCGGCATGGGCGCGCTCGTGTGCGAGAAGACGGCGGAGCTTCTCTTCCGACTCCTCGAGGAGTACCGCGGGAAGCTTCTCCTCGATGCGGACGCGCTCAATGTCCTCGCCCGCCGCGGTGAAGTGAGCCGCCTGAAGACCGCCGCAGCAGAGGTCATCGCCACGCCCCATCCCGCCGAATTTTCGCGGCTTACGGGCAAGTCGGTAGGGGAGTTGCTTGCCGATCCCGTGGGCACGGCAAGGCGGTTTGCGGAGGAGTACGGCATCGCGGTCGTCTTCAAAAATAATCGCTCCGTGATCTCGGACGGAGTCCGTGCCGCGATCAATCTCACGGGTTCGCCCGTCCTCGCGAAAGGAGGGAGCGGCGATGCGCTCTCGGGCCTTCTCGCCGGGACGATGGCGCGCGGACTGAAGCCCTATGAGGCCGCCGTCGCCTCGTGTTATCTCCTCGGAAAGGCGGGAGAACTCGCCGCAAGGGAGGAAGGGGAGTATTCGCCCGACGCCTCGGACATCATCTCGCGGATCGGCAGGTGTATCGCGGAGCTCTTGCCCAAAGAGGCATAAAATAGTCCAAAACATGTAAAAAGGCCCCTCGGCGGGGTCTTTTTGCTATCTTTGCGAAGTAATATGCGACGAATAATACTATTCAAACATGGGAATATCTTTGCCGAAAAACCGCAAGATGACGGAGAGGACGAGGAGGACGGATCCCGTGATGAGATAGTAGCGCGGGAAGAAGGTAAAGAGGCTCATGATGAGGAGGAGGGCGCCGCTGATGAAGAAGGGGCGGGCGCTCCTCTTCGAGAAGACTGCTCGAAAGCGCACCCGCCATTTCGGACGGGGAAGGTTTGAAAGCAGCATCGGCGCGGGGAAGGTGTCGGTGCGGCGGAACAGCGCGTAGACCTCGTCGCCGCGGACGGCCCGCTTTCCGAAGGAGCGGAGCAGCTTTTCGGCCTCCGCGGTCAGCTTGTTGACGAGCAGGGTAAAGGGCTCTTCTCCGTACCGCCTGATGAGGCTCGCCACGGTATCGGCGGTCACGGGCTCCATCGTAAAGAGTGGAACGACCCGCTCGCCGTCCGCATAGAGTTCCTCGTCATTTGAGACCTTTTTCCCATCCGCCTCGTAGGCGCGGGCAAGCTGTGCGCGGACCCTGTCTTCTCGCTCGAGGGCGAGGTGCAGAAGGAGGGCGTCCCGCTTCTCCGTTTCCGCCCGTGTCATGGCGCGTTTTTTATGGCGAAAGCCGAGAAAGAGCGCACATCCCGTCCCCGCAGCGAGGGCAATGAGGGCTGCGGCCGCCGCGGCGAGGGGCAGAGAGAGGCCGAAATAGCGAAGGGCGGCGATCGAGGCGAGGAAGGCCGCGGAGGTATAGAAAAAGGTATCCGCGATGAGCGGGAGGTCGAGATGTTTCATGGAAATATTTTTGACGGGAATTTGTTCGGATAGTCTTGTCAAGCGGGAAAAAATATGGTAAAATAGCACCATGAAGATTGCAATTTTCGGCGGTTCCTTCGATCCTCCGCATGGGGAGCACGTCGCTCTCGTCAGGGCGGCGATCGAGTATCTTCATCTCGATAAGGTGCTCGTCATCCCTTCCTTTCTCGCGCCGCACAAGCGGGGCGGGGCGCATGCATCGGAGGAAGACCGTCTCGCGATGTGCCGTGTCGCTTTCCGCACTCTCCCCGAAGTCGAGGTGAGCGACGAGGAGATCGCGGCGGGCGGAACGAGCTATTCCTATCTCACCTGCCGCCGTCTGCAGGAGGCCTATCCCGATGCCGAGCGCTATTTTCTCCTCGGCGCGGATATGCTTACCTCCTTTTTCGACTGGTATCGGCCCGAAGAGATCGTGCGCTGCGTGACGATCGCCGCCTGCGGAAGAGAGCAGGCGATTCCCGATCTCTATCACGGGAAATTTCGGGAAGTTTTCGGCAAAGACTTTGTCTCCGTGCCCTATATCGGCGGTGCGGTCTCGTCGACCGATCTTCGCGTGGCGCTTGCATTTCCCGCGATGAGAGATGCCTGTGCACTCGACGAGGGGGTCCTCTCCTATATCCGCGAGAAAAAACTCTACCGCTATCCCAATGCGGAGCGGGCGCTCTATCTCGAGAAGCCCGAGCGGCGCGATCACAGCTACCGCGTGGCAAAACTCGCCTGCCGACGTGCAAAGGGGCTCGGCGTCGCGGAGGAAAAGGCGCTTCTCGCCTCCATGCTCCACGACTGCGGAAAGTACATCTCTCCGCTTGATCCGCTTCTGGACGAGTGGAGTGCCCCCGAAGGTGTTCCCGCGCCCGTCCTGCATCAGTTCGTGGGGGCCTATCTCGCCGAACACGAGTTTGAGGTCTCGGACGGCGAAGTGCTCGACGCCATCCGCTACCACACGAGCGGCCGTCCCGAGATGGGGGAGCTCGAGAAGCTCATCTTCCTCTCCGATATGCTGGAGGAGGCGCGCTCCTATGAGGGAGTGGACCGCCTGCGCGCACTCTTTTGGGAGGACCTCGACAGGTGCCTCTGCGAGGCGCTCAAGGAGCAGATCCGCTATCTGAAGGAGACGGGAAGACCCATCTATCCGTTCACGGAAGAGGCCTATCTCTGGGCGAAAGAGGCGCTTAGAGGCTGATTTCAGCGACTTTGTGAGGTATTATGTCAGGCATAAACCCGCAAATTTATATCAAAACCGACGAAGGAGGAGAAAAAATGGAAAGTTATGAACTGGCAAGAGCATGCGCGGCGGCACTCTCGGAGAAGAAGGCAAAGGATATCGTCATTCTGAATATCTCCGAGCAGACGGTGATGTGCAGTTACTTCGTCATCGCGAGCGGGACCTCGTCCACACAGGTGCGCTCTCTCGGTGACCATCTCGAGGAGACCCTCAAGAAAAAGCACGGCATGGCGCCCGTCCGCACCGAGGGGATGCGCGAGGGACGCTGGGGGGTGCTCGACTACGGCGATGTCGTCGTGCACATCTTCAATGAAGAGAGCCGTCTCTTTTACTACCTCGAGCGGCTCTGGGATTCGGGACAGAACGTCGAGCATTACGAAGACTGATCCATTCTGCGAAAAAGAGCGGAGCCCTGTGCCCCGCTCTTTCCCTATGACCCATGGCCCTTCGGCTCATTCCTTGAATGAGATCTGCTTCGGTTCGGAATAAGACGCCTTCGTGCGCTTCTTCTTTTTTTCCACGATAAAGTAGACGGGCTCCGGCTTGGGCTGTTCGGGCTTGGGCGTTTCGGGAGGAAGGTTTTTTCGCGCGCGATAGCCGAAGACCGCCAGCTTGAAGAAATGGACCGCAAAGAAACAGCCGACGAGCAGAAGAAGTGTATAGAGAAACCCCAACCATTGGATCATGCCTTCATTGTATCACACCGCAACTGTCATATTTTGCGCAAAGCGGGAATATTTCCCCGCATTTTCGGGAAATCTACGGGCATGGAAGGGACAATACTCTCTGCGGCGGAGGCCGTGGAATACGGAGAATTCAAACGAACGAGGCGGGAGGCGGAGATCGGCGTGCTCCTGCACAAGATCACGGTGAATGCGTCGCGGCGGGAGACCGACCGCTTCGCCCTCAAATCGGCCTGCGAGAGCGCACGCAAGTTCAATGCCTATGGCGTGCTCGTGGCCCCTACGGGAGTCGTGGCGGCGAAAAAGCACCTCGCGGGGAGCGAGACGGGCGTCATCTGCCTCGTTGGCGGGACGGGGGAGATGCTCATCCCCGTCAAAAAACTGGAGACGAAGAAGGCCATCTCGCAGGGCGCACGCGAGATAAGACTCGTGCTCTCCTATTCCGCGCTCAGGGCGGCCAACTCCTCCTACCTGAAGCGGGAGGTCAAGAAGATCCGCCGCGCCGCGAAGAAACTGCCCGTCGTGGTCTCGCTCGAGGACCATACGCTCGGAGAGGAGGAAGTCGCGCTCGGTGCCCGCGCCGCCGCGGAGGGGAAGGCAAATGCCGTGTGCGTGAGAGGGGAGACCGAGCTCGTGCTGCGGGCGATGCGCGCCTCGGGGGGCAAAGTGCGCGTCGATGCCGCCGAGGTGGAAAATGCCGAGCAGCTCCGCACACTTGCCAAGGCGGGCGCCTCGCTGATGCAGACCGATGTGCCCGAGCGCATCGCAAAGGACCTCTATGAGCAGGCGAAGGAGTCGGAGCGGGTCGTACCGTCCGCTCCTTCCGCGGAGGAGGAAGCGTAAAAGATCCCAAGAAGGCGTCCCGCACGGAAGAGCGTGCGGGCGTTTTTTGCATTTTTCGGGCGCTGGGTGGGGCAGATGCGCCCTTTTGCGGGAAAAATTCGGACAGTCTGGGGTGAAATTTTCGGAAATCGCCGAAAAACGCTTTGACTTTTCCGTAAAGTATAGTAAAATAGTATAGTGATATTTCTGCGCATTGTACGGTGCGCGACAACGGAGTGAATGAGCATGGGACTGATTTCCTTTATCAAGAACAGCGACGGGCGCAAGAGCCTCAAGAAACTCGACAAGATGGCCTATGAGGTCGAGAAGCTCGAGCCCAAGTATCAGGCAATGTCAAACGACGAGCTGCGCGCGCAGACCGCCGTCTTCAAGGAGCGCCTCGCAAAGGGTGAAACGCTCGACGATATTCTCTACGACGCATTCGCCGCGCTTCGCGAAGCAAGCTGGCGTGTGCTCGGCATGAAACACTTCCACGTGCAGATCGTGGGCGGCATCTGCCTCTTCCAGGGGCGCATTGCCGAGATGAAGACAGGTGAAGGCAAGACGCTCGTCGCGACCCTTCCCGCCTATCTCGAGGCCCTCTCGGGTCGGGGCGTGCACATCGTCACGGTCAATGACTACCTCGCCCGCCGCGACGCAGAGTGGATGGGCAAGGTGCACCGCTTCATGGGGCTCACTGTGGGCGTCGTCGTCCCCGGGATGCCCGAAAACGACAAGCGGGCGGCCTATCAGGCGGATATCACCTACGGGACCAACAATGAGTTCGGCTTCGACTATCTGCGCGACAACCTCACCTATGCCCTCAAGGACATGGTCCAGCGCGAACTCAACTTCGCCATCGTCGATGAGGTGGACTCCATCCTCATCGATGAAGCGCGTACCCCGCTCATCATCTCGCACCGCGGGCAGAAGTCTTCCGACCTCTATGAGCGCGCGGATAAATTTGTGTGCAGCCTGCACGGCGGATATGACGACGAACTTGATGCGGCATACGACGCCTACATCGCCGACCTCACCGCGAAGGCGGAGGGGGAGGGGCCCGAGGCCGAAGCGGCGGCTGCCCGCCTCGAGGAACTTGCAAACGCGAGCAAGAGCTTCGGACGGCTCAAGCCCGGCAAGAGCGATTCGAGCAAGCTCGACAAGTCCGAGCAGCTCGGCTGGGAATACCTCATCGAGCGCAAGGAGCGCGAAGTGCACCTCCTCGAGCTCGGCGCAAAGAAGGCGGCGCAGGTCTTCAATATTCAGGTCTGGAACGACACCGACTCCGACGAGGACTTCTATCAGAAAGTCTGGGACAGCAACGAAGCCGCGGAGATCAACCATCATATCCAGCAGGCGCTCAAGGCGCACCACCTCTTCAACCTCGGCGAGCAGTACATCATTGCCGACGAAAAGGACGAGCACGGCGGCACGAGAAAGGGGATCATCATCGTCGATGAGTTCACCGGCCGTCTCATGATCGGAAGACGGTATTCCGACGGTCTCCATCAGGCGATCGAGGCAAAGCATGGCCTCGGCGTGCGCGAAGAAAATAAGACGGTCGCGACGATCACCTTCCAGAACTATTTCCGTCTCTATAAGAAGCTGTCGGGCATGACGGGTACCGCCAAGACGGAGGAGGGCGAATTCCGCACCATCTATTCGCTCGATGTCATCGAGATCCCGACCAATATGCCCGTCGCCCGTGTGGACCTCCACGACCGCGTCTTCTCCACCGAGGTGGGGAAGAAAAAGGCCATCGTGCGCGAGATTATGGAGCGCCACGAGACGGGACAGCCCATCCTCGTCGGTACCGTCTCCGTGGAGAAGTCGGAAGAGATCTCGCGGCTCTTGCGCGCAAACGGCGTGAAACATAACATCCTCAATGCAAAGAACCATGAGCGCGAGGCGGAGATCGTGGCGCAGGCGGGAAGATTCGGCGCGGTGACCATCGCCACCAACATGGCGGGCCGCGGTACGGATATCCTGCTCGGCGGCAACCCCGAATATCTCGCCAAGAAACAGCTCCGCGAAGAGGGCTATGAACACGACGCCATCGAACTCGCCACGAGCTATGCCGAGGCGGACGAAGAGACCATGAAGCTCCGCAAGCACTACAGCGACCTCTATAAGAAGTTCAAGGAGCAGACGGACGCCGAGAAGAAGAAGGTCATCGAGGCGGGCGGTCTGTGCATCATCGGTACCGAGCGGCACGAATCCCGCCGTATCGACAACCAGCTCCGCGGCCGTTCGGGCAGACAGGGCGACGTGGGCTGCTCCATCTTTTTCCTCTCTCTCGAAGACGACCTCATGAAGCGCTTCGGCGGCGAACGCATGCAGGGCATCTACGAGCGGAGCAAGATGGAGGAGGACGAGAGCATCGAGAGCAAACTGCTCACCCGCCTCATCGAGTATGCTCAGAAGCAGATCGAGGGGCGCAACTTCGGCATCCGCAAGAGCGTCCTGCAGTATGACGACGTCATGAACCAGCAACGCATGCTCATCTATGCGGAGCGCATGAAGGTGCTTCGCGGTGAAGATGTCCACGACCAGATCCTGAAGTACATTCCCGACCTCGTCGAGGACCGCGTACGGTACACCGTGGAAGGCGACAATGTCCCCGCCAAGTGGAATGAAGCCGACCTCAACGCCGAGCTCGAGAGGGGATATCTTCCGGACGGGACCAATTTTGTCACCCGCGAAAAGCTCGAGCGGTGGGAGTTTGCCGACGCCATCTCCGAGATCTCGGCGAAGATCACCGAAGTCTATGAGGCGCGCATCGCCGAACAGGACGAAGACTGCGTCGCTATGACGGGCATGACCTTCCACGCCCTCGAGCGCTATGTCCTCCTCCGCTTCGTCACCGACGAGTGGGTGGACCACATCGACGCGATGGACCGCCTCCGCAAGAGCATCCATCTTCGCTCCTATGCTCAGCGCGATCCCATCATCGACTATAAGCAGGAGGGGTCGGCACTCTTCGAGGAGATGATCGAGCGCATCCAGAACCGCACGATCACCTATCTTCTGAGATTCCGTCCGCAGGTGCGCAGACCCGAACCCGTGCGCATCTATCCCAATGCGGCACAGCCCGCAGAGCAGGGGGGGCAGCACCCCATGACGCGCATCTATCCCAATGCGGCGCCCGTGCAGGCAAGCGGCGCGCCCGATGTGCGCATCGCCGAGGCGGAGGCGAGCAGCCTTCCTTCCCGCACGGCGGCTCCCGCAGGGCAAAAACAGCCCGAGGCGGCCCTTCCGCAGGGCATCGACCGCAGACAGCTCGTCACGAGCGGAAGCGAGAAATTTAACCCCGCATCCATGAAGAAGCAGAAAAAACCGGGCGCCAACGATCCCTGTTGGTGCGGAAGCGGACTCAAATACAAGAAATGCCACATGATGTCCGATATCGAAAATAACCGTTGAGGGTATATGTTCAAAGCAGACGACTACAGACTCAGACTCAAGGCACTCGAAGAGACGCTCGGGGAGGCAAAGTATGCCCTCGACATCGACCACCGCTATGAGAAGCTCAAAGAGCTCCGCGCAGAGCAGGAAGATCCCGAGGTATGGCAGGACCTCGAGCGCTCCGCCAAGATAGGGCGGGAGATCTCCTCCAACGAGTCCAAGATCGCATCTTACGAGAAGGGCAAAAAGGCGCTCGACGACGCAAATGAGATCGTCGACCTCATCGAGGAGACGGGAGAAGAGGACCTCGTGGCCGAGCTCGACCGCATGATCGCGGATGCCGAGACGGACATCGAAGAGATGCGCGTCAAGGCGCTCCTGCGCGGGAAATACGACAACTCGAATGCGCTCCTCTCCATCCATGCGGGCGCAGGCGGCACCGAGGCGTGCGATTGGGTCTCCATGCTCTACCGCATGTATTGCCGCTATGCGGAGATGAGCGGCTATAAGGTCACCGAGATCGACCGTCTCGCGGGGGATACCGCGGGGCTCAAGTCGGTGGATTTCCGCGTGGAAGGGGAAAATGCCTACGGCTACCTCAAGGCGGAGATTGGCGTGCACCGTCTTGTGCGCATCTCGCCCTTCGACGCAAACAAGCGCCGCCAGACCTCCTTTGCCTCCCTCGAAGTCATGCCCGAAGTGGACGACGACGGCGAGATCGAGATCAAGGACGAGGACATCCGCATCGACGTCTACCGCTCCTCGGGCGCAGGCGGACAAAAAGTCAATAAGACGGAGACGGCCATCCGCATCACGCACTTCCCGACGGGCATCGTCGTCACCTGTCAGAATGAGAGGAGCCAGCTCCAGAACAAGGAGATGGCCTTCAAATATCTCCGCAGTAAACTTCTCGAGAAGCAGATCGAGGAGCGCATGGCACAGGAGGCCGCCCTCAAGGGAGAGACCAAGAAGATCGAGTGGGGCTCCCAGATTCGCTCCTATGTCTTCTGCCCGTACACCCTCGTCAAGGACCACCGCACGGGATACGAGGTGGGAGACGTGCAATCGGTGATGGACGGTAACATTCAGGGCTTTATCATCGACTATCTCAAAAAATCATAGGCTCCGCATGAAAGAACCGCTCATTCTCGGGATCGAATCTTCGTGCGACGAAACGGCGGCTGCGGTCATCCGCGGTCGCACTCTTTTGTCCGACGAGATCTCATCTTCCGCTTCCATTCAGGCGAAATACGGCGGGGTCGTCCCCGAGATCGCCTCCCGTGCGCATACCGATGCCGTGGGGGAGGTCGTCGCCCGTGCGCTCAGGGTCGCATCCGTCAAAAAGGAGGACCTCGATGCCGTGGCGGTGACCTACGGCGCGGGGCTGCTCGGCGCCCTCCTCGTGGGGCTGATGTATGCCAAGGGACTCGCCTTCGGGCTCAGAATTCCCCTCATCGGGGTGGACCACATCCGCGGACATCTCGCGGCGGCCTATCTCGAGGACGAGACGCTGCGGCCGCCCTTTGTCACCCTCCTCGCGAGCGGCGGACACACCGCCATCCTCTATACGAAGACGGAGACGGAGTTCGAGATCCTCGGCGGCACCCTCGACGACGCGGCGGGGGAGGCCTTTGATAAGGTCGCGCGCGTCCTCGGGCTTTCCTATCCCGGCGGTCCGCATGTAGAGGCCCTCGCGCGGGAGGGAACCCCTTCCATTCCCATGCCGAAGATGCTGAAGGGGCTGGGCGGGTATGACTTTTCGTACAGCGGGCTCAAGACGCACATCGTCAACTATGTCCACACGGCGGAGCAGAGGGGAGAGAAGGTGAACCGCGCCGACCTCGCTTGCTCCTTCCAGCATGCCGCTCTCGACATCCTCGTGGAAAAGACCGTGGAGGCGGCGCGCGAAAAGGGGACGGATACCGTCACCGCGGGCGGAGGCGTCATTGCAAACGGATATCTCCGCGAGGCCCTGCAAGCCGCTTGCGCCTCGGCGGGCCTTCGGCTTGTGCTACCCGCAAAGAGGCGGTGCACCGACAACGGCGCCATGATCGCCTCGGAGGGGCTCATCCAATACCGCGCGGGAAATTTTTCCCCGCTCACCCTCAATGCGCGTGCGAGCATCCCGCTCCGCTGACTTTTGAGACTTTTCGCATACTTTTCCGCCCGATTGCAGAAGATGCTCTCGGGTGGTATTTTTTATGGGACAGACCTTGCGCTTTCACTCGCAGCCGAAGATCGTCGCGACGAGCACCGTCGCGGGCACCAAGGAGTGCGAGGGCATCATAGGACGGTATGTCGAGACGGCGCTCTCCGATGACATGTACGGGGAGAGCACCTTTGAAAAGGCGGAGTGCAAGATGCTCGCCAGAGTCATTGACGGCGCCATTGCAAACGGGGGACTCGGGCGCGAAGAGGTAGACCTGATCGTCTCGGGCGACCTCCTCAACCAAATCATTTCCGCAAGTTTTGCTGCACGCGACTTCTCCGTGCCCTTTTTGGGCGTCTATGGTGCATGCTCCACGATGGCGGAATCTCTTGCCGTGGCGGCAGCCTTCATCGACGGCGGATTTTATCATCATGTCGTCGCCGCGACGGGCAGTCATTTTGCCTCCGCCGAGCGGCAATACCGCTATCCGCTCGAATTGGGCTGTACCCGTCCGCCGCAGGCGCAGTGGACGGTCACGGGCGCGGGCGGGGCCCTCATCAGCGACCGCGGTGACGGCGTGAAGATCACGGGCGCGACGCTCGGAAAGGTCGTCGACTTCGGCGTGACCGACGTCAACAATATGGGTGCCGCCATGGCGCCCGCCGCATGCGACACCATTTTGACCCATTTTCGGGAGACGGGACTCGAGCCCGAGGCCTATGACCTCATCGTGACGGGGGACCTCGGCGCCCTCGGAAGCCGCATTCTGAAGGACCTCGCCTGGGAGAAGGGGGTGGACATCACCGCCAATCATGTGGACTGTGGGGAAATTATCTATAAGGTCATCGAGGACGAATTTCAGGGCGGGAGCGGCGCGGGCTGTTCGGCCGTCGTGCTCAATTCCTACCTCTATTCCAAGATGATGTCGGGCGCGCTTCGGCGCATTCTGTTCGTGGCGACAGGCGCTCTCCTCTCCACGGTGAGCTCGGGGCAGGGCGAGAGCATCCCCTGCATCGCGCATGCCGTCGTACTCGAGCGGTGATGCTCCGTTACATATGGAATTCCTCGGGATCGTCTTAATGTTTCTGAAGGCCTTTGCGGTGGGCGGGCTCATCTGCGCGGGCGCACAGGTCGTCATCAATCTGACCGACCTCACAGCGGGAAAGATCCTCGTCATGTTTATGCTCGGCGGGGTCGTGCTTACCGCGCTCGGACTCTATCAGCCCATCGTGGAGTTTGCGGGCGCAGGGGCGACGGTGCCCATCTCCGGGTTCGGATACCTGCTCGCAAACGGGGGGATGCAGGGCGCGGAGCAGGGGCTCTTCGAGGCACTCACGGGGCCGCTTGCGGCGGCAAGCGCAGGGGTCTCCGCGGCGGTCATCTTTTCCTTTCTCATGGCGCTCATCTTCCGCTCGCACACGAAATATAACTGAGCTTCAAGGCCCGATTTTTCGGGCTTTTTTCACGCTTTTTTCCGCATTTATCCTCATTTTTGGCACTTTTCAACGTCTTTGTCAAGAAACCGAAATATAGTATGTTGAAAAGTTATCCACATTTTCTCCACTATTTTTTCAATTTCTACCAAATTTCGACAAAAAACGTACGTTTGCACCTCAAGATGCCCGAAAAGTTATCCACATTTTCGGATTTTCTGTGGATAACTCAAAATCGGGTAATCATGGGGACATGTCCGCGCTTGCCTGAGAAAAACCGCGGCGGCTTGTCCATTCGGGCCGACCATGTCCCGAAGTCCTTCCGAGAGTCGCAACCCCCCGTGCATGTCCGACCTTGCCGCGGGTTTTCGGACATACCCCGCGCGGAAGAGGGGAAGGGCTCCCGTTCCCGCGTTCCGCTCACGAGACCGAGAGGCGGAGAAGAAATTTTTTCGAAAAATAAATGCGGAAACTTGCCGCCCTGCGGAAGTTGTGATATAATTTCTCTCGGACGGAAATTTGCGCCGCGAAGTAAATTTGTAGAAAAAATGCAATCAATGCAAGAGAAGTTGCAATTGAAATTTCGCAAAAATCTGCTATGCTTTTAATGGAATCCATTCCGAGGAGAGCATGCCATGGAGATGACGGCGGTCAATCGTGCAAAGCAGTGGCAGATCGCGCTGTTCCCGTTCAACAACGCGGCGACGAATGTCTACTTTGCGTTTTACACCTACTTCACCTACTTCGCAATGATGTACCTCACGGGCAGCGTGGCGACTTCGCTCGCGGGTGCTGCAGTCTCGGGCGGGCTTGTCCTGCTCGTCACCAACTTCAATGCGATCTTTGCCCCGCTCATGCGCGTCTTCGACGGCATCACCGATCCCTTCCTCGGCGGGCTCATGGACAGGACACGGTCGAGAATCGGGAAGTTCCGTCCCTATATGATCCTCGGGAATGTCCTTCTGGCGCTTTCCCTACTTCTCATGATGGTATTTTTCCGCGCCGTTTCCGTCGCATGGCTGCGCTGGGTCGTGTACATCGTGAGCTACATCATCTATGTCATCGGCTACACCTGCCAATGTGCCGTCACCAAGGCGGGGCAGACCTGCCTCACCAATGACCCCAAGCAGCGCTCGCAGTTCGTCGTCTGGAACATGATCGGTCAGATAGGTTCCATCGTGCTCGTCAATGTGATGGCGGGCGGGGTGCTCACCATCGAGTCGATCTGCCCGAAGGGGACCATCATCAATTCCGACACGGGGGAGATCCTCCGCGGTGCCGCCTACGGCGTGCAGTTCTATACTCCGCTTACGATCAGATTGCTCACAGAGGTGGACTTGACGCCGTAGATGCCCACTGCGCCCTCCCCGAGCGCGGCGATCTCCCTGTTGCCCATGGGCGCACCCTCGACGGACTTCTCCTGCGTCTCATTCGTGAGCAGATCGGTCGAACGGAAGGTATAGCTCTTTTCGAGGCGGACATAGGGATTTCCGCTCTCATAATAGCTGTTCACGAGGACGGAGCGGCGGTTATAGAGCATCATGGTCGAAGCCCAGCCAAACAGCACGAAGGAGACAAAGGAGAGGAGGACGGTGAGCACCAGTCGGAAGGGCTTGACTCTGAGGCTCGCCGCACCCATACGGATCGCACGCGCCATGGGCAGGCGGGAGGGGACTTGCTTGAAGCCGCCCTTGCTTTCCTCCTCGGCGGGCGCCTTTTCGGTATCCGAGATGACCTTGCCGTCCTTGAGCTCGATGATGCGGTCGCCGTACTCCTCGGCAAATTCCCTGTCATGGGTGACAACGACGACGAGCTTGTCCTCCGAGAGCTCCTTGAGCGTCGCGAGGATCTCTCCTCCCGTCTCAGAATCGAGGGCGCCCGTGGGCTCATCGGCGAGGACGATCTGCGGGTCCTTGACGAGGGCGCGGGCAATGGCAACGCGCTGTTTCTGCCCGCCCGAGAGGGTATTCGGCTTCCGATCCGCGAAGCCCTCGAGTCCCACGCGGCGGAGGGCATTCTCTACGGCAGACCTGAGATCTTTGACGCCCTGCAGCTGCAGCGCGAGGGAGACATTCTGCCCGACGGTAAATTCATCCAGCAGGTTATATTCCTGAAAGATGAACCCCACGCAGGAGTTGCGGTAGCCGTCGTAGTCGGTCGGAGAGAAGTCCCCCGAAGATCTTCCGTTGATGAAGATCTCGCCGCTCGTGGGGCTGTCGAGCCCGCCTGTGAGGTTGAGGAGGGTGGACTTTCCGCACCCGCTCTTTCCGAGCACGAAGACCATTCCCTTTTCGGGAAAGGATAGGGTGACGTCGTCGAGCGCGCGCACGCTCTCGCCCTTTTCCCTGTAGACCTTGGTGAGATGACTCAGTTTCAGCATGGGGACCTCCCGTAATTTTGCGGCGGCAGGATGCCGTCAAAAAATTCTCGGCTCTATTGTATCATGTCCCATTGAAAAAGTCAATGCCGAGAGGCGGAAAAAGTGTCCCGCTTTTGTCCCACTCTGTCCCGTTTTTGTCCCAAAGTGTCCCACTTTGTCCCGTTTTGTCCCGAATACAACAAAAAGAGCCTCCGCGAGAAGACTCATTTCGTGGCGCAGTTCCTCCTTCGATTTCGTAATCTTCAAATTGGGTCGGTTTTACTGCGTTTTGTCGCAAATTTTATTTATATACTCCTGCATATCCTGCGGCGTTTCGTGGAAGCCGCGCCTCACCCATTCGTCGAGCAGCCCAAACAGTCCATAGGAGTAAAACCGTCCTCTGTAACATTCAAGCGTATTCTCGCCATAATTCAACAATTTTCCCGTTTTCATATCCGCAACAAGGGAACAACTTTATAATTTCGTTAAGCGAAATTTCCTTATTTAATCCATTATGTATTCCAACATACTCAGTTCCCGCTCGACTTGCTTGTAATATTCACTTTGCAGATATTGCGGTGCGAATTTTTCTCTGTCAGAAATCACCTCGTTCGGCGTCTTTGGGACGGGAAGCGACTGCAGGTCGGCAAAGCCCTTCAGAGGGATGAGGACGGAATAGGTCTCTTCGGTCAGATAGTTTTTTGCAATTTGTCGAAACTTCGGAAAGTCACACGGCGCGGAGGGCTCCATGTAGAAATAGTAGTGAACCGCTTCATCGACATACCAGCACAGGTCGCGGAGAATGCGAATTTCTTTTTTCAAATCGGCTTTTGCCTTGTTCTTCAAACCCAATGCGATTTTTTGTATTTGCCCGTATAGCGGCATATTCTTGATGGTGTCGTTTACGGCGGATAACACCGCATCATTGAGGCTGTCGTCCACTTCTGCCATGTGATACAGCGAAAAGACTTCGTGCGAGACACAGGAAAAAAGGCATTTTTCTCCGTGAAACAAAGCTAAATTTTCGAGCAAAGGTGGTTTGCCCCCGAACATACAGGTAAGGCTCTCGTCGAGAATGTGTCTTTTGAGCGGTTCGGTCAATCGGAAGCGGAAAAGATTGCCCCACATTCTTCCGTCACTTTCTCCTTGCCGACAATACAGAAAGGCAGGAATGATATCTTCATATTGTGTGCCGTATAAATCGTAAATATCTTTCAGCCCGTAAATATCGCTTCCCAAAAATTCAGCGGTATCACAGAAGGATAGCACCGTTTTTGTAACGCTTTGTTCTACTTCCCTAAACTGCGTGTAACAAGGGATATCTTCAAAATACATAATTTCTCCGCCAAATTCCTGTTTATCGCTTCTATTATACCATAAACTCACACAAAAATCAAGCAGGGCAGGTATCGCCCCAAAGATTTCAATACAGCCCGCCGAGGGGAAACCTCTCGACAGGCTGTCCGCATGGCTATTCCTTGAAGTAAAAAGTAAATCCGAACCATTCACTCGTTACAAGTAAACAATTCGGATTATACTCTTTTGGTGCATCTTGAGGAGCTCGAATCCCCAGCCTTCGGTTCCGTAGACCGACGCTCTATCCAATTGAGCTAAAGATGCATATGGAGCTGTGGGCACGCTTGGCATCGCCTTGACGACCCTAACGAAAACATATTATATCCGAACGGCGGCTGTTTGTCAACGGATTTTGCCCATCCGCGCTAAAAAATTTTTCTTGACAAATTCCGCGGCGTGGATTATAATGAAAGTGTCCCGTTCGGGAGGGGCATCCTCTCAAATAGGCGGGTCTCAAAACGCGCGGCTCTTTAGTCAATTGCAAGGGGGAAGAAATGAAGACGCACGAATCGGAAGAGATGTATCTCGAGACCATACTTTTGCTCGGAGAAAAAAACCCGAGCGTGCATGCGATCGACGTGGCGGGGGAACTCGGCTATGCCAAGTCGAGCGTTTCGCGCGCGGTGGGCCTCCTGCAGAAGAAGGGCTATATCACCGTAAACGAGGCGGACGAGATACGGCTCACCCCCTCGGGGAAGGAGAAGGCATCGGAGATCTACGAGCGGCACCGCGTCATCACAGAGCTGCTCATCCGCATGGGCGCCGACCGAAAACTTGCCGAGGAAAATGCCTGCCGCATTGAGCACGTCATTTCCGCAGAACTCTTCGAAATCATGAAAAAACAGGTATGAAAAGACGCCCCGCGGGGCGTCTTTTTTCAGGAGGAATTCTTCTTTTTTCTTATAAAGCGCACGAGGGCAATTATCAGGACGACGGCGAGGAAGACCGCATAGACGGCGGCGCCGATGTAAAATCCGCTGCAGTCTATCACGACGTCGGAAAAGGCGGCCGCCCGTCCCGAAGTGAAGAGGTCCATCTGCAGGAATTCGGTAAAGGAGGCGAAGGTAAATCCGCCGACGAGAAGGCCCGCAAATGCCAGAGCGCGGCGTTTTTTTGTGCCGTCGTCATAGAGAATTGCCGTGACGGAGGCCGTGACGCCGAGGAGTAGGAAGGCGCCGAAATGCCCGAAGAGCTTGCGCACGAGGAGCCCCCAGCCGCTCACGCCCGAGCTGAAGGACTGCTTCTGCACGGTGAGAAGGACGGTGAACTCTTCCGAGAGGTTGCCGTCTTGGTCCGAGAAATCGGCATTGTCCGCGACCGTGACGGTGAGCACGACTTTTCCGCCCTCCTCCTCCGCCGAGGAGCGAAGGGTGGAGATGAGCCCGTCTTCATAGACCTGCGCGACGGCTTCATCGCTCGTCTCATAGCGGACGTAGCACTCCGCATCGCTCTCTGCGCGGAGGGTGACATTGTTCTCGCCCGCAAACACGATGAGAGAATAGACATGTTCGGCGGTTCGGATAAGGGTCGCATTGTCCGCCCTGAGCACTGCCGCGAGGCTGCGGTTTCTGACCTCCACGGTCACGGCCGTCCTTATGGAGCTGTCTGTGGCGGAGGAGACGGTCAGCGTGACGGTCCCTTTTTTCTTTGCCGTATAGGCGCCCGTGTCCGTGACCGAGAGGACGCTGCTGTCCGACGAACGGAAGACGAGGGCGCGCTCGGTCGTCTCTTCGGGGAAGAAGGAGAGGGCAAATGTACCCTTGTCGCCCCGTTCGAAGCGTATCTTCCCGTCGGTAGGCTCGGGCGCGAGGAGCTCGAGGCTGGTGGGGAAGACGAGGGGATCGGTGCGCGGCAGCACATGCACCGCGAGGGTGGCGGTGAGCGCCTTTTCGGGCGCAGAGAGGGGAGTATAATACACCGTGACGGTGGCCTCTCCCACTGAGACGGCATGCACGATGCCGCCGTTTGTGACGGTCGCCACCTGCGGATCGCTGCTCTCATAGCGGAGGGAGGCGGGCGTCACGTCCTCGGGCTCCGCGGAAAAAGTGAGGGACGCGGCGCTCCCTTCCTCAAGGGTGAGCTCCTCTTCTCCCGCGGCGAGGAGGGAGATGCGCTCGGCGATCACCTCGTCCACGACGACGGGGATGCTGCTGGAGAGGTCGCTCCCGACCGCCGTTGCCGTGAGCACCGCCTCGCCGACGGATACGCCATAGAGCCTGCCGCCCTTGACGAAGGCCACCGCGGGGTCGCTCGTGTTCCACACGACGCGGCGGTAATTGACGGAGGTCGCCGCGGGCTCATAGAGGAGGGAGAGCTTCTCCGAGGTCCCGCAGTCGATCTCCAGCCCGTCTATCGCCTCTTCTCCCTTCGCGATGGAGATCCTCGAGGGAGGAATGTCGCGGATGGAGTCCTCCGAGGCGCCCGTGAGAAAACTGTCCACGGCGTCGCCGAAGATCTCACTGTTTTTGGAGGATTCATCCCCGGGGCGGAGCGCTTCGATGCACAGGGCAAGCATCTCGAGCAGCATGGCCGAGAAGAAGATCCAGAAAAATATCTTTTTGACGCGAGATTTTTTCAAGGGGCACCGCCTCATCCTTTCGATATGTTCCGATATCATTATACAAGAAATTTTTGATATTGTCAAGATGAAATATTTTCCGTGCGAGGTCGGTTTGGCCGCTTTTTCGGGGCGATCGGATATTTTGCGTGCATTCGCTTTACAAGTCCCGTATTTTGTGGTATAATACGGTCAGGAAAACAAAGGATGGGGGAAAATTATGCGCTGTCTCTATTGTGATTGTACGGAGAGCAAGGTGATCGATTCGCGCTCGGCGGACGACGACAGGACGATCCGCCGCCGCAGAGAGTGCATCGGATGCGGCAGAAGATTTACGACGTACGAGACGATCGAGGTCTCGCCCATTCTCGTCGTAAAGGCAGACGGCACCCGTCAGGCATATGACGTGGGCAAGATCAAGACGGGCATCATCAAGGCGTGCGAGAAGCGCCCCGTGCCCATCGAAAAGATCGATGCGCTCGCCGCGGAGATCACCAAGAAGATCTATAATTCCATGGTGCAGGAGATCTCTTCGAAGGAGATCGGCGAGATGGTCATGGAGGGGCTCAAGGGGCTCGACGAGGTCGCCTATGTGCGCTATGCCTCGGTCTACCGCTCCTTTAAGGATATCTCCTCCTTCATGTCCGAACTGCAGCGCATGATGGAAAAGAAGGACGTCAAGAAGGAATGAAGCGGGTCGTAAGCGTAGGCGGCGTGCGTCTCGGAGAGGGGCGCATCAAGGTCCAGAGCATGACGACGGAAAAGACGAGCGGCGTGGAAAAGTGCGTCGCTCAAATTCTTCGTCTCGAGGAGGCGGGGTGCGACCTCGTCCGTGTCGCTGTGCTCGACGAGGAGGACGCGCGCGCTCTCTCCCTCGTCAAGGAAAGGGTCCATATCCCCGTCATTGCGGACATCCATTTCTCCGCGCGGCTCGCAGAACTTGCCGTCGAGGCGGGGGCGGATAAGCTGCGCATCAATCCCGGCAACCTCAGGGCGAGTGACTTAAGGCGCGTCGCGGACTGCGTCAGGCGGCATCATATCCCCGTCAGGGTGGGCGCCAACCTCGGCAGCCTCGAGCGGGGCGCCGAAGCGCGGTACGGCAGGGGCGCCGAGGCGCTCGTTGCAAGTGCCTTGGAGGAGGCCGCCGCCCTCGAAAAGTTGGGTGTGGAGGATCTCGTGCTCTCGGTAAAGGCCTCCTCGGTGCCCGTCACGGCGGAGGCATATGCCCTGCTTGCGGAGAAGACGGAGCACCCTCTCCATGTCGGCGTGACCGAAGCGGGAGGCGGGCTCATGGGCATCGTAAAGGGAAGTGTCGGGATCGGCGCCCTCCTGCTGAGAGGCATCGGCGACACCGTGCGCGTCTCCCTCTCGGAGGATCCCGTCCTCGAAGTCACCGCCGCGCATGCCATCCTCCGCGCCTGCGGGCTCGAGCGGGAGTTTGCGGAAGTCATCTCCTGTCCCACCTGCGGCAGGTGTGAATATGACTGCATGGGGCTCGCCCGCCGCGTGCAGGAAAGGGTAATTGGGGTCAAAAAACCCCTCAAGATCGCCGTCATGGGGTGCGTCGTCAACGGCCCCGGTGAGGCAAAGGACGCCGACCTCGGCATTGCGGGCGGCAGAGAATTCTGCCTCATCTTCGAGCGCGGAAAGGAGCCGCAGCGCGTGCCTTCCGAGGGAGCGGAAGCCGCATTTTTCGCGTGGCTCGAGGAATGGATCGGATGAAGAGCAAGGAATATTTACAGGAGATCAGAAGGGCGCCGGGACTCGTCCGCGCCGTCCTCAGAAAGATCGCGGTAGAGGGGCGCAAGGCGACCTTTTTTCTCGTGACCGACGTGGCCTATACGCAGGATGACATCGCCCATGCGCAGGAAGTGACCGCGCGGTATGCGGAGGGCCTCACCGCCGAGGTCCGTATCATGAAGTCCGTCCCGAGCGAGACGGAGGTTGGCATCGCCGTGCGCGAGATCCTCAAGAGGAGAGCGCCCACCCTCTCTGCCTTCGTGCGGGAGGGGGATATCATCGTGACCGTCCGCGACAAGGGCGGCAATGTGACCGTCTGTGCCAATGAGGCCGCCTCGGCGAATGTGGAGGCGGAGAGGCTCTCCGACGGCCTCTCCGAGGAACTCGGCAGGAGCTACTGCGGCACCTGGCTGTGCCGTCTCGACTTCGTCAAGCGGGCAACCGAGGAGGTTGTGCCCGAGGCGCCCCCCGAGGAATATGTGCTTGCGCCCCGCTTTTTCGATGTGACGGGATATTCGCCCATCGACGGCGCCAAGCCCGCGCGGGCACTCTATATCGCCGACCTCACCAAGGAGGGACAGGGCATTACGGTGTGCGGGACCATCTCGCGCATCGAGGAGAGGGAGACGAAGAACGGCAAGCCCTATTTTTCGCTCATCGTGGGGGACGGCACGGGCAGTCTGCGTTCCTCTTACTTCACGAAGAAGGCGACCCTCGAGAAGGTGCGCGCCCTTCGGGAGGGGATGAGCGTCTGCCTCACGGGGGACAACGAGTTCTACAACGGCGGACTCTCCTTCCGCACCAAGTCCATCGACCTCGGCAGCGCACCCGAGGGATTTGTCCCCGAGGAGCGTCCCGCACGTCCCTATCCCGCGCAGTACCGCACGGTGTTCCCTTCGCCCGCCGCCGACCTCGTGCAGGGAGATCTCTTCTCGACGAGCCGCCTTCCCGCGGAATTTTATGAGGAGACCTTTGTGGTCTTCGACCTCGAGACGACGGGGCTCTCCCTCGGAAATACCATGGACAAGATCATCGAGATCGGCGCGGTCAAGATAGAGAAGGGGAGCATCTCGGAGAAATTTTCCACCTTCGTCGCCTGTCCCACCAAGCTCCCTCCCGACATTATCACGCTCACCGGCATCACCGACGAGATGCTCGAGGGGGCGCCAGAGCTCGAGGCCGTCCTCGCCGACTTCTACAAGTTTACGGAGGGGGCCGCCCTCGTCGCGCACAATACACAGTTCGACTGCAGAGTGATCCGCTACTACGGGGACACGCTCGGATATCGCTTTGGGCAGCGGCAATACGATACCTTGCTCCTCGCCCAGCGCCTCCTTCCCCTCAAAAATTATAAACTCAATACCGTCGCCGAGCACTTTGGGTTTACCTTCCGCCACCATCGCGCCTATGAGGACGCCTTCGTGACCGCCAAGATCTTCATGGAACTCGTGCGGATGGAGGGGAAACTTCCGCTCTGAGCTCTCTTTCCACGGAAATTTTTCGGAAATTTTCAAAAAACCGCGGGAAATGCTTGCAAAATCCCGCGGCGTGTGGTAAAATGAAGACACTTGATCTATGGAAACAGGGATTGAGAGCGGCTCGCCGCTCTCATTTCTTTATGGGTCCCCCCGAAGGCGCGTTCCTTCCGAGGGACAGGGAGGAGCTATGAAGCATAAACCGATGAGCGAAGTCGAGAGCTTTCTCGCACCCATCGCCGAGGAGACGGGCGTAGAGCTCGCGGAGGCCGTCTGGGACGACCGCACGCATACGCTCACCCTCTACATCGACCGACCCGAGGGCATCGACCTCGTGACCTGCGAGCGCTTCCACCTCGCCGTGGAGGCCCCGCTTGACGACCTCGACCCGACCTATGGGGCGCCCTACACGCTCAACTGTTCCTCCTTGGGTCTCGACCGCCCCTTCAAGGGGGAAAAGGACTTCCTCCGCCACATGGGCGAGAAGATAGAAGTGCATCTCTATGCCCCCTTCGAGGGAGCGAAATATCACGAGGGCAAGCTGTGTGCCTTTGAGGAGGGGACTGTCGTCTTGGAGAAGGACGGAAAGACACTTCGCATCCCCTTCGACAAGTGCTCGAGGGTCTGCCTTCTCATCGAGGTCTGAGATCTCGCATCACCGCAGAAAATATTTTAGGGAGTAGAACCATGACCAATAAGGATTTCTTTATGGCGCTTGAAGAACTGGAGCAGGAACGGGGGATCGGACAGCAGATGTTCATCGATGCGCTCTCGAGTGCGCTCGCCTCGGCCTACAAGAAGCAGATGTTCGGGGAGACGGGAAATGTCGAAGTCCGTCTCGATCCCGAAAAGTACACCATCCGCTTCTTCCTGCAGCGCACCGTCGTCGCAGACGATGTAGAGGAGCTCGAGGACGGGGAGATCTATCTCAAGGATGCCCTCGAGATCAAGAAGAGCGCAAAGGTTGGAAGCGTGCTCTCCGAAGAATTCGTCCCCAAGGACTTCTCGCGCATTGCCGCGCAGACCGCAAAGCAGGTCATCAAGCAAAAGATCCACGAGGCGGAGCGCGACAATACCCTCTCCGAGTTCTCCGACAAGGAGGGCGAGCTCATGAGCGGGCTCGTGAGAAAGGTAGATATGCGCAATATCTGCATCGAGCTCGGGAAGGGGCAGATCGAGGGGATCATGCTCCCGCAGGATCAGGTCCCCGGGGAACACTATGAGGCGGGGGACCGCATCAAGGTGTTCGTCAAGCGGGTGAGGAGCGGCGGAAGAAACGCACAGGTCCTCGTCTCCCGTGCGGCGCCCGGGCTCGTGAAGCGCCTCTTCGAGGAAGAAGTGCCCGAAATCAAGGCGGGGACGGTGACCATCAAGGCGGTCTCTCGTGAACCCGGTCAGCGCACCAAGATGGCGATCGCCTCCGAAGATCCCCGCATCGATGCCGTGGGCTCCTGCGTCGGAAACAAGGGCGCTCGCGTCAATGCGGTCGTGGCGGAACTCGGCGGCGAGAAGATCGACATCATCCTTTGGAGCGAAAATCCGCTCGAATTCATCGCCAAGGCACTCTCGCCCGCGACCGTCATCTCCGTCACGCAGACGGGGGAAAGGTCTGCTGTCGCCGTCGTGCCCGACGAAAAACTCTCTCTCGCCATCGGCAGAAACGGACAAAATGCCCGCCTCGCCGCCCGTCTCACGGGATGGAAGATCGATGTCAAGAGCGAATCGGCGGCTTCCAAACTCGACCTCGGCGAGGAGAGCACGGAGGAATAATGCAAGAAAAGAAGATCCCGATGCGCACCTGCGTCGCATGCCGCAGGGAACGCCCCAAGCGGGAGATGATGCGCATCGTGCGCACGCCCGAAGGGGAGATAGATGCCGATTTCTCCGGGAAACTCGCGGGGCGGGGCGCCTATGTCTGTCCCGAAGAGGGCTGTGTCCTCAAGTTGGGAAAGAAAAAATTGCTCGCCAAGGTCTTTTCGGCACCCGTGGAGGATGCCGTCTACCGAAAGATCGAGGAGGAAGTCCTTGGAAAGAGCCAAACTTAAAGCATACCTCGGGTTTGCGATGCGTGCGCGCAAGGCTGTCCTCGGCGTCAATGCGCTCGAGGCGACGCGCGGCAGGGTCTATGTCCTGTTCGCCGACCGCAGTGCATCGCAAAATACCGTGAAGGAGATCATGAAACTGCGCACCCGCTTTTCCTGTCCCGTCGTCATGACGGAGGGGCTCGAAGAGCTCACGGGAAAGGCAAACTGCAAACTGGTTGCCGTGCGGGACGAGCAGCTTGCACGGGCGGCATACGCCGCAGCGACGGACGGGGGAGACCTCGGGGAGGGGACCGATCATGGCATATGACAATCTTGAAAAATTAGGGGCATTGCCCAAGGACAAGGCAACTGCCGCGCTCAAGGAGGCGATCTCGGCGAACGAGAAGAAGCTCTCCGATATCTTAAAGCGCCTCGGCGACTTCGAGGCGGCCGCGGCGAAGCGGCGCGCCGAAGAGGAGGCAAAGCGCAAGGAGGAAGAGCAGCGCCTCGCCGAGGAGGCAAGACGCGCCGAAGAGGAAGCTGCTCGTATCAAAGCGGAGCAGGAATCGAAGCGCGCCGAAGAGGAGGCTGCCCGCGCCGAAGAAAAGGAGCGCGAGAAGGCATCTTCCGAGGAGAAGAAGAGCGAGCCCGCAAAGCCCGCCGCACGTCCGCCTCGTCCCGAAAAGCCGCAGGCACAGGCGCCGCAATCCCGCCCGCAGGCAGGGGCGCAGCAGCCTCAGCAGCCCCGCACTTTCCGTCCGGAACGTCCCCAGCAGCGTCCTACCTATATCCCGTCGCGTCCCCAGAGCGGCGCAGCGGGGAATCGTCCCGCAGCGACAAGACCCATGGGACCGAGACCGCCCATGGGCACAGGGGCACGTCCTCCCAGACCCATCCCCGCACCCGCTCCCGCACCCAGACGGGACACGGCGAAAAAGTTTGAAAAGACCTATGTGGAGAAGTCGCGCGGGCCCGTCAACAAGCGTGCTCTTCAGCGCCAGCAGGGGGCGAGCATCAGCGATTTCGACCGCGAGAGCGGATACAGAAAGGCGCGCTTCGGCAAGAAGGTCCGCAAGGAGACGCAGACCGTCCATATCGACCATGCCGTCGTGACCACCCGCGAGATCCCCATCAAGGTCCTCTCGGAGAAACTCGGCATCTCCGCCGCGGAGATCACCAAGCGCCTCTTCAAAGAGGGCATCATGAAGACGGTCAATGAATCGGTGGACTACGACAGCGCCGCGTTTATGGCGCTCGAGATGGGCATCGACCTCGAATACAGACCCGAGAAGACGGCAGAGGAGGTGCTCATCGAGGAGCACGGCGCCGATGAAGAGGCCAGCCTCGTCGTCCGCGCGCCCGTCGTCACCGTCATGGGGCATGTCGACCACGGCAAGACCTCCCTGCTCGACTATATCCGCAAATCCAATGTCACCGCCGGGGAGGCGGGAGGCATCACCCAGAGCATCGGTGCCTATACCGTGACGCTTGACGGCGACAGGAAGATCACCTTTATCGACACGCCGGGGCATGCGGCATTCACCGCCATGCGTGCGCGCGGGGCACAGGTGACCGATATCGTGGTGCTCGTCGTCGCCGCGGATGACGGCATCATGCCGCAGACGGTGGAGGCGATCGACCATGCAAAGGCCGCAGGCGTCCCCATCATCGTGGCGATGAATAAGATGGATAAGCCCAATGTCTTCCCCGACAAGGTGAAGCAGGGGCTCATGAACTACAATCTCGTGCCCGAGGAGTGGGGCGGCGACGTCATCGTCGTACCCGTCTCCGCAAAGACGGGCGACGGCGTCCCCGAGCTTCTCGAGAGCATCTACCTTCAGGCAGAGATGCAGGAACTGCGCGCCAATCCCGACCGAAAGGCAAAGGGCGTGGTCATCGAGGCGAAACTCGACAAGGGCAAGGGCCCCATGGCGAGCGTGCTCGTCCAGAACGGGACCCTCCGCACGGGGGACAATCTCATCTCGGGAACGACGATGGGGCGCGTCCGTGCGATGTTCGACGATCAGGGAAGATCGGTCAAGGAGGCTGGTCCCTCCACTGCGGTCTCCGTGCTCGGCCTCGAAGACGTCCCGAATGCGGGCGACGCCATCTTCGCGGTCGAGGCATCCCTCATGAAGAAGGTACAGGAGGAGCGCAAAAATAAGCAGCGCGAATCCCTCGTGCAGGACCGCGGCAAGGTCTCCTTCGAAGACATGTTCAAGGCGGCCGAAGAGGGCATGCTGAAGAATCTCAATGTCATCATCAAGGCAGATGTGCAGGGCTCCGTGGAGGCCGTCCGCGCCTCCGTGGAAAAGCTCACCAACGACGAGGTGCGGGTCAATGTCATCCGCGCCGCGGCGGGTGCCATCACCGAGAGCGACGTCTCCCTCGCCGAGTCCTCCAAGGCACTCATCATCGGCTTTAACGTGCGTCCCGACGCCAAGGCAAAGACGCTCGCCGAGCGCGCCCGCGTCGAGGTCCGCATGTATCGCATCATCTATGAACTTCTTGACGAGATGGAGGCCATGCTCAAGGGCATGCTCGCACCCAAGTACAAGGAGACGCTCATCGGAAAGGCCGAAGTGCGGCAGACCTTCAATGTCTCGGGCGTGGGCGTCGTGGCGGGCTGTCTCGTCATAGAGGGAAGGCTCATGCGCGGCGGAAAACTGCGCATCTACCGCGACAACATCATGATCGTCGAGGGCAATGCCAAGACGCTCAAGCACTATAAGGACGAAGTCAAGGAAGTCGCGGCGGGCCTCGAGTGCGGCTGCGCCATCGAGGGATTCAACGAAGTCCGCATCGGCGACCTCATCGAGTGCTACTTCGTCGAGGAGGTCAAACCCGCGTGAGCAAGCGTACAGAACGATTGGACAGCGAATTCCGAAAGGAGATCGCGGCCATCCTCACGGGTCCGCTGAAGGACAAGGAACCCGCGCTCAAGGGGCTCATCAGCGTGACCGAGGCGATCGTGGCGCCCGACCTCAAGACTGCGAAGGTCTATGTCAGCGTCTATGCGCCCGCCGGGGAGCAGGAGGAGTCCCTCCGCATCATCGCGGAGAATGCGCCCTTCGTCCGCCGCGAGCTCGCCCGCGTCATGCGCCTGAGGACGGTGCCCGAGATCACCTTCCTCCCCGACAAGAGCTTCGAGTACGGCGCGAAGATGGACGATCTCTTTTCCAGACTGCACAAGGAAGGAACCGATGTCGACGATTGAAGAAATTGCAAAGGTACTAAATAATTCGAAGAGCGTGACGATCTTTACGCACGTGCGTCCCGACGGGGATACCCTCGGATGTGCGGTGGCGCTTCGCCGCGCTCTTTCCTTAAAGGGCATTGCCGCCGAGGCGGTCAACGAGGGGCCCGTGCCCGAGAGATTTTGCTTCCTCGAAGAGATGAAGGAGGTTTCCCGCACGCCCAGACTCGATGCCGAGACCCTCGTTGCCGTGGACACGAGCGACATTTCCCGTCTCGGAAGACACGAGGAGATCTTCCGCGCCGCGCTCGGAAAGCGGGGGAAGGTGACGGTGAATTTCGACCACCACATCTCCAATACGCGGTACGCGCAGTATAACTTCGTCCGCGAGCGGGCGAGCAATGCCGAAAACGTGCTCGAGCTCATCGAGGCGATGGGGGTGACCCTCGACAAGGAGATCTCCGATGCGCTCCTCCTCGGCATGTGTACCGATTCGGGCAGTTTTTCGCATGCCGACGTCTCGGGGGACACCTTCCGCGCGGCGGCAAAGGCGGCCGACGGGGGCGGGGATATCCACACCGTCTACGTGGAGTCGATGAACCGCCGCTCGAAGGCGCGCGCGCAGATGTACGCGGAGGTCGTCTCGAAGCTCCGCTTCCTCTCGGACGACACGGTGGCCGTGGCCCTCGTCACGGACGAACTTCTGAAAAAATATGCGCTCGACCAGGATGCCACGGAGGGCATCGTGGACTTTGGGCTGTCCATTGACGGCGTGGAGGTGAGCATCTGCCTGCTCGAGGTCCGAAAGGGGCAGTATAAGGTCTCCTTCCGTTCCAAGGGAAAGGTGGACGTCAATGCCGTCGCGAGAATGTACGGCGGGGGCGGGCATGTCCTTGCCTCGGGGTGCATGCTCTTCGGAGATCTCGAGGAGATCTGCGACAAGCTCCGCTATGCCATCTGGCAGCACGCGGGGGATCTATGACGGGCTTTCTGAATATCGACAAGCTGCGCGGCGACACCTCTACCTATGTCGTGAACTGCGTCAAGCGGCTCATCCGTCCCGCACTCGGCAAGACTTCGTGCGGGCATATGGGGACTCTCGATCCCCTTGCTTCAGGCGTGCTCCCCGTAGGGGTGGGAAATGCGGCGCGCCTTTTCGATTATTTTCTGAAGAAAAGGAAGACCTACCGTGCGTGCTTCCGCTTCGGCGCCACGACGGATACGCTCGACATGGAGGGGACCGTCACGGTGGGCGGCCCCGTCCCGACGGCGGAAGAGGTTGAGAGCGTCCTCGGCGGATTTGTGGGGACGATCGACCAGATCCCGCCCAAGTTCAGCGCCCGCTGTCTCGGCGGCAAGCGCGGCTACGAGCTCGCGCGGAGCGGCGCGGAGTTCGAACTTCCCGCAAAGCGCGTGGAGATCTACTCTCTGACCCTCCTCGGGCAGACCGATGCCGACGAGTTCGAGTTTGAGATCGTCTGCAGCGGGGGGACGTACATCCGCTCCTTTGCAAGGGACATCGCGGAGAAGCTCGGCACCCTCGGCTACACGACTGCGCTTCGGCGCACCGCGAGCGGATATTTTACAGAGGAAAACGCCGTTCCGCTTCGCTTGCTTACCGAGGAAAATTGGCAAAATTACCTCATACCCACGGACATGGTATTGCCCTTTGCGGTCATGGAGGTCGAGGACGAGAGATATTTCCACGGCGTCCGCATCCCCGCAGAGGCACCCGACGGGACCTATAAGATCTACCGCGAGGGGAGCTTTTACGGGACGGGGATCGTGGAGAAGGGGACCTTGCGCCCCGACAAAAAACTATGCTGAAGCTCTCCGCGGATGAAAAATTTTCAGAGCCCTGCGCCCTCCTTCTCGGCGGGTTCGACGGGCTGCACCTCGGCCACCGCGCCCTGCTCGCCGCGGCGAAGAGGAGCGGACTTCCCGTGGGGATCACCTCCCTCTTCGGCGGAAAGGGAAAGGAGCTCTTCACGCGGGCGGAACGCGAGACGGTCTTTGCGCTGAACGGCGTGGACTTCGTCCTCGGGTTTCCGTTCACGAGAGAATTCCAAGCGACTTCGGCGGCCGATTTCCTGCATGTGCTCTTTTCCCGCCTCGCCGTAAGGCTTGTCGTCTGCGGGGAAGATTTTCGCTTCGGGAAGGATGCCGCGGGCACCCCGACCCTCCTCAAAGAGCTCGCCCCCTGTCCCGTCACCGTCGTGAGGGCGGTCGCCCGCCTTGCGGAGGACGGAAAATTGCGAAAGATCTCCGCCTCCGACTGCAAGGAACTTTTGAAGAGAGGGGACCTCGCCGCACTCAATGCCTGCCTCTGTCCCCGCGAAGAGGACTTTTTCGGCGGCGCCTATTTCATACAGGGCACTGTGGAGCACGGGCGGCAGGTGGGCAGGACATACGGCTTTCCCACCCTCAATCTGCGCACGGCGGAGGAGAAGCTCCTCCCGCCCGATGGGGTGTACGGCGGCCTGTGCGCGACGCCGAAGGGAAATTTTCCCTGTATCGTCAATCTCGGCGCGCGGCCCACATTCGGCGTGGAGGAGAGGATCGCAGAGGCCCATCTCGACGGCTTTTCGGGCGATCTGTACGGGGAGACCGTGCGCGTCTATCCGCTCGAATTCTATCGCGGAATCAGGGCATTTTCTTCCGCTGAAGAGCTGAAAGCGCAGCTCATGCGGGATATCGAAAGACTGAGAGGGGACAAAAGATGATAAAATTCGGACCGAGCGGAAACAGCGAGAGCTTCTATGCGGCAGGGCACGAGCACACCGAGGAGTCGGCGGCGTTCGTCAGAGAATACGGCCTCGATTGCTTCGAGTATTCCTTCGGACGCGGCGTGCAGATGACCGAAAAGAAGGCGGCCTCCATCCGCAGGGCATTTGAAGAGGCGGAGGTGGAGATCTCCGTCCATGCGCCCTATTACATCAACTTCGCCAATCCCGATGAGGAGATGGCGGCAAAGTCCTGCGGCTATGTGCTGGAAAGCGCAAGGGCGGCGCGTGCCATGGGAGGACGGCGCATCGTCTTCCATCCCGCCGCACAGGGGAAGGATGCGCGGAGCGCCGCGGTCGCGCGGACGGCAGACCGCCTCAAGGTCCTCCGCGATGCCATCTACGAGAGCGGCCTCGAGGACATGATCTACTGCCCCGAGACCATGGGAAAGATCGCCCAGATCGGCACGGTGGAGGAGATCACGGCATTCTGCGAGATCGACCCCGTCTTTACGCCCTGCGTGGATTTCGGGCATGTGAATGCCCGCGAACAGGGGAGTCTGAAGACGGCGCGGGACTATCGCGACCGCCTCGAATATATGCTCGAGCGGCTCGGCTATGCGCGCATGAAGCACTTTCACGTCCACTTCTCCAAGATCCAATACGGCGCGAAGGGGGAGCTCAAGCACCTGACCTTTGCGGACACCGTCTATGGGCCCGAATTCGAGCCGCTTGCCGAAGTCCTGCACGAACTCGCGCTCGAGCCCTACCTCGTCTCGGAGTCCGCGGGCACGCAGATCGAGGACGCCCGCACCATGAAGGATATCTACGGCGCGCTGAAAAAATGACTTTGCCCGAAAATTTCGGGAACTCGGGCGCAAAGTGCGGCATTTCGGGCGGACAGTCCGCCTTTTTTGCCGTAAAGCCCTCTCTTTTTTCAAAAAACCGTTGACTTACGGAAGCATATTTGGTATAATAAAGATATGCTAAGCGAGAAGTTACGCAAAATATATGCGGAGACGGGCGCTGAGGCACTCTTCCTCGAGACCGATTTTCTGAGGAGATACCTCACCGATTTCTACTCGACGGACGGCTATGTCGTCGTCACGGAAGAGGAGTGTGTCCTCTTTGCCGACCCGCGCTATTTCGAGGCGGCAGCCCGCAAGTTTTCGGAGAGCGACATCCGCGTGGAAGCGGGGGCGCTCCCGGAAGCTCTCGACTTCGTGAAGCCCTATCATGTGCTTGGGATCCCGTATCCCTTCACTGCGGTATCCTCTCTCCGCCGCTATGAGGAGGAGGGACATGAGACCCGCGACTGCATGCCCGCCCTCCGCGCCGCCATGCTCGTAAAGTCCGAAGAGGAGCTCTCCCGCATTGCCCGCGCCTGCGAGATCGCGGAAGACGCCTTCCTCGCCCTCCTGCCCGAACTCAAGGAGGGGATGACGGAGTCGGAGGCCGCGGCACTTCTCGAGTACCACATGCGGCGTCTCGGCGCCTCGGGCGTCTCCTTCGAGACCATCTGCGCCTTCGGAGAGAACGGCAGCATGCCCCACTATGAGACGGGCGCAAGGAAGCTCTCCTTCGGCGATCCCGTCCTTATCGACTTCGGATGCAAGTACGAGGGGTACTGCTCGGACATCACGCGCACCTTCCTCTTCGGCGACGACGGCGGACACGAGGACTTCAAACTTCTGCATGCCAAGGTGCTCTATGCACACGAACTCGTCAAGGAGTGCCTCGTCGCGGGCATGACGGGCAAGCGGGCAGACAGCATTGCGCGGGAATATTTCCGCGGCAAGGGGCTTGCGGAGTACTTCACCCATTCTTTGGGGCACGGCGTGGGGCTCCAGATCCACGAATCGCCCACTCTCTCGCCCCGTTCACAGGACATCCTGACAGAGGGGATGGTCTTCTCGGACGAGCCCGGGCTCTACTTCGAGGGGAAGATGGGCATCCGCATCGAGGACACCGTCACCATCAAGGACGGCAGAGTGGTCTCCTTCATGAAGAAGACGGACCGCCGCTGCATCATCTTATAACGACTGAAAAAGAAAAATCTACGTATAACACAAGGAGATCAAGATTTTATGGCACAGATTCTGGCAGGCGACATCCGCAAGGGCACCACGTTCGAATACAAGAGCGGCGTCTATACCGTCGTCGAATTTCAGCACGTGAAGCCGGGCAAGGGCGCGGCGTTTGTCCGCACGACCCTCAAAAACGTCGTGACGGGGCAGGTCCTCTCCGATGAGACCTTCAACCCCACGGCAAAGCTCGAGACGGTGCAGGTCGAGACGAAGAAGATGACCTATTCGTATAACGACGGCGAGTTCTACTACTTCATGGACGACGAGTTCAACATGACCCCCCTCAACCGCGAGCAGGTCGAGGACGCCCTCCGCTATATCCGTGAAAACGATGTCGTGACCGTGCGCTTCCTCTATGACAAGGCCTTCTCCGTGGAGCCCGAAAACTTCGTGGAACTCAAGGTCATCGAGGCGGAACCCGGCGTCAAGGGCAACACCGCGACGAACGTCACCAAGGCTGCCAAGGTGGAGACGGGCGCCGTCTTCCAGGTCCCCATGTTCGTCGAAGAGGGCGACACCATCCGCATCGATACCCGCACCGGCGAGTACATGTCGAGAGTATAAGCGAATGAAGTTCGTTGCGCAGCGGGTTTTGCGCGCGACCCTCACCGCAGGCGGTCAGCTCGTTTCCGAAATCGGATGCGGGCTTGTCGTTTATTTCGGCGTGGGGGTGGGCGATACCGAAGAGAAGGCCGTAAAGTGCGCCGAAAAGCTCGCAAACCTCCGCGTCTTTGCAGATGAGGCGGGCAAGATGAACCGCTCGGTCCGTGACATAGGAGGGGAGGTGCTCCTCGTCTCCCAGTTCACGCTCTATGGGGATGTCCGCCGCGGCAACCGCCCGAGTTTCGACGGAGCGGAGGAGTCCGAGCGGGCAAATGCGCTCTATGAGCTCGCCCTGACTCATCTCGAGGAGTGCGGGGTCCCCGTTAAGGGCGGCGTGTTCGGCGCCGATATGCAGATCGAGCAGCTGAATGACGGTCCCGTGACCGTGATCTACGAGCTGTAACAGGCGGCGCAAGGGTGACTTCCTTGCGCCTTTTCCGTCCTCATCGTCCAATTTTTCCGAAACAAACGGTGCAAACTGATCGAAAGGGATCTCTATGGGCATCTTTTCCCGCATCAAAGAATTTTTCACCCGCCGCAAGCCTCCCGTGCTCGGGCTGGCGCTCGGCAGCGGCGGGGCAAAGGGGATGGCGCACCTCGGCGCACTCAAGGCGTTTGAGGAGGCGGGCATTTCCTTTTCCGTCGTCGCGGGGTCGAGCATCGGCGCCATCACGGGCGCACTCTATGCAAAGGGCTACTCCGTGGGTGACATGATGGGCATCGTGGAGGGACTCAACCGCAGGGAATTTTCCCGCAATCTCATGCGTCCCTTTGCCGACCTCGGCTTTGCAGAGAACTTTCTCGCGCAATATCTCGACGGATTTTCCGATCTCAAGAAGCCCTTTGCCGCCTGGGTCACCGAGGCGGATACCAACTGCGGGCGCGCCATCCTCGAGGGTGACCTTCCCCGCGCGCTCACGGCCTCTGCTGCCATCCCGCCCTTTTTCCGCGCCGTGGAGATAGGGGGGAAGAAATACTACGACGGCGCCTTTTCCAATGCCGTTCCCGCAGACCAATGCAGGGAGATGGGGGCGGATTTCGTGGTCGGGATCGACCTCGCGGCCTTCCCGAAAAAGGATGAGGAGAAGAGCATCGTGAGCCGCCTCCTCGGAAACGCCATCCGCGTCGTCATGCCCATCAAGTACACGGAGGATTGCCGCGCGCGGGGATATGCCGCCGCCGACTTCATGCTTCGGCCCAATCTCCACGACTATCTCGCGACGGACGTCTCCGCGGCCGACATGGACGCCATGTTCCGCATCGGCTATGAGGAGGCAAAGCGGCAGACGGAGGAGCTTGAGCGCGCCATCGGAGGGTATCGTGACAGAAGAAGAAAGAAAAATTGAACAAAAGCGCGACAGGGCGCGGCGCATGAAAAATCCCTCCTTCGTCGCCTTTGTCAAGACGCTCATCGCGACGGTCGCGGGCGCCATCCTCGTCACGGCGATCGTGATATTTTCCGCTTACATGCCCTTTTATACCCTCCTGCCCGCCGTCGGGATCTCTGCGCGGGAAGAGGGGGAGGTGCGCATCCACTTTCTCTCGGTGGGCGAGGGGGATGCAAGCATCATCGAATATCCCGACGGGAAGTGCCTGCTCATCGACACGGGAAACGGCTCCTTTGAAAACGATGTCCATATCTATCGCTATCTCAAGGGGCTTGCGCCCACTGCGCTCTCCGTCGTGCTGACGCACACCGATGCCGACCACTGCGGCGGGATGCGCTCCCTCTTCGACAAGATGGAGGTGGAAAAGCTCTATCTGCCCGTCCTCGGCTCGGGGTCATCCTTCTATCAGAGAATCCTGAAGACCGCGGCGGAGAAGGGCATCCCCACCGAGATCCTCTCGCGCTACGACGTCATCTCCCATCCCTCGGGCGCCTATGCGGTCTGCATCTCACCCTATTCCTTCGGGGAGACGGACGACAACGACGCCTCTACCGTGCTCTATTTCCGCTACGGGGAGAATGACGTACTCTTTGCGGCGGATATCTCCTCGACGCGCGAACGGCGCATCATACGGGAATATGAGCTTGACAGGACCCTCTTCGACGCCCCGGGATATCCCGTGTGGCTGGAGGAGACGGATATCCTCAAGGTTGCCCACCACGGCGCCTCGAGTTCTTCCTGCGACGATTGGATCCGCCTTCTCTCCCCGCAGGCGGCGATCGTCTCGTGCGGAGCGGGCTACTATTCCCATCCATCGGTCTATGCAGTGGACCGCCTTTCGGACTACGCCTTGGTCTATCGCACCGACGAGATGGGAGATGTCATCGCCCGTCTTTCGGGGGACCAATGGATCCTGACATATCATACGGAGGACACGGAATGAAACTTTCTACGGGCGGAGAATCGCACGGAAAGGGGCTCTTTGCCATCATCGAGGGTCTGCCCGCGGGGCTGAGGCTCGACCTTTGCGCCATCGACGGGGCCCTCAGGCGCCGTCAGAGCGGCTACGGAAGAGGGGCACGGCAGAAGCTGGAGTGCGACCATGCGGAGATCCTCTCGGGGGTAAGGGACGGCAGGACGCTGGGAAGCCCCCTCACGCTCGCCGTCCGCAACCGCGACTATGAAAACTGGAAGGAGGTCATGGCGCCCGAGGGGTGCGATACAGACCTCAGGAAACTCACAGCGGTGCGCCCGGGGCATGCCGACCTTGCGGGGAGTCTCAAATTCGGACAGGAGGACGCCCGCAACATCCTGGAGCGTGCGTCTGCCCGTGAGACGGCCGTCCGCGTCGCGGCGGGGGAGATCTTTCGCGCCTATCTCGGGGCACTCGGCATTGGGATCGCGGGATATGTCCGCTCCGTGGGGAGCATCTCCGACGGGGGAGAATATTCCTTTGAGGAGATCCTTGCAAATCGCGAGGAGACGCTCGGCATGATGGATGCGCGGCTCGCCGCAAAGGTGCGGGAGGAGATAGATAGGGCGCGTGCGGAGGGAGATACCCTCGGCGGGGTCCTCGAACTGCGCGTCAAGGGGCTCAAGGCAGGCTTCGGCAGCTGCATGACCTATCGCGAAAAGCTCGACGCGCGCCTCGCCTTTGCCCTCATGAGTGTGCAGGCCGTCAAGGGCGTCGAGGTGGGGCTCGGCTTCGAGGCAGCAAAAAAAAGGGGAAGCGAAGTGCACGACGAGATAGGAAAAGAGGGGCCCTTCCGCCGCCTCACCAACCGCGCGGGCGGCATCGAGGGCGGCATGTCCAATGGAGAAGAACTCTGCCTGCGTGCCGCGATGAAGCCCATTCCCACCCTCACAAGGGGGCTGAAGACGGTGGATATAGCGACGGGAGAAGGGACTGTGGCCGCGGCGGAGCGGAGCGATGTGTGCGCCGTGACGGCCTGTGAAGTCGTCCTCGAGGCGGCGCTTGCGGCAGAGCTCGCAGCCGTCGTCTCCGAGCGCTTGGGCGGGGACACCATGAAAGAGGTCCTTGCCCGCTACGAGGCCCTCTCATGAAGACGATCCGTATCTTCTCGATGAGGAGAGAAGAGAGCAAAATAATCTGTCGGAAAGATGTCTTCTCCTCGGTGCTCGCGCCCATGCGGAAGAGCCTCGTGGGAGGCGGAGGACTTCTCTTCACCGATTCCAATGTCGCCCGTATCTATCGGAAAAAGATAGAGAAGGCGCTCGGCGGCGTGCCCGTCTTCTGCATGGAGGCAGGGGAGGCGCACAAGGACGAGAGGACCCTCTTCGCCCTCCTTGCCGCCATGAAAGAGGGGAACCTGAGGCGGAATTCCGTCCTCATTGCCCTCGGCGGAGGGGTGGTGGGCGACCTCGGCGGACTTGCGGCAAGTCTCTACATGCGCGGCATCTCCGTCATCCAGATCCCGACTACCCTGCTCGCGCAGGTGGACTCCTCGGTGGGCGGGAAGACCGCCATCGACTTTTGCGGGGTAAAGAACCTCGTGGGGAGCTTTCATCAGCCCGAAGCGGTCTACGCCGACCCCTCCTTCTTCAGGACCCTTCCCGAGAGAGAGATTCGCTGCGGACTGGGGGAGATCGTGAAGCACGGCGCGCTTTGCGGGGAGATATTCGACAGATTGGAGGCGAACCGCGGCCGCCTCTTCGACCTCGGCTTTCTCGCGGAGATCGTGCCGGAGAACATCGCCTTTAAGGCAGACGTCGTGAAGAAGGACCCCTACGAAAGGGGGCTTCGCAGGACGCTCAACCTCGGCCACACGACGGCACATGCCATCGAGCCCGCCCATCCCGAACTCTCGCACGGGGAATGTGTCCTCGTCGGGCTCGCCTATGAGGCGGAGATCGCAAAGAAATATTGCGGCGCGGACGAAAATTATCTCGACAAACTCACGGGACTTGCGGAGGAGGTGCTCGGCATCTCCCCGTGGGAGGTAGACGCCGCTTCCTGTGCGGAGCGCGCCCTCCTCGACAAGAAAAATGAAGGGAAGTCCGTCCGACTCGTTCTCCCCGTGGCGCGGGGAAGGTGCACGGAGCTCGAGCTTCCCTTTGAGAAATATCGCGCAGAACTTGCAAATGGGGGCGGAAAATGCTGAAACTCGCCGTAGTGGGGAAGGATGTCTCGAAGTCGGACAGCCCGAAAATGCACGCCTTTCTCCTCGGGAAGCTGGGCTATTCCTGCACCTACGACAGGGTCTCCCTCTCCCCCGAAGAATTTTCGGAGCGCGCCCCCGCCCTCTTCGAAAGATACGATGCCTTCAATGTCACCATTCCCTATAAGGGCGCCGTCATTCCCTATCTCAGGGAGCTCAAGGGGGATGCCCTCCGCTTCGGCGCCGTGAACACCGTGCTCACGAAGGCGCGCACGGGGTACAATACGGACGGCTTCGGCTTCCTTCTCATGCTGCGCAATGCGGGCATCGAAGTGAAGGGAAGGCGCGTCCTCGTGCTCGGCGCGGGCGGCGCGGGACGGAGCTGTATCGGCAAACTGCTCGAGGAGGGTGCCCTCGTCGAGGCCTATGAGCGGGACCCCGTCCGCCTCGCGGAAGTGGGAAGGGAATTTCCCGCCATGAAGCCGCTTACCTCTGTCGAGACGGAAAGCTACGACGTCATCGTCAACTGTACGGGCATCGGCATGCACGACACGGTGGGGAAGACGCCGACCGTCCGCTTTAAGAGAGGGGAAGAGTCCGTGGGGGAGCAGCTTCTCTCGCTTGCGGGCGCCGCCGTCGACCTCATCTATGTGCCCGCCGAGAGCGAATTTCTTCGCATTGCCCGCACCCTCGGAAAGAGGACGGTCTCGGGCGGCTCCATGCTCTTCTATCAGGCATATTATGCCGACACGCTCTTTACGGACAGAACGCCCGACCTCGACGAGGCGGAGGCGTTTTATCGGTCATACAGGGAGGAAAATCCATGAAACTGCTCATCTTGAACGGCGTCAACCTCAACCTCACGGGGCGGCGCGAACAGTCGGTCTACGGCGGAGAGAGTCTCGAGAAGATCAATGCCGAGCTCGCCGCCTTTGCGAGGAGCAAGGGACACGAGGCCGACTTCTTCCAGAGCAACCTCGAGGGAGAGATCTGCACCGCCATCCAGAGCGCCGAGGGGAAGTACGACGGCATCGTGCTCAATGCGGGCGCCTATACGCACTATTCTTATGCCATCCGCGACGCCATCGCCGCCGTCTCCGTCCCCGTCGTCGAGGTGCACATGAGCAATGTCCATGCGCGGGAAGATTTCCGCCGCGTCTCCGTCCTCACGCCCGTGTGCAGAGGCGAAGTGCTCGGCTTCGGCAAGAAGAGCTATCTTCTCGCCATGGAGAGCTTCTTCCTGTGAATCTCGTCCTCTGCGGCATGCCCGGGGCGGGCAAGAGCACGGTGGGGCGGGCACTCGCCGAGATCTCGGAGAGACAGCTCGTCGACATCGACGCCGAGATCGAGAAGAAGTATGGGCCCATTCCCGCCATCTTCGATTCGCATGGGGAGGAATATTTCCGCGCGCTCGAGACGGAGGAGGTCCGTGCGCTCGGGGAGGGGCTCATCGTCTCCACGGGCGGAGGGCTCGTCTTAAGAGAAGAAAATGTCGCCCTGCTCAAGGAGCGCGGGAAGCTTATCTATCTCCGCACGGGGCTTGAAACGCTCATCGGGCGGGTACGCGGGGACACATCGCGCCCCCTCCTTCGGGGAGACCCCGCCGAGAGGCTGAAGCTGCAGCTCGCGGCGCGGAAGGAGACCTATGAGCGCGTCGCCGACCTCACGGTCGATACCGACGGGCGGACCCCCGCAGAGATCGCGCGGGGCATCTTATTCTGGGAGATGACATTATGAAATATGCACTCGTCACGGGCGGTACGCGGGGCATCGGGCTTGCCGTATGCAAGCTCCTCGCCGAGGCGGGCTATGCCGTCACCGCGACCTATTCGAAGGGGGAAGAGGATGCGTCTTCCGCGCGCGCCCTCCTTCCCGCCGTGCGCTTTCTCCGCGCCGACGCCTCCTCGGAGGAGGAGACAAGGGGGGTCCTCTCGGGCTTTTCTCGGCTCGATGCCCTCGTCCTCAATGCGGGCGTCTCGCAGTTCGGGCAGGTGCAGGACATCACGGCGGAGGAATATGCCCGCGTCATGGGCGTGAACTTCGGCGGAGTCTTCTTCGCCTGCAAGCACGCCGTAAAGAAGATGCTCGGGGCGGGCGGCGCCATCGTGACCGTTTCCTCCGTATGGGGGGAGACGGGAGGAAGCTGCGAGAGCGTGTATTCCGCCTCGAAGGGCGCGGTCATCGCCTTTACGAAGGCGCTCGCAAAGGAACTCGCCCCCGCGGGCATCACGGTGAACTGCGTGAGCCCGGGCGTCGTGGATACCGCCATGAATGCCCGCCTCTCCGAAGCGGAGAAAAAGAGCCTCATGGAGGAGATCCCCACGGGGAGATTCTGTACGCCCGAAGAGGTCGCCCGCGCCGTCCTCTATCTCCTCGGTGAGCCCTCCGTCACGGGGCAGGTGCTCTCGGTAAACGGCGGATTCTATATCTGAAGAGGACGTCGGGAAGAAAAAATTTGCAAATTTTTGGAGAAAATTCCTTGAAAAAAGAGGAGTTTTTTCTTCCTTCGGCGAAATATATCGATGATGAAAGAAAAGACGTACCAAAAGGAAGAGGCATTTCTCTCGCCCTACGCGATGAAGTCCGCCGAGACAAAGGGGAGGCTCCGTGCCGAGACGCCGTGCTCCATGCGCACGGAATTTCAGCGTGACCGCGACCGCATCATCTACTCCAAGGCCTTCCTGCGCCTCAAAAACAAGACGCAGGTCTTCTTCGCGCCCGACGGCGACCACTACATGTCCCGCCTGACGCACACCCTCGACGTCTCACAGATCGCGCGCTCCATTGCCCGCGGGCTCTCCCTCAATGAGGACCTCGCCGAGGCCATTGCGCTGGGACACGACATCGGACACACGCCCTTCGGCCATGTGGGGGAGAGGGTGCTCAATGCGCTCTGTCCGAGCGGATTCCGCCACTATGAGCAGTCCCTGCGCGTCGTCGACCTCCTCGAAAAGGACGGAAAGGGGCTCAACCTCACCTATGAGGTACGCGACGGTATCTTAAACCACACGAACAGCGGACAGCCCGCCACACTGGAGGGCGCCGCCGTCTCCCTCGCCGACCGCATCGCCTACATCAATCACGACATCGAGGATGCCATCCGTGCGGGATTTCTGAAGGCGGACGAGCTCCCCGCGCGAAGTGTCCGCGTCTTCGGCGAGACCACCTCCTCCCGCATCAATACCGCCATCCGCGACATCTGCGAAACTTCGGAGGGACAACCCTTTGTGCGCATGTCCGACGAGAAGCGGGAGGCCCTCGACGAGCTGCGCGACTTCATGTTTGCCCATGTCTATGAACAGGCAAATAAGCTCATACAGGAGAGTGCCGAGCGCATGCTGCGCGCCCTCTATACATACTATACCGAGCGCTACGAGGAACTTCCCTCGCCCTACCTTTCGACTTCGGGCGGAGATATCCCGCGCGCCGTGTGCGACTATCTCTCCTCCATGACCGACCGCTACGCCATCAACCTCTTTCAGCGCCTCTTTGTGCCGCAGGAGGGATGCGTATGAAGAGCGACTTTTCCGATTTCGTGCGCGAGCTCAAGGAGAAGTGCGGCATTGTCGACGTCATCGGCTCCTATATCAAGCTCGAGCGGAGGGGATATCAGTACTGGGCGTGCTGTCCCTTTCATCACGAGAAGACGCCCTCCTTTGCCGTCAACCCGCAGGACGGGTACTATCACTGCTTCGGGTGCCGCGTCTCGGGCGATGTCATCACCTTTGTGAAGGAATACGAAAACGTCGACTTCATGCAGGCGGTGCAGCTGCTTGCCGCCCGCACGGGGCTTGAGGTGCCCGCCTATGACGATCGCGCCGCCGAGGAGGCCTCCCTGAAGAAAAAGAAGCGGGACAGGCTCTCGGCGCTCATGCGCGATGCGGCGAGATTTTATCTCAAGAATCTCTATTCGGGACGGGCGGAGGAGCATGTTGCATATCTTACAAAGCGCGGCCTCGCTCCCTCCACATTGAAAAAGTTCGGCATCGGCGCCTCCCTCGACTACAACGGGCTCCCGTCCTTTCTGAGGGCACAGGGCTATACCGCCGAGGAGTGCGTGGAGAGCGGCGCCTGTGCGCGGACGCAGGAGGGGAGACTCATCGACTGCGAGGGAGGACGGCTCATCGTACCCATCATCAACGCGATGGACGAGGTCATTGCCTTCGGCGGCAGAGTGCTTCGTCCCACCGACCACGCGAAGTATAAAAATACCCGCGACACCGTCCTCTTCAATAAGAAGCGCAACCTCTTCAATATCAACCTCGTCAAGCGCGAAAAGCGGGCGGGGCCCATGTCCGAGATCATCATGGTGGAGGGGTACATGGACGCCATCTCCCTCTATCAGGTGGGATTCCGGAATGTCGTGGCGAGCATGGGGACGTCGCTCACCAAGGAGCAGGCGCGGCTCGCGAAGCGGTACACCGACACCGTCCTCATCAGCTACGACGGCGACTTTGCGGGTCAGAGCGCCAACCTGCGCGGGCTGGAGATCCTCGGAGAAGAGGGACTCGGCGTGCGCGTGGTGCCCCTTCCCGACGGGCTCGACCCCGACGATGTGGTGCGCGAGAGGGGAGCGGAGGGCTACCGCGCCTGCCTCGATGCCGCCATGCCCCTCATCGACTTCAAGCTCCTCTCCGTGCGCAGGAAGTACGACCTCAAGGACCCCTACGAGAAGCGGGACTTCATCCGCGAGGCACTCGGCGTCGTCAAGGAGGCGGAGAGCGCCGCCGTGCAGGAGGATCTGCTCGGGCGCATTTCCGACCTCTCGGGCGTCAGCAAGATGTCCCTCATGCGCGACCTCGAGAATCTCTCCTCCCGCCCTCAGCCCCGTCCCGCGCCCGAGGAGGCAAGGCCCGCGCCCAAGGAGAAGAAGGAGGGGGGACTCATGCGCGCTGCACGCTTCGTGCTCGCCGCCGCCCTCCTCTCCAAGCCCTATGCCGCCTCGTGCGACCTCACGGAGATGGACTTTTCGGACCCCGAGCACCGCACCATCGCCGACTACATCACGGCGGGAAGGGAGGCGGGGCAGGTCCGCCCGAGCGGGCTCTTCGATCTCATGGACCCTGACGGCGAACTTACGGAGGTACTCAACCTCGACTACGGCGACAATCTCGACGGGGAGCGCGCGGAGAAATATTTCCGCGACTGCCTCAATATGCTCGAGATCGCCTCACTGAATAAGAAGCTCGCGGAGGAGTCGGCGCGGTATGCCGCCGCCGATGAGTCCGAGCGGCAGGAATGCCTCGAAAGGATCACCCAATACACCAAGAAACTCAATGCACTCAAAAGACAGAGCGGAGGAAATGCATGAACGTAACCGAACAGAAACTCAATGAACTGATCGACAGCATCGTATCGTCCTACAAGATGAAGGGCAGCATCTCGACGAACGCCCTCTGCGACGCCCTCGAAAAGTACGAACTCACCCCGCAGCAGATCGAGCAGGTCTATAAGGCATTGCCCGAGATGGGGGTGTCGATCTACGACGAGGACGAGCGGGACAGGGAACTCTTCGAACAGGCGCTGTCCGATATCGGGCTCGACGACCCCGTGAAGATGTACCTCAAGGACATCGGGCGGGTCCCTCTTCTCTCGGGAGAGGAGGAGATAGAGCTCGCCCGCAGGATGCAGGACGGGGATGAAGTGGCCAAACGCCGCCTCTCGGAGGCGAACCTGAGGCTCGTCGTCTCCATCGCCAAGCGCTATGTGGGGCGCGGCATGCTTTTTCTGGACCTCATCCAGGAGGGCAATCTCGGGCTCATGAAGGCGGTGGAGAAGTTCGACTATCAGAAGGGCTTCAAGTTCTCCACCTATGCTACATGGTGGATCCGTCAGTCCATCACCCGCGCCATCGCCGACCAGGCGCGCACCATCCGAATTCCCGTGCACATGGTGGAGACCATCAATAAGCTCACCCGCATCTCGCGCATGCTCCTGCAGGCCAATGGGCGCGAGCCCCTTCCCGAGGAGATCGCCGAGGCGATGGGCATCGACGTCCAGCGCGTCATGGAGATCCAGAAGATCGCACAGGACCCCGTCTCGCTCGAGACGCCCATCGGCGAAGAGGAAGATTCCCATCTCGGCGACTTCATCGAGGACGACAAGACACAGACGCCCGGGGACTCGGTGACCTACATCATGCTGAAGGAGCAGTTGCTCGACGTGCTCGATACGCTGACCCCGCGTGAGGAAAAGGTGCTCCGCCTGCGCTACGGCATCGACGACGGCAAGCCGCGCACCCTCGAGGAAGTGGGCAGAGAGTTCAATGTCACGCGTGAGCGCATCCGCCAGATCGAGGCAAAGGCGCTCAGAAAGCTCCGCCATCCCTCGCGCAGCAAGAAGCTCCGCGACTTCCTCAACTGATGAAGGAGCGCATCGCGCACATCTGCTCCTTTCTGCCCCGCACCCGCGTCTTTGCCGACATCGGCTGCGACCACGGCTACATGACGAAGTACATGCTCGAGGAAGGACTCTGTGAGCGGGCGTACATCTCGGATATCAGCGCGGAGAGCCTCAAGAAGGCGACGGCGCTCCTCTCGGACTTTATCGCGGAGGGAAGATGTATCCCCGTCGTCGCGGACGGCCTTGAGGGGATCGAGGAGAGATGCGACTGCGTGCTCATAGCGGGATTGGGCGGAGAGGAGATTGTGGGCATTTTAGAGCGGGCCTATCTTCCGCCGCGCTTTCTCTTTCAGCCCATGAAAAACAGCGAAAAACTGCGCCGCTACCTCGTGGGACACGGCGCGAAGATCTTGCGCGACGACACCTTTTCGGAGGGGACACGGCGCAAGTACTACGATCTCATCTCGGGATGCGCCGAGGGGGGAGATGTCTACACGGAGCGGGAGTTCCGCTTCGGGCGGGACAACCTCAACGGCACCTCGCCCTATCCCTTCCTCCTCTATGCGAGGGAGGAGCTCGAGAAGGCGGAGGCGCGGCTTCCCCTCGCCCTGAAAGAGGGGGCGCGCGAGGCGCTCGAGGCACGAAAGAGAGAACTTGTGGAGGTCATCCGTGAAGTTGAAAGCACTCTATGAGCTCATCGACGGGCTCGCGCCCTTTTCCGTCTCGGAGGCGATGAAGGCGCTCGGCCACCGCGACAACAGCGGGCTCCTCGTGGAATGCGGGGAGGAAGTCCGCGGCATCCTCTTTTCCCTCGACTTCTCTGCGCGCGCCGTCGAGGAGGCCAAAAGGGGGGGCGCCAATGTCATCGTCACCCACCATCCCGCCATCTGGGACCCCGTGATGCACATCGGGGAGAGCCCGCTTGCCGCGTGTATCCGTGAGGGCATCTCGGTCATCTCCGCCCATCTCAATCTCGACTGTGCGGAGGGCGGCATCGACGAATGTCTCATGCGCGGCCTCGGTGGCGAGAGAGCCCTTGCCTTTCTCGAAGAGGTGGGAGGGGGAAGGTACGGGCGTGTCTATGACGTCGCGGCGTGCTCCGCGGAAGAATTCCGCGCGAAGATCGCGGCCGCCTTTTGTACGGAGCGCATCCTCGTCTACGGCGAGGGGACCGTGCGAAGGGTCGCGAGTTTTTGCGGCAGCGGATTCGACGAGGAGGCCATCGGCTTTGCCATAGCGCACGGGGCGGATACCTTCGTGTCGTCCGATCCCAAGCACCATCTCATCACGGAGGCGGCAGAGCGCGGGCTCAAGGTCTTCGTGCTCACCCACTATGCGTCCGAAAATTACGGATTCCTCCGCTTTGCGGAGCGCGTCCGTGCTCTCGTCGGGGTCCCCGTATCCACCCTGACCGATGAGCGGTTCTTATAAAAAATCATTAAGGTAGGAAGACAACTATGCCGGTATCGAAGGAACTTTTGGAGTATCAACAGGTCGATTCCCAGCTTCGCAAGATCGAGCTGGAGCTTGCCTCCTCGGAGGAGCGCAAGAAGTACATGCAGGCGAAAAAATTCATCGAAGTCGCCCGCGAGAAGCTCGAATCGCAGGAAAAACATGCCGAAGAGCTCAGAAATCTTCGCGAAGAGCTCACGGCACGCGTCGCCGAGACGACCAAGGCCATCGAGGAATACGACGATCTCGACGAAATGCTCGAAGAGGGGGCGGACATCGCCTTTTACAAGAAGAATGCGCAGACCCTCCTCGACAAGCTGCGCACGGTAAAGAGCGAGCTTGCCCGCCTCATCGCCGAGGTGACCTCCGTCTCGGAGGAATACAAGAAGTTCAAAGAGCAGACCATCGCCATGCAGAAGCAGTACAAGGAGTACAGCGAGAAGTATAAGGCGGTCAAAAATGCTCGCGCCGCCGAAGTGGACGAGATCACGAAGAAACTCGCCGCCCTCGCCAAGAAGATAGAGCCTGCCATCCTCGAGAGATATCAGCAGAAGCGCAAGGAGAGGATCTTCCCCATCGTCGTCCCGCTCACGGGGGACTACTGCATGTGCGGGTTCGAATTCCCCAAATTCCACATGAGCGAGCTTGCGGGCGGCAACATGGTGGAGTGCGAGAACTGCAGGCGGTACATCTATAAGCCGTAAGGGACCAAAGCGGGAGATGCGGCATACCATGGAGAGATGTCTACGCTTGCCGTCATTTCCCTTCCCGCCATCCTGCACAATGCCCTCCTCGTAAAGCGCCGCGCGGGGCTCCCGCTCTATGCCGTCGTAAAGGACGACGGCTACGGACACGGCGCCGCCGAGACGGCCCACACGCTCTCCTCCCATGCAGACGCATTTTGCGTCGCGACGGTGGGGGAGGGCGCCGCCCTCCGTGCTGCGGGCATTGCGGGCGAGATCCTCGTCTTTTGCCCCATCCTCTCGCGGGAGGAGACCCTCCGCGCCCGTGCCTATCGCCTCACCGTGACCGCCGACCCCGCCTCCTTTTCCTACTTGGAAGAGGGGATGCGGGCGCACATCGCCGTCAATACGGGCATGAACCGCTACGGCGTGCGCTTTGAGCGGGCGGAGAGCTTTGCGCGGGCCCTGCAGACACGTGGCGTCGAGGTCACGGGCGTCTATACCCATCTCTATGATGCCGAACGGAAGGAGACCTCTATGGTACAGATCGCGCGCTTTCACGCCGCTTCGCGGTCCGTCCTCCGCGTCTTTCCTCATGCCGTGCGCCATCTCGGCGGGACGGGCGCCCTCCCGTATTGCGGGGAATGCGATGCGCTGCGGGCTGGTATCTCCCTCTACGGATATGCTCCCTCTGCGGAGATCTCGGGACTTCGCCGCGCCATGAAGGTCTATGCCCCCGTGGCGGGACGGCGCATCCAGCTCGGCAGGGGCGCGGGGTACGGCGAATGCCCGCTCGGCAATGTCAATACGCTCGCCTACGGCTACGGCGACGGATTTTTCCGCGTCGAGGGAGCGCGCGACCTCTGCATGGATGCGCATATCATCAAGGGAAGCAGAAGGGCGGGCTCCTACGCGGTCATCCTGTGCGATGCCGAGGAATATGCCGCCCGCCATGGGACATCGGTCTACGAGGTCCTCGTGCGCGCGGGAAGGGGAGCCGCGGAAAGGAGATACATTTGGACAAATCCGACCTGAGGGCGCGATCCCTGCGGGAGAGGGCCCTCCTCAAGGACAGTGAGCGGGAGAGGGCCGCCCGTGAAAATTTCCGGAAGGCCTTCGGAGAATATGCCTCCTACTTTGTCTATCTCTCCTACCGCTCCGAGATGGATACCCGCATCCTCATCGAGGAATTGAAAGAGCAGGGGAAGACAATATGCGTCCCGCGGATCGAGGACGGGCGCATGCTGTCCGTGCCCCTTCGCGGAAGGATCGAAAAGAACGGATACGGCATCGAGGAGCCCGAAGGGGGAGAAGAGGTGACTGCGGAGGTCGCCGTCGTGCCCCTCCTCGCCTATGATGACGGGGGATACCGCCTCGGCTACGGCGGAGGATATTACGATGCCTACCTCGCCGCCCATCCCGAAGTCCTCCGCGTGGGACTTGCCTTTTCGGGGCAGCATGCGGCGGCGCTCCCACACGACGGATGGGACATCCCCCTCGACGCCGTCGTGACGGAGGAGGGCGTCCTGTCATTCGGGCGCAGATAAGGGAGGAGACCATGCGCATCATTGCGGGAAAACATCGGGGCAGAGTGCTCGCACAATTTTCGGGGAAGGAGATACGGCCCACGCCCGACCGCGTGAAGGAATCCCTCTTCCAGATCCTCACGCCCCGCCTTGCGGGTGCGCGCGTGCTCGATCTCTTCGCGGGGAGCGGCGCACTCGGGCTCGAGGCCCTCTCGCGGGGAGCGCGCGAGGTGCACTTCAATGACGCCGCAAGGGAGAGCCTCGCGCTCGCGAAAAAGAATGCGGCGGCCCTCGGGGAAGCGGGCACGTTTTCTGCGCTCGACTTCCGCATCTTCTTGAGGCGCGCGGAGGGGAAATACGATCTCATCTTCTGCGATCCGCCCTACAGGGAGGCCTTCCTCGCGGAAATTGCCTCCGCCGTCGCAGAGCGGGATCTCCTCGCGGAAGGAGGCCTCCTCCTCTACGAGAGCGAAAGGGAAGAGGAGACGCCCGCAGGCTGGGCGCTCTCGGATCTGCGCAGGTACGGGCGGACTGCGGTCTACTTTTTTACGAGGGACAGCTTATGAAAAAATGTATCTTTGCGGGGACATTCGATCCCTTTACCGCGGGACATGCGGACACCGTGGAGAAGTGCCTTCGGCTCTTCGATGAGGTGGTCGTCGCCGTCGCGGAAAACAAGAGCAAGCAGTGTCAATTTTCGGCAGAGGAGCGGTACGAGATGGTCCTCGCCGTCTACAGGGAGGAGCCGCGGGTGCGCGTCATCCGCTGGGACGGCGTCATCATGGACCTCCTCGAGAAGGAGGATACCCCCTTTTATGTGCGGGGGATCCGCAATTCGGTGGACTTCGACTACGAGACGGCCGACTTCTATGCGAGCCGCAAGCTCTCGGACGACATGGTGACCGTCTATCTCCCCGCCGAGCAGGAACTCCTGCACATCAGCTCCACATTGGTCAGAAATTGCATCGCCTTCGGGAAGCCCTACAGGGATTACGTTCCCGCCGCGGTCTACGAATACATTCAGAGAAGAGGAAGTCATGTTTAGAAAGCAGATCACCATTCCCTCTCCCGAGGAGATCATCGCCGAGCGTCCCGTCCCGCACGAACTCGCCGCCATCAAGAAGGAGCGTGACAAGCTCGCCACCGACGTCATCACGGGGAAGTCCGACAAGCTCCTCGTCATCGTGGGGCCGTGCTCCGCGCATGAGTCGGCGCCCGTGCTCGAGTATGTCCGCCGCCTCGGCAAACTCAATGAGAAGGTAAAGGACAAGCTCGTCATCGTGCCCCGCATCTACACCGCCAAGCCGCGCACGCGGGGAGTGGGCTATAAGGGCATGTTTTCCCAGCCCGATCCCGAGCACAAGGAGGACACGCTGAAGGGCATCCGCACCATCCGCGCCCTCCTTCTCGGCGCCATAGAGGAGTCGGGGCTCTCCGCAGCCGACGAGATGCTCTATCCCGAGAACTATGCCTATGTCGAGGACCTCGTCTCCTATGTCGCCATCGGTGCGCGGTCGAGTGAGAATCAGATGCACCGCCTCGTCGCAAGCGGAGTGGAACTGCCCGTGGGGATCAAAAATCCCATGAGCGGGAGCATCCCCGTGCTCATCAACTCCATCTATGCCGCCCAGAGCCCGCAGGTCTTCAAATATCACAGCTGGCAGGTGCAGACGGACGGGAATCCGCTCGCACACGCCGTGCTGCGCGGTCGGGTGGACAACTACGGGAACGACATCCCCAATTATCACTACGAGACGGTCATGAAGGTGCTCGAGGGGTACCGCGACACCGAGGGCGGACTGAAAAATCCCGCCATCATCGTCGATGCAAACCACTCCAATTCGGGCAAAAATCACCGTCAGCAGATCCGTATCGTGCAGGAAGTTCTCCAGAATCGCAGGTTCGATGCCGACTTCAAGTGCATCGTAAAGGGCTTCATGATCGAGAGCTTTCTCGTGGAGGGGTGCCAGGAGCACGATATCGTCTTCGGGCAGTCCATCACCGACCCCTGCCTCGGGTGGGAAGACACCGAGCGGCTCATTTTCGACATCGCAGAGAAGGTATAAACCATGGAAAATACAGAGTCAAGTGGACCGATGCAGAGGATAAGCTGTCTCGGTCCCGTGGGAAGTTATTCCGAGCTCGCCGCCAAGCGGATGTGCCCGGATGCAGAAGTCATCCTCTGTCACAGCTTCACGGACGCCGTCCGCAAGCTCATGGCGGGGGAGACGGACGGGGCGGTCCTCCCCGTCGAAAACTCGCTCAACGGCGGTGTCCTGGAGTGCCTCGACCTCCTCGAGGAGCAGGACATCTTCGCGCGGGAGGAATTTCCTCTCCCCGTCGATCACCGCCTCGCCGTGCTCGAGGGAGTGAAATATGAGGACATCAAGCGCATCTATTCGCACGAACAGGCGCTCGGACAGTGTGCAAACTTCCTCGAGCGCAATTTCCCCGATGCGGAGTATGTGGGCACCGCCTCGACCGTGGAGAGCCTCGGGCGCCTCGACAAATGCTCCGCGGGGATCGTGGGGTCGCACATCGAGCGGGAGGGCGTCGTGCTCTCGGGGACGAATATCGCCGACAACAAGAGCAATTTTACCCGCTTTGTCCTCGTGGAACGGCGGGGAAAACTCCCCGAAAAGAGCGCCATGGTCTTCTTCTCGGCTGTCTGTGCCGACCGCCCGGGGTCCCTCCTCGGACTTCTGAAGATCTTTCTCCGCCACGGGCTCAACCTCACCCGCATCGAGTCCCGTCCCGTAAAGGGAGAATTCGGGCAGTACCGCTTCTTTATCGAGTTTGCGGGCGATCTCGCGAGCGAATGGGTACAGAAGGCCCTTGCCGAGGCGGAGGCCTCCTGCGAGCAATTCAAGCTCCTCGGCGCCTACCTCTGAGCGAAGAGGAGGGCGAGAAGGAGGGCGATCCCTCCCGCCGCGAGCGCCTGCAGAAATTTCACGAGCAGCCATCTTTTCACGTTGAGCCCCGTCCCGCCGAGGAAGGTGAGCTGTTGGACGAGGACGCACATCCCGCCGAAGGTGACGAAAAAGGCCTGCCCCGCGAGAGAAAGCGGCGTGACATCCTGCGCGAGAAGGGCACATCCCGTCGTCATCTCCGCAAGCCCGCGCAGGGTCACGGACACCCATGTGGGGACGGAAAAGAGGATACAGAGATCGGAGAGCATTTCACCGAAGACATAGAAGAGGGCAATGGCGCCGCCCACTGTGAGGACAGAGAGCACAGAGTCCGTGATGAGGGCGGGAAACGCCCTCTTTTCGGGTCTCGGCATGAGGGAAGGCGGCCGCTTTCCCTTTTTTAAGAAGAGGGCGACGAGGAAGACGCCGCCGAGGTGGGCAAGGTACAGGAGCCACCCGAGCGCGGGGGAGGAGAGCATGCCGAGCCCCACGGCGCCCACGAGAAAGGCGGGGCCCGACGTCGTCGCGAGCACGGAGACGCGGAAGAGTTCTTCCTCGGAGACAGCGCCCGCGCGCACGAGATCGCCCGTCGTCCTTGCGCCGACGGGATAGCCCGAAATGGCAGAGAGGAGGACGCAGAGCGCCCCTCCGCCCGAGATGCCGAAGAGGGCTCCGGCGGGGGCAGACAGGGCATTTGCGAGCCGAAAGAAGACCTCCTGCCGCGAAAGAAGTGCGGTCAGAAAGAGCAGGGGAAGGGTGACGGGCAGGACATTAGCCGCCCACAGCGAGATCCCTTCGCGGACGCTCTCCGCATACCGCGCGGGAAAGAGGAGAAAGAGGACGATCGCGGCGACGGTGAGGAGGGCGGTAAGGCCCATTCGTAAGCCTCTTCCGATGCCCTTTCGGTCGGGACAAAGCATAGAAAATCTTATGTCATGGGAGATAAATTTATGAAAAAATTCGGGTTGGCGCTCGGTGCGGGCGGCTCGAGAGGGGTGGCACACATCGGCTTCTTGCAGGCGCTCACCGAGGCGGGGATCCGTCCCGACTTCATCACGGGATGCTCCATGGGCGCCATCGTCGGGGCGTGCTTCGCGGCGGGGATATCGCCTGCCGCCATGAAGGAAAAGGTGATCGGGCTCAAGCTCACCGACCTCGCCGCCCTCAACTTCGCGCCCTTCCGCTCAAACGGCCTCATGAAGATGACCAAGGCGCGCGAACTCATGGTGGAGCTCATGGGCGAGAAGACCTTCGACGAGCTCGAAATTCCCTTTGCCTGCGTCGCGACCGACCTCAAGGAGGGGAAAGTGGCCCTCCTCGACAGGGGCAATGTCATCGATTGCGCCCTCGCGTCGGCGTCCATCCCGGGGGCATTTACGCCCGCGAACATCTACGGCAATCCCCTCGTCGACGGCGGCATCCTCGAGCGCGTTCCCACCCACATGCTGAAGAAGATGGGGGCGGAATACATCGTCGCGGTCGACGTCCTCGGCAACCTCGTCGAGGAGAAGGAGGTAAAGGGCAACCTCATCGACACCCTCTTGAGGTGCATCGACATCATGGATACCCGCAATACGCAGAGAAAGCACCTCATGCGCAGATATGTCGACCTCTGGCTGGAGCCCGAACTGGGCGGCATGGACCAGTACGCCGTCAAGGACCTCGACTTTGCCTACGACAAGGGGTATGAGCTCGGCGTCGCGCGGCGCGGTGAGATCGCCGACAGCTTGAAATAGGGCGTCGAAAAAACTTACGGAAGCCTCTCCCATGCGGAGAGGCTTTCGTCGCGTTTCGGCATATTCCGACGGGATATGCCCTTTTTCATACCTGCAAAACCCCTATAATGGGCTCTGCTGTGGGGAGGCGCCATGGTCGTCTATATCGAAGCCGCGCTCGCGGAAAATTTTCTTCTCGACGGGATCCTTCTCTACCTTGTGCTCCTCTGTGCGCGCATTGAGGTGCGGCCCCTTCGTCTCCTCCTTGCCGCGCTTCTCGGGGCGGGGGAGGCCGTCCTCTTTCCCGTCCTCAGACTCCCCGCGTGGGCAGGGTCTCTTCTCAAGGTGCTCGGCGGCATCCTCCTCGTCCTCGCGGCGGCAAAATGCCGCGGGGCAAAAAAATATTTTATGGCGACGGGGGCCTTCTTTGCGCTCACCTTTGCGCTGGGCGGCATGCTGACGGCCGCGTGCAACCTCTTCGGCGTGGAATATTCCTTTGCGGGAGGGATCGTCGAGCGCGCGCCCGTGGGGCTCATCCTCGGCGGCTGCGCTCTCTTTGTCATCGCCGTCATGCGGGGCGCCCGCGCGCTCTACCGCTATGTCCGCATTGAGCGGAATATCCTTCCATGCACCCTGCGGGCGGGAAGGCGCACCGTCCGTTGGAAGGGATTTGCGGACAGCGGAAATGCGCTCGAATTTCGCGGAGAGCCCGTCTGCGTTGCCTCGGCCGAGGCCATCTTTGCCCTCTTCGGGCGTGAGGCAAAGGAGGCGGGGCGCATCACTTTGGGTACGGTAAACGGCACGCGCGAGGCGCCCGTCTTCGAGTGCGAGAGCCTCGGCGTGGAGGACGGCAAAAAGCTCTGCGTGCACGGGCCCGTCTATCTCACGGTCGGCGAGGTGCCGCCGCGCTACCAGCTCATATTGAGCACTTCGCTTCTGGAGGTCTGACATGAATCTATTTTCCAAACTCAGAGAATGGCTGCGGGGAATGGGGGCGAGTGAAAATGTCGTCCACTATCTCTGCGGCAACGAGGCGCTCCCGCTCCCGCTCTCTCCCGAGGAGGAGGCCGAGATGCTCCGAAAGCTCGAGGAGGGCGAGGATGCCGAGACGGTCAAGGCCAAACTCATAGAGCACAATCTCCGCCTCGTGGTCTACATCACCCGCAAGTTCGAGAATACGGGCGTCGAGCAGGACGACCTCATCTCCATCGGGACCATCGGGCTCATCAAGGCCATCAATTCCTTCCGCACGGAGAAAAATATCAAGCTCGCGACATATGCCTCCCGCTGTATCGAAAACGAGATTTTGATGCACCTGAGGCGCACGGCGCGGCTCAAGAGCGAGGTCTCCTTCGACGAGCCCATCAACTCGGACTTCGAGGGCAATGAGCTCCTTCTCTCCGACGTACTCGGCACCGACTGCGAATCGGTATACAGCGGCGTGGAGTCGGGCGTGGAAAAGGAGCTCCTCTCGAGCGCACTCGCCCGCCTTCCCGACCGCGAACGGCGCATCATGTACATGCGCTTCGGCCTGGGCGGCGAGGAGGAGATGACGCAAAAGGACGTCGCAGACCGCCTCGGCATCTCCCAGAGCTATATCTCCCGCCTCGAGAAGAAGATCATCGAGCGGCTCAAAAAGGAGATCTCCAAACTCGTGTAGTACATAATTTTCCGCCCCGACCGCATACTTACTGTGTTACATAAGGAGGTAGGTATGCTGAGTAAGGTGGTCATTTGCGGGGTGGATACGACGGGGCTTCCCAAGCTCTCCGCCGAGGAGAACGAGGAGCTCATGAGGCGGCTGAAGGCGGGCGACAAGGAGGCGCGCGAGAGGTTCATCGTGGGCAACATGCGCCTCGTGCTCTCCCTCGTCAAGCGGTTCTGGGCGAAGAATGCCAATGCCGACGACGTCTTTCAGGCGGGCTGTGTGGGGCTCATCAAGTCCATCGAGAACTTCGACCTCAAGTTCGGGGTGAAGTTTTCGACTTACGCCGTCCCCATGATCCTCGGCGAGATCAAGCGGTACCTGCGCGACAGCAACAGCCTGCGCGTCTCCCGCTCCATCCGCGATGCCGCCTATAAGATCCTGAAGGTGCGTGAGAGCATCGAGGCACGCGACGAGGAGGCCACCATAGAAAAGATCGCCGCCGAGATGCAGGTGAAAGAGCGAGAGGTCGTCTATTGCCTCGACGCCATCTCCGATCCGGTGTCCATCTATGACCCCGTCTACAACAAGGCGGGGGACACCCTGCAGCTCCTCGACCAGCTGTGCGACGAGTCGCAGAGCGATGAGATCTGGACGGAGCGCGTCGCCCTCCGCGAGGCCATAAGCCGCCTCTCGGAGCGGGAGAGGAAGATCCTCATGCTCCGCTACTACGAGGGCAAGACGCAGACGGAGATCTCGGGGGAGGTGGGCATCTCGCAGGCGCAGGTCTCCCGCCTCGAGAAAAATGCCCTCGGGACGATCCGAAGAGAGATGGGAGTGTAAACTTTTTGCGCCCTGCCGCATAGGATAGGGCATGGAAACGAGTTACGTAGAGCTCAAGCGAAAGGATGCGGTAAACCTTCTCGACGGGAAAAATCTCGGCAAGGTTTGCGATGTGGTCTTCTCCTGGCCGGAGGGGAGAGTGCAGGGGATCGTGGTGCCCGGCGGCAAGGGCTTCAGGTGGGGGAAGGCCGACCTCTTCATCGACCTCCGCTGCGTGAAAAAGATCGGCGTCGACACCGTCCTCGTCGAGGTAAAGTCTGCTCCCAAGCCCGATAAAAAGCGCGGGAAGTGGGAGAGCGCGCCGCCCGATGTGCCTTTCTACGGGGATCGCCCGGATCGCCGCGACTATGGCGAATATGAGTGATTTTCGCCCGAAAAGAGGGGAAAATACCTCAAAATAGGGCAAATAGCATAGTACTGTGCGAGACATAATACTATGCTATTCCTCAAAATCAGCCTTTTTGCTGACAAAAAAGGCGGTGCGCACGGCACCGCCTTTTGGCATTTCTTAAGATGGCTTGTAGCAGTCACAGAGTTTTCCGTCGGGGAGGAATCCCGTGTCACTGCACTTCTTGCAGGTGAAGGCGGGCGTGAAGTCGCGCTCGGAGAGACGGAGCCTTGCGAGGGCCTCGGCGCGCCGCTTCTTTGCGAGCTCCACGCGCTCCTTGAGGGGGGTGAGGTCGCTCGTCTCGGAGAGCTCCGCCTTGGCGAGTTCGAGCCCTAAACTCCGAAGTTCGCGCTCTGCCGCGGAAAACTCCTCGTCGCGGGCGGCGATGGCCTCTGCCCGTTCTACGCGGCGCATGGCCCTGTCGCGGAGGCGGGTGTAGTAGATGTCCCGCGCCGAGCGCTCGTCGGCTGCAACGGCCGCCTCGGAGCGGTAGGGCTCCTTTGCCTTTCCCGCGGCCGCGGGGTCGGGGATCTCGGCGGGCATCCTGACGCCCCCTTCCTTCCACTCCATCAGGAGCTTATTCATATACGAGAGGGGGGAGGAGGCATTCTGCGCTCTCCGTGCGGCCTCTATAATGAGGGATTCGGAGATCCCGAGACCCAGCCAGAGCCCCACCGTATCGAGGGTATTTTCCGTGCGCTTGACGACGCCGACATAGGGGCGGATATCCTGCAGGATGCGGAGCTCTCTCTCCTTCTCGGCGCAGTACTCTTTGACCGCTTTTTCGTCGGAAATGCCACGCCCGTGCAGGGAGAGAACGGCGCCGTCGAGTTCAGAAAAGCCGTAGCCGAGCTTGAGACCGAGTGCGGCGAGGGGCAGGAGAAGCTCCTCGGCAAAGCCGAGAGAGGACCACTTTTCGGCATATTCCTCGAGATAGGGGCGGGGGTCCTGTACCTTGACGCCCAACTTTTTCGCGACGGAATACACCGTCTCCACCAGTGCTTCGCGGCGCTTTAGGTACTCCCGCGCCTCCCTCTCCGTGAAGAGTTTGCGCCCGATGAGCTCGGCCGTGAGGCGGTCGAGGGTGGGCATCGTTGCCTTTTTCAGGGTCTCCGCACAGGCGTAAATGGCGCCCGTCTCGAGGCCCGCCGCATGCATGGCGTCGAGCAGGGCATAGTCGCTGTCCTGCGGCTTGCGGTAGATGGCGAGGAGGGCAAAGATGTGCGCGAGCTCCTCCGACCGCTTGTGAAAGTCGGAAAATTCGCTCTCCACCTGCTCGAAGGTAAACTTTCCCTCCCGTTCGAGCTGTTTTGCCTTGTTGAGGACGTGGTTGATATTGAACTTTTCGCCCTCCTTCTTCTCGTAATATTCCACGATGAGGAGGAAGGCATTTTGCTCCATGGGGGAGTTTTCGAGGAATTCGAGGACGCGGCGCTGCTCATAGGGGCGGAGGTCCTTGCCCGCCATCTGGAGGAGGCGGAAGAGCTCGCGGTTGAACTGGGCGTATTTCTCGGGACGGAGGGGCTTGGGCTTGCCTACCGCGGCGCTCACGGGGAGATACTCCACATAGAGGGGATCGCGGGAGAGGACCTGCACGAGGCCGCACTCCTCCCAGAAGGTGAAGATCTCGAGGAGGGCTTCGGGGGTCATCCCGAGGAGCTTTGCCGTCGTCGCCGCGTCGAGATCGCTCGCCGTATTGCACAGGTACAGCCCATAGAGATAGGCGCGGACGGCATCGCCGCTCGCTTCGGGCAGGTACTTGGTGATGAACCTGTTTTCCACGCTCGTGAAAGAATTGTCGCGGAAGTCCTTTGAAAATGAGCTGAATGACATAATTTCCTTGCGACCTCGCCGATTTTTTCGGGAGAGATATCCGCCTACGCTTGCTTTTTTCCGCAAGTCGTTGTATAATAGTATATCATACAGGAAACGGAAAAGTAAAGTTTTTTCGTGAGAAGCCGAAAAATTTTTCCGAAAGCGGGCTTATGCGCATCTTACACACCTCCGATTGGCATCTCGGAAAGAAGCTCAAGGATCGTTCCCGCCTCCCCGAACAGAGGGAGGTTCTCGGCGAGCTCATCGAGGTCTGCCGCGAAAACGAAGTGGACGTCGTGCTGGTGGCAGGCGACGTCTTCGATACCTTCCTTCCTCCCGCGGAGGCGGAGGAGGTCTTTTACGGCGCACTGAAGGAGCTTGCGGACGGCAGGGCGGTGGTCATCGTCGCGGGCAATCACGACGACGCCGTGCGGCTCAATGCGGCGGCGCCCCTTGCGGCCGAGCACGGCATCTACCTCATGGGAGACCGCGTCCCGCCTATAGGGGGAGATCTTCCCGTACATGCCGTCGCGGCGGGAGAGCGCTACCTCATCCTCGAAAACGGGAGAGGGGAGAAGCTCTACATCAACGCCCTTCCCTATCCCAACGAGGCGCGCAGCCGCGAGGAGAAGTCGGAGGAGAGCTACGGCGAGCGGGTGCAGAGGAAGATCGAGGCGGGTATGGAGGCCTATGACGGGTCGATGCCCTTCGTCCTCCTCTCCCATCTCTTCGTGCAGGGCGGCCTCATCTCGGAGAGCGAGCGCGATGTCTCGCTCGGCGGCGCCCGCGTCGTGCCCGCAGAGGTCTTTCCCAAGGGGGGATATGTCGCGCTCGGGCATCTTCATCGCCCGCAGTCCATCACGCCCAATGTCGTCTATAGCGGTTCGCTGCTCCAATATTCCTTTGACGAGGCAAATACGGAAAAGGTCTTCGTCCTCCTCGAGACGAGGGGAAAGGAGATCGTGCGGCTCAAGGATATCCCCATTTCGTCGGGAAAACGCCTCGCGCGGCTCGAGGCAAACGGCGTGGGAAATGCGCTCCCGCTCCTTCGCATGCATGCGGGAAAGTTCGTGGAGCTCACTCTGACCCTCTCGGGGCCGCTCACGCGCGAGGAGACCAAGTCGCTCTATGAGGCAAACGAGGGGCTCGTCTCCCTCATCACCCGCGTCGCGGAGACGGAGGCGGTGCCCGTGGTGCGCCGCTCCGAGATGTCCGCCGCCGACCTCTTCACGGCATTTTACCGCGCGGAATATTCCGCCGATCCCTCCGAGGAACTCAAGACCACCTTCCTCGCCCTTCTGGAGGAGAACGTATGAAGCCCGTCTCGCTCGAATTTTGCGGCCTCAACTCCTTCTCGGAGCCCGCAAAGGTGGACTTCGGGCATCTGCTCGAATTCGGTCTCTTCGGCATCTTCGGGGACACGGGCTCGGGGAAGAGCACCATCCTCGATGCCATCGTCTTTGCGCTCTACGGCACCGTCTCGCGCGCAAAGAGCCTGCTCGACGCCATCAACTTCCACAGGGAGGAGGCGAGCGTCGCCTTTGAATTTGAGATCGTCTATGACGGAAAGCGGCGGCTCTTCCGTGCCGAACGCACCGTAAAGAAGCGCACTTCCAATAACCACACCGCGACTCTCTACGAAGGACAGGAGGGCAAGCTCGTCGCCGTCGCCTCGGGCGCAAGGGAGGTCACCGCGCGGGTCACCGAGATCATCGGGCTCGAGCAGAAGGACTTCGAGAAGTGTATCGCCCTGCCGCAGGGAGAATTTTCCCAATTTGTCAAGGCACAGCGGGCGGACCGTCTCAAGCTCATTGCCCGCCTCTTCGACCTCGAGAAATACGGCGAGCAGCTCTCCGCAAGCTGCAAGGCGCACTATGCCGCCGCGCAGACCGAACTCGGACTCGCCGAGGAGCGGCTAAAGCCCTATGAAGGGGTGACCGACGGACTCCTCAAGGGCTACCGCGATGAAGCCGCGGCGCTCGAAAGCGAGGAACGAGAGAAGAAGGCGGTCATCGAAGAGCTCAAAAAGGCCGAGCGCGAAGGGGCGGCCCTTCTCGAAAAGAAGAGAGAAGGGGAGCGACTCAGGGGGCGGCTGGAGATCATGGACCGCGTGAAGGCGGAGACCGACGAACTCGAGCGGGACCTCTCCCGTCTCGAGCGGGCATCTGCCGTCGCCGCCGCCGTGGCGGAGGGGACGCGCCTGCGCAAACTCGCCGAGGATGCCGCGCGCGAACTTCTCGAGGCGGAAAGAGAGCTCGAGGGGGCAAAGGCAGCCCTCGAGGAGCTCACCCCCGAAGAGGAGGCAGGACTCGAGCGCCGCGTGGAGGAGCTCACCGAGCTCGAAAAGCGGGCGCTGACCGTCTCCGAACTCCTCAAGCGGATGAAGAGGGCGGAGGCAGAACTCGCCGCCATCCCCGCCGAAGAGCCTTCTTCGGCGGACCCCGACTATGACCGCATGCGCCGCGAGACGGAGGAGGAGCTCGCGGGGCTGGGCGAGGGCAACTTCGTCACCTTTACCCTGACGCAGGCAAAGACCGCCGTCATGCGGGGAGAATATGCCGTCTTTGCGGACGAGCTGGACGGCCTCACGGAGAAATATCCCGAGATCGAGGGGGACAGCCGTCCCATCTCGCAGAAATACCGTGTCCTTTCCGAGGGGGAGAAGACAGACGTCTCCGACCTCAAGCGGGCATATGACGAGCGCGAGGAGAGGAGAAGAGAACTCAGCGGCAAGCTCATCTCCATCGAAAAGGAGAGGGGAGAGGCCGCCCTCCGCGAACAGCGGGAGATGCGAAAGAGAGAGGAACGCGCCCGCCTCGAAAGAGAGGTCGCGGAGCTCAAGGGCGCCATCGGCGAACCGACGCCTCCGCTCGAAGAGGTGACCGCCTCCCTGCGCCGCGCGAAGGGGGAGCAGAAGGCCTTTTCCGAGCGCAAGGAGCGCGCCAATGCCGAGCTCGCCAAGTGCACTTCCCGCACCGCCGTCCTGAAGGAGAAGTCCAAAAACGCCCAAAACAATCTCGAAGAGGCGCGGGCGCGCTATCTCGAGACCCTCCGTGCGGGCGGATTTTCGGAGCCCGCGGAGGCAGATGCGCTCATCAAGAAATACGGCGACGCCGCCGAAGCGCGGGAGTCCGTGCAGAGCTATCGGCAGGAATATGCCGCCATCACGCGCCGTCTCGCCGAACTTCCCGACCCCGAGACCATCTCCGAGGAGGCATACCGCGAGACCAGGGAGAAACTTGCGGCGGAGGAAGAGTCCGCCGTCGCACGAAACAGCCGCCTTGCCGTCCTCGGCGAGCGGATAAAGAGCTGTGAGCTCCTCCTCAAGGAGAAGAAAGAACTCACCGGAAAGCGGGAGGAGGCGCGCAGGGAATTTGACCGCTATGCCGCCCTCCGCGACCTTCTGAGCGGCAGCAAATTTATGGAATTCGTCGCCGAGGAATACCTCGAGACGGTGGCGGTCAATGCGGGGAGCCGTCTCCTCTCGCTCACGGGCGGGCGGTATTTTCTCCGTCACAGAGGGGCATTTTATGTGGGTGACAACTTCAACGGCGGGGCGGAGCGGCCCGTCTACACCCTCTCTGGAGGGGAGACCTTCCTCGTCTCGCTCTCGCTCGCCCTCGCCCTCGGCGCCGAGATCTGTGCACGCTCCCTTCGCCCCATCGAATTTTTCTTCCTCGATGAGGGATTCGGCACCCTCGACGAGGCGCTCGTCGACGTCGTGATGGACAGCCTCGAAAAGCTGCGCGGAGAGCACTTCTCCATCGGCGTCATCTCCCATGTCGGAGAACTCAAAAACAGGATCGACCGCAAGCTCATCGTGGAAAAGGCCACCGAAGAGCACGGCTCGGTGATCCATACACAGTGAGGTAACGGTTTGGCAATTCTGACACCCATTACGCTATGGCAGGACTTCGACGACACCCTTCCCCCCGAAGAGGAGATCCTCTCCGAACAGGAGGCGGGGGGCATTGTCCTGCGCGAAGTCACCTTCCGCGGAAGAGAGGTCACTCCCGGGGGAGAACGCGTGAAGATCTACGCGCAGTATGTCTTTCCCTACGGCGCGGAGCGCTTCCCCGTGGTGCTCGTCCTCTTCGAGGCGGGGCATCCCTTTGACCTCGACTTTGCCATGCGCTTCGTGCAGGACGGATACGGCGTGCTCATGGTCGACTACTGCGGCGAGCGTGCGGAGGGGAGATATACCCTCTACCCCAAGTCCGTTGACTATGCCAACCTCTGCCGCGCGGGAAGGGCACTGACCCATTGCGACACCACGGCAAAGGAGACGAGCTGGTACGAGTGGGCCGCCGTCGCGCGGTATGCCGTCTCCTACCTCATTCCGAGAAAGGAGGTGACCGCGGTGGGCGCCGTGGGTCTCCGCACGGGCGGAGAGGTGCTCTTCAAGGTCGCGCCCTTTGTCCCGCTCTGCTGTATGGTCTCCGTCTGCGCGGCGGGCTGGCTCGCCTACGGCGGGGTCAATAAGTACGCCGAGGACAACAGTTTCGTGCTCGACGAGGAGCGGCACCGCTTCATCGCGGGCATCGATTCGCAGAGCTATGCCCCGCACGCGAAGTGCCCCGTCCTGCTCATCTCGGCCGTCAACGACAAGAAATCCAACTACGAGCGCGTATACGATACCTTCCGCCAGATCAATCCCGCCGTGGAAAAGGCGCTCCTCTTCTCCACGCATGGGAGCGGCCTCGTCGGCTCGCACTCCCTCAAGGACATCGAGCTCTTCCTCGGGAAATATCTGAAGGGGCGCACCGTCTTCCTTCCCAAGCCTGCCGTCGTCTCGGCGGAGGCGGACGAGAGGGGAGACCTCGTCGTCACGGGGACCTTCGATCCAAAGGGCGAGATCGCGGAGTTCGGCATCTTCTATACCGAAAATGTCTCCGCACAGCGCATGCGGGACTGGACGCGCATCATGGGCAGGCCCGAGGACCTCGCGGGCAATACGGGAAAAATCGCCCTCCCGCTCTATGCGGGGACCAAGCGCGCCCTCGTGTATGCCTTCGTCAGCTATTCCAATAACCTCTCGGTGACCTCGAAGATCCTCGAGATCAATGTCGAAAAGCCCTATGCAAACGCCGTGCCGCGCGCCCGCGTCCTCTACGGGAACGGCGACGGGAAAAACGGATTTACCCCTTACCGCAGCCGCTCGGTCATCGCCGACTGCTTCTCGGAGGGGTCGAGTACCGCACAGGTGGCGGGGTACGGCGGCATTTTAGGCGTGTCCGCGACGCCGGGCATCATCTCCTACCGCGTGGGGGAGGCAAAGTTCGCGCCGCCCGAGGGGGCTTCCTTCCGCTTCGACGCCTACAGCCGTGCGGGCGGGAAGCTGCGCGTCACCTTCTTCAAGGACGAAGACGAGAAGACGGGCTATTCGGGAGAGGTCACCCTCCCGCGCGACGGAGTCTGGCAGAGCATCCTCTTCGATGCCTCCGACTTCAAGACGGAGACGGGCATCTCCCTCGACGACTTCGGCGGCGTCGTCTCCGTGGTCTTTACGAGTGAGGACGGCGTCCTCATCAACAATGTCCTCTGGATCTGACCGAAGGGGATATCATGAAGGGTAAAAGATTTATCGAAGGGGCGCCCCGCGGGGAGCCCGCCTTGCTCGGAGAGAAGAAGAGCGGACTTGCGGCGAAGGTGCTCACAGGCATCTTCGGTGTCCTCGTCGTCCTGCTCGCCTTCCTCCTTATCTTCGAAGCCACCGTGCTCTCACACTGCTATCTCGTCAATGTGGAGGGGGATTCCATGCTCAACACTCTCTACGGCGGCGAAGAGGTGGACGGCCGCTATGTGGGGGGCGATGTCCTCTATGCCGACCGCGACCTCGAGGCAAAGCGGGGGGATATCGTCATCGTCGATGCGGCGGGCTATAAGGATTTTCCGAAGAGCGGGCCATACCTCATCGTCAAGCGGCTCGTCGCCGTGGCGGGAGACAGGATCTATTGCGAGGACGGCGTCGTCTACCTCGGCGTGGGGGGAGAGGAGCCCGAGGTGCTCGAAGAGAGCTATGTGCGCGGGGAAAACGACATCGAGTTTGACTACACGCTCGGAGAGGGGGAGATCTTCTGCATGGGAGACAACCGCTTCGTCAGCAAGGATTCGCGCTCGGTGGGGCCCTTCCGCGAGGAGGACATCCTCGGCGTCGTGCCTGCGTGGTCGGTGACCTTCAAGGGTCCCATCACGGTCTGGGAAAATTTCCGTCTCGGCGTCGCAAGCGCCGTGAACGGCTTGGTAGATTGGATCAAAGAGCTTTTTTAGGAGGAAGCCATATGAATATTCAACTCACTGCGGACAGCACCTGCGATCTCGGTCCCTATGCTGCGGAACGGGATGTACGCATCATGCCGCTCTCCGTCATCCTCGGAGGAGATTCCTTCCTCGACGGCGTCAACATCACGCCGCAGGACATCTTCGACTATGTGGACAAGACGGGGACCCTGCCCAAGACGGCGGCGCCGAGCATTGCCGACTTCGAGGAATTTTTCGCAAAGTTCGTCGACGAGGGCAAGACGGTCATCCACTTCAATATCTCCGCCAAGTCCTCCTCTTCGCACGAGTACGCGAAGCAGGCCGCGGAGAAGTTTGGGGGAAAGGTCTTCGTCATCGACACTAAGGCGCTCTCCTCGGGACAGGGGCTCGTCGTGATGAAGGCAAGCGACCTCCTTCGCGAGGGAAAGGGCGCAGAGGAGATCGTGGCGATCTGCGAGGAACTTCGGCCGCGCGTCAATACTTCCTTCATCCCCGACCGCCTCGACTACCTCTATAAGGGGGGAAGATGCTCGCGCATGACGATGTATGCCGCCAATATGCTCAAGATCCATCCCCTCATCGAGATGGACGACGGCCAGCTCGTCGCCTCCACGAAATACCGCGGCAGCATGCAGAAGTGCGTGGAGAAGTACATCGCCGACCTCGCAGCGAAGTATCCGCGCTACGACAAGACGCGGTGCTTTGTCACACATAGTACTGCCGATCCCGAGCTCGTGCAGTTCGCCATCGACAGGGTAAAGGAGACCTTTGCCTTCGACGAGATCCTCGAGACGGTCGCGGGCGGCGTCGTCACGGGGCACTGCGGCAGAAATACGCTCGGCGTGCTCTTCATCGCGGAGGACTGAGATGCGAGCCGTCGTCACCGTGACGGGGGTGGACCGCAGAGGGGTCATTGCCGCCGTCTCCGCCTTTCTCGCGGAAAAAAAGGTCAACATCGAGGACGTCTCCCAGACCATCCTCGGCGACCGCTTTGCCATGATCATGATGGTGGATGCCTCGGAGGCCGAGGAGGAATTTGCCGTGCTCGCGGAGCAGGCGGCAGAGCTCGGAAAGAGCATCGGCATGGAGGTAAGGCTGAGCCACGCCGACCTCTTCGAGGCCATGCACACCATATAAAACGTACGGAAGGAAGACATGTTTACGACCAATCAGGTACTCGAGACGATCGAGATGGTGGAAAAGGAGCACCTCGATATCCGCACGGTGACGCTGGGTCTCTCCCTGCTCTCCTGCATCCGCGAAAGCGCGAAGAAGACGGCGGAGGCGGTCTATGCCCACGTCATGCGCAAGGCGGAAAAGCTCGTGCCCACCGTGGAGGCGCTCTCGGGAGAATACGGCATTCCCATCGTCAATAAGCGGGTGTCGGTGACGCCCGTCTCCCTGCTCACGGCGGCCTTTCCCGAGGAGAGCATGCTTGTCGGCATGGCGCTCGACAGGGCGGCAGCCGAGCTCGGCATCGACTTCTTGGGGGGATATTCCGCCCTCGTGCAAAAGGGAACGGCGGACTATGAGGAAAAATTTCTCCGCACCGTGCCTCTCACCCTCGCCTCCACCAAGCGGCTCTGCGCCTCGGTCAACGTGGGGTCCTCCCGCTCGGGCATCAATGTCGACGCCGTGCGCCTCATGGGCGAACTCGTGAAGGAGACGGCGGAGCGGACGAAGGAGGAGGGCGGCATGGGCTGCTGCAAGCTCGTCGTCTTCTGCAACGCGGTGGAGGACAATCCCTTCATGGCGGGCGCCTTCCACGGCGTGGGAGAGGGGGATACCGTCGTCAATGTGGGCGTCTCTGGCCCCGGCGTCGTCCATACCGCCTTAAAGCGCATCCCAGAGGCAGACCTCACCGATGCCGCCGAGACCATCAAAAAGACGGCATTCAAGATCACCCGTGCGGGTCAGCTCATCGCGCGGGAGGCGGCAAAGAGGTTGGGCGCGCGCTTCGGCATCGTCGACCTCTCCCTCGCACCTACCCCGGCGCGGGGCGACTCGGTGGCGCATGTCCTCGAGGAGCTCGGGCTCGAAGTCGTGGGCTGCCACGGCACGACGGCCGCACTCGCCATGCTCAATGACGCCGTCAAGAAGGGCGGGCTCATGGCGTCTTCGCGCGTGGGCGGGCTCTCGGGCGCCTTTATCCCCGTCTCCGAGGACATCGGCATGATCGAATCGGCGGAGCGGGGCAAACTCTCGGTAGACAAGCTCGAGGCAATGACCGCCGTCTGCTCGGTGGGGCTCGACATGATTGCCATCCCCGGCGATACGCCCGCCTCCACCATCTCCGCCATCATCGCGGACGAGGCGGCCATCGGCATGATCAACAACAAGACGACGGCGGTGCGCGTCATTCCCGTCCCCGGGAAGGGGGTGGGGGAAGAGGTGTCCTTCGGCGGCCTCCTGGGGCGGGCGCCCATCCTGCCCGTCCACGAGGGGAGCGCAGAGAAGTTCATCGCGCGGGGCGGACTCATTCCCGCACCCGTTCACAGTTTCAAAAATTAGTACCCGCGGCGCATTCCGACGGGACAGATAGAGGTCAAAAGTTATGAAAAGAAGGGAAGTACAGGAAAGATACAAGTGGGACCTTGGCGGCATCTTCGCCTCCGATGAGGCATGGGAAGAGGCCTTTTCGGGGCTCGAGGCAAAGCTCGACTTTGCGAAGTACCGCGGGACACTCGGCACGGCGGAGGGGCTCCTCGCCTACTTCACGGCGCAGGACGCCCTCGCGGAAGAGGCACTTAAGCTCTTTCTCTATGCCCACCTGAGGCGGGATGAAGACGTCTCGGTCACAAAATACGGCTCCTATGTCGCCAAGCTCTCGGCTTTCTTCTCGCGGTTCGACGAGGAGACCGCCTTTGCGACGCCCGAGCTCACCGCACTCGACGAGAGCGTGCTGCGCGCCTTTTGCACAGATCCCCGTCTCAAGGACTACGACTATGTGCTCTCCCGCATCATCGCGGGCAAGAAGCACACCCTGTCCGAGGCGGAGGAGCGCATCCTCGCCCTCGCGGGGGAGCCGCTCTCGACCGCAAGCCTCGCCTTTATGATGCTCGACAACGTCGAACTCCCGCTTCCCGAGATCGAGTGGAAGGGGGAGAAGATGACCCTCTCGCACGGACTCTACTCCGTCATCATGGACGGAAAGGACAGGGCAAAGCGAAAGGAGGCCTATGAGCTCTACTACGATGCCTACGGCAAGCTCCTTGGGACCATCGCGACGACCTATTTCGGCAACGTGCAAAAGGACATCTTCTACTGCCGCGCGCGGGGGTACGATTCCTGCCTCTCGAAGGCGCTCTTCGAGGAAGATGTCGACGAAAAGGTCTACCGCAACCTCATCGAGAGCGTCCACGCCGCCTGCCCCGTCATGCACCGCTATATCGCCCTCCGCAAGAAGCTCCTCGGGTATGACACGATGTACATGTACGACATCTATCCCTCCCTCGTGGAGGTGGAGGGGCTCAAGCTCTCCTACGAGGAGGCCTACGAGCTCGTCCTCAAGGGGCTCGCCCCCCTCGGAGAGGAATATAACGCCCTCCTGAGGCGGGGAAGGGACGAGCGCTGGATCGACGTCATGGAGACGGAGGGCAAGCGGAGCGGCGCCTACTCGAGCGGGACATACGGACAGCATCCCTATGTGCTCCTCAACTATCAGCGCACCACGCACGACGTCTTTACCATCGCCCACGAGATGGGGCACTCCATCCACACCTATTTTTCCAACCGCACCCAGCCCTTTGCCAAGGCGGACTATAAGATCTTCGTCGCCGAAGTCGCCTCGACGGTCAACGAGGTCCTCCTGCTCAAATATCTCCTCCGCACCTCGGAGGATGCGGGGCTCAAGCGGTACCTGCTCAACTATTTCATCGACATGATCCGCACGACGCTCTTCCGCCAGACCCAGTTTGCCGAGTTCGAGGAGAAGGCGCACGCCATGGCGGAGGCGGGGGAGCCCCTCAATAAGGACAACCTCTCGGCGCTCTACCGCGGGCTCAACGAGCAGTACTACGGCCCCGCCATCGTGCACGACGACAGGATCGCCACCGAGTGGGCGCGCATCCCGCACTTCTATACTTCCTTCTATGTCTACAAGTACGCAACGGGCATCACCGCTGCGGTGTGCATCGCCGACCGCATCCTGAAGGAGGGGGAGCCCGCCGTCCGCGACTACTTCAGGTTCCTCTCGGGCGGATGCTCGACCGATCCCGTCTCCCTCCTGAAATTTGCGGGCGTCGACCTCTCATCCGAGGAGCCCTTCGCGGCCGCCATGCGGGAGTTTGAAAGGGCGCTCGACGAATTCGAAGCGCTTTCGTAAGGGGGAAACACTATGGCAAACCAATCGATGCCGCACAATCTCGAGGCGGAGGCGGCCCTCCTCGGCTGTCTCATCATGGACGCCGAAGTGCAGTCGGACATCCTCGAGCGGCTGCGCGACGAGGACTTCTATCAGGAGTCCCATCGCGTCATCCTCGCCGCCATGCGCGCGGTCTATGCGAGCCACAGGACCATCGACCCCGTCACCCTCACCGATGAGCTCACGAAGAGCGGCGATCTCGAGAAGGCGGGCGGCGTGCAGGCCATCACCGAACTTGCGGCAAATACGCCATCCTCGGCAAATTACCGCGAATATCTCGCCATTCTCCGCCGAGATGCGGTGAACCGCGCCCTCATCCGCGCGGCGAATAAGGTCATCGAGAACTGTCAGACGGGCCCCGAGGAGCGGGATGCCGTCTCTTATGCCGAGAAGCTCGTGTACGACATCTCGCGCGAGGAGGACAGCTCCGACCTCCGCGGGCTTGCGGACGGCAAGGACCTCGAGGCCATCCTGAATAAATTTGAGGACATCTACCGCGATCCCACGACATACCGCGGACTCGAGACGGGCTTTACCAAGCTCGACAAGATCACGCACGGCCTGCAGAAGGGGACGCTCGACATCATTGCCGCCCGTCCCGGCATGGGAAAAACTTCGCTCGCGATGAATATCGTGGAGCACGTCTGCCTCGTCAAGGGCAAAGTCGCGGCGGTCTTCTCTCTCGAGATGCCGAGGCAGGAGATCTTACAGCGCCTCCTCTGCGCACATGCGGAGGTGAGCATGGAAAACGCGCTCTCGGGAAAGCTCGAGGGCGACGACTGGAAGAAGCTCATCTATGCCTATAACAAGCTACAGGCCTCCAAGATCTATATCGATGATTCCTCCTCGGTGACGCCCGCCGAGATCCTCTCCAAGTGCAGGCGGCTCGCCGCACAGCAGGGCTCCCTCGACCTCGTCATGATAGACTACATCCAGCTCATGACGAGCGGGGAAAAGATGGGGGGCGAATACAACCGCCAGCAGGAGATCGCCTCCATCACCCGTTTTCTGAAGATCATGGCAAAGGAGCTCGACGTGCCCGTCATCGCGCTCTCGCAGCTCCGTCGCATCCAGACCAAGGAGCCCCAGCTCTCCGACCTGAGAGAGTCGGGCGCCATTGAGCAGGACGCTGATATCGTCATGTTCATCAATCGTCCCGAAGTGACCGCCACGCCCGAGGAATTTGCCAAGGGAAGTGTCGTGAAGGGGGCGGCAGACCTCGTCATCGCGAAGCACCGCAGCGGCTCGCTCGGGCGCATCCAGCTCCGCTTTGTGGGCGAGACGACGAAATTCGTGGATGTCGAGGACCAGGGGCGGCCCAGCGAGGAGCCCATTTTCCATCCCAAGAAGAAGGAGGAAGGGGAGGACGACATCCCCTTTGACGACGAGTCATGAGAGTAAATACCGAAGTCCTGCCCGTGAGCGAGGAGTCGCTCGGGAAGGCGAGAGATATCATCTCCGCAGGCGGCGTGGTGGCCTTTCATACCGAGACGGTCTATGGCCTCGGCGCCGATGCCCGCTCCGACGAGGCGGTCGCGCGCATCTTTTCCCTCAAGGGAAGACCGAGCGACAATCCCCTCATCGTGCATGTCGCGGAAGGATTTGACCTCACTGCGCTTGTGGACGAGGTCCCGCCCTACAGCGTGCGCCTCGCCGAGGCATACCTCCCGGGACCGCTCACCATGATCTATCCCTCGAAGGGACATGTGAGCCCCCTCGTGACGGCGGGCGGAGAGACGCTTGCCGTGCGCGTGCCCTCCTCGCCTTGCGCACAGGCCTTTTTGCGGGCGGTCGGCTGTCCCATCGCGGCGCCGAGTGCCAATCTCTCCAAACACGTCTCACCCGTGACCGCGGAGCATGTGAAGGCGGACTTTGACGGGTGGATCCCCCTCATCCTCGACGGCGGAAAGTCGGAGGGGGGCATCGAGAGCACCGTGCTCGACTGCACGAGAGAGGTGCCCGTCATCCTGCGGGAGGGGCTCGTCACGCGGGAGATGATCGCGCGCGTCGCGGGAAGCTGCCTCGTCCACATGCCCATCGAGGGAGAAAAGCCGAAAAGCCCGGGGATGGCATACCGCCACTACATGCCCCGCTGCCGCACGGCTTATGCAAAGTCGGTAAAGGAGGCGCTCGACCTCCTTCGGGAGGAAAAGGAGCACGGCGGCCGACCCGCCGTACTGTGCGAACATGTCATGTGCGCCGCCTTCCCGAGCTTTCCCGTCTATGATTTGGGCGAGACGGACGGGGAGATGGCGTCCCTGCTGTATCTGCGCCTGCGTGAGGCGGAGGACAGTGCGACCCTCCTCATCGCGCTCGAGCCCAAACTTCACGGCGGATGCATGGCAGGTGTCATGAACCGCCTGCGCCGCGCCTTCGGAGGAAGGTCATGAAGCACCGCAAGATCGTCTTTGTCTGCACGGGAAATACCTGCCGTTCGCCCATGGCGGAGGCGGCCCTTCGGGCAGAGCTCAAGCGGCGCAAGATCAGCTGGTACCGCGTGAGTTCGGCGGGACTTGCGGCAAAGAAGGGGGCGCCCATGACGGAATTTGCCGTGCAGGCCCTCTCCGAAGCCAAGATCCCGCTCGGAAAGAAGGCCCATGCGGCATCCTCTCTCACCGAAAATATCATCCTCGGCGCCCATGCCGTCATCTGCATGACCTCGGAGCAGCAGAGGGAGCTCTCCGCCTTCCGCAATGTGACCAGCTTTGCCGCGCTCTGCGGGCGGGAGATCCCCGACCCCTACGGGCAGGGCATCGACGCCTACCGCGTGACCCTTCGCCGCATCCGCGAATGCCTGCCCCGCATCATCGAAACTTGTTGTCCGCCCATCGAGGACAAGATAGGAGAATAAATATGAAGATCGCCATTGCCTGTGACCACGGCGGCCTCGCCCTCAAGCGCGCCATCCTCGCCCACTTTGCCGAGAGGTACGAATTTCACGACTTCGGGACAAATGACACCGCCTCGTGCGACTATCCGCTCTTCGCCGTCGCGGCCTCCGAAGCCGTCGCAAGAGGGGAGTGCGACCGCGCCGTCCTCGTCTGTACGACGGGCATCGGCATGTGTATCGCCGCCAATAAGGTAAAGGGCATCCGCTGTGCGCTCTGCACCGAGCCCTACACGGCAAAGATGACCCGCCTCCACAACGACGCCAATGCACTCTCGCTCGGCGCGGGCGTGGTGGGGGAGAAAATCGCCCTCGAGATCGTGGAGACCTTCCTCTCCACGGAGTTCACGCGGGAGGAGCGCCACCAACGGAGGATCGACCAAATCACCGCCGCAGAGGGCAAAAATTGACCGATTGCATAGTATTATGTAAGACATAATACCATTAAAACTCAAAACAGAGGCCTTTTCGTCTTCATGCAAAATGCGACCCTGCGCGGCAAGGTGGTGGAGTCCCTGACTTCCATCTTGCCCATTGCCATCATCATCGCCCTGCTCGCCTTTACCTTTACCCCGCTCGACGCAGGCAGTTTCCTCCTCTTCATCGTGGGAGTGCCGCTGCTCATCGTCGGGATGGGGCTCTTTTCGTTGGGCGCGGATACCTCTCTCCTTGTCATCGGGGAGAAGATCGGAAGTTCTGTCACGAAGTCGGGGAAGGTCTGGCTCATCGCGCTCGTCTCCTTTGTCATCGGCATCGTGGTGACGGTGGCGGAGCCCGACCTCCAGCTCCTCGCGCGGCAGGTGCCCGTGATAGGGGGCTATGTCCTCGTGCTCGTCGTCGCGGCGGGCGTGGGACTCTTCCTCACGATCGCGGTGCTCCGCATCCTCTTCCGCATCCCGCTCTCTTCCCTTCTCGTCGCATTTTATTTCTTCGCCGTCTTTCTCTCCTTCTTCGTCGATCCTTCCCTCCGTCCGCTCGCCTTCGATGCGGGCGGCGTCACGACGGGACCTATGACCGTGCCCTTCATCATCTCCCTCGGCATGGGGCTCGCCTCCGTGCGCAATGGGGGGAGCGAGGATTCCTTCGGACTCGTGGCGCTCGCGAGCATCGGGCCCATCATCGCCGTCCTGCTGCTCGGCGTCATCTTCCGCATCGGCGGGCTCACCTATCCCGATGCGCCCGTCGTTGTCCCCGCGGATACCTCGGGGGCGGCGACCCTCTATCTCGAGGGCTTCGGGCAATACGGGAGAGAGGTCGCCCTCGCGCTTGCGCCCGTCTTCGCCTTTTTCCTCTTTTATGAGGCCCTGACGCGCGCCATCCGCCGCCGTCGCCTCGCCCGCGTGCTCATGGGCTTTGTGTATGCCTTCCTCGGACTCGTGCTCTTCCTCACCGGGGCGAATGTGGGATTCATGCCCATCGGCCGCGCCATCGGCGAAGAGCTTGCGGGGCTGTGGGGCGGGTGGCTCCTCATTCCCGTCGGCATGGTGATCGGGTATTTCGTCGTCGCGGCAGAACCCGCCGTGCATGTGCTCAATAAGCAGGTGGAGCGGATGTCTGCGGGCGCCATCTCGGCAAGGGCCATGAAGCTCGGGCTGTGCGCGGGCGTCGCCGTCGCCTTGGGGCTCGCCATGGTGCGCATCCTGACGGGGGTGGATATCCTGTGGTTTCTGGTGGGGGGATATGCCGCCGCGCTCCTGCTCACCATCTTTACACCGCCCGTCTACACGGGCATTGCCTTCGATTCGGGCGGCGTCGCGAGCGGGGCCATGGTCTCCTCCTTCGTCCTGCCCCTCGCGGTGGGGGCGTGCACCGTGCTCGCGGGGAACGAGGCGGTCATGGAGCAGGCCTTCGGATGTGTCGCCTTTGTCGCGCTGACCCCGCTCATCTCCATCCAGTTCCTCGGCATCGTACATAAGTGGAGGAGGCACTCCATCCGCAAACAGTTCCTCTCGGTCGAGGAGCACATCGTCGAATATGAGGTGGATGTATGAAGCTCATCCGAAAACCCGTCCGTGCGCCCGCCGCAGAGCCCGTGCGGGAGGTCCGCACGAAGCTGCTTATCTCGATCGTCAATAAGTCGGGCGAGAAGAAGCTCAAGGAGATCCTCGACGAATGCTCGGTCGCGCTCTCCTTCCTCTTTGCGGGGACGGGCACGGCGCAGTCCTCCGTCCTCGACTACCTCGGCATCGGCGAGACGGAGAAGTCGGTGCTCTGCTCCCTCTTCCCCGATTCGGACGAGGAGCGCATCATGCGGGAGCTGAGGAAGAGGCTGTCGCTCTATCTTGCGGGGCGGGGCATCTCCTTCACCGTGCCCCTCGCGGGGATCTCTTATACCATCGCAAGCGGACTTGCGCGGGGTGCATCATCGAAGACGGGAGGTATCCATATGGAAGACAGGAAATACAGGCTCATCGTCGCCGCCGTGGGGGAGGGAGACGCCGACCGCGCGGTGCAGACGGCGAGAGAGGCGGGCGCCGCGGGCGGGACGGTCATCCGCGCACGGACCTATCAGAATGAAAAGGCCGAGCAGGCGATCGGACTCTCCCTGATGGAGGAGCGGGACATCCTTCTCATCCTCGCACAGAAGGAGAGCACGGGGGCCATCATGGAGGCGCTCTCGGAGGCAGTCGGCGTCAAGACGGAAGCGGGCGGCATCATCTTTTCCCTTCCCGTGGACAAGACGGCGGGCATTTCGGCCTCCGAAGACGAAGAGCAGGAGGAGTGAGATGTCGCGCTTTGTCCTCATCGGCGGGGGAGAACTCCGTCTCCGCGAGACGATGGAGATCGATGAATACCTCGTCTCTCTCGCGAAGGAACATGCGGGGGAGAGGCGGGCACGCGCCCTCTTTTTTCCCACCGCAAGTCATGACTGCATGCCCTACTATAATACCTTTCATAAGGTCTATACGGGGGCGCTCGGCATCTCGACCGACGTCGCACTTGTGGCGGAGCGGGATCCCGACCCCGCGCGGCTCGAGGAGAAGTTTGCGCGGGCGGACCTCATCTACGTCGGCGGCGGGGACACCGTGTTTCTCATCGATGTCTGGAAGAAAAAGGGCATTTTGCCCCTTCTGAAGGATGCGGCCGAGCGGGGAGTGCCCATTGCGGGACTCTCGGCGGGCGCCATCTGCTGGTTCGAGGAGATGTACTCCGACTCGGTGGTGGAGGGAGAATTTTCCATGTATCCGGGGCTCGGATGGCTGAAGGGCAAAATTTCTCCGCATTATGATGAAAGAATGCTTGACTTTGACGAGATCGTGCGGTATAATAGATGGCGTGCTTGGGGCTTGGAAAACAGAGCCGCACTCGAAATCGAGGACGGCGAGCCCGTGCGGAGCATCTCCGCGGGCGGGAAGGTCTATCTTCTCGACGGCACAGACGGAAATAAGGTCACAAGACGGGAATTCTGACCTCCGCCCTCGGTCCCTCCGCCGAGTAAAAACAGGAGTTCATGCGGATGTGGCGAAATTGGCAGACGCGCAGGTTTCAGGTTCCTGTGGGAGACCATGCAGGTTCAAGTCCTGTCATCCGCACCAAAAAAGAAGTATGAAAATGATACAAAAATATCGGCTTCATACTTCTTTTTTATTGCCTTTTTGGGGTTTTCGGGGTTGTTTTTCCGGAAATCCACCTTTCACAGCCGTTCGGTTACTCGCCGGGCGGCTTTTTCTTTTTCCTTCCGCAAACGCTATCGTTAAATTTGTGGGCTATCGTTAAATCTTTGGGCTATCGTTAAAATTATGGGTAATCGTTAAATCTTTGGGTTGGACAGTAAAAAAGACGGGGTTTCCGTCTTTCGTCCAGGGGGCTAATCGATGTCGAGGTTGTCGAAATCGAAAACCGGGCTATTGAAGAATTCCGTCATGGTCATACCGAGTTCTCGGATGATGATTGCGATGCTTCTCACGTTGGAAGCCTTGACGGTATTGTTGAGGATATTCGTCATGCTGCTGTGGTA
>CANQFA010000003.1 GCA_947597925.1 uncultured Clostridia bacterium | reverse complement strand
TCGTGTCAAGCGGAATGTGGAATAAATAGCCGCTTTCAAATCACATAAATCTCTACCGTAAATTGCAGTTTCTTTATCTGTCTGCGTTGCGGTATCTTATAGGCGACCTTGACCGTTTTCGAGGTAAAAGAAAAGCCCTGACCGTTGTCGTCAGGGTTTCTTGCAGGGCTGTTGAAATAGATTTCAATTCGGTCGTCATAGCGGATGAAAACTCTTTGCCGATATTTCCTGTCCTTTTAGAAGGTATTTCCTTAAATGAAACATATCGATATTTATTAACGAATGTACAATTTTATCACATACAAAATATCACCGCATTAATTGCCCCCATCAAACAATTGTGCTACAATGAGGACTCAAATGAAGTCAAGACGAAGCCTCTATTTAATCTAGCAAGCGCACTTGGTGAATCAGGAGATTGCGCCAAGTCTTTGGAATTATTTAAAAAGGCGTTTGAGCTCCATTGCAAGGCATTAGGGAAAAAGCATGCCAATACTTTGGCCGTTTTAGACAATTTGGCATGTGCTTATGGCGATATAGAAAGTTATTCTAAAGCTATGGAATTGCATAAAAAGGTATATAAACTCCGATGTATGGTATTAGGGAAGAGACATCCAAGCACATTAGCTTCTTTACATAATTTAGCTTGCGCTTAGCCACGGGAATTGCCTTTTGGCGGGGTATTTCATAAAAGATTTTTCCCGCTTTCCAGAATGCCCCTCACTTATAAGCGGTGAAAATTGCTTTTCGTTAGGGTATTTTGCGAAAAATCTTTGTCTTTCCGTAAAAATCTCTCCACTTATAAGCCAATCCGACGGGCAATCGTCAACAGCCCTCCATAAGATAGCCACGGGAAAAGCGGTTTGACAGGGTATTTCCCCGAAAAAATTTTAGGCAAAAAGAAAAAGCCGCGGAAGCAAGCGGACTGCCCGCTGCCGCGACCGGCATAAAAACAATGCAAAGAAAGTTACAATCAAAAAAGACCGCCGCGACCAAGCGGCGGATTGCCAAGCGGTTCAGCGGCGGCCGCCGCTTCGCGCGGCTTTGATTGATTTTCTTTTTTCGGTTTTGTAGGTCGGCAGGGCGGGTGCTTGACCGCGCCGCGTAGCGGCGCGCTCGTTTTAGTCAAGCACCCGCCAAAGTGCTATTTTGATTTTTTATCGAAAAATACTTACTGATGACTTGATTATTGGCGCACGAAGTGCTATAATAACCATGCGACACATTTTAATAGCCTATTTTAGGGGAATACTCTCGGTAAAAGTGTATTCTCTCACCCTAAAATAGGAAAATGTGTCGCAACATTGAGAGGTGCATTTTTCGTGCGCCTCTCTATGAGGCGCATCTTTTTATTAAAAATTTTTACGAGGTGATATTGATGAAAAAAGTAACTTATTTTGATGTCGAATGGGCAAATAACAAAAACAAGTCAATTTGTCAAATGGGAATTATGTGTGAGAACTTCGAAGACGGAGAGCCTATTTATCCCGAAAAAAATGTGTATGTCAATCCCGAAGATAGGTTTGAAGACGGGTGTGTTAGGGTACATCACATTACAGCGGAAAAAGTTGCTCATGAGCCTACTTTCCCCGAAGTCTGGCGTGAAGTTGAGCCATGCTTTACAAACTCCATCATAATAGGACACAATGTGGCGGGAGCAGATTTGGATGCACTTACAAAAAATCTTCAAAGGTACAACATTGATATTCCTACACTGTATTATGTTGATACACTTAGAATTGCGAGAGAATTTGTGCCATCGTTTGCAATTCAAAATTACGAAATGAGTACTTTGTGCAAACTTTTTGGAGTTGAAATAGACAATGAGCACGACGCTTTCGATGATGCGTGTGCCTGTAAAGATTTATTTTTGGCTTTACATAAAGCGTATCATTTTTCTTTGGATCAATATGTACATCGTTATGATGCGAGTGAAAACTTTAGATTTGTAGAGTATGTTTCCAATCCGCAACTTCGGAAGTCTATCGGCGAATTTTATGGAACAATTCAAGGTATTGGTATGGATTGCGAAGTTTCAAGCAAAGAATTAGAATATATCAAAAATTGGGAAGCGGAACATAAGCAATTCGCGGAGCACGATGATGTTGCAGAAATTTTTGCTTTGATAAAGCGTATTACAAGAGATAGCATAATAACTCCCGACGAATTACAGAATCTGCATGGGGCAATGACAAAATATTACCAAAATATTTCATCATCGGAAGTAACTATCTCGACGCAAATATTATCTGGAATTTTGAAAGGCATTAGAAGCGATGGTGTCATCACTTTGCAGGAATGCAACGCGCTAAGCAAATGGCTATATGAGCACGACTATTTAAGAGGACATTATCCGTTTGACAAGATAATGGAATTGCTGGATGATATTCTGGAGGACAATCATGTAACAGATGAAGAAAGTCAATATTTGCTTTCAGAAATTGATAAAATTCTGAATCCAGTTGCTTCGCTCAAAACGCAAATTTGCTCTGTCAAAGGGATGACTATATGTTTGAGTGGAACATTTTCCCATGGATCAAAGTCCAAAGTAGAAGAATATATCAAGGAACGAGGGGGTATAATTGTAGGCAGTGTTTCAAAAAAGCTGAACATCCTTATAGTGGGAGATATGGGATGCGATGCGTATGCTCACGATAACTACGGCACAAAATTCAGAAGGGCAAAAGAACTTATCGAGCAAGGCTGTTCTATTCTTATTATTAAGGAAGAAGATTTCTATACGCAAATAAAATAAACTTACATTATTCGTTTTACGTTATCACTTCTCCACCAGGAAGACGGCACCCGACAGGGTGCCGTCTTCTTGGTGGAAGGTGGTAAAAAGAAACCCGATATTCCTCGGTAGTTCGCGCGAGGAGTGGTTTTCTTCACGAAAAAATTTTTTTCTGCTCCTGACAAGACAGCCTATTTTGTGGTATACTGATTATGCCAAACAAGTTTATATTCTTTTCAAGGAGGCGTACAGTTTTTTTCATGTAATTTTGATTTGACAGGGAAGGTATATCCTGCCCCTTTCATACCGATATTAGAATTGGCAAAATTGCAAATTCCTATATATCGGTATGTAAATCTGTACCCTATATAAACTTGTTTGGCGACAATCGGAGTTTGCGTTTTGTAGTGCGCTTAACTTCGGTTGGCGCACTTTTTATTTTATAAGGAGAAATGATGATGAAAAAATGGTTGATAATGATTTTGTCTCTTGCCTTTGCCATCTGCTGCTGCCTCGGACTCGCGGCGTGCGGACTTTTCGGATTGGGAACGAGCGGAGGGAGCAGCGGTTCCGGTGGGAGTTCATCGGGCAGCGGCTCCGGCTCAAGCGGCGGGAGTTCGCAACCTCAAGAGGACAGCGACGGCACCTTTATCTATTCGGGCGCTTCCATTAAAGCGGCAAGCACGTCCATTTCGGGCGATGTAACGATTCCCTCGACTCACAATGGCGTATCCATTGACACGATCCCCGCAGACGCATTCAAAGGGTGCAACGCGATTACGTCCATTATCGTCCCCGAGAGCGTGACAACGATTGGCGCGGGAGCCTTCAATGGCTGTTCTTCCCTTCGGAGTGTCACTTTGCCCTTTGTCGGTAGTCAAAAAGGGAATAGCAATACAACCTCGGCTTGTTTTGGTTATATTTTTGGAACAAGTTCATATCAAGGTGGAACAAATGTCTTACAATATTTTAGAGAGGGGTATGGCACTTCTGATAGCGATTATTACTATATCCCTTCGACATTAAGACTTGTGACTATCACAAATGAAACGATCATCAATCGCGGCGCATTCCAAAATTGCTCTATGCTGACAAAAATCGAGTTAAACGATAAAATTATCCAAGTCGGCGTAAGCAGTTTTAGCGGTTGCTCAAAAATCGAAGAAATCAATTTGCCGAGCATCTCGATCATTCCTTCGTCATTGTTCAATGGATGTATAGGCTTGAGTAAGTTCATCATCAATGCTTCCGTAAATACTATTGGCGCAGAAGCCTTCAAAGGTTGTAGCGCACTATCACAAATCAATTCTGAAACAGCGGGGACTTTCGTCATCCCGAATGCTGTTACTTCGATTGGAGAGGCTGCCTTCAATGGCTGTTCTTCCCTTCGGAGCATCACTTTGCCCTTTGTCGGCAGTCAAAAAGGGAATAGCAATACAACCTCGGCTTGTTTCGGATACATTTTTGGTACGAGTTCATATCAAGGTGGAACAAGGGTCTTACAATATTTTAGAGAGGGGTATGGTATTAATGATAGCGATTATTACTATATCCCCTCGACATTAAGACTTGTGACAATCACAAATGAAACCGTTGTGGGCCATGGTGCATTCCAAAACTGCTCCATGCTCCAATCTATTACAATCAACAAAGCGGCGCAAAACAATGTCGGCACGAAGGCGTTCGAAAATACCGCAACACCGACTTGGAATTGAAAAAATATTCGTTTTAGGTTATCAATGCTCCACCAAGAAGACGGCACCCGACAGGGGCCGTTTTCTTCGTGGGGTGGTGGTAAATATGTCATTTCGCCCCTACTGAGGCTTCAATTGTGCTCCGGGGTCGGCACGAGGAGCGTTGGCGTCGAAGTATGAGCGAAGGGAGGAGATCTCAAAGGACGAGATTCCTCGGCTGCGCCTCGGAATGACGCGAATTGGATATGCGCCTCGGAATGACGTAAGCTGCGCCTCGGAATGACGTAAGGAAGGACGGAGGGCTTGCGCTCTCATCCCACGGAGGCTTGACAAGTGCGGGAAAACATGCTACAATGGTCTCAAATGAATTTTCGGAGGCATTTATGCGTGTACTTGTCACGGGCGGCGCGGGTTTCATCGGCTCGCATACCGCCGTCGAACTTCTGGAAAAGGGCTACGAGGTCGTCATCATCGACAATCTCTCCAATGCCAACCGCGAGGCGATCGCGCGGATCGAACAGATCACGGGGAAAGAGGTCATCTTCTATGAAAATGACGTCCGCGACCGTGCTGCGCTCGAGCTCATCTTCACCGCGCACGACATCGATTGGGTCATCCACTTCGCCGGGCTCAAGGCGGTTGGGGAGAGCGTGCGGGAGCCCATTGCCTACTACGACAATAACCTCACCTCCACGCTCGTCCTCCTCGAGACCATGCAGCGCTTCGGTGTGAAGAAGATCGTCTTTTCCTCTTCGGCCACGGTCTATGGCGACCCCGCGGAGCTTCCTCTCCGCGAGACCTCTCCCCAAAATCCCGCCACCAATCCCTACGGCGCGACCAAGGTCATGCAGGAGCGCATCCTCGAGGACCTCTATGCCGCCGACGGGGAATGGACGGTCGTCCTCCTTCGCTATTTCAATCCCGTGGGCGCGCACCCGAGCGGACTCATCGGCGAGGACCCGAAGGGCATTCCCAATAACCTCATGCCCTATGTGGCGCAGGTGGCGAGCGGGAAGCTGGAAAAGATAGGCGTCTTCGGAAATGATTATCCCACGCCGGATGGCACGGGCGTGCGCGACTATATCCACGTCGTGGACCTCGCTCGCGGACATGCTGCCGCCATAGAGCGTCTCGCCTCGCCCGGAGTCTTTATCTATAACCTTGGCACGGGCAGGGGGTACAGCGTGCTCGACATGATAAAGGCCTTTTCCAAGGCATGCGGAAAGGAGCTCGCCTACGAGATAAAGCCGCGCCGTGCGGGGGATATCGCCACCTGCTATGCCTCTGCCGAGAAGGCCGAAAGGGAGCTCGGTTGGCGCGCGGAGTATGACTTGGAGACGATGTGCCGCGACCAATGGAATTGGCAGAGCAAAAACCCGGACGGGTATCGGGGCTCATGACCGCCGTTTTGTGCAGATGGGGTTGGAAAATATGAAGAAATTCTTTCGGACGGCGATCGCCCTTGCGGCCGCACTGTGCATGCTATTCGGCATGATGGCCTGTGCGCCGGACCAAGACGCGGACACGCCCCATGTCGGAGAGAACGGAAATTGGTTCATCGGAGAAAAGGATACGGGCATCAAGGCCGAGGGCACCGACGGTAAGGACGGAAAAGACGGTGAAGACGGCCAAAACGGCAAAGACGGCGAGAATGGCAAGGACGGCAAGTCGGCTTTTGACATCTGGAAAGAGCGCTACGGGGAGGCTGATTCCACCGAAGAGGACTTCCTCGCGTGGCTCCGCGGCGAAGCGGCGTCCGAGGAGGGCAGGCTGCAGTTCGCGCGCAGTCACGACGGACAGAGCTATACGGTGGTCGGGATCGGCACCTTTGAGGGCGTCGACGTGGTGATCCCGTCCGAGTACAAGGGCAAGCCCGTCACCGAAATCGCAATGGCGGCGTTTGAGAGCTGCGGATGGATCGAGAGCATCGAGATCCCGAGTACCGTCCGAAAGATGGGCGGGCGCGCATTTTACCAATGCCATGCGCTTGAAAAAGTCATCATCTCCGACCTTGCCGCGTGGTGCAGCATCGACTTTGCGGACTTCAGTGCCAATCCGCTCTACTGCGCGCGCCATCTCTACATGAAGGGGAGCGAGGCGGAACTCACGGCGCTTGAGATCCCCGAGGAAGTTGCCGAGATCGGGGCATATGCCTTCTACAACTGCAGCGGGATCACGAGCGTGACGATCGGGAGCGGCGTCATCTCCATCGGAAATGCGGCGTTCGGCGGGGGATGCTATAAGCTCATCGAGGTTTGGAATCATTCCGCACTGCCCTTCTCGGCGGGATCGGGAGAATACGGCGGGATCGCACAATACGCAAAGCATGTCTATGACAGGCGGGAGAAGGGGTATCAGACGGCGACGGAGGAGGGATATCTCTTTTATGAAGAGGGCGAGGAGCACTTCCTTCTCGGCTATGTCGGCAGCGAGAGGGAGTTGACGCTTCCCGAAAAGAGCCCGACGGGGAGCGATTACGCCATCTATCAATATGCATTTTATGGGCGCAGGGACCTCACGGGCGTGACGGTCGGAAGCGGCGTGACCTCCATCGGATACGAGGCGTTCTCGGGCTGCAGCGGGCTCACGAGCGTGACGATCGGAAGCGGCGTGACGGCATTGGAGAACGGTGCATTTTATCAGTGCTATGGCCTGACGACGATCGTGGTCCCCGCGTGCATGACCTCGATCGGGACGGGAGCCTTTGCCGATTGCCCCGTGAAGACCGTCTACTATGAGGGGACCGCGGAGGACCGCAGCGGGATCGAGATGGGCGATTACAATGACGCCCTCACTTCCGCTGCCGTATATTATTTTTCGGCCGAGACGCCCACCGAGGAGCAATGGGTGGAGTATGCCAATTGGTGGCACTACGACCCCGCGACAAGCCTCCCCACCCCCTGGACAAGGTAGGCCTTCCTTACGTCATTCCGAACGAACGTGAGGAATCTCGGGCTTGAGATTTCTCCTCCCTTCGGTCGTCGAAATGACGTGAACCCTTGGCGCCCCCTCGAGGGGGAGCTGGCGCGCAGCGCCTGAGGGGGTGGGTGACGACGAAGCATGACGAGAGCGACTGAGGGGGTGTTCTTGCGGAACGGCACAATTATAGCGACACCCCTTTTCCCCTTCGGGGACTTTCCCCTCAAGGGGACAGCAAGAGGGAACGACGAAAGCATTCCAATATGTCATTCTGAGCCAGTCGAAGAATCGCATTAGTCTTCCTTTTCGTCATTCCGAACGAACGTGAGGAATCTCGGGCTTGAGATTTCTCCTCCCTTCGGTCGTCGAAATGACGTAAAAGGTGCGGGGCGAAATGACGTGTACAGAAGGCTAAGGCGATGTTTCGACTATGCTCAACATGACATGATTATAGCGTCGTGTCGGTACACGATTATAACATCTTGTCGGTCCCTCCCATCACAAAACCATGAAAAAACAGCGGAACGAAATCGTTTCGCTGTTTCTCCGCATCCTTACATCCCTGTCGGGTGCGGACTATGCAATGCGGACACCCTTGCCTGAACATCCGCCTTGCTTCGTTTTTTCGGCATGCATTTCATGCCATCCCTTTGGCCGTTTGTCCCTAACGGTCGGGATAAAGAATTTTAGCCTGCCTTTGCAGTATGCAGGGCGCTCGGCATAATTACTGCTTTGACTGTTGTGCCCTCTACTTTGTTTTCGCCCGTGGTAGACACCTTCGTAATATTGGTAATCGTGAAAGCGCCCTCATCGCTCATAGTTGCTTCAAGCTGGAAGCCCTTGTCCGCGCTCACAAGCAGGCCGGTTTCTTCATCGTAGCAAGTAGCATAAAACTTGTCATCGTCCTGCATCATCAAGATATAAGTCGCGCCATAGCTACGAAGCGAACGGATATTCGCATCTTCTGCGGCTTCTTTCGCATTGTTCAGAGCGCCTACGAAGAGGGGCACTGCGATGGCGACGAGGACGGCGATGATCGCGACGACGATCAGGAGCTCGGCAAGCGTGAAGCCTTTTTTGTTGTTCTTTCTTTGCATTGTTCTTCTCCTTAAAAAATCATGATTTTTTATAGCATTCGCCGCAGGGACGTTACGGCGCCACTACCCGAGGCAGATGTACATAGAATACGTTAATCCGTGTACCATGTCGGGGGAGGAGGCGGCGCATGCTTTGCTTGTAATTAAAAATTTCTTAAAAAAATCGGGCAATTCGCTTGACGAATACACCGAACGGTGCTATAATGACAATAAAGAAGTCCATAGATTAACGTAATCTATGGACTTCTTTTTTTACGTTTTTTGAAGGACGGGATTTCTCGGCTTCGCCTCGAAATGACGTGGGGCATAATTATAGCGACACCCCTATTCCCCTTCGGGGACTTTCCCCTCAAGGGGACAGCGAGAGTAAGGGCGACGACGAAGGCATTCTGATAATGTCATTCTGCCCCGCGCGAGGCTTCTATTGTGAACCAGGCTCGGCACGAGGAGCGTAGCGACGAAGTAGCATGGTCGAAGAATCGCCGCAGTCTTAAGAAAAAAGGGGAACAGAAGGCTAAGGCGGCCCTTCGACTTCGCTCAGGGTGACATGATTATAGCGCCTCGTCGGTGCACCTTATCGCGCCGTGTCGGTCCCAATACGTCATTCCGAGGAGCGGAGCGACGAGGAATCTCGGGCTTGAGATTTCTCCTCCCTTCGGTCGTCGAAATGACAGGACACGTCATTTCGAACGAACGTGAGGAATCTCACCCTCAAGGGGACAGCAAGGATCTCGCTTGGGACAGCAAGAGGTGCAAAATACTTGCATTCTGCGGCGAAAGACGGTATAATAAAGTCATGGCAAAACCCAATCGGAATCTGCGAAATTTCTGTATCATCGCGCACATCGACCACGGCAAGAGCACCATTGCCGACCGCATCATGGAGCTCACCGGTCAGGTCTCCAAGCGCGACATGGAGGAGCAGCTGCTCGACTCCATGGACATCGAGCGGGAGCGCGGCATCACCATCAAGCTCGCGCCCGTCCGCATGTATTATACCGCCCTCGACGGCGTGGAATATGAGTTGAACCTCATCGACACCCCGGGGCATGTGGACTTCACCTACGAAGTCTCCCGCTCGCTCGCGGCCTGCGAGGGGGCCATCCTCGTCGTCGATGCCACGCAGGGGGTGGAGGCGCAGACGCTCGCAAATGTCTACCTCGCCCTCGAGAACAACCTCGAGATCGTGCCCGTCATCAATAAGATAGACCTAAAGTCCGCGCGCATCGAGGAGACCAAGGCGGAGATCGAGGACGTCATCGGACTCGACGCCTCCGAGGCGCCCTGTGTCTCGGCGAAGGAGGGGACGAATATCCGCGACATTCTCGAGGCGGTGGTAAAGTTTGTCCCGCCGCCCGAGGGGGACACCGAGGCTCCCCTGAAGGCCCTCATCTTCGACAGCTATTATGACAACTATAAGGGGGTCATCCTCTTCATCCGCGTGCGCGATGGGAGCGTAAAGGTGGGGGACACGGTCAAAACTTTCCTCTCCGAGCGCACCTACGAGGTCACCGAGGTGGGGGCCTTCGCGCCCTATCTCCAGCCCAAAGAGGCGCTCTTTGCGGGGGAAGTGGGCTATCTCGCGGCATCCATCAAGTCCATAGAAGATGTCGCCGTGGGCGATACGGTCACAGATGCCCTCCGTCCCGCGGCCGAACCGCTCCCGGGGTATAAGCATGTCCAGCCCGTCGTCTTTTGCGGCATCTACCCCCTCGACGGCAGCAAATTTCTCGACCTCAAGGAGGCCATTCTGAAGCTCAAGCTCAATGACGCCTCTCTTACTTTCGAGCCCGATAACTCGGTCGCGCTCGGCTTCGGCTTCCGCTGCGGATTTTTGGGCCTCCTCCACATGGAGATCCTGCAGGAGCGCATCGAGCGGGAATTCGGCCTCGACATCATCACCACCGCGCCCTCCGTCTCCTATAAGGTGCACAAGACGAACGGCGAGGAATTTTTCGTGGACAATCCCTCGCACCTGCCGCCCGTGTCCGAGATCGAGTGGATGGAGGAGCCCATGGTCAAGGCGGAGGTCTATACCCCGCCCGACTATCTCGGCTCCGTCATGGAACTCTGTCAGGACAAGCGGGGCGTCTTTAAGGATATGACCTACCTCGACACGCGCAGGGTCAAGCTCGAGTACCTCCTTCCCCTCAATGAGATTGTCTATGACTTCTTCGATGAGCTCAAGTCGCGCACCAAGGGCTACGCCTCCTTTGACTATGAACTCGCGGGGTATGAAAAGGGCAGGCTCGTGAAGCTCGACATCCTCCTGAACGGCGAGATCTGTGATGCCCTCTCCGTCATCGTGCACGAGGACAGGGCCTATGCGCGGGGCAGGATGCTGTGCGAAAACCTGAAGGACGCCATCCCCCGCCAGCTCTTCGAGATCCCCGTGCAGGCGGCGATCGGCGGGAAGATCATCGCCCGCGAGACGGTGAAGGCCGTGCGGAAGGACGTGCTCGCCAAATGCTACGGCGGGGACATCACGCGCAAGAAAAAGCTCCTCGAAAAGCAGAAAGAGGGCAAGAAGCGGATGCGAAAAATAGGCACTGTCGAGGTCCCCTCCGAAGTCTTCATGCAGATCTTAAAGACCAATAAGGATAAGTGACGAAATGTCTTTTTGAAAGCCATGTTTCGGACATGCCCCCGTCGGAACGCATGTCGATATCCATTTCTCGCCGTTTACAGACGAAAAGGAAGAGGTACTTCCAATGAAAAAGATCAAGATCTTTCTCGCTTCATCGATCACCGAGTTAAAGTTTGACCGCCTCGAAGTGGGCGATTTTGTCCGTCAGCTCAATGATATCTACTTCGACCGCGGCGTGCAGTTTTCCCTCATCAAATGCGACGACTACGACAATGCGATCGCGGCGGGCGGGAAACAGGCCGAATTGGATCGGGAGATTTGCGACAGCGAGCTGTGCTTCTTTCTCTTCTTCAAAAAGGTGGGGGATTACATCCGCCACGAATTCGAGATCGCCCTCGAGGCCTTCCGCACCTGCCAAAGGCCCAAGATCGTCACCTATTTCAAGTACGTCGATACGCCCGAAGAGGCGACGGGAGACGTGAGGGCATTTATGCAGATGCTCGACGACGAGATCAAGCACTATTATAATATCTATCAAAACATCGATACGCTGAAACTCGGGATCCTCATGCAGATCAAGTTGCTGAAGCTCGACGCCGAGGAGCCCAAGGTCGAGGGCGGCAAAGTGACCTTCGGCGGGATGACGGTCGCCGAGACGGAAAATCTCCCCGTATTCTCGAGCAACCATACGCTCGCGGAGCTCAAGGCACGCCTGCAGCACATCACGCAGGAATACTATTCTCTCCGCGAACAGTATAAAAACGATCTCGGGAACGACGACTTGCATCTCGCCTATTCCAAAGTCGCAAGCGAGAAGGCGGAACTCGAGGAGAAGCTCGCGGAAGAAGAGAATAAGGTGCTCGAAGCGACAAGGCGGATGTTGGAAAACACGGCCAAGGGGCAGCTCTCTGCGCGGCAAGTCGCGGCGTATCGTGCATTTGAGCGCGGCGATTACGACGACGCGCTCGAGATTTTGGACCTCGGCGAGATCATGGCGGAACTCTCCCGCAACGAGACGATGTCGGAGGGGTACGCGGAGCGCATCCAGACCAATGTAAATGAACTCCTGCAGCGCATCGAAGTCATGGAGGCGGACGGCGTCGACAGAGACGAAGCGGTCGAGATCGCGGAAATTTATGAAACGGCAGTAAAGCAGATCGAAAAACACAACCTCGAAAAAGGGCCGCTCTATGATTACGTATGCTTTTTACGCGACCAAAACGACCATGAAAAGGCCATAGAGATCGCGGAGCAGTTAAGCTATTACTATTCCGACCCCAAAGCGCCCACCCCCGAGCGAAATAAAACAATGGTATGGAATTTGCTGGGGATCCTTTATGGGGATACGCAGCGATATGAAGAAGCAGAGGAAGTGTATAAAAAGGCGCTCGGGATCCGCGAGCGGCTTGCAAAGGAGGACCCCGCGAAGCACGAACCCGACTTGGCTACGAGCTACAATAATCTCGGGATCCTTTACGAGGGCACGCAGCGATATGAGGAAGCGGAGAAAACATATCGGAAGGCACTCGAAGTCTATGCGCGATTGTCGGAGCAGGATCCCGCAATGTATGAATCCGACTTGGCAATGATCTATAATAATCTCGGCGTTCTTTACCGTGATACACAGCGGTATGCGGAAGCGGAGGAAGTGTACCGAAAGGCGCTTGAGATCCGCGAGCGACTTGCAAAAGAGGATCCCGCGGCGTTTGAGCCCGATTTGGCGATGTGCTACAACAATCTTGGGCTCCTTTACAAGGATACACAGCGGTATGAGGAAGCGGAGGAAGCGTATAAAAAATCCCTGGGGATCCTTACGAGGTTAGCAGAGCGGAATCCCGCGGCGTTTGAGCCCGACTTGGCGATAAGCTACAACAATCTCGGGAATCTTTACGCGGATACACAGCGATATGAAGAAGAGGAAAAAGCATATCGGAAGGCGCTTGAGATCTGCGAGCGGCTGGTAGAGCGGAATCCCTTGACGTTTGAGTTCTTTTTCGCTATGATTTATAATAATCTCGGGAATCTTTACCAGGCAACGCAGCGATATGAGGAAGCGGAGGAGGCACATCGGAAGGCGCTTGAGATCCGCGAGCGACTTGCAAAAGAGAATCCCGCGGCGTTTGAACCCTATTTGGCAATGAGCTACAATAATCTCGGGGTTCTTTATGGGGATACACAGCGGTATGAGGAAGCGGAGGAAGCATATCGGAAGGCACTCGAAATCTATGAACGATTGACAGAACGGAATCCCGCGGCGTTTGAGCCTGACTTGGCACGGAGCTACAACAACCTCGGGGTCCTTTACGAGGATACACAGCGGTATGAGGAAGCGGAGGAAGCATATCGGGAAGCGATCGAGATCCGCGAACGACTTGCAAAAGAGAATCCCGCGACATTTGAACCCGATTTGGCAAGGGGATACAACAACCTCGGGGACCTGTACGAAAATATGAAGCGGCACAGGGAAGCAAAAGCGGCTCACAAAAGAGCCCTAAAGCTCGCCAAAATATACCCGCAAAACAAAATCTGTGCGGGGATCCTTGCATCGCGGAAGAAATGATAGGGAAATCAGATATGACCTTTGATGAAGCCGTGTATGAATATCTGAAGAGGGTGCCGAGGGGGAGAGTGACGACATATGGGGCGATCGCGCGGGCCATCGGCAGACCGCGGGCGAGCCGTCTCGTCGGCAATGCCCTGCATCGCAATCCCACGCCCGTCGTCATCCCCTGCCACCGCGTCGTCAATCGTGAGGGACGGCTTGCGCCCGCCTTTGCCTTCGGCGGCATCGACATGCAGAAAAAGCTCCTCGAAGCCGAAGGGGTCGAGGTGCGGGACGGCTATGTCGACATGGAAAAATATTTCTGGAACGACGCCTGAAAAACCGCAGGGAGTTTCTGAAAGACAAAATTCGTGAAACCAAATCACTTGCGCGAGAAGGACTACGCTTCTTCGCTGCGCGCCCCAATTAGCCGCATGCGGCTTGTTGTTTGAGAGAACAGTAAGTTTGTGCGGCTAAGAGTATGAAAAAGACGGAGCAGCTCTCCGCTCACGGAATTTTGTCGCCCACAGCTTGCCCCGCAGGGGGTTTCTGAAAGACAAAATTCGTGAAACCAAATCACTTGCGCGAGAAGAAGCACGCTTCTTCGCTGCGCGCCCCAATTAGCCGCATGCGGCTTGTTGTTTGAGAGAACAGTAAGTCTGTGCGGCTAAGAGTATGAAAAGACGGAGCAGCTCTCCGCTCACGGAATTTTGTCGCCCACAGCTTGCCCCGCAGGGGGTTTCTGAAAGACAAAATTCGTGAAAAAGACCATCCATGTCCGGGGTATACGTTCACATACCATTCTGTAAACACAAGTGTACCTACTGCGATTTCACGAGTTTTCCGAATCGCTTGAACTTCGCGGAGGCGTACATGGCGTGCCTCTATAAGGAGGTCGCCGAACGCGGGCGCATGTACGAAAAGAGGACCTTTGACACGGTCTACATCGGCGGCGGCACGCCCTCGGTCATCGATCCCAACTACATTTTGGGCCTCATGCGGCAGATCCGCGCCTCCTTTCACCTCACTTCCGACCCCGAGGTCACCATAGAGATGAACCCCGGCACGGTGGACGCGCACAAACTCGCCGTGTACAGGCAGGCGGGCATCAATCGCTTCTCGGTGGGACTGCAGACGGCGAACGACGCACAGCTCGCGGAGCTCGGGCGCATCCACACCACCGCCGACTTTCTCGCCTGTGCCGATCTTCTGAAGGGGGAGAATTTTTCCGCCGATGTCATGCTCGGACTAAAGGGGCAGACCAAGGAAGATGTCAGGGCGACGATCGACCTCGTTCATGAAAAAGGTGCCACCCATGTCTCGATGTATGCTCTCACGCCCGAGGACGGGACGCCCATCTACACCGACTATCTGAACGGCGAACTGCCCGACGGCGACGAGGTGGCGGCGCTCTACGACTACGGCCGCGCCCTCCTCGGGGAGTACGGGTATCTCCGCTACGAGGTGAGCAATTTCTGCAGATCGGGCTATGGGAGCCGCCACAACATGAACTATTGGAAGCGGGGCGAATATATCGGTCTCGGTGTCTCGGCGAGTTCCTTCATGGACGGCAAGCGCTTTACGAATACCTTCGATCTGGACGAGTATATGAAGTGCATCCTCTCGGGACATTTCCCCGTCATCGAGAGCGAGGAGGTGAGCGAGAAGGACGCGAAGTTCGAGTTCCTGATGCTCGCCCTGCGCACCGTCTTCGGCATCTCCGCCGCGGCCTACCGCCGCGCCTTCGGGACGGACTGGAAGGAGGACTTCCGCGAGCCCTACGAGCGCATGAAGGGCTATTTCGAGGAGACGGGCGACACGACGAAAATAAAGGACGAATACCTCTACGTCCAGAACCAAATTTTGACCGAATTCATGCAGTCATAAAAAACCGCGCCGCGATCTTTCGCGGCGCGGAAAATTTTTTTCTCTTATTCCCATCCCTTCAGCGGGTCAAAACCGTAACATTGCACAACCTCGAGGAGGGGGGAGCGCGCGAGGTCGCGCGGGGTCACCACGGGTCCGCCGTCGGAGTCGAGGTCGTAGCCGAAATTTTTATAGGCCTGCCACACGAGATGGGAGCAGTGCGTCGACTTGGGCGTCTCCCCCTGATCTTTGGGGGAGAAGATGCCCACGGTGAGGTCATACATGACGTTCACGAGCTGCTTCTCGGCGGCTTGGGCAATGGCGAGCCGCGTCGCCGCATCGGCATCCTTGAGGCGCAGGACGAGGAAATTTGCCGCGTTCTGAAAGAGCGGCACGCCGTTGGAGCTGGACGAGCCGGTGGTGCCGCTGGCATAGCCTATGAGGTAGGACTGCAGCAAGTCGCCGTTTTCCATGACGAGCGCGGCATGCCCATGCGCCCAACCCAAGGTATGCGTCGACGAAGTGAGCAGGATATCCCCCGGCTGCAGGTCGACGATGGGCGGGGAGAAGTTCTCCATGGCATCGTGATAGACGAGCCCGCGATAGTACTCTTCGTGCACGCAGTGCCCCTCGAAGAAGAGGGCATCCTGAAAGGCGAGGACCTCCTCGGGCGACATCTTTTCGAGTTCGGAGGGGGAGACGCCCGTCTGCAGAAAGAGCGTCCTCTTCTCCTCCTCCGTGCGCGAAGCGGGGTCTTTTGCGAGGATGGGGTCGAGATCTTCGCGGGCATAGGAGGGAAGCTTGCGGATATTTGCGTCGGTGATGAGGTTTGCCGCGAGCACCCCGCCGAGGAGGAAAAAGAGCACGAGAAGGATGGTGAGCGCGACGATCGCCGCCCGCCTCAGGTGCAAAATTGTCTTTCGTTTGAGTGCCATATCCGCCTCCCAACGGATACAGTATACTCCGCAAAGCGGCGTTTGTCAATCTTTTCGAGGGGGGACTCAGCCGTTTTCCCGCCGCGCCAGCACTTCGCCGCTCTCGGCGCCGAGGAGGAGGGAGAGGACGCCCTCCTTCGTGACGATGCCCACATAGTAGTAGTTCGCGTCCCGCCGCAGGAGACGCACGCGGAATTCGCCGCAAAATTCTCCGTTTGCGGTGTTGCGCGCAATGAGCTCCTCTTCCTGCCCGACAGCGATTTCGAGGGCCTCTTCCGCGGACATGGTATGCTCGTTTTTCACGGAAGTCGCCGCGACATCGACGGCGCCGCCCGCCCACTCCACATGGATGGAGACGCTGTTTTCGGGGAAGACGTCGGTGCTTTCGGAGTAGTAGCAGTCATCCTCCACGGTGCGGTAGGAGGTCTCGCCGCCCCAGTCCGTGCCGTCGATGCGGAGGGTGTACTCGGTGACCGATTTGTCCTTCGACACGATGACGGCCTCCATGAGCCGCGTCAGGGGACAGACGACGGTGTCCGAGGCATAGGGGTGCTCCCGCGTGAGGCAGGAGAGGGTGAGAACAAAGGCCTCCGTCTCGGCGCGGAAGACGTCGCTGCGGACCTCGGAGAGGTGCTTCGTGTAGTCATAGGGACGGGCACAGGCGGAGGGCAGGAGCAGGAGGGGAAGGAGAAAGACCACAGAGAGAAACTTTTTCATATCATAGAAATATGAAATTCCGCATTTGATGATGACATTTTGGTGAGATTCGGTTGCATTTTTTTTGCGCCTGTGTTAAAATAGATAAAATATCAACGAAGATGACCGCGAATGAAAAGTAAGCTTGTCCTAAAAACCATCCTTCTGACGCTCGGCGTGATCGTCATCCTTGCGCTCTCGGTATTCGGGGTCGCATCTCTTCTCGCGCCCGTCACCATGATGCAGTTCACCGATTCGCTGGGCCTTCGGGCCATCAGCGGCGATTACGCATATCAGGAATATCTGCGCTCGGAGGACATTTCCTATCTTTCGCGCGCCTTTTTGATCGCGGCGGATGTCCGCAGCGACGAGACGGCGGCCGAGCGCTTCGAGGAGCTCTACGCGCGCAAGGAGTTCCCCGCCTACTGCGAGGAGCAGGACAACAAGGTGGAGAAGCCGGGCGAGATGCAGGGCTTTTCCTATCGCGCCTATCTCTGCGGCATCGCCGCACAGGTGCGCTACCGCCTGATGCGCTCGGAGGAAGAGGGCGACGCCGTGCTCGCCTTTGCCGCCGAGGAGACGGGGGAGGACTTCCCGCAGGGCAATCCTTTCGTCGCGCTCACCGTCGCGGCGGCGGGGGAGAAGGACGCGGCATTCTGTGCACGCATCAAGGCGGCGCTCGAGGAGAGAAGCTATCCGCAAAACGCGGATCTCGAAAATATCATCGCCATTCTGGAGGAGGTCATTCATGAGTAGAATCGTAAAGGAGGGGCTGACGTTTGACGACGTGCTCCTCATCCCGCAGGAATCCTATGTCCTGCCCGCAGAGGTGGACCTCCGCACGACGCTGACGGACGGGATCTATCTCAATATCCCCATCATCTCGGCCGCCATGGACACGGTCACGGAGTCGCGGCTCGCCATCGCCATGGCGCGCGAGGGCGGCATGGGCATCCTGCACAAAAATATGTCCATCGAGGACCAGGCAAAAGAGGTGGACAAGGTAAAGAGGAGCGAGCACGGCGTCATCACCGATCCCTTCTTCCTGGAGCCGCAGAACCTCGTGAAAGATGCCGTCGCGCTCATGGAGCGGTATAAGATCTCGGGCGTGCCCATCACGAAAAAGGGCAAGCTGGTCGGCATCCTCACCAACCGCGATCTCCGCTTCGAGACCAACTTCGATCAGCCCATCGAAAATGTCATGACCAAGGAGCACCTCGTCACCGCGCCCGTGGGCACCACTCTCGCGGAGGCGCAGAAGATCCTCGGCAAGCACCGCATCGAAAAACTTCCCCTCGTCGATGCCGAGGGCTATCTGAAGGGGCTCATCACCATCAAGGATATCGAGAAGTCCATCCAATATCCCAACTCCGCACGCGATAAAAACGGCCGCCTGCTCGTGGGCGCCGCCGTGGGCACCGCGGCAAATACCATGGACCGCATCGCCGCGCTCGTCGAGGCAAAGGTGGACATCGTCGCCATCGACACCGCGCACGGGCACTCGCACATGGTCCTCAAGAAGGTGGAGGAGATCAAGAAGAAGTATCCCCGCCTTCCCCTCATCGCGGGAAATGTCGCGACGGCGGCGGCGACCCGTGCCCTCATCGAGGCGGGCGCAGATGTCGTGAAGGTGGGTATCGGCCCCGGCTCCATCTGCACCACGCGGGTGGTCGCGGGCATCGGCGTGCCCCAGCTCACCGCGGTCATGGACTGCGCGGAGGAGGCGGACAAGCTCGGCAAGCGCATCATCGCCGACGGCGGCATCAAGTACTCGGGCGACATTGTAAAGGCGCTCGCGGCGGGCGGCAGCGCGGTGATGATCGGCTCCCTGCTTGCAGGGACCGCCGAGAGCCCCGGAGAGATCGAACTCTATCAGGGCAGAAGCTTCAAGGTCTACCGCGGCATGGGCTCCCTCGCCGCCATGGCGGCGGGCTCCAAGGACCGCTATTTCCAGGAGAATGCCAAAAAGTTCGTCCCCGAGGGCGTGGAGGGGCGCGTCCCTTACCGCGGCTCGGTCTCCGAGATCATCTATCAGATGACGGGCGGCATCCGCTCGGGCATGGGGTACTGCGGCAAGGCGAATATCGAGGAGCTCCGCAAGAATTCCGAGTTCATCCGCATCACCAATGCAGGCCTTCTCGAGAGCCACCCGCACGACATCTCCATCTCCAAGGAAGCGCCCAACTACACGGTGAGAAATTAAACTTCAAAGCGAAAACGCCCGCACATACGGGCGTTTTTGAAAAAGAGGGGCTATGGCGAAATTCAAGAAGTGCCGAAAATGCGGGCACATGGCGGAGATCTCCGCGAAGTTCTGCAGCGAGTGCGGCGGACAGCAGTTCTCCGACATGGTGGCCGAGTATCTCCCGCTCTACAGCGAGGCGCAGGCCGCACACCTCACGCCCAAGGGCAGGAAGATCTACGAGAGGGCCTATGCGGGCGACGCGGAGGCCATGTGCGAATACGGGCAGCTGCTCCGTGCGGGAGAGGAGGGCGCCGACGGCGACCTCTCCTATGCCTACGAGTGGTTCATGTGCGCCGCGCGCTGCGGCTGTGCGGAGGGATACTATCTGGCGGGCATGATGCAAAATAACGCCGAGATCATCTGGAGTTCGCTCGGCGGCACGCCCGCGGAGGCGGCCCCTCTCTTCGCGGCGGGCGCCAAGATGGGCCATGCGCGCTGCATGTATATGCTCGGTTGGTACTACCTCATCGGCCGCGGTGTCAAGAAAAATGACTTTCTCGCGGCGAAATATCTCGGCGATGCCGTCGCGGCGGGCGACAAGGAGGCCATGCGGGCGGCGGCAAAGTGCCATCTCGAGGGATCCCACGGCTTCGAGCACAGCCCCGAAAAGGCAGAGGCGCTCTACCGCAAGGCGGGGGATATCGCGGGCATGTATGCGGCCTTCCGCCATGCATACCTCTTCGGAGAGGGGCTTCCCAAGGACCCCGCAATGGCCGCAAAGATGGGGGATAAATATCTCGAAGAGCTCCTGCGGCTCTACCGCACCTCCAAGCAAAAGGGCGTCGCGTGCAGCCATGCATGGTCGCTGGGACAGGAATATCTGCAGCGCGGCGACACCGAGACGGCGGTAAAGTGGTTCCGACAGGCGGCGGCAGACGGCGACCCCATGGGCACTATAGAACTTACGAAACTTCACAGAACTTGAGGAAAAGATATGGAACATCAGAAAATTCTCGTGCTCGATTTCGGCGGGCAGTACAATCAGCTCATCGCGCGGAGAGTGCGCGACCTCGGCGTCTACTCGGACCTGAAGTCCTGCGACATGACGGTGGAGGAGATTTCGGCATATGCCCCCGTCGGCATCATTTTCACGGGCGGACCCAACAGCGTCTACGATGAAAACGCACCCCATATCGACAAAAGGGTCTTAGAGCTCGGCATTCCCGTGCTCGGCATCTGCTACGGCGCACAGCTCATCGCCCACACATTGGGCGGCGAGGTGGAGCACGCCGAGAAGAGTGAATACGGCAAGCGGGAGTTCTCCTTCGTCAAGGAGAGCCCGCTCTCGGAGGGCATCCCCGCGCGCAGCGTGTGCTGGATGAGCCACACCGACCGCATCATCGCCGTGCCCGCAGGCTTCGAGGTCCTTGCCTCCACCGAGAGCTGCCCCGTGACCGCATACGGCAGCAGCGAGAGGCGCATCTACGGCGTGCAATTCCACCCCGAGGTCGTGCATTCGGAGTACGGAAATCAACTCCTCAAGAACTTCCTCTACCACGTCTGCGGGGCGAGGGGGGACTGGACGATGAAAAATTTCGTCGCCGAGCAGGTCGCCCGCCTCAAGGAAAAGATCGGGGACAAAAAGGTGCTCTGCGCCATGTCGGGCGGGGTGGATTCCGCCGTCGCCGCGACCCTCGTCCACAGGGCGGTGGGGAAGAACCTCATCTGCGTCTTCGTCGACCACGGCCTGCACCGCAAAGATGAGCCCGAGGAAGTCATGTCCGTCTTCCGCGACGGGCTGGGCATGAACCTCGTGAAGGCAGATGCCGCCGACCTCTTCCTCGATGCCCTCGCGGGGGTCACCGATCCCGAGGAGAAGCGGCATATCATAGGAAAACTCTTCATCGACGTCTTCGAGAAGGAGGCGAAAAAGATAGGAGCCGTGGACTATCTCGTGCAGGGGACCATCTACCCCGACGTCATCGAGAGCGGAAAGGGGAAGAGTGCGGTCATCAAGAGCCACCACAATGTCGGCGGACTTCCCTCCGTCGTCGACTTCAAGGAGATCGTGGAGCCCCTCAGGGATCTCTTTAAGGATGAAGTGCGCAAGGTGGGCACCGAGCTCGGTCTCTCGGACGGGATCGTCTGGCGGCAGCCCTGCCCCGGTCCCGCCCTCGCCATCCGCATCATGGGCGAGGTGACGCGCGAGAAGCTCGCGACGCTGCGCGAGGCCGACTTCATCTTCCGCGATGAAATTGCAAAGGCGGGCCTCATGCGGGACATCTGGCAATATTTCGCCGTGATCACCGACAGCAAGACGGTGGGCGTACAGGGCGACTTCCGCACCTATGAAAATGTCATAGCCCTCCGCGCCGTCACAAGTGTCGACGCCATGACGGCGGACTGGGCGCGCATTCCCTATGACGTACTCGAGAAGGTCTCCAACCGCATCACCAACGAGGTAAAGCACGCCAACCGTATCGTCTACGACATCACCTCCAAACCGCCCGCAACCATCGAGTGGGAGTGAGGGCGCATGTACAGGGCGCTCATCTTTGACTTCGACTATACCCTCGGCGACACGACGCATGCCATTGCGGCAAGCGTGAATTATGCACTCGCGCGGCTGGGCTATCCCCCGCACTCCGAGGAGGAGATCGGCAGGACGGTGGGGCTCTCCCTCGAGCTCGCCTTTCGCATGCTGACGGGGAAAAGGGACGAGAGGGAGGAGGGGCTCTTCTTCGACTATTTTCAAGTGAAGGCGGACGAAGTGATGACCGCGGACGCCCGTCTCTACCCCGATGTGGAGGAGAAACTTCGCACATGGGGGTCGAAATATTCCATCGCCGTCTTCTCGACCAAGCATCGCTACCGCATCGAGGCCATCCTCAAAAAGTTCTCTCTCGAGCATGCGGTGCGCGCCGTCGTGGGCAATGAGGACGTGGAAAACGAGAAGCCTCATCCCGAAGGACTGCTGCGCGCGGCGGACCTGCTCGGGGCGGACCTGCGCGAGGTGCTCTATGTGGGCGACGGCCTCGTCGATGCCGAGGCGGCCTCGCGGGCGGGGGTGGATTTCGCCGCCGTCCTCACGGGGACGACGAAGAGGGAGGAGTTTTCCGCCTTTCCCCACGTCGCCGTCGTCTCCTCCGTTCCCGAACTTTCGGAGCTCCTTCAGTAGCTCTTTTCAAGCGCATATCAAATAGACGGCCGTCACAGTCGGAGGCAAAAGTCCCCGATTTTTTGTGTCTTCCGAGCGATTTTGAGAGGCTCTTTCGCGACATGATATGCCTCTTTGAGCTCCAGAGCCGAAAATCATGTCTTTTTCCTCTTTCGAAGTGCATGAAAAAAGACGGGGTGCCCCGTCTTTTTATGTGTTTTAAGAGGTCAATGGAGTTTTGAGTACCCCGTGCGCTCTATGAGCTCCTGCCCCTCGGGCGAGAGGATCCACTCGATGAGGCGCGCGGTATTTCCCGTGGGCGCGCCCCGCGTGATGGCATAGAACTCCACCGTGAAGGGATAGGTCCCGCTCGCGATATTTTCGGGATCGGGCGCCACGCCGTCGATTTGGAGCAGCTTTGCGTGGGGGTTGGGGTGCATCGTCGTCGCAAAGAAGCGGTAGGAATACCCCAATACAGGCTGCACGCCCCGCCACTCGACGGAGATCTGGTCCATGAGGCTGTCGGAGACGAGGATGCTCTTGTCGGGGACGGGCTGTACCGCGATGAGGGGGAGCTTTGCGGCCTTCATGACCGATTGAATGCCCGTCTCGCTCCCCGAACCTTCGGGACGGCGGAAGGCGACGATGGGTCCGCCCTCCTCCCAGCCGAGGGTGCGCCAAAAGGCGGTCTTGCCCGAGTAGATATTGTAGATCTGTTGGCGGGTGAGACCCTCCGTCGGATTCTCATCTCCCACGAGGAAGACAAAGGCCTCCTTGCCGATGGGGGTATGCACGAGTTCCACACCCGCCTGCTTCGCTGCCTGCATCTGTTTTTCGGAGGCATGCGAGGAGAAGATGACGTCCCGCTCCCCCGCGATGAGGTTGTCGAAGGCGCGCAAGGTATTGGTGAAGGGCGTGCTCTCTCCCTCGCCGTAGGCCGTACGGTCATAGACGGCCTCCGCGACGGCGGCATACACGGGGTAGAGGGCGAGCGCGCCGTCCATGACGGGGAGATCTTCGGTGAAGGTGATTTCCGCTTCTCCGTCCAGCCGCGCCGTCTTTTCGCCCGTAAAGGGGGCATAGGGGGTGAGGTCAAAGTTCTCGGGCTGCAGATCGAGTTTGGGGGCGATCCACCAATTGCCGCGGAGGGAATTGGGGAAGAGGGCGGCCGAGAGCAGCACGACGATGGCAAGGGAGACAGAGAGGCCCATGAGCCGCTTGGAGTGCTTCATCCAGAGGAGGACGACGGCGCCGCCTGCAAAGAGCAGGACGAGCGCAACGGGGAGCATGCCCACGATGTTGTCCACCGCAGCGAATTGAGAGAAGTACTCATACCGCCACAGGAGCCATATGGCGAGCGCGAGGATCCCCGCCGTCAGCAGGATGCGGAGGGACAGGAAGACCCACTTGAGAATGCCGTTTTTCATAATCACCTCACATGTAGATGGCGATGGCGCCCGTGAAGAGGAGCAGGATCATGACGAGCACGCTTATGGCGACGAGGAGGGGAAGGACAATGGCCGTAATTGCGAGCCCCATTCCCACTTTTCCGTTCTCCTTGCGGCGGGAGAGCGAGGCCGCGCCGAGGATCAGCCCCACCACGGACATGAGGATGAAGAAGAGGGACGCCGCGCCGACGCCCGCGAGCTTCGAAGCCAGGGCGTAGACGAGGCACACGGGTGCGGCGAGGGACAGGCAGAGGCCGCAGAGGGGCAGGATGAGCGCGGGACGGGACGGCTGCAGGAAATAGGAGATGAGGAGAGGAACTCCTATGAGGAGACAGCCGACCGCAAAGGGCAGGGCTTCCTGCATCCTTGCGACACTCAAGCCGAGAAGCAGGGCGCCCGCGAGGAAGACGATCGCAAAGATCAGAAATATCGGATTCCGTTTCATGATGATACCTCCGTTGATTTTCGGAAATTTTTTCTGTGACAGGTCAGAACCAGACCCCTATGCTCATAAAGTGCAAAATGCAGTAGAGGTAGTAGAGGGGCATGGGCAGGAAGAGACAGAGGCCAAGGACGACGGCAAATTTCCAGCCTATCTTCAGGCTGCGCTTGTAGACGATGGCCATGACATACACGAGGAAGGCAAGCCCCAGGAGGAGGGCGAGATCCGCGATGTTGAAGTCCATCGAGATGCAGAGCGTGGACAGGAGGAAGGCATAGACGGGGAGCTGGCCCCTGTAGCAGAAGATGCTCTCGGAGATCTGCCCGCAGTTTTCCGCCTTGCAGTTCTTCTCGCTTCGGATGAGCCCGATCGTCGCCGCGATCGCCGCCAGTGTCCACAGGATTCCGCCGACCAGCAGACACACGTCATCCCAGAAGGCGCGGTTATAGAAGGGGCTGCCATATGAATTTGCCGAGAACCAGAGATCTGCGCGGCCCAGTACGATCGCCTGACGGAAGCTGATCGTCGCCTCATTGAGGCTCCAGAAGGGGAGGAAGTCGAGCGTGACGACGGCGCCGGACACGAGACTGAGGGCGGCGGCTGCCGTCATGGCAATGAAGAGCCCGCCGAGGACGGCGAGGACGCCGTCTGCCTCCGTATTTGCCCGCGTATAGAGGAATGCGGTGACCGCATAGAGGATAAAGGCGGGGAGGAGGGAGGCGAGATATTGGTAGAGATAGTAGATGAGGTAGAGGCGCCTGATCTTCATCGCGGCGACGATAAATCCCAGCCAATAGGCGATGGTATAGGACCCGTAGAGGAGGATGAGCCCCACGAGGAAGTTCGCGACGACGAGCTTCGTCCTGCTGATGGGCAGGGAGAAGTGCATATCCACGCTCAGCCTGTTCATCTTATACGAGAAGAGGAAGATGGGGATGAAGACGGCGAGGATGCCGAGCACCGTCGAGAGCTCGCCGAGGTAGAGATAGGGCATGCCATAGGAGATATCTCCCGCCGCCTGAGAGTTCCAGTAGTTGTAGTTTTCCACCGCGAGGGGCACGACATAGGCCAGTGCGCAGAGCAGGGTGAAGATGACGAAGGGCAGGGCGTTCTTCTTCAGAAGATGGAGAAAGTAGTTTTTCATTTCAGATACCCCCTTTCGCCCGCCTCGCTGAGGAAGAGGTCCTCGAAGTCCATGGGGATCTCATCCACGATCAGCGGGTGCATGCTGTCGATGGCGGCGCGGATATCCTCTTCCTCGCCGCGCACGACGATCCTGAGGACCCGTCCCGTCTTTTCGAACTGAAGACATTCGAAGGGGAAGTCCTCCCGATCGGTGTCCTTCTCGAAGACGAGCTGATATTTTTTGATGCGGCGAAGCTCCGTCTCGAGCTTGCCCGAGGCCCTTACCGTGTGTCCGTCGAGGAGGGCGAAGCTGTCGCAGATGTCCTCGAGTTCGCGCAGGGAGTGGGAGGCGATGACTACCGAGGTCCCGCCCTCCACGAGTTCTATGAGCCCCCGCTTAAATTCCAGCCGCGCGAGAGGGTCGAGCCCGTCAAACGCCTCGTCGAGGAGGAGATAGCGGGGAGAGGCGGCGAGGGCGGCGGAGATGAAGAGCTGCCGCTTCATGCCCTTCGAAAAGTTGCGGATGGGCTTGGTGAGGTCGAGGGAAAATTTTTCCGTGTAGGTACGGAAAGTCTCCCCGTCGAAGGAATAGAAGGCGGAGTAAAACGCCGCGAGCTGCTTTCCCGTCAGGTTGACGGTATAGTAGGGGTCGTCGGGCAGGAAGAAGAGCTTTTTCTTGATCTTCTCGTTTTCATAGACCTCCTCGCCGTCGATGAGGATGCGCCCGCGGTCGGGCCGCAGCACACCGGCGAGAAGGCGCAGGAGGGTGGACTTGCCCGCTCCGTTGATGCCCACGAGCCCGAAGATCTCTCCGTCTCTCACGGTGAGCTCCGCCCCCGTGAGTACTTCGGTCGCGCCGAACTTTTTATACAGGTCTGAGACTTCAATCATTTCCGTCCTCCGTGTAGATGATCTCGATGAGTTTTTTGAGCTGTTCCTGCGTCATGCCCGCCCTCTTGAGAAGGGATATCTGCGCCTTGGCCTCGGACATGGTATCCTGCTCCGCGCTGCCCGTCACATAGACGCCCTTCTTCGGAATGGCGGCGAGCAGTCCCTCTTCCTCGAGCGCGGTATAGGCGCGCTGCACGGTGTTGGGATTGATGCCGAGCTCCATGGCGAGTTCGCGGCAAGAGGGGAGCTTCTCTCCCGCCGCGAGGATCCCGAGCGCGATCTCGTGCCTGATCTTTTCCATGATGCCCTCATAGACGTTTTTCTTTCCAAAACCGAACCGCATAGTCCACCTGATGTATTATCTGTATCAATTGTAACGCATCTCCGCGCTCTTGTCAAGAGGTTTCGGAAAAATTTCTCCGAAAATTTCATTCCCGCCCTTCACGCGTGTACATATATAATTGACGCTTTCGCACAAATCGTGATCGTAACGAACTTGATTTGCGCGGATTTTGAATAAATTCTGTATATTCTTGGAAAATATTCACCGTTTTTTCAAAAATTTCATAACTTGCTGAGCGTCCTTGACTTTTTGCGGCAAAATATGGTATAAGTCAGGAAAATAGTTCCATGCCGCCGCGACCGAAAAATTTTCTCAAAAAACGCTCAAAATTTGCCTAATTTTGCCGTAAGGTATAAGCTGAGCTTATAGCTGCTATAAGAAAATATTATATTACAGCAGAGAAAATTTGCTTGACACATAAAATATGCAGATGGTATAATATATAAAAATGTAACAAGGAGAAGTATCCATGAAACGCAAGCTCTTGACGGTATTCAGCCTCTTGCTTTCATTGATCGGCATATTGTTGATCGGCATTGCGTGCACTCCGAAGGAAGATTTCAAGCCTGAGGATCACGAAGTGGTCGAGGAATACTATTATGACGCCAATGGATCCGAGTATCTGTTTACGCTGTACTCCGAAGACTTCTTTACGCTCTCCATTGCAGGTGAAGAAGTGCAGGGCAAATATGTCCTGGAAGACAATGCGATGACCCTCACGCTCGACAATAAGGGCGGGGAGATCATTGCCACGCTCTCCGGCAATGTCCTCAATCTCACATATAATGAAGTTGCGTATAATTTCCGTCTGAAGGTCGACTACACCGTTCAGTTCGATTCCAAGGGCGGCACCTCCGTCTCCGAGGCCAAGGTCCGCAACGGCAAGACGGTCGCCGAACCCACAGAACCCACCAAGGACGGCGAAGTGTTCATCGGTTGGTATACCGACGAGGCCTTCCGCAATCTCTATGAGTTCAGCCGTCCCGTGACGGGCGATCTCAAGCTGTATGCCCGCTTTGTGGCACCCATCGACCCCGAGTTCACCGTCAAGTTCGACGCGGGCGCAGGCGCCTCGAATGTCGACCCCATGACGACGACGGGCGGCAAGCTCTACAATCCCGATCTCCCCGTGCCCTCCAAGGACGGCGCGGAGTTCATGGGTTGGTATGTCTCCGGGTCCTATACCGCCGACAAGCTCTCCTATCGCTACAATGAGCAGCCCATCGCGGAGAATATCACGCTCTATGCCCTCTGGAATGACGGCAACCCCGTCGTGTCCGTAGAGGAGGACGGCGTCGATGTCGAAGTTGCCATCGGTGAACGCTACACGATCACCATCACCGCGCCCGACAATACCGCAGTCGTAAACGGCGTTTCGAGCTCTGCCGCACACTACGACTATAACTTCGCCAACCAGAAAGAGGGCGAGTATAAGGTGGAAGTGACGCTCGGCGGCAAGACCACCACCCGCTACTATAATAATAAGGCGCTTGCCCGCGTCTCCGTCTTCGAGGTCGAGGAATCCACGATCCTCTTCAACGGGGTGCCCGACGCTACCAATTACCTCCTTACCGTGACCTGCGGTACGGAAGGCCATACCCACGAGGACATCGAGATCACGAGCGACCGCAGCTGGTCCTTTGCGAACTGCGACATGCCCGCGGGCGGCCTCAAGTTCGTCGTCAAGGCCATGGCCGATGGCTATGTTACCTCCGTTTCCGAGCCCTACGTCTACACTCGTTCTCTTCCCGCTGTGACCAAGGTCACCGTGAGCAGCGAGACCGAAAAGGCGACATGGGATGCGGTTTCCGGGGCTACTTCCTATTTTGTCACCGTTCTCAAGGGGACGGAAGAGATCTTCGCTGACAACATCGGCGAAGCGACTTCCTTTGACCTCAAGTATTATGCCGAGGGCAGCTACACCGTAAAGGTCCGCCCCGTCGCCCGCGGCTGGAGCTCGCCTGCAGACGTGCAGTGCACCTATGAGAAGACCCGTATCGCTACGCCGTCAGGCCTCACCTATACGGGCAACAGCTTCACGTGGGATGCAGTCGACGGTGCAGACAAGTACATCGTCACCATCGACGGGCAGACCTACGAGAGCACTACGGCGTCCCTCTCTCTCGAGGGCATCGAGTTCAACGGCGCCAAGGAGGCCATCGCGGTCACCGTCCGTGCCGTCAAGGGCAGCGTCAACTCCATCGATTCCGATGAAGTTCTCCTCCGCGCCACGCTCGGCAACATCCGCTATGCCGACGGCAAGCTCAGCTGGGATGCCGTGACCGGCGTCACCGAATACGTCATCACCATCGACGGCGGCGATCCCATCGAAGTGGAGGGGACGAGCTACGACATCACCTTTACCCACGAGGGCAACTACACCTTCACCGTCAGCTCCAGGCTCGAGGGCGGCAATCTCTCCGTGCCCAAGGAACTCACCGTCGAGGTCTACAAGATCAACTTCGAGATGGACAGAGAGGGCGCAGATCCCATTCCTTCCGTCTATGTAGCAGATAACGACACCATTCCCTATCCCGACGATCCCACCTTCTACGGCTATACCTTCGACAAGTGGTATACCGCACCCGACGGCATCAAGGGCGAGGGCACGGTCTACGACGATAAGACCTTCCGCGACAGGCAGGAGCGCACGCTCTATGCCGGTTGGACGGCCAATGAGCACACTGTCAAGTTCAACGTCGGCCAGTACGGCGAAGACCTCGATGTCGAGTCCGTGCAGGTCCGCTTCGGCGAAAAGGCGACGGTCGACGGCAAGAACCTTCCCGTTCCCGCATCCAACGATCAGACCCGCGCCTTCGCAGGCTGGTATCTCGATGCCAACCTCGCCTCTCGTCTTTCCGACTTCAAAGGGCAGATCGTCGGCGGCGGATTCCTTCAGGATGCCGATGTCACGCTCTACGCCTCCTATGTCGAGATCTTCGTGTTTGGCGACGACGCCCCGTCGAAGGGCAAGTTCGTCTCGAAGGGCCCCGGCATCACGCAGGGCATCGTGACCGAAGCTACCATTCCCGCATGTGTCGAAGGCAAGCCCGTCACGCGTGTCATCGACTTCAAGAGCAGCACCTCGCTCGAAGTCCTCAATATCCCCGACACGGTCACCCTCATCGACTTGAACAACGATAATACCTTCTCGGGTTGCACGGCGCTTCGTGCGGTCAATGTCTATAAGGTGGAGGACAACACCGAAGAGGTGCGCTACTCCTCCGACAACGGTGTCCTCATCGACACCAACAACGGCCAGGTGATGCTCCGCTACTATCCCGCGGCCAAGAGCGGCGACTACACCATTCCCAAAGGCGTGACCACCATCCCGACGGGTGCCTTTGCCAATGTCACCGGCCTCATCAAGCTTTCCATCAGCTATACCGTGGCACAGATCCAGCAGGATGCATTCAAGGGCTGCACGTCCCTTCAGGAACTCGACTTCCTTCCCACGCCCGGCGGTGAGAATCCTACCCCGCTCGACATCCGCGACGGCGCATTTACGGGCTGCGATTCCATCACGAGGATCCACATCCCCACGAGACTTGACAACATCACGGCAGAGACCTTCTCCAAGCTCACCAATCTCGAGGCCGTCACGGCAGATGTCGGCGGCAAGTATGTCGCGATCGACGGCCTGCTCTGCACCAACGTCGATGGCGGCGCTGCGACGGAATACGAGGTCATCTTCGCCCCGAAGGGCAAGGATCTCGGCAACTACTCCATCCCCGCGAACATCGTCTCCATCGGCGAGCGCGCCTTCTATGAGCATCCCAAGCTCACCGGCATCACCATCCCGGGCTATGTCCGCAACATCGGCGAGGAAGCCTTCGGCCACATCACGGTGCTTGAAACCATCACGTTCAGCGGCACCAAGGACGACCAAGACCTCGTGATCGCCAAGCGGGCCTTCTACGCGGGCTATAAGGGCACGACGGGCAGCGATTCGGGCACCAACACCTTGGTCACCGAGCTCCACCTTCCCGCCAACGTCACGATGATCGGCGACTATGCCTTCGGGAAATACACCAAGCTCACCGAGGTCTGGGTCGATACCGACCGCGAGACGGTAGATTTCGGCGACTATGCCTTCGGCGCCGACAATGGTACCACCCACATCTCCTATGTCACGACTGCGCACATCGGTCCCAAGGTGCCCGCATTCAGCTACTCCGGCTTCTTCGGCAGCAAGCTCGCTACCATCGAGGTCGATCCCGACAACCTTTACGTCAAGTCGGATGACGACGTCATCTACGATATCGAGGGCGCAAACATCCTCTTCTTCCCTGTAGATAAGGGCGGCGAGTTCAATATCCCCGACGGCGTCGTGGCGATCGCGCCTTCCGCTTTCGCAGACAGAGAAGAACTCGTGAAGGTCACCATCCCCGCGTCCGTCACGGTCGTCGGTGAGAATGCCTTCAACAGCTGCGGCAAACTCCAGACCGTCATTTTCCGCGCACCTGAAGAAGGGGAAGAGGCGGCAGCGCTTGAGATCGAGCAGCGTGCCTTCTACCTCTGCTCGAAGCTCTCCGACATCGAGCTTCCCGAGCGCCTCGAGCACCTCGGCAAGAATGTCTTCTATAACTGCGACGCGCTCGAGAGAATTAAGTTCCCCAAGAACCTCAAGGTCATCGATCAGGCCGAGAACTCCTCCTACATGGGCGGCGGTACCTATTTCGATATCTTCCAGGGATGCGACAAGCTCAAGGAAGTCACGGTCGACGAAGAGAACCAATACTATACCGGTATCGACGGCGTGCTCTACGCGGTCAAGGCAGTCAAACTTTCTGCCGATGCCGATGTGACCTACGAGCCCTACGAAGTGCTCTTCACTTCGCCCGGTGCTACGGGTAATATCACGATCCCCGGCACCATCCGTACCGTGCGTACTTATGCCTTCCGCGACATCAACAATGTCACCGGCATCACCTTTACCGATCTCGTGGATCTCTATGACGCAGAGACGGGCGAGCTCGATGAGACGGAACTCAAGATCCAGAGCTATGCCCTCTACGGGTACAACCTGGACACCACCTATGGCACCTACAACGAGAGTGTCAAATCGATCGTCTTGCCTAAGGGCCTCAAGACGATGTCGAAGAACTTCATCTACGACTGGAAGGGCCTCACCTCCATCATCATCCCCAACACGGTGACGAGCATCGAGGCAGGGACCTTCTACGGCAGCTACAACATCAAGACAGTCACCTTCGAAAAGGGCGGTACGGAAGGGCTCCGCATCGAAGACGGCACGATCGATAGTGAGAGCATGGGGGCTTACTACACCGGTGCATTCACCTACGTGTCCAGCTACACTACCACGACCGTGGAATTCAACTTCACGTCCATCGTGCTTCCCGCCCGTACGAAGTATATCGGGAACTATGCCTTCTACCATCAGCCGCTGACGTCCGTCACCTTCGATGACGACGGAGAGATCTCCGATCTCGAGATCGGCAGCTATGCCTTCGGCTACTGCGATAAGCTCGAAAACTTCGAGATCCCCGAGGGCACGACAGGGATCCTGGGAAGTGCATTCTACTATGCGGTCCTTCCCGAGATCAAACTTCCCGAATCGCTCGTGACGATCGGCCCCAGCGCATTCTACTATGCGAAACTCGCCAAGCCGCAGGATAAGCTCGTCATTCCCGCGAGTGTCACGTCCATCGGAGCCAGCGCGTTCTATGACTACTACAACAACTTCAAGCTCAAGGAAGTAGACCTCTCGGCGGCGACCGGGCTCACGGAGATAGGCAACAACGCATTCTATGGCCTGAAGCAGCTCCAGACCGTGAAATTTGCCGAGGCTACGGAAGAATCGCCCGACCTCACCATCGGTCTCAGCGCCTTCTTCAACTGCAACAACCTCAACAATGTCACCCTTCCCGCGAACGTCATCTCCATCGGCAATACTGCCTTCAAGCAGAACTATGCCCTCGACACCTTCACCTTCGGGACCTATAAGACGGGCGACAATGCGGGCAAGTGCAAGCTCGAGAGCATTGGCAACAACGTCTTTGAGAAGACTGCGCTCACGAGTTTCAGCTTCCCCGAATCCACGGCGGCAGACGGCATCGATCTGGGCGAGAAGCTCTTCAACTTCTGCTCCAAGCTCACGACCGTGACCATCTCCAAGTCCATCCGCAATATCGACAACGTGTTCACGGGCTGCGGCAGCCTCAAGACCGTCAATGTGGCCGAAGGCAGCAGCTTCTTCTCCGTCGACAAGGGAAAGCTGCCCGTGCTCTACGATGGAGAGGGGAATTCCGTCCTCTTCGTGTATGCGGCCGTCAAGGGCGAGTTTGAGATCCTCGGCGGTACCCGTATCGGTCAGGGCGCCTTCAACAGCCAGGTAGACCTCGAGAAGATCACCATTGCACAGTCCGTGCAGGAGATCGATTCGTACGCGTTTGCGAACTGCATCAACCTCGAGTCGGTCACCTTCAAGGCAGGCAGCGTGCTCACCTCGATCGGGTCGTACGCCTTCCAGAACTGCTATAAGCTCTCCTCCATCAACCTCGAGGCATGCGCGCGCCTTACGACTCTCGGAACGGACGGCACCGGCTATGTCTTCCAGTACTGCGATGCGCTCACCTCGCTTGAGCTTCCCGCTTCGCTCACCACGATCGGGACCTACACCTTCGCATACACCGGGCTTCAGTCCCTCGACCTGTCCGGGTGCACGTCGCTCACCGACCTTGCGAACTATGCGCTGGCCTACGACACCTCGCTCACGTCCGTGACGTTCCCTACAAGCCTTGTCTTCCTTGGCACGAACACCTTCCGCGGCAGCGACAATATCAGCGAGATCGACCTCTCCCAGACCAAGGTGTACCACCTCTCCGCAACGAGAGATCAGGCGCAGACAGGAAACACGGGTCTCTTCATCTTCGATTGCGAGTACCTCGAGACCGTGAAACTGCCTGCGGGCTTCAAGTCCATCGGCCTCAACGCCTTCAATGGTGCCACCAACCTCAATGAGATCATTATCGGGGACAATGAGCCAAACGACCTGTCTTCGCTCTCAAGCTTCCAGTGCGGCGCCCTGCAGCACAGCGGTATCCCCAATGTCAAGCTCCCCGGCACCATCACTTATAACACAAAGTCTCCTTCGTCCAGTACCACATATTACGGAATCGTTGAGGGCTGCGAAAGACTGACGACGGTCGAGTTCGTCGGCGGAGCCAACCTCACTGAGATCCCGCGCTCGATGTTCAAGGGCTGCACGAATCTCACCACCGTGAACTTTGACCAGCTCAAGAACCTCGCCACGATCGGGCAAGACGCCTTCCGCGGATGCGGATTTACCGAGGTAGACCTCAGCAAGTGCAAGGGCAGCGCCACCTTCATGTCGGCCACCTACACCTTCGCAGAGTGCGCGAACCTCACGAAGATCACCCTGCCCGAGGGCGTGACCAAGGTCGGCAACTACGCCTTCATGGGCACCGGCTTCACCTCCGTCGACCTCGGCGACTTCGCTCAGTTCACCTCGTGGGGCAACTACATGTTCCAGAAGTGCCTCAACCTCACCGAAGTGACGATCCCCTCGACCGTCAACCTCACCGCCTCTGCCGGGACCTATATGTTCGACGGATGCGAATCGCTCCGTACGGTCAATATCGAAGAGGATTATAAGGGCGCTCTGCCCAACTACATGTTCCGCGGCTGCTCGCAGCTCGAGACCGTCAACTTCAACGACGCCAAAGTCTCCGCGCTCGGGACCAACCTCTTCCAGAACTGCGTCGCGCTTCAGAGCATCGACCTCTCGTCCTCTACGGCGACGGCGCTTGGAAACTACATGTTTGCGGGCTGCGAGAACCTCAAAGATATCACCGTACCCGCAACGATCAAGACGGCCGGAACTTACACCTTCCAGAACTGCACGAGCCTTCAGACCCTCGACCTTTCGGGGACCGGGATCGGCCGCTTCGCTTCCACGGCAACGGGCAATGTCACCTACAGTTTGGCAGTGCACACCTTCGAGGGCTGCACCGACCTCAAGAAGTTGAGTCTGCCCGCAGCGGGCATCACGCAGGTCGGCGGCCAGGTATTCCTGAACTGCACGAGCCTCACGGAGATCGAGAACCTCAACATCGCTCAGCTCACGCACATCGGCAAGGAAGCCTTCCGCAACTGCGCCTATGTCACGGGCAGTGTGGCGCTCAACAGCCAGCTGCAGGTCCTCGGCGAAAATGCCTTCTTCGAATGCCCCGGGATCACCGGGTTCCGCCTCGCGGACGGCAGCACGACGATCGAAAAGGTCACCGTCGCCTCGACCAGCACCAGCAAGCCCGACCAGGGATATGCCAGGTTCGACGTCTCGACGGGCATGCTCGTCGCGACCAAGCTCGATACGCAGGAGGTCATCATCTACGGCGTTCCTTACGGCTCGGGCATCACGGATAACACCCTCAAGATCACCGGGAACGCCACGATCGCTGCTTATTCCTTCCAGAATCTGAAGCTCGAGGGCGTCACCAAGCTCGACCTCTCCGAAATGACGGTCGAAAGCTTCCCCAACTATGCGTTTGCAGGTGCTCCCTTCACGGAGATCGTTCTTCCCGACACTGTGAAGACACTCGGGACCTACACCTTCTCCGACTGTCCGAACCTCACCACCGTGCATCTTCCCAAAGAACTCACCAAGATGGGGAACTACACCTTCCAGAACTGCGAGAGCTTGCAGGAAGTCGACTATCCCGAGACGCTCACGTCCATTCCGGCGTATACGTTCAAGGGCGCCGGCATCACCGAATTCGATGTCCCCGAACAGGTCACCGTCATCGGCGCATATGCCTTCCAGCTCAGCAAGCTGTCGAAGTTCACGGTCCCCGCATGGGTGACGCAGCTCGGCCAATATGCCTTCGCGGAGAGTGAAGTGACCTCCGTCGCGTTCGAGAGCGATCCTCAGATCATCGATAATAAGGGCGACGTACCGAGCATTGTCAATTCGTATCTTTTCAACAAGTGCGTCAAACTCACATCCGTCGATTTCGGACCGCGCACTACGATTTACGCGAACGAGTTCAGGGGTTGCGGCTTAAAGACGCTCACCATCCCCGAAACGATCACGAAAATGGACGGCGGCTATGTCTTCAGCGAGTCGGCACTTGAGGAGATCGACTTCGAGGGCAACCCGTTTGACAGCGCAAGCTCCATGCCCAACTACGTGTTCCAGAATGCCACGTCGCTCAGGACGGTACATCTTCCCGAGGACCTCGTCGGCATGGGCAACCATTGGTTCAAGGGCTGCACGAGTCTGCAGGAAGTCAACCTTCCCGACACGCTGACCAGGATCGGCTCAGCTACCTTCCAGGATTGCACGAGCCTTAAGAAGAGTATCGTGCTTTCCGAGTCCATCGTCGAGGTCGGTGCAAATGCCTTCAATGGCTGCGTGAATATCCCCAGCATCGAGCTCTCGGCAGGCGTCGGCACCATCGCGAACACCGTGTTTGCAGGTTGGACCGCGACCCAGCGGATCCTCGTGCGCAACAGCCGCTTCGAGACCTGCGCCTCCTGCGGTGTGGCATGGCTGAGAGATATCGCCGCCGAGGTGGTCTTTGACTACGGTACGCAGGCATGATGCCGAAAGGGGAGCTTCCCCCCACATGTCGGTAAAATTTACCTGACGAAAATGCAGTCCCCCCGCGGATTTCCTCACGGATCTTCGCGGAGGGCATCTGCATATCAAAAATAAAATTTGAAAAAGGAGTGAAAACTATGAAAAACGATACGTTGTTCCGCAAGTATCACAGGCGCATCGCGCGGGAAGGGATCGTGAAGTCTCTGCTCTACGGGCTCATCGCAGGCAGCTGCGCGCTCCTCGTCTCTGCACTCCTCAGTTGGTTCTTCGGGTTCAAGGGCGGGCTGTGGCTCGCGATAGGGCTCTTCGTCCTCGGCGTCACCGCCACGAGCCTCCTTTTGTACTTCCTGAAGTTCCGCCCCACGAGCAAGGAGATCGCCGTCCGCGTGGACGCGCTCGGGCTTGAAGAGCGTCTGCTCACCATGCTCGAACTCGAGGGGGACGACTCGTACATCGCCTCCCGTCAGCGCGAGGACGCCATCCACGCCATGCAGTCGGTCGACTCCATGCTTCTGAAGATCGTGATCTCGATCTCCCTCATCGTGGCGCTCGTCGTCTCCCTGGTCGTGGGACTTGCGGGCGGCACCACCATCTCTTCGCTCTACTACTCGGGCGCGATTCCGAGCGGCATTGCACTCGTGAGAGGGGAGGAGTTCCGCTTCACCTATACCTGCACCTACAGCGTGGGCACGGGCTATGACACGGGGTACATCGTGTACTGGACGCGCGAATGGGCCGACGGGAAGGAAGAAGCCGTTCCCGTGACCGGGGCCATAGAGGTCACGCAAGGGGAAGACGCTCCCGCCGTGTATGCCCTTCCCTCCGAGGGGTTCATCTTCGTCAGCTGGTCGGACGGCGTGCGCTCGCCCTACCGCGAAGACCTCGATGTAAATGGCACGATCGACGTCTCGGCGACCTTTGCCTATATCGGAGATTTCTACGGCTATGGCTTTGTGGATGACCTCTATCTCGATCTCAGCGGCGGCGGGGGCGGAAAGCCCAACTACCCCGATTGGCTCGAAGATCAGCCCGAACCCGAGCCCGATCCCGACCAGGAGACGCCGGAGAACGACGTGCCTCATGACATGAGCAACGCGCAGATCTACGACAGCAACCACTACTACGGGGACTTCTTCAATGACGCCTACGATTCCATGCAGGACCGTCTCAATGCGGACAGCAGCATCAGCGACGAGATGAAGGGGTATATCTCCGACTACATGGACAATATCGGCACCAAGGCCTCGGAAGAAGGGGAAGATGAAGACGACGACGGTTCGTCCGGTGCCGCCGATAGGGTCACCGATGCCGCCCACGAAGCCCTCGGCGGCTGATCAAGATGCAAAAATCAATATAAAAGTGAGATACAAAAAATGGTAACAGAAAAAGACATCAGCCAGTTCAGCGAACAGTGTGCCAACATCTTCAAGCAGATCTCCCGCGACGTCATCGGACAGGAAGACGTCGTGCGCGGAACGGTCATCGCGATGATCGCGGGCGGCAACGTCCTTTTGGAGGGCGTGCCCGGCGTCGGCAAGACGAGACTTGTCAGAACCTTGGGCAGAGTTTTCTCCCTTCCCTTCTCTCGTATCCAGTTCACGCCCGACCTCATGCCCGCGGACGTCACGGGTACCAACATCATCATCAAGGATGAGACGGGCAACTCCAAGTTCTCCTTCCAGCCCGGCCCCGTGTTCGCGAACATCATCCTCGCGGACGAGATCAACCGTGCGACGCCCAAGACGCAGTCGGCCCTCCTCGAGGCGATGCAGGAGCACACCGTCACGGTCATGGGTGTATCGCGCAAGCTCAATGAGCCCTTCTTCGTGCTCGCCACGCAGAACCCCATCGAGCAGGACGGTACCTATCCGCTGCCCGAGGCGCAGATGGACCGCTTCATGTTTAAACTCATCGTGCCCGATCCCTCGCTCGACGAGCTCATGCAGATCGTCAACCTGACGCAGAAGACGATGGCCGAAGTCGCCGACGCCGCCTGCACGGGCGAAGAGCTCCTCAAGATGCGCGAGACCGCCAACCAGATCCCCGTCGCCGAAGATGTCATGAAGTACGCCATGGTGCTGGTCGCCGCCACCCACCCCGAAGGGGAGTGCGCGACGGAAGCGGCGAAAAAGTACATCCGCGTGGGCGCCAGCCCCCGTGCGGGACAGGCGATCATCTCCGCCGCAAAGGTCCTCGCCCTCATCAAGGGGCGCTTCAACGTCGCATACAGCGACCTTCTCGAGCTCGCTTACCCCGTGCTCCGTCACCGCATCAAGCTCAATTTCGAGGCTGTCGCAGACCGCATCTCGACGGACGAGGTCATTCGCATGGTCATCGCCGAGGTGGATAAAAAGCAGAAAAAATAATATCGCGGGTACAGGTACCGATCAGTGAAAGGTTCTCTTCTGAACGACGCGTTCTTCAGCAGGCTGGAGGCGATGTCGTTAAATTTGAAAACGAGCCTTGCGGGATACTTCGGCGGAAAGCACCTCGTCAAAACCTATGGGCAGACGGTGGAGTTTGCAGATTTCAGAGAATATCAGCTCGGCGACGATATCCGCCGCATCGACTGGAATCTCTTCAGCCGGTTCGAAAAATACTTTTTGAGACTCTATACCGATGAGAGACAGATGCAGGTCCAGATCTTTTTGGACTGTTCTGCCTCCATGGGCAGTGAGGATCCGCGCAAGGCTGCCTATGCCGTCGCCGCGACTGCGGCGCTCGGCTTTTTGGCCGTTCAGAACATGGATAAGCTCTCCATCAACTTCATGCGGGGAGAGACTGCGGACGATCCCTTCGGCACGATGGTGGGGAAGAACGCCTTTTTCCGCGCGATGGGCGAGCTCGAGGCAACGACCTTTTCGGGCGAGACGAATATCGAAAAATGCGTAAAGAGCTGCACGGGGACGGGGGACAACAACGGCCTCTCCGTCATCATATCCGATTTCTTTACCGAGAGCGACTGGAAAAAGGCGGTCGACTATCTGCTCTATAAGAAGCGGCAGGTCCTCCTCCTGCAGATCCTGACGCCCGACGAGCGGGATCCCTCCTACGACGGCCGCGTCAACCTCATCGACTCGGAGGCCGTCGACTCGTCCGATACGCGCAACATGCGCATCCGCATCACGCGCAGCATGCTGGCTGCTTATGCCGAGGCATTCCATGATTTCGTGGAGGGCATCGGCTCCTTCTGCAAGCGAAGAGGGGCGACTTTCCTCTCTGTCGACACGGAGAAGCCCATTGAGCACGTTCTCTTTGGCGAGCTTCTGAAGGTAGGTATCATGTCATGATGCAGTTACTTTTGCCGCTCGGACTTTTGGGGCTTCTCGGCGTCCTGGCGCTCATCATCATCTATATCATACGGCCCAACTACCAGACGCGGCACATCAACAGTACCTTTGTCTGGAAGCTGAGCCTCAAGTACAAGAAGCGGCGGCTTCCCACGAGCAAGCTCCGCAATATCCTCATTTTCCTCTGTCAGGTGCTCATTCTCACGGCCATGTCCCTCATCATGACCCAGCCCGCCATCGTCTATCAGGCGGCGGGAGATGAAAATGAACTCATCGCGATCATCGACTCTTCCATGAGCATGTACACGGAGACGACGGAAGGGGAGACCCGCTTCGACCGCGCACTCGACCTTGCCGCCGCCGATTTCCGCAACAGCGACATCATCGCCGCGGGCGGGCGTGTGTCCGTCATTATCGCGGATGATTCGCCCTTCTATTATCGCACGCGCGTGTCGCCCGCGGGCGCGATTTCGGCACTTACCGAACTCAAAGAGGGAGGGGAGGAGGTCTATCACTGCTCTTACGGCAGCGCCGACTTCGATGCCGCCATGCGCCTGAGCGAGGAGACGCTCGCCGCCAATCCTTACGCGCGCATCCGCGTCTATACGGACAAGACGTTCCAGTATACGCCCGAGGATATCACCGTGGTCCCCGTGCGGGCGACGGGGGAGTGGAATGTCGCCATCCTCAATGCCCACGCCGAACTCGACGACGGCTTCTATCAGCTCACCGTGGAGCTCGCGTGCTATGGCACCGACCGACAGGTGGACCTCAATGTGCAGGTCCACGGGGCGAACGCCATCGACGCCGAGCAGGGCGGACGCGAACTGACCATCGAGCCCTTCTCCGTATTCTGCGACGGCGACCGCACCAAGACGGTCATCTTCCGCTATTTTCCTAAAGATGGGGGAGGGGATGAACCCCAGGACACGCAGGATGTCCTCTACTGCAGACTTTCGGACTCGAATCGCTTCTATACCTTCAACTCCATCGAGGTCTTTGTGGACGAAGCGGACAGCCTGAAGGTCGACAACAGCTTCTACCTCTACGGCGGGCTCAAAGAGGTCATCAAGGTGCAGTACTCGAGCGGCCATACGAATATGGTCGGTCCCAACCCCTTCGTCTATGGGATTCTGCCCGTCATTCAGGATGCCTTTTCCGACCGTTGGGATATCCAGGTTACCGAAGTCCAGCAGGGGTGGCACCCCGAGACCGAGGGCTACGACGTGTACATCTTCGAGCACTACATGCCCGACCTGCTCCCCGTGGACGGCGTATCCATCCTCCTCGATCCCTTGGGCTCTCCCGCGGGATCGGGCATCACGGCGATGCGTCAGGTCCCCTTCGGCGACGGCCGCATGGTGTCGCTGAATGCGGAGATGCCCGAGCATCCACTCCTTCGCAATGTGTCCGCGGGCGAGATCCAGATCAGCAGCTATGTGGAGGTCAGCTATTCCGAAGAATACGATGTCCTCATGACCTGCAACAATGCGCCCATGCTCCTCGTCCGCAACGACAAGGAGATCAAGACGGCGGTCATGTGCTTCAGCATCCACGACTCCAACCTCGCCCTGCAGCCCATCGAATGGGTCAGCTTGTGGTACAACATGTTCGACTATTTCCTTCCGTCTACCGTGGTGGGGAATACCTTCAATGTCAATGAAAACGTCACGATCAACGGACGCGGGCCCAAGGCGACTCTCTCCAGCGAGCAGGGCGTCTTCGAACCCGTCGAGTTTACCGACGAAGATCTTCCCGTCGTGCGCAGTTTCGACATGCCCGGGACGTATACCTTCGACGTGACGACCTACTTCGGAAAGCGTGCACAGCAGAAGATCTATGTGCGCACGCCCGCCGAGGAAAGCAACATCAATGCCGAGGACGAGGCTCTCGCCGATCCCTTCGCGGAGCAGGAGGCCACAGACCGGATCGACGATCTGCTCGTCTGGTTCGCGGCGGCACTCGTCGCTCTGCTCTTTGCCGAATGGGCGCTCCATTCGCGCGAAAAATCGTAAGGAGGTAGAAGAATGCAAGGATTTTCCATTCAATTTGCATATCCCTGGCTGCTTCTGCTCCTCATCCCCGCAGCCGTCCTCACGGTGCTTCCGTACTTCTTGCTCTCCAAGCGGTACAGGCGCACCCGCAACCGCATCATCTCCATGATCATGCACGGGTTGGTCATGCTGCTCGCCATTCTGGCGCTCTCGGGCATCACCTTCCACTATTCCATCCACAATGATGAAAACGAGGTCCTCCTCCTCGTCGATGTCTCCGACACCGAGGACTATTGTTCGGACCGCCGTGACCGCTTTGTGGAGCAGGTCGTGCAGGAGAGCTCGTATGACGGGTACAATATCGGCATCGTCACCTTCGGCTTCGATCAGCGCTATGTCGTACCCTTCACGTCCGATCCCGACCGCCTTCTGAACGATTATTATGCGACGACGGACTACCCCGACACGACGGCGACCGATATCGCCGCGGCGCTCCGCTACGGCGCATCCCTCTTCCACTATCCCGAATCCGCCAAGATCATCCTCATCACGGACGGAAAACAGACGGATGAAAACGCCCGCACCATCGTCCGCTCGATCGCGGCGCAGGGCATCCGCGTGGACACCGTGAATATCACCGAAGCGGACCCCGGGGACAGCCTCCGCGTGCAGGATATCGTCTTCCCCGACTATCACATCGGCATCAACGAGGAGTTCTCCCTCGACGTGCAGCTCGTGAGTACGCAGGGCGACCGCATGGCGACCGTGGAGCTCTATGACAACGGCTCCCTCGATACCGAGACGGGGGTGCAGGAAGTGCCTCTCATTGCGGGAAGCCAGAGCGTCACCTTTCGCAAGTCCTTCACCGAGCAAGGTGTCCACGAGGTGGTCGTGCGCGTGGAGACGGTAAACGACGGCCTCGCCGAGAACAACAGCTATTGCTCCTATTTCAACGTAGAGGTCTTTACGCGGGTGCTCATCCTCCAGCAGGAAGAGGGGCAGTCCGACAAGCTCACCTCCATCCTCGGCGACGCGGAGGTCCCTTATGAGCCGACCGTCGTCAATGTCAGGACGGACGCCGAGAGCCTGCCCAAGACACTCGAAGCCCTGTGCAACTACGATCAGGTCATCCTCAACAACATCGCAAATTCCGACCTGCCTGCGGGATTCGACGCCCTGCTCTATAACTATGTGTACAATGCGGGCGGCGGGCTCTTTACCACGGGCGGAACGGCCGAGGGGCAGGCGCATGCCTACAAGCGCAGCGACCTCGCAAATACCCTCCTGCAGCAGATGCTGCCCGTGCAGGCCATCAACTATACGCCTCCCGTCGGCGTCGAGATCGTCATAGACGTCTCGGGCTCCATGGCGGGGGAAAAGCTCGAGGCCGCCAAGGAGGGTGCGCTCGACTGTCTCGACGTGCTCAACGAGCGCGACTATGTGGGCATCGTCACGCTGTCCACGACCACGGGCAATGTGCTGTCCCCGACTCCCCGTACACAGGACGCCATCATCAAGGAGGCGATCAATTCGGTCAGGGCGCAGGGTAACACGACTTATTCCAGCGCCATCCGCCGTGCGGGCGATGCGCTCAAGTCCATCAGCGATAAGGTGGACAAGAAGCACATCATCATTGTCTCCGACGGTGCGCCCACCGAGCCCGAGGAGGAATATCTTCCCCTCGCGCTCAACTACCACGAGGAGAATGACATCTCCATCTCCATCATCGCGATCGGCATGGATGCGGACGGATTTGACCGCATGGACCGCATTTCGGTGCCCACGGGCGGCGAGACCTATCTCGTCGACGACCTCTCCCAGCTCTCCATCGTCATGCAGGACGACCTGCGTGCGGAGGCCATCAAGGAATCCGCACAGAAGGAGTTCCATCCCATCATCAATGACCCGCTCTCCAACCTCGCGGCGGGGTTTGACCCCAACGGCGTCGAGAACGTGAGCGGCATCTCCACGCGCTGGCAGATGAAGACCACCCTCGACGGCTACTTCGGCACGCGCGCCCGCGTCACCGCCGACACCTTCATGGTAGGGGAGTTCGGCGTACCCATCTATTCGGAGTGGAAATTCGGCATGGGCAAAGTGGGCAGCTTCATGTGCGACGTCTACGGCGATTGGTCGGAGGCCTTCCTCGCGGACGCCTGCGGCAAGCGCTTTATCCAGAATGTCGTCGCGGGCCTCATGCCCCTCGAGAGCATCCGCACGCAGGAGATCAAGCTCAACCTGCGCGAAGAGAACTACATGAACCAGCTCGGCATCTCGGCTCCGCTCGAAGAGGGCGATGTATTGGAGGGCGAGATCGTCCTCCTGTCCGAAGGGGGAGAGCAGAGGATCTCTCTGAATGTCCCCGAAGAGGAAGTGCGCAGCGATGTCTATGTCACTACCTATCTCGGTGCGGACAACGGCTATTCGCGCTGCAACTTCGTGATCAAGACGAGCGGCGTCTACCGCATCGAGGTGAGACGGCGCAATGCGGCGGGCGAAGTCACCGCCGAAGCGGAGATCTATAAGGGCTTTGCCTATTCCGCCGAATATACCGAATGGCAGGACACCGACGGCTCTACGGACAACGGCGCACTGCTCGCGGAGATCGCGGAGAACGGCGGCGGACGGGTCATCCCCGAAGAGGAGCCTTGGGGCGCCATCGAAGGGCTCATCCCCGTGATCCAGAGAGTCTATGACCCTCGGCTCGCCTTCATGATCACGGCAATGGTCCTCTTCCTCATCGATATCCTCGTGCGCAAGTTCAAGTTCAAGTGGCCGCATGAGATCATCCGAGAATACAGGGCGAAAAAGGCGGAACATCAAGAATGAAAAAGATAACGGCAATTTTAGCGGCGATCCTGCTCCTTGGCACGACCTTCCTCGTGTCGGCGTGCGGTGAGGTCCGTCTCTCGACGCCCGCATATTGCTATGTGGACGATCAGGACGATCTCTACTGGTCGGAGGTGGATGATGCCCGCAGTTATGAGATCGAGATCACGAATTCCATCGGCGAGATCGTGACCCGCGGTTCGCGCCGCGCCACGTACTCGCTCTCGGCGCTCGACGAAGGGGACTACGATATCCGTATCCGTGCGGTGGGGGTGCAGGGGCTCTACTCCGATTGGTCGGAGACCCTCTCCTACTATAAGCCCGCCGACTACGGCTATCTCTATACCCGCATCAACGACGGGACGGCATGGCTGCTCTCCTCCGCGCGCTCCTCGGTGGGCGATGTCGTCATCGAGTCGACCTATCGCGGCAAGCCCGTGCTCGAGATCGGGGACGGCGCCTTCCGTAACAATCAGCAGGTGACCTCGGTCGTCCTCGAAGAGGGCGTGCAGAGCATCGGTGCGAGCGTCTTTCTGAGCTGTATCTCCCTGACGTCGGTCTCCGTCCCCGAGTCGGTCACCTCGATCGGCGAGGCGACCTTCCAGGGGTGCACGCTCCTGAAGGAGGCCTATTTCCCCGATCCCGAGGATATGAATGTCATCCCCGACTACCTGTATGCCTACTGCTCCTCCATCGAGGAGATCGACATCCCCGACGGGGTCGTGGAGATCGGCACGTCGGCCTTTTCCAACTGCATCGCGCTCAAGGAGGTCACCATTCCCGACAGCGTGGAGACGATCGGGATCAATGCGTTCACGCGCAATTCCGAACTCACTTCCGTCACCCTCGGCGCGGGGCTTACCTCCATCGGCGCCTATGCCTTCTTACACGACCCCAAGCTCGAGACGGTCACCTTTGCAGGGCCCTATGAGAGCCTGACGCTGGGCAGCCAGTGCTTCGCTTCATGCGATATGCTCACGAAGATGGACCTTCCCGCAGGGACGGAGACCATCCCCACGGGCTGCTTCCAGTATGACACCGCACTTGCCGAGGTCACCATCCCCGACAGCGTGACGGATGTCGGCGCGGGCGCCTTCGTCGGCACGGCCCTGCTCGAAGGGCAGCCGAAGGGCTTTGCCTATGCGGACAAATGGCTCATCTCGGTCGATCAGGATACGCTCACCGAGCTCACTGCGGTAGGGCAGAACATCAGAGAGGGGACCGTGGGCATCGGCACGCGGGTATTCGCCACGACGGCAGCGACCGATACGACCGCGGCGGCGGGCTGTCCCAATCTGGTGCAGGTGGACCTTCCCGCATCCATCCGATATGTCGGGTCCTATGCCTTCTACGGCTGCCCCGGGCTCTATCGGTTCACCGTTCCCGAAAATTCCGACCTCGAGATCCTCGGCGAGGGCGCCTTCTACGAGTGCGGTTTCCTCAGAGTCGTCAACCTCGGAAGCAAGCTCAAGAGTATCGGGGACTATGCGTTCAATAACTGCATCACCCTCGACAATAACACGCTCAACCCCGAGTATCTCGTGCCCGCGAGCGTGACGCACATCGGGGCATATGCCTTCCGTGGGACGGCACTCTACAATACATCCGATGCCTACGGCGTCATCTATGCGGGGAATTGGGTGGTCGGATTCGACGATTCCCGCCAGATCCTTGCCATCACCCTCAGGGATGGGGTGCGCGGTGTCGCCGACTATTGTTTCTACGACAACCAGAATCTCCAGATGATCGACGGCCTCGCACAGGCACGCTATATCGGCACCGCGGCCTTCATGAACTGCCAGCAGCTCACGGCGGCGAGCCTCAATATGAATCTCTCCGCGATCGAGGACCTTACCTTCTTCCAGTGCATGGCACTCAGCAGTATCAATTTCCCCGATTCACTCACCCGTATCGGCGATGAAGCCTTCTTCCAGTGCGACCGTCTGTCGGTCGTCGACCTCTCTGCCACGCAGGTGAAGACGATCGGTACGCAGGCCTTCTTCAGCTGCGCGATCAGAGATCTCCGCCTTCCCGAGGGACTCGAGACCATCGGCGACTTGGCCTTCTATCTCAACGGCATCCCGACGCTCGATATTCCCGCCTCCGCGACCATCGGCGTAGGCGCATTCGGACTGAACGTCGCGTTGCAGCAGCTCACCCTTCATGAGGGGCTCAAGGAGATCACGAACTATGCCTTCTGCTATTGTCGGCTCGGGACTTTGGAGATCCCGGAGTCCGTCGAGAGGATCAAGACGGGTGCTTTCTTGGGCTGCGGGCTGAGCGAAGTCCGCTTCGGCAGCAACCTGCAGGAGATCGCGATGCTTGCCTTCGCGTACAATAGTTCGCTCCGTTCCGTCACATTCCCCGCCTCCCTCAAGCAGATCGGCGATTATGCCTTCCTCGGATGCACCATTCTCAATTCTGTCGTCCTGCCCGAGACGCTCGAGACCCTCGGCCGCCATACCTTCTTCGGCTGCACGGCCGTGAACTTCTATACGCCACTCGAGGAGGCCCCCGAGGGCTGGGGCATCAACTGGAATTCCTCCTTCCGTCCCGTATTCTGGGGCGCGGAGATCTCGGAGGAGGGCTATGTCCTCTCTGTGGATACGGCGAAGCTCGAAAACGTCACGACCCCCACAGTGGGCGGCGCTCCCTACCGCGCAGGATACGATTTCCTCGGCTGGGCTACGGCAGAGGGCGGCGCGGCTGAACTGATGATGTCCGATCTCATGACTCTTACGGAGGATGCGGTGTATTATGCAGTCTATGCGCCCTCTGAAAGCGACATACCCGATGCAGAATGAACAAAAAAGGAGAAACTTTCATGAAAAAACTGAAACGTGATCTTGTGGTTTGCTTCCTGCTTGCCCTGATGACCGTGCTCTGTGTGGCATTTGCCGCATGCACGACGGGCATCCGCCTGAAGTTCGAGACCTATGGCGGGACCCCCATCGAGGCCATGACCCCCGCAGAGGGGGAGGAGGTCACCCTGCCCACGCCCGAGCGGGAGGGCTATGCCTTCGAAGGTTGGTTCGACAATGCCGACTTCACCGGCAGTGCGGTCTCTTCGGTCGTGGCATCGGAGAGCAAGACCTATTATGCAAAATGGACCAAGACCTATGCGGTCACGCTCGACGTCGGCGCAGGGCAGGTCTCTGCTCCCGCGATCCGTCTCAAGGCGGGAGAAAATATCTCCGCCGCGGTCGAGGGATATATCCCCACGCGCACGGGCTGGCAGTTCGGCGAATGGCTCCTGAACGGGACCGCGCTCACCTCCACGGCAAAGATGCCCGAGAGCAACGTCACGCTCACCGCCCGCTACAAGGTCGGCTATACCGTGAATGTCTGGACGCAGAAGGCCACGCTCGACGGCTATGAGGCCGCCGACACGATCACGGGATATGACTATCCCGCGGCCAACTATACGCCTTCCGTAAGCATCGAGGGCTTCGAAACGGCTGCCTCGCACGAGGGACAGGACACGACGCACGCGCTCGGCGAAGACCCCGCGAAGAACGTGTATACCTTCTACCTCAACAGGCGGCAGCTCACCGTCGTCCTCCGCTCCAACTATCCCGACGGGGGCGCAGAGGAGCGGGAGATCCTCCAGTTTGTCTATGGGACCGAAGTGACCCTTCCTTACGACCGCTTCCACGCCGAGGGATACCTCCTCGCGGGTTGGTCGAGAAGTGCGAACGGCACGGTGGAGTATGCTTCCCACGCCATCGACGGGATGCTTGAGAACGTAGAAGGCGAGTCCGCCGAGGATACCTTTACGCTGGGCAATGTCGGCATCCTCTATGCCGTCTGGAGCAAGGGCTACACCGACCTCATCGGCGGCGAAGACATCATCTATCAGCTCGGGGGAGATCCCGCGCACGTCATCCTGCTCCGCCGCGGGCTCTACTATCAGGGGCAGTATAACGCCAATGCACGTTCCTTCAGCTTCGCCCTCGCAAACGACGACACGCTGATGGGAAAATTTGTCAACGACGGCTTCGTCTACTACGACGAGACGCGCGACGGCAGGATCTACTATCAATATGTGGTCGGCAGCGGACGCGTCTACGGAGATGTGACGCTCAGGTTCGACGCATTCAACGGCGCCACCCTCACCAGCAGCCTCGACGGCCAGAGCACGGGTACCTACCGCGTCGATGAAGACGGGTACTACAGGGTGACCTATACCTCCGGGGCCGCGACGGGCGAGGTGTGCTACCTCCTCGGTTATGTCAGCCTGACCACCGGCGGGCAAGTCAGAGTGTTCCTCGCGCGCAACGACACAGAAGTCGGGTACGGCGAGATGAATCGCTATGTCGTCAATCCGCAGGCGATAGGGGGCTACGCCGAGGGATCGCTCCTCCAGTATGCCTACTATCAGCTCACCCTCGACGGCTTCGGCAATGCGACCATAAGGTTGGATTCGGGCACGGCGGGCTACATGTATCGCGTGACGGAGAATATCCTCGATCTCTATAATGCATCGACGGGAAGGCTTGCAGGCTCCTTTAAGCTCATTGACTTCGGTTCGGGCATGGGGTATATCAACTACAATGCCAACCTCAATAACACCTATACCGCCGCAAACGGGGCAACGCTCACCCTCGACGGTGCCTGCAATGCCACCTACTCCGATTCCGGTTCCACGGTGACGGGCTACTATGTCGAGTCCGGTTCCTCCGTGTTCGGCGGCACCCTCGTCACCTTCTACGGGAACAACCGCACCAAGCGCGTCTTCCGCGTCTATTCCACGGCCGATTCCCTTGCCTTTGAGGAGAAGAAGGTGGGATATGCGGAGTACTACTACAACAACAGCGAAAGCAACTATTATACGCCCATGCTCGTCATCGACGATGCAGAGGCGGGCCGCGCCTCGCTCTACGGCTATACCTCTCAGCGCGTCTACGTGAAGGTCGCGGAGGGCACCGTTGTCCTCAGCGGCGAGACGGGGATGTATCAGTTCACGGTCACCGAACGCTTCACGACCGAAGAGGAACTCGTCGGGCCCATCGACGTGCTCACCGTGAAGTCCTTTGTCTACTCCACGGGCGTGTCCTCCGATCTGAATGTCACCTATTGGTACTCCGTGACCTATGAAGAGCAGGAGGAGCCCGAGACCTTCGACGTGCAGTATCAGGGCGAAGGGGGCGCGACGCTGACCCTCGTCGGCGGCTTCGCAGTCTATAAGGACGCCGAGGGCACGACCGTGACGGGCGCCTACAATGCGGTCAATGGGTCCGATAACACCATCCGTCTCACGGGCGACACGAGATATTATTACTTCGAGATCAATGAGGACGCGAAGTCCTTCATAGTCCTCGAAAAGCTCTTCGGCTCTCTCAGGGAGCGCACCGCCGCAGGCGCTGCGGACAGCTCCGTGCAGCTCTCCTTCGACGGCAAGGGCGGCGCAACGCTCACCACGACTCCCGCCGAGGAAGAGGCAGAGCCCATCGTCGTGGCGGGCACCTATGAAGAGAAGGCAGGCACGGAAGAGGGCGCTCCCACGGTCTATACCTTCAAGGCATCCGACGGCTCCGTGCAGTTCGACTTCCTGATCCTCTCCACCTCGAGCACAAGCTACTTTACCCGCTACAATACCGCGATGCCCACCGAGCTGACCTCCGAAAAGGACGGCAGCCTCACCCTCGACGGCTACTCCTATGAGGCTACTTATGTCGATGCCGAGGGCAACGAGGTGACGGGCAGATACATCGTCTCCGCCGAAAACGAGATCCAGTTCACGGGCGACGACAATGTCTCTCACATCTTCGACGTCACGGGCTCGACCTTTACCCTCCGCGGATACGAGGCGAGGAGCTATCTCTACCTCAACAACATGGAGATGACGGGCCTCATCTTCGAACTTGACGGATACGGCAAAGTCACCGCGTACGAAGTCATCGACGGCGAGCGCACGCAGGTCGGGACGGGCCCCTATCGTCTCGAAGACGGCAGCAGGTGCATCATAAACTATGACGACGGCAAGGGCGGCACGGTCCTCACGGGCAGGCTCAGCATCTATACCGTCTCGAGCACCACGGGATACTATGTCTTCGTCGTGGAGAAGGAAGAGATCGTCCGCAGCTATATCAATCCTGCCGACTGGTCCGTCCTCATCCCCGATGCGTACGGCAACGCCACCATGTACACGAAGACGGGCACGGTCGAGCGGGGCCAGTACATCATCATCACCGAAGACCTTCTCTACTATGCCAACAGCGCGGGTACCGACGCCTCCATCTTCCGTTACAGCTACGACAAGGAGGGGAACGCGGAGAATGGGACCATTGAGCGGCTCTCCTACTCCGAGCACGGCTACTACACCCCCGACCTTCGCTCGCTGCGCTTCTCGCGCTACGGCTTCATGATCATGGACGGGGAGACGCGCTACTACTACACCCTCAACAGCGCGGGCGAGATCACGGTCTACCTCCGCGACACCGAAAACGAGGATGCGAACAAATACGGATTCGTCTCCCAGAACATCGGCACCTTTGCGGATACCATCCTCTTCGAGGGGACGACCTATCTCAACAACAACGGCTATCCCATCAGATTTGACCGCGAAGCAGGGACCGAGAACGACTACCCCGTGCTCACGGAATTGGATGACGGCTCGCAAGTGAAGGAGCCCTTCGGAGGCCTCAACTTCCAGCCCACGGGTACAGCGGAATTCACCGTGTCCGGCTCCGTCGTGCTCGACGGACTCACGAGCCCCGTGCCCTGCACGGTCGTGCGCGAAAACGTCGGCGAGGGAGAGGATGCGGCGACCGAGCTCTATGTCCTGATCGGAAACTACCGCTTCGATATCGAGGTGGATTACAAGGGCGAGACGGGCAACAGCTACAAAGTCACGCGCATGCGCTACATGGTCTCCGTCGTCAATGACGCCTACTACAGCGACTATTACTTCCTCAGCATGCTCATGCAGCTCTTCGGCGGCGGCACGCCCAACCTCGATGCGAATGCCTACGGCTTTATCACCGTCACGGCAGAGTACGACAAGACGGGTGAGGTCACGGAGCAGTTCATCGACGTCACTTTCGGCGCCGTGCCCGTCACCTTCGGAGACGGCACCACGATCACCTCGCTCGAACATGCGAAGTATGAGTTCGACGACCGCAGCGGCTACTATATCGTCGACTACGAGGACAACGAAGGAACCGCCTACAAGTTCTATTTCCTCATCTCGGACAGCCAGGTCTATCAAAATACGATGGCCTTCCTCCTTGCCTCCTGTGCGCGCATCCAGACCCTTCAGGCAGACGGCGGCTATGAGGTGACGGTCGAGTGTACCGTCGCGGGGCAGAGCGGCAGCGCGGGCGACATCTGGAATGTGTCGCTGAAGCAGGGCGAGACGGAGCTTGTCTACGACAGTGCTGTCATCTTCCAGAACAAGCTGTACTACATCGTCCGTACCCGCGAGCATCTCGATACCGATGCGGACGGCGTGGACAGCGGACGCATCCTTACCACGACCTACTATGTCATGAACTTCGTCGAGCGTGCTCCCGAGCAGGTCGGCGGGGCGGACGATCCCGACCCCGACGAGAGCGAAGGCGAGGGCGGAGACGAAGAAGCAGATCCCGTGCCGCAGGTCACCATTCCCTACTTCGAGAGCTGCACCGTCGAGAAGATGGACATGGATACGGTCTATGACCTCAGCGGGTCCTTCGTCGACGTCTCGCGGACGGACGGAAAGATCTACTCCGTCAACTACGGCAGGAGACAGTACTATGTGGGCGAGGACGGCGATGTGCACGAGGAGGGTTCCGAGCTGCATACCGTCACGACCACGAACGGCATGGTCTTCGACATCACCATCACGGAAAACGCAGACGGCTCGCGCACGGCAGATATCACCCGTCGCGTCTGACGTAAAAACCTCAATGAAATGCAGACGGGCTCCGAGTTATCGGGGCCCGTCTTCGCATGGGATCTCCGAACTTTTTTCGGGTGGGGAGGGGAATTTTTTCCGTGGGCGGTTTTCCCGAGGCGGCGGCGTGGTATAATATAGTGGAACTATCAGCTTTTACCCAAGGAGACAGTATGGACGGACAAAAACGGGCATGGCATGCCCTTTCTCCCGAAGAGGCCCTCGAGGAGCTTCGGAGCTCGCCGAAGGGGCTCACCACCGAGGAGGCGGAGGCGCGCAGGGCGCAGTACGGCAAAAATGTCCTGCGGGAACGCAAGCCGAAGACGCTCCTCCGCATGATCTGGGAGCAGGTAAAGGACGTCATGGTCATCATCCTGCTCATTGCGGCGGTCATCTCCCTCATCTTTCAAGATTGGGCAGAGGCCGTCGTCATCTTCGCCATCGTCATCATCAATGCCGTCATCGGCGTCGTGCAGGAGAAGAAGGCGGCCGATGCGCTCGCCGCCCTCGCGACACTCAGTGCACCCACCGCACGCGTCCTCCGCGACGGGAAGGAGTGCGTCCTCTCCGCCGAGGAACTCGTCCCGGGCGATGTCGTCGTATTGGGGGACGGATGCATCATTCCCGCGGACCTTCGCCTGCTCGAGGAGGCCAACCTCGCCGTGCAGGAGTCCGCGCTCACGGGGGAGAGCGTCCCCGTAGAGAAGGATGCGCCCACCGTCCTCCCCGCAGACGCCCCGCTCGGCGACCGCGTGAATATGGCCTTCTCGTCCTCCGTCAGTGTCGCGGGGACGGGATATGGGCTCGTCGTGGAGACGGGCATGCGCACCGAGGTGGGCTCGATCGCCGATATGCTCGATGCGACCGACGAACTCGAGACGCCCATCAAGCGCAAATTGAACGGCGTGGGCAAGACGCTCTCGGTGGCGGGCATCGTCATCGCCCTCGTCGTGCTCGCGATCAGCTTCATCCGCGTATCCGACTGGAGCGTGGCGAATAACTGGGTACAGCCCCTTCTCACCGCCATCGCGCTCGCCATCTCGGTGATCCCCGAGGGGCTTCCCGCGACCGCCACCATCGTCATGGCACTCGGCGTGAGGCGCATGGCCACGCAGCAGGCGCTCGTGAGGAGCCTTCCCGCCGTGGAGACGCTGGGGAGCGCCACGGTCATCTGCTGCGACAAGACGGGGACTCTGACCCTCAACAAGATGACCGTCACCCGCCTCGCGACGGCAAGGGAGCTCGGAGAGGGGACTCCTGCGGAGGTCACGGAGGGGATGGAGGTGACGCGGGAGCGGAAGGCCCTCCTCTATGCCGCCGCGCTCTGCAACGACGCCGCCGTGGGGGCGGACGGGCAGTGTCTCGGCGATCCCACCGAGGGCGCCCTCCTCGACCTTGCGGAAAAATGCGGCCTCCCGCCCCTTGCGCTCAAGGAGCAGAATCCCCGCCTCTTCGAGCAGCCCTTCGACTCGGACAGAAAGCGGATGTCCGTCCTCGTAGACCACGAAGGGGCATACCATGTCTATACCAAGGGGGCCATTGACGAACTTCTCCCGCACTGTGACCGCATTCTCGACGGCGAAGATGTGCGCCCTCTCACAGAGAAAGAGAGGGAGGAGATCCTGCATCTTTCCGAGCGCATGTCGGAGGAGGCGCTCCGCGTCCTCGGCTATGCCGCCCGCACCGCCCGCGAGGTCCCGCGAGAGGGGGACGACGTGGAGGAGGGACTTATCTTCCTCGGCATCACCTGCATGATCGACCCGCCCCGCGAAGAGGTCGCACTCGCGGTGGAGAGCTGTCACACGGCGGGCATCCGCGTCGTCATGATCACGGGCGACCACAAGACGACGGCCGTCGCCATTGCGCGCAGTCTCGGCATCTTCCGCGAGGGAGATACGGTGGTCTCGGGCTCCGAGCTCGCCGCCATGACCGATGACGACCTCGACCGCGTGGTGGGGACGACTTCGGTCTATGCCCGCGTCTCGCCCGCGGATAAGCTGCGCATCGTCAAGTCCCTGCAGCGGCAGGGCGAGGTCTGCGCCATGACGGGAGACGGCGTCAATGACTCTCCCGCACTGAAGGCGGCCGATATCGGCGTCGCCATGGGCGCTGGCACCGATGTCGCCAAGAATGCCTCCGACGTCGTCCTGCTCGACAACAACTTCACGACCATCGAGAGTGCGGTGAGAGAGGGGCGGCGGGTCTATGCGAACATCCGCAAGGTCATCCGCTACCTGCTCGCGGGCAATATCGCCGAGGTGCTTGTCCTCTTCATCGCGACCCTCTTCGGGCTCTCCGCGCCCCTTGCAGCCGTGCATGTGCTCATCATCAACCTCGTGACGGACACCCTGCCCGCGCTGGGACTGGGCGTCGACCCCGCGGCAAAGGACCTCATGCGCCGCCCGCCCGTCAAGTCGGGCACCCTCTTCGAGAGGAGCCTCGTCGTGCGCATCCTCCTGCATGGGGCCATGCTCTCCGCCATCTCGCTCTCCGCCTATTTCCTCGGGCTCAAGGTCTTCGTGAAGTGCGGGCCGCAGGCCGCCATGACCATGACCTTTGCGGTCATCTCCTTCAGTCAGCTCGTGCATGCCCTCAACCAGCGCTCGGACACCGAGTCCTTCTTCGCGCGGGGGAATGGGCACAATCCCGTGCTCTTCCTGACGATCGCGGCGTCCGCCCTCATCATGGTGCTCCTGCTCTTCGTACCGCCCCTTCAGGCCTTCTTCGACCTCACGTACCTGAGCTGGGATGCCTACCTCGTCTGCGCCGCGCTGGCCCTCGCGCCCCTGCCCATCGTGGAGTGCGGAAAGCTCATTGAGCGCATCGTCATGAAAAGAAAATAGACCCCATGTCATCAAAATACAAAAAAAGGCGGCGGCAAATTCATTTGCCGCCGCCTTTGATATTTGGGAAAGATCAGACTCTTCTCCACTCGAGATAGTAGAACTTGAACTGAGAGGCGAACTGTGCCGCGGAGAAGTTGCCGAGGGCGTGCTGACGTCCTATGATGCCCTGGCAGAACCAGCTGTAGGTGTAGCTCTCGTGCGAGGCAAAGCGCGCCGTGGCGAGGTTGGTATTTTCGAAGGCATAGGCGCCGATGCGCACGAGTTCATCGGAGAAGATGATGCCCCTGAGCCCGCTGCAGCCCGCAAAGGCGCGCGGGGCGATCGTGAGCGTTCCCTTTCTTACCGTACAGATGCCGTCCTCAAAGGTCCCGTCCTTCTTCGCCTCGATGAGGTGATTGCCGATGTAGAGGACGTCGCCCGTCCAGCTCGCGGGGTCGAGGGCATAGCCGCAGTCCTTGAAGGCATTTTCGCCGATGCGCTCCACGCTGTCGGGCAGGACTATCGTCATGAGGCTCGCGCAGCCGAGGAAGGCATTCGCGCCGATCTCCTTGACCGAGGCGGGAATGGTGATGCCGGTGATCTGCGTGCCGCGGAAGGTCCCCGCGGGGATATAGGTGATGTGGAGATCTTCGGGAAGCACGATGTTTCCTACCGCGCCCTCGATGTGCAGGCCGCTCGCATAGTGCATGGGGGAGGAGAGGTCGTCGACGAAGCGGATGGCGAACCACTCGGCCACTTTGCCGTGATATTCGACTTCCGCGAGGGAAGTGCATCCGTCAAAGGCAGCCTTTCCGAAGGAGAGGACGGAGGCAGGGATCTCGAGGCGGGTGATTCCCTTGCATCCCGCGAAGGCGCCCGCCGCGACGTGCAGGGTATTTGCACGGATGGCGAAGGGACCCTCGGTCTCCGCCTTGACCGCGATGAGGTGATGCTCGAGATAGAAGGCGCCGTCCGCCCAGCTCTCTTCGAGGTAGGCCTTGCACCCCGTAAAGGCGTTTGCACCGATGGAGGTGACGCCGTCGGGCAGGACGGGGGTATACTTCGCACAGCCGCGGAAGACGGAGTCGCCAATCTCCTCGAGCCCTTCGGGAAGGGCAAACTCGGCGAGCGCGGTGCAGTCCATAAAGGCATTGTAGCCGATGGTGCGGAGGGCGGGCTCCTCTCCCGAGAAGGTCACGCTCTTGAGATTTGCACAGCGGTAGAAGGCGCCTATCTCGATGGTCTCGAGCGAGGCGGGCAGTACGACCTCGGTCACCGCGGCATGGCGGTCGAAGGTATAGTAGCTGACAGAGGTGACGGGGCGGTCCTCATGGGCCGCAGGGATGACGATGCGCTTTGCATTGGGCACGCGGCTGTCGCTGACGACCTCGTAGCTGTCCGACTTTGCGATAAAGCGGTAGGTGAGTCCATCGTAGCCGCATGCGGCGCAGAGGTTGGATTCGTGATAATCATGGGGGAGGAACTCATGGAAGCCGCAGAGGGTACAGGTGCCGAGATGCCCCGTCTCATTGCATTCGAATTCCTCTTCCCAGACATGGTGGAGGGAGTCGGAGGTCTGCTCGGTGTACTCGTGAACGCACAGATCGCAGACATAGGTCGCCGTTCCCACATGCGTGCAGTCGGGGTCGGTGGTGTGCACCGTGAAGACGCAGGGCTGCAGTTCGAAGTGAGAAGGATCGTTTGCGCAGACGCGGCGGTTCATGTGCACGCCGTCGCTCACGCCCATATATTCCCACTTTTCGGGGTAGGCATGCCCGAGGGCGGGCGTCTCGTCCACGTCGTCGGTATGGCTGCATTCGGAGCACACCGTCTTCGCATCGGCGGGCGTGAGACAGGTGGCGGCAGAGCCCACCTCTACCATGGTGCAGTCGTGCGTCTCCGTTTCATCGCATTCCGCGCGGCGGCAGGTGCGGGTATGGCAGTTGTGCCCGTCTTCGCCCGTGTATTCGTAATCGGACCAGTCGTGGCCGAGAGGGTCGGAGAGCCTGTTTTCGAGCGCACGTCCGCAGATCGTGCACTTGGTCTCGATATATCCGCCCTTTTCGCAGATCGCGTCGTGCGTCGTCTCGACGAAGGAGCACAGCCCGCCGACATTGTAGTCGCAGTTCTTGCACTTGTCGAGGTGATAGTACCGCCCGTCATTATATTTCCCCGTGATCCAACCCGTCATCTCGTGAGGGAGACGGCTGCCGTAGACCGTCTGCGTGTTGCCGCAGACGCACTTGGAGGTCGTGTGGCTGTAGGAGGAGCAGGTCGCATCGCGATGGAAAATGACCTCGTCAAATTCGCAGGCGGAGGTCTCCACCTCGCGGCATCCCGCATTCAGGCATTGACGGGAATGGGTGCCCGCCGCACGGTCGCAGGTATAGGCGCCGTAGCGATGGCCGAGCGCGGAAGAGGGGGTGATGTGAGTGTGCTGTTCGCCGCAGACGGTGCAGGTATGGGTGGCAAAGCTGTCCTCCGTGCAGGTCGCGGGCGTGACCTTCTCGTCGTAGGAGCAGGGCGCTTCTTCGCGGGTATGGCAGGCCGTGCATTCGCGGAAATGGGTGCCGTGCGTCCCGTCGCCCGTGCCCGTGCTTTGGTAGAGGGTCCAGGTGTGGTCCTTGGCGGGCGTCTCATCCTTCTTGTAAGATCCGCCGCAGTCCTCGCAGGTGTAGGTCGTGTAGCCGCCGCTCTCGCAGGTCGCCTCCGTCACTTCGGGGGTAAAGTTGCAGTCGAGCGTCTGCACATGCGCGCTGTCGTGCTCGCAGATCTGCTGATGCTTGCCCTCGCCGTTATAGGCGGGCTTGCCCCAGAGATGGCCGAGCTTTTCGGTCACGGCGTCGGTATAGCTCCCGCCGCAGGTCTCGCAGGTGTGCGTCGTGAAGCCGCCCTCGTCGCAGGTGGCCTCCGTCACGGCATCGGCAAAGGTGCAGCTTCCCGAAACGCTGTTTTCACAGTTTTCGCGCAGGCACCTCTGGACATGGGTATGCCCTTTCTCGTCATAGACCCAGTTTCCATAGTGATGTCCGAGCGCATCCGTCGCATTGTCTTCGTAGATCTTATTGCAGGTGGGGCAGGTATGGACGGTCTTTCCGCCCGCCTCACAGGTCGCATCGATGACGCTGATGTCGAAGTTGCAGACCTCCGTCTCGACGTGCTCCGGGTTGCGGGTGCAGACGCGGCGGTGGATATGGCGGCCCTCTTCGTCGGTGCCGGCATAGCTCCAGCCCGTGCCCCAGTCGTGGTCGAGCTTCTCGATATCGCCCACGTCCTCGGTGTGATGGCATTCCTCACAGACATCGTGGATGTCGGCGGGCGCGTCGCAGGTGGGGACATCTTCGATGCGCTTCACGCTGCACTCGCCACTCTCCTTTTCATTGCAATTTTCCCTGCGGCAGACGTGCTCATGGGTGTCCTTGCCGTCCACTTTGCCCGCATAGTCCCAGGTGGCGGGGAAGTCGTGTCCGAGCCTGTCTGCACCCTTTTCGGTGTAGCTGTCCTTACAGACGGGGCAGGTGTAGACCACGGAGCCGTCTTCGGTGCAGGTGGGGGAATGGGTGACGGCGGCATAGTCACAGGGTTCCGTCTCGATTTCGCCGCAGCCGTTGAGGCAGGCATGGCTGTGCTGCCCCGCGGTCTCGTCGTCCTCCCATGCGCCGTAGGAGTGCCCCGTGGCGGGCGCTCCCTCGTGGGTATGGGTACTGTCGCATTCGTCGCAGGTATGCTCGGTATATCCCGCCTCGGTGCAGGTGGGGGTATGGGTCACCGAGGTAAAGGAGCAGGCCGCCTGCTCTTCCCCGCCGCACTCTTCGCAGGTGCGGGTATGGGTATGCGTCTCCCCGCCGTCATAGTGCCAGGCGCCGTAGCTGTGCGCCGTGCGGGCGAGATTGGTCCGCTCTTCGAAATGGCAGACTTCGCATGCGCGGAGGGTATATCCGTCCTCGGTGCAGGAGGGGAGCTTGCCCTCTTCCTCGCGGAAGGAGCACACGTCGGTCTCCTCGGTCCCGCAGACGGTGCAGGTGCTCGTGTGCTTGCCCTGATTGTCCGAGACGGCGGGCCCCATGATGTGCCCCGTGGCGGGGACGGGATCTGCGTGATACTCCGCCTCGCAGTCGGGACAGGTATATACGGTATATCCGTCCGTCTCGCAGGTGGGCTTTACGGTCTCACCCGCGACATGGGCGCAGGGCATCGTCTCGCGGAAGCCGCATCCTTCCCGCGTGCACACATGTTCATGGGAGGGAAGGTCGCCCTGCAGAGAGGTCCACGGTCCGAACTCGTGCTCGAGGGGATCGGTGGGGGTATCCTGCGTGGCATATCCGCACTTTTCGCAGGTGTGCTCGGTGTAGCCGCCCTTCAGACAGGACGGCGCTATCACGTGGTCGGAGAGTTCGCAGTCCTCTAAGAGGGTATACTGCGGGTCATTGGCACAGATGAGGGTGTGCGTGCCGTCGTCATTCGGAATGCATTGCGCATAGTCATGATCGGTGGGATCGGTGAAGTCGAATTTTTCCGAATATCCGCATGTCTTGCAGATACGGGTGGAATATCCGCCCTCCGTACAGGTCGCCGCCGTCACGACGACATCGTAGTCATGGCGGTGGATGCCGTCCCCGACGCAAGCGGCGGCGCCGAATACGAGGAGAAGGGACAGGATGGAGAAGATGATGAGATGTTTTTTCATAGAGCTCCCATGACCCCGCACTCCGCGGGGTCCTCCGCAAGTCGCGGAGAAGATGGTTTATTATAGCATGCGAGGGGCATTTTGTCAATCGAAGAAAACAGTTCCGGAGCGAAATTTTGCCCGCCATTCCGGATTTTTATGAGACACAATGCAATTCGTCAAAGGGACTTGAAAAATCGCCCTCGTCCTGCCTTACCGTCCGCGCCCCAAACTTTCCCCAAGCAAAATTTTCGGAAGGGGTTGACAGGAAAGACGAGGGAGAGTATAATACTTATGGAAAAAATCTCAGGAGGTCACAAGATGAAATACTGTACCAAGTGCGGGCGGGAGCTCCTCGACGAGGCCGTCATCTGCCCCGGCTGCGGCTGTGCCGTGGAGAGCAATGTGCCCGCCGTCCGCGGGAACGAGAAGGAGTCCGTCTTAAAGACGATCGCCAAGGTCTTTATGGTCCTCGGCTGCATCGCGAACGGAATTGCCCTTTTCCCGCTCTGCTGATGTATCCCCATGACGATCAGCTATTTTAACCATGTGCGCGACCGTCAGCCCGTGTCCGTCGGATTCAAGATCTGCTCTTTGCTCTTTGTCAATCTGATCGCGGGCATTCTGATGCTCTGCGACAGCGACTGACGAAAAGAAAAAGCGGGACCGCCCGAGCGTGGGCGGCCCCGCTTTTTTTGTACGTTTTCGGACCCCATGTGGGCATTTCAGTCCACTTCGGTGGTCAGGTAGTCCTTGATGGTCTTGACACGGAACTTGAAGAGGGCATAGACAAAGAAGATGAGGGAGAGGGCGATGACGGTGGCGATCCCCGCAAGCAGCATGGAGATGAGCTTGCCTATCGAGATGCCGAGTGCGACGTTCGTGACCCACTTGACGAGCAGGTTGATGACATAGTACCCGCCCGCGGTCAGGAGAAATGCGACGGGCACGGCGAGGACGCAGAGGATAAAGAGCTGCATGCCGAGCATCAGGTAGAGCTGACTTCGCCGCAGGCCGAGCGTCATCAGAATGCCGCTTGAGCGCGAAAAGACCTTCATATATTTGTCGATCATGAGGAAGATGGTGAGCACGAGCCCCACGATGAGTGCCGCGCCCACGATGATATAGAGATTTGTCGCGAGGATCTGGATGCGGGCGAGCGCATTTGCCTTCTGCACATAGCCGAAGCCCAAATAGCTGTAGCTCTCGTCCACGCCCGCGAAGTGTTCTCTCCATTCTATCATCTTGTCCGCATCCGGCCAATCCTTGAGATACAGGCGGTAGCGGACGAAGTGGGAGCCGCCGGCGTGTTCGTTTTCATGCTGGAAGAGCACGACGGGACGGGTGTTCGTATTGCTTGCGTGCCCCGTGAGGGAATAGACGTCCTCGTCGATTATTCCGCATACCGTATAGCTGTATAGTTTATAGAGGGGATCGTATCCTTCGCGCGGGTCCTTCAGGTAGACGGTGAGCATCTTCCCCATCACATCTTTCCCCTCCAGACCGTAAGCCTCGAGCATGATGGGGCTCACCGCGATCTCCTCGGGTGTTGCGGGATAATGCCCCATGGAGAAGAAGCTGTCCTTGCCGAAGTTCTCCTTGAGTTCTATGCGGTCGGCCTCCGTGAAGTACTTGTCCTCGGGGTGCACGATGGAGGTAAAGTTGATCACCTTGCTCGCATTGTAGGCCTTTCCGTCCACTTCGAGGGTATAGAAACTGGTGTCGCCCGAATATTTCCCGCCCACGCCGTAGCGCTCGGAGATGAGGGTGTTATAACTTCTGCCGTAGTACACGTCCTCGAGAGCAAATGTCTTCAGCTCTTCATGGAAGAAGTCCAATGTCTTGCTGCTCTGTGTGATGATGAGGTTTGCGGACGCCGAGCCGCGGGTAAAGGCCTCCTCCCGCTCGTTGATGGCGGCATTGTACACCGTAAAGAGGCAGATGAGGAAGGCAAGGCAGGCGAAGGTGAAGCAGATCTTGAGGTTCATCCACGTGTAGGTGAAGACATTTTTCCAGGCGAGCCCGAAGAGACTGAAGCCCTTTTCGAGCTCTTCACCCACATCGGCGAGGGCGAGGAGGGGATCGACGGGTGCGGCCTCCTCTTTTTCGGCCTCATTTACCTCGGGAGCCGTATTCCCTTCCTGCGGCTTTTTGCGGACAATGCGGCGGACGATGCGCTTACTCATGGCGGACCTCCTGTGCGACGGTGGCATCTTTGATCTTGCGGTTGACGTGGAAGTAGAGCAGGATGGTAAAGAGGATGAGCCCTGCGAGGACAGTCGCGGGCACGATGGGACGGAAGTGCGAGACGAAGTTCGCGCTGAATGTCCTGAAGAGCTGCCCGCACAGATTGATGAAGTAGACATTGAAGGCCATCGAGAACATCGCCCCGAAGACGACGGCTGCGACGACGAGACAGATCGCGATGAGGCAATAGACGCCCGCAACCGTTCGTCCCCGCGCGCCGAGCAGTTTCAGTCGGCAGATCATCTTCTTTCGCTGGCGGAAAAAGATGGCGATGAGGGAGTAGAGGATGAAGAGCACCATGAGCCCGAGCACGAAGGAGACGGCGAGGAAGAAGGCCTGCGCGATGGCGATATTCTCCACCTGATCGGCGACGACGGTGGCCATCTTTGCCTCCTTTCCGCTGCGCACGATGTCGAGATAGCGGGCATGGAGGGTCTTGGCGTTGTCGAAGACGTACAGGAGCTCGTCATATACGGTGCCCTCTTCGGGGCAGAAGTAGAAGTGACAGCTCGGGAGATACACGGCGCCCGCATTCTTTGCATTCAGGGTGGTGATGCGCGTGGTGTTCACATAGCCGACGACGGTATAGGTCTGCGCCTTGACCTTGGAGAGGTCCATCTCTTCGCTGTCGAAGAAGGAGTCGGGCGAGAGGGTGATGGTGTCTCCTATTTCGACCCCCGCGAGCTTGGCGACATCCTTATTGATGGCGAGCTCCCCGACATGCTTTGGGAAGGCGAAGTCCTTCGTGGTGTCCTCGTAGAGCGCAAAGGTCTCCTCCGCGCGGGAGGGGAGCACGGCAAACCCGGAAAGTGTGATGGCGATGGCGACGTCCGTCTTTTCGCCCTCTTCCTCGTCCTCGTCCTTGGAGGGGGCGTTGTGCGGGTTGGTCGCATAGGACGCGCTGCCCGTCAGGATGGTGTAGCGCGAGATGCCGTTGAGCCGTCCGCCGAAGGGGGTGCCGCCCGCGAGGGGCTTTTCCTCAGAGTTCATCACCGTGAGGGTAAAGAGGTCGTTGTATTCGTTGAGCCCCTCGTACATGCCGTCGGGGACGTCGAGAAAGACGGAGATGACCGAGAGGAGGGCCGCCACAAAGGCGATGAGGATGATCCCGATCACGAGGATGGTCTTTCTCAGAAACCACGCCTCGGTGCGTATGAGATGCAAGACAGTCCGCATGGCGCTCCTCCGTCAATTCTGCTTGTTGCGGCGGTCGGAGACGATCTTCCCGTCCGACATGGTGACGACGCGCTCCGCCTTTTCGGCGTCTTCGGGGTCATGGGTGACCATGATCACGGTCTTACCGAGGGCGTGGAGGGAGGCGAGGATGCGCATGATATTCTCACTGTTTGCGGTGTCGAGGTTGCCGCAGGGCTCGTCCGCGAGGAGATAGGCGGGACGATTGACGATGGCGCGGGCAATGGCGACGCGCTGCTGTTCGCCGCCCGAGAGATTGCGCGCCCGCTCCTTGATCTTGGACAGGAGGCCCACCTCTTCGAGCGCCGCCTCCACGGGCTTTCTGTTTTGCTTCCCCGTCTTGCCCGCGAGCACGAGGGGAAGCTCCACGTTGTCATATACGGTATAACTGGGCTCGAGATAGAAGCTCTGGAAGACGAAGCCCACCTTCTTGTTGCGGTACTCGGCGATCTTCTTGCCCGAATATTTGGACAGATCCTCCCCGTCCACGAAGATGGAGCCCGACGTCACCGAGTCGAGCGTGCCGATCATGTTGAGAAGGGTGGACTTGCCGCTTCCCGACTTTCCCGTGATGGCGACAAATTCGCCCTCCGCTATCTCGAGCGACACGCCGTCGAGCGCATAAAAGGCCTTTCTGCCCGAAGAGTACTTCTTTTTGACATCGCAAATGCTGATCATCGACTTCCCCCGAAAAATATGACAAGTTGCCCTCGGTTTTGCCGTCCGCGCGGCCCCAAAAAGGCACCATAAATATATTATAACTTTTTTGTGCTTCTGTCAATAGAATGCGGCAAATTTTATTGCGGTTTATAAAAATTTTTTCGAAGGGATGCGGGGCGGGCGGCGGAAAATTTTTTTTCGCGAATTTCCCGCCGATGCCCTGCAGGAAGTTGACAGACGTCCCCAAATATTGTATAATAAGGAACGACAATGCCCGATTCTGCCCAAAATGCGGGTCGGGACAAAAAACAGAAGGAGGCTGAAACAATGCAAACCATGTTCAGCCTGCTCCTTGCGGACATGCCTTTGGGCCTTGCAATAGGTCTGATCGTGGGTCTTTTCGCGGTCGGGATCGGGGGCGGCGGCGCCGTCGCCTGGTATCTCACCAAGAGACATCTCGAAAAAGTTGCAAAAATCAAATCCGATCAGAAGCTCGATGAGACTTCGCAGCGCGTGGAAGAAATGCTGAAAAACGCCGAGGCGGAGTGCAAACAGTTAAAGAAGGAAGCAATTTTAGAGTCGAAGGAGCAGGATCTCAGAAGACGGAACGAATTCGAACAGGAGATGAAGGAGAAGCGTGCCGAGCAGCAGCGCGCCGAATCCCGTCTCGCCAAGCAGGAGGACAACCTCGAGAAGCGGGAGAGCGACCTTTCCCGCAAGGAGCAGTCCCTCGAAGACAGAAAGAAGGACCTCGAGAAGAAGACCGCCGAAGTCGCCAAGGCGCAGGAGCAGGTCTCCCATCAGCAGGAACTCATGATGGCCGAGCTCGAGCGCGTGGCCCAGCTCACCAAGGAAGAGGCGAAAAAGCAGCTCACCGACGAAATTTTGGACGAGACGCGCCGCGACCTTGCAGTCGAGGTACGCAACCTCGAACAGCAGGCAAAGGACGAAGCCGAGCTCAACGCAAAGAACATCATCTCCCTCGCCATCCAGCGCTGTGCGGCCGATCAGGCATCGGAGAGCACGGTGTCCGTGGTGCCCCTTCCCAATGACGACATGAAGGCGCGCATCATCGGCAGAGAGGGGCGCAACATCCGCGCCATAGAAAATGCGACGGGCATCGAGCTCATCATCGACGATACGCCCGAGGTCGTCATCCTCTCGGGATTCGACCCCGTGCGGAGGGAAGTCGCCCGCCTCACTCTCGAGAAGCTCATTGCCGACGGCAGGATCCACCCCGCCCGCATCGAGGAGACGGTGGAAAAGGTCACGAAGGAGCTCGACCAGCAGATCAAGGCGGCGGGCGAAAATGCCATGTTCGAGGTAGGTATCTTCGGACTTCACCCCGAGATCATCAAGCTCATCGGGCGGCTCAAGTTCCGCACGAGCTACGGGCAGAATGTCTACCGCCACTCCATCGAGGTGGCACAGCTCGCGGGCCTCATGGCACAGGAGCTCGGACTGGACGTCAACTTCGCCAAGCGCGCGGGACTTCTTCACGACATCGGCAAGGCGGTCGACCACGAGCAGGAGGGAACCCATATCCAGCTCGGCGGGGACATCGCCAAGAAGTATAAGGAAAACCCCATGATCGTCAATGCCATCATGGCTCACCACGGCGACGTGGAGCCCAAGACGATCGAGGCGGTCCTCGTGCAGGCGGCAGATGCCATCTCGGGCGCACGCCCCGGTGCACGCCGCGAGACGGGCACCAACTATGTCAAGCGTCTCGAAAAACTCGAGGAGATCGCCTCGAGCTTCCAGGGCGTGGACAAGAGCTACGCCATTCAGGCGGGCAGAGAGGTGCGCGTCATCGTCAAGCCCGACCAGGTCGACGATGCAAAGGCGCTCTTCCTCGCGAAGGACATCGCAAAGAAGATCGAGAGCGAGCTCGAGTATCCCGGGCAGATCAAGGTCAATGTCATCCGCGAATTCCGCAGCGTAGAATACGCCAAGTAAACAAAGATCAGAAGAAAGAGGACTTCCCGCGGGAGGTCCTTTTCTCTTTGCAGAGCGCTTCTTATAGATTCTTATATATAGGTAAGAGCGGAGGGCGCGGAAAAATTTTTTTCGGAAATTTCCAAAAACCCCCCGAAAATGCTTTACAAAGCCGCGCAGATGGGTTATAATACTTTCATACTTCATCACGATAAAGTGATAAAGCAAAGGAGCCATCAGTTATGAAAAGAGGAATTGCACTCGGGATCACTCTCGCACTCGGCATTGCCGCGACCTTCGCCTTCGGCGCCTGCACCCCGGAGGGGGAAAAGGACACCCTCGTCGTCGGCGTCACCTACTATGAGCCCATGAACTATTTCGAGGGCGACAAGCTCGTCGGCTTCGACACCGAGTTTGCCGAAAAGGCGCTCGGCGAGCTCGGCTACGAGGTCAAGTTTCAGGAGATCGACTGGGAAAATAAGATCAATGAGCTGCAGTCGGGAAAGATAGACCTCATCTGGAACGGCATGACGATCACCGATACCCTCAAGCAGAACATCGCCATCACTGATGCCTACTATGAGAACAGACAGGTCGTCGTGGCAAAGGCGGACAATGCGGCAAACTACACCGATATCGCGAGCCTTGCGGGTGCGAAGAGCATCGCCGTGGAGAGCGGCTCGGCAGGGGAGAGTGCCGTGACGGAGAGCGGCTACAATGGAACGCTCAATAAGCTCGGCGCGCAGTCGGATTGCCTGCTCGAGGTCAAGACGGGCACTTCGGAGATCGCCGTCATCGACATCACCATGGCGCGGAGCATGACGGGCGAGGGCACGGACTTCGCCGACCTCACCTTCGTGGATGTGGGATTCGCGTCGGAGGAGTACGGCATCGGTCTCCGAAAGGAGGACACCGAGCTTCTCGAACAGCTCAACGGCATCATTGCAAAATATAAGACGGACGGCACGTTCGACGCACTCATCGCAAAGTACATGGCATGAATACCTTTCTGAGCATCACTCTCGACCTTCTCGAAGGGTTCGGCACGACCTGCCTCATCTTCGCACTGACACTTGCCCTGGCGCTTCCGCTGGGGCTTGTAGTCGCTTTCGGGTCCATGTCGCGCTTCCGCCTCCTCCGCCTTCCCGTCCGCACGCTGGTCTGGATCATCCGCGGCACTCCCCTCATGCTCCAGCTCATCGCCATCTTTTACGGGCCCTCCCTGCTCTTCGGGATCGGCGGATTCGATCGACTGACCGCCGTCATCGTCGCCTTTGTCATCAACTATGCCTGCTACTTCTCGGAGATCTACCGCGGCGGCATCGAGGGCGTCCCCGCGGGACAGCGTGAGGCCGCGCAGGTCCTCGGCCTCACGAAGAGGCAGACCTTCTTCTATGTCATCCTGCCGCAGGTCATCAAGCGCATCACGGCACCCATGTCCAATGAGGTCATGACGCTTGTCAAGGATACCTCGCTCGCCCGCATCATCAGCGTGGCGGAGATCATCATGGTCTCACAGGAATACACGCGGCAGGGGCTCATCTGGCCGCTCTTCTACACGGGCGCCTTTTACCTCCTCTTCATCGGCATCCTCACCCTGCTCTTCCGCTTCCTCGAGAAGAAACTCGCATATATCAAGGTGTAAATATGGACTTTTTGCACGTCGAAGGCTTCCGAAAAAAATTTTATAACACAGAAGTGCTCAAAGGGATCGATTTTTCCTTGCAAAAGGGAGAGATTTTGGCTATAATAGGAGCATCGGGGAGCGGGAAGACGACCCTTTTGCGCTGCCTCAACTTCCTCGAGACGCCCGACGAGGGGAAGGTCTACCTCGACGGTGAGCTCCTCTCCGATGCAAAGGAGCGCTATCCAGAGGGGACTTTGCGCGAAAAGCGGAAGAAATTCGGGCTGGTATTTCAGAATTTCAACCTCTTTCCCCATTACCGCGCCATCAAAAATGTCTCCCTCGCCTCCGATCTCGCCGCAAAGGAACGGGCGAAGGAATTTCGCAGGGAGCAGAAGAGGCGCTATCGGGAAGAGGGGGTGCGCTTTGCAGGCAGACTTGCCCGCAGAGACGGGGCAAAATTTCGGGAAGAGGCCCTGAAGGAGAGCGCGCGCCGCGCCGAGGAGCTCCTCGAAACAGTGGGCCTCGGCGATAAAAAGCAGAGCTATCCGGGCGAACTCTCGGGAGGGCAGCAGCAGCGCGTCGCCATCGCCCGCGCCCTCGCCCTCGATCCCGAAGTGCTCTGCTTCGATGAGCCCACATCGGCCCTCGACCCCGAACTCACGGGGGAGGTCCTGCGCGTCATCCGCGCGCTCAAGGGCCGCACGATGATCATCGTCACCCACGAGATGAAGTTCGCCCGCGAGGTCGCGGATAAGGTGCTCTTTATGGCAGACGGCGCCGTCGAAGAAGAGGGGACGCCCGAGGAGATCTTTGTGCACGCAAGGAGCGAAAAACTGCGCGCGTTTTTGAAACGGGAGAACAGCGGTGACTGATTCGGAATTTATTGAGCGAAACAGAGAACTCTTCGAGGCGATCCTGTCCCTCGAAAGCATGGAGGAATGCGGCGCCTTTTTCGAGGATCTTCTGACCTTCAACGAGGCGGAATCCATGAGCCAGCGCATCCGCGCCGCCAAGCTCCTTCTGGAGGGGAAGACGTACGAGCACATCATCGCGGAGACGAATATCTCTTCGGCGACGCTCTCGCGCGTGTCCAAGTGCGTGCGCTACGGCACAGGTTACCGTGAAGTTCTGACGAAGAAAAAATGACCCGCTCCGCCGCAAAATAGCGACATGGGGTAGAAAAACTCGACATGGGGCACGAAAAGTCTGCAAACCCTGCAACGAAAGATGCCTTAAGATCGGCATAGGCCTGCAAAGTGAAGTCGGCAAGTTCTGCAGGGCGGCGCGGGAGAAGAAAAGTTGAATACGGAAGGTTGGCGGAGCGGTCGAACGCGGCGGTCTTGAAAACCGTTGAAGTGAAAGCTTCCGGGGGTTCGAATCCCTCACCTTCCGCCAATTCCTCGGGCGGGACACTTTTGTGTCTCGCTCGATTTATAAAGAAATGTACATTGAACCGGTGCGAAATGGCAACAAAAAGCGAAAACGGCCCGAGAGAAAGATCTTGCAAAATAGCGGAGACTGTGTTATAATAAAATTGGAATTCGACAAAAGGGAGCAAGACTATGGGCCGGTGTCTGTATCACAGCAGTATCAGTGAATTTCTCAAAGACGACAGCAATGCGATCTTCGGAATACTGTGCGAAAATTATCACGGAGAAGCGCTTACGACTACGCGGGAGGCATGGAGCGCCGAGATATCCATCATGAAGAGGACGCTGTCCGCTCTTTCGGAGACTGAGGGACAAATTATATTCGAATATGATATTCCTCGGCTCGGCAAGAGGCTCGATGTCGTCCTGCTTTTGGGCGGGATCATCTTCTGTCTCGAATTCAAAGTCGGCGAGACGCGCATCTTGGAGTGCGATCTCGATCAGGTCCTCGATTATGCGCTCGACTTGAAGAATTTTCATAAGTTCAGCCATGACCATGTTATTGTCCCCATTCTAATTGCCACAGAACATCGCGTCGCCTCTACACAGGTCAACATGTCGGTATATGACGATCGCGTGGTAAATCCGTTGATCTGCGGAAAAACGGGAATCGCTGGTTTAATAGAAAAAGTACTCACGGTTTTCCCCGACGAACCGGATATTGACACTAATTGGGTTATAAGTCCGTATGCTCCCACGCCGACCATCATCGAGGCGGCAAGATCGCTATACGAAAATCACAGCGTCGAGAACATAACCCGCCATGAAGCGGACAAGGTCTCGACGGACAAGACGATAGCATATATCCTTGAGGTAATTCAAAAAAGCAAGTTTGACCGTAAAAAGAGCATATGCTTCGTCACGGGGGTGCCGGGGGCGGGGAAAACCTTGGTCGGACTGGATGTCGCCATCAAGCAGACCTATCAGGGCGGCGATAAACCCGTGGAGGATGAAGGCGCCGTGTATCTGTCGGGGAACGGCCCCTTGGTCGCCGTGCTGACGGAGGCGCTTTCGCAGGATAATTATAAGAAATGCCAGACGAGAGGGGAGAGAAAAAAGCTGAGTGATTCTCGCCGCGAGGTTGCAAAATCCATTCAGATGATCCATCGCTATCGCGACAATATGCTGGCAAAGATCAAAAATCCGGTGGAAGGCGGAGTTCTGGAAATCGACCCCGAAAAGGCAATTCGGGTAGAGAAGGCCGGCTTCGGCGAAGTTGAGCATGTGGCCATCTTTGACGAGGCGCAGCGTTCGTGGACACACAAGCGGCTTGCTGATTATCTGAAGAGAGGCGGTACATACGGGAATAAATTGAAAGTTCCGAATTTCCCCGTGTCGGAGGCTGCATTTTTGATTTGGTCGCTCGACCAAAGAGAAGATTGGGCCACAATCGTCTGCCTTGTCGGCGGCGGGCAGGAGATCAATACAGGGGAAGCGGGAATATCCGAATGGCTCAAGGCGCTCAATGAAAAATTTACGAATTGGGAGATCTATATCTCTCCGAAATTGACGGAGCCGGAATACGCCGAAGGCAAGGTCAACGAGCTGTTAAAAGATAATCCCAATGTGACATATGCTGAGGATCTGCACTTGGGCGTGTCGCTTCGTTCTTACCGCGCCGAAAAGCTTTCAGCCTTTGTGCATGCGGTTTTATCATTCGATCAACGGGCGGCGGCGCTCTACAGTGAGATCAAAGATAGATATCCGATCGTTCTGACACGTGATATGGCAAAGGCGAAGGCATGGCTCCATCAGAGGGCGCGCGGCTCGGAGCGAACGGGGGTTCTGATCACAAAGGAATCTGCGCGGTTCAAGCCCCTGTCCATCCACCTGCTGCCATCCGGAGATGAGAACGCCGTGCATTGGTTTTTGGAAGATAAATCGGACGTGCGGTCGTCAAACTATCTGGAGGATGCAGCGACGGAAATTCAGGTCCAAGGGCTCGAGCTTGACTATACCTGTGTGCTCTGGGATGCGGATATGCGATGCATAAATGGGGAATGGCATTTTTACAGATTCAACGGTCAGACCAAATGGGTGGAGCAGACGGCGACAACCGAAAGCAAGCAGGAACTCAGGAAGTATATGCTAAACGCATATCGCGTACTACTTACGCGCGCAAGGGCGGGAATGGTGATTTGCGTCCCCACCGGCAACGCCAATAAAACACCCGGGGGCTTTTGGGAGGACAGCACCCGCTTGCCTGAATATTACGACGGCACCTATCGATATTTAAGAAGCATAGAGATCGAGGAAATATAGTCGGTTGTTGCGGGGAGAGCTCTCATGACGCAAGTCGCATTTTTTCTGAGTCGCGGTGTTTCTTCCGTCGGGCGGGAATTTCAAAAAACAAAAAAGTATTGACAAATTGCGCGAAGTATGATATCATAGCGGCATGGAAAAGGTTATTGAAGGATTGGAAAAACTGCTGAATTTTCTTGAAACCGACTCCGCGGCGGCGGACCCCAAGTGCGGCGAGGCGGCGGAAGAGGTGCGTCTTCTGCTCGAGCGGCTGAAGGAGGGCGACACCGACATTCTCGGGCGGCTCACCTATCTCTGTTCGCCGCAGGGAGATGTATACCGCATTGTCTCCGCGGCAGGGAAGGAAGAGGAGCTCGCCCGTCTCGAAGCGGATATTGACGAAGCGATCGGCGATTTCCGCCTTCGGAAGACGGAGGGAGGGGAGCGGCTGATGGCGACCTCCTATGCGAGCAGCCCCGGCAGACTGCAGATCTCCGACTACAAGTGGCGGGAGATCGCCCGCGCCTACCGCCTCGGGATCCGAAAAAAGATCAAGGTGCAGCTCATCCGCTCCACAGTGCAGGACAGGCTCTTTTACGGCGATGCCCAGCCCGCCATGGTCATGTCCGTCTCGCCCTTCCTCGTCGCGGCGTATTCCGACGAGATGGACGCGGTGATCCTGCTTGAATTCCCCAAGACATTGGCGGAGTACAACGGCCTGAAGCAATACGACAGGCTGATCGCGGTGAATAGCTATGGGGCGGGCAGCACCGTCGTGCCCGATATCCATATCGGGAAAAATTATCTCGGCCGTTGGAACGATTTCGATGCCCTCATAGGTGACCTCCTCTCCGACGACAGCGCCAAGCTCCGCGCGCACAAGGACAATGTCCCCGAATGGCTGTGGCAGACCGTGCGCGAGATGGGCGAAGCGTACATCCGCGACTACAGAAAGTCGGCAAGAAAGGGCTTCTGGTTCATCCCATAAGAGAAATTTATCACGCCGTCCATGCGGGGTCCCGCGCGGGCGGCTTTTTCTCTATGCGCCCGAAAAAAGTCCTCGTTTCCCTTGAAAAAGGGAGGAGAATTGTGTATAATAGAGATATGGTCCCTCAGGTCGTCCGCGACAAACTGAAGCTCCTGCCCGATTGCCCCGGAGTCTATATCATGCTCGACGGGGAGGGCACGGTCATCTATGTGGGCAAGGCGCGCATTCTCAAGAACCGTGTGCGTCAATATTTCCATTCCTCCGAGAAGCCCTATAAGGTGCAGGCGATGGTGGAGTCGATCGCCGACTTTTCCTATATCGTCGTCCCCACCGAAGTGGACGCCCTCGCGCTGGAAAATACGCTCATCAAGAAATATAAGCCCAAGTACAATATTCTCCTCAAGGACGACAAGACCTATCCCTATGTCAAGGTCCATACGAAGGAGCGCTTTCCGCGCATCTCCGTGACCCGCCGCATCGTGAAGGACGGGAAATATTTCGGCCCCTTTATGGCGGGGGTGAGCTGTAAGGAGATCGTGGAGGTCGCCGCCTCCGTCTACCATATCCGCACCTGCGGCATCTCCATCTCGGAAAAGCCGCAGAAGCCCTGTCTCAACTACCACCTCGGCAGGTGCGATGCCCCCTGCGCCCACCTCATCTCCGAGGAGGATTATGCCGCAGAGGTGGAAAAGGTGCTCGCCTTTTTGGGCGGGGACTATGAAGAGGCGAAAGATATCCTGACCGAGCGCATGGCAAAGCTTGCCGAAGCGGAGCAGTTCGAACTCGCCATGGAGCTGAGGGAGCGCGTCCGCATGATCTCGAAGCTGGGCGAGCGGCGCATCACCGCCATGCCGCGTGACGTCGACGCGGACATCTGGGCCTATGCCTCCAATGGGCTCTATGCCGTCATCTCCCTCATCATCACGCGGCGGGGCATCATGCAGGGTTCCCTCTCCTTCTCCCTCGACGAGGGCGCGGGCGAGCGGGCGGAGAGTCTCACGAGCTTTCTCACGCAATATTATGCCAATAAGCCCATCCCGCACGAGCTTGTTCTCGAGGAACCCTTTGACGATGAGCTCTTCGTCTCCTATTGCAGGCGAAAGGAGGGGCGCGGCGTGGAGATCACCCGCCCGAAGTTCGGTATTCGCAGGGAGCTTCTGGACCTTGCGCGGGGCAATGCGGCGGAATATCTCGAGAAGTCCATCTCCGCCGTCGAGCACAAGGACGACATGACGGTGCATGCCTGCGAGCGGCTCAAGACCCTCCTCGCCCTCGGCAAATACCCCAAGCGCATGGAGTGCTACGATATCTCGGATATCTCGGGCGTGGACAAGGTGGGCAGTATGGTCGTCTTCACGGACGGCGAGGCGGATAAATACCAATACCGCCGCTTCCGCATCAAGACGGTGGAGGGGGCAAATGACTTCGCCTCTCTGCAGGAGGTCCTGAGGCGGCGCATCGCAAAACTGGGCACGGACGAAGAAGAGCGTTTCCCGCGCCCGCAACTCATCGTGATAGACGGCGGCAGGGGGCAGCTCACGGCGGTCTGCGAAGTCTTCCGCGAGCTCGGTGTCGAGGATATCGACCTCATCGCCCTCGCCAAGCAGGAAGAGGAGGTCTACACCCTGCATGCCGAGGAACCTGTCCGTCTCGACAGGCGAGACTATTCCCTCCGCCTCCTGCAGCGCATCCGTGACGAGGCGCACCGCTTCGCCATCACCTATTTCCGCAACCTGCACTCGAAGCGCAACCTCTCCTCCGCCCTCGAGGAGATCGAGGGGGTGGGGAAGCAAAAGCGGCTGGCCCTCCTCGCGAAATTCGGCACCATCGACAAGATCATGCGGGCAAGTGAGCGGGAGCTCGCCGAAGTGGAGGGCATCGGCCCGCAGCTCGCAGGCCGCATCAAGCGGCATTTTGAGGAATTATGAACTATCGCTTATTTATATCGGACTTCGACGGGACCCTTGTGCGCGCGGACGGCACCGTGTCGCAGAAGAATATCGACGCGATCGCCGCATACAGAAAGGCAGGCGGCATCTTCGTCATCTGCACGGGGCGCATGCTCGCCTCCATCCGCATGCGGCTTAAGGAGCTGGGGCTGGATGAGGGGTATGTCATCGCCTTTCAGGGCGCGCAGATCGCAGACATCCGCACGGGAAGGCTCCTTCGCGACCACGCCTTCGAGGGGGATGACGCCGTGGAGATCCTCCGCTTCATGGAGGGGATGGGCCTGCACATCCACGCCTATGCGGGAGATGACTTCTTCGCCAATCGCCGCGACCCGCTCCTCGACTCCTACGAGAGGATCTGCGGGGTAAAGGCATGCGTTTCGGAGCAGCCTCTTTCGGACATGGTGGCCTCGAAACACATGCGGGTCGTAAAATTGCTCACCATGCAGGCGCAGGAAGAGCAGGAGGGCGTACAGCGTGCCCTTGAGGAAAAATTCGGCGACCGCTTCTTTGTGACGAAGTCCTCGGCGTGGATCGTGGAGATCATGCCGAAGGGGCAGAATAAGGCCTCGGCGATCGGCTTTCTGGCGGATGCCTATCATATCCCCCGCGAGGAGATCGCCGCGATCGGGGATCAGGAAAATGACAAACCCATGCTCGAGGCGGTGGGCGGACGCTTTGCCGTCGCCAATGCGGTAGACTCGCTGAAAAAAATTTCCACGGTGGTGCCCTCCGTCGAGGAAGACGGCGTCGCCTACGCCATAAGAAATTATGCCATGAAGGGGAGGGGAGAGATTTGACCGAGCTGCTTGCCCCCGTGGGAAGCGAACAGGCGGCGGTCGCCGCACTGACATCGGGTGCCGATGCGCTCTATCTCGGCGTCGGCTCCTTTTCCGCGCGCAAGGAGGCAAATTTCGACGGCGAGACCTTTGCCCGCATCGTCCGCCTCGCCCATCTTATGGGGGCGCGTGTCTATGTCGCGCTCAACACCCTCGTGAAGGACAGCGAGACGGAGGCCTTTTTCGCGCGTGCGCGGGAGGTATGGAACGGCGGCGCCGATGCCATCCTCATCCAGGACCTCTTCCTCGGGCGGGAACTCAGGCGGCTGTATCCCGAGATGACGCTCCATCTCTCCACGCAGGCGGGCTGCTGCAACCGCTTGGGCGCAGAGATTGCAAAAGAGTACGGATTTTCCCGTGCGGTCCTCGCGAGAGAGGTCCCTATCTCGGACATGGGTACCATTTCCGAGGTCATCGAGACGGAGGTCTTCGTGCAGGGCGCCCTGTGTACCGCCTTTTCGGGACAATGCTACTTCTCCTCCTTTGCGGGCGGACACAGCGGCAACCGCGGCATGTGCAAGCAGCCCTGCCGCAAGCGCTACGCCATCGACCGCGCGGGGTTCGAAGAGCCCGCCTATGCCCTCTCCACCTCCGACCTCAGCGTCGGGGAGCGGGTGGGGGAACTTCTCGCCGCGGGTGTCTCCTCCCTCAAGATCGAGGGACGGCTCAGAAGGCCCGAATATGTGGGCGCGGCGGTCAAATATTATCGTGCCCTCCTCGACGGCAAGCCCGCAGGGGAGGCCTTTTCCGCCCTTCGCCGCACCTATAACCGCGGCGACTACACCGCGGGGCTCGCCTTCGGGCAGAGGGAGGACTTCCTCTCGCGCGACGTGCAGGGACACATCGGCGAACGGGTGGGGAGCGTGGAGTTCGTGAAGGGCCGTCCCTTCGTACATACTTCGCCCGATATCGAAAGGGGAGACGGCTTCAAGATCCTGCGCCGCGGCAAGGAGGTAGGCGGCGCCGTCGCGACGGAATGCAGAGAGGGGGGCGTGGTTCTCTCCTCTTCGAAAAAGCTTGCGGCGGGAGACGAGGCGCGCGTCACGACCTCGGCGGCGGCGACCCGCTTTGCGCTGGAGCCCACCCGCACCCGCACGCTGCAGGTGCATCTTCGCATGATGACGGGTGAATATCCCGAGGCAAGGACGGAGGGGCTCATCGTCCGCGGAGAGGAGGTGCTCGCCCCCGCACGCAATGCCCCGCTCACGGAGGAGGAACTTTCGGACTGCTTCTCCAAAACGGACGGACTTCCCCTCACCGTCGAGGTGACCGCGGAGACGGACGGCGTCTTCCTCCCGCGCTCCGCACTCAATGCCTTCCGCAGAAAATTTTATGCTGCACTCACGGAGGAGAAGAGGGTCCCTCTCGAGGAGCGGACTCCCCGCATGGTTTCGCTCTCGCCCGTCCGCGGAGAGCGCACCGCCTGCATCGGGCAGGGGGAGGCAGACATCCTCATCCACAAGCCGCGCGACTACACGAAGGCGGAGCGTCCCGCGGGGAAGTGCGTCTATCTCTACCTCCCGCCCTATCTGAACGAGGCCGACCTCGCCGCCGTGCGTCCCGCGCTCGGGAAGTTTGACGGCATCTACTGCGAGGGCTACTACGGCATTGCGCTCGCGCGGGAAGTCGGGCTTCCGCTCTTTGCGGGGACGGGATTTCACCTCACCAACCGCTACGGCGTGGAGGGCGCGCTCGAGGCAGCCCGCTATGCCGCCCTGTCAAAGGAGATCTCGCGGCGGGAACAGGATGCCCTCGCCGCACAAAATACCTTTGCGCTCACCCGCGGCGCCGTAAAGCTCATGGACCTCGGCTACTGCATCTTCGGGCGCACCTGCGCGCAGTGCGACAGACGTCCGCTCTACCGCATGACCGATGATGCGGGCCGCACATTTTTCCTTTCGAGATACCGCACCGCAGACATGGGGTGCCGATTTGAGGTCTATAACTGTGCCGCATTGGAGACGGAGAGGGGACTTGCGAGCCCGCTTTTCGATGCGAGCATTCCCGCCCCGCGGGAAAAGACGAGCGGCCACGCCGTGAGGAGCATGCTATGAACCAAAGCGAAAAACTTCTGGAACTCGATAAAATTCTGAAGAATGCGGCGAGCTATGCCGTCCTCGGGGAGAGCAGGGAGATGCTCGAAAATTTCACCCCCGTCCACGACCTTGCAGCCGTCCGCGCCCTTCTTCGCGCCACGGGGGAGGCGGTGCACCTCCTCTTTACCCTCGGCGTGGGCAGGGTGGAGTTTTTCCCGCCCCCGGGAGACCTCTTCGAGCGGGCGGAGAAGGGCTCGGCGCTCTCCTGCAGGGAGCTTCTCGATGCCGCCCGCATGCTCCGCTCGGTGCGCGTTCTGCACGACTCCGTGCGCGCCCTCTCCGACGGTCTTCCCTATTTCGACGACCTCGTAAGCCGCCTCTATTTCGACAAGGCGCTCGAGGAGGACATCGGGCAGAAGATCGTCTCGGAGGATGCCATTGCGGACACCGCGAGCGACCGCCTCTATTCCCTCCGCAGGGAGATCCGCCTCCTCGGCGAAAGGATCCGCGCCCGTCTCTCCTCCTACCTCACGGGCGACGAGAAGAGATATCTGCAGGACGGCATCGTCACCGTGCGCGGCGACCGCTTTGTCATCCCCGTCAAGGCGGAGTATAAGCGCAGCGTGCGCGGCTTTGTCCATGACCGCTCCGCGAGCGGCGCCACCGTGTTCATCGAACCCGAAGAGGTGCTCGAGATGAACAATGAACTCCGCGACCTCACCATCGACGAAAAGGAGGAGGAAGAGCGCATCCTGAAGGACCTCTCCCTCCGCCTCGGCAGGCAGCGCGGCCGCCTCGAGCCCTCCCTCGCCCTCGTCGCCGAAGCGGACACTTTCTTCGCCCGCGCGGAATATGCCTATCGCACAAAATCGGTGGAGCCCGCCATAAACGACCGCGGCATCGTGGAGATCGTGCGGGGGCGGCATCCTCTCCTCGAGACGTCATCCGCGGTACCCGTGTCCGTGTCCGTGGGCGAAAAATGCAGATTTCTCCTCATCAGCGGCGCCAATACGGGCGGCAAGACGGTCACCCTGAAGATGTGCGGGCTCTTCTGCCTCATGGCGGCATGCGGGCTCTTCGTCCCCGCCGCGGAGGGCACCCGCCTCTCGGTGGGCGAGATCTTCTGCGATGTGGGTGACAGCCAGTCCATCGAGGAAAATCTCTCCACCTTTTCCTCCCACGTCCTGCGGCTGAAGGGCATCCTTGCCGAGGCGGGCGAGGGGGCCTTCGTGCTCATCGACGAACCGGGCGGCGGCACCGACCCCGAGGAGGGGCAGGCGCTCGCGCGCGCCGTCCTCTCCGCCCTTCTGAAGAGGGGATGCCGCGGGATCGTCACCACGCACTACTCCGCCCTCAAGGAGTTCGCCCATGAGACGGAGGGGCTCGAAAACGGCAGCATGGAGTTCGATGCCGAGGATTTCCGCCCCCTGTATCGTCTGAAGATGGGCGCCCCGGGCTCCTCCAATGCCCTCGCCATCTGCACGCGGCTGGGACTCTCCCCGTCCGTCGTGGAGGAGGCGCGGGGATATCTCTCTGAGGGTGCGCGGACCTTCGAAAGGACCCTCCGTGCCGCCGAGGAGAGCAGGGTCCGTGCAGACGCCCTCCGCCGCGAAGCGGAGGAGACCCTGAAGACCTGGCAGGAGAAGTCGGCCGAACTCGAAAAGGAGGAGGAGCGCTTCCGCAAGGAGCGGGAAAAATTCCTCGCCGCCTCAAAGGCCGAGGCAAGGCGCATCGTCGCCGAGCGCACCGCCGCAGCCGAGGAGCTCCTCTCCGAGATGGAGGCGCTCTTCGAAAAGGAGCAGCTCACCGAGCGTGACCTCATCGCCGCGCGGACGATCAAAAATACGATGGAGAGGGGTACCATGTCCGAGGAAGAGGCTCCCGTGCGCGCCCTTCCCGTGCAATTTGACAAGCTGAGAGAGGGCGACCTCGTCTTCGTGGGAAGCTTGGGACGGGAGGGCAATGTGCTCTCCGTAAACCCCAAGCGCCGTACCGCCGAGGTGCAGGCGGGCGCCATCCGCGTCAAGGTGGGCGCAGGCGACCTCTTCACCGCAAAGGGCGGGGCTCCCGAGAAAAAGGTCACCGTCTCGCGGGATATCACGCCGCGGACAGAGGTCCCCACCGAGCTCAACCTCATCGGCATGACGACGGAAGAGATGGTCCCCGAACTCGAGAAATTTCTCGACAGCGCCGTCCTCGCAAACCACACCGTCGTGCGCATCGTGCACGGCATGGGGACGGGAAAACTGCGCGCCGCCGTCCACGACCTCCTGCGCGGGGACAGACGGGTGGAGTCCTTCCGCCTCGGAAAATACGGCGAAGGGGAGAGCGGCGTGACGATCGTCACCCTCAGGTGAGAGGGCACGGCGAGGCATAAATCCCCCCATGCGTGAGTAAAATGGGATGATTCCCCAATGGGAGGTATCCCCTTGAAAGCGCTCTCTGCCCGCACCGTGCATCTTCTCACAAACTTCGCTCTGGCATTTGTCCTCGTCCTCGTCGCCGCCGTCTGTTTCTTCCCGTCGGCAGGGACGGCCTCGGAGCTCGAGGACCGCATCTTCCGCCGCGGCACCTCGGAGGACGGCGTCTCGCTCATGGTAAATGTCTACTGGGGGACCGAGGAGGTGTACCGCATCCTCGACATCCTCGCGGAGTACGGCGCGACGGCCACCTTCTTTTTGGGCGGAAGCTGGGCAGATGACAATGTGTCCTGCGTGCATGCCATCGTCGACGGGGGACATGAGATCGGGTCGCACGGTTATTTTCATCTCGCCCACGATACGCTGGACTACGAGGGGAACGTGCGGGAGATCGCGGCGAGCGTGGAGTTTCTCTCCCTCGCGGCGGGCATGCCCGTCACCCTCTTCGCCCCGCCTTCGGGCGCCTACAATGACAGCACGGTGGAGGCGGCCGAAAAGATGTCCCTCCGCACGGTGCTCTGGAGCAGAGATACGGTGGACTGGCGGGACAAGGACGCGGACACGGTATACCGCCGCGCGACCGAGGACGTCAGGGGCGGGGAGCTCATCCTCATGCATCCCATGCCGCACACCGCGGAGGCACTCCCCCGCATCCTCACCCGCTATCGCGAGATGGGCCTTCGCACCCTCTCCGTGAGCGACAATCTCGGGTGACGGCTGATAAAATTCCGAAATCGACGAATATTAAGAGAGGAAACGATATGATCGAAAAGAGAACATTGAAAAACGGCGTGCGCGTCATCGTCAAGCGCATGGAGGGGCTTCTCTCCGTGACGATGGGGGTGCTCGTGGGCGCCGGCGGAGCATTTGAGACGGATGAAGAGGACGGGATCTCCCACTTCATCGAACATGTCCAGTTCAAGGGGACGAAGACGCGGACGGCCTTTGAGATCTCCGACGCCTTCGATTCCATCGGCGCGCAGGTAAATGCCTTCACCGGGAAGGACATGACCTGCTACTATGCAAAGGCGACGACCGATCACGCGGCGGAGGCCTTTCGGCTGCTCGCGGACCTCTTCCTGCACGCCACTTTCCCCGAAGAGGAGCTGAGGCGGGAAAAGGGGGTCATCCTGCAGGAGATCAAGCGCGCGGAGGACACGCCCGACGACCTCTGCCTCGACCTGCTCGCACAGGCGGCATTCGGCAAGCGCAACTACGGGAGGACCATCCTCGGTCCCGCCGAAAATGTCTCGGGCTTCACGCGCGAGGACATCTTCCGCTACAAGCGCGCCCTCTATTGCCCGCAAAATATCGTCATTTCCTTTGCGGGGAACATCTCTGCCGAGGAGGCCATCGCGCTCGCGGAGGAAGAATTTTCCGAGCTCGAGGCCGTGCCCTATGTCAAGCGCAAAAAGGAGATCTGCTGGCAGGCGGGGAGGGAGCTTCGCACCAAGCCCGTAGAGCAGGTCCATCTCGCGATCGCCTTCCCGGGCATCCGCCGCTATGACCCCCGCTATCCCGCCGTGCAGGTCTTAAACGGCGTCTTGGGCGACGGCATGAGCTCCCGCCTCTTCAAGAAGGTGCGCGAGGAGCTCGGACTTGCCTACAGCGTCTATTCCTATCCCTCGCAATACGAGGAGACGGGCGCGCTCACCGTATATGCGGGCGTCGAGCCCGAGAATACCGAAGAGGCCCTCGCGGCGATCGAGGAGGTCATCCGCGGCATCAGGGAGGAGCCCATCACCGAGGAAGAATTTTTGCGGGGGAGGGAGCAGATCCGCGCGGGGTATATCTTCTCGCAGGAGGCGACCTCATCGCAGATGCTGCTCTACGGGCGCAACCTGCTCTACGCGGACGAGGTCTACGATCTCGAGAGGCGCATGGCGGAGATCTCCTCGCTGAAACTTGCCGATGTGCGCGCCGCGGCGGAGGAAAATTTTGACTTCGCGCAGGCCGCCTTCGCCGCCGTGGGCCCGCTCGAAGAGCTTCCCCGCCTATGAGCATGGAAAGGGGATTTGCGCCCGTCTTCGACGAAAAGAGCCGCGTGCTCATCCTCGGGAGTTTTCCCTCTGTCCTGAGCCGTGCGGAAGGGTTTTACTACGGCAACCCGCAAAACCGCTTCTGGAAGATGCTCTCCTCCTTCTTTCACGAGGAACTTCCCACGTCCATCGCACAAAAGATGGCTCTCCTCCTCGGACATGGGGTGGCTCTGTGGGATATCGTGGCGCAGTGTGAGATCACGGGCTCCAAAGATGACAGCATCCGAGGGGAGCAGGTCGTGGACCTCCATATCATTTGCGGACATGCCCCCATCGAGCGAGTTCTCTGTAACGGCACGAAAGCCCACTCTCTCCTCCTCGCTGCGGGCACGGAGGGGCTTCCGCCCATCTTGAAACTTCCGTCTACCTCGCCCGCCAACCCGCGCTATCTCGAGCGCACGTGGCACGAGGCCCTCGCGGAGATCTTTGCGAACGGTTAAAGCGGAATTTTCGGAAAAGCCTTGACAGGAAGTCCAAAATGCGCTACAATATAAGGAGAAGGCTCCCGACGGAGCAGGAGGTAATATCATGTTTGAAAAGGTATGCGAAATGCTTGCCGAGCAGCTCGGCATTGATCGGGACTCCATCAGACCCGAATCCGAAGTCGTAAAAGATCTCGGCGCCGATTCCCTCGACGTCGTGGAGCTCATCGTGGCACTCGAGGATGCGTACGGCATCACCCTTCCCGAGGGCGCCATCGAGGACGTGAAGACGGTGCAGGACATCGTCGACATGATGAACAAAATAGCGGCGAAATAAGGGAAAAGGGCGCCTTTTTGTGTCCTCGAAAAAAAATGTAAAAATTTTGCTCCAAAGGCTTGACAAACGGGCGTGGAAGTCGTATAATTTGATTGATTACAATCCTTGATTACCCTATTGCAAACCTTTCATAGTGCGACGGACGGCATTTGCCGTCCGTTACACTATATTTCGGAAAGTTTTCTCCCTCGCGCAAAATGAAAGAAAAGAGGCTGCTTGAAAGCAACCTCTTTGCAAAAATGCCTTGCGGCGGCGTGGTGGGGACAACAGGACTCGAACCTGTGACCTCACGCATGTGAAGCGTGCGCTCTAACCAACTGAGCTATGCCCCCGTCCCTGCAATATCAAGGTCGATTATACCATACCGCGAGCGGGCTGTCAAGCAAAAAAGGGGAGTGCGGGAAAAAATCTTGCATTCCTTCCCGCATGCCCGCGCCGCATGCAGATTTGCTTTTTCGGAAAAATCCATTGACATTCCGCGCGGATGCACTTATAATGATAACCGTATCGACCCGTGAGACGCGCATGGATGCCGTCACGGCGTGAACAAATGACGGACTGTGAGGGTTTGGGATGCAGATCGGAGAGACGGCCCTCTTCCGCCGCGCAATGCAGATCCTTCGCGCATTGTACGGAGAAGATGCCGAGTTTCGGGAAGGGCAGTATGAGGCGATCGAGGCGGTGATGAAAAGCCGCAGAGTGCTCGTCGTCCGTAAGACCGGGTGGGGGAAGAGCCTCATCTATTTCATTTGCACCAAGCTCTTCCGCATGCAGGGGCGCGGGGTCACCTTTGTGGTAAGTCCCCTTCTGGCGCTCATGCAGAATCAAGCGGAGGCGGCCGAAAAGCTGGGTCTTTCCTGTGTCTCGCTCAATAGTACCGTTCCCGACAAGCGGGCCGTGCTCAAGGAGATCGCCGCGGACAAATACGACCTTGTCCTCGTGACGCCCGAGACGCTCTTCGGCAAGGAGGTGCAGGCCGCGCTCAAGGAGATCCGGATAGGGCTCTTTGTCATCGACGAGGCGCACTGCATCTCCGACTGGGGACATGACTTCCGTCTGGACTATTGCAACCTGAAGAAAGTCATCCCCGAGCTCCCCTCCAATGTGCCCATTTTGGCGACGACGGCGACGGCAAACGAGCGCGTGGTCGAAGATCTCGAGGCGCAATTGGGCGGGAGTGTCCATATCTCGCGGGGGCCTCTGACGCGCGAGTCCCTCTTCATCAGGGTCTATAAGATGCAGAGCAGTGCGCTCCGCTACGGCTGGATCCTCGAGAATCTCAAGGAGGGGAAGCTCCGCGGCAACGGCATCATCTATTGTCTGACGCGCATGGACTGCATCCATCTGGCCGATTTTCTGAATGCGAACGGTGTGCCTGCGGTGTCCTATTTTTCGCGCAGCGATGCCAAGGCGGAAGAGATAAACAGCCGCGCGCTGGAGAAGTTCCGCAAGAACGAGGTAAAGGCGATCGTCGCCACCGTAAAGCTCGGCATGGGGTACGATAAGGGGGATATCGCCTTTGTCATCCACTATCAGATGCCGCGGGATATCGTGACATATTATCAGCAGATCGGGCGGGCAGGCAGAAATCTCGAGCGGGCGGAGGTGATCCTCCTCTGCGGAAAAGAGGATGACGACGTGATAAGCTATTTCATCGAGACGGCATTCCCGACGCAGAGGGAGATGACGGCCGTCATGGACCTCATCCTCGAAAACGACGGCATCGGAAAGGCGCAGATCGCGGCCAAGCTCAACCTGCGGAATGCCCGTCTCGAGAAGGTGCTGAACTTCCTCGAAAACGACGGATACGCGAGCTTTGACGACGGAAATTACTACGCCACCGCAAAGAAATTCGTCTACGATGCGGAGCACTACGACGCCATCACCGAGATCCGCAGGCGCGAAGCGCAGAAGATGCGGGAGTTCACGGAGACCAAGGAGTGCTACAGCAAGTTTATTGCAAACTGTCTGGACGATTTCACCGCAGAGAACTGCGGACACTGTGCCAATTGTGCCGAAGATCCCCTCTCGGGAGAGGTATCCCTCCGCTATCGGATGTTGGCGTCGGAATATATCAACGGCCTCACCATCGAGATCGTGCCGAGAAAGATGTGGCCGCTGACCGCGCAGACGGAGAGAAGGCGCATCTCCCATGTCAACGAGACGGGCATCTGCCTTGCGAAGTACGGCGACGCAGGCTATGGAGAACTCGTGAGACGGGACAAGTATTCCGCGAAGAAGAGGTTTTGCGATGAGCTCGTGGGCAAGAGCAGGGAGGTCCTCCTGCCCCTCATCAGGGAAAAGAAGATCGGGCACATCACCTGCGTTCCCTCCCTCGGAAGTGACCTCGTGGAGGAGTTTGCGAGGAGGCTTGCGCAGAGCTGCGGCATCTCCTTTGTCCCCCTGCTCGCGAAGTCGCCTGCGCGCCCGCAGAAGACGATGGAAAACAGCGCACATCAGTGCATGAATGCCCTGAACTCCTTTTCCGTCCTGCCCGATGTCAAGATGCCGCCCCGCGTCATTCTGGCAGACGACATCATCGATTCGGGTTGGACCATGACCGTATGCGGATACCTGCTGATGCAGAGGGGCTGCGAAGAGGTGTATCCCTTTGCCCTCGCAGACAGCAGCCATGTGGAGATATGAATGATGAATGAAAATGCCGAGGCGATCGTCCTCTATTGCAGCCGCCTTTCCTGCGGGGAGGGCGTCATCCCGCTCGAACCGAAGGAGTGGAGCGACCTCTCCAAATTGCTTTTGGAGAAAAATCTGACCCCATCTGCACTTTTGCGGTGCACGAAGGCGGAGATCTGCGACATGCTGTCCGTCGGCGACGAGTTCGCCGAGCGCCTCGTAAGACTTGCGGAGCGCGGCGCGAGCATTGCTTTCGAGCTCGAAAAATACGGCAATATCGGCATCCGCGTCGTCACGCGCGCGGACGGGGAATATCCCGCCCTTCTCAAGCGCGTCTTGGGGAATAAGTGCCCGCCGCTCTTCTACTATGCCGGGGATCTGTCCCTCCTCGGGCAGGCGGCCATCGGCTATGTCGGCTCACGCAAGGCGGACGACGACGCCCTCGCCTTCACCGAAAGGACAGTGGAAAAGACGGTCCGAAAGGGCTACGGCGTGGTCAACGGCGGGGCGAAGGGAGTCGACGAGACGGCGGGCCGCATGGCGCGCGAACTCGGCTCCTTCTCGATAGAGTACCTCGCGGATTCCATGATGAAGAGGCTGAGGACGGGGCAGACGGCACGTGCGATCCAGAATAATTCCCTCCTCCTGCTCTCTGCCGTCAGCCCCGACGCGGGATTTCATGTCGGGAATGCCATGATGCGAAACAGGTACATCTACGCGCAATCGGAGGGGACCGTCGTCGTCAAGGCGGATGCGGACAGCGGCGGCACCTGGGCGGGTGCGACCGAAAATCTCAAGAGCGGCTGGTGCAGGGAGTTTTGCTGGAAAAATGAGCGCTACCGCGGCAATATGAAGCTCATAGAGCGGGGTGCCATTCCCATCGACGACAGCTGGGACGGCGATCCGACCTCCCCGCGTGAGGGGCCCGTGCAGACCAGCCTTTTTGACTGACCTATTCCTTCAAATTTCAAAATCCCCCAAAACGGGGGATTTTTCCATGCGCATTTCGGACGAAGCGTGGCCCTTTCGGCGCCGAACCGAGCGGGTGTTACAGGCGGCAGAGGGTGACCTGTTCTCTGCCATCGAGGATGGAGACGAGGAGGGTATTGTACCCCGCCGCAATGTCGGGCGGGCGGTCGACGATGAGGAGGATATCGGCCTTTCCCATGTCCCGCTTCACGGCGTCGAGGCAGAGGGCGCCCTTGCGCAGATAGCGCCTGTTCAGCGTCACGGTGACCGCCGTGGGAATTGTCCTCTTCGCGGCGAGGTCCTTCCACTTGCCGAGGTCCTCTTCCGCGGGAAGGCCCTCCCGCACCGCGACTTCGCTCTTTTCTTGCATCCGCTCTTCGGCACCGTCCGTCACCGCCCGAAGTCCGCTCCGCGCGAGAAGGGTACGGAGGAGGGTCGTCTTGCCCGCGCCCGGCCTCCCTGCGATCACGGTCAATTGTCCCGAACGAAAATATTCTTCCATGTGCTCTCCTTTTTCTCCATCATAGCGCATTTGAAATCCCAAAAATGGGATATTGGATGGGAAGACCTCACAAAAGGAGTTGCAAATCGCGCCGCAGTTTGGTATACTGGAGGGGATATGGACAGCTTGGAATCGAAAAAACTTGCCCTGCTGCGCATCCTGCAGATCCTCTATGCGTACAGCGACAGCGAGCACCGCCTGATCTACGACGAGATCCTCACCCTCCTGCGGCGGGACTACGGCCTCACGGTCGAGCGAAAGGCGGTCGGGCGCAACCTCTCCCTCCTCAGAGAGGCGGGGTTCGAGATCGTCACGACGCCGCGCGGGAGCTACCTCGCCGAGCGGCCCTTCGAAGATGCGGAGCTGCGCCTCCTCATCGACGGCGTGCTCTCGAGCGCGCACATCTCGCCGTCGCAGTCCGAGGAGCTCATCGGGAAGCTCTGCAAGCTCTCCAACCGCTATTTCCTCAGACAGGTCAAAAATATCTGCTCCGTCCGCGAATGGAACAAGACGGAAAACCAAGCCGTGTTCCTTCATATCGAGATGATCGGCGAGGCCATCGCGAAGGGGCGCAAGGTCCGCTTTGCCTACAATAAGTACGGTGCGGACAAGAGACTTCACCGCACGGGGACGCACGTCGTCAGTCCCTATCAGATGATCCTCCGCAACCAGCGCTACTATCTCATGGCATATGCGGAGAGTTGGGGGGAGATGAGCTACTTCCGCTTGGACAGAATTACGGAGATGGAGCAGACGGACGAGGCGGCCGTGCCCCTTCGGTCGATCCGCGGATACGAGAGCGGCATCGACTACAGGCGGATCTCCTCTTCCATGCCCTATATGTTTTCGGATGCCCCCGTGCCCGTGGAGTTTACGGCGAAGGGGGAGGTCCTCGATCAGGTCATCGACTGGTTCGGGAAGGAGATCTCTGTTTCGCCCCAAGGGGAGCAATATCTCGTGCGGGTGCGCGTGAGTCCCCGCGCCATGGTCTATTGGGCAATGCAATACGCGGACGCCGTCGAGGGCCTCTCGCCCGTAAGCCTCCGAGAGGAGATCGCAAAGACCCTCCTTTCCGCCTCGGAGAGATATAAAAGACACAGGAGCCGAAGTTATGAAGGATGAAGAACTCATATCCCGCCTTCTGGAACTGGACAGGGCGCAGAAGAAGGAGGAGCCGACCTTTTTCGAGATCATAGGGAGGGCGCGCGATGAAAATCTCATTTCACGCATGCTCGCCTATCTCCTCGGGCAGGACCCGGCCCTGTGCGCCGCGCTCGTGCGGTTTTATGCCGAGCGCAAGGGGAGGGACTGGGAGGTCGGTCTGCTTCCCTTCGAGGTCGTCTGCGAAAAGGGGATGGGAAGCGGCAGGGCAGATATCTTCCTCCAAAACGAGGCATATACGCTGACGATCGAAAACAAGGTCGAGAGCGCCGAGCACGGCAATCAGACGGAGGAGTACTGCAGGGTCGTCACCGAACAATATCGGAGCACGCGGAACGCATTTCTCTATCTGAAGCCCGATTACAATGGGTCGTATCCGCACTGCGAGGCGTTCGCCGTCATGACGTACAGCGAACTCGCATCCCTTTTGGAGAGCGAAGAGGGGTTCTGCGGCGACTTCGCGCGGCATATCCGCAGATATTTTATCAGGAGAAGGGGAAATCTCATGGAATCGGATGAATTGATACTTCAAAACTATGCGGCACTGACGCGCATGCTGAGGGAGGCAGAGGCGAAGTACGCGGAGGCAAAGCGAGAGGTCGAGCGGGCCCTCCTGAGCGGAGAGCTCTTCGGCGGCGCGGAGATCCGCGACTATCGCGAGGAATCGCGCGAGGGCGTCTTCGTATCCGACGTGACGCGGGACATCTGGTACAGGATCTCGAAAAATAAGATTTGGTGGGGAGATGCGAACTGCGACGCGCGCAACTACTACTTCTATCTCGAGCTCGTCATGCCCGAAGACCCCGCGGAGATCACCACGCAGATGACGGTGAAATGTTACGGGAAGGGCGGGAAATACGAGGAGAGCCTCGTGCGGCGGTTCATGATCGGGAAGGGGAGCGCAATGCTCGGCGGACAGTGGTGCTCTAAGGAGTACTTCGTCTCGTCCCCACGCGGGAAATTCTCCTGCGCCTTTCCCATTTTGAGTGAAGATTGGAAGGGGGCGCTCTTTACATACATCGGGGAGACCTTCCGCGAGTATTATGGAAAGATGGAGGAGCTCTTCTCGCAATTTACCGCCTGGCTTATGTTGCAGTAAAGATATTCCATCGAAAAACGCTTCGGGGGACCCGAAGCGTTTTTCGATGGAAGTTATGAAAAGTTTTCTTTGAAAAATTGTGTCATTTTCTCGAAGGGGATGATGTCGAGCCTGTCGTAGAGGTCGGTGTGTACGGCGCCGGGGATGAGCAGGAGCTCCTTATTCTGTGCGAATTTTCCCTTTGCCATGGCGGCGTAGGCGTCCTTCGAGAAGTAGCAGGAGTGCGCCCTGTCGCCGTGGATGAGGAGGACGGCACTCCTTATTTCGTCGCTGTATGTCAGGATGGGCATATTCATAAAGGAGAGCGCCGAGGTCTTGTTCCAACCCAAATTGGAGTTCAGACTTCGGACATGGTACCCTCGTTTTGTCTTATAGTAGTCATAATAGTCCTTGACGAAGAAGGGCGCATCGGCGGGAAGGGGATCGACGACGCCGCCCGCGAGCGCATAATTTCCGCTCTTGTAGTCGGCGATGCGCTGGCTATTGAGGGCCTTTTTCGTCTCATAGCGCGCCTCTTCGCTGTCCGCCTCGTCGAAGTAGCCCTTTGCATTGACCCGCGTCATGTCGTACATGGTGGAGGCGACCGTCGCCTTGATCCGCGTGTCCATCGCCGCGGCGTTGATCGCCATGCCGCCCCAGCCGCAGATGCCGATGATGCCGATCTTCTCCGCATCCGCATCTTCGCGGCAGGAGAGGAAGTCCACCGCCGCCGAGAAGTCCTCGGTATTGATGTCGGGGGAGGCGACATAGCGGGGAGACCCGCCGCTTTCGCCCGTAAAGGAGGGGTCGAAGGCAATGGCGAGGAAACCGCGCTTTGCCATCTCCTGTGCATACAGCCCCGAAGACTGCTCCTTGACCGCGCCGAAGGGGCCGCACACGGCAATCGCGGGCAGCTTTCCCGAAGCACCCTTCGGCTTATACACGTCGCATGCGAGCGTGATGCCGTAGCGGTTATGGAAGGTCGCCTTTTCGTGCGTCACTTCGTCGCTCTTTTCAAATACCTTGTCCCACTCCTTCGTCAATTTCAATTCGTCCATATCATGCTCCTTTTATGTAAATTTACCGAAAGGACCCCCGCGCGAGCGAGGGCCCTTATCGGAGTTATGAGTTATTCTTGTCCTGCCATCTTCTTATAGCCGGCGAGGCGCTCCTTGGAGCTCTCTTCCGTCTGCTTGAAGAGTTCGTCGGCAACGGCGGGCTGCGTCTTCTTGAGGGAGGCGTAGCGCGTTTCGCCGAGGATGAACTTCTGGTAGTCGCCCGTGGGATCCTTGGAATCGAGGGTGAAGGGGTTCTTGCCCTCCGCCGCGAGCGTGGGATTGTAGCGATAGAGCTGCCAGTATCCGCACTCCACCGCGCTCTTCTCTTCGGCCTGCGACTTCGTCATGTTGATGCCGTGGTTGATGCAGGGGGCGTAGCAGATGATGAGGGAAGGTCCCTTGTAGGCCTCGGCTTCCTTGAGCGCCTTGACGAGCTGCGCCTTGTCGGAACCCATGGCGCACTGCGCGACATAGACATAGCCGTAGCTTGCCGCGATCATGCCGAGATCCTTCTTCTTGATGCGCTTGCCGCTCGAAGCGAACTTCGCAACTGCGCCAATGGGGGTCGATTTCGAGGCCTGACCGCCCGTATTGGAGTAGACCTCGGTGTCGAGGACGAGCACATTGACGTCTTCGCCCGATGCGAGCACGTGGTCGAGTCCGCCGTAGCCGATGTCATATGCCCAGCCGTCGCCGCCGATGATCCAGAAGGACTTCTTGACGAGGCAATCCTTTTCGGCGAGGATCTCATTCACGAGGTCGAGCTCTTCGCCCTCGCACTCCGCCTTGCACTTCTCGAGGTCGGCGACGAGTGCCGCCGCGGCCGCCTTGCTGCCCTCGGCGTCGTTCATGTTTTCGATCCAGTCGGTGAGGACCTTCCGGCATTCGGGATATTCCGCCCACATCTCGGCGAGCTTGGCTGCCTTGTCGGCGAGCGCCGCGCGGCGTGCCTTATAGGCGAGGTTCATGCCATAGCCGAACTCCGCATTGTCTTCGAAGAGGGAGTTCGCCCATGCGGGACCGTGGCCCTGCTTATTGACGGTGTAGGGGCAGGTAGGGGAGGAGCCGCCGTAGATGGAGGAGCAGCCCGTGGCATTGGCGACGATCATGCGGTCGCCGAAGAGCTGGGTGAGCACCTTGACATAGGGCGTCTCGCCGCAGCCTGCGCATGCGCCCGAGAACTCAAAGAGGGCGGGCGTGAACTGCGATCTCTTCACATCGGCCATCTTTGCGGTGACCTCGGCGGGAACTTCGGGAAGGGTCTGGGCGAATTCCCAGTTCTTCGCTTCCACTTCTTCCACCTGTGCGAAGGGGACCATGTTGAGTGCGCATGCGGCGGGATCGACCTTGGCGCCCGCCTTCTCGGCATCGTTGCGTGCCTTCTGGTTGACGGGGCAGACCTCGGCGCAGACGCCGCATCCCATGCAGTCGAGCGGGGAGACCTGCATGCGGAAGGTATATCCCTTGGCCTGCAGGGCGGGTTTTGCAGCAAACTCTGCGGGAACGGCGGCACCCTCTTCCACGAGATAGGGACGGATGCACGCATGCGGGCAGACGAAGGAGCACTGGTTGCACTGGATACACTTGTCGATGTTCCACTGCGGCACGGTGACGGCGACGCCGCGCTTCTCATACTTGGTCGTACCGGTGGGCACGGAGCCGTCCGCATTGAAGGCGGAGGAAGGAAGCTTGTCGCCCTCGAGTGCGAGGATGGGAGCGATGACCGAACGGAAGTAGTCGTTGTCGGCGAGCTTGACCATCTCGGCGCCCTCCGTCGTGGTCGCCCACGACGCGGGGATCTCGATCTTCACGAGGTGCTCCTTTGCGGAATCGATGGCGTTGTAGTTCATCTGAACGATGGCGTCGCCCTTTCTCGCGAAGGACTTATAGGCCATCTTCTTCATGTAGTCCACCGCATCGGCATAGGGCATGATCTGCTCATTGATGCAGAAGAACGCGGACTGGAGAATGGTATTCGTCCTGCCGCCCAGCCCGAGACCGCGCGCGATGGAGATAGCGTCGATGACATAGAGGTTGGCGTGCTTTGCGGCGAGCGCATTCTTCATCTTTGCGGGGAGATTCTTCTCGAGCTCCTCCACGGTCGTCCAGGGAGCATTCAGAAGGAAGGACCCGCCTTCCTTGAGGTCGGTCGTCATGTCATAGCGGATGACGTACGAGGGGTTATGGCAGGCGATGAAGTCCGCCGCGTCGATGAGGTACTCGCTCTGGATGGGCGTCTTGCCGAAGCGGAGGTGGGAGACGGTGATGCCGCCCGACTTCTTCGAATCATAGAAGAAGTAAGCCTGCGCGTACATGTCGGTGTGGTCGCCGATGATCTTGATGGAGTTCTTGTTGGCGCCCACCGTGCCGTCCGAGCCGAGCCCGTAGAACTTCGCGGAGGTGGAGCCTGCGGGAGCAGCATCGAACTTCTCGGAGAAGTCGAGGGAGCTGTTCGTCACATCTTCGAAGATGCCCACGGTGAAGTGGTTCTTGGGCTCCTCCTGTTCGAGGTTCTTATAGACGGAGAGCACCATGGAGGGATTGAACTCCTTGGAGCCGAGGCCGTATCTGCCGCCGACGACCTTGATGCCCGAGACGCCCTTTTCGAGGAGAGCGGTGCAGACGTCGAGGTAGAGGGGCTCGCCGAGGGAGCCGGGTTCCTTCGTCCTGTCGAGGACGGCGATCTTCTTGCAGCTCGCGGGGATGGCGGCGATGAAGGCATCTGCCACGAAGGGACGATAGAGGCGGACCTTGATGAGACCGTACTTCTTGCCCTGCGCATTGAGCTTATTGATGGACTCCTCGACCGTCTCGGCGCCAGAGCCCATGATCACGACGACCTCTTCCGCATCGGGAGCGCCCACATAGTCGAAGAGGTGGTAGCTCCTGCCCGTGAGGGCGGAGACCTCGTCCATCATCTCCTGCACGATGGCAGGCGTGGCGAGATAGTAGCTATTGGCCGTCTCTCTGTTCTGGAAATAGGTATCGCCGTTCTGCGCCGTGCCGCGCTGGATGGGATGCTCGGGGTTGAGCGCGCGAGCCTTGAAGGCGGCGACGTCGGCGGCAAGTCCCTTCTTGTCGAAGAGGGCCTTGAGTTCGTCGTAGTCGATGGTGTCGATCTTGGAGACCTCGTGCGAGGTACGGAATCCATCGAAGAAGCTGAGGAAGGGCACTCTCGCGCGGAGGGTGGAGAGATGGGCGACGGTGGCGAGGTCCATGACCTCCTGCACCGAGCAGCTCGCGAGCATCGCAAATCCCGTCTGGCGGCAAGCCATGACGTCGGAGTGGTCGCCGAAGATATTCAGAGAATGCGCGGCGAGCGCACGGGCCGAGACGTGCATGACCATGGGAAGGAGTTCGCCCGAGATCTTATACATATTGGGGATCATGAGGAGAAGTCCCTGAGAAGCCGTGTAGGTCGTGGTGAGCGCACCTGCGGAGAGGGAGCCGTGCACGGCACCGGCGGCGCCGCCTTCGGACTGCATTTCGGTGATGCGGAGCTTCTGGCCCCACATATTCACTCTGCCCTGAGTCGCCCACTCGTCCGCGGATTCCGCCATGGGCGAGGAGGGGGTGATGGGATAGATCGCAGCCACTTCCGAGAAGGCGTAAGCGACGTGCGAGGCGGCGGTATTGCCGTCGATCGTCATCTTTGTCATCGAGAAACCTCCATAAATGTTTTTCAGATATTTTTGCGCAGCAAAACTTCGTCTTGCCAACAGTCAATATTATAACCCGTTTTGGGCGCGCTGTCAATCGTTCCCGCCGATTTTTTCACACGGAAATTTGCCGCTTTCGCCGAAATTTTTCGCGTGCGCGCATCCGCATGGGCGCATTGGCATGCAATGTAAAAATTTTCTTGACAGAACGCCGCGAGTCTGCTATAATAGACCCATCAAACCGCCTGCGGGCGCCGAAGGAGAATGTCATGACCTACACCATCGAGAGATACTACGACCCCGCCATCGAGGACTACCGCGAAGAGCCCAAGACGATCACCGTCTGTAAGGGCGATGTCATCATATCCGAGAAGTCGGACGGCACGTACTACGAGGAGACCGTGACGGAAGTCACGGAGCGCTATTACAAGACGGAGCTCCCGAATGGAGCCATCGTGACGATCTGGGCAAAGCCCGGCAGCGGTTTCTGGATCGGCAGCATCTATTGGAGCATCCGGCGGATCATCCACAAAAATTAACGAGGAGGCATGATATGTTTGTACAGCTCGACTTCAGCGGAAATCTGCTCAACTTCGGCATGACGTGCGGGGATCTCTATGTCCCCATCGCGGACATGGGCGGCAATGCGCTCGCGCTTCCCGAAACTTTTCCCTTCCTCATCAACGTCGGAGGCAACCTCTACCTTGACACCGACCTCAACCTCTACGCGCGCTTTTCGGGGGACATCTCCCGCTACAGTGATGGAAGAGTGTACAGAATAGGCGATCTCGATATCTCGCGCTACAGCGACGGGAGAGTGTATAGGATCGGCAGCAGCGACATCTCCCGTTACAGCGACGGGCGGGTCTACCGTGTCGCAAATGCCGACATCTCGCGCTACAGCGACGGCAGAGTGTATAAGATCGGAAGCAGTGAGATCTCCCGTTACAGCGACGGGAGAATTTACAAGATCGGCAGCAGTGAGATCTCCCGTTACAGCGATGGGAGGATCTACAAGGTCGGCAGCTGCGAGTTTTCCCGTTACAGCGACGGGAGAATTTATAGGATCGGAAGCAGTGAGATCTCGCGTTACAGCGACGGAAGGATCTACAAGATCGGCAGCTGCGAATTTTCCCGCTACAGCGACGGAAGGATCTACCGCGTCGGCAGCGAGGAGATCAGGTATTACAGCGACGGAAGAATTTACTACATCGGCTGAGCGCCTCCGAAGGGGCGGGAGGGGGCGTGCGCGCCCCTTTTTTCATCCCATGTTTTTCGGATTTTCACCTCATTCTCCTTGTTTTTTGCGGCGCGGTTTGGTATAATATTCGAAAGAAGTTTTGCGAGTGGACTATGCACGCTTTGGAATTCAGGCAGGTCTCCTATTCCTACGGGGAGGGGGAGTTCCGCATCGACAATCTGAGCTTTACGGTCGAAGAGGGGGAGTTTGTCGCCGTTCTCGGGCACAACGGGAGCGGCAAATCGACGCTCGCCCGCCTTGCCAACGGCATCCTCACGCGGGACGGGGGCGAGATCTCCGTCTTCGGGACCCCGCTCGACGAGAAGCATCTCTATGATGTGAGACGGGAAGTGGGGGTCGTCTTCCAGAATCCCGACAACCAGACCGTCGCCTCCATCGTGGAGGACGATGTGGCGTTCGGCGCCGAGAATGTGGGCACTTCCCGCGAGGAGATCGGGCGGCGCATCGACTTTGCCCTTCATGCGGTGGGCATGGAGGAGTACCGTCATGCGACCATTGCGCGCCTCTCGGGCGGGCAGAAACAGCGCATCGCCATTGCGGGCGTGCTGGCCCTCCTTCCCCGCATCATGATCTTCGATGAATCCACCGCCATGCTCGACCCCCGCGGGAGGAGGGAGATCATGGAGGTCATCGCACGGCTCCGCGAGGAGAAGAAAATTACAGTCCTCGTCATCACCCATTTTCCCGAAGAGGCGGCGCTCGCGGACAGGGCGCTCGTCCTGAACCGCGGCGAGCTCGTCATGCAGGGCACTCCCGCGGAGATCTTCTCGCGCAGGGAGGATCTCCTCACCTACAATCTTGACCTTCCGAGGATCGGATCCATCGAGCAGGCATTAAACGAGGGGGGCATGTCCGTATCCTCCACTCTCGATTATCGTATTTTGGCGGACGAGATCGCAAAGGAGCTCACATGCGGATCGTAGCCGAACACTTAAATTATACCTATAACGCGGGCTCGCCCTTTGCCGTGCAGGCACTGAAAGATGTCACGCTCACCATCGAGGAGGGGGAGTTTTTCGGCATCCTCGGTCACACGGGGAGCGGAAAATCTACCTTTGTGCAGCACCTCAATGGGCTCATCCGCCTGCCCCGTTCCCTCAGGCGGCATCCCAAGAGAGAGGACCCCATGCCCGTCCTCACGGTGGGGGAATATGACCTCACCTCCAAAAAGACGGACTATACCGCCCTTCGGCAAAAGGTGGGCATGGTATTTCAATACCCCGAGTACCAGCTCTTCGCGGAGACGGTCGCCGCCGATGTCGCCTTCGGCCTCAAAAATTTCGCCGACAGGAAACACCGCCCCACCGAAGGGGAAATTTCCTCCGCCGTACACGCGGCGCTCGAGGCCGTCGGGCTCGATGCCTCGGTGGCCGAAAAGTCCCCCTTCGAACTCTCGGGCGGGCAGAAGCGGCGCGCCGCCATCGCGGGGGTCATCGTCACGCGGCCCGAAGTGCTCATCCTCGATGAACCTGCGGCGGGCCTCGACCCGCGCGGAAAGCGGGAGATCATGGAGCTCCTCCACCGCCTGCACGGGGACTTCTGCAAGACGGTCATCATCGTCTCGCATGACATGGATGAGATCGCGGAGAACTGTACCATGTCCGCGGTCTTTGCCGAGGGAAGGGTCACGCACGTCCTTCCTCCCCGCGAACTCTTCCGCCGCGGCGAGGAGCTCGAAAAGATGGGGCTCGATATCCCCCTCGTCGCAAAACTCTGCCTCGAACTGCGCAAGCGGGGCATCGAGGTGGACTGCGACTTCACCGCGGCCGATTTCGTGCGGCGCATCCTCGCGCGCAAGGGGGAGAAGGCATGAAAGACGTCGCGTTCGGCCAATACTATCCCGTCGACTCCTTTGTCCACAAGCTGGACCCCCGCCTCAAGCTCCTCTTTCTGGCGGCCTATATCACCTCCGTCTTTCTGGCGAGAAATTTCTGGGGCATCGGGCTGTGCGCCCTCGTCATGATCGCGGTCATCCTCTCTTCCCGCGTGCCCATCCATAAGGTCCTGAGGGCGGTCCGCGGCGTCGTCATCCTCATCGCGGTGACTTCGGTCATCTATATCTTCTTCTACGACGGAGAGGGCGAACCGCTGTGGAGCTGGGGAGTTTTCGCCGTCTATCGCGAGGGCATCTACTTTGCGCTCTTTCTGGTGCTCCGCCTCTTTCTCCTCGTGACATGCTCCTCCATGCTCACCTACACCACGACCCCCGTCGCCCTGACCGACGGGATCGAGAGTATCTTCCGCGTCCATGTTGTGGCGCTCGTCATGAGTATCGCCCTCCGCATGATCCCCGAACTCACGGGGGAAGTGGAGCGCATCAAGAACGCGCAGAAGGCGAGGGGAGCCGATTTCGAGTCGGGGGGACTCATAAGGCGTGTCCGCGCCCTCGTGCCCATCCTCATCCCGCTGCTCATCTCCTCCTTCCGCATTGCGGGCGATCTCGCCGAGGCGATGGACGCGCGGTGCTACATGGCGGGCAAGAAGCGCATCAAGTACAAGAAGCTCGCCTTCGGTCCGAGGGACCTCGTGGGATTTCTCGTCGGCGCGGCGCTCGTGACGGGGGTCGTGCTGCTGAATGTGTATATGGGGAGCGTTTTTTGATGAGATACGTCCTGTGCATCACCTATGACGGCACGCACTTCTCGGGCTTTCAGAGACAGGGGAAGGGGGAGAGGACGGTGCAGAGCGTCCTCGAAGGCGCCGCGGAAAAGGTCTTCGGCGTGCCCACGCGCGTCGTGGGCTGCGGCAGGACGGATGCGGGCGTCCATGCGCGCGAGCACTTCGTCCATCTCGACGGAGAGACCTCGGCGCCCGCGGAAAAGCTCCGCGAATGCTTCAATCGCATCCTCCCGCCCGACCTTCGGGTAAAGAGGTCGGCGGCGGCTCCCGAAGGCTTCGACGTGACGAGGGCCTCCGTGCAGAAGACCTACTGCTACCGTGCCTACACGGCGGAGGCCGAGCTTCCCCTCCTCATGCGCTATGCGGTGCGCCTCGAGCGGATGCCCGACCTTTCCCGCATGCGGGCGGCGGCCGAGCTCCTTACGGGCAGGCACGACTTCGCCGCCTTCTCCTCCACGGGCTCCTCCGCAAAGACGACGGTGCGCACCGTCTCCGCCGTCACGATCGAGGAGAAGACCGAAAAGGACCATACCATGTACGAGATCTCGGTCACGGGAGAGGGATTTTTATATAACATGGTCCGCATCATCGCGGGCGAACTCTTTGCGATAGGCCTTGGGAAGGATCCCGCCTTTCTCGTCCGCGCGCTCGCGGGCGGCGGCCGTTCGCTCCTTGCAAGGACCATGCCCGCCGCGGGCCTCACGCTCGAGCGGGTCATCATCACACCCGATCCCTTCGGGGAGGAACCATAAGGAGGTCAATATGGAATTTTTTGCGCTCTATGCATTCGTCACCGCCATCGCGGAGGCCTTTTTGCCCGAGACGGAGGACATCCTCGTATTTGCAAACGGGTATCTCAATGTGCTCGTCTGGTGCATCCCCGTGGCGCTCGCCGCCTATGCCGTCTTCCTCATTTTGGGCGGCCTCGGACTCAGCGCCATGGCGAAGCGGAAGGGACTCGCAAACCGCTGGATGGGCTTTGTCCCCCTGCTGAATACCTACTATGCGGGCAAGATCGCGGGGGAGACCAAACTCTTCGGCTGCAAACTGAAGCGGGGCGGACTCTATGCCATGCTGGCGGAGCTCGCAAACGTGATCTTCAATGTCTTTTCCGTCATCGCCAACATTGTGACCTGCCTCTATCCCACCGAAGAGGTCGTCACGCTCTTCGGGGAGGAGACCTACTATCTCGCCGCCGACGTCGCGCGCGTCCCCGCGGCCTTCCGCTGGCTCTTCGAGGGGGAGACCTATCTCACGGTGGCACAGTTTGCCGTCGACCTCGTGTTTATCGTGCTGATCGCGGTCGTCTTCTATGCCATCTTCCGCAAGTACTATCTCCGCGGTCCCGTCCTCATGACCTTCCTCGCCGTCATCTCGCTGCGCGGCCCCGTGCTCTTCGCCGTCCGCAACAATGCCCCCGCTCCCGACGGCATCGACGCCTATCGCCGCGAGCAGGAGGAGGCGCGCAGAAGGGCACAGGGTGGCCCTTACGGACAGAATGGCCCCTATGGACAGAACGGCCCTTACGGACAAAACGGTCCCTATGGACAAAACGGTCCCTATGGACAGGGCGGCGGGCAGCCCGAGGAGCCCTTCTCCGACTTCGGCGGAGGAACTTCGGAGACGAAGGACGAAGATCCGTTCGATGATTTCTGATGACGACAGACGGCTCCATGCGGGGCCGTCTTCATAAAAAGAGGAGGAAGCGGTGAAGATCATTCATTGTGCGGATATCCATCTCGGGTCCCCCCTTTCCTCGCTGCCCGCGGAGGTCGCGGAGGAGAGGAAGGGCGCTGTGCGCGCCTCGTTTGCGGGGATGGTGGACTATGCGGAAAAGACGGGCGTGGGCGTCATCCTGATCGCGGGGGACCTCTTCGACTCCGACCGTCCGCTCAAAAAGGACAAGCAGTTCTTCTACAGCGTCGTGCGGGCGCACCCCGCGATAGCCTTTTTCTACCTGCGCGGCAACCACGACGGCGCGCAGTCCTACAGCGAGGAACTTCCCAACCTCTACACCTTTTCGGACGAATGGAAGTCCTATGAAGTGGGCGATGTCCTCATTACGGGCATCGAGCGCACGCCGAAAAATGCGCGCTCCCTCTATGCGGGGCTCCGTCTTCCGCGGGAGAAGTGCAACCTCGTGCTCCTGCACGGGCAGGCGGGCGAGGGCGGCGAAGTGGACCTCAAAGAGCTGCGCGGGCGGGGCATCGACTACCTCGCCCTCGGCCATCTCCACACCTGCCGTGCGGAGCGGCTCGACGAGCGGGGCATCTATGCATACAGCGGCTGTCTCGAGGGGCGCGGCTTCGACGAGACGGGCGAAAAGGGCTTCCTCCTCCTCGACACAGCGCGCCCCGTAAAGGCGCAGTTTATCCCCTGTTCACGCCGTCGGTTTGAGGAAATATCCATCGACGTCTCGGACATGGATGGGGCCTACGAGGTCTATCGCGCTGTCGTGGCACGCTCCGCGGCGAGACGCGACGATCTCCTTCGCATCACGCTCACGGGCGAGGCCTCCTTCGGCGGACAGGGCGAGGAGCTGACCCGACTCATAGGGCGGGACTACTTCTTTGTCACGGTCAGGGACAGGACGGCGCGAAAGACCGACCTCGGAAGACTCGCGGAAGAGGTCTCCCTGCGCGGAGAATTCGTCCGCCGTGTACTCGCCGACAAAGACCTGAAAGAGGAGGAGCGGCGAGAGATCCTCGCCCTCGGCCTCGGCGCGCTTGCGGGGGAGGACATCGAATGAAACTTCTCTCCTGCCACATCGAGGGCTTCGGTGCGCTTGTCGGCGCGGACATCGGATTTCGTGGGGGCATTACCCAATTTCACTATGAAAACGGCAGCGGAAAGACCACCCTTGCCGACTTTCTGAAGGCCATGTTTTACGGCCTCCCCTCGGTGCGGAAAAACGGCGCATTCAATGCGCGCGTGCGGTATGCGCCCTTCTCGGGAGCCCGCTTCGGCGGCAGTCTCGTCTTCTCGGCGGGCGGGAAGACCTATCGCATCGAGCGTACCTTTGACCGCACGAGCGAGGCGCGCGACCTCCTCCGCGTCTATGAAGAGGGGACTCCCGTGCGCATGGAGGAACCCGGGAAGTTCCTCTTCGGCATGGACGAGGCCTCCTTCGAGCGCACCGCCTTTCTCACCTCGGACGAGATAGAGCTCTCGCCCACGGCGGACATCGACGCACGCCTCAACCGCTTTGTGATGGCGGCGGACGGCGCGGGCATCGAGCGGGCATATGCCCTTCTGGACCGAGCGGCGAAGCGGTATAAGGCCGCGCGCGGGTCCAATGACCTCATCTCCCGCACGGCGGAGGAGGCAGTGCGGCTGGGCGGAGAATGCGAGCGAATCCGCGCCTTGGAGGAGAGACTCGGCGAGCAATATGCCCGCAGAGAGGAGCTCGTCCGCGAGATAGGGCGGGGGAAGGAAGCGGAGGCGGCCCGCCTTGCGGCGACCCTCGCCGATCAGCGCTGGGAGACCTACGACAGCATCGCAGAGGACGAGAGGCGGACGCGCGAAGAGGCAGAACGAAGGTACCCGCACGGACTTCCGACCGCGGAGGAATGCGCGAAAGTGAGCGAGGCGGCAAAGGAGCTTGCGGCGCTCGGCATGCATACCGAAGGGGAGGACGGAAGACGAAAGGAGCTCGAGAAGCTCTTTGCCCGCGGCGTGCCCTCCGAGCGGGAGATCGCGGAGGCGGAGCACGGCAAAAGGGGCGGCCTCAGGACGGTCCTCTTCCTCCTCGCGGCCCTTCTCCTTGCGGGCGGGGCGGCCCTGCTCTTTGTGCAGACCATTGCGGGGGCCTCTGTCATGGCGCTCGGCGTGCTCGCCGCAGTTCTTGCGCTTTTCAGAAAGGAGGGGAGGAGCGACCTCTTCTCCCGCTATGGTCTGGAGGGGGAACCCGCGCGGGCGGCGGCAGCGCTTCGTGCCCTCATTTCGGAATATGACCGTCTGCGTACCGACCATGTCCGCGATGAGGCGCGTCAAAATGAAATTTCCCGCCGCATTTCCGCCTTGAGAGCGACCTGCACGGACATCCTCTCGCGCTACGGCATCGCCCCCGATTTTTCCGATCTTTCGGGTCAGCTGAGGGGCATCTCTTCGGCGATCGGGGAGCGCGATACCCTCCTCGCCCGCGCGGAGGAGCTGAGGCGGCGGGCAGAGAATTTCCGCAGAGAATACGGCCTCACCGTCCGCCCCGCGAGGGAGAGCCGCGCCCGTGAGGACGACGGCATGCGGGCACAGCGCGAGCTCGCGGCCCTCGACGGACGCATTGCCGAGGCCGAGGCGCTCGTCGAGGCCCTTCCCGCCAGGGAGCGGGCGTACCGCGAGGCGGAGGAGCGGCTCAAGGGGTACAGGGCACGCTATGACCTCCTCGTCAGGACGCGCACCTACCTCGCCGAGGCGGAGAAGTCCATGAAGGCCCGCTATCTGGGACCCGTGCAGCAGCGGTATGAAAAATTTGCCCTCCTTCTGGAGTGCGCCCTCGGCGAAAAGGTCGTCATTGACAGGGAGATGCACCTCTCCTTCGAGCGGGCGGGGGAGCTTCGGAGCGCGGAGCACCTGAGCGCGGGGCAGCGTGCCCTCGCGGCGCTCTGCATCCGTCTCGCCCTCCTCGAGGGGATGTATCCCGACGAGTCGCCCTTCCTCGTGATGGACGACCCCTTCACGGGGCTGGACGAAGCGCACATGGCGCGCGTAAGGGCCCTCCTCGCCGAGCTTGCGAAGCGCTATCAGATCGTCTATTTCTGCTGTCATCCCGCCCGCACCGTCCTCTGAAATCGCAAAAAGTCCCTCCCGTTTTCCCCTCGGGAGGGACTTTTTTTCGTGAAATCAGTTTACAAACGCGCCGCCGTCTGTTATAATAAGTATAAGCTGTAGTTATAGCCAACGCGGAAAATCGTGCAGCAATACAAGCAGGGCTTATAGGAAAATGGTCATTTCGGCAATTGCCACGCCCGAAGGACAGGGCGGCGTCGCCATCATCCGCATGAGCGGAGAGGGGGCGCTCGGCATCGCAAGACAGATGTTTTCGCGGAAGGGCGAGCTCGAGCCCAACCGCATGTATGCCGGGGAGATCGACGGCGGAGATTTCCGCGACTTCGGCTTTCTCGTCTGGTTCCGCGCGCCCGTTTCCTTCACGGGGGAAGATGTGGCGGAGTTTCACTGCCACGGCGGCAGGGAGATCGCACGCGGGATCCTGCGCCGCACGGTAGCGCTTGGGGCACGCCTTGCGGAGCGGGGCGAATTCACCCGCCGCGCCTTCTTAAACGGTAAGCTCACCTTGTCCGCGGCAGAGGGGATGGCGGAGATGATCTCGGCAACTTCCGAGGCGCAGGTTCGTGCGGGCTATCAACTCTACCGCGAAAAATTTTCGGAGGAGGGAAGGCGCCTGCAGTCCCTCATCCGCACCGCGCTCGCGAGCGCCGAGGCCGACCTCGACTTCCCGGAGGAGGACCTCGCTTCGGACGCTTTGACCGTCTCTGCCCATGCCATGTCCGAGATAGAGGCCTCGCTTTCCAAACTTCTCGCGACGCATGAACTCGGCAGGAAGACGCGGCAGGGCGTCTCGGTCGTGCTCATGGGCAGGCCCAATGCGGGCAAGAGTTCCCTCTTCAATGCGCTGCTCGGCTACGACCGCGCCATCGTTTCGGACATCGCGGGCACCACCCGCGACACCCTCGAGGGCGAGGTGGTCTATCGCGGCGTTCTCTTCCGCCTCATCGACACGGCGGGACTTCGCGAAGGATGCGATGCGCTCGAATCGGAGGGGGTGCGCCGTGCGGAAAATGCCGTGCGCGCCGCCGATCTCATCGTCTATCTGAAGGAGGAGGGGGACGGCGTGACCCTGCCCGTGGGGACGCCCGTCATCACGGTGGGAGCAAAGTGCGACCTCGGAAGGAGAGAGGGGTGCGACATCTCCGTCTCCGCAAAGACGGGGGAGAGGCTCGACGCACTCTTAGATCTCATCTACGAGCGCGGCTATGGCAGAGAGACGGAGGGGACCCTCATCGTAGAGCGGCACTTCCACGCCGTGGAGCGCGCCCATTCCGCCGCAAAGGCCGCCCTCGACGCCATGGGTAGGGGACTTCCCGCGGAGATCTACGCCGAGGAGCTCCGAAGGGCATATACCGCACTCGGCGAGATCACGGGCGAGACGGCTTCCGAAAACATTGTAGATGAGATCTTTTCGCGCTTCTGCGTGGGGAAATAAGGAGGATGGATATGAAGATCGAGCAGAAAAACGGACCTGCGGTCATAAACCTCGACCTGTATCGGGTATTTTATATCGTCGCGCGCTGCGGAAGCCTGACGAAGGCGGCCGACGAGCTCTTTATCTCCCAACCCGCCGTCTCACAGGCGATCCGCCAGCTCGAGGCGCAGCTCGGGACTCCGCTCTTTAACCGCGTCCGCAAGGGGATGAAGCTCACCGCACAGGGCGGGGAGATCGTATATAAAGATGTCGAGAAGGCCATGAAGCTCCTCAGCGGCGTGGAGGAAAAGCTCGCCGAGATCCGCGAGACCGCCTCGGGTACCCTCCGCATCGGCGCCTCCGCGTCTATCTTTCAATATGTCCTCTCGAGCAAGATCGTGGAATTCCGCAATTGCTATCCCCAGATCAAGATCGAGCTCATCTCCGATGTCTCGCCCAAGATCATCGAGTGCCTCAAGACGGACCGCTGCGACGTGGGATTTCTCAATCTTCCCATCGATGACGACGACGAAATTTTACTCGGCAAACCCATCCAGATCCTGCACGATGTCTTCATCGCGGGCAAGGCCTTTTCCGAGCTCCGCGACCGCGAACTTTCCCTCGGCGATATCCAGCAATATCCCTTGCTCCTCATGAAGGAGCACACCGTGGCCCGCGCCTCGTTCGATACCTTCTGCCGCTCTTTCGGCGTGAAGATCGCGCCCTCGGTGGAGGTCGACAGCTGGGATTTCATGAAGCGGCTCGTCACCGACGGCATGGGGATCGGGTGTATTCCGCGCGAATACGCACAGCGCCGTCTCTCCGAGGGGCTCCTCTATGAGCTCAATGTCCAGCCCACCATGCCCCTCCGCTCCATCGGCATGGCGGTCCCGCAGAACAGCAACATGCAGTTCGCGCTGCGCGCCTTTATCGACCTTTTCGGGAGCGGAAGATCGAGCGATCTCTTCTGAGGGAAGTTTTTTCGTAAAAGCGGGCAAAAACGGTTGCTTTTTTGGCACGGATTGTGTAAAATAGCAATGATGCAGAGATGGCGGAGCGGCTGAACGCGCACGATTCGAAATCGTGTTATGCAGGAATGTATACAAGGGTTCAAATCCCTTTCTCTGCGCCAATGGGACGTAAGTTGAACAGACTTGTGTCCCATTTTTCTATGCAAAAGGCGAGGACAAACGTCCTCGCTTTCTTTGTAGTCTCCGTAAATTGAAATTTATCTTGCATTCCATTGTTCCAATAATTCAAAACTTTACCAAAGACCTAATATTTCCAAATCTATACTTTGAATATCTTTAATTTTGTCCCAATCTCTTTCTAAAACAATGTTGTCTATTTGTTGTGCCTTATATAATTCATCTAATGTTGAGTAATTATATTCACCGCTCTGTTGTTCGGACGTTCCACACCTTTGAAATGAGCAATGGTCGTGATAAATTATAATCATATACTCATTGTCTTTGTCTGCAAATGTTAAACTCAATTCAGCTTCACAATCACACTCATTTATACTTTTTAATAACAAAGACTTAATTTCTTCAAAAGTTATTTTTGGCATTACTTCCTCCGCTAAATTACTGTTTTTCGTACAATCATCATACACCGAGAAGAAGTTTTGCCCGATATACGCCAAAGAAAGCGCAAGGCGGGCGTATGAAGCCTACCACGAACTCGGGGGAAACGGTGTCATTACAAAACTATACGATGACATTATGGCTCTCCCCGAAGAACCACCCATCGAAACAAAATAATTGGAGGTAAAATATCATGGAAGAAATGCTCATATTTTTGAAAAACTACGGACTCGTTCTCACGCTCATCGCGCTTACGGGGATCGGTATTCTCGGCATCTTGAAGCATTATAACTGCTTCTCCAAAGTTGAGGAAAAGTATCGCCATTACCTGTACATAGGCATCTCGGTGGCGTTCTCGCTCATCGGCTCCGCTATCTATTTGCTTGTACTGAAACAGTTCGAGGTCAACTACTTCTTGGCTCTTGCGGCAGCAATTCTCTTGCTAAATCAGACTTGCTACAACCTTATTAAAGCAACCTCGGTTGGCAATCTGTTCGCAAAGATTTTTGACTTCCTCAAACGGCTTTTCACGAAGCAAACAGCCGAAACGGACAAGCCGAGTGAGTCGGACGAAACCGACAAAAAGTAAATAACAAAAAGACACCGCCTCATTCTTTGAAGCGGTGTTTTGTGTCGATAGCAAACACGATCCCGTCAATAATGTAGGGTGCGTATTTGCTTGTTATGGTGGACCTGCGGAGAGTCGAACTCCGGTCTTACAAGGTTCATTCGCGGACACTACACGCTTAGTCTGTGGTCAGTCTCGCTCCCGAAGAGTCCATAGACAAACTCTTTCGGGGGCACACCTCCGGAATTCATCATGCATCGGGGGAGGTCCGCCGAGGCACAACGTTCCCTACTTGATTGACGCCCTGCACCCGCACCGTAGGCAATGCGGGGAGGACGGAGCGTATGAGTTTACGCCGCAAGTGCTACGCGGCGAGCCGAAGCGCGACGGGTAGCGGTTCTTCTGCTTTTATTATCAGCAATTAAAATTTTCCCGTTTTTACGGAGCCGAGCCTCCGGCGTGCGTCCGTCGAGATCCGCTTGCAATCGAATCCGTAACAGGCCCATAAATTTTTGTGTGTATATCATATACCCCGCGCGCCCGTTTGTCAAACGCTTTTGGGGCATTTCGAAAATTTTTCCGAAATTCCGCCCCCGCGATCCGCAAAAGACAGGACTTGTCCCGAAAGATGTACAGAAGATATTGAAAACGATATCACGGGAAGTGCGGAGTATGGTAAAATGGTATAGGAATCTTAATAAGGAGGTATCTTGGTATGTTTTGTCCAACTTGCGGAAGCGAGATCGATGACAACGCCACCATTTGTCCGAAGTGCGGCGTGCCCGTGAAACCGTATTCCACGACGGCGACGACCGAGCAGAAGACCAATATCTTTGCGGTCCTCGGGCTCATCTTCTCCATTCTCGGCGGATGGTTGGGGATCGTCTTCTCCATCATCGGACTCGTGCAGGCGCCTAAATTCGGCGGAAAAGGAAAGGGGCTCGCGATCGCGGGACTCATTATCTCCGTCATTTGGGTCGTCATCGCGATTGCGATGTATCCTTTCGTGCTGGCGGCCATGGAGAATGCGCTTGCATGACATTACGTGGAGGTAAAAGATGTTTTGTTCAAATTGCGGAAGTCAAATCGATGACAGAGCCGTCATCTGTCCAAGGTGCGGCGTGCCCGTGAGGCCGCTTGTGGCGACGGAGCCCGAAAGAAAGGAGGTCAATACCCTTGCGATCATCGGGTTTGTCTTTTCCTTCGTCTTTACGATCGTGGGACTGGTCTGCTCCATCATCGGCTATCGCAACGCGCCGCGCTACGGCGGAAGCGGTAAGGGATTGGCACTTGCGGGCATCATCCTGAGCTCGATCTCGATTGTGCTTGAGATCCTCTTCATCGCCTATTGTTTGATGCTCCTGTTCATGTACGGGGGGATGTTGCCGAGCGGCGGCGGAGTGATCTGAGAGAAGGAAAAAGCGCACATGGGGGCGGTTTTTCGAAAAAATCATGGACAGCGAGAGACGCTGTCCTTTCTTTTTACTCGATGGCCTTGAGCGATTCGTTCATGTTTATCTTCTTGATCTTGTGGGCAAGCATGCGCGTGACGAGGAAGGTAAAGAGCGCGGAGAGGAGGGGCGCGAGGAGCCACACGAACCAACTGATGCCGGGGATGGAGCCGAAGCCCATGACTTCGAAGATGCAGTAGCAGAGCAGACAGCCGAGGGGAAGGCCGAGTGCGATCCCGATCCCGCCCGTCATATAGATCTCGCGGAAGATATACCCCGTGACCTCCCTGTCATGATATCCGAGCACCATGAGGGTCGCGAGTTCACGCTCCCGTTCGGAGACATTGATATTGGTGAGCGTGTAGATGACGACGAAGTCGAGGAGGGCGGCGAAGATGACGACGACGATGCCCACCCCGATCATGGCGGCCGTGCCCACATCCTGAAAGAGGCAGCAATCGAGGACGGCGAGCCCCGCGAGGACAAGCGCAGTGGCAGCCATGCCCGCGATGACCGTCATAAAAAAGCGAATTTTATAGCGGAAGACATTCCGAAGGGAGGACTTATAGCGGAAGGAAAATCGGTTCCAGAGCAGGGGGATCTTCTCGAGGAGGACCTTCCTTCCCGAGCGGGGAGGGCGGGGACGGAGGAGGTCGGCAGGGCGCTCCCGCAGTTTGAGCCGCCCCGCAAGCAGAGTCGCGAGCAGGGTGGAGAGCACGATGATCGCCGCAATGACGAGCGAGAAGACGGGGTTCATCCCCGCGGGGTAGGGCGGGAGCGAGTAGTTCCAGTCGAAATTCCGATAGATGATATAGGAGAGCCCCAGCCCCGCAAAATACCCGAGCAGGGCGCCGACGATCGTGCCGATGGCGGCGAAGAGGAGATATTTTGCGAGGATGGAGAAGGGCGAATAGCCGAGCGTCGTGAGACATGCGATCTGCCCGCGCTCTTCGTCGAGGAGGCGGATCATCGTGGAGAGCACCACGAGGAGGGTCACCGCCAGAAAGACCGCCATCATCACATAGCCGATGCCCCCGATCTTGGCGGCATACTCATGGAAGGAGGCGAAGCTGTAGTTTTCCGAGAGGGTGAGTATCTCCGCCTTGCGGTCTACGCCGAGAAGCTCCTCGAGGGCGGCTTTCTCCTCTTCCACATAATTTTTATAGGCGGAAGAGAGCACTTCGCCGTGATGCGCGGGGAGGCGGACGGCGACATCTCCCACGTTGGGGGCGTGCCCCTCGTCGAAGAAGCGGGAATCGAAGATGTAGAGGACGGACTCCAGCTCCTTGGGCTCGTCCTCTTCGTCGCGGAAGAGGAGAGAGGGGTCCTTGCGGGTCGCCATGTGCATGGGATCTTCTATGATGCCGCACACCGAAAAGTCGTAGTGCTCCTCCTGCGTGACCTCTCCGAAGGGGGTCTGCACCGTGAAGGTGAGGTCGGCGCCGAGAGAGGTCCCGAGCGCATATTCCCGAAGCTGCGGGGTGGCGCGCTCCGCATAGATCTCGTATACGCCGTCCTCGGTTTTGTGCTGTTCTTTGAGGATGCTCAGCTTGCCGATGACCACGTCCGAGGGGGGCATGTCGTAGAAGTAGACGCGCGTAACGCCCATACCCGTCCCGCGGAAGGCGATGTCTACCGAGACGGACATGCCGAGATAGTCGGTCTCCGCCTGCATGGCATTTCCCTCAAATTCGAGCGAGGCACTGCGGAGGAGATTTTCCTCGCCGTAGCGCTCCGAAAAGAGGGCGAGCTCCTCCTCGGTAAATCCCTCCTCCCGCGTGCTCTTCACAATGAGGTCGGCCACATTTTTCTCGCGGTATACATCGTCGAGGGCGGCATTCATCTTGTCCGTCCCCATGGCGATCCCGGCGCAGAAGCCGACGCTCACAAGTACCATGAGAATGACGGAAACAAGGCGTGCCTTATGCCGCAGGAACATGCGGGTAAATGTCTTGAATGCAGTCTTCACCACTCGATCTCCTCAATGGGGCGGGGATGGTCGTTTTGTACGACGCTCTCGATCTTTCCGTCGCGGATGCGGATGACCCGATCGGCCATCTCGCGGAGGGCGGCATTGTGCGTGACCACGACGACGAGCTTTCCGCTCCGCCGCGAGACGTCATGGAGGAGGCGCAGCACCTTTTTGCCCGTCTTGTCGTCGAGGGCGCCCGTCGGCTCATCACAGAGGAGGAGCTTGGGGTTCTTCGCCATGGCGCGGGCAATGGAAACGCGCTGCTGTTCCCCGCCCGAGAGCTGCGCGGGGAAATTGGCAAGGCGGTCGCCGAGGCCCACATCGGTGAGGACGGTCGCGGGGTCGAGAGCATTTTTACAGATCTCCACCGCGATCTCCACATTTTCGAGCGCGGTGAGGTTGGGCATGAGATTATAAAATTGGAAGATGAAGCCCACGTCGTTTCTGCGGTACTCGGTGAGCCCCTTCCGCGTGAGGGCGGTGATGTCCTTGCCGTCCAGCACGATCTTCCCCTCCGTGGCGGTATCCATCCCCCCGAGGAGGTTCAGAAGGGTGGTCTTGCCCGCCCCGCTCGAGCCGAGCACGACGGCAAATTCGCCGCTCTCCAGAGAGAAGGAGACGTCGCGCATCGCCTGCACGGCCACCGAGCCGCTTTGGTAGACCTTTGAGACATGTTCGAGTTCAAGATAGCTCATGATATTTCCTCACGGACATTATATCATATTCGCGCGGAAAAGCAATGCGATTTTTTGTGAAAGATAGGGGAAATCTGCGAAGCCCCTCCTCCCTCGAAAAGAGATGGCTCCGCAACGCCGAGGAAAGATAAAGCGAACGAAAAAGGAGGTGCCGTATAGACACCTCCCTTTTTACTGCGCCTTGCGGCGATTGGTGGAGATAGCGTGAGTCGAACACGTGACCTCTTGAATGCCATTCAAGCGCTCTACCAACTGAGCTATACCCCCATAGCTCTTTCATTATACAACAAGGAGGGCAGGGCTGTCAAGGCATTTCCGTCATCGTTTTGCAAAACGCCGAGAAAATTTTCCTTCGCCGCAAAGGAATTTCCGCTCGGAGTTTCACCCGCGCGCATGGGGGAATTTGCACGAATCTTCGCTGACCCGTTGACGAAACCGCACGGTTGTGATATAGTTTTTATAGATAGGCCTACACGTGATGCCTCGTCCGAGGAAGATTCAAAGTACATGGGGGGAAATTATGTTCTACTTCAGCAAATCGAAATATTGTGACTTCAGGCAGTGTCCGAAAATTTCGTGGCTCAAAAAGTATAAGCCCGAGGAGTATCATATCGATGCCGAGACGCAGGCGCGTTTCGACGCAGGCAATGAGGTGGGCGACCTCGCGATGGGCCTCTTCGGCGACTTTGTCGAGGTCACCTCGCATAAGGCGGGCGGCGGGCTCGATCTCGACAAGATGAAGGAGCTCACAAAGCAATATCTCGCCGAGGGGAGAGACAATATCTGCGAGGCGTCTTTCGACTACCAAGGGCTGTATTGCGCCGTGGATATCCTCCGAAAAAATGGCGACGGCTACGACATCTACGAGGTCAAGAGCAGCACCTCGCCCGACCACTATGTCTACATCGTCGATACCGCCTATCAGAAATATGTCCTCGAAAGATGCGGTGTCAGGGTCAGGAGGATCTTCCTCGTCACCGTCGATACGAGCTATGTCTTCGGCGGCACGCTCGACATCTCCAAATTCTTCCGCATCACCGAAGTCACGCCCCTCGTCGAGGAGGAACTCAAAATGGTGGAGACAAGTCTCAAAGAGGCGGAGAAAGTCATGAGTGCGCCCACAGAGCCCGCCGTAGACCTCTCCGAAGCGTGCAGAGATCCCTATCCCTGCGCCTTCTTCGGTTATTGCACGCGAAATTTGCCCTCGCCGTCCGTCTTTGACCTCTACGGCTGTTTTTTCAAGAAGAAGCTCGAGCTGTATCACAGGGGGGTCCATAGCTATGAGGACATTCTGAAGGCGGGGGTCAAGTTGACCGGCATCCGCCGCATGCAAGTGGACTATGCCCTCGCGGACAAGGGGGCCTATGTCGACCGTGCGGGCATCGGAGAATTCTTAAAGACGCTCTCCTTCCCGCTCTGTTTTCTCGATTTCGAGTCGGTGCAGCCCATCATTCCGCAATATGTCGGCACGAGGCCGTACCAACAGATCCCCGTGCAATATTCGCTGCATATCCTGCAGACAGACGGCACCCTCGCGCACAGAGAATTTCTCGGCCGCCCCGAAGAGGACCCGAGGAGGGCGCTTGCCGAGGGGCTCGTGGCGGACATCCCCGCGGACGGTCGTGTCATTGTCTTCAATAAGACTTTTGAATGCAATCGTCTCAAAGAGCTCGCGGCGGCCTTCCCCGACCTCTCCGAGCACCTCCTCAGGATCATGGACAATGTGAAAGATCTCCTCGTCCCCTTCCAAAAGGGATACTATTACACCCGCGACATGGGTGGGTCGTTTTCCATCAAGAGCGTCCTCCCCGCCCTCTTCCCCGACGATCCCGAGCTCAACTATCACAACTTGGAGGGCGTGCATAACGGCGGTGAAGCGATGGAACTTTTCCCGCGGCTTAAAGGTATGCCCGAGGAGGAACGCGCAAAGGCAGAGCATAATCTTTTGAAATATTGTGCGCTCGACACCTACGCCATGGTAAAGGTGTACGAGGAACTCAAGCGGGTCGTCTCGTAAAGAATTCTTAAAACAGATCGCAAATTCAAGGCGGCGGGAAAGACTGTAGAGGAGGCGGCGGTGAGACAGCTTTTAGAGGGGTTCATGCCCTATATTGCAAGCCATGCGGACTTGGAAATTTACAATGAATTTTCCCTACAGCACGAATTGGGCATATTTTTGAGGGAGCGGGCGTTGAACTACAGAGTTCAATTCGAGCGCAACACCTCTTTTTTCGGGATCAAAGGGTCGACCGTAAAGCGCGAGATCGATATCGTACTGTACAGCAGAGAGGGAAATATGAGAGAGAAGTACGCGATCGAGCTCAAGTATCCGCGCAACGGAGAATTCCCCAATGAGATGTTCAAATTCATTCAGGACATCAGGTTCATGGAAGAGCTGAAAGAAAACGGGTTCGACAGGACCTTCGTTCTGACGGTCGTGGAGCAGGAGGGCTTCTATCTCCCCAAACGCGAAGATGGCAGCATCTACAGATATTTCAGGCCGAACGGCGGCGCAGCAGAGCGGATCCACGGATGCATCAAAAATCCCGCCAAGAGGAAGCCCGAAGAAGTGACGATAGCAGGAAGCTACGATATCGTTTGGCATCGGATAACGGCCGATCCCTCCGACAAGAGAAGATATTATTTACTCGAAATTCAACCATAACATGACCTACATTCTTTCCGACATTCACGGCGAATACGAGCTGTTTTGCAGACTTTTGGAGAAGGTGAACTTTTCGGACGGCGACATCCTCATCTCCTGCGGGGATATGATCGAGAAGGGGAAGCATTCCGTGCGCCTTACAAAACTTCTCTTCTCCATGAAGCATGCCGTGCTCCTCGCGGGCAATCATGAGTACGACTTTCTCAAGTACTACTGGACGCTCATGCGGGATGCGCGCGACTATGACTCCGTTTTGGACAAGCTGCGGAGATATTTTCCCGACGACGGCGGACTTCTCGACTGGGAGACGGTCGACCGCATGGAGGCGCTCCCGTATTTTTACGAGGCGGAGGACTACATCTGTGTGCATGCGGGTCTTCCGCTTGACGGGGAGGGGTGCATGTTACCGCTCAAGGACGCCTCCCCCGAGCAGCTCGTCTATGACCGCGTCTTCAAGGATCCCGACGTTCTTCCCCGCGGCGGGAAATGCGTCTTTTTCGGACACACGACTTCCATGAGCTTGGGCGGCGGCACGCAGATCACGCGCTTCCTTCGAGAGGGAAAACGAGGGGACCATGTCCGCGACTATCATAAAATTCACCTCGATACGGGCGCATGGATGAGCGGCGTTTTGGGCTGTTTTCGCGTGGAGGACTGCAGAACATTTTATGTCGGGAAATAGGCGTCTCCCCCGAGCTGATGCGCGCCGTTATGCGCAGAGAGACCGCCTTTGACCGTAAAATATCAAATGACGGGGACTACCCGAATTCAGGAGGTAATATGGATTTTACAAAATTTCTCAATTCCAAGGACATTGCGGAGTATCTCCGCGAGGTCCATTACGAGTTCTCGCCCGAGGAGGCCGCCTATGTCATTCACGAGGCGCGGAATATCTCGCTCTCCGAAAAACATGCGGCGTACCGAGAGCTCATTGCGCGCTATCCCGAGTTCATCCTCGAGGAGCGAAACGGCGACTTCGCGACGCAGCCTCTCGCGCATTTTTTAGAGGAGCTCATTCGGCGGGAGGAGGAGTATGTCGCGGAGTGCAAGACCCCTTCACACGATGCGGCCTACGCCTACGACGTCTATACCGTAGGGTCGAGCGGGCAGCCATTTTGGTTCGAGGGCGGCGGGCGAGGGATGCTCTATCCCTCTTACGAAATGTGCCTCAGCGTGGTAAATGAAGTAGAGTGCGCGGTAAAGATCCGCATCTCGAAGCAATATATCGGCAGATGTGAGGGGGTAGAGGTCGAGCTCCTGCCCGACGGGACGATCCTCGCCGTCACCGCATGGGGGAAGGGAGACGTCTATATCGAGGCCTTTGACTGGTTCTGGATCGCGCTGCCCACCCCCTTCCGCCGCGGCGATATCCTGCGGCCCATCCGCGAAAGGACCTCCGATACGCGCGAAGAAGAGGTCCTCGTTTTGGAGTTTATGTCCACATGGGGTCTGGAAAAACTCATCGAAAACGGATTTCGTGACTGCGGCGAGAAGACGGGCGCGGAGCGGAAGAGGGGTGAGCTGGATTTTGAGAGATGGGAATCGATCATGGAAATGCGTCGGTACAGCGGCGATGTGAGCGACATGATCCTCGAGGGCTTCGAACTGACGCAAAGCGGGGGCATCATCTGGGATACGCATGCGCCCTATCTCGATTTTGAGCTGTGCCGCAAAGTCCCCAAAGACAAGCGGGCCCTCCTGCCGCTCTCGGCATTTCTGAAGGGAGAGATCGGGGAGGACCTCCTTCTGAACGCCTACCGCTACCATGTCTTGAAGACGGCCGCGGCGAAGGCGGAGGAGAATGCTTGCTCCTTCCATTCGAGAGACGGGATCGCCCTTGCGGGGATCGGACACGAAGAGGAGGACGAGGAAACGCAGGCAGAAGAGGGCAAGGATATCGTCGCAAAGCTCTATTATCAACAAATAACGGACGAGTACTACAAATTCATCGATGAAAACAATGTCCGTGTGAAAGATGCCGTGGAGATGCACCTCGCCGAGCTTCCGTTTGAGCAGATACGGAGCGGGAAAAAGACTGTGGAGGTGCGCCTGTGCGACGAAAAGCGGAGCGCGATCGAGGTGGGGGATGACATCCTGTTTTATAATGAAGACGGCATCGAATGGATCCGCGCACAGGTAACGGCACTGCACAGGGCGCCCACATTTGCACAGCTCTTTGCCATGCCCGACATGCTGGAGAAGGCGGGGTTTGCGGACATGCCCCTCACGGACGCGGTCATATGGATGCACCAATACTACACACCCGAGCAGGAAACCTCCCTCGGCGTCCTCGGGATCGAACTGCGCAAGTTCGACGAATGAGCTCCCTCCTCTGCATGCAATTCAAAAGAGACGATTGATGAGATGACTCTTTTGCGTAATAAAATCACTTCCGAATACGATCGGCCCGATGGCATTCGCCATCGGGCCGATCGTCAATCTTTAGGAGGTGTATGTATGAAAACTGCAAAAACATTATCAAATGGTCAGCGCTTCCCGACGGGTGCCTCCTTCATGAGAATTTTGCTTTTTTCGGGGTTATCTCCGAGCAGTTATAAAACGGTTATAGACGAACTATGTGCCACTCATGTCCGAGGGCAAGGTTTCATTTTAATCGTACGGGTTGTATCCGTCCGATTTGTTGAGCCCCGCAGCGCAGACGAATGCTCTGAGGTCGACTTTTACGATCGTGCAGTCGTCTTTTTCTTCGATTTCCAAGCCCAACACATCGACGTTCCAATAATGATCGGCCATATCATTGTCATAATCAAAATGCAAGTCCATGGAGCCGATCCAAATGGTAAGGCTCTCGGCATCGATATTCGGTTTATATCGAACACAGAAGTCCTTTTCCTTGACAAGTTCGCGCGCTGCTCCTTTCAAGACGAAGGTATCGCGGAAGAAGCAATTGACATCCCATAGGACGCCGGAAGGCATCGCGGCCATATATCCATTCGTCTGCCCGCTTCCCTCGACGCTAATGAGTCGTTTTGAACATTTTTCATAGCGGAAATATTCAATTTGAACGGTTGTTCTCGCTATGCCGGTGACGGTCGTTTCCAGTACGCCGTTCAAAACGTCTTCCAGTTCATCATCTTCGCAGTCGAACACTTCCATTGCGAATCCGAAATAGATATCTGAGAGATTTGAGGCGTAACCGCGCTGTAGAAGTTCGCGGACATCGAGCTTTTGCCCTACGCTGAATTGGGAAAGTTCTTCTTTCGGAAGTTTTTCCAATTTGTCTTCCTGGAGCCAATAGATGTTGTTTTCGAGGTCGAGCTCGATTCCGTGATGTGTAATAGCCATAATTATTTTCTCCTTTAATTTTTATACTTTGATAGAATTTGTGGGTACCATGTCCGAGATCACACGATCAGAATGTGGCGGAAAGAGCATTTTTCGCATTTGGTGCAATCACTGTGCTCGGGGTCGCGTTTCAGGTCGTAGCGCAGGATATATTCGTCGGGCAGGATCTGCCGCGCGATCGGGCAATTTTTGGCGATGATCTCCGCAAGTTCAGGATTGAGGCCGTCGGGCTTCATCAGTCCGGCAAGGAAGTGATACCGGCCCGCCAACTCGTTTTGTTTTTCGACGGGGAACACACGGAAGATGCGCGCCGCTTCCTTGCGGTAATCGAGAAAGAAGGAGACGTAGCCCGCCGAAACGTTGTCGTTCTCATTGCCGTAGAATGCCTCAGAGCGGAAGGAGTTGCACTTCATGAAGAGGGCGGCGTAGGCGTCGTCGTGACTTCCCGTGCCCGTGTCAATGACTTCGAGACACTTGAATGCCGTCACGATAAAGAGGGAATCGTCCGTCGTCAGTTCATATTTCGTGCGAATGTAATCGCCCGTCTTTTTGTCTCGGGCGAGGCGATCGTACCAATATTCGAAGAGGGGACCGACGAGGAAGGGGCCCTTCCCGATTGCCTTGGAGACAACTCTCTCGTCATAGTTTTCATCGGTGAAGTCTATGACCTCGTGCATTCTTGTGGCGCCGAGAAGGGCCATGATTTCCGCGTCCTTTGTGAAATCGCCGAGAATTTTCGGATAGTGCGTGGGGATCCCGTTACGGAAGAGGTCGGCATTGTCGGTGCGCATTACGGAGGATGTTTTGCATTCACGCGTCTCTGATGATGTCCGCTTTCCTTCCATCACCGCCTCGTAATAGGCGTCGACATACGGGGTATTGCTCTTGATGAAGGCAATGGCGACGTCTCGGTCCTTTTGCAGCCCTTCGGGAAGATAGCGGTAGACGATGGGGGCCTTTTTGATGAGGCCGATTGCCTCTTTCTTTTCGATGGCTTTCATAAAATCCCTCTTATTTGCCGTATTTGATGCGAAGGCCGGTGCTGATACCGCAGTCGAGCATCTTCCACGATTTCGGGGCATCGTCCGCAATTTCAAGTGCGACGCGAAGTCCGTACTTTTCCATTTTCTCGGGCTCGAGGCTGCTCAGCCACCAGCACTGGACGAGGAGCAGATCCCCTTCTGCATCGTCGGTCACGACGACTTCCTGTCCGTCTGTAGAGATCTTTCCGCCGTCGATGCGCCAGACGATCTCGTTGGCGTCATTGCCGAAGCGCTTCGTGAAGTATTCGTAAAGCGGATACAGATTGTATAGCATGAAGGAGAACGACAGGCTGTGTTCTTCGGAAAAGTCTTGGAGCCACTCGAGGACATCCGCGGCGCTGCCGTAGGGCTCGATGTCCGCGATGACCTTGCCCTCCTCGGGCATATCGTCGAGGTCCCCGCTCTCCGTGTTGTAATCATCGGCAAAGTAGGTGATGTCGCCGAACGCATCCTTGTGGCCGAACTTCTCCATGATGCAGCGAATCGTCTTCTTATCGGCGATGATCTGCCAGAAAGGGACGGGGCTGTCGTCGTTGAAGGGGATCCGGAAGTCATCGAAGGAGGACCTTCCGCCTACAAATTCCTCATCGATGGCGGGGACGATTTCTTCGATGAACTTTGCGAGGTCGCTATAAGTCTTTGCCTCGAAGGAAAGGCCGAGCTTTTCTGCAATGCGGTTTCCGAGTTCTTTTGCGCTTGTGATGTTTTTCATGTTTCAAATCTCCTTTGGCTTTGTTGTGCCTCTATCATACCACAAAAAAACACCCCTTCACTGTCAAAAAGGGGTGCGCAAGAAAAATTCCTGAAAATTTTTATTCGGGTTCAATGTCGATGAGGTCGCGGAGGGGAACATCGTATTTCGTGACGCCGTTGTGGTCGAAGGATACAAGAATGCCCTTTCGCGTAAAATCGATCTGGCGCGGATAGATAGTGAGCCTTTCCGAAAATTTGTATCCGCCTTCGCGGGAGAGAACGATTTTACAGGAAACCTTTCCCGCTCTTCTCTTGGCTTCGAGAAGCACGGCAAGATAGTGGATCTGTTTGGATACGGGGTTATGCCGCTCCTTTACGATGAAACTGTGCTGTTTGACATACTCCTTCGCCTTTTTATGGGCGCGAATTGAAAGAAGTTTTTTCGAGAGCACTTCGGCCTCCTCTTCGCCGAGGTCGGGACTGCTCTTGATCATGCAGGCGAGGAAGAGAAGTTCTTCCTCCGTAAGGCGGTCTTCGTCGAGGTAGTACCGCGTCGTTTTTCCCTTGGTGCGCTTGATGGGGAAGCCTGCAGCTTCGATCTCGTCTATTTTGACATAGAAGGTCTTCTCTTGGATCCCTTTTTCTTCATTATCTGTACGGTATTGATTGAGGTGCTTTTGAATGATTTGCTCTTTGCTCAAAAGATGATTTTTGTCCGTATTTTCTTCAAGGACCTTCAGAAGTTCTAAGGCGATCTCTTTTGACCTTCCGCGCTTCTTTTGCTCCGTCATTGCTTTGCCTCGCGTGTAAATTCTATATTGAAGTATATCACACACGCGCGCGAAAAGCAAGAATTTTTCGGATAGGGGTTGAATCGCCCGTCGGATTGTGATATAATCTGAACATATAATTTTTCTTGCGCACCCCTTTTTGACACACCGCAGGTCCGTGAGATATGGTATGATGAAAAAAATACGCTGAAAGGCGCAATTTGATTTACATAATTTTAAGACGGAGAAGATGATGGCGATACAATACGACTCGAAAGAGTTCGAGATTCAAAGCACGGCAAAAGGCATTACGCTTGTAAAGTGCAACAGTGAAAGCGAGACTGTCATAATTCCAGAGGGCGTGACCGAGATAGGCGAAGGGGCGTTCGAATTTAATCGCTTCGCGAAGGAAGTTGTGATTCCGGGCAGCGTGAAAAAAATTTTGCGGCATGCTTTTTGGTCTTGCCCTGCGTTGACAAAGATTACGATTCCGGACAGCGTGAAAACCATTGCGGACCATGCATTTTTCAATTGCTATGCGCTTACCCGCGTAACCATTTCCGAGGGCGTGACGAAGATTGGGATGGGAGTGTTCGGAAGAGCCTGGTCGCTTGAAGAAATTTCGGTGGGCCCCCGAAACAAGAACTATCGCTCCGTAGATAATTGCCTTATCGAGACAGGCACGAAAAAATTGCTCGCCGTCGCAAAGAATTTCAGGATTCCGTTGGATGGAAGCGTAACCGAGATAGGAGACTTTGCGCTGCGTTCCGGTCCCGATACCGAACGTATTACCATTCCCGAGGGCGTAACCGCGATAGGGAGATATGCGATGAATACCGCAGTCAAAGAGGTTATCCTTCCCGAGGGGCTTGTATCTATCGGAGAGAATGCGTTCTACTTGTGCGCTGCGCTTGAAACAATCTCTCTTCCGAAAGGACTGAAAGTCATTGCGAAAGATTTGTTCAATATGTGCAAAAGTCTGAAGAGCGTCACGCTCCCCGAGGGCGTCGTTTCCGTCGAGAATGGCGCATTCCATTCGTGCGAGGCGCTGGAAGAGATTGTGCTCCCCGAGGGCGTAACGGAAATTGCGCAGTCGGTTTTTCATTCCTGCAAAAGTTTGAGGCGCGTCGTTTTGCCGCACGGCATCACAAAGATAGGTAACAGTGCGTTCAGCGAATGCGAAGATCTCGCGGAGATTGATCTTCCTTCTTCGCTGATGAGCATGGATGCGTATGCATTCAACAGCTGCAAAAGCTTAAAGCGGTTGCACCTTTCAAAGTCCGTCACCGAGATAGGCACGGACGCATTTGCGGGGTGCGGTGGGCTGGAAGAAATCACGGTGGAAGAGGGCAACCCCGTATATCACGCCTCCCAAAATTGTCTCATCAAAACGCAAACGCGGGAACTTATCCGCGGTTGCCGCAACAGTGTCATTCCATCGGACGGCAGCGTGATAAAAATCGGCATGCGGGCATTCGATGGGTGCGAAGGGCTTACAAAGATAGATATTCCCAAGAGCGTAACGGCGGTCGGCGCCGTTGCCTTTCAGGGCTGCGCGGATTTGAAAGAGATCACTTTCTCCGCAGAATTGTACAGCATCGGCGACCGCGCATTCGAGGGATGCAGCTCTTTGAAGGAACTCGTGCTTCCCGCGGAGATAGGACGCAAGAACAGATGGGGAATCGGCTCGGATGCCTTTTGCGGTTGCACGGCATTGAAGCGTATCGTTTTCCCGTCGGCTCTGTGTGAGGAGTTTTACTTCATTTTCGGAATTTCGCTGTGGAAAATGCGGCAACAGGGCATAGAGGTTGAACTCATCGAGGAACGGAAGGACCCGTTTGAAATTTCGGACGGCGTCCTTGTGCGCTACAACGGAACGGAGAAACGCGTGCAAGTTTCATCCGACGTCAAATCCATCGGCGAGTGGGCTTTTGAGGGTGACTTCGACGAGATCGATCTCCCCGAAAGCGTAGAGAGGGTGAGCAGAAATGCCTTTGGGGGGAAGGCTCATGTTAAATCCATCGTCATACACGGGGATACCGTATTCGAGAAGGGGGCATTTTCCGCGGCCAAACTTCCCGACTTCAACGAAAAGGACGGCTGCATCTATCTCGGCTGTTCGGAGCATCCCTATTTGTCTTTGATGGGCGTCAGCGACCCGACGCTTGAGGAAATACTCCTTCATCCCGAATGCAGGAGCATTTCGGGAGGAGCATTCGACAATGCGAAAGAGGCAAAGCGGGTCGTCATTTCCGACAACGTGACCCGTGTCGACAAAGGCGCATTGGTATTTTACAGTAAGATGAAGAAGCTGGAGATCGGATCGGGGCTACCCATGTCCGAGGATGACCTTTCGGAATTGAACAGAACGGTCAGGATCACGCTTTCGCCCAACAATCCCTATTTGAAGCAAGTCGGGAAGAATATCCTCACTGCAGACGGGAAAACCTTGCTCTTCGGCGCTGCCGCTCCCGTCCCCGAAGGGGTCGTTACGATCGGGCGGTGTGCGTTTATGGGCGCGCGAAAGTTGGGAGATATCCAACTTCCCGAGGGCGTGGAAACGATCGGGAAATATGCCTTCGGCAATACCGATATTACATCGATCAACTTCCCGTCGACCCTAAAACAAGTAGCGCATAATTCTTTCTACGATGCCGAAAAACTCGTTTCGCCCATCCGCTACCGCGGCACCCGTGCGCAGTGGAAGTCCATCATGCCCGAAAAATCGATCTTGAAAGAGGTGTTCTGCGAAGCGGAACCCGATTCTTTTCTCGCCAAGGTGAAATTCCACGCGCTTACGGTAAAGCTTCCCAATAACAGGAAAAATCGTTTTAACTGTGATTTTGCAGTGCAAATCGGAGACCAAGTGCGGGTAACCGGGCCTTACGCAGGGCAAGTCGGTACCGTCGTGCAGGTCGATGAAGGCTGCTGGACAAACCGCAGTAACACAAACAAAGTCACGGAAGTTATTCGTTAAAAAAGGAGAGAATATAATGGCAGATTTGATGAGACTTGTGCGCGAAGCGTGCAGAAATAAGAAACTCGACATTCCCGAACTCAAAACGGTGGAGGGTGTCGTTGCGCTCTCAGAGTGCATGGACATCATGACGGGACTCGAGGGAGAAGGCTGCGACTATGAGAAGGCGGGTTATGCCGCTGTGGCGCTCATGAAATACCTCGACAGCCTTCCGCTTGAAGTATTTCAAAAGGACGACGTCGGCGTCCCCGCCATCATGGAGCGCATCCGTAAGATTTACGACGGGGGCTTCTTTCAAAAAGAGCATCGGTTTCCGCTCACGTATACCGATTACTACGGGTGCACTACAAGCTCGTTCGTCAGGTTCGTGAGTGATCGGATGGACGCCTGGAAGCTGTCTTATGACTACAAAAAAATTAAGGCGATGAAGGACAACGGATACTCTTTCAATTGGTATTCGTACCCCACGAATGCAATCGAAAAGCATCCGAATATGCCTTGGTGCGATTACCTTCGTCTCTTTCCCAAAAAATCGGAGTCTTTGGTCTATGATGCGATCCATACGAAGCGGCGGGATATTCTCGAATGTATGAAAGAGCTCAGTGCCCTGTCCGAAGAGAAAGTCATGGAGATCATAAGCTCGTCGGTAGAGGGGACGCGCGAATTCTTTCGTTCGGTATGGTACGAAGGGCAAGAAAAAGCTCCCGAGGTCCCCATGGTCGAAAATCTTCTTTCGGAAGCCGATCGTCTCGCCGAGAAAAAGAACGCATATCTACAGCTGACCCGCGAAAAGCGCCTGAAAAGCAGTATCGATTATAAGAGCATCGAAGATGCATTATGGAAAATCGAAGGCAAAATCTGTCAAATCGTCTCCGGGTCTTTCGAGATCTTCCGCACGGAACGTAAGCTCGTGAAGCGTGCGCTCGTCCATGCGCCGGTCATTCTCCTATCGGGCGAATGGAGCAGCGATCGGGAACTCTATGAGATCGCATTCGATAGTGTTGAGCAGATTTACGTTCGGGAGAAGGGGGGAAGTTGGTATTCGACCGATCTTGCGAGCAGCAACAAAAAGGAGCAGAAGGACGTCAGGCTGAATGCCTTTAAGCGCCTTTATCCGACGGATGAAGAAAAGCGAGCATTTCTGAAAGCACACCCCACCTGTGCACTTTTGGGCGGATTCCATGGGGCATGCTCCAAAAAAATCAGGGACGATTTTGCATTCTGGACAGATATCTACGCACATATCACTTGCTATTCTCACTCCGACGTCCTCCCCACGGCGCTCAAAAAGAGTCAGGATTTCCTCAAAATGTGCGAACCTGTCAAGCATATCTCGGACTTTGAAAAATTCTTCCACTATGAAACCGCAGACGATCTGGAATTTGCGTTGATGCAGGAGAAAGTACGGATCTTGCTTCCCGCCGTTCCGGAAGCGCTGAAGCCCCGTGAAAATATTTATCGCATTCTGGAGCACAACACGCGCCAAAACTCATATGATGTCCGCCGCAGCTTCGACGAGCTCGACGTCGCCCTCTTTGCGGATGAAGAATTTGTCGTCGGGGCGGCGGCTTATGAGATCGAGCCGAAGGAATTCTTCCGCCGCATTGATAAACCCTTGCGCAAAGTCGAGCGCGTGTGGAAGGAGTGGGGGACAAAGGAGCGCATTGAGGTCATCTGGAGCGATCTCTCGCTGATCACCAAAAAGTCGAGAGCGTTTGCCGAACATCTCCTCGCGATCGGAGCGGGCGTGAGTTGCGAAGGAGAGCTCTTTGCAGAGGTGTGGAAGAAGTTCCCCGACCTTGCTGAAGCGCTCGAAGACGAGTATGTCAGAGAGATCAATTCAAAACGCAATTCGTTCGGACAATCTTTGTCCGAATACGAAAAGCGCGAACATCTCAGACACATCCCGGATGACGAACTCCGCGAGATCGTCTCGAAAAAATTACTCGGTTGAGGCAAGAGATGAAATGTGCGGTACTTGTAAAATTTGATGACAATACGCAGGCGTACTTCAATTCTGAAATTCCGCTTGCGGTGGGCAACGCCGTCATCGCGGGCGGAAAGCTCGGCGTTGTTTCAAAAGCGATCGATTGGCTCGATATTCAGGATTTTCCCGTCGTGGAATGCAAGACGACGCTGCCAAAAAAGTCGTGCCCCGAAGAGACGGTCGATCTTGGGGAACATATTGTCGATTACGACTTCGTACGACAGACGGTCGATAGCGTGCTCGCCGAGCGGGATCTTCCCGTCGAAGAAGAGCTCGAGGCCCCACAGAAGGAATTCGTATGCAACCCCGATGATTTTGTCATCCGCGGCGGCGTACTTATGAAGTACAAAGGGATGGACGAGCGCATCCGTATTCCCGATGGCGTAGGGGAGATCGGCAAGAATGTGACGTGGGGGACATGGGATCATCCGGTCCGCTCTGTGGCCATACCGAAGAGCGTCTATCGGATCGGCGAGAGAGCGTTCTATTCCTCCAAGTTAGAGGAAGTGATTTTTGAGGGCGTTCCGGAAGAGATCGCGAAAGAGGCTTTCGGCAGTGATGATTTGTGTGTGATCCGTCTCCCGCAGGGCATCAAGACGATTGGAAAATTTGCCTTTTTACGGGGTACTATGGTACTCGTCAAAGAGAAGAGACGGCGCTCAGACTGGGATATAAATTGTTTTTCTCTCGCCGGTTGCGTCATTTATGATAGCGCAAATTATATCGAGGAGAATGGTATCCTGTATGGACCGGCGATTAAGGAGGGGAAGCCCTCTGTCTCTGTCGAAAAGGCGGAGGAGCTAAGTGTAGTCGGTGTGACAAAACACAAAAATAAGATTGTCATTCCGGACATGGTGGCGGGGAAACGCGTCGTGCTCATTGGCGCGGGTGCGTTCGAACGTGCAAAATGGCTGGATGAGATCGTCTTTTCGGACAACCTTGATGCCATCGGAGAAGATGCGTTCAGAGACTCCGGACTTCAGCGGGTAGTCTTCCCCAAGGGCAAGTTTTGGATCCTGTCCGGAGCATTTTACGGGACGTATCTTACGGAGTTGTTCATTCCCGCAAATGTTCGATTTGAAGAGGGGACGGAAGAACAATTCGCTTGCTCCCTTGTTACCGATCTCGTCGTGGAAGAGGGCGATGACAATTGGCTTCCGCCGAGGGCGTTTGATGGTTGCGCGTCTCTCAAAAACGTTGTCCTTCCGGAAAGCATTGTGGAGATCGGTGCCGGGACATTCCGATCTTGCATAAATCTCGAGAATGTCTGTATCGAAGGCGATCCCGATTTGGGCGAAGATGTCTTTTGGGGAGACAATAAACTCCGTTGCAACAAAAGAGAGGGCAAGCAGTTCCTCGGCAGTTCCAAAAATCCCTTCGCCGTGCATGTAGAAATCAAATAAAAAACAAAGGAGAAATATCACATGGCAAAAATCACAAAGGCAATGCAAAACGCTATTTCGGAGTATTGCACGAATTTGCGCGCAAAACTCGATCTTCGACCCGCGGATTACAGCCTCGACCCGTGGAAGACCATTCAGATCTGCGACGGCGCTAAATTTTTCTGTAACGATAAAGAGACCCAGTATGCGCTGATCGGGTTTCATGACGAAATTTCCCCCGAATGCGCGAAAAAGCTCGGAGCATGCCATCTCAAGCGCGTGTGGAACGAATATCTCGCGGGAGTTTGGTTTAGTTGTTATGCCGATGAAAGGGAGATTTGGAAGCACATGAACGGGGAAAAAGCAGATCCTCCCGAGATTTATGCCAACTGTTATAAACTCATACCCGTCAAACGGGAGATCTTCCGCACGATGGATATCAATGAGGACGGCATGTTCGAGATCGAACTCACGCCGCACACGGTCGGCCACTTTGAGCCGCCGGAAGATGAACTCCCGAGGAAGGAGGGCAAGTCGGCGACCTTCCCCCTTCGGCTCCGTTTAAGTGGCGGAATGCCCACCGGGCCGATAGATTTCAGAATCGTCGAGGGGAAATACTCCCAAGGCGTGGAGTTTGAATGCGGCGGAGAATCTTACATCTTTTACACAGGGGTGAGCTACCAGATCCCGTATGTAGAGATAGAGAAGTGGCGTGCCCGCAAGGACGAAGAGGGCGCCTATCTTGACGTCCTTCTCTGCATGACCTTCCGAAAAAATAACGATTATGCATAACACAAAGGCGAACAGAATTCTTTTGTAGAGGAGTTCATCGATAATTCCAAGCTTTTGGTGAATTCGCTCGGATATAAAGTATTTGACGGCGTCGAAGAGCATTTGAATGCTAAACATCCGGATGAGCGTTTCTACATCCATGCCGCGAGAGGGGCTTCTGGGACTGGGGTGAGTGTCTCAGATGGGCTTGCTGTTCTGAAGGGCTCTGTTGTGGCGGATCCCGTCTCTGCAAGTATATCTCCGAGTATAGTAAAGCTACGCAATAAATTGATTGCACAAAATGTCATTGATGATTCCCATGTGTTTACAAAAGATCATATTTTTACGAGCCCTTCACTTGCGGCGGCGATGGTCATGGGCAGAAATGCGAACGGCAGGATCGAGTGGAAAACAAAAAACGGAAAGACTCTAAAAGATTTGGAGGTCGGTAAGGAAATATAAGGCTCGATAGAATATTGCAGAGGCAAGGATCGATTGTCGCAAGGCGGCAAAAGTTTAAAGGCCCTTGTCTTTTTGGGGCATTCGAGAGGAAGCCCAATCATTCTCTTCGTTCTATTTCTCCCTTTTTCGACATAGATTAAAGTATCTTTTGTCGAATGTGAGGGCGGAGATATGTGGGAGTTCGAGGAGCGGGTCAGGCGTTGCGGAAAATATATTGCGGAGAAAAATTGTACGGTGCGGGCATGCGCAAAGGCCCTCGGCACGAGCAAATCCACCGTGCATAAAGACGTGACGGAGCGGCTTCCGTTCATCGATCCCGCGCTCGCGGAGCAGGTCCGCAAGATTCTCGAGAAGAATCTGAGCGAGCGGCATATCCGCGGCGGCGAGTCCACCAAGAGGATGTACGCGGCAAAGCGCGGCGAGGGCAAGTGAGATTTTTGTAAAAATTTGTCTTTTCGGTTTTCCGTATCTTGTCATTTTCCCCGTTTTATGATATAATGGGGACAAGTGAGACTTACGGGAGACTTATGGCAAATTATCTCGGTATCGATGTCGGTTCTACGACTGTCAAGGTGTGCGTTCTGAGCGAGGGGGGAGAGATCCTTTCCTCCTCCTACGTGCGCCATTTTTCTCGTGTGAGGGAATGTGTCCTCGGGGAATTGGAAAAGATCCGCCCGTTCGGACCTCTCTTCCGCGCTTCCGTCACGGGCTCTGCGGGGCTCGGGCTTGCGCAGAGGGGAGGTCTCAATTTCGTGCAGGAAGTGCAGGCCGCCTTTACCGCGGTCAAGAAGCGCTATCCCGATGCCGATGCGGCGATCGAGCTCGGAGGGGAAGATGCCAAGATCATCTTCATCACGGGCGGCACGGAGCAGCGCATGAACGGAAGCTGTGCGGGCGGCACGGGCGCCTTCATCGATCAGATGGCGACCCTTCTCGATCTCTCCGTGGAGGAGATGGACAGGCTCTCCCTCGAGGCGGAGCGGGTCTACCCCATCGCCTCGCGGTGCGGCGTCTTTGCGAAGTCCGACATCCAGCCCCTCCTCAACCAAGGGGCGAAGAAGTCGGATGTCGCCGCATCCATCTTCCGCGCCGTCGTGGACCAGACGGTGTCGGGCCTCGCGCAGGGGAGGAGGATCAAGGGCAAGGTGCTCTTTTTGGGCGGCCCGCTCTATTTCCTCAAGGGGCTCAGAAAGGCCTTCAAGGAGACCCTCGGACTCGATGACGAGCATGCGATCTTCCCCGAAGAGGCACCCGTCTTCATGGCGATCGGGGCAGCCATGTCCGCGATCACCGTGCGCGAAGAGACGTTAGATGAGATCATCGGGCGTCTCGAAAAGGTCTCCGACGGGGGCAATGTCACGGTCGGGAAACCGCTCTTTTCCTCGCAGGAAGAGTACAATGCCTTCGTTGCCCGCCACAAGCGGAGCGATCTCCAATTCGAAAATATCTACCGCTACGAGGGCGATGCCTATCTCGGCGTGGACGCGGGGTCTACCACGACCAAGCTCATGCTCATCACCCCCGACAACAAGATCTTATATTCACACTACCAGACCAACAACGGCCAGCCGCTCGAGATCGTGGCGGCGCGCCTCCGCGAGATCTATTCGCTCACGGGCGGAAAGATCGCCATCCGCGGGGCCTGTGTCACGGGATACGGCGAAGACATGATGAAGGCGGCCCTGAAGTTCGATTTCGGCATCGTGGAGACGATGGCGCACTTCAAGGCGGCGCTCTATTTCAATCCCGAAGTCGATTTCATCATCGATATCGGCGGACAGGACATCAAGTGTTTCAAGGTCAAAAATCGCGCCATCGACTCCATCATGCTCAATGAAGCCTGTTCTTCGGGCTGCGGTTCCTTCATCCAGACCTTTGCGAAGGCGATGGGGAAGGATATCGAGGAGTTCGCCCGTCTCGGACTCTTTGCGAAGCACCCCGTGGAGCTCGGCTCCCGCTGCACGGTGTTCATGAACAGCTCGGTGAAGCAGGCGCAGAAGGAGGGCGCGAGCGTGGAAGATATCTCCGCGGGGCTCTCCTCCTCCATCGTCAAGAATGCCATCTACAAGGTCATCCGCGCCCGCACGCCCGAAGAGCTCGGACGGCACATCGTGGTGCAGGGCGGGACCTTTCTGAATGATGCCGTGCTGCGCTCCTTTGAACTCGAGACGGGGAGAGAGGTCGTGCGCCCCGCCATTGCGGGACTCATGGGTGCCTTCGGCGCGGCGCTCTATGCCAAGGAAAACACTTCCGCCGATACCCTGCTCAGCACCCTCCTTACCGAGGCGGAACTCAGAAACTTCGCCTACACCTCCCGCTCGGTGAACTGCAAGGGGTGCACATCGCACTGCAATGTCAATGTCCTCACCTTCTCGGACGGCAGAAAATTCATCTCGGGCAACAAGTGCGAGCGGGGTGCGGGGCTGAAGAGAGTGCGCGATCCCCTCGACATCTATTCGCGAAAATACGACATGCTCCTCGCCCTTCCGCGCGGAGAGAAGGGCAAACTCGGCAGGGTGGGCCTTCCGCTCCAGCTCCTCATGTACGAACAGCTCCCGCTCTGGACGGAATTTTTCGAGCAGCTCGGCTTCGAAGTCGTTCTCTCGGACAGGAGCTCGCGCGACCTCTATTTCAGGGGGCAGCACACCGTCGCGAGCGACACGGCATGCTATCCTGCCAAGCTCCTGCACGGGCATATCGAGTCCCTTCTCGACAAGGGGGTAGATTTCATCTTCTATCCCTGTGAGAGCTATAATTTCGACGAAGAGGACTCCGTGAACCACTATAATTGCCCCGTGGTCGCCTACTATCCCGAACTTCTGAAGGCAAATAACGAGCGCCTCAGCTCGGAGAATCTCATCATGCCCTATCTCGACCCCAACAGCGAAAAGGCGACCGCAAGGACGCTCACCCGCGCCCTCAAGCGGTACAAGCTCCCCGAATCACGGGTCCGCAGGGCATACCGCGCGGGGATCGCCCGCATGCAGCTCTTCCACTGCGATGTCGTGGAGGAGGGATATAAGATCCTCGCCGAGGCAAGACGGCAGGGGAAGGAGGTCATCGTGCTCGCGGGCAGGCCCTACCATGCCGACCCCGAGATCAATCACGGCATCCCCAAACTTCTCACCTCCCTCGGCGTGGCGGTGCTCTCCGAAGACGTCGTCTTCGAGTCGGGCAGACAGGTAAAGGTCAATGTGCTCAACCAATGGACCTACCATGCCCGCCTCTACCGTGCGGCGGAATACTGTACCCGCCATCCCGAGTGCCATCTCGTGCAGCTCGTCTCCTTCGGATGCGGCATCGATGCCATCACGACGGACGAGGTGCGCGCCATCCTCGAACGCCGCGGCAGTCTCTATACTCAGATCAAGATCGACGAGATCAATAATCTCGGCGTCGTGAAGATCCGCATCCGCTCCCTGCTCGCCGCCATCGAGGAGCAGAAGCGCGCAAAGGAGGGCTTATGAAGAAGACTTCGGAACCCGTCGCGGACTTCAGGGAGGACTATCCCCGCTTTACGCGCGACATGAAAAAGACGCACGTCATCCTCGCCCCCGACATGCTCCCCTGGCACTTCGACCTCCTCACGCACGTCATGAAGCAGGAGGGGTACCATGTGGAGATCCTGCACAACGAGGGAAGGAAGGTCCTCGACGAGGGGCTCAAGCACGTGCATAACGATACCTGCTATCCCGCCCTGTGCGTCATCGGGCAATATCTCGACGCCCTGAAGAGCGGGAAATACGACCTCGCGCATACCGCGGTCCTCATCACGCAGACGGGCGGCGGATGTCGTGCCTCCAACTATCTTCCCCTCATCCGCAAGGCACTCAGGGCGGAATTTCCCGAGGTGCCCGTCATCTCCCTCAACTTTTCGGGGCTCGAGAAGGATAGCGGGCTGGAGTTCGGGAGTCTCTCCTGTGTCATGAAGCTCGGATATTCCATCTTCTATGGCGACCTCGTGATGAGCTGTTTCAACCAGACCAAGCCCTACGAGGCGCACGAGGGGGACAGCGCCGCCGCGCGCGAGCGGTGCATGACGATGCTCAAGGCGGCCCTCGATACCCATGAATATGCCCACTTCAAGCGCTGCTGCAGGCGCATTCTCGAGGAGTTCGCCGCCGTTCCCGTCCGCAAGGAGGAACGCATCAAGGTGGGCATCGTGGGGGAGATCTATGTAAAATATTCCCCGCTCGGCAACTCTCACCTCGAGGACTTCCTGCTCTCGGAGGGATGCGAGCCCGTCGTGCCCGCCCTCATGGACTTCGTGCTCTACTGCGTCGTCAATACGCTCAACGACGCCAGACTCTACGGGCGGCATAGCCTCAAGACCCTCCTCTTCCGCATCGTCTACCGCTACCTCTACGGCAAGCAGAAAAAGGTGCTGAAGTGGACGAAGGAGCAGGGCCGCTTCGAGCCCCAGCACGACTTCGAGGAGCTCAGGGCATATGCCGACCGCGTCATCAATCAGGGCGTCAAGATGGGGGAGGGGTGGCTCATCCCCGCCGAGATGGCGGCGCTCGCAGCGTCGGGTACCGAAAATATCGTCTGCGCTCAGCCCTTCGGGTGCCTGCCCAACCACATCGCGGGCAAGGGTGCGGTGCGCGTCATCAAGGAGATCTTTCCGCGCGCCAATATCGTCCCCGTGGACTACGACCCCTCGGCCACCAAGGTGAATCAAGAGAACCGCATCAAGCTGATGCTCGCCACCGCGCGGGAGAGATGACTTCAGAAGATATTCTCGGGCGTGGGACGATAGGTCCCCGGGAGGCACTCGGTGAGATGGAGGAGGACTTCGAGCTTGGCAAGCGCGAGCTCATGCTCCCCCTCGGCGACATAGCGCACTGTCTCGGAGAGATAGTCGTCGATACGCGCGATGTCATTGTGCGGGATCCAGACGTGCAGGTCCTCCTTGCGGTGCTCCCAGGCCGCCCTGACCGCCTTGGCATCCTCGAGGGTCGCTGTCTCCGCCTCCTCTTTGTCATAGAGCGTCATGAGCTCTTCGCGGAAGCCGCAAAATTGTCTTTCGACGTATCCCCATTCGAAGAGGCCGAGCCCGAAAAGGAGGGCCGCCGCGAGGAGGATCGCCGTGAGCGATTTCACCATAATTATGTAATGGGGTGGGAAATTCTCACCCCATTTGCCTATTTTACCACGATGTTCCGTTCGGATACGCCACATGCAGGACGCGGCACTTCTTTCCCTTCGCCTGCAGATAAAGTTTGCCCGTGCCGTCGGCGGTGAGCACGAGGACCCGCTTGAGTTTCCTGATGCCCTCCCGCGCGAGGACCTCTTCGAAGAAGGTCTGCGGAATGCCCGTGACTTCGAGATTTTTCCTGTCGAATTCGCCGTTCGCCGCGATGACGACGGGCAGGGAGGTCTGCAGGCTCTCATAGTTTTCCTTCGGCAGGGCGGAAAACTGCCCGTTTGACTCGTAGAGGGCGTAGTCCACGCAGTCGAGGGAAAAATATCCCGCCGTCCTCAGGGACTCTATGAGGTCGGAGACGTCGAGATTGTTGCGCTTGAGCTGGGAATCGTCGATGCCGTCCTTGTTCATGACGAGGGCGGGCTTGCCGCTGATAAAGGCCTTCACAGGCTTCAGTTTGAGGTCGAGGAGGGTCATCACCTCGTGGAGGACATAGATGGTGACCACCGCAATGATGCCGTAGAGGAGGGGAATGGAGGTGTCCGCCATGGGGATGCAGGCGAGCTCGGCGATGAGCAGGGTGATGACGAGCTCAAAGGGCTGCATCTCCCCGATCTGCCGCTTGCCCATGAGCCGCATGATGACGAGGAGGGAAAAAAAGATGATGGCGGTACGGATGACGACGAGGACCATATAACGATATTTTTTTGTGTTTTGCGAAAAATATGCGGTCAAACGCTTGTGTTTTCGCGCGCACCATGGTATGATTAGAGCGAAGAGTAGCCAAAGCGCGTCAAGTGTTGCGAAACGGGACGTTGTTCGCAAACGAAAGGACGGGGAAATCTTTCTCCTGCGTTCTGCGGTGCTGCGGCGCGTCCGCTCGTCGGCATGACCCGCCTTCTGCTTCGTACAAGCGAAAAGGTTATGCCTCCACATCGCAAAATTTTCCGAAGGAAAGTTTTGCGATCATTGCGGACCTCCTCAAGGGAGGTTTTATTTATGCAAGAAACACAAAACGAAGGCACCATGTCCGAAGTCGGGTCGCTCAAAAAGAAGATCCCGCTCTGGAAAAAACTCCTCTTTTCGGACCTTCTTCTCGAAGGTTCGGGGGCGAAGATCGTCGCGTGGGTCGGCGTCATGACGGCGCTCTGCATCGCCACCAATATCTTCGAGATCAAGTTTTTGACCGTCCAGTTCTCCTTTACCGTCTTCATGTCCGTCCTTGTGGGGATCGTGCTCGGCCCGCTTCCGGGGTTCTGCGCCGTATTTTTGGGGGATGGGGTAGGATATCTCGTCAACAACATGGGATATTTCTACTACTGGTGGGTGGCGCTCTCCGTCGCCATGACGGCGGCGATCGCGGGGCTCGTCATGCGCATTCCCATCAAGTGCCGCGGCAGTATCTTTCTCAAGCTCGCCCTCATCTCCGTCCTCACCTTTCTCATCTGCTCGGTGGGCATCAATACGACGGGCATGTACTATATCGGGCTCGACCTCTTTTTCCCCGCCAATGTGAGCGAGATGGTCGCCACGCGCTTCGGCGGCGAGTTCAACTTCGGCATCTACCTCGTCATCCGCTATCTCTTTCTCGGGCAGATCGTAAACAGCGCCGTAAATTACGCCCTGCTCTTCGCCGCCGTGCCCGCACTCAACGCCATCCGCCCCCTCAAAGTGCATTTCGACTGAGAAAAGTTTTACATGTCAACCGCTTGCGGTTGACTTTTCTTTTGCGGGCGTGGTATAATAGGGATATCTTATCGTGGGAGGGCTTATGGTTTCCAACCTTCTGAATCCGCTCTTCGGCGCCTATGATACGGGGATCTATGTCTTCGGCATCCCCATTGCCTACTATGCCATGGTCATCGTGACGGGCATGGTCGTTGCCGCCTGCCTCTCCGCGCTCCTCATGAAGCGGAGAAATGCGGACCCCAACTTCGTGCTGACGCTCTTTGTCTTCTGCATTCCCACCGCCATCGTGGGGGCGCGCCTCTTTTCCTGCCTCACCGATCCCTCGCTCGGCATCGGTGCACTCTTCGTCTTCCCGTGGCAGGGGCTCTCCATCACGGGCGGGCTCATCGGCGGCGTGACGGCGGGACTTGTCGTCTGCCTCGTGTACAGGGTAAACTTCCTCCGCGTCGCCGACTGCATCGTCATCAATATCCTGCTCGCACAGGCCATCGGCAGGTGGGGCAATTTCTTCAACGGCGAGGTCTACGGCGGGCTCGTGACAAATCCCGCCATGCAGTGGTTTCCCTTCGCCGTCGAGGTACACGGCGAATGGCACTATGCCTTCTTCTTCTACGAGGGCGTGGCAAATACCATCGGCTGGGCGCTCCTCTATACCCTCGCGTGGAAGTTCGCGAAAAAGCCGAATGGGCTCTTCGTCTGCGCCTATTTCCTGTGGTACGGCACCGTGCGCTCCATCATGGAGCCCTTCCGCGATCCCGCCTTTATCCTTGACGGCGGCGGCATCTGGTGGAGCGAAGTCTTTGCCGTCCTCATGGCGGTGGGCGGGCTCGTCGGCATCGCCGTCCTCCTCTTTCTCAATTACAGGAAGGAGGGCGCGGTCATCGGGAGCAAATGGGGCGACCCGTGCGCCGTCACAAAATTTCTATCCACCGATAAAAAGGCCGTCCCCACGGCCAAATTCAATATGATCCCGCCTGCCGCTGAGGCGCCCGAAGAGCCCGAGCCTTCCGAAGAGCAAGAGTCTTCCGAAGAGCCCGCGGAGGACGGGAAGGAGGACTCATGAGAAACCTGACGCTACTTACCGACCTCTACCAGCTCACCATGGGGCAGGGGTACTTCAACGAGGGACGGCACGAACAGCTCGCCGCCTTCGATGTCTTCTTCCGCCCAAATAAGCTCATCACCTATTCGGTCGCGGCGGGCATGGAGCAGGTGCTCGACTACCTCGAAAACCTTCACTTCTCGGAGGAGGACCTCGCCTATCTCCGCTCCCTCGGGATCTTTTCGGAGGAATTCCTCGCCTATCTCGCAGATCTCCGCTTCACGGGCCGCGTGACGGCAGTGCGGGAGGGGGAGATCGTCTTCCCGTATGAGCCCATCCTCACCGTCACGGCGCCCATGATACAGGCGCAGCTCGTGGAGACCGCCATTCTGACCTTCGTCAACCACCAGACGCTCATCGCCACAAAGGCGGCAAAGATCGTCGATGCGGCGGGCGGCGGCGTGATGGAGTTCGGTCTTCGCCGCGCACAGGGCGCCGATGCGGGCATCTACGGCGCGCGTGCCGCCATGATAGGGGGATGCGTGGGCACCTCCAATGTCTATGCGGGCAAGCTCTTCAATGTCCCCGTCTCGGGCACCATGGCGCACAGCTGGGTCATGAATTTTCCCACCGAGCTCGAGGCCTTCCGCGCCTATGCACGGAGCTTCCCTGACGGATGCCTTCTCTTGGTGGATACCTACGATACGTTGAGAAGCGGCGTGCCGCATGCCATCGAAGTCTTCAAAGAGCTCCGCGCGGCGGGGCACGAGCCCAAGGGCATCCGCCTCGACTCGGGCGACCTCGCCTACCTCTCGAAGGAGGCGAGAAAGATGCTCGACGCGGCGGGATTCCCCAATGCCGTCATCTGTGCCTCGGGCGATCTCGACGAATATTCCGTCGCCTCGCTGAAGGAACAGGGGGCGAAGATCGACAGCTGGGGCATCGGCACCAAGCTCATCACGAGCGCGGACCTTCCCGCACTCGGCGGGGTCTATAAGCTCGCCGCCGTCTTCGAAAACGGAAAGGAGATCCCCAAGATCAAACTCTCCGACACCACCGAAAAAATTACCAATCCCGGCATGAAGGAGGTCTACCGCCTCTATGACCGCGCCACGGACAAGGCCATCGCCGACTATATCGTGCGGGCGGACGAAGTCGTGGACGAAGGGGGCCCGCTCGAGATCTTCCACCCCGTCGACACGTGGAAGCGCATGACGGTCACGAACTTCCGCGCCCGCAGATTGCGCTCCGTAATTATGGAAAACGGCAAGCGTACCTCGGACATGGTACCTCTCTCGGAGATCGCGGCCTACTTCCGCGAGGAGAAGGGGAGGTTTTGGGAAGAGTACACGCGGCGGGATCTGCCGCACATCTATAAGGTCGACTTATCTCCCGCGCTCCACGCGCTCAAGACCGAGATGGTCAAAAAGAAGGGGACGCTATGAGGGAGCGGCTGAAGCGCTATCGCCTTGCCATCCGCATCCTCGCGTGGGCCCTCGTCGTGCTCATCTTGCTCGCCGTCGACCTCGTGACAAAGGGGATCGCAGAGGCCTGCCTCGGGGAGGGAGGATACGCGCCCTTCCTCACGGGCTTTCTCGACTTCCGCTTTGTGCACAATGAGGGCATCGCCTTCGGGATCGGGAGCGACAACCCCCTCTTCATGTGGCTCGTGACCCTCCTCACCATGGGGCTCTCGGTCGGCATCGCCGTCCTCTCCTTTACCGTCTTCCGCGAGATGAGAGCGGAGCGCATCTGCCTCGCCTTCATCGAGGCGGGCGCGCTCGGCAATCTCATCGACCGCCTCGCGCTCGGCTATGTGCGCGACTTTCTCGACATGTCTCCCTTCCGTCCCTTTGGCTGGATGGGGTGGAATTTCAACTTCGGCGTCTGCAATGTCGCTGACTATTTCATCACGTTGGGCGCCGTCGCCCTCATCTTCTGCATGCTCTTCATCGGCCCCTCCGCCGTACTCCCCTTAAAGAAGTCCTGGCGGGAAGAGAGGGACAAGGCATGAAGCGGGAGACCTTTTCCGCAGAGGGGAAGGTGCGTGCCGACGTCTTTCTAAGCGAGCGGTGCGGCCTCACCCGTTCGGCCGTCAAAAAGCTCGCCGATCGCGGCATGGTATGGGTAAACGGTGCCAATGCAAAGGCGGGGGACACCCTCCGCGCGGGCGACGAGGTGGAGATCTGTATTCCCGACCCCGTGCCCACGGAGGCCGAGCCCGAGGACCTTCCGCTTGACATCGTCTATGAAGACGGCGACCTCGCCGTCATCAATAAGCCGCAGGGCATGACCGTGCATGCGGGCGCGGGCAACACTTCGGGCACCCTCGTCAATGCCCTCCTCTACCGCCTCGACAGCCTGAGCGGCATCAACGGGGAGCTTCGCCCGGGCATCGTGCACCGCATCGATAAGGACACGACAGGCCTCCTCGTCGTCGCAAAAAATGACCGCGCCCATCTCTCCCTCTCCCGCCAGATCGCCGAGAAGACGGCAAGGCGGGAATATTACGCTCTCCTCGAGGGGGTCGTAAAGGAGGATGCGGGGCACATCGTCACGCAACTGGGGAGGGACAAGAAGGACAGAAAGAAGCAGGCCGTCCTGCCCGCAGGAGAAGGGCGGCGCGCCGAGACGGACTTCTTCGTCGTGGAGCGTTTTCGGGCAAATACCCTTGTGCGCTTCTCGCTGAAGACGGGCCGCACTCACCAGATCCGCGTGCACGCGAAGTACATGGGCCACCCCGTTGTGGGCGACCCGCTCTACGGATATAAGGCGCAGCGCTTTGCCCTGAAAGGACAGCTCCTGCACGCCTTCCGCCTCACCTTCACGCACCCCTCGACGGGTGAAGTGATGACATTTGAGGCACCCATGCCCGAGGCATTCACGCGCGTTTTGACGATTTTACGGAGCGAACACTGAGAGGAGGACGTATGGTAATCTACACGGCAGAAGACATTTCCCGTGCCGTCCGCAGGCTCGCCATGCAGGCGGTGGAGAGGAGCGAGGGGACGGAAAACTGTGTACTCATCGGCATCCGCACGCGCGGCGTCATCCTCGCCCGCAGGATGCAGGAGGAGATCTTCCGCGCGGAGGGGGTCCGCCTTCCCGTGGGTATCCTCGATATCTCGCTCTATCGCGACGATCTCCTCTCGGGGAGCTGCGACGCCGTCTACCGCGGCAGCGAGGTGGACTTCGGATTGGACGGCAAAAAGGTCATCCTCTGCGACGATGTGCTCTTTACGGGCCGCACCGTGCGCGCCGCCCTCGCCGCCCTCGCACAGATGGGCAGAGCGGCCTCCGTGCGCCTCTATTGCCTCATCGACCGTGGCCACCGCGAATTGCCGTTTTGGGCAGAAGGGGTAGGAAAAAACCTCCCCACCTCGAGAAAGGAGCGCGTCGTCGTGCACTTTCGCGAGACAGATGGAGAGGACGCCGTCTATCTCCAAAAAGAAGAATAAGAGTTAAGGAAAGAAAGATATGTTACCCGTGATCGCCATCGTGGGCAGACCCAATGTCGGCAAGAGCACCTTTTTCAATAAGGTCGCCGGCCGCAAGATCTCCATCACCGAAAACAGGCCGGGCGTCACGCGCGACCGCATCACCGCGGATTGTGAATGGCGCGGGAGGGCCTTTACGCTCGTCGATACGGGCGGGCTGGAGCCGAACAGCGAAGACGTCATGTGGCGGCACATCGCCATACAGGCGTCGCTCGCCATCGATACGGCAGATGTCATCCTCTTCTTCACCGACGGGAGAGAGGGGCTCACCTCTTCCGACTACGATGTCTCCGACCTCCTCCGCCGCTCGAAAAAGCCCGTCATCCTCGTCGTCAACAAGATCGATGACTATTCCGCCGACAAGCTCTTCGAGTTCTACTCGCTCGGACTCGGCGAACCCATGGGCATCTCCGCAGAGCATTCGCGCGGGATCGGCGACGTGCTCGACGAAGCCGTCTCCCGCTTTCCGAAGGGGGAGACCGAGGACATGGGTAGCCTGAAGATCGCCGTCGTGGGAAAGCCCAATGCCGGAAAGAGCTCCCTCGTCAATAAACTTTTGGGGGAGGAGCGCACCATTGTCACGCCCATTGCGGGCACCACGCGCGACGCCGTGGATACCCGATTCGAGGTGGGCGGCAAGGCCTATACCCTCATCGACACCGCGGGCATCCGCAGGAAGCGCTCCGTAGAGGACGACGTGGAGTACTACTCCGTGCTCCGCGCCTTCGACGCCGTGCGCCGCGCCGATGTGTGCCTCCTCGTCGTCGACTGTGCCGAGGGGCTCACCGAGCAGGACGTGCGCATCATCGGCTATGTCCACGAGCAGGGCAAGCCCTCCGTCATCGTCATGAACAAGTGGGACACCGTGGAGAAGGATACAAACACCTTCCTCACCTTCGAGAAGAAGCTGAAAGAAGACCTCAAGTTCATGAGCTATTTTAAGTCGGTCTATATCTCCGCCAAGACGGGACAGCGCGTCGATAAGGTGCTGCAGCTCGCCGAAGAGGTCTATGCCCATGCCAACTTCCGCGTCCCCACGGGCGCGCTCAATGACCTCCTCATCGATGCCGTGCGCGTCTCCGAGCCGCCGAGCTACAACGGAAGGCGCATGAAGCTCTATTATGCCTCCCAGCCCTCCGTCTGCCCGCCCAACTTCGTCCTCATGGTCAATGACGACACCCTCCTGCACTTCTCCTACGAGCGCTATCTCGAGAACGTCATCCGCGAGGCATATGACTTTACCGGCACGCCCATCAAGATCACGGTGCGCGCAAAGAAGGAGAACGAATGAACTTCCTTTCCGTCATCTCGAGCGAAGGCGCAGCCGCAGTCGAGAGATCTCTCTCCTTTTCCGAGCTGTGGTACTGGTTCCTCCTCATGGCCGTCCTCTGCTACTTTATCGGCTGTTTCAACTTCGCCGTGCTCATTGCAAAGATCAAGCATAAGGACGTGCGCAAGATCGGGAGCGGCAACCCCGGCACCATGAATATGAGCCGCGAGTTCGGGCTGAAGGTGGGACTTCTGAACTTCCTGCTCGATGCCTGCAAGGGGGGCGTCCCCGCCGTCATCAGCTTCTTTATCTTCCGCGGATATGTATTTTCGGGCACCGAGGTCGCCATTTCGGACTTCACACGCTACTTCTGCGGCGTCTTCGTCATCATCGGACACATCTGGCCCGTTACCATGCGCTTCAAGGGCGGGAAGGGCATTGCGTCCACGCTCGGGCTCTTCTGGTTCTGCATCTCGTGCGAAGACCCGTGGTATATCCTCGTCTCTCTCGTCGTCCTCCTCTTCGGCATCGTGGGGTTCATTGCCCTGACCGAATACGGCTCCATGGGGTCGCTGCTCGGCGTCACGGGCTTCTCGATCTGGCAGGGCATCCTCTTCTATCTGCGCTATCAGGGCTGCCTCGGCGAGCCCTGGACGATCGCCTGCTTCATGATGCTCCTCGCCCTCAATGTCCTCACGTGGTCCGCGCACAGGAAGAACCTCGTCCGCCTCTTCGCGGGGGAGGAGCACCGCACGTCCGTCCGCAAGCTCTCGCGGGGCAAGCGCGGCATGAAAAATATGTAGATCGCAAAAACGCGGCGCTCTGTTACGGACATGGGTGCCGCATTTTTTGTCAAGTTCCCGTATTTTCCATGAAAACATGCTCTCTGTTTCCCATGCAGAAGTCCCGCTTTCTCGCCACGCGCATCGCGCGCGTCAACTTTTTCCCGAGAAATTTCCGCAAAACACTTTATTTTTCAAGTGAGGCGTGATATAATAAAAGCCGAATGAGGTCACCCGATGAAAAATAAGACCGCAAGATTTCTTCTCATCAGCATTGTCTGCGTATCGCTTCTCTGCGTTACGGTCTTTACCCTTATGGCGGTCGTCATGAACGGGCAGAGTTCCGATGCGATCGGAGAACTCGGCTCCCAGTACATGGCAAGCATCAGCGACCAGTCGGCGACGCGCTTCAGCACCGAATTGGAGCTCCGCCGCAATCAGCTCAATGTCATCATCGACGCCGTGCAGCCCGATAAGGTGCAGAGCGTCCCCAATATGCGCACCAGCCTCCGCTCTCTCGCCCGTTCGTGCGAATTTTCGCATCTCGCACTCTACTCCGAAGACGGGACCTTCGAACTGATCGACGGGTTCGGGAAGGGGATCGATGTGGACCGTGAGGAGGAGTTCCGCAGCGCCGTCCTCGCCAAGCAGGAGACCGTGGCGAGTGCGACGATCATAGAGGAGGGCTCTACCGATGCCAAGCCGCACGAGGATACGGAGGTCATCCTCCTGAGCGTTCCCGCCGCCTATCCCCTCGAGGAGGGAGGAAGGAGCGTCGCCCTCGTCGCCGCACTCAGCCGCGCCTACATCAGGGAAAATGTCCTCTCGGTGGAGTCCGACTACTCCACGTACTACTACTATTTCGTCATCGATTCCGAGGGTTCCATCGTCATACGGGGCGGCGGCTATTCGGTGAGCGTCACGGAGACCAACTACTTCGAGCGCGTGCGCAATGTATACGGCCCCATGAAGACGAACGGCAAGCCCATCGAAAAGGAGGCCTGCCTTGCCGAACTTCAGGAGGCGATGGGGGACGGGGAGACCTTTTCCGCGGAGTTCAATCTCGAGGGGGAGCGCCGCTTCCTCTATGAGGAACGCCTGCCCAATTCGGACTGGTATCTCATCTTTGTCCTTCCCTACGGCCCCATCGACGAGACGGTCAATGCCCTGAGCTCCGCCTGGGGATGGGCGTCCGTGATGAGCTGTGTCGTCATCCTTCTCGCCCTGTCCGTGGTCTTCCTCTGCTATTTCCGCCTCGCGCAGCGCCACATGCGCGAGCTGGAGGAGGCGCGCCGCTCCGCAGAGCGCGCAAACCGCGCAAAGAGCGCCTTTTTGTCCAATATGAGCCACGATATCCGCACCCCGATGAACGGCATCATCGGCATGATTGCCATCGCATCCTCCAACCTCGGAAATCGCGAGCAGGTGGAAAATTGTCTCGAAAAGATCGCCGTCTCGAGCCGTCAGCTCCTCGGGCTCATCAATAATATCCTCGACATGTCCAAGATCGAGAGCGGAAAGTTCGACCTGCGCGAGGAGGCGCTCTCCATCCGTGAGACGGTGGAAAATGCCGTCAATATCGTGCAGTCGCAGGTAGAGGTCAAGCGGCAGACGCTCACCACGGAGATAGGGGACCTCCCGAGCGAATACGTGCTCTGCGACGGCGTGCGGCTCAATCAGGTCCTTCTGAATCTCCTCGGAAATGCCGTGAAGTTCACGCCCGAGGAGGGGAGCATCTTCGTCTCCTGCCTCGAGGAGGCCTCGCCGCAGGGCGATGACCATGTGCGCGTCCTCCTCCGCGTCCGCGATACGGGCATCGGCATGACCAAGGAATTCCGCGAAAAGGTCTTCGAGGCATTCTCCCGCGAAGACGACGGCAGAGTGCAGCAGATAGAGGGCTCGGGCCTCGGCATGGCCATCACGAAGTTCATCATCGACGCCATGCACGGCACCATCGAGCTCCAGAGCGAGCCCAATAAGGGGACGGAGTTCTTCATCACCCTCGACCTCATGCGGGCGGAGGCGCCCAAGGAGAGCAAGCACGAGGAAGCGCCCGAGACCGTCGACTTCACGGGAAAGCGCATCCTTCTCGCGGAGGACAATGCGCTCAACCGCGAAATCGCCGAGGAGCTCTTCTCGGAGATCGGCCTCACCGTCGAGAGCGCGGAAGACGGCAAGATCTGTGCAGACCGCTTCGCCGCCTCGCCCGTGGGATATTACGACGCCATCTTCATGGACATCCGCATGCCCGTCATGTCGGGCTATGAGTCCACCGTGGCGATCCGCGCCATGGACCGTCCCGATGCCAAGACCGTGCCCATCATCGCCATGAGTGCAGATGCCTTCTCGGAGGACGTGTCGCGCTGTCTCGCCTGCGGCATGGATGCCCACACCGCGAAGCCCATCGACATGGACCTCGTCTGTAAACTTCTGAACGAATATCTCGGTTCCCCTCGGAAATAGCGCGGGGAAGGAGGTCCTTATGAAAAAGTTTTTCTGTATCATCGCATCCCTCATCCTTCTGACCTTTGCGGCATGCACGCCCACGGAGGGCGACAAGGAGAAGGACAAGGACAAAGACAAGGAGAAGACGGAGATCACCCTCTGGACCTATCCCGTGGGGGGATGGGGCAAGGAAAACCGCATTGCCTCCTTTGTGACGGCCTTCCACAATGCCCATCCCGATATCCTCGTCAATGTCTCGACCGTGGACTACACGACGGGGGATGCGGCAGTGGAGGAGGCGATCGCCGCGGGCAAGGCGCCCGACCTCATCCTCGAGGGCCCCGAGCGGCTCTCCGCAAACTGGGGCGCCCGCGACCTCATGGCCGACCTCGGCGACCTCTGGGAGGAAGAGGAAGCCTCCGCCATCAACCCGAGCGTCGAAAAGGCCTGCCGCAGCGGGGACAGCTACTATATCTACCCCATCTGCATGACGACACACTGCATGGCCATCAACCGTGACCTCTTCGAGGCGGCGGACGCGTGGCAATATATCGATGAAGCGACGCACACGTGGTCGACGCAGGACTTCATCGCCGCAGTGGGCAAGATCAAGGAATATTATGACCGCGAGGGGATCGAAAAGGACGTCGCGGCCGTCTATTGCAAGGATCAGGGCGGCGATCAGGGGACACGTGCACTCGTCACCAACCTCTACGGCGGGACCTTCACAAATGAAGAACACACGGCGTATACCGTGGACAGTGAGCAGAATATCCGCGCGCTCGAACTCCTCAGAGAGCTCGACGGCATCCGCTTCGACGCGGACATGGTAGGCTCCGAAGAGATCGAAGCGTTTTGCAGCGGCGACCTCGCCATGGCATTTTGCTGGAATGTTGTCGCCGAGATCAACCACGCGATGCCCGACCTCGAATCGGAGTTCGACATCTTCCCCATGGCCTTCCCCACGGACGGAGACAGCGAACCCTCGCTTGCGGGCGGCATCTGGGGATTCGGCGTCTTCGACAACGGCGACGAGGCGCGCATCGAGGCGGCGAAGGAGTTCATCCGCTACATCGTCACGGAAAAGTATGCGGGCGCGGTGACCCTCTCCTCCTATCTTCCCGTGCGCGAAATGGAGCACGACCCCTATGAAAACGACGAACTCATGCAGGAATACGGCATCTTCAGCCGCTATCTCGGCGACTACTATCAGGTCACCCCGAATTGGGCGGATGCGCGCACGGCATGGTGGCAGCTTCTCCAAAAGGTGGGCGAGGGTGCGGATATCGCCGAGGCGGTCCGCGGGTTCCCGATCGTGCGGAAGTCGGCGGAAGACGCAGGTTAAAAGTCCGAAAAGGACCTTTGCGGGGCTCCCCATGCGGGAGCCTCATTTTTTTGCGAAATGGGGAAATGGGGCTCAATTTGCGAAAAATGACACACTTTTCGGGCGGTGGCTTCGATTGGGAAAAATTTTATCTGTATTTTATAAAAAACTTTGCTCAAACGCTTGTATTTTGTCGGAAATTGTGTTAGACTATATACAAATTGGGTTTTTCTTGCCCGCCTCGCGCGCGATGCGCGCGTTTGTGGATGCAGACCCCATTTCACCCGTTTCCAATGGAACCGTAAAAAAGACGTCGGAGAAAAAGGAGTAACACTATGCTGGATTTATGTGCGGCGGTCATCTTCGGGCAGGAGCTCGACTGGACCGTGTCCACGGTGGTCCTCGTCCTGATGCTCGCGCAGCTCGTATTGGTGGCACTTGCACTCATCGTGTTCGTGCTTCTCATGGTGCGCAAGTATGCCTTGACGAGAAGCAGACAGAACATCCTCGTTACGCATGCCGCGAAGGAGAAGAAAGACAGGACTCTCCTCGGCATATCGATCGACACGACGAGCGTAAAGCGCAGATTTACGGTGGGGGAGGACTTCGACAGCGAAGGGCTCCTCGTGACCGCAGATTACAGCGGCGAGCCGGCGTCCGAAGTCGTCAATGATTTCTTGGTCGATGCGCCCCTCATGACGCAGGAGGGCATCGCCACCGTCACGGTCTCCTACGGCGGGTTTACCGCAGTCTATTCCATCGAGATCGCGGCGTCCGATGCAGAGAGGACGCTCGTCGGCCTCGCGCTCGATACCTCCGCGGTACATAAGGAATTCCACGTGGGCGATCCCTTCGAATGCGGCGGTCTCTCCGTGCGCGCCATCTTCGACGTGCCGCCCTATTCCGAAGAGGTATACGGCTATTCCGTCGACGAGCCCGACATGGATACGGAGGGCGAGAAGCAGGTCACCGTGCGCTACGGCGACTTCATCGAGACCTATGCCGTCACCGTCCTTCCCGCCGAGCAGGAGCGCATGCTCCTCGGCATCGAGCTCGACCTCTCCCTCGTGAAGACCGAGTTCTTCCTCGGGGAAGCTTTCGACGATAGCGGTCTCACCGTCTTTGCCCGTTACGATACCGCACCCTTCGAGGAGCAGGTGACCGACTTCACCGTCGAGGAGCCCGCCTTCGATGAAGAGGGCGAGAAGCAAGTCACCGTGCGCTACGGCGACTTCTTCGAGACCTATACCGTGAACGTGCTCCCCGCCGAGCCGCAGCGCAAGCTCCTCGGCATCGACCTCGACCTCTCCCTCGTCAAGACGGACTTCTATATCGGCGATGTCTTCGACAGCAGCGGCCTCGTGGTCTACGCCCGTTACGATGCAGAGCCCTTCGAGGAGCAGGTGACCGACTTTATCGTCGATGCCCCCCTCCTCACCAAGAAGGGGATGGAGATCGCCGTCATCCGCTACGGCGACTATACGCAGACCTATCCCGTGTTCGTCGCCGAGGCGCGTGCCCTCGTCGGCATCACGCTCGACACGAGTGCCGTGCGCCGCGAGTTCGCCGTGGGCGAGACCTTCAACTGCATGGGGCTTCTCGTCACCGCCGACTACGACGCCGAGCCCTTCAGCGAGGAGCTCGAGGACTATGAGCTCGAGATCCCCGACATGAACGAGGCGGGAGAGCGCGAAGTGCGGGTGAATTACCGCGGAAAGACGGCATCTTACACGATCACCGTCGCGGCACCCGTCGTCGAAGAGGCACCCGCAGAGCATGTCGTGGAAGAGGCCCCCGCAGAGCCCGTCGTCGAGGCGCTTGCGGAGGAAGAGGCGCCCGTCGTGCTTCCCTTCCCCTTCGAGGACGACGAAGACGGCGAGACCAGCGTCCTTCGCTATGACCGCAGCTTTACCGCCCGCCTCATCCAGTCCAATGACGAGCTCAAGCAGTGGTATACCGTGCTCAAGAATGCCCTCCTCTCTTATAAAAAGGTAAAGGACCGCATGAGCTGGAAGAGGGAGACCTTCCGCCGCGGCAGAGATACGGTCGCGAAGTTCGGCTTCCGCGGAAAGGTGCTCTGCCTCTTCCTCCCGCTCGATCCCTTCGAGTTCGGCGACACGAAGTATAAGGTGGAAGATGTCTCGGCGAACCGCTCCTTCGCGGATACGCCCTGCATGTACCGCATCAAAAACGATACCCGCGTCAAGCGCGCTCTCGAGCTCATCGCGCTCTCCATGGAGCAGTTCGGCGCCGTGCGCACCGACCGCGCCGCAGAGGACTACTATCTTCCCTACGAGGGCATCCGCGAGCTCGTCAACCGCGGCCTTGCCAAGCGCTATACGGTGAGCGGCGATTCCCTCGAGGAGATCTCCTACCGCACGAAGCCCGCAGAGGAGGCCGCAGCCGCCGATGCACAGCAGGAAGAGGCTCCCGCCGAAGAGGTCGTCGCGACCGAAACTCCCGCCGAGGAAGCTCCCGCCGAAGAGGTCGTCGCGGCCGAGGAGGCGCCCGCAGAGGAGACACCCGCCGAAGCGCCCGCAGAGGAGACGCGGACGGCGGAAGAGGTGGCTCTCGGGGTCAGCCTTGCGGGGGAGGAATCTGCCGAGGGCGGCAACCTCCGCTATGACAAGAGCTTCCGCGCGAAGGTCATCCAGTCCGATGAAGACACGAAGCGGTACTATTCCGCCATCAAGAATAAGCTCCTTTCCTACAAGAAGGTCCACGACCGTCTGAGCTGGAAGCGGGAGACCTATAAGGTAGCGGGGGTCGTCGTCGCGAAGATCAGCTATCGCGGCAACACGCTCTGCCTCTTCCTTCCCCTCAATCCCGCCGAATATGCCGAGTCTCGCTACAAGGTGGAGGATGCCTCTGCCAATAAGTCGAGCGCGGAGACGCCCTGCATGTTCCGCATCAAGAATGAGAAGCGCATGCGCCTTGCATTCGACCTCATCGAGCGGGTCATGGAGGACCGCGGGATCCCCGAAATGAAACAGCACACCGAAGTGAACTACGCGGAACCCTATCAGGATATCGTGCAGCTCATCGAGCAGGGCCTCGTTCGCCGCGAGATCAAGTCCAAGGCGGAAGAGGACAGCGTATTTAAGAAAGAAGACTGATTTCCATCATTCACGCGAGGCAAGACCATGCAAAAAGGACAGACCAGAGAGAAGATCCTCATCGTAGACGATTCCGAGATGAACCGCTCTATCCTTGCGGATATGCTGATGGGCGAATTTGACATCGTCGAGGCAGAGGACGGCGAAGTCGCCCTTGATATCCTCGCCAAGGATGCCGATTCCTTCTCTCTCGTCCTTCTCGACATCGTCATGCCCCGAAAGGACGGCTTCGAAGTCCTCGAGGAGATGAAGCGGACCCGCCTCATCGAAGACCTCCCCGTGATCATGGTCTCCGCCGAGACTGCCTCGGCGCAGATCGAGCGGGCATACGGACTGGGCGCGACCGACTTCATCATGCGCCCCTTCGATGCCTTCATCGTCCACCACCGCGTGCTCAACACCATCTTCCTCTACGCCAAGCAGAGGCAGCTCATCTCCATCATCGAAGAGCAGATCAACGAGAAGGAGAAGGACAGCAACCTGATGGTGGATATCCTGAGCCATATCGTCGAATTCCGCAACGGAGAGAGCGGATTGCATATCCGCCATGTCCGCATCATCACGGAGATGCTCCTGCGCAAATTCGCACACAAGGCACACTATCCCCTGACCGAGCGCGAGATCTCGATCATCGGCATGGCCTCCGCCCTGCACGATATCGGCAAGATCTGCATCGACGACAAGATCTTAAATAAGCCCGGAAAACTCACAGCGGAAGAGTACGCCATCATGAAGACCCACAGCATGGTCGGGGCCGACATGCTCGGCGGGCTCACCGCCTATCAGGAGGACCCGCTCGTCCGCTACGCCTACCAGATCTGCCGCTGGCACCATGAGCGCTGGGACGGCAGAGGATATCCCGACGGCCTGAAGGGGGACGAGATCCCCATTCCAGCCCAGATAGTTGCGATGGCAGATGTCTATGATGCCCTCACGAGCGAGCGCGTCTACAAGCCGCCCTTCACGCACGAAAAGGCGAAGGAGATGATCCTCGCGGGCGAATGCGGCGCCTTTAACCCCGTCCTCCTCGAGTGCCTTTCCGATGAGTTCGACCTCATCCGCGACGAACTTGCCAAGAGCAGTGCGGAGGGCTTCTCGGGCATCGAGATCCGCAAGTTCGCAGAGGCCGTCCTCCTCTCCAAGGGCGACAGCCTGCGGGGAAAGAGCAAGGCCTCCGACCGCACCCTGAAACTTCTCGACTACGAGCGCATGAAATATAATTTCTATGCCGAGCTCACCGAGGAGATCCAGTTCGAATACAGCTTTTCCGAAGACATCCTCAAGCTCTCGGCGCGCGGCGCAAGGCAGTTCGGCGTGGAGCAGGCCCTCTCCGATCCCGCAGGCAACCTCCGCCTCAAGGAGCAGCTCGGCGAGCATTGGTACGAGAAATTCCGGAAGATCCTGACCCGTACGTCGCCCACTTCGCCCGAGTACCGCTGCGAATGCGAACTCCCGATCGGGGGCGAGATGAGGTGGTACAGCTTCATCATGCGCGGGATCTGGTCGGACGAAGTCACTCCCGAGCTCGAGAGCATCATCGGCAAACTCGTGGACATCAATGATACTCACGTCGCCATGAGCGAGCTGAAGGAAAAGTCCATCCGCGATCCGCTCACGGGCCTTCTGAACCGTGAGGGCGTATGGGAGGAGCTCCCGCAGCGGCTTGCCGCCTTCCCCGCCCACAAATATGCCGTCACCATCTTTGACATCGACTACTTCAAGAGCGCAAACGACGTCTATGGGCACCAGTTCGGCGACAAGGTGCTCTGCGAAGTCGCCGAGCGGCTCGTCCACAGCACGCGGGTCCACGACCTCTGCGCGCGGGTGGGAGGCGACGAATTTCTCATCGTCTTCGAGTACGACGGCGACATCCATCCCATCATCGCCCGTGTCTTTAAGGCACTCTGCGGCAAAGTCGAGGACTTCGATCTCACTGTGAGCATGGGGATCGTCGAGATGACGGAGAAGGGGCAGACCTACGAAGAACTTTCCCACAAGGCGGATATCGCGCTCTATGTATCCAAATATGCGGGCAAGGCGAGATATCACTTTTATGACCGGTCCATGGGCGACGACGTCGCTCATTAAGCCACCGAAGGAGGGGAGGAAGATATGACCATCAAGGAATGCTACGAGGCGCTTGGCGGAGATTACGACGATGTGATAGGGCGGCTCAGAAGTGAGCGGCTCGTGCAGAAGTTCGTCCTCAAATTTCCCGCCGACGGAAGCTATGCGCTCCTCCTGAGCTCTCTCGAAGAGGGCAACACGCAGGAGGCCTTCCGCGCGGCGCATACCATCAAGGGCATGTGTCAGAATCTGAGCTTTACCCCTCTCGCGAAGTCGTCGTCTGCGCTCACCGAAGCGCTCCGCGGGGGCGACCTCGCGGCGGCCGTCACCCTTCTTCCTCCCGTGCGGGCGGATTACGAGAAGACGGTCGAGGCCATCGCGGCATTTGAGGCAAGTCTCAGCCTGTAACTTTTGGCCGCACGTTTAGACAGGAGGGTGCGATGTCCGAAAAGGAAGAAACAAATCGCAAGGACAGCAAGCGCAAGCGCTGGATCTTGGGCGAAAATAGTTTGCCCGTGACTATCGTGGTCATTCTGGTCGTCGTCATCAGCCTTGTCTTCGCTTATATAGGGTGCAATGACGTCGTCTACAAGCGGGCCCATGACCAGCTCGACGACGCGGTCAATACCGTCGTCGACCAGATCCGCTCCCGCTTCCGCCGCGACCGCGAGATCCTCACGGCGACGGCCGCGATCCTTGCCAAGTCCGATGCCTTCGAGGTGGACCTCACCCCCGAGTCGGCAGAAGACAGAGATGCGGCTGTCGATGAGTTTCTGAGGCTTGCCAAAGAAGATCTCGAGACCATCTCGCCCATACAGGACTTCATGAACCTCAGGATCTATCTCCCGAGCTGCGACGTGTTCCTGCCCGCTTCGGCCGACGGCGAGATGCAGAGCTTCAAGATCTCGCAGATGGAATACGACCTGACAGTGCAGGCGCTTGACCGCGACCGCACGAAGGAGGACAGCGAATACGGCTCCTTCGTCTCCTCGCGCGTCGAGAGCCAGCGCAAGGGCATGGAGGGGACGCCCATCACCGGGCAATATGTGCCCGTTGTAAGAAATGACCGAATCGTGGCCATCATCTGCAGTGTGACCGTCCTGAAGGACCTCCCGTCCATCCTTCGCGTCTCCAATATCTATAATAGTCAGGCAGACGTGGCGATCATCGATATCGCGTCGGCGGCCGACGGATACGAGATGATCATGGATACCGCGCTCACGAAGGATGCCGCGGGCAATCCCACGGACGACTACGAGCTCGGAAATTTCAACGAGTATGTCTTCCCGCGGATCCGCGGCTGGAAAGATGCCGATGCCTTCCGCGAGGACGTGGTATCGGGCCATACGGGCGACGCACAGATCTGGTCCGACCGTGTCGGCGAATGGCTCTATGTCCGCTATGCCCCCGTGGGAGCAAGCGCGGAGCGGTGGAGCGTCATGGTCTCCGTCTCAAGCAGTGTCGCCTTCAGCAATGTGCGCACGGTGCAGATCATCTTCATCGTGATAGGGTCGGTCCTGGCGGTCATCCTCCTCGCATATTTCCTCTTCATCCGTAAAAATTCGAAGGACGCCATCGCGCGGTCGGTCGAGCATGCCGTGCTCGAGGAGAAACTCCACAAGGCGGAGGCGGCAGAGCGCGCCAAGACGGCTTTCCTCTCCAATATGTCTCACGATATCCGCACCCCGATGAACGCCATCCTCGGCTTTGCGGCCCTCGCGGAGACCAACCTCGACAACAGGGAACGGGTGCAGGACTACCTGAAGAAGATCCTCTCCTCGGGCAATCACCTGCTCTCCCTCATCAACGATATCCTCGACATGTCGCGCATCGAGAGCGGCAAGCTCAATATCGAGGAGAAGCCCTGCCGCATCTCCGATATCTTCCGCGACATGCGCAACATCATCCAGACGCAGATGCGGAGCAAGCAGCTCGACTTCTACATGGATACCCTCGATGTCGTGGATGAGGATATCTACTGCGACAAGCTGCACGTCAATCAGGTCATCCTCAATCTCCTGTCCAATGCCATCAAGTTCACCCCCGCGGGACAGTCTGTCTCCCTCACCATCCGCCAGAAGGCGGGTGCCCCGACGGGATACGGCGCCTACGAGATCCGCGTGAAGGATACGGGCATCGGCATGAGTCAGGAGTTTGCAAAGCACATCTTCGAGCCCTTCGAGCGCGAGCGCACCTCCACGGTGAGCGGCATTCAGGGAACGGGGCTCGGAATGCCCATCGCCAAGAGCATCGTCGACGCCATGGGCGGCACCATAGAGCTCATCACCGAAAAGGGGAAGGGGACGGAGTTCATCATCAACCTCCAGTTCCGCCTCCAGACCGACCATACCCATCACGACACGATCCGCGAGCTTGCGGGCCTGCGCGCCCTCGTCGTGGACGACAACTTCGACACCTGCGACAGCGTCTCGAAGATGCTCATGCGCATCGGCATGCATTCGGAGTGGACCATGCACGGAAGAGAGGCCGTGCTTCGCGCTCAGCAGGCCATGGAAGTGGGCGATGCCTTCTCGGTCTTCATCATCGATTGGGTCATGCCCGACCTCAGCGGCTTCGAGATCGTCCGCCAGATCCGCAAGATCGTGGGAGAAGATGTTCCCATCATCATCATCACCGCCTACGACGTCTCCGCCATCCTCGACGAGGCAAAAGATATCGGCGTCTCGGCATACTGCAATAAACCCATCTTCCTCTCCGAACTGCGCGATACCCTCATCTCGGTCATCGACGCCGAAAAGGATACGTCGGCTCCCGAGACGGAGCCGCAGAAGGAAGAGGGCTTCCGCGGGAAAAAGATCCTCCTCACCGAGGACAATGAGCTCAACCGCGAGATCGCCATGGAGCTCCTCACGGAAGAGGGATTCTCGGTGGATTGCGCGGAAGACGGCTCCATCGCCGTCGAAAAAATCGCCGCTGCCGAGCCGGGGACCTACGACCTCGTGCTCATGGATATCCAGATGCCCATCATGGACGGCTATGAGGCGACGAAGCGCATCCGTGCCCTCGGGGACGCGCGCGCCGATGTGCCCATCGTGGCCATGACGGCAAATGCCTTCGATGAAGACAGGAGACTTGCGGCGGAGTGCGGCATGAATGCCCACGTCGCCAAACCCATCGATATCCCGCAGCTAAAGCAGGTATTGAGGAAGATCCTCCTCGGGGAAGACGAAGACCCTTCGTCCGACTAAAAGAGGGGAATGGGGTCGAAAAAACCACAAAGTAAGATCGCGGAACGCGTGTCCGCAAAGGGGAGATAGCGCATGAAGTATTTTCGTCTCGGTGACATTCTCGTCAACAACGGAGTGATCACGCAGGAGCAACTGAACAAGGCGCTCGAATTGCAGAAGACCAAGCATGAGCGGCTCGGCACCATTCTCATCGAAGAGGGCATCATCAATGAGCAGCTCCTCATCGAGACGCTTGAGCTGCAGCTCGGGATCGATTTCATCGACCTCACCAAGGTCCGTATCCCCATCGAGCTCGCCTCCTTGGTGCCCAAAAATATCGCCAAGCGGCACGGCGTCGTCCCCGTAAGGCTCAATAAAGACGAACTCACGCTCGCCATGGCGGACCCGCTCAACTTCGTCGCCCTCGAAGAGGTGCGCACCGCGACCCGCAAGCGCATCCTGCCCAAGATCGCCACGACGGCAGCGGTCAATAAGGCCATTGCCACCCTCTACGGAAATGAGGGCGTCGCCCGCGCCATCGAGGAGATGCGCGACTCTGCCGCCGTCCGCGACACCGCAGCCGCGCCTCGTCCGCATACCGAGGAAGTCACGGAAGATGCCCAGCAATCGGCACCCACCGTCCGCCTCGTCAACTCCATCCTCGAGCGGGCATCTTCGGAGCGCGCGAGCGATATCCACATCGAGCCCCGCGCCGATGAAGTGGTCGTCCGCATGCGTATCGACGGCAAGCTCCGCACCGTGCTGACCGTGCCCGATGAGCTCAAGCGCAACGTCGTCTCCCGCCTCAAGATCATGGGCGGCATGGATATCGCCGAATCGCGTATCCCGCAGGACGGCCGTGCCAATGTCCTCGTCAAGGGACACAATATCGACCTCCGTATGTCCACTCTGCCCGCCATGTACGGCGAGAAAGTGGTCATCCGTCTCCTCGACAAGTCGAGCCAGCTCTTAAGTGCCCACGCCATCGGCCTCGAAGGGGAGAACCTCGAAAAATACAATCGTCTGCTCTCCGCGGCGCACGGCATGGTGCTCATCGTGGGTCCGACCGGCTCTGGTAAATCTTCCACCATGTATACCATGATCCGCTCCCTCAATACCGACGAAGTCAACCTCGTCACGCTCGAGGACCCCGTCGAGTACGATATCGACGGCGTCAATCAGGTGCAGATCAATGAAAAGGTCAATATGACGTTTGCGGAGGGCCTCCGCGCCATCCTGCGTCAGGACCCCGATATCATCGCCATCGGTGAGATCCGCGACGGAGAGACGGCGGAAATTGCCATCCGTTCGGCCATCACGGGCCACCTCGTACTCTCCACCGTCCACACCAACGATGCCCTCTCGGCGATCGATCGTCTCGTGGATATCGGCGTCGCGCCCTATCTCATCGCCGATGCCCTCAACGGCATCATCTCGCAGCGCCTCGTCAGGCGGATCTGCCCCCATTGCAAGGAGGCATATACCCCCTCGCCCGAAGTTCTCTCCGCGCTCGGCTGTGACCCCACGGACAAGAACATCCGCTTCTACCGCGGCAAGGGCTGCCCGCATTGCTATCACACGGGCTATGTCAACCGCACGGGCGTCTTCGAGATCCTCCTTCTCGATCAGGATTTCAAGCGCGCCGTCGCAGAGGGGCACCACACCGCCCAGCTCTCCGACTGCGTGAAGAGGGGGACCTTCTCTCCTCTCGCGGAAGATTGCAAGAAGCTCGTCCTCGCCGGCGTCACCTCCGCGGAAGAGGCGCTCGGCGTGCTCAATTCTTCTCTGAAGTAACGACCGAAAAGGAAAAACAGAAAAGGAGATCATTTCCATGCCCATGGACCTCAATCGCCTTGTCGCACAGGCAAGAGAACGGCGCGCTTCCGATATCCACCTCGTCCGAAACCTTCCGCCCCGCATCCGTATCGATGGGGAACTGCAGAATTTCGGCGTGCCGCTCACGGCGGCGGACTGCGAATATTATGCGCGCCAGATGGCAGGGGAGGCCTATGCCACCATCGAGAAGATGGGCGAGCTCGACCTTGCGCTCACCTTCCCGGGGAGCATCCGCTGCCGTATCAATCTCTTCCGCCAGCAGGGGTCGGTATCTGCGGCCATCCGTATCCTTTCCGACAAGATCCCCGATCTCGATGCACTCGGCCTTCCGCCCATGGTGCAGACCCTTCCCGAGCTTCCTCGCGGCATCGTGCTCGTCACCGGTGAGACCGGTTCCGGTAAGTCGACGACGCTTGCCGCCATGCTCAACCGCATCAACCATTCCCTCAATGGTCACATCATCACCCTTGAGGACCCCATCGAATATATCTACGAACCCGACAAGTGCGTCATCAACCAGCGCGAGATCGGGGCAGACACCGAGAGCTATGCAAGCGGCCTGCGCGCCATCCTGCGTGAAGATCCCGATGTCATCCTCATAGGAGAAATGCGCGACCTCGACACCATCGAGACGGCGCTCACGGCAGCGGAGACGGGCCACCTCGTCTTTGCGACCCTACACACCAATTCCGCGCCCGACTCCATAGACCGTATCGTGGCAGTCTTCCCCGAAATGCGCCAGAAGCAGATCCGCATGCAACTCTCTACCACCCTCATGGCGGTCCTGTCGCAGCAGCTCCTTCCCCGCAAGGGAGGAGGCCGTGTCGCGGCATGTGAGCTCATGATGGTCACGCCCGCGATCCGCAACCTCATCCGCGAGGGCAAGACTCCGCAGATCGCAAGCGCCATGGCGACTTCGGCGGCAGAGGGCTCGGTGACGATGGACAATTCCCTCATCGCGCTCTATCGTCAGCACGTCATCTCGGGAGAGGTCGCAAAGGCGGCCGCCCACGACGCCGAGTACATCCGCAAAAACGTATTCTGATCCCGACGTCATTCCGAAAGGCACCCCACGTCATTTCGAGCGAAGCGAGAAATCTCGTCCCTTGAGATTCCTCCTCCCTACGGTCGTCGGAATGACGAACCAACCATATAAAACCCTGAAAAGGAGGGCGTATGCAGACTTATAAGTATCGCGCGATCGCGCAAGATGGCACCACCATAAACGGCGTGATCGAAGCGTACGACGAGTTCGAGGCGGTCAATGAGATCCGCAAGAGCTACGCGGTGGTCGAGTCCATCACGCCGCTCGACAAGAAGCGGCGCATCAATATCGACATCAATGAGCCGCTCTGGGTCAGCAATAAGACCCTGTCGCTCACCGCGAACCAGTTTTTCATCATGCTCAAGGCGGGCCTCTCCATGTCCCGCACCATAGAGCTCATCGCCGACCAGTGCGACGATAAGCTCATGCGCCGCTACCTGCGCGCCTCCGCACAAGATGTCGCCGCGGGCTACTCCCTCTCAAACAGCCTCGAGAAAAACGGCAAGAAGATCCCCGCCGTCTTCATCGAGACGGTGCGCGCGGGCGAGGAATCGGGTACTCTGGAGCAGTCCTTCCAGAGCCTCGAGGTCTACTATTCCCGCGCCGACAAGATGCAGAAAAAGGTCCGCTCCGCGCTGACCTATCCCATTCTGGTCCTCCTCATCGCCGTCGTCGTCATCGGCATCGTCATGGTCGTGCTCGTGCCGCGCATGACGGAGACCCTGCAGTCCTTCGGGACCGACCTGCCCCTCATCACCCGCATCCTCATCGCCATCTCGGACTTCTTCGTGGATTTCTGGTGGCTCGTCCTGCTCATCATCGGCGCCCTCGCGCTCGCCATCTACCTCTTCGGCAGGACAGAGAGGGGACGCATGCTCTACTCCAAACTCCGCTTCAAGATCCCCGTCATCGGCAAGATCACCCGCTTCAATGCTGCAGCGCAGACGGCAAATACCCTCTCCACGCTGCTTGCTGCGGGCCTTCCCGTAACACGGGCCCTCGAAATAGTCAGCCGCGTAGTGGACAGCCGCTGCGTGGGCAAGGAGCTCAATGAAGCCATCGTCAAGCTCGAGGGCGGCATGAGCCTCGGCGAAGCCCTGAAAGATTCCCTCTACCTTCCCTCCATGCTCATAGAGATGATCACGGTGGGCGAATCTTCGGGTATGCTTGAGGATACGCTCCGCACCATCGGCCTCTATTATGGCGAAGAGGCGACCGCCGCCTCCGATAAGGCCCTGTCCCTGCTCGAGCCCATCATCACCATCATCTTGGGCGTGGTGGTCGGCTTTATCGTCATCGCCATCTATGTGCCCATCTTCTCCATGTCCTCCGGCGTCGCCGGCAGCTACTAAGATCGCAACGGGGCATTCCAATAATGTCACCCTGAGCTTGTCGAAGGGCCGCCGCAGTCTTAAGACTAATGCGATGTTTCGACTGCGCTCAACATGACATATTGTCACCCTGAGCCTGTCGAAGGGCCGCTGCAGTCTTAAGGCTAATGCGATGTTTCGACTACGCTCAACATGACATGATTATAGTGCCGCAGTCTTCACAACATAGGTTTCCATCGCCGATTCATCCCGTCGGCGCAGGAAATAAATCATTATTCTTATAAGGAGAAATGTAACAATGAAAAACAACAAAAAGGGCTTCACCCTTGCCGAGCTCTTGATCGTCGT
>CANQFA010000002.1 GCA_947597925.1 uncultured Clostridia bacterium | reverse complement strand
TCCCTTCTTTTTGCACAACTAACTTCTATCCTCGGTTGTCTTTCTACTCTATATGGATTTTACTTTTTCAATTGAGGAATAAAAAAGAAGACCGAAGGGTTTTCCCCTCGGTCTCCCGATGTCTTCTGAGATCAGTCTTCTTTCTTGCCGTTGATGAGTTCGGAGATGGAGGCACCGAAGTCGCCGCCCTCCGTCCACTCTCTGTACTCGTCCTCTTCGGTGGCGGGCTGCTGATTGCGGCGGCCGCCCTTCTTCCCTCCGCGCTCGCGGCGGGGAGCCTCTTCGCCCTCGGGGCGGGACTCATATTCGGGACGGGGCTGAAGCGCCTTGATGGAGAGGGTGATCTTGCGGTCGGCGGCATTGAACGCGGTGATCTTGGCGTCCACTTCCTGCCCGACGGTCAGCGCCTTGGTGGGGTCGTCGAGCCACTCATAGGTGATCTGGGAGACGTGCACGAGGCCGTCGATGCCCTTCTCGAGTTCGACGAAGGCGCCGAAGGGAGCGATACGGACCACTTTGCCGTGCACGATGTCACCCTCGGCATACTTCTCCGCGGCGAGATCCCACGGCTGAGGCTGGAGCTGCTTATATCCGATCGAGACCTTCTTGTTGACCTCGTCGATCTTGAGGACCTGGAATTCATAGCGCTTGCCGATCTCGAGGACGTCGGTCACCTGCTTGACGCTCGTCCAGGAGAGGTCGGAGATGTGCGCGAGGCAATCGAAGCCGTTCACGGAGACGAAGGCGCCGAAGCTCGTGACGCGCTCCACCTTGCCCTCGACGACGTCGCCTACATGGATGGAGGAGAAGAAGGCCTCTTCCTTGGCCGCCTTGGCTGCTTCGCGCTCTGCGCGCTCCGCCTCGAGGACGACGCGCTGAGAGGCGATGATCTCCTTTCTGCGCTCCTTGCGGATCTCGATGAGCTTGAGGCGAAGGGTCTTGCCCTTATACTTGTCGAGGTCGGTCACATAGCCGATGCGGATCTCCCTTCTCGGCACGAAGACGGGATAGGTCCCGAGCTCGGCCGTGAGCCCGCCCTTATTGGAGCCCGTGCAGACGACGGTGAACTCCTTGCCCGCCTCGATGTCGGCAAGCATGGCTTCCTCTTCCTTGAGCTTTGCGACGAGCTTTTCGGAGAGCTGAGTGGGTTTGACCGCGGTCACCATGACCTCGATCTCTTCCCCGTTCTTTGCCTTTTCCTCATAGACCTCGCGGCTGTACTCTTCGCAGTTGAGTTCCGACTTGGGGATCCTGTTTTCCAGCTTACCGGAGCCGGAGACGAAGATCTCTTCATCGGTCGCCGAGACGATGCGCACCTTGATGATCTGGCCCTTCTTGTAGCGCTCTTCCCGATCGATGTCGTCTATGATCTGCTCCATAGCCGACTTGGGCGCCTCGGGCGCCTGTGCCTGCGTCTCCGCTGCTACGGGAGCAGCTTCCGTCGCGACCGCCTCCACGGGTGCCGATTCCTCGGCGGGGGTTTCGGTCTCAAGTACTTCCGCGTTGTTTTCCACCATTTTGCTTAGAACCTCCTGAGTCAGCCTTTCGGGAGTACTCGCTCCCGCAATGATGCCGACCCTTTCAAATTTTTCGAGTTTCCCGACAGACAAACCGTCCGCATCCGCCATGCGGAAGACGGGCGTTCCGCTCTCCCCCGCACATGCGGCAAGATGGGCGGTGTTGCTGCTGCGGAGATCGCCGAGGACCACCACGGCGTCGCATTCTCTGCCCAGCCGCGCGGCTTCCCGCTGTCTCCAAGCAGTAGTATAACAAATTGTCGGGAAAATAACAAGTGATTTTAGGTCGGAATTTTTAAGATTTTCCCCGATTTTGCAAAAAAAAGCTTCCGAAACGGTCGTTTGGGCGACGAGAGCCACCTCGCGGCCCGCCGCAAAGGAGAGATCGGCGTCCCCGGACCCCACCACGGCGACTTCGCCGCGGCTCCATCCCACGAGCCCGCGCACCTCGGGATGACGGCTGTCCCCCGCGATGACGACGAGCTTTTTTGTGCTCTCCTCTTCGACGATCTTGCGGATGCGCTGCACGAAGGGACAGGTGCAGTCAATGACGGAGATGCCCCGTGCCGCGGCCTCCTCGAAGACGCTTCGGGGGGCGCCGTGCGAGCGGATGAGAAGAGTCCCTCCTTGCGGGACTTCGTCGAGGCTCTCCACGGTGCGGATGCCCTTCTTCTCAAGTTCCTCTATGACGCGGGCATTGTGGATGAGCTCGCCGAGCACACAGCTCCCCGCGGGAGCCGAGAGCGCGGTCTCCACCGCCCGCTTTACGCCCGCGCAGAATCCCCGCGCTGCGGATAGAACTACCTTCATTTCTTGCCCTTCTCGCGGGAGGCACGGAACTCGGCGCGGAGGTCATAGAGCAGGTTGCGCAGCTTCTCGTCCGCCTCGTCGTAGTCGGCGGAGGTCAGCTTGCGGTCATAATATTCCGTGAGATAGACGGGCTCCCCGAAGACGACATGCGTCATGTGGAAGGGCCGCGGCTTGTTGCAGATCACGAAGGGCACGATGGGCGACTTGGTCTTGATGGCAAGGAGGGCGGCTCCTCCGTGGAAGGGAAGGAACTCGTCGCCGTCCGACTTATTGCGGGTGCCCTCGGGAAAGAGGGAGAGCTTGTCGCCCGCCTTCAGGACCTTCAGCGACTCCATGAGGGTGCGCACGTCCGAGCCGTCGCGCTTGGCGCCGATGGCGCCGATGAGCATGCCCCACCAGTTGAGCACGGGCGCCTCGAGCACCGACTGCTTGGTGAGATAGTGGATGCCCTCCCACGTCGTGTGGGCGGGATAGAAGACATCGAAGATGGTATAGTGGTTGCCGAAGAAGATGCAGGCGCCCTGCCCCACCTTCTTTGCGCCGTGCAGGCGGAAGGGATAGCAGATGTAATGGATGGGATAGAAGAGGATGCGGAGAAAGTTCATGAATCCGCACATGTGCTGCCCCTTCTTGTTTACCTTAAAGAGGCGCGCATGGGCATTGCGGGCGAGCCGCTTTGCCTTCACGGCCTCCCGCTTCTCCTCCTTTTTCTTCTTCCTGCGCTCGGCGCGGGTGAGGGTCCCCTCTTCCTGTTTCGGCTCCGCTTCCTGCGTTTGCTCCCCTGCGGGCTTTTGCTCCTCGGCCATCTCAGAATTTCTCCCTGATATATGCCTCGAGCTTTGCGACGACCTCATCCACCGTCAGTTCGGTGGTGTCGACGAGGAGGGCGTCTTCCGCCTGCTTGAGGGGGGCGAAGGCGCGCGTCATGTCCTGCCTGTCGCGGGCGGCGATCTCCTTCTCGAGGGCGTCGAGGTCCACCTCTGCCCCGCTCGCCTTGAGCTCGGCATACCGCCTCTCGGCACGGATGCGGGGAGATGCTGTGAGGAAGAACTTGAAGTCGGCATCGGGCAGGACGAAGGTCCCGATATCTCTGCCGTCGAGCACGCAGCTCATGCGCGAGGCGATCTCACGCTGCTTTTCCACGAGGTGCATGCGCACGCCGGGATGCTTGGAGACCGTAGAGGCCACCATGGAGATCTCGGGACGGCGGATGGCCTCGGAGACATCCTTCGCGTCGAGGAAGGTGTGCTGCACGCCCTCCTCATAGGCGATATCGAGGTGCACGGGACGCATGACGTCGAGCACGGCGGTCTCATCTTCGGGGTCGGCCCCCTCCTCGAGCACCTTCAGGGCACAGGCGCGGTACATGGCGCCCGTATCGAGGTAGAGGATGTTGAATTTCTGCGCCAAGATCTTCGCGACGGTGGACTTACCGCTCCCCGCGGGGCCGTCGATGGCGATGGTGTAGTGCGTGATGTCCCGCCGAAGGACCTTTGCGCCGCGCAGATAGACGTGGCGGGGCGGGATATTTTTCTCCACAAAGAGCATGACGCGGATGCAGAGCTCCAGTCCGCCGTTGATGTCGGGCTCCTGCGCCGAAAAGAGCGAGGCGCTCTCGAAGCCCGCATCCCGCGCCGCTCTGGCGGGATAATACGAATGGATGTCCGAGGTCGAAGAGAAGACGATACTCACGATCTCTCCGCGCACGATGCCGTTGAGGTTTTCGATCTGCTCGAGGAGCTCCTTGACCGCGCGGCGGATCTCTTCCTTGCTGTCCTGTGCGATCGTCGTCGCACCGCGAATGACTACCATATCCTTGTCCTCCTGTTATTCCAAGGGATATTATACGCTATCCCCTCACGTTTGTCAATCGATTTGAGTACATTGCATGTGCCCGATTAGGGAAAAGGGCTGCCGAAGCAGGTCATAGACCCAGAAAGCAAGGTATTATGCATGACATAATACTTCGCAAATGTGCCGATATTTCCCCTATTCTGCCCCGATGCCCGCGAGATATCCCGTGCAAAAGGCGATCTGCAGGTTATAGCCGCCCGTAAAGGCGTCACAGTCGAGGACCTCGCCGCAGAAGTACAGTCCGCTTACGAGGCGGGACTGCATGGTGTGCGGGTCGACCTCCTCGAGGCGCACGCCGCCCGAAGTTACGACGCTCTCCGAAAATCCGCGCAGCGAGATCTTCCGCACGGGGAGCTCCTTCAGGGTGTGCACGAGGGAGAGCCGCTCCTCGCGCGTGAGGGCATTTGCCTGCTTTTCGGGCGAGACCCTCCCCTCTTGCAGCACGATCGTCGTGAGGCCCGCGGGCAGGAGTCCCCGCATCACATTTTTCATCTGCTCGTTTTTGCGTTCGCCGAGGTCGCGGAGGATGCGCTCATCCAGCGTCTTCTCGTCGAGGGCGGGCTTTAAGTCGATGGACAGGGTGAGCTCGCTTTGTTCCATGCGGCAGATGACCGCCGAGAGGGAGAGCACGAGGGGGCCCGAGATGCCGTAGTGCGTGAGGAGGAGCTCCCCCATCTCGGAGAAGAGCGCCTTCTTTCCCCGCCGCGCCGTGAGCACGACGTTGCGGAGGGAGACCCCCTGCGCCGCCGAAAAGCCCTCGGCGTTGAGCCCCACAAGGGAGGGAATGGGCGGAATAATGGTGTGCCCCGCGCGCTCGGCGAAGCGATATCCGTCCCCCGTCGAACCCGTGGAGGGATAGGAGAGGCCGCCCGTCGCCACGATGACGGCGTCGGAGGAGAGCTCCCCTTCCTTCGTCCTCAGCCCGCGCACCTTTCCCTCCTCGATGAGGACTTCTTCCGCTTCGCTGTCGAGAGAAATTTTGACCCCCGCGCGGAGGCAGGCAGAGCGGAGGGCCGCGGTGACGTCGCTCGCCTTGTCGCTCACGGGAAAGACCCGCCCGCCCCGCTCCACCTTGACGGGGACGCCGTTTCCCTCGATGAGCGCCATCACCTTTTCGGGCGGGAAGCGGTAGGCGGCGCTGCGGAGAAATCTTCCGCCGCGCACGACATGCGCCAGAAACTCCTCGGGCGAGCAGGCGTTCGTGAGGTTGCACCTGCCCTTGCCCGTGAGATAGAGCTTCTTGCCGAGTTTTTCATTTTTCTCAAGAAGAAGGACTTCGTGCCCATGCGATGCGGCGCTGTACGCCGCCATGAGTCCCGAAGCCCCTCCGCCGATGACGATCTTTTTCATGCAGTTATACGGGATAGGTCCCCGATGCCGCGAGGTCGTGGTCCACGCCCTGCCGCTGTGCCTTTCTCCACTTGAAGAAGGTCTCGGCAACTTCGGGGAAGGATGCGTAGGAGAGGACGTCCTCTTCCTGCGTGTAGAAGCCCTTTTCCATGAGCTCCGCCTTGAGTTTTTCGTATTCGGGAGCGAGGTCGTCGGCGGGGCGATAGGTGATGCGCTTCTCCCCCTTCAGGACCTTTTCGGCGACCTCTTCGTCGATGGGCATGGGCACTCTGCCGTACTTGCCCGCAAAGAGATCGCGCATCTCCTTGGTGACCATCTTATACCGCTCGCCCATGACGACATTCATCACCGCCTGCGTGCCGACGATCTGCGACGACGGCGTGACGAGGGGCGGATAGCCGCAGTCCCTCCTCACATTGGGGACCTCGGCGAGCACCTCCTGCAGTTTGTCCTCCTTGCCCGCCTTCTTGAGCTGGTTCATGAGGTTGGAGAGCATGCCGCCGGGCACCTGATAGACGAGAGTATTGACATCCACCTGCCGCACCTTGGGATTGAGCACGCCCTCCATCTCGAGGTCGGCGGCCACCTTCTTGAAGTGCGCGGCGATGGGAATGAGCTTCTTGAGGTCGATGCCCGTGTCATATTCCGTGCCCTGCAGGGTGGCGACGAGCGCCTCGGTCGCGGGCTGAGAGGTCCCGTTTGCGAGGGGCGAGAGCGCGGTATCCACGATGTCTGCGCCCGCCTGTATGGCCATGAGGTTGACCATGTCGCCCGTGCCCGTGGTGTTGTGGGTGTGCACGTGCACCTTGGTCTCGGGGCGAAGGGCCTTTTTGAGTGCCGTGATGAGCTTGTAGGCATCGAAGGGAAGGAGGAGGTTTGCCATGTCCTTCACGCAGATATTGTCGGCGCCCATGCTCTCGTAGGTCTTGGCGAGCTCGACGAAGTACTCGAGGGTATACACGGGGCCCGACGTGTAGGAGATCGCGGCCTCGCAGATGCCGCGCGCGGGGTCCGTCCTCTTCAGCATGTCGCCGTACTTCTTGATGGCCTTCATGGACGCCTCGAGGTTGCGGGGGTCATTGAGGGCGTCGAAGACGCGGATGACGCCGATACCGTTTTCAAAGGACTTCTCCACGACCTTCTCCACGAGGTCGTCGGCATAATTGCGGTAGCCGAGGAGGTTCTGTCCGCGCAGAAGCATCTGGATGGGCGTCTTGACGAGATATTTTCTGAGCGTCCGCAGTCTCTCCCACGGGTCCTCATTCAGAAAGCGCATGCAGCTGTCGAAGGTCGCGCCGCCCCACCCCTCGAGGGAATAGTACCCGATGTCGTCGAGAGCGGAGAGCACGGGGAGCATCTGCTCGGTGCGCATTCTGGTCGCCGCGTGCGACTGGTGCGCATCGCGGAGGATGGTATCCATTATCATGACTTTTTTCATTTCGATTCTCCGGATATTCGTTTTTGCGGAAAGCTCCTCAGAAGATGGCGAGCAAGAGGCCCGCCGCAAGTGCCGAGCCGATGACGCCCGCCACATTGGGTCCCATGGCGTGCATCAGGAGGTGGTTGGTGGGATCGTATTCTCTGCCCACGTCCTCGGAAATGCGCGCCGCCATGGGGACGGCCGAGACGCCCGCCGAGCCGATGAGAGGATTGATCTTCCCCTTCGTCAGCTTGCACATGACCTTTGCGGTCAGAAGTCCCCCTATGGTGCCGCACACGAAGGCGACGACGCCGAGCAGGAGGATGAAGAGGGTCTGGGGAGAGAGGAAGACATCTCCCTTTGCCTTACATCCCACGGCGATGCCGAGGAAGATGGTCACGGTGTTGATGAGCCCATTCTGCGCCTGCGTGGAGAGACGCTCCACGACGCCCGATTCCCGGAAGAGATTGCCGAGCATCAGCATGCCGAGGAGCGGGATGGCATCGGGCAGGAGGAGCCCCACGACGAGGGTGACGATGATGGGAAAGAGGATCTTCTCCACCTTGGACACGCGGCGGAGCGGCTTCATGCGGATGAGTCGCTCCTTCGGCGTGGTAAAGAGGCGCATGATGGGCTTCTGGATGAAGGGAATGAGCGCCATATACGAATAGGCCGCGATGGCGATGGTGGGCACGAGGTTTTCGGCAAGCATCTTGGAGACGTAGATGGCGGTGGGTCCGTCGGCGCCGCCGATGATGGCGATGGCTGCCGCCTGTGCCCCGTCGAAGCCAAGGAGCATGGCGCCGAAGAGGGCGATGAAGATGCCGAGCTGGGCACCCGCACCGATGAGCATGCTCTTGGGGTTGGCGATGAGGGGTCCGAAGTCGGTCATTGCCCCGATCCCGAGGAAGATGATGGGCGGGTAGATGACCTTATCCACGCCGTAGTAGAAGTACCACAGGAGCCCCCTGTCCACGACATTGTCAAAGGTGTGCTCCACGTCCGCGGGATAGGTCCCCCACAGAACGCGCTCCGCCCCGGGGATATTGATGAGAAACATGCCGAATGCTATGGGCAGAAGGAGCATGGGCTCTGCCTTCTTGAAGATGGCGAGGAAGAAGAGCACACACGCGATGGCGAGCATCACATAGTTCTGCCACGTCCCCTGCGACAGCCCCATCGATTCCCATAGATTGGAAAAGATCGTTCCGATGTCGGCGAGTAAAATCGACTGCATGAGCTTCCCCCGTCAGGAAATATACGCAAGCACGGCGTCCGACTCGACGTTGGTGCCCTTGGCGACGGCAAAGGAGACGGTACCGGCGCAGGGCGCGGTGATGTCATTGTCCATCTTCATGGCCTCGAGCACGAGGATGGGCTGGTCCTTCGCGACGGTGGCGCCCTCCGCGACGAGCAGATTTTTGATGAGTCCGGGGAAGGGCGAGAGCACCTTTTCCCCCTTTCCCTCCGCCTTGGGTGCGGCGGGCCGGGGTGCAGGCTCCTCGCTGCGAGGGCGGTCTGCCATGGAGGCGGCCGTCCTGCCCGAGGTGACCTCTTCGACGCTCACGTCGTACTGTTTTCCGTCAACCGTGATGATGAAATTGCGCATGTTCTATTCTCCTTTCGATGGGTTATCTTCTGCCGATGCGCCGCACGATAAACTCGCATGGCTCGGCCTCTTTTTCGTAATATGCCGTGAGGGCGGCCGTGATGGCGGCGACGACCTCGGGCGGGATGCCTTCCTCCGAAATTGCTACATGGGGGTCGGATTTTGCCGCTTTTTGCTCGGATACAGCCCGCTCGGCGCCCTTCTTTTTGCGGGTCTCGAGCTTCTCCATCACGAGCCCCACGAGGCGGATGATGGCGATAAGCAGGGTGATGCCCAAAAAGACAAAGACGAAGCCGAGGACGGCATAGAGCGCGCCGAGCCCGAGATCGTGCTTGGGCCAATCGGCAAACATCTGCGTAAACATATCCATGGCGTCACCTCAGAAGCATCTGGAGGGATGCGGTGAGATATTGGGCGAGGAACTGCGGCTCGACGATGTCATCGAGGTAGCCCTCCCGCGCCGCGTGGAAGGGATCGGCGCGCAAAGTCTCATAATACTCCCGCTCTTCGCGGTAGATCTCGGCGCTCTCCTCCCCCGCAAAGAGGGAGATCTCCGCCGTCGCAAGCGCCACGGTGTAGTCATACCCCGCCGACTTCGCGGCAAAGAGGGAGTACCCCACCCCCACCGCACTGCCCGTCACCACGGCGAGCTTGGGCGAGGACGTCTCGGCGAGCACGGTGAGAAAGTCGGACGCCGCGAGATAAAAGGCGCTGTCCTGTACGGAGAGGGAATCCTCCGCTCCGAGGACATCGGCAAAGGTCACGAAGGGAAGGCCGAAGTCGCGCGCAAAGCGGAGGAAAGAAGTCGCCTTCATCATGCTCCCCGCCTGCAGCTTCGCCCTGTCGAGGATGAGCGCCGCGACCGCGATGCCGCCGATGCGCCCCAAGACCGTCTTGACTTCGGGATAGCTGTTTGCGCCCAGTTCGATGCCGCTCGCGAGGACCTCCGAGAGGGTCTCGGCATTTTGCACTTCGTTGAGGGCGGCGATGGGTTCATTGAGGTCGGCATCTGTCTCCGGAAGGGAGACGATGTCGGAGACGGCGAGGATCTTCGTCGCGGCGTCGCGCAGGTCCTTTGCCTCGACGGCGGGAAGCGCCGTGTGCGAAAGGGCGGCATATCCCCCCACTTCCGCGGGCTTTTCATTCTTTCCCGCACGCGCCGTGAGCACGAGGGGCGAATGAAGGGAGAGCACCGCATCCTTCAGGAAGATCACCGCATCGGCCATGGAGGCGAGGAGGGCGGAGGAGCCGTATACCTCGCCGCACAGCACGGCAAACTGCAGCACATTGCCCTTCAGAAGGGCGGACTTTTTCAAAACGTCGGCGATGCCCTCGAGCACGGGGATGCCCTCCCCTACCCGCACGCCGTGGGAGCGGAGGAGATAGATGACGGGCGTCGAAGCCCGCTCGGCCTCCTCGAGCGTCTTTGCGATCTTGCGGCATGCGCCGAGCGTCAGCCCGCCCGCATTCTCCGCAAAGTTCTGGGCGATGACATAAAAGGGAAGCCCTCCTACGGTCGCAAACCCCGCCACGATCCCCTCGCCCTCGGCGCCTTCCTTATAGTAGGCGTCCTTCGAGTAGGAGAATGCGGAGAGCTCCACGAAGCTCCCTTCGTCCACGAGCGCGGCGAGGTCGCTGCGGACCTCTTTCTGGGCCTCTTTCAAGGTCTGTCTGCGCTCTCTCAATCTTGTTATCTTGTCCATGAATGACCTCTCGGGTGCAAAAAACACCAATTTCTACCGAATAACATTATACACAAACTCGGGGCCGTTTGCAACCATTTTTCAATCTTTTTTCTGCCCTGTTTCGGCAAAAAATTCTGCCCCCGGAAGGACGTGAAAGAGGGCCCGACCGCACGGCCGAACCCCCTCAAATCTTTTTGGTCTTACAGGCAGTCCATCGCCCAGAGGTAGCCCTTGAGCGCCCGCCTCCGCTTCTTCCAGTCGGGGCAGACGGCGGAGACATCTCTCCAGAAATTTTCCCCGTGATTCATGTTGCGGGTGTGGCAGAGCTCGTGCGCCGCGAGGTAGTAGGCGAGCTCATCGGGCAAAAAGGCGGTGCGGAAGGTAAAGGAGATGTGCCCGTTTGTCCCGCAGGAGCCCCATCTGCCCCGCGCACCCGTCACCCGAAGTCCCGTATACGAAAAGGAGTACTTGGCACAGAGGGCGTCGAGAAGTTCCTTCATTCGCGCGCGCGTGTACCTTTTCAATAGCGCAATGAGGGCCTCCTCCCTCCCCTCGGCGGGAAGAAATAGAATTTCGCCCGAAATCCTCGCCCGCGCACCGCTCGCCACGAGATAGCGCTTCCCCGCGATCGACACCTCGTCGCCGTCCGCAAAACGCGGGAGGATGCGCCGCTCCGCCAGCCTTCTCTCGAGCCAGCGCTCATGGCGCGCCAAAAAGTACAGGACTGTCTCCTCGGAGGTCCCGTAAGGTGCCCGCACCACCACCTCTCCGCTCGGGGAGACGGAGAGCGCGAGCGTCTTTCGCTTGCTCATGATCACAGAATAGTCCATGAAATTGTCCTCTTCCCCTACAGTATAACATATTTTAGTTGTGAAAGGCAACTACTTTGGAGAAAAAACTTTTCTTGACTTTCCCGTGAAGATGTGGTATGCTTGTCTCATGGAATATTTTGCCGTAAAGCCCCTGAAAAGAGGGCCCTTCGTGCTCGATGTCCCCGCGTCCAAGAGCCTTGCGGGGCGTGCCCTCCTCCTCGCCGCCTTTTTGAAGGGAGAGACTTTCCTTGAGATGGGCGAACTCGGGGAGGATCCCCGCACCATGCTCTCCGCCCTCCGCGCCCTCGGCATCCGCTGTGAGGAAGAAGAAGGAGGGATCCGCGTCTTCGGATGCGGCGGGCATCCCCTCTCCCCCGCCGAAATCTCCCTCGGGAGCGCGGGCACCGTCGCCCGCTTCCTCCCCACGATGCTCGCCTTCACGGGCGGGGAGTATACCTTTACCCTCTCCGAACAGATGGCAAGGCGGCCGATGGACCACCTCGCCCTTCTCGAAGAGGCGGGCGCCGAAATCGAGATGACGGAGCGCGGATTCCGCATGCGCTCAAGGGGGATCGGCGGGAAGTTCCTCGTCGACACCAACACGAGCACGCAGTTTGCGAGCGGGCTTCTCCTCGCCGCGGCGGCCGCGGGTCCCGCCTCCCTCCGCCTCACGGGCAGCCGCACGCACGGGAGCTATCTCCGCATGACGGAGGCACTCATCACGTCCTTCGGGGCGAAAGCAGAGCGAAAGGGAGAGGAGATCGCCGTCTCGCCCGCCCTCTCGCACCCTCCCCGCTATGCAGTGGAGCCCGATGTCTCGGCGGCGTGCTATTTCTACGCCCTCTCCCTCCTCCTCGGCGAATGCGTGACCGTCCGCGGCGTGCATCTTGAGAGCCTGCAGGGGGATGTCGCCTTCCTCCGCCTCCTCGAAGAGAAGGGGGTGCGCCTCCGTGAGACTCCGCTCGGGCTCGAGGCGGACGGCAGAGAGATCTCCTCCTTCACGGGCTTCGATGCGGACATGAAGGACTTCTCCGATCAGGCACTCACCGTCGCCGCACTCGCGCCCTTTGCGGCTACCCCCTCCCGCCTTCGCGGGATCGGGCACATCCGCCGTCAGGAGTGCGACCGTCTTGAGGCGATGCGGGTGAATTTCGGGCGGATGGGCGTCCCCTGCCGCATAAGAGAGGACGGGATCGAGATCGACCCCGCCCCCATCGGAAGCTGTGTGATAGAGACATTCGGCGACCATCGCGTCGCGATGGCCTTTTCCCTCTGCGGCCTCAGGGGCAGCGGCATCGTCATAGCAGATCCCGCCTGCTGCAAGAAGACCTTCGGGAGATATTTCGACATCCTCCGCTCGCTGGAGAGGTCATAGCTCCCCGCGCGCGCGAAGATATCCATACAGGGCGTCGAGCCCCACGGTGAGATCGGAAAAGGTCTCGTCGAAGTTCCCCGTATACCACGGGTCGGCGATGGAGCGGGGCGTCCCCGCAAACTCCATGAGGAGAAAGACTTTTCCCTCTCCCCCCTCGCCGAGGATGCGCTTCATGTGGCGGATGTTTTCCACGTCCATGCCGATAAAGTAGTCATACCTTTCGGCGTCCTCGCGGCGAAGGAGGCGGGCCCTGTGCGGAACGAGCGGAATGCCCTCCTCCCTGAGCTTTCTTGCCGCCGCGGGATAGGGCGAAGAGCCCACTTCGGAGGGGTGCGTCGCCGCCGAGGAGATGACCGCCTCGCCGCCGCGCTGCCCCAAAAGCGCCGTAAACATGCTCTCCGCCATGGGCGAACGGCAGATATTTCCCAGACAGACAAACAGAATGCGGACCATTTCGCCCTCCTTCGGCGTAAAAATGCCCTCAAAACGCCCGACTTTTCGTGTCAGAAAAATTTTTTCGGAAATTTTGAGGAAATATCAAAATTTTTTTACTAAAACTGTTGCTTTTCTTTTTTTGCTGTGCTATAATAGGACCATGAAAGTATTTGCAGAACGGCTCATTGAACTGAGGAAAGAGAGAGGACTGTCACAAGCGACTGTAGCGAAGGATCTGAGCGTCAGTTTAGGGATCGTGTGCTATTGGGAAACCAACAAGAGTGACCCGACTGCGCATAATATTGCGAAGATCGCCCGCTACTTCAACGTGACTTCCGACTTCCTGCTCGGACTCTCCGACTGATTTTCGGCGGGCTTTACAACTTCATATTTTTTTGATGGGTCTGACACGGCCTCAGATTTTTTCACCGTATTGACGGGAATTCTTTTGTTTACTCAAATTCTGCCTTTGGCAGAATTTTTTGCTTTCTCGCACATGGCCTCCTCGAGGAGGCGCACGCCGCCGAGCGGCGTCTCTTCGGGAGAGAAGGAGCCCGCGAAATAGCCGCGGTAGCGCTGTGCCTCCCCGTCCTCTTCCCCGCTCTCCCGTGCGATGCGGAGGAGACGGGAGAGAATATCCTGTGCCTCGCGCTCCCTCCCCTCTGCGATGCGGTACTGCATGCGGAGCAAGAGAAGGGCACGGAAGGCGGGCAGGTCCTCGCGCACGACGGGCGTCTCGAAGAGAAATTCCTCCGAAATGTCGGCAAAGGTCCCCTTCCGCAAGATGCCCTCTGCGCTGTAGACGCGCGCGAGGATGTCCTCCTCGGGGCGGCGCAGGAAGAGCCCCATGAGCACGGCGCCGTCCGTCTTGCCCGTGGGAAGGTCGGCGGGCAGCAGCGCGCGGATGCCCTCATAGAGGACGAAGGGCGCGAGCAGGGCGGTGAAGAGGAGCATGGCATGATAGGGAAGGACGAAGGTGAGCACCGTGAGCAGGGTGCCGAAGACGAAGTCGAGGAGGGCGCCTCCCGCCGTCGCGGAGATGAGCCTTGCCCGCATTCCCCTTCCCCCCGCAGGAAGAAACTCCACCGCGCCCGAGAAATCGGGATGGACGACGCGGACCCCCTCGCCGAATTGCAGAAAGAAAAAGGTCGCGGAGACGGGCAGCATTCCCGCACAGAGGCCGAAGAGGAGATGCCCGAGCTCGTGGATGAGGACGGGCAGGACGACGGCGCCGAGGAGGCCGAAGACCATGGCGAGATATTCCCACACCTCGGGGGACCCGTCGCCGCGCAGCCACGCAAAGAGCACGGAACATCCCGCCGCAAGCACCGCGAGGATGATGTCTGCAGTCCGATATAAGATAGTCCGCGTCTGTCCGCTCATATCTTTCCTCCGTCCGCCTGCGAGAGTCCGCACGCGGTAAAGAGATATCCTTCGAGATTGTCGCGGTCGGAGGCGAGCACCTGCCCGATCCGCAGTTTTTCCATGAGGCGAAGAAGGAGGAGCGCCCCGCCGGGGAGGATATCCGCGCGCGCCCTGTCCATGCCGCGAAGCTCTTTCCTCTCCTCTGCCGTGAGGGCGTAGAGCCTTTCCGTGAGCGCGGCGATGTCCTCTCTCTTCATGGCAAAGTCCTGAATGCGCGCCCCGTCGTAGGCCTCGAGCCCCAAGAGGATGCAGGCGAGGGTGGAGCCGGTGCCGCCGATGGCATAGATGGGAGAAATGACTTCGGCCTCAAGGGAGGCGAGAACGCGGGAGATCTCCCCTTCCGCGAGCTCCCGCCTGTCACCGCAGGCATCATAGAGACGGACGGCGCCGATGGGAAGGCTCAGGGAAGTCCCCTCCGCCGTACAGATCTCCGTGCTTGCGCCGCCGATGTCGAGGATGGAGCCATTTGCGCCCATGAGCGCGCCCCGAAGCCCGAGCTCGGCCTCTCTTTCTCCCGAGACGACGTCTACCGCGAGCCCCGTCTTTTTCCCGACGAGCGCACAGAAGTCTCCGCCGTTTTTCGCCGTGCGGACGGCGGCCGTCGCAAAGGCGTGTACCTCGGCACCCGCGCGCCTTCCTTCGCGGAAGAGGGTCTCCACGGCCTCTGCGGTGCGCATCATGGCGCCCTCTTCGAGGAGGCCCGCCGAGATCCCCTTGCCCAATCGAGTCGTGATGACCCGCTTATATAAAGATTTTCCGTCCGCCCAGAGCATGAGGCGAACGGAATTTGAACCGATATCGATGATCGCGTATTTCATATTCTCCGACCGAGGAGTTTACGGGGTGACCCACCCCTGCTCCACCGCATGCTGGTACATCCACAGTTGCGACTCGTAGTAGTCGAGATTTTTCTCATCCTGCTCGATGAGCTGCTCGTACTTCTCGATCTCCCGATCGATATTTTCCCGCTCGCGTTCGGCGACGGAGATCTGGACGAGCTGAACGATGATGACCGCCACGAGGAAGAGCACAATCAAAACGCCCGCTACGATCGCACCGACCGCGAGCCGCTTCGCTTTTTCTTCCGGCATGAGCCACTTTTGATTCGACATAACCCTTCCTTCCGTATTCTTCTGATACCATTATACACCGTTTCAAAAAAAAATGCAACGATTTTATGGAGACTTTTCAAATAAAGAAGTGCTCCGAGCAAAATTATTCCGCCCATGTAGAGCCGAAAGGCAGGAAGGGCCGCCCGCACCGCGAGCACAAGATATGCCGCAGCGAGCAGGAGGCAATATACAAAATCTATTGTCCACCGCACGGCCCTCCCCCGAAAGGGTTTACGAAAAAATGAAATGATATCGTAGCAAAAACCTCCCGCCGCGCCGAAGAGCAGGAGGAGGGAGAGCACGCGAAAAGTCTCCCTCATCTGAAGATGGAGGCAAGATTTTTCTCGCCGTAGCGCAGGGAGCGGATGTCCCCCGACGCCGCAAAATTTCCCGTCCCCTCCGAGAAGGCGAGCACCTTCAGCCGCTCTCCGCCGATGCGGAGCTTGGCGCTGCCGACCTTCAGGACGATCTCGCGGTCGGAGAAGGAATCGAGGGAGGTGACCCCGGTGAGGGTGAGTTTTTTCCTGTTTTCGAGGGTGAGAATGCTGTTTGTCTCGGTCTGCATGTCCTATGGTATGCCCCATCCCCTTCCCATATGACAATCCCCCCGCGGTTATAGGCAAGCTGAGACCCTTGCTGTCCCCCGGAGGGGAAAGTCCGCGCGAGGAACGAGCCGGGCAAAGGGGTGTCGCTATGATTATGCCGCACCGCATTCCCGCCCCCTCAGTCGCTTTCTTCACACTTCGTCGTCACCCACCCCCCCTCAGTCGCTGCGCGACAGCTCCCCATCGAGGGGCGCCAAGCGCGAGATTCCTCGTCGCTCCGCTCCTCGGAATGACGTAGGGAAGGCTGTTCCTCGGAATGACGTAGAGAGGGGCGCCAAGAGTTACGCATTACAAAAAGACGTCCTGCGTAGGACGTCTTTTCGGTTTCACATTTTTTATTCGCCTGCTTTGGCTTTGGCGCGGGCCTTGGCGCGGAGCTCGCCGTCCAAAATGCGCTTGCGGATGCGGATATTCTGCGGCGTGACCTCGAGAAGTTCGTCGTCGCCGATGAACTCGAGGGCTTCCTCCAAAGAGAGCTTCTTGGGCGGAATGAGGCGGAGCGCTTCATCCGAAGAGGAGGAGCGGGTATTTGTGAGGTGCTTGGTCTTGCAGACGTTGACATTGATGTCCCCTTCCTTGGGCGAGACGCCTATGACCATGCCCTCGTAGACGGGCGTTCCCGGGGTGATGAAGAGGGTGCCCCTTCCCTGCGCATTGAAGAGGCCGTAGGTGACCGCCTCGCCCGCCTCGAAGGCGACGAGGGACCCCGTGAGCCTGCGCGAGATCTCCCCCTTATAGGGCTGATATTCATAGAATACGGCGCTCATGACGCCCTCGCCCTTGGTATCCGTCAAAAATTCGCTCTTGTAGCCGAAGAGGCCGCGCTCGGGCACCAAAAACTCGAGGCGCATGCGGGAGCCCATGGCGCTCATGTGCAGGAGTTCGCCCTTGCGGGTGCCCATCTTTTCGAAGACGGCGCCCGTGCTGCCCTCGGGCACATCGACGATGAGCCGCTCCACGGGTTCATATTTTTCGCCGTCGATCTCCTTGAAGAGGACCTTGGGCGAGGAGACCTGAAATTCGTACCCCTCCCGCCGCATGGTCTCGATGAGGATAGAGAGATGCATCTCCCCTCTGCCGCTCACGCGGAAGGAATCGGCCGAGTCGGTGTCCTCGACGCGCAGGGAGACGTCGCGCAGCAGTTCGCGATACAATCTGTCACGGAGATGGCGGGTGGTGACCCACTTGCCCTCCTTGCCTGCGAAGGGAGAATCGTTGACGGAGAAGATCATCTCCACGGTGGGCTCGGAGATCTTGACGAAGGGCACGGCCTCCGCGCAGTCGGGCGCGCAGACGGTATCGCCGATATTGATGGACTCCAATCCCGAGAAGCAGACGATGTCCCCCGCCCGCGCACTCTCACAGGGCACGCGCTCGAGCCCCTCGATCTCATAGAGGTTGGCGATCTTCCCCTTCAGGTTGACTTCGGGGTGGTTATAGTTGCAGACGGCCACTTCCTGGCTCTGGCGGATGACCCCGCGCTCGATGCGCCCGATGCCGATCCTGCCCACATAGTCATTGTAATCAATGGAGGAGACGAGGAGCTGTGCGGGACCCTCGTCGTCCATATCAAGGGGCGGGAACCGGGAGAGGATCATGTCGAAGAGGGGCTTTAAGTCCGTCCCCGGGGTATCGGGGTCGAGGGAAGAGGTCCCCTCTCTGCCCGAGCAGTACACGAAGGGGCTCTCGAGCTGATCGTCCGTCGCGTTGAGATCCATGAGGAGCTCCAGGACCTCGTCGATGACTTCCTTCACCCGCGCGTCGGGGCGGTCTACCTTATTGACGACGATGATGAGGCGGTGGCCCATCTCGAGCGCCTTCTTGGTGACGAAGCGGGTCTGCGGCATGGGGCCTTCGGCGGCGTCGACGAGGATGAGGACGCCCGAGACCATCTTGAGCACGCGCTCCACTTCGCCCGAGAAATCGGCGTGGCCGGGCGTGTCGACGATGTTGATCTTCACGCCGTTATAGTGGATGGACGTGTTCTTTGCGAGAATGGTAATGCCGCGCTCGCGCTCGAGGTCCCCGCTGTCCATGACGCGCTCTTCCACGACTTGATTTTCACGGAAGGTGCCGCCCTGCTTGAGCATCTGGTCGACGAGGGTCGTCTTACCGTGGTCGACGTGGGCGATGATCGCAATGTTTCTTAAGTCTTCTCTAATCATACACAGTAGTCCTGATAAAAAATCCAACGATGATTATAATACATTTGCGCGAAAATTACAACAAAAAAGAGGGTCGCTTTTGAAATTGGCGGAAAAATCTCCGAGGAGAAAGTTCTTTCCTTTGTGAACGGATTATTCTATTATAGTGAAACCGCAAAGCAAATTTGAAAAAACCTCTTGACGCCTTCCCCGCGCGCAGTTATAATAAAGATAGGAAATCTATATGATCAGGGAGGAAGTATGAAAAAGACAACCATTTTGTTGGCAGGCGCCCTCGTGCTCACCTGCCTCGGCGGAGCTGCGGCGTGCACGCCTCACTCGGACTACAAGCTCGGCGGCATCCCGCTCGACAGCTACACCGTGGTCTATGAGGCCGAAAATGCCGCGGCGGAGGGCATTGCAAAGGAATTTTGCGAGGCCATGGAAAATTTTGACGGCACGTCCCTCAAGTGCGTGCCCGACACCGAAGCGGACAGCGGGAGAGAATTTTTGATCGGCTCCACGAACCGCACCAAGACCAAGCCCACGGAGGGCATGTACACCATCGCCGCCGAGGGTGACAGCGTCGAAATCGTATCCGACGACCCCTCGGGCATCGTATGCGGCGTCCAGAAGGCACTCACCGACATCAAGCTCAAGCAAGCGGACTATGCGACCCCCGTTACCAAGGAATACGGCGAGCGCGGCATCAAGGTCATGAGCTTCAATGTCCGCACGGCAGACGTCATCGCCGAGCGCATCGCCCGCGTGAAAAATGTCATCGCGCGCAACGATCCCGACCTTCTCGGCACACAGGAGGTCTGCTCAGACTGGCAGCCCACCTTCCGCAATCTCGAGGGATATACCTGCGTCGGGACGGGCAGAGACATCAACGGCGGCGGCGAGGCCAACTTCATCCTCTTCAAGACGGACAAGTTTAACCTCATCGAAGAGGGCACGCGCTGGTACACCGACACGCCCGACACCCCGAGCGTGCTCGAGGGCAGCTCCTACCGCAGGATCTATACCTATGCCCTGCTCGAGCGCAAGTCGGACAACCTCCGCTTCCTCTATGTCAACACGCACATGCACCTGCACAAGGCATCGCGCGTGAAAGCGGCGGACTATCTCACCGACTTCCTCGAAGAGAACTATTCCGAATATCCCGTGTACATCACGGGCGACTTCAATGCCACCTATACCGACGATCCCGCGCGCGAGGACTACGACACCAAGCTCGTGGCGAAGGGATTCCTGAATGCCCGTCTCGCCGCAAAGAAGTCCGATGACCACATCACCTACCCCACCGACCTCTACGCCTCCGACGACCAGTCGAAGGGAAGCATCATCGACTACTGCATGATCCGCGAGAGCGAACTTGCGGCGACCATCGTGAGCAGCTACTACGTCGACGCCGCGGAGCCCGAAAATGTCCATGCGGCGCCCGGCCTCGGAAATGCGGCCTCCGACCACTACCCCATCGTGACGGAGACCCTCCTCTACGAGAGATTCTGAAAACAAGACAGCGAAAAGCCGATACTTTTGTATCGGCTTTTCGTTTTGTCAAAATAGTGACATGGGGTACGGTTTTATGACAATAGGGTACGGATCTTCAGGTTTTTATAGGTGCAAAAACGGATGAGAAATCCGTTGTCCTCTTCGGGCGCGCTCTCGGATACGCACACGAAATCTTCCTCCTCGTCGAGATCGGGCACGAAGACCTCCGCGCCACCGTCCGCCTCGACTTTCGTGACGAGCACTTCGGAGCAATAGGGCAGGAGCGCCCTGTACACACTCGCCCCGCCGATGACATAGACCTCGTCCGCGGGGTATTTTTTCACCTCCGCGAAAAGTTCCTCCAAATCGTGCACCGTGATGACCTCCTCCCCCACGTCTTCGGGAGAAAGTACGATGTTTGTGCGGCCCTTCAGGGGCTTGCCGCCGGGGAAGGAGCGCAGGGTGTTCAGCCCCATCACGACGACTTTTCCCCTCGTCGTCTCACGGAAGAACTTCATGTCCTTGGGGAGGGAGAACATGAGCCCGTTTGCCCGCCCGATCCCCCACTTCCTGTCTGCGTGAAAGATGGCCTTCATCGTCACACCGCCACGGGGATCTTCTTGTCGAGCGGGTGAAATTCGTACCCCTCGAGGCGGAAGGAATCCACGGTAAAGTCATAGAAATTTTTCACGGAGGGATCGACCGTGAGCTTGGGCGCGGGCAGCGGCTCCCGCTCCATGATCTCCTTTACGATGGGGATATGCCTGTCGTAGAGGTGCGCATCGGCGATGACATGCACGAGTTCGCCCGCCTTGAGCCCCGAGACCTGCGCAAACATGATGAGCAGGATGGCATATTGCACCACGTTCCAGTTGTTGGCGGTGAGCATGTCCTGCGAGCGCTGATTCAGAATGCCATTCAGGGTATCCCCCGAGACATTGAAGGTCATGGAGTAGGCGCAGGGATAGAGGTGCATCTCGGAGAGGTCGGCGAAATTATAGAGGTTGGTGAGGATCCTGCGCGACGAGGGATTGTGCTCTAAATCATAGAGCACGCGGTCCACCTGATCGAACTCCCCCTCGGGATAGGGATGCTTGATGCCGAGCTGATAGCCGTATGCCTTGCCGATGGAGCCCGTCTCATCTGCCCAGCTGTCCCAGATGTGGGAATGGAGGTCGTGCACGTTGTTGCTCTTCTTCTGCCAGATCCAGAGGAGCTCATCGATACAGCTTCGAAATGCCGTGCGGCGGACGGTGAGGATGGGGAACTCCTCGCGGAGGTCATAGCGGTTGACGATGCCGAACTTCTTCACGGTGTGGGCGGGGGTGCCGTCTTCCCAGCGCGGGCGCACGGGGAGCCCCTCATCCGAGAAGCCGTTTTCGATGATGTCCCTGCAATTCTCGAGAAAGACTCTGTCTGCTCTGCTCATTTTCTCTCCTCCAGTATGCTGCGGAGCGCGGCGATCTCCTCTGTAAGGGCCTCCCTGAGCGCCGCACGCATCCTGCCCTTCGTCTCCCCTTCGCCGAGGATGTGCAGGATGGTCCAGAGGTCGGGCGTATTTGCCTTGCCCGTCGCCGCGATGCGGAGGATCTCGGCGATGTCAGCCACGCTTCCGCGGAAGGCTTCGGGGTCGGCCTTATACTGCTTGGTGTCGGCGGCATAGCCGTTTGCGGCGGCGATGCCCTTCACCTTTTCAAACCACGCGGAGGAGTCGTCTTCGGGGTCGTAGGAGGCGAGGAAGGCCTCGAGCACGGCAATGCGCGTCGCGGGATCGGCGCGATATTCGTCCACGCGGGGGGTGCGCACGAAGAAGTAGCGGATGAAGTCCATGGCCTGTGAGGCCGTCTCGAAATCTTTTCTCCGCTTCTTGCCGCCCGCGCCCATGCAGAGGGCAAGCACGTGCTCCATCTTCTCCTCGTCGGCGAAAAATCCGCGCTCTTCCTCCGAGCCGAATTCCCCTGCCCAGACGCGCAAGAAGGCACCCATGTCCGAGACAGACAGTTTGGAAAGCTCGTTTCTCGAGATATCTTTCAGCTTGTCGAGGTCAAAGAGCGCGCCGCTTTTTCCCATGCGCTCCGCCTTATAGGGAAAGCTCGCAAGGTCGGCATCGGGGTTCTTTAAGTACCACTCCTCGAAGTTGGAGTTGAGCAGGGTGAGCATGTACACCTTTACGGCGCGGGGATGATATCCCTCCTTGCGGTAAAACTCGAGGGAGAGCTCGGGGTCCTTGCGCTTGGAGAGCTTGCGCCGCGTCTCGCCGTCCTGCTTCATGAGGGAACAGTTGTGCCCGTAGCGGGGACGGCGGAAGCCGAGCGCCTCGAAGAGCTCGAGGTGGATGGGAAGGCTCGCCAGCCACTCCTCCCCGCGAATGACGAGGGTGGTGCGCATGAAGTGATCGTCGATGGCATGCGCGAAGTGATAGGTGGGGATGCCGTCCGACTTCAGGATGACGACATCCTGATCGTTTTCGGGAACGGTGATCTCTCCCTTTACCTCGTCGCGGAAGGTATGCTTTACCTCGGGGTCGCCCATCGACCGCAGGCGGATGACAAAGGGCTTCCCCGCGTCAAGATTTTTATAGATCTCCTCCTCGGTGAGGTCGCGGCAGCGGGCGTATTTTCCGTAATAGCCCGTCACTTCCTTTTTCGCCGTCTGCTCCTCGCGGAGGGCGGAGAGCTCCTCCTCGGTGCAGAAGCAGGGATATGCCCTCCCCTCCTCGATGAGCTTCTTCGCAAAGGCGCGGTAGATCTCGGCGCGCTGACGCTGATACCACGGGCCGTACGTCTCGTCGCCGCCTATCTCGGCGCCCTCGTCGAAGCGGATGTCGAAATAGTCGAGCGCGCGGATGACCGCCTCGACCGCTCCGTCTACCTTGCGCTTCAAGTCGGTATCCTCGATGCGGAGGTAGAGGATGCCCCCGCTCCTGTGTGCGATGCGCTCATTTGCAATGGCGGCAAAGAGGTTGCCGAGGTGGATAAACCCCGTGGGCGAAGGGGCAAGGCGGGTGACCTCGGCCCCCTTCGGCAGGTTGCGGGGAGGATAGAGCGCCTCGTAGTCGTCGGCCGAGGGATATTCCCCGGGGAGAAGGCGCTCCGCAAGTGCTTTCAGGTTCATGATGAGACTCCTTTGATGAGGTTGAGATTTTCGGGGGAGACGGACCGCCCCGCCTGGATTTCGTGGATGACATCGAGCGCGCGGGAGAGGTAAGGCGTGGGGACGGCGAGGCGCATCCCCTCCCGTATCACGGCGCCCGCGACAAAGTCGGCGTCGCATTCCCTGCCCGCCATGAGGTCCTTGAGCATGCCCGAGCGGATATTTTTATGCTTCCGCATGGCGACGGAGAGGAACATTCCCGCAAAGGGCGAGGAGAAAAGTTTCAGGATATCGTGCCCGTTCTGCACGAGCTTTTTGCACCCTGCCGCTTTTGCGACGGAAATTGTCTCCCGCATGAGGGCGAGCACGAGCTCTCTGTGCTCCTTCGCGAGCTGTCCGAACGAGAGCGAGGAGAGCGCCGAGAGGGTGGAAAAGGCCGCATTGACGGCGAGTTTGCTGTATCGAATTTCGGTGAGGTCCCCCACCGTCACGATGAAGGCGGATGCGAGCAGGGAGCGCAGCGCTTCGAGCTTGTCCCCCCTTCCGTAGGCGCCGAGGGCGAGACGGAGCTTGCCCGCCGAGGAGATCTCCACGCGTCCGGGGGCGACCGATTCGGCGCCCCAGCCGAGCGCGCAGCCGTAGACCCTGTCCTCCCCCAAAATTTCCGCAAGTCCCGCCTCGGGCAAACCGTTTTGCACGGTGACGAGGGCGCCGTCCTCTCTGAGACGGGGCGCCAAAAACGCGGCAATTTGTCTATTCTCCCGCTGCTTCGTGGCGAGGAAGATGACGTCGTACTCCCCCATCTCTTCGGGAAGGAGGGCTCGGACGGGGATGCGGACTTGCGCCGAACCGCTGTCTATCTCCGCGCCCCGCGCATTGAGCGCCTCGACATGTGCGCGGTTGCGGGTGACGAAGTCGATGGCAAGAGCGGAGTTTTTCCGCAAGAGCTCCGCGCCGAGGCTCGTGCCCATGGCGCCCGCGCCGTAGATGCATATCTTCATAGGAGGAGAAGTTCCTCTGCGACCTCTTCGGGCGTCCTGCCGCCGCATTCCACGGTGAGGTCGGCATAATTTTCATAGAGGGGCGCGCGCTCGGCATAGAGCTCCCGAAGCGTAGAGATCTCTCCCCGCATCACCACCCCGCGGGCGTGAAAGTCGGGGATGCGCCGCCCGATCTCCTCTTCGGAGATCTTGAGATAGACCACCTTTCCGAGCATTTTGAGGTGCGCCATTGCCCGCGGCGAATAGACCGCGCTTCCGCCCGTCGCGATGACGGCGCCTTCTTCGCGGATACCGCACAGGACCTCCTCCTCGATCGCAAGAAAGCCCTCTGTCCCCACGCGGGAAATGGTCTCGTCGAGCGCCTCCCCCGTGTATGCGCGGATGAGGTCGTCGCCGTCGAGAAAGAGAAAATTTTTGCGCGCGGCGAGGAGTTTTCCCGCCGTGCTCTTCCCCGAAGCGGGCATTCCGATGAGGATGATGTCGTTCATACCTCTTATTATATTCGTTCGGGCAAAAATTGTCAATCGTGTACCCCCCGTCCCCCGTATTTTCGCGGGAAAATATTTTCGGAAATCTTTTGTGAATCACTTGACATTCTGCCTTGAAAGGTTTAGAATAGATTACAACAAAACCCATAAAGGAGAAGAACCATGAAAAAATCACTTGCAACTGTCGTTGCGCTCGTGCTCTCGGCTGTCATGCTGTTTGCCCTCTGCGCATGCGGTTCCACCTGGGGCGCGATCAAGTCGGCCTACGAGAAAGAGGGCTACTATGAGATCACCCTCAGCGACAAGGCTAAAGAGGCCCTTAACATCTCGGACGAAGACATCAAAGAGGCCGACGCCACCGTGCACTTCCTCTGCACCGTGAAGCTCTCCGAGGACCCCACCGTCTCTGAACTTTTGGAACTCGTCAATCCGAAGACGAAGACCGCCATCGTCTGGGAGTACAAGAACATCGAGGCTGTCCAGAAGGCATATAAGGAAGACCTCTCCGAGTCCGAGCAGGAGAAGTTCGACGAGCTCTGGGCGGAGTACCAGAAGAGCGATCACGTCAACGGCAACTGCATCCTCATCGTCGGCGACACCAAGCCCTTCACGAGCAGCAAGTAAGGATCTCTTCCCTCTCCCCGCAAAGGAGAGGGATTTTTTTACATTTTTTCAAAATCCCCGCAAAAAAACTTGTCTTTTCGGAAAAGACATGGTATAATGTTACCCGTATTTCGAAGAAAAGGAATGTACCATATGAACTTTGCGTCCTTTATTGCCAATCTGCTCGTCCCCCTTCAGAGCAACGCCGTCTATGCCGTCTACCGTGCGGTCAGCCTGACGCTCATCATTCTCATGGGGGTCGCGGCGCTTGCCTCCATCATCCTCGTCATGCTCCAGCCCGGCAATTCGCAGGGCATCGATGCCCTCAGCGGATCCAGCGAGACCTTCTACGGAAAGAACAAGGGCCGCTCCGTCGAATCCAAGCTGAAAATGTGGACCCTCATCTGCCTCGGCGTCCTTGCCGTGCTTGCAGTCGTCTTCTTCATCCTGCAGATCGATGCGGTCTGGGGTGCGTGATACCGATTCGGAAAACTTACGGGCGAGCGTGATTGCTTGCCCTTTTTTTGACGCTGAAAGGAGAGAATTTGAACACCAAGACCACGCTGCTCCGTGAGATAGAGTCGGGCCGTCTCGCCCTCCTCACCGACGGACAGATCGCGAAAAAACTTCATCTCTATGGAAAGGAGGCCGCCGCGCTCCGCAAGATGCTCCTCTCCCTCGTCAAGGAAGGGTCTCTTCTCATGGACAGCAGCGCCCGCTTCGGCACGGTCGCGCAATTTCACGCCCTCGAGGGCACGATCTCGGCGAGCGGACACGGGTATGCCTTTTTCTATCCCGATGACGGGAGCGAGCGCCTCTTTCTCCCCCGCCGCGTCCTCGGAGGCGCCTGCCACGGCGACCGCGTGCTCGCCTTCCCCACGGGATACGGCGATGCGGGCGAAGTGCTGAAGGTGCTCTCCCGCGGCATCACCGAGGTCGTGGGCGTCTATCACCGCGAGGGAAGACGGGGATATCTCCGCCCCGACGAATGGCGGTTCGCCTCCGACATCTACATCCCAGACGCCTCCTCCATGCGCTGTACTTCGGGCATGAAGGCGGCCGCGCGCATCACCTCGTATGAGGGCGAGCTCACGGGCGAGATCGTGGCGGTCTTCGGCGAGAGCGGCATCCTTTCTGTCGAGGAAGAGGCCATCATCCGCGCCCATTCCCTCCGCACGGAATTTCCCGCCGAGGTCCTCCGCGCGGCAGACAAGGCGGCCTCTCGCCCCATCACGGAGGAGGATCTCATGGAGAGAGCGGACCTTCGCGAAGAGCTCATCGTCACGGTGGACGGGGAAGATACCCGCGACATCGACGACGCCATCTCCGTGCGCAAAATGGGGACCCGCTTCGAGCTCGGCGTGCACATTGCCGACGTCTCGCACTATGTCCCCCGCAACCGCACCGTGGACAAGGAGGCATTTCTGAGGGGGACGAGCATCTATTTTCCCGACCGCGTCCTGCCCATGCTTCCCCCCTCCCTCTCAAACGGCGCCTGCTCCCTGAATGAAGGCGAGGACCGCCTCACCCTCTCCTGTCTCATGACGATAGACGAGAGGGGCGAAGTGCTCGCGCGCTCCGTCCGTCCCTCCGTCATCCGCTCCCGCCACCGCATGACCTACACCGCCGTGCAGGCTCTCTTCGATGGAGAGGAAGGGGCGCAGGCGGAATACCCCGACCTTCTCGGGTTCATGCGGGACGCCGCCGAGCTCACCCTCCTCCTCGAGAAGGCAAGGAAGGGGCGCGGCAGTGTCGACCTCGACATGCGCGAAGTCAAGGTGCTCTATGAGGACGGGAAGATAGAGGTCCCCTCCAACGAGCGCACCCTCGCCCACCGCATGATCGAGCAGTTCATGGTGCTTGCCAATGAGAGCGTCGCCGAGCTCATGACGGAAAAGGGGGTCCCCTTTGTCTACCGCATCCACGAGGCGCCCGCCGAGAGAAAGGCAGAGGAATTTCTCGGCTTTTTGAGCGCTGCGGGCATCTCCGCAGACTTCCGCCCCGACCATGTGTCGCCGCAGGACTACCGCAAGGTCCTCCTGCGCGCGGAAAATACGCCCCTCTCCTCCGTGGTCAGCCGCGTGATGCTCCGCTCCATGTCCCGCGCCTGCTATTCTCCGCAGAATAAGGGGCACTTCGGGCTGGCATCGGCGTGCTACTGCCACTTTACCTCCCCCATCCGCAGATATCCCGACCTCGTGGTGCATCGTATCATCAAGGACGCTCTCATCAGCCCCGCCGAGGCAAAGAAGGCACATGCCGCCTTTGCAGCGGAGGCCGCAAGCCATTCCTCCGAATGCGAGCGCAATGCGGCGGAGGCTGAGCGGGATGTGGACGCGCTCTACCTCGTCACCTATATGGAGGACAAAATAGGTACGGAGGCGGCCGCCGTCATCTCGGGCGTGACGGCCCTCGGGCTCTATGCCGAGCTCGAAAACGGGATCGACGGGTTCATTCCCCTCGAGACCCTGCCCGGCAACATGTATGAGTACGATGAGACCCGCCATCTGCTCACGGGAACGCGCGCAAGTTTCCGCCTCGGCCAGCGGGTCAGGATCCGCGTGACGGGCACCGACTTCGGCACGCGAAGAGTGCTTTTCGGACTGAAGTCCATGGAGGGAAGGCTGTGAAAGTCATCGCCGTAAACAGGTCGGCATCCTTTGAATACTTCATCGAGGACCGCTACGAGGCGGGCATCGTGCTCGAGGGGGCAGAAGTCAAGTCTCTGCGCGCGGGCAAGGCCTCCCTCGGGGAGAGCTACTGCGAGCTCAAGGGCGGAGAAGTCATCCTCAAGAACATGCACATCGCCATCTATGACAAGAGCGGCGCCTTTTCCACGCGCGACGCGCGCAAGGACCGCAAGCTCCTCCTCCACCGCCACGAGATCTCCAAGATCGCGGGCAAGGTCCATGAGCGCGGCTATACCCTCGTCCCGCTCAAGGTCTATTTTAAGGATGCGCTCGTCAAAGTGGAGGTCGCCCTCTGCAAGGGAAAGCACACGTTTGACAAGAAACAGTCCCTCAAGGAGCGCGACTTGAAGCGCGAAAGCGACCGTCATGCGGCGGAATTCGAAAAATATTGAGGAAAAGCGACAAAAATCTTTCATAAATTAAGAAAATTTGCGCATAGGGTATGAAATTAGGTTGATTTTATCGGAAAGATGTGCTATGATAGGAGTAAGGTGAGAAAATGAAAAAGTATGAATCTCTGAAACTCGTAAACCAACTCTGCTTTCCCCTCTATGCTGCCTCGAAGGAAGTTGTGAAGGGATATCACGCTGCCCTCAGTCCCCTCGGGCTTACCTACACCCAGTACATCACCATGCTTGCCCTGTGGGAATACGGTGAGATGAACGTGAAAGAGCTCGGCGAAAAGCTCTATCTCGACTCGGGCACCCTCACGCCCCTCCTCAAGGGGCTGGAGCGCAAGGGTCTTCTGCGCCGCGTCAGGGCTACTTCGGATGAGCGCATGCTCCGCATCTTGCTCACGGACGAAGGGACGGCCATGCGCGATCAGGCGCTCGAGATCCCTCAGATGTGCGGTACCCTCGAAAACCTCACGGAAGAGGAAGCGAAAGAGCTCTATCGCCTCTGCTACAAGCTTGTAAAGTGACGAAAAAGGACCCGAAAGGGTCCTTTTTGCGTATTTTTCTGACGTTTCACGGTCTATTTTGAGGGCTTCTCGGGCGGATCGCTTTCGTCCTTTCTGACGCCCTTTTTCACCACGGCGCCGTCGGGACCGAGGACCTCGAGGGAAAACTCCCCCTTCTCGGTCTTCTCCTCCACGCGCGTGCCGCGGCGGCGCCTCTCGAACCAACCGAGGATGACATCTGCCTTTCGGTACAGCACGATGAAGAGGAGGACGACGAGGACGAGAAGAATTCCCCAGATGAGCAGCCCCCACCATGTATCGAAGGGGATGAGGGAGACGGAGTAGCTCGTCGCGAAGATGGCGAGGACGCGCGAGATGAGGATGACGACGAGAAAATAAGGGATGGACATGGACGACAGCCCCGCCACGAAGCAGAGAACATCGTCGGGGAAGACGGGCAGAAGAAACATGGCGCTGAGGAGAAGTTTATCCTTCCCCTTTATTTTTTTGAGCCACTTTTCGAGGGTGTCCCTTCCCACGAGCCACGAGACGACGCGCATGCCCGCATAGCGCCCGATGAGGAAGGCGACGAGGGAGCCGAGCACGATGCCGAGAAGGCTCAGGAGGCTCCCCACGAGGGGCCCGAAGAGGGCGGCGCCCGCCACGACCGTCACCGTGCTCGGGATGGGCAGGATGACGACCTGTAAAAATTGGAGGAGGGTAAAGACGGCGCCCATCCACACGCCCGACTTTCGGAGATATTCCTCGAGCAGGGCTTCATCCCGCATGACGGCGAAAAAGCCCGTCTTCAGGAGGACATAGAGCAGGACGGCAAAAAAGAGCGCCGTGAGAAAGAGCGCAAGGCTCCCCCTGCAGAGGGTCTCCTTCCCGAGGAAGAGAAAGGTAACGGCGGCCGCAAAGCAGACGGCAATGAGAAGGGACGCCCCCGCGATCGCAAGTGCGCCCCACGGCGAGGAAAGGCCGAGAAGGAGCAGAGAGAGCACGGCGAAGACCTCCGTCGCCGCCGCAAGCGCGCCCATCAGCAGGATATTCCAAATGACTGTCCTTCTCTTCTCCATCGTCCTCTCCCGCCTATCAGTATTCCCATACGTGCGGAATTTATGACATTTTCGGACTTTATCCGAGTATTTTGTCTGACATAGTACTATCTTTACGGCGCAGGATCGGGGTCTTCGGAGCCCTTGGGGATGGCGCCCCGCGCGAGTGCGTCGCAGCGGTTATTGAGTTCGTCGTCGGCGTGCCCCTTTACCTTATGAAAGGTGAGACTGTGCGTGCGGGCAAGCGCGGCGAGCTTTTGCCAGAGGTCGGCATTTAAGACGGGCTTTTTGTCCGCCTTTTTCCAACCGCTCCTCTCCCACTCTCTCAGCCACCCCTCTTCGAAGGCGCGGACGGTGTACGCGGAGTCCGAATAGACGTCGACGGCGCAGGGATATTTCAGCCGCTCAAGTCCCATGATGACCGCCATGAGCTCCATGCGGTTATTCGTCGTCTCGGCCTCACCGCCCGAGAGCTCAAGCCTGTGCTCCCCATAGAGAAGCACACAGCCCCATCCGCCCGCACCGGGATTTCCCGAGCACGCGCCGTCTGTATAGAGTGTCACCCGTTTCATGCTCCCATTGTACCGCATTTTTTCTCCGATGTCAAGAGGAATGAACTCATATAAAAACAGAGGACCTTTTCAGACCCTCTGTTTCTTAATTTTGGCAGGGGAGACGCGACTTCCTTCCCACAAAAATCCGCATGCTGTTCCGTTTTTTTGCTCTTCGCCGGATTTTTGCGGGAGCCCTCTTTCCTTTCGATTCGGTCCCGACCTACGCAAAAGCAGAGGACCCCTTCGGGCCCTCTGCTTTTGGCAGGGGAGACGCGACTCGAACACGCAACAGACGGTTTTGGAGACCGTTGCTCTACCATTGAACTACTCCCCTATGGCATTCTTTATTATATCCCATTTCCCCGTGCGCGTCAAGGAGTTTTACACGAAAAAACGAAATTTTTCATTTTGCATCGCCCCCGGGACGGATGTGCCCATCCTTGATGTCGAGCTCCGAGAGGTGCTCATCCTGCATGACCGTCGCGCGGCGGATGGCGGAGTTGCCGTACTTCTCGCGGATGCCCGCGACGGCCTTGTCCGCACGGTCGCGCTTTTCCTCCTGTTCACTCCTGCCGAAGAGGTCGAGTTGCTCGTTTTCCGAAAATTCGCACACCGTGATCCCGAGCGCGCGGACGGGCTTCCCCTTCGTCTCCAGCGTGCGGAAGAGGTGCATGGCGGTATCGGCGAGCTCCTTTGCATTGCGCGTGGGGCCCTCCGTCTTGCCCTGCTTTCCATACCTTCTCAGGTCGGTATCCGTGACCGAGATCTTCACGGTGCCCGCGCGTCCGAGTCCGCTCTCGAGCAGACGCCCCGCCACGCTGTCCGCGAGGAGCAGAAAGAGCATGTAGATCTCGTCTTCCTCCTCGAGGTCGCGGTAGCAGGTGAGGCTGTTCCCGATGCTCTTGACCGTCCGCTCGTCGCCCGCCTCCCGCACGGGCGAGCTCTCGTTGCCGTTGGCATACTCATGGAGCACCTTGCCCCACTTGCCGAGCTCCTGTATGAGCGCGCCCTCGTCATACAGCGCGAGTTCTCCTATCGTGGTGATGCCGAGGAAGGTGAGTTTGCGGGCGGTGGACTTCCCCACATAGAGGAGGTCGGCCGCAGGAAGTTTCCACGCCGTCTCGCGATAGTTTTCGGGAGAGACCACGGTGACGGCGTCGGGCTTTTTCATGTCGGAGGCGAGCTTCGCGAAGATCTTATTCCAGCTCACCCCCACGCTCACGGTGACGCCGCACTCCCGCTTGACCGTCTCGCGGATGGTCTGTGCAATGTTCTCGCCGTCGCCGAAGAGATAGCGGCTCGCGGTGACATCGAGCCAGCATTCGTCGATGCCGAAGGCCTCGATGCGGTCGGTGAAGCGCGCATAGATCGCCCGCACCGCCTTTGACATCGCGAGATAGGCGGGAAAATCGGCAGGGACGGCGAGGAGGGCGGGACATTTTTTCCGCGCCTGCCACAGCACTTCTCCCGTCCTGACGCCGAAGCCCTTTGCGAGCATATTTTTGGCGAGGACGATGCCGTGGCGGTCCTTGATGCTGCCCGTCACCGCAATGGGGACCTCCCTGAGCGCGGGATTTTTCACCATCTCCACAGAGGCATAAAAGTTGTTGAGATCGCTGTGCAGAATGCAGCGGTCGGTATTCATGACGACGGTACCTCCACGAACCAGCGCATGCGCTCCCGCTCGAGATAGAGCTCCTTTTCCCGCCCGCCGATGATACAAGTATAGCGGATGGGAAGGAGGGAGCCCACATGTGCGGGGACACGCCCGACCGATTTGACGCGCTCCACGATGAACTGCCGCCCATCTTCCCACAGGAGGGAGACGGGACGGATGCCGCCCTCTTTCGGAAAGCGGGCGAGGACCTCTACGCACACCTTTTCATAATGCTGCATATGGGTAAGATGTGCAATTTTCTCAGGTTACACCCTCACGTCGCCGCGCGCGCCGAGCAGATCTTTGTGCCGCGCGAGGATGGGGTCGATCTCCTTCTCGATGAACTCCGCCGTCTGGGCGGGCGCCCTGCCGATGAATTTTCGCGCATCCACGATCTCCGAAAGTCTGCCGTGCACGGGCTCGAACATGGGATCGGCGGCGATGCGCTCCAGAAGGTCATTTTCTTTCCCCTCTTCCTTGACGACGCGGCCCGCCTCCCCCGAGAGGACGCGGATGCGCTCGTGGACATCTTGCCTGTCTCTGCCCGCCTTCACGCACTCCATGATGATATTTTCGGTCGCCATGAAGGGAAGTTCCGCGGCGACATGCTTCGCGATCACCTTGTCGTAGACCACGAGGTTCTCGGAGACATTCAGGTAGATATTGAGGATGGCATCGACCGCGAGGAAGGCCTGCGCGTTGACGATGCGACGGTTTGCGGAGTCGTCGAGCGTGCGCTCAAACCACTGCGTCGACGCCGTAAAGGCGCTGTTGACGGGCAGAGAGAGCACATAGCGGCAGAGGCTCCCCATGCGCTCCGAACGCATGGGATTGCGCTTATACGCCATGGCCGAGGACCCGATCTGGCTCTTTTCAAAGGGCTCCTCGACCTCCTTCATGTTCTGCAGGATGCGGATATCATTGGAGAACTTATAGGCGCTCTGCGCTATCTGGCTGAGCACACAGAGGACATTGTAGTCGAATTTGCGGGGATAGGTCTGCCCCGTGACCCCATAGACCTTATTGTACCCGAGCTTGCCCACGACCCGACGCTCGAGCTCCTTTACCTTCTCCTCGTCGCCGTCGAAGAGGTCCAAAAAGCTCGCCTGCGTCCCCGTGGTCCCCTTTACCCCGCGCAGTTTGAAGTGGTCGAGGAGGTTCTCGAGGTTCTCATAGTCGAGCATGAGGTCCTGCAGCCACAGGGTCGCCCGCTTGCCCACCGTGGTGAGCTGGGCAGGCTGCAGATGAGTAAACCCGAGAGTCGGAAGCTCCCTGTAGCGGAGGGCAAACCGCTTGAGCTTGTCCATCACATTGACGAGCTTTTTGAGGAGGATGTCCAGCCCGTCCCGCAGGATGATGAGCTCGGAGTTGCAGTCCACAAAGCAGCTCGTCGCGCCGAGATGGATGATCTTGCGCGCGGAGGGCGCGGCGTCGCCGTATGCCATGACATGCGCCATGACGTCGTGACGGAGCTTGCGCTCATACTCCTCCGCCTTCTCGTAGTCGATGTCCTTTTCGTGCGCCTTGAGCTCCTCCACCTGCTCCTTTGTGATGGGCAGACCGAGCTCCATCTCGCTCTCGGCAAGGGCGATCCACAGCTTCCTCCACAGGCGGAAGCGCTTCTCGTCGCCGAAGTTCTCGAGCATCTCACGGCTCGCATAACGGGTACTTAAGGGGTTTTCGTATAGTAATTTGTCTGACATAATACCTTGTAAACCTCGATATAGATTGCATTTTCGGCCCCTTTTTCCGCAAGTTCCGCGGGAAAAGAGGAACTTCTCAGCGGAGCGTCTTGGGCGCGGGATAGTCGACGCCGAAGGTCTCGGCGGTCACCTTTTTCATGCGCTGCGGCGTGCGCGGGCGGTCGGAATAGTCGGTAGGACAGGAGGCTATCCTATCCACCGCGTCCATCCCCTCTATGACCTTCCCGAAGGCGGCGTATTGCCCGTCGAGATAAAAGGCGTCGGCATGCATGACGAAGAACTGCGAGCCCGCGCTGTCGGGGACCTGCGTGCGCGCCATGGAGAGGACGCCGCGCGCATGGCGGAGAGGATTGGAAAATCCGTTGCCCGCGAACTCCCCCTTGATGCGGTAGCCCGGTCCGCCCGTGCCCGTCCCCGTGGGGTCGCCGCCCTGGATCATGAAGTCCGCGATCACGCGGTGAAAGAGGATGCCGTCGTAATAGCCCTTCTTCACGAGGGAGAGAAAGTTATTGACTGTGTTGGGTGCAATTTCGGGATAGAGCTCCGCCCTGAAGACGTCGCCGTTTTCCATCTCAAAGGTGACGATTGGATTCATTTGGACTCCTCCTCATATTTTTCCACTTTGGTCCCGGCCTCGCGGAAGAGCTCCATGGAGAACTCGTCGGGGTAGCCCTCCTTATAGATCACCCGCTCGATGCCCGCATTGATGATCATCTTGGCGCAGATGACGCAGGGCTGATGGGTGCAGTAGAGGGTCGCGCCGCTGATATTGACGCCGTACTTCGCCGCCTGAATGATGGCGTTTTGCTCGGCGTGCGCGGCATAGCAGAGCTCCGCCCGCGTCCCGCTCGGAATATTGTTCTCGATGCGGAGGCACTTCCCCCGCTCGATGCAGGAGGCGATGCCTGCGGGGGCTCCGTTGTAGCCCGTCGTCATGACCCGCTTGTCCTTTACGATGACGGCGCCCACCTTCCTGCGAAGGCAGCTCGCCCAGGTGCCCACCTCTTCGGTGAGGCGCATGAACCGTTCGTCCCACTTATCCATATCCTATCCTCCTTTCGTTCGGCTCTATTATAGCACATTGCGCGCCGAAATGCAAGATGAAAAAGGGCGGCGCATGTCATTTGCAAATTTTTCGGAAAAATTTTCCGAATCCTGTTTGATGTCAGCGGCGGGGCGGGTATAATATAGAGGAAAAACAAAACGGAGGTTTTTTATGAATATCAAGCCCTTGTTCGATAAGGTGGTCGTAGAGGCGGTCACCGTGGAAGAGAAGACGAAGAGCGGGTTCTATCTCCCCTCTTCGGCGCAGGAAAAGCCGCAGACCTGTGTGGTGGTCGCCGTGGGTCCCGGGGGGATCGTCGACGGCAAAGAAGTCAAGATGCAGGTAAAGGTGGGCGATAAGGTGCTCTGCGCCAAATACGCAGGGACCGACTTCAAGGTAGACGGCAAAGAGTTCACCATCATCAAGCAGAGCGACATCCTCGCGATCGTGGAGTGACGGTCCGAGACCTCATAAATATCATAAGGAGTAAATCATCATGGCAAAGCAAATCAAATACGGAGACGAAGCAAGAAAGGCACTTGAGGCGGGCGTCAATACGCTCGCGGATACCGTAAAGATCACCCTCGGCCCCAAGGGCAGAAATGTGGTGCTCGACAAGAAGTTCGGGGCGCCCCTCATCACCAACGACGGCGTGACCATTGCGAAGGAGATCGAGCTTCAGGATCCCTTTGAAAATATGGGCGCCCAGCTCGTGAAGGAGGTCTCCACCAAGACCAACGACGTCGCGGGCGACGGCACCACCACCGCCGTGCTCCTCGCACAGGCCATCATCCGCGAAGGGCTCAAGAACCTCGCCGCGGGCGCCAACCCCATCATCCTCAAGAAGGGCATCGACAAGGCGGTCGAGACGGCCGTCGCGCACATCAAGTCCATCTCCAAGGCCGTGGACGGGAAAAAGGCCATCTCGCAGGTCGCCTCCATCTCCGCAGGCGACGAGACCGTGGGCGAACTCATTGCAAATGCGATGGAGATCGTCGGCAAAGACGGCGTCATCACCGTGGAAGAGGGCAAGTCCATGACGACGGAACTCACCACCGTCGAGGGCATGCAGTTTGACAGGGGCTATGCCTCCGCCTACATGGTCACCAATACCGACAAGATGGAAGCGGTGCTCGACTCCCCCTACATCCTCATCACCGACAAGAAGATCTCCAATCTGCAGGAGATCCTGCCCATCGTGGAGCCCCTCGCCCAGCAGGGCCAGCGCCTGCTCATCATCGCGGAAGATGTCGAGGGAGATGCCCTCGCCGCGCTCATCGTCAACAAGCTCAAGGGCGTCTTTAACTGCGTCGCCGTCAAGGCCCCCGGCTTCGGCGACAGGAGAAAGGCCATGCTCGAGGATATCGCGACCCTCACGGGCGGCACCGTCATCACCTCCGACCTCGGCTATGAGCTCAAGGACGCCACGCTCGACATGCTCGGCAGAGCCAATCAGGTAAAGGTCGACAAGGACAATACCACCATCATCGACGGTGCGGGCGACAAGGAAGCCATCAAGGCGCGCGTTGCCTCCATCAAGGCGCAGATCGAGGTCACGACCTCCGACTATGACAGGGAGAAGCTGCAGGAGCGCCTTGCCAAGCTCGCGGGCGGCGTGGCGGTCATCAATGTCGGCGCCGCGACCGAAGTCGAGATGAAGGAAAAGAAGCTCCGCATCGACGATGCCCTCGCGGCGACCCGTGCGGCCGTGGAAGAGGGCTATGTCCCCGGCGGCGGCGTGGCACTCCTCTCCGCCATCCCCGCCCTCAAGAAGCTCGTCGATTCCCTGAGCGGCGACGAGAAGACGGGCGCGGCCATCATCATGAAGGCATGCGAGGAGCCCGTGCGCCAGATCGCCAAGAATGCGGGCGTAGACGGCTCCGTGGTCGTCGACAAGATCCTCTCCTCCAAGAAGGTCAACTACGGCTTCGATGCCCTGAAGAATGAGTACGCCAACATGGTGGAGAGCGGCATCATCGACCCCACCAAGGTCACCCGCTCCGTGCTCCAGAATGCGGCCTCCGTCGCCTCGACCCTGCTTACGACCGAGTCCGTGGTGACCGACATCCCCACCCCTCCCGCACCCGCAGCGCCTGCCGCAGGCGGAATGGATGGAATGTACTGATTCGAGATATTCACGCATTTTGTTATAAGAACTTCAAAGCCGTGCCCTCCTTCGTCGGGTACGGCTTTTCTTATAATAAGGGCAACAAAATGCCGTGAGCGGAGAGCTTGTGTAATTTCCGAACGCCGTAGCCGCACAGACTTTTTTGATATGTAAACAAGAAGCGCGAAGCGCAAATTGGGGGCAAAAACAAAAAGCGTGGTTTTTGTTTTTGCATGAGATAAGAATGTCGGGATATTCACGCATTTTGTTATAGAACTTCAAAGCCGTGCCCTCCTTCGTCGGGCGCGGCTTTTCTTATAATAAGGGCAACAAAATGCCGTGAGCGGAGAGCTTTACAAAAGCTTTCCGTCATAAAGACGCGAAAACAGTCATTATAAATTGAAAACGCCCTTCCGCGGAGGAAGGGACGCTAAAGGAAAATCTTTCAGAGGGAATTGTCGCATTTCATTTGCGAAAAGGTGCGGCGGAGGGCGTCGGAGACGGAGTATTGCGGGCGCCAGCCGAGCGACTTGAGCTTCGTGCAGTCGAGCAGCGAGCTGTCGGCGACCGAGACCCCCACGTTCTTTGCGGGATCGAAGTCGTAGACCACGCGATTTCCCGAGAAGGAGGCGATGAGCGCGGCATAGTCGCCGAGACACATCCCCTCGTCGTCATCGGAGATATTGTAGGCGTGGCCGTCTTCTCCGAGGAGGAGGACGGTCAGAAGCCCGCTCACGGCATCGGCAGCATAGCAGAAGGAATATCTCTGCCTTCCCGCGCTCCGCAGGACGACGTCCTCTCCCTGCAGGGCGCACCGCAAGAACTGCGCGATCGCCTTGGAGTCCTCCTTGCGGTCGGCGCCGAAACAGCGGGCGAGGCGGGCGATGACCCCCTCGGTGCCGTATTTTGCACGGTATGCCTGCACCAGACTCTCGGAAAGCCGCTTTGCCTCGTTGTAGCCCGCGCGGACGGTATTGCAGTCGAGCTTGCCGCAGAAGTCCTCCTTCATGGGCGCGCCGCTGCCGTTTCCGTAGATCTCCACGCTCGAGGCGAGGAGGAAGCGGCACCCCTTTCCCGCCTCGAGGAGGTTCCGACAGCCGAGGACATTGGTCGTGATGGTCCCCACAGGGTCCTCTGCATATTGGCGGGGATGGGTATTGGAGGCGAGGTGGATGCAGTAGTCAAAGGAAATGTCTGCGGGAAGAGGCTCCCTGACATCATGGGCGAGCTGCGTGACGGCGCCGCCGCTCTTCCCCCCTCTTCGCGACAGGGAGAGGATGCACACGCCGAGCCCCTCTGCGGCCTTCTTTGCGAGGACATCTATGAGGAGGGAGCCGAGAAAGCCCGTTCCTCCGCTCACGAGCACCCTCTTTCCCTCGAGTTTTTCCCACGGGAGGGCGAGGGCCGCGATCCCGCCTATCTCCTCTTCGCGCGCGTTCATTTGATGACGGGGTCCTGCTTGGCGTAGATGTACGCCTTGAAGATGAGAAAGTCGTCCTTCGTCGTGAGCTTGATGTTCTTATCCGACCCCTTGGCGAAGTGGAGCACCTCGCCGAAGTCGCACATCATGGTGTTGACATAGGAGGAGGGCGAGATGCCGATCCCCTCTGCGAAGGCGCGCCTGTAGATCTCGTGGAGCTTGCCGAGCTTGTAGGCCTGCGGCGTGGAGACGCGGCGCAGGAGGTTGCGCGGGATATACTTTTCCGTCGTCTCCTCGTCGCGCACGAGAAAGATCTGCTCGTTGTAGGGAAGCGACGTGACCGCATTGCCGCAGCGGTGGCAGGTCTCTATGACGTCGTCGAGGACATCTTCGTCGACGAGAGGACGGATGCCGTCGTGGATGACGACCGTCGTATCTTCGCCGTACTCCCCCACGAGGGCCTCGACGCCGTTTCGGATGGACTCCTGTGCCGTCGCGCCGCCGCTCACCACCATCTGCAATTTGGTGATGCCGAACTGCTTGGCAAATGCGCGCAGGACATCGTGCCAACCGTCGATGCAGACGACGCAGATGGCATCGATATAGGGATTATTCTGGAAATTTTCCAGCGTGTAGATGAGGACGGGCTTGTCGAGGACGGTCAGAAACTGCTTGGGGATCTCCTGCCCCATGCGGTGTCCCGAACCGCCCGCCAAAATCAATGCGATGTTCATCGGCAGCCTCTTTAGTCGGGTGTTTCGTTGCGATAGACCTTCATGGTGTGCTCCGTCCTGCGCTTTCTTTCGGGCGGCGGAGTCATGTAGTCACCGTAGCGGACCTTGAGCTGAAGGTCCCAATCTTTGATGGCGAGGAAGCGGTGTCCCTCAAACTCGAGCTCGACGAACTCGTCGTAGCAGGAGGCGGGGATGGGGTCGGAAGTCGCCCCCCATGCCGTACAGTCGGAGAGCTCGTATTCGCCAAAGGGATATTTCTTCGCGAGGCGGTTGAGCTTCTCGACGGAGCGCCGACGCCCGTAGGGCATGTGCAGGAGCCAGAACCAGAAGCACACGACGCGGAGGGTGTGACACCACCACGTGTCATAGACATACCACCTCGTCATGTCGTGCACAAAGTCGAAGTAGACCATCTTAGCAAAGCGCATCTTCTCCTTCATGGGAGAGAGCGCGGGCACGCCGTCTACGGGAAAGATGTCGAGATAGACAAAGGGAACCTCGATATGCGTCCTGCTGCGGACGGAGTAGCGGTCGTCCATCAGCTTGAGAAAGGGATATTCCGCATGCTCCCCGCGGTCATCCGCGAGGAGATAGTGCTTCCCGAAGGAGATCTTCCCCTCCTTATAGAGCGCATAGAGCTTCTCGTAGTCGGGACGGGGCATGGAGACGTCGATATCGTCGTCCCACGGAATAAACCCCTTGTGCCTGACTGCGCCGAGAAGTGTCCCGTACGCGAGTGTATACCGGATCCCGTTTTCCCTGCAGACCTTGTCGAGCGAAACGAGCATATCCAGCAGCACGGACTGAAGCTGTCCCTGCGTGAGTGCCGTCTTCTTCATAGCCACTCCATCCTTTGCGCGCCTCAGGCCCGCGGCGTGTTCGCACCGAGGGCGAGGGCCTTATTTCTTGCCGAGAAGTCTGCGCACGAAGGGCGGGAGCGCCTTGCCGTCCGCCTTGTCGTCGGGGTCCTCTTCGGGAGGGATGGGCTCTTCGGCCTGAGGATATGCGGGTGCGGGCTGCTGAGGATATCCCTGCGGCGCAAAGCCTTCCTGCGGCTGAGGATACCCCTGTTGCTGCTGCGGGTACCCCTGCTGCTGTCCGGGATATGCGGGCTGCTGCGGCTGCTGAGGTTGCTGCGGATACCCCGTCTGCTGCTGCGGATAGACAGGATCGATCGGGTAGCCTATCTGCGGATCGATCGGATACCCCGACTGCGGCGTATAGGCAGGCCGCTGCGGCTGCTGAGGATAGGCAGACTGCCGGGGCGCGCGGGCACGTCCCTGTGCGCCGAAGGGGTCGTCATTGGCGGGTCTTCCGTCCGAAGTGCGGCGGCTGTTCTCATAGAGGAGCTCATCTGCCTCGGGGAAACCCGTCGCGATGACGGTCACCTCCACCTCGTCGCGGATATTGGGGTCGACGCAGGCCCCGGGGATGATGATGGCATTGTAGTCCACGACGCCGTGGATGAGGCGCATGGCCGTCCCCACTTCGTCGAGTGTCATATCTTCACCGCCCACCACATTGACGATGATGCCCGTGGCGCCCTCGATCGTCGTCTCGAGCAGAGGACTGTTGACGGCGAGCTTGACCGCCTCAAGGATGCGGTTGTCCCCCTTTGCGACGCCCACGCCCATGTGTGCGAGTCCCCTGCCCTCGAGCACGGTGCGCACATCTGCGAAGTCGCAATTGATGAGCCCGGGCGTGACGATGAGGTCGGCGATGCCGCGGATGCCCTGCCGCAGCACGTCGTCGGCGATGGAAAAGGCCTCGTTCATCGTCGCGCTCTTGTCCACGACCTCGTGGATCTTTTCATTGGGGATGATGACGAGGGTATCGACAAATTTGCGGAGGTCGGCGATGCCCTTTGCGGCATTGTCCATCTTTCTCCTTCCCTCGAAGGCGAAGGGCTTGGTGACGACCGCAACGGTCAGGATATGCTTGTCATGGGCAAGTTTTGCGATGACGGGCGCCGCACCCGTCCCGGTGCCGCCGCCCATGCCCGCGGTGATGAAGAGGAGGTCGGTGCCGTCGATGGCGCGCGCGAGCTGCTCTTTGCTCTCCTCTGCCGCCTCTCTGCCCACTTCGGGATCTGCGCCCGCACCGAGACCGCGCGTGCGCTTGACCCCGATCTGGATCTTGGTGGGCGCACGGTTGCACAGGAGGACCTGTGCGTCGGTATTGACCGCGATATACTCCGCGCTCTCGATCTTTGCCTCGATCATGCGGTTGACGGCGTTATTTCCCGCGCCGCCCACGCCGATGACGCGGATCTTGGGGATGCCGTTTGACACGATATCCACCTGTTCGTTTTGCTGTTGAGGACGGCGGGAATACTCGTCTCTGCCGTCATAATAAGAACTTTCGTCGTTGTAACTCATATGCTACCTCCGGATGTATTGAAAAAGCGCTTGGAAAATTTGCGTTCGTTGTGGTCTTCATATGCCATGTCGACGAGGGCAATGCGCGAACTCATGGCGGGTGTATTGTAGTAAGGAAGGTCGGGCGCGATCATCTCGGTGACGCGGGAGAATCGCTTGGACATATGCTCGAGCGCACCGCGGATGCCGAAGAGTCCCTCCCCCGTGACATAGACGGGACGGAACTCGAGGTCGCGGCCCGTGCAGTCCTCCAAAAAGGCGGCGAAGGGCTCGCAGATCTCGTCAAGCCCGTCCTTCACGACCTCCGCAAGCAGGCGGAAGTCGATCTCGCGCGGCCCGTCCGACAGGGGAAATTCCCGCGTCCCCGCCCCCTTGGCGAAGAGATTTGCGCGGGTGAGAAGGCGGAGAGCGTCGGAATAGTCGCCGATCCCGAATGTCTGCATGACGCGCGCCGCGAGCTGTGCCCTCCCCACGGGATGGGCGATCTGCGCGAGCGTGCCGCCGCCGAGAACGACGGAGACCGAAGAGGAGGCCTCTCCGCAGTCGAGAAGGATGGCGCACTCGTCCCGCGTCTCGGCGGGGATGAGATAGGTCGCCATGGCGAGATCGGCGGGAAGATACAGGAGCTCGATCTTCATCTTCGCGAAGATCTTCTCCATCGCCGCGGCGAAATCTTCCCTGCAGTAGTAGTAGGAGAGGAGACCGTAGAGCGACGTGGAGGTGAGCCCGATGGGATCCACGACACGGCGGTTGTCCGCCGTCACATAGATCATGCTCGTCCCGCGGATGAGGCGGGACCCCTCGAGGACACGGGCGCCCCCCTCAAAGAGGGCGTCGAGATCTCCCGCGCGGATCTTTCTCCGCTTCGGAAATCCCGCGTTCCGGTCGCGGGGCACGGCGGTCACGAATTCTCCGGGCACACCCACATAGAGCTTGCGGATCCGCCTGCTCGTGATGCGCTCCACGGAAGAGATGCAGGCATAGATCGCCTCGGCGAGCTTGTCCTCGTCGAAAAAGCGGTGGAAATACCCGCCGTAAGATTCCGTGTGACTCGCGTTGAATACGATGGTCCTGTTGACCCCCCGCTCTCCGACGGCCACGGTGACCTCGGCGGAGCGGACATCGAGTACAGCGACGCTACCTCGACCCATTGACGTGTTTCTCCCGTAGTGCACGTCCGCATGCGGGCGCGCATGATTCCATATTATTATAACAAATCGGGGTATCCATGTCAAGAACTTCGCGCAAATATCTTGCGAATAGTATCAAAAAAAGGTCCCCTGAGGACCTTTTTTCGGCATTTTTCGGAAAATCAGCCCAAAAGACTGTTGCGGGAGTAGTCCACATTGATCTTATCTTCCCCGTCTGCGGCGACGATAAATCCAAAGGTGCGCTCTTCGTCGGAGAGGGCGAGGTAGCGGGAAAGCGCCGCCTCGGCCTTCTCTTTGGGAAGACTCGAGGGGGCGAGGATGTCGATGACGACCCCCTCCCGCATGCGGATGCGGAAGAAGTCGCTCCTGCTGTCGGTGACGGGTCTGTACAGGGTGACGGAGAGGACATTGGCGCGCACCTCGACAAGGGTCTCGGAAAAGGCCGAGACGGCCGAGAGGAGCTCCTCGGCATAGTCGCCCTGCATGGCGTCTCCCAAAAAGGCAAATCCCTCGAGGAGGATATTTTCCCCGCCCGCGCGGTTACTGTTTTCGGGGCTCGCCGTCTTCAGAATCACCCCGTTCTCGGAGTAGGTCGTGTACCCCTCCTCCGTGCGCACGGCAAAGACCTCCCGCCGCTCGGAGATCCTGACTTCGATGACGGAGGGATAGTTCTTCTTCACTTCATCGAGACGGAAATAGGGATAGGCCGAGACCGCCCTCTCCACTTCGGCGAGGTCGAAGAAGGTCGTGGACTTTCCCGTGAAGGAGTCGAGCTCCTTCTTGAGCGCTTCGGCCTCCCGCTCTCCCTCCTCGGAACAGGTCAGAAAATCGGCCTTTACGAGGGTGATGGTAAAGACGGCATTGATGCCCGCCGCAATTGCCGCGACGAGGAGGACGGCGGCGACGACGGTCGCAAGGATGACTCTCTTCTTCATGGGTATCTCCTCTCCCCCCGCGAGGGGGATCTGAACTCTAAATGCGGACGCGCCGCAGCGATGCGCCGAGGCGGACGAGCTTGCCCTCGAAGTCGGCATAGCCCCTGTCGATGTGCGAGAGGTCGCACACCTCGCTCACCCCTTCGGCACCGAGGGCCGCGAGGACGAGGGCGGCGCCGCCCCTGAGGTCTCCGCATGTCACCGATGCCCCGTGCAGTCTCCTTCCCCTGACGAGCGCGCTCCTTCCGCGCACCTCGATGTCTGCGCCCATCTTCATGAGCTCGGGGACATACTTGAAGCGGGTCTCGAAGAGGTTCTCCACGATGAGCGTCACGCCCTCCCCGCCCGCGTTGAGCGCAGTCTCCTGCGCCTGCAGGTCGGTGGGAAAGCCGGGGTAGGGCATCGTCTCCACGCGGCGGTTACAGCGGAGCTTGCCGCTGCTCTGCAATCTTATTTTATCATTTTTCGCATGGATCTTGCAACCGTTTTCACGTAATTTATGTAAAAGTAATCCGAGTGTTTCGCCGCGGACCCCCTCCGTCTCGATCTCCCCGCCGCAGATGGCGGCCGCGAGGAGGAAGGTCCCCGCCTCGATGCGGTCCTTCATGGGGGTAAATTTCGCCCCGTGCAGGCGGGGTACGCCCTCGATGGCGATGACGTCGCTCCCCGCGCCGCGGACCTTCGCGCCCATCTCATTCAGAAAGCGGGCGAGGTCGCAGATCTCGGGCTCCTTGGCGGCGCCGCATACCGTCGTCGTCCCCTCTGCGCACACGGCGGCGAGGAGGATATTTTCGGTGGCGCCCACGCTCGGGAAGTCGAGGACGACTTCGGCGCCCCGCAGTTTCTCCGCACTGCAGAGGATGCGCCCCTCCCGCTCCTCGATCTCCACGCCGAGCCTTCGCAGGGCGGCGAGATGGAGGTCGATGGGACGGAGGCCGATGTCACATCCCCCGGGGTAGGCGCATGAGGCGCGGCGGAAACGGGACAACAGGGCGCCGAGCATGAAGACGGACGAGCGGAGCTCCCGCGAAAGGGAGGCGGGCACGGCATATCCCTCCGCGCCCGAGCTGTCGATCCTGAGGTCGTCCCCATCGAAGCGCACATCTGCGCCAAGCCCGCGCAGGATCTCCGTCATACTCACGACGTCGGTGATGGCAGGCACCGCGCGAAGGACGACCTCATCCCCCGTCAGGATGGAGGCGGCAAGAAGAGGCAGGACGGAATTTTTCGCCGACTGTACCGTGACGGTCCCCGTCAGCCTCCGCCCTCCCTCGATCACATACTTATCCATAACATTCTCCTTCGGTATCTCTCAAAATGGGGCAAAGCCCGCGGGTACGGGCCTTGCTGTACGGTATATCCTATGAGTTCACCCGCCCCTTCGGTGCCTCGACACCGAGTAGACGAGCCCCATCCCCGCCATCGTGACGACGAGGGAGGTATTGCCCGCCGAGACAAGCGGAAGAGGAAGTCCCGTGGGCGGGATGCATCCGCTGACAACGAGGGCATTGAGCGCCGACTGCACCGCAAAGACGGTCGTGATGCCCGCGGCGAGGAGGTAGCCGTAGAAGGTCTCGCAGCGGCTCGCGATGCGATATCCGCGGATGATGATGAATCCGATGAGCGCAAAGAGCAGGACGATGCCGAAAAAGCCCGTCTCCTCGGCGATGACCGAGAGGATGAAGTCGCTCTCGGCAAAGGGCAGGAAGCGGAACTTCTGCCGCGAATGAAAGAGCCCCACGCCGAAGAGCCTGCCGTTCGCGAGGGCGTAGAGGGACTGGATGAGCTGGTAGCCCTCCTCCTTGGGCGACACCCACGGGTCCATGAAGGCGGAGAGACGGCGGAGGCGGTAGGGCTCGGCGGCGATGAGCACGGGCACGAGGAGAAGGACGGGCACGAGGATGGCGGCAAGCGCCTTGGGCGAGAGCCCCGCGAGGAAGATCATGGCGATCATCACTGCGCCCACGCACATCGTGACCGACATATTGGGCTCGAGCATGATGAGGAGGCACACGCTCCCCCCTGCCGCGAGCACGGGGAGGACGCCGACGAAGGTGCGCATCCGTCCGGGGTCCTTGGAAAAATAGCGCGCCGTGAAGAGCACGAAGGCGTATTTCGCGATCTCAGAGGGCTGCACGGAGATGGGCCCTATCTCCAGCCAGCGCGTGGCGCCGTAGTTGGTCTTCCCCACCCCGGGGACAAAGACGAGGGCGAGAAGGAGAAGGGAGGCGATGAGGGCGGGCAGGCCGCACTTTTCTATCTTCCGATAGTCGAGAAAAGAGACGGCGGCGATGGCGCCGAGCCCGAGCACAAAGCCTGCGAGCTGCTTTTTGAAGAAGAAGAGAGCGTCGCCGTACTGCACCTCGGCATTGTAATAGCTTGCCGAAAAGACGCATACCACCCCATAGGCGGCGAGGAGGATGACGGCGCCGAGAAAGAGGAGGTCCCCCGCGCCCCTTCCCTCCGCACGAAAGAGCTCCCTCAGTCTTCCCCTATTCGTCCTCTCCATCCGCTCCGCTCTCCCCCTCGGGCGTCCCCTCGTACTCCGCCTTGAGCTTGGAGAAGAGTTCGCGGAAGCGATCTCCCCGCTCCTCGAAACTGCGGAAGGCATCGAAACTCGCCGAGGCGGGCGAAAGGAGCACGTTTTGCCCCTCCTTGGCAAGGAGGAAGGCGACGCGCACGGCGAGGTCGAACTCCCTGACGAGGGTGACCGAAGTATAGCCGCACTTGAGGGCGGCTCCGAGGATGCGGAAGGCATTTTCGCCGCAGAGGACGGCGTGGACGGCCGAAGAGCCCTTCATGCTCTCAAAGAGGGGCTCATAGGCATAGCCCTTGTCCTTGCCGCCGAGCAGGACGACGGACTCCCCCTTGACGCTCGAAATGGCCTTGACGGCGGCGTCCACATTGGTGGACTTGGAGTCGTCCACAAAGCGCACCCCGCGCACCGTGCCGATCGTCTCGATGCGATGGCGCACCCCGCGGAATTTCTCGAGGGCGCGGCGGATGGCGGCATTGTCCGCACCGAAGAGCTTAGCGGCGGCGATGGCGGCGAGGGCGTTCATGCGGTTGTGCTCCCCCTCTGCCCTGAGCGCCGTGACGGGGCATACCTTCTCGCCGCGGAAGACAAATTCCCCCTCCTCAATGCAGGCGTCCGTCCCCTCACGGGCGGAGAACCACACGATCTGCGCCTTGGTCTTCTCGGCAAAGGTGCGCACGGTGGGGTCGTCGTAGTTCAGGACGGCGTACTCGCTCTCCATGCAGTTGCGGAGGAGACGGGACTTTAAGTAGACGTAATTTTCAAAGGTATAATGGCGGTTGAGGTGGTCCTCCGTCACATTGAGCACGACGGCGACATGGGGACGGAGGGAGGTGAGCGTCTCGAGCTGAAAGGAGGAGATCTCGGCGACGGCGATGCCCTCTTCCCCCAGTTCTTCGAGACAGGAGATCATGGGGCGGCCCACATTTCCGCAGGCGACGGCCCCCTTTCCGTCCTCCTTCAGCATGCTCTCGAGGAGGGTGACGGTCGTCGTCTTGCCGTTGGTGCCCGTCACCGCGGCGATGGGACAGCGGAGGGCGAGCGCCGCGAGCTCGGTCTCGCCGAGGATGCGCTTCTTCGCCCGCTTGAAGGAGACGGGCAGCGGATGGTCCACGGGGATACCCGGGCTGATGACGAGGACATCGGACGAGGAGACCGCCCCGTCGAGCTCCTCCTTCTTGACGGGGATCCCCCCGCGTGCACGCAGCGACTCCGCCGCCGCGCGTACCTGTTCGCTCTCCACATCGTCATAGAGATAGACCTTGGCGCCCTTCCCGAGAAGGTATTCCGCGCCCGCGATGCCCGAGCGGGAAAGCCCCGCCACGAGAAATGTCTGCCGTTGAAATAGCATTTCCGACCTCCGAAATCATGAGAGGAAGGGCAAAAGCAGCGTGGCCCCCGCCGCCGCCGAGAGGAGGGCGTAGCCGTAGGCGATCTTCGCCTCGGTGTATCCCTTCATCTGGAAGTGGTGATGGATGGGCGCCATCAGGAAGATGCGCTTGCCCTTCGCCTTATAATATATTACCTGCATGATGACGGTTATGCACGAAAGGACGAAGGGAACTCCCACGAGAGGGAGGACGAGCGCATTTCCCGAGAGGAGGGCGAGCGCGGCGAGGAAGCCGCCGAGAGAGAGCGAGCCCGTGTCCCCCATAAAGAGGGAGGCGCGGTTGACATTGAAGACGAGAAATCCCGCGAGGGCACCCGCAAGGGCAAAGGCGAGCGTCCCCTCTCCCCCCTGCAGGCGGATGAGAAGTCCCAAAAAGAGCAGGGAGACGGCGGCGACGGAGCCTGCGAGCCCGTCGAGCCCGTCGGTGAGGTTGACGGCATTTGTCGTCGCGAGAAAGACGAGGACAGAGAGCGGGAGCATCCACCACCCGATATCCGCCGAGAATGTCGTGTAGGGGATCCTGAGCACGGTGAGCCCCTCGCGGCAGCAATAGATCCCCGCGAGGAGGGCGACGGCGAGCTGGAAGAGGAGCTTCTGATAGGCGCGAAGTCCCAGATTCTTCCCCCTCAGGCTCTTGAGGAGGTCGTCGAGAAAGCCCACGAAGAGGTAGGCGGCGCCCATCGCGAGCGCGACGAAGAAGGGCTTGTCCCTCCGCGCGAAGAGGAGTGCGGCGAGGGATGCGGCGAGGAAGAAGGCGATGCCGCCCATCGTGGGCGTCCCCTGCTTGTCCCTGTGCGCGGTGACATAGGAGAGGATATTCTGCCGCGCGCCCACCCTCTTCAGGAGGGGGATGAGGGCGGCGGTCAGAAGGAGGGAAAGTGCGAGCGCGGTGAGCGCCGCCAAGAGGTCCTTCATGATTTCTCCAAGAGACGTTTTACGATAGTTTTGTCGTTATAGGCATACTTGATACCCATGATCTCCTGTTCGGTCTCGCCCCCCTTTCCCGCGATGAGGAGGACATCTCCCTGCCCGAGCTTGCCGATGGCGTACTCGGTCGCGGCCTCGCGCTCCTCGATGACGACATAGCTGCGCGAATGCCTTCTGTAGCCCTCCTCCACGGCGGCGAGGATGGCGGAGGGCTCCTCGTAGCGGGGATTGTCGGAGGTGAGCACGGAGAAGTCGGCATACTTTGCGGCGACCTCCCCCATCAGCGGACGCTTCGCCCTGTCGCGGTTGCCGCCGCATCCGAAGAGGAGGATGAGCCTTCCCTTCACGAAGGGACGGAGGGCCTCGAGGGAGGCGCGGATGCCGTCGGGCGTGTGCGCGAAGTCGACAAAGATGACGGCGCCCTCCTTCTCCCCCACGCGCTCCAGTCTCCCCTCCACGCGCGTCTTGCGGATGCCGCCCGCGACGGCGCCGAGACGGACACCCAGTCTCCTCGCCGAGACGGCTGCCGCGAGGGCATTGGAGACATTGTGCCGCCCCACCAGAGGGATCGTGACCTCTACGAGTTCATCTTCGAGGTTGAGGAGGGCGCGCGTTCCCGAGAGCTTTTCCTCCTCGATGACGGCGAAGTTGTCGGCGGGACAGTCGAGGCCGTAGGTCGCCCCCTCGCCCAGTGTGCGTGAGAAGGGATCGTCGGCATTCAAGACGGCCTCGCGGCAATGTCCGCCCGTGAAGAGGCGCGCCTTCGCCTGCCCGTACTTTCCCATGTCCCCGAAGAAGTCGAGGTGATCCTGCGTGAGGTTGGTAAAACATGCGACGTCGAAGAAAATGGGCTCCACCTTCCCGAGGGCGAGGGCATGGGCGGAGACCTCCAGCACGGCATATTCCATCCCCCCTCTCACCATCTCGGAGAGGAGGGAAAAGAGGGAGATGGGGTCGGGCGTGGTGAGTGCGGGCGAGACGACCGTCTCTCCGTATTCCGCGCCGAGGGTCCCTATGACGCCCGCCCGCTTCCCGTCTGCGAGGAGGATGCTTCGGATCATGCGGGTGACCGTCGTCTTGCCGTTGGTCCCCGTGACCCCCACCGTCTTCAGCTTGCGCTCGGGATGTCCGTAGAACCATGCCGCCCCGCGCGACATCCCCACCCGGGCATCGGGCACGAGGAGATGGGGAAGGGAGGCGCCCGTCTCCCGCTCGGAAAGGATGGCGGCGGCGCCCCGCTTTTCCGCCTCGGCGGCATAGTCGCGCACTTCGGGCTCCTCGCGGTAGGCGAAGAAGAGATCTCCCCTTCCCGCCACACGGCTGTCCTGCGCGAGGGACAGGATCTCCGCATCTCCGCCCGTGATGCGGGCCCCCTCGATCTCCTTGGCAAGTTCGGACAACTTCATTTCGTATCCTCCTTCGGGATCTTCATGATGTCGATGATCCCCTCGAAAATCTCCTTGGCACAGGGGGCGGCGACGGTGGAGCCGTAGTAGCTCCCCTGCGGCTCATCCACGATGATGAGGGCGAGATAGCGGGGCGCATCGGCGGGAAAGAAGCCCACAAAGGAGGAGACATATTTCCCCTGCGCGATGACGCCGTCCTCATATTTCTGGGCGGTACCCGTCTTGCCTGCGACGCGGTAGCCCTCGATGTACGCCTTTTTCCCGCTTCCGTCGCGGACCACCCCCTCGAGCATGGAGGCGAGGATGCGGGATGCCTCTTCGCTGACCGTCCGCCCGAGGAGGACAGGAGCAAATTCTTCCTTGACGCCGTCGTCCGAGAAGACGCCCGCGGCGAGGCGGGGCGCATAATACTTTCCCCCGTTGACGGCGGAGGCGGCCGCGCAGGCGAGCTGGAGCGGCGTCACGGCGATGGACTGTCCGAAGCCGATGCGGGCAAAGTCACAGTCGCGGAGGCTGCTCTCGGGCAGAAGCATGCCGATGGACTCCCCCGAAAAGTCCACGCCCGTCCCCCTCCCGAAGCGGAAGGCGGCGAGATAGTCGTAAAAGGTCTCCTTCCCGAGGGCGAGGGCGATGTCCACGAAGCAGGGATTGCAGCTGTTGTTGAGCGCCTCGGCGAGCGTCTCGTTGGCGTGTTTGCCGTTTTTATGGTCGCTCCAGCAGCGGATGGTCGTCCCGTCCACGGTGCGGGTGCGCGCACTCGGAAAGACGTGGCGCATGGGGTCGAGCGCCCTCTTGTTCCCCCGCAGGTATTCCTCGATGTCCGCGGCCGCGGTGATGATCTTGAAGGTCGAACCGGGCTCATAGACGTCGGAGACGGCGCGATTGCGCGAGAGGGAATTGAGGAGGGTGAGGTCGCTGCGCGGGATCTCGTTGAGGTCATAGGAGGGAAGATTGACCATGGCGAGCACAGAGGCGTCGCGCGGGTCGAGCACGATGGCGCGGACGGCCTTTGCGGAGGTCTCCCCGAGCACCCTTCCCATCACCCTCTCCGCGAGGGACTGGATCCTGACGTCGAGCGTGAGGCGGAGGTTGAGCCCGTCCGTCGCAGGGAGATATGCCGCCGCGGCGCCCTTCAGGTCGACGCCCACGAGGTCGGTCTCGAAGAGGATCTCCCCCTTCTTCCCCGCGAGGAGATTGTCGTAATAGCCCTCGAGCCCCGTCGTCCCCGTCCCGTCATAGGCGGTGAAGCCGATGACCTGGCTTGCGAGGGCGCCGTAGGGATAGACCCGCTCGTCGTTGCGGGCATAATAGACCCCCTTCACCTCGTGCTCCGCGAGCGCCTCCACCACCTCCTTTGCCGTGCGGCGACAGAGGACGATCTCCGACTTCGAGCGGTCGGTGAGCTTTCGAAGGAGCGTTTCCCTGTCGCCGAGAAATCCCGCGAGGAGGTCTGCGGCCCCCTCGGCGTCCTCCACGGCGCTGGCACGGGCATAGACGGCATAGGCCGCGCGGTTGCCCGCGAGGAGCTCTCCGCTCGCATCGAGGATGGCTCCGCGGCCCGCATTGACGGGGATCTCCCGCGTCCATTGGTCGAGCGCGCGATAGTGCAGTTCCTCCTCCCAGATGAGCTGGATATAGAGGAATCTGCCCAAAAAAATGCAAAAAAGAAAGGTTATCGCCAAAATCACGGCAAATAACCTCTTTTGTAAGACGCTGAGTGAAGTCGTCTTGATCTTTGTTTCCTCCCGAGGGAGCGGGGGCGTTATCCGCGCACCATCCCGTTCTCCTGCGCCCATTCGTCGATGTGGTCGGGGTCGGTCGCATCTTCGATGCGCTCCTGAAGTTGCCTGTAGCTCCGCGTGAGGCGGTCGAGACGGAGGCGCTTTTCGGAGACCTCGGCATGGACGGAACCGAGGATGCCCGTATTGATGCAGATGATCATGACGGCGGCGACGATGGCGACGGCGATGCCGATGAGGGCAGCCTTCATCCTGACGGAGAGCGCGGAGAAGAAGGAGACGCCCTGTCCCTGCTCTTCTTCCCGCTTGTGGAGCATGGTCTGAGAGGAGGGAAGTGCCTCCGCCGAACCCTCTTGGACGGGCGCGGCATAGACTTCATCGGACACATATTCTTCGACGGCGGGCGCCGTGAAGACTTCCTCGCGGGGAAGCGCCGCTTCCCGTGCGGCGGGACCGCCCACATAGCCGCCGCGCACATAGCGCTCCCCTTCGAAGAGGCCCTTCTTTGCGGGTGCGGGGGGCGTGCGGTAGGCGCCGATGCGCTCCTCGTTGCTCGCGCCGATATGGGGAGCACGGACCTCGGTAAAGTCCGCTGCGGGCGCAAAGGTCTCCTCGCCGAGGCGGGAAGGCGCGCTCTCACGGCGGACGGGTTCCTGAGGCCGTTCGGGCGCAAGGGTCCCTTCGAGAAGCCGTCTGTAGTTGTCCGAGATCTGATTTTCATGCTCGAGGCGTTCCTGCTCGCGCACGGGGTCTTTTTCTATCGTGTCAACCGGTACGTTGGTGTCTACGGTCTGCTCCGCCATGGTTTTCTCTCCTTATCTTATGCCGACGGACCCTCCCGCATGCCTAAAGCCTGCGTGCGATCCGAAGTTTCGCGCACTTGCTGCGCGAGTTTTTCGCGATCTCCTCCTCACTTGCGGTGAGGGGCTTCGCGGTGATGATCTCGATCTCTTGTTTCCTGCCGCATACGCAGACGGGAAAGTTGGGCGGACAGGTACATGCGGTGGACTTGTCGCGGAAGACTTCCTTCACGATCCTGTCCTCGAGGGAGTGGAAGGTGAGGATGCAGATGCGCCCCGCGGGCTTCAAGCGGCCGATGAGCCCCTCGATGCACGTCCTGAGCCCCTCCAGCTCTCCGTTTACCTCGATGCGCACCGCCTGAAAGACCTTTCTGGCGCATGCCGCAGAGCGGAATTTGGGAGGGATGCCCTCTTCCACGAGCCGCCTGAGCGCTCCCGTGGTGCGAACGGGTGACTTCTTCCTCTCGAGCGCGATGCGCCTTGCGATGGAAGAGGCAAACCGCTCTTCGCCGTATTCGCGGAAGATGCGGCGAAGCGCCTCTTCGGAATACCCGTTTACGACCTCCTCGGCGGTGAGCGCCTGCCGCGTGTCCATCCGCATGTCGAGCGGAGCATCTTCGCTGCGGTAGGCAAACCCCCTGCTTTCGTCGTCTATCTGATGGGAGGAGATCCCGAGGTCGATGAGGACGCCGTCTAAAGCGGGAACCTCTTCCTCCTCCAATATCCTCTCGTAGTCCTTGTAATTCGCCCGATGGAGGGAAAATCTTCCCGCAAAGGGCGCAAGTCTCTTCTCTGCCTCGGCGAGTGCGTCGCCGTCACGGTCGATGCCGATGAGCCGCACGTCCTCCCCCGCGGAGAGGATGCCGAAGGAGTGACCTCCTCCGCCCACCGTGCAGTCGAGATAGACTCCCCCGCCTTTGACCATGAGGCCTTCGAGCACCTCGCGGTAGAGCACGGGAAGATGGTACTCACCCATTTCTCTGCGCCCGCATTCTCGCGTAGAAGATCTTGTTTGCCTCGGCAAGCGTGAATCCCGCCTGCTTCTTCTCGTAAGTCTCCCTGTCCCAGACCTCGATATAGTCTGCAATGCCGATGGTCACGATGTCCTTCTCGAGGTGCATGCGCTCGCGGATGGAGCGGGGAATGGTGACTCTCCCCTGCGTATCCGTCTCGACGGGCACGACGCCTGCATAGATGACGCGCATGGCGTCCATGACTTCGGGCTCGCTGGGGTCGACGTCCATAAAGGCGCCGAGGCGGCGATCCTTGACCGATTGGGGCATGATGGAAATGCAGTCGGGCGCGTACTCGACGAAATACAGCTTTTCCCCTTCGGGGAAGCCGTTGCGATAGATCGTCGGGATCCGCATTCTCTTTTTCTCATCCAGTTGATGATCGACTCGTCCGTTAAACATTTCCGCTCCGAAAATTCGGTTACTTTGGCATCGTAATCAAATTATAGCACAGATTTTTCTTCCCGTCAACCACGTTTGGCCACTTTTTAAAAATTTGTCAGAAAAATTTTTTAAGATATTGAAAACAAATGTTCGTTTCATAGCGAGAAAGGAGAATTTCCCGACCACTGCCGAGGAAAATTGGGAACTTGGGTGGAAAAATCGGCGTGGTCACGGAGTGGGCAGCCGTCCCAATTTTCAGCGTCCGAAGCAAATTCCGCGCCGTCCCCTCCGCCCCATCGTAGACGGGGACCCGAAGGTACGCCGCGATCTCCTCCGCCACCAATGCATAGTGCGTGCACCCGAGCACGGCGCAGTCGCAAGGCGGCGCCGCGGCAAGGCAGCCGAGGTCGAGGGGCGCCTTCTCCGCGAAGTAGTCCTCCACACGGGCGGCGAGGTCCCTGAGCCCGAGCACGGAAAATTCATTCTCCGGGAAGCGCGCGAGGAGACGGGCAAGGCGGGCGCTCGAGGCGGTCAGGGGCGTCGCGAGGACGAGCACGCGCCGATGCCTCCTCGCGGCGGGGGCCACGGCAGGTTCGACGCCGAGGACGGGAAAGGAGAAGCGGGCGCGCATCTCCCCGAGGGCGGCGGCGGTGGCGGTATTGCAGGCGAGGATGACCGCCGAAACTCCCCTCTCTTCGAAGACCTCGAGGGCATTTTCCGTGTACGACACGATCTCCTCCCTGCTCCTCTCGCCGAAGGGCGCATGCGCGAGGTCTCCGTAGTACTCATAGACTGCATCGGGCAGCAGGCGCATGCACGCCCGCAGCACCGAGAAGCCGCCTATCCCGCTGTCAAAGAGCCCTATCCGCACCTCATTTTCCATCTTTTCCGCCTCCCAAAGGAAATTTTTTGCGTTTTTTTGCGTTCGGCGCCGAAAAACAGTTTACAAGGACTTTATTTTATGTTAAAATAGTCAAGGTCATTCGAAGAACGTATAAAGGAGTAACTATCGTGCCCAACATCAAGTCCGCAAAAAAGCGTGTTCTTGTCACCGAAAAGAAGACCGCCGAAAACAAGGCGATCAAGTCCGCCCTCAAGACGCAGATCAAGAAGTTCCTCGCCGCCGTCTCCGCAGGAGATAAGGCGCAGGCGGAAAAGCTCTATCCCGAGACCGTCTCCGCCATCGACTCCGCCGTCACGAAGGGGATCCTGCACAAGAACAACGCCTCCAATAAGAAGGCAAAGCTGGCGAAGAAGCTCGCAAGCCTCGCCGCATAAAGAGACCGCTTTTTTCGAGCGCTCGCACTTTCGCGGGCGCTTTTTCCGTTTGATGAACTTTTCCTCGAGGGGGGCGCCGCGCTCCCCTCTTTTTTCTGCCCTTTTTATATATGAGTGATGCGCACGCATGCGCGCGCACCCGCGCATTACAAATTATATTATAGGAAAGCGCTCACAATTCCGAAATTTTGAAAAAACCCGCGAAAAAGTTCGAAAAAGGGGGAAAATTTCGTTGACATTCGAGGGGAAATATACTATACTGCTACACGTTGGTTTATTTTTATTAAACTTTCGGTTTAGTTAGAGAAATCCCGCGGCCTCCCCTCCCGGGCGGCGCGGACGATGAGGGAATTATGGAACTCGGTGCAAAGCTACGCGAGATGCGGCAGCGCAAAAATCTGACACAGGAGGAGCTCGCCGACCGCTGCGAACTGACGAAGGGATACATCTCCCAGCTCGAAAACGACCTCACGAGCCCCTCTATAGCGACGCTCGTAGACCTCCTGAATGCGCTCGGGAGCAACCTCTCCGACTTCTTCCGCGAGGAGACCGAGGAAAAGGTCGTCTTCACGGAGGAGGAGTACATCGACAAGCAGTCGGAGGACATGACCTTTTCCTGGCTCATCCCCAACGCGCAGAAAAACATGATGGAGCCCGTGCTCGTGACACTGGAGAGCGGCGCCTCCACCCAGCCCGACATCCCCCACGAGGGCGAGGAGTTCGGCTATGTGCTCGAGGGGACAGTCGAGGTGGTCCTCGCGGACAAGCGCTTCCCCGCAAAGAAGGGCGAGAGCTTTTCCTATAAGGCGGACCGCGAGCACTATCTCGTCAACGTCGGCAAGGGGCGCGCGTGCGTCCTCTGGATCTCCACTCCTCCCAATTTCTGAAATATTCGAAGTATTATGTCTGACAAAATACTATGCTAAAGCAGTAAAAATACCCTTCAAGGAGCATCTTATGGCGGAACACATCATCGAACTCGAGCATGTCACCAAAAGCTTTGATGACAACCTCGTCATTGACGACGTCAGTTTCTATGTCAACAAGGGCGAATTCATCACCTTTCTCGGCCCCTCGGGCTGCGGAAAGACGACGACCCTTCGCATGATCGCGGGCTTTGACCTTCCCACGAGCGGCAAAATTTTGCTGAACGGGAAGGACATCTCCCTCCTGCCCCCCAATAAGCGCCCCGTCAATACCGTCTTCCAGCGCTATGCCCTCTTCCCCCACTTCAACGTCTATGAAAACGTCGCCTATGGGCTCAGGTGCAAGCGCGTGAAGAACACCTATCAAAATGACAAGGGCGAGACCTACACGAAGGTCGAGCGGCTCTCCAAGAAGGATATCGCCGAAAAGGTGAGCCGCGCCCTCGCCCTCGTCGACCTCGAGGGATTCGAAAAGCGCTCCATCTCCACCCTCTCGGGCGGACAGCAGCAGCGCGTCGCCATTGCGCGCGCCATCGTCAATGAGCCCGAGATCCTCCTCCTCGACGAGCCCCTCGGCGCCCTCGACCTCAAGATGCGCAAGGAGATGCAGCTCGAGCTCAAGGCCATGCACAAGCGGCTGGGCATCACCTTTATCTATGTCACCCACGATCAGGAAGAGGCGCTCACCATGTCGGATACCATCGTCGTCATGGCGGACGGCGTCGTCCAGCAGATCGGCACGCCCACCAAGATCTACAATGAGCCCGCCAATACCTTCGTCGCCGACTTCATCGGGGAGAGCAACATCCTGACGGGCACCGTCGTCGGGGACAAGCGGGTCAAGTTCTGCGGAAAGGAATTTGCCTGTCTCGACGAATTCGAACTCAATGAGCCCGTGGACGTCGTGGTCCGTCCCGAGGACATCCTCATGTGCGCCCCCGAAGAAGGGACGCTCGTGGGCGACGTCATCTCGGTCATCTTCAAGGGCATCCACTATGAGATCACCGTGCAGGTGGGAAAGTACGAGCTCGTCATCGCCTCGACGCAGCGGCGGGAAGTCGGCGAACGCATCGGCATGAATGTCCTGCCAGACGGCATCCACCTCATGAAGCCCAAGTACACGACCAATGTCTTTGACGGCGTCATCACCAAGCACAACACCGTGAAGTTTGCCGACGGCGAATTTGAATGCGACGTCACCCAGCTCTACCCCGGAAGCCACCTCGACGACGAGGAGTACCTCATCACCGCCGAGGGCGAAAAGATAGACCTCACCGACGTGGAGGTCCGCGTGGAGGTGGGACTCGACGACATCGAGATCTCCGACGACGCCGAGGCGGGCGGCACCGTGGGGCGCATCATCTCCATCATCTATAAGGGCGACCACTACCGCCTCATCGTACGCACCGAGGAGGAAGAGGAGGACTTCGTCTTCTCGACCGCAGACCTCTGGAATGAAAACGACCTCGTGTCCGTCATCATCCCCAAGGACAAGATCAAGCTCACGCGCAAGGTCACGGAGGAGAAGAGATGAGACTGCCCCGCTTCTCACGGAAGACGCTGTGCATCCCCTATGCCGTCTTCCTCGTCTTTTTCGTCATCATCCCCATGCTGGTGATCGTGCTCTTTGCCTTCACGGACAAGGAGTACCACATCTCCTTCGACAACTTCATCCACTTCTTCTCGGATCCCTCCAAGCTGTCGACGATCTTCTACTCCATCGTCATCGCGCTCATCACGACGGTCATCTGCCTGCTCATCGCCTATCCCATCGCCTACATCCTCGCACGCAGCACCATGAAGAAGAAATATATCATCCTCATGCTCTTCGTGCTTCCCATGTGGATCAACTTCGTCCTCCGCGTCAATGCCATCCGTGAGCTCTTCAATCTTCTCTCCGCCCTCCCGGGGATGGAGTGGATCGAGAGCGCGAACTACTTCAAGACGGTCTTCGGCATGGTCTATGACTTCCTGCCCTTCATGATCCTTCCCCTCTACACGACGATGCTCAAGATCGAGAAGAGTCTGTATGAGGCGAGTGCCGACCTCGGCGCGGGCTGGTCGGCGACCTTTTTCCGCATCACACTTCCCCTCTCCGTGCCCGGGATCATGAGCGGCGTGACGATGGTGTTTCTGCCCTCCATGACGAACTACGTCGTCTCCGACATGCTCGGAAACGCCAAGGTGACCATCATCGGCAAGTTCATCTCCGACTATTTCGGAAATGACTGGCACATGGGCTCGATGATCGCGCTCGTCCTGCTCATCGTGGTCTTCCTCTCCACCTGGCTGACGGGCGGATTCTCTTCCGAAGAAAATGTAAGGGGGACGAACTTATGAACAAGCAATTTGCACTGAAGTGCTGCAAGGCCGCCTTTGTGGGACTGGCGCTGCTCATCCTCTATGCTCCCATCCTCCTCCTTGCCATCTACAGCTTCGACAAGACCAATATGATCGGCAAGTTCGAGGGCTTCTCCCTCACCCACTATGCAGAGCTCTTCCGCAATTCCAAGGTGCTCGGCATGATCGGAAATACCTTCCTGCTCGCCTTCCTCGCCGCCATCCTCTCCACTCTTCTCGGAACGCTCGGGGCCGTGGGGATGTACTACTCGAAAAAGAAGGCGAAGATGCTCATCCACGGCGCCTCGCAGATCCCCGTCATCAATGCGGAGATCGTCACGGCGCTCTCGCTCACCGTCACCTTCGTGGCGATCGGGCTGGGGAGGTCGTACTTCACCCTCCTCATAGGACATATGGTCATCTGCACCCCCTTTGTGGTGCTCTCGGTGATGCCCAAGCTCAAGCAGATGGACAACTCCCTCTATGAGGCGGCGCTCGACCTCGGGGCCTCCCCCCTCAAGGCCCTCGTCACCGTCGTCCTGCCGCAGATCATCCCGGGCGTCATCTCGGGCTTCATGCTCGCCGTCACCCTCTCGCTCGACGACTATATCGTGACGATGTACACCCGCCCGAGCGGCTTCGAGACCATCTCTACCTATGTCTACAACGCGACGACCAAGGGCAATGCCCACACCGCCGTCACGCTGTCCTCCTTCTGGGCACTCACGACCATCATCTTTGTCGTCATCGTGCTCATCGTGCTCCTCTCCAATCTCTCCTCCATCCGGAAAAAGGAGGCCAAACGATGAAACCGCGCCGTATCGCGAGCATCGCGCTCGCCGCTGCCTTCCTGCTCCCCACCCTCTCCCTCCTCACGGGCTGTACCGACGGAGAGACCATTGTCCTGCGCGTGTACAACTGGGAAGAGTACATCGACGAGGGCGGCAAGGGCACCTTTATCTATGACGAACTCCACGAACTTGACGACGAGGGAGAGCCCGTCCTCGAGAACGGCAAACATGTGCATATCGAGTCGGACATCGTCGACGACGACTACAAGGCGTGGTACGAGGAGACCGTGGGGCATGCTCTCTCGGAGGAGGGACCGCGCATCCTCGACGACTTCTGCGAATGGTATGAGCGGACGCACGGGCAGAAGATCCGCGTGGAATACTCCACCTTCGGCACCAATGAGGACATGTATAACGAGATCATCCTCGGCAACGAGTACGACCTCCTGTGTCCCTCCGACTACATGATCATGAAGCTCGCGGCGGAGGGACGGCTCGAGAAGTACGATGCGTCCTTCTTCGACGAGACGGACCCCGAAAATTACTATGTGCGCAACGTCTCCCCCTTCATCGCGGAGAAATTCGCAACCAACGGCGGGCTGAAGGTCCGCAAGGATCCCGACGGGGAAGACATCTACTGGAAGGACTATGCGGCGGGCTATATGTGGGGCACGACGGGATTCGTGTACAATCCCGCCCCCAAGGATGCGGCGGGCAACCCCATCGGCATCGACGTGGAGGGCCTCCTCGAGGAGCTCGACTGGCGGGTCTTCACAGACGGCAACTTCCGCAACAAAATCACGGCCAAGGACAACGTACGCGACACCTACTTTGCCGCCCTCGGCGTCACCTATCAGGATGAGCTCAATGCCCTCGACCGCTCTGCGGAGGACTACACGGAGCAGCTGACCGCCATCTTCAATGCCACCGACGCCGAGACCGTCGCCGAAGTGGAGCCCGTGCTCATGGACATGAAGAAGAATGTCTACAGCTTCGAGACGGATACGGGAAAGTCGGATATGGTCAAGGGGACCGTCTGGCTCAACTACGCGTGGAGCGGCGATGCGGTCTATGCCCTCGACCTCGCCGAGAGCGGCGAGACGGAGGACGGCGAGGAGGAAGAGACCGCCCTGCTCAACTATTATGTCCCCGAGGCGGGCACCAACCTCTTCTTCGACGGCTGGGTCATGCCAAAGGGCGTCACCGAGCGGGGCACCAAGGAGGCCGCCGAAGCCTTCGTCAACTTCCTCTCCATGCCGCAGAATGCCATGCGGAACAGCTATTACATCGGCTATACCTCCGTCATCTCGGGTGAGGAGCAGGAGATGCTCGACTATGCCGACTATCTCTATGGATACTATCCCGAAGAGGAGGACGAGGCCGAGCCCGTGGACTATGACCTCACCTACTTCTTCCTCGGCGAAGGGAGCGAGGAAAGGATCTCCATTCCCGCCGACCCCGTGCAGGCGACGTGCCGTCAGCTCTATGCGCAGTTCCCCACGCCCGAGGTCATCTCCCGCTGTGCCGTCATGGACTACTATGATGCCGAGGCGAGCCTCAAGATCAATGAGCTCTGGTCGCATGTGAAGTCGGAATCGCTCGACGCGTGGGCCATCATCGTGCTCGCCGTCACTGTGGCCGCCATCCTCGCCTTCTTCCTCTTCGCGAAGTTCGAGGAGAAGATAGAGATCGGCGGAAAGCCCAAGAAGGGCTACACGCGCATCAAGCAAGAGGACCCGAACAGGCTGTAAGGACAAAAAAAGGCCGCGCCCGAACGAACGGACGCGGCTTTTTTATTTTCTCACTTTGTCACTCTGAGACACGGCACCTCATTGCCCGCGTAGACGGCCTCGACGTCGGGGCGAAGTCCCCTCGCCGAGATGTGCACCTTGAACTCCTCGCCGTCTATCATGGCATGCAGCGTCACAAAGCGCATGTTCTTTCCCGAGGACTGCTCCTCAAGGTTGCCGTCGACATACAGGAAGACTCCTCCGCTCCCGATCTCCAGCGCCACCTCGTGTGAGCGGACGGAGAAGTGATAGACGCGGCGAAAGCGCGCGAGGGCGGCAAATACGATGATGAGCCCGAACATGAGCGCGAGGCCGATGCCCAATACAAGAAAGGGAATATCCATAAAGACCTCCTATATCAGCTGTCTTCCTGCGCAAATGCGCATGCAAAGACAAGATAGTATGACACGCATAATACCTTCCGAAAGTCTCACTTTCCGTCGTCCTCTTTTCCCTTTCGCTTTCGGACGGCCTCGGTGAGGAGATACTCGATCTGCCCGTTGAGCGAGCGGAAATCCTCCTCCGCCCACTTCATGAGGTCGGCATAGAGCGTGGGTGCGAGCCGCAGCGGCACCTGTTTTTTGGTTTTTTCCGTCTCTTTCATCGTCCCTCCTCTCGGAGCTTTTTCTTCAGCTGCGCCTCGATGGGCCGCACCTTTCTTCGATAACAGGCAAACATGATCATCCAGATGACGAGGGAGATCAGCGCGGCGGGGATGAGCAGCAGCATGATGGAGCTCCCGATGCTCTCCGCGAGCACGACACCCTCCACCGTAAAGTATCCGAAAAGCCCCAAAGCCGTCCCGAGCACAAAGGGCAGCGCGAACGCGACGAGGAACATGATGTTCCCCGACCTCTGCAGGCCCGTCCAGGCCATCTGCAGGTCTCTCCTGAGCCCGTCGGCCTCTCCCTTGCCGAGTTTCATGTCATTTCGCCTGTAGATCTCCTTCTTCCTCCTCTCGAGGGGGTAGATCGCGGCGAAAAAGATGGTGACGACGAGAACTCCAAAGGCGCCCGCAAGCGTCCACGTGAGCGCGGGGCCGAGCGTATCCTCCATCCCCGTGAAGGGGAAGATGACGAGGGCGGCGCCGATGATGAATCCGAGCAAGAGCGACAGCACGCCGCTCCATTTCGCGATATCCTGAAAGTCCGACCGCTCGGTCTCCTCCTTCAGAAACATCCTGACGGAGAGCGGGACGGCCGAATAGGCGCGGGCATTCTCCGACTCCGAGGCGATCTTCTTCTCGGAGAGGCCGAGCTTCTTGCGCTTGACCTCCTCGATCTCCCGCTCGGCGCGCTCATAAAAGGCGGTGCGCGCCCTCCCCTCCGCCGTCACATCGAGGATCGTCGGTGCGATGAGCAGAAGCCCGAAGAGGATGCAGGACACCATGAAAACTACGTCGGGAACGGAAACGAAGGCAAAGAGAAATCCCACGGTGATGATGAGGGAATAGCCGAGGAGGGTCAGAATTGCCGAGAGGATGCCCGTCTTGCTGCGCTTTCCGAGCGTCTCCGTCCAAGCGGCATACATCTTCAGGTGCACTTCGCGCTCCTCTCCCCTCAGTTCGGTCTCGTTGGCGGCATTCTGCAGCTCGGCAAGCCCGCGGATGTAGGCGGTCTGATATTGCCGCAGCGCGACGCCCGCAATTCCGAAGAGGATGCCGAAGACGGAGGAGAGGATGCCGAAGACGAGGTTGAACTCCGTCAACGACAGATAGGAGAGGACGGCGGGCAGGGCCGCGAGGATGATCCCCACGATGCCGAAGGCCGTCATGGTGCGGCGGAAGCGAGCGAGGTTTTCCGCGCGCTTTCCCGTAAAGAACAGCTTGATGAATTCTTCCATATTCTCTTTCTCCTTCATATTCTCTTTCTCCTTATTTTCCGAACATCACGCGCTCGCTCGAGAAGAGGCGCGTCATGACAAAGACGAGCAGGACGGTGAAGAGGAGATTGATGCCCGTCCCGACGAGGGTCTGCCATACCGCAAGGCCGCCCGAGAGGACGCTCTGCATGGCGACGACGGCATTTAAGACGGGCACCGCGACGACCCAGTCGCCCATTGCGGGCAAAAATGCCGTGATGAGCGAGATGACCATGGTGAGGATCATGACGACGCTGACATAGCCCGAGGCCTCCTTGACCGACCGCGACAGCGTGGAGACGGCGGCAATGAGGGAGACGATGAGGGGCACCGTCCCGAGGATGGAGACGGCGACGAGGAGGTAGCTCCAGACCGAATAGCCGCCGAAAGTTCCCAGCGAGACGCCCATGAGTTTGGGCATGGAGAGGGCGACACCGATAAAGCTCGAGAGCGCGCCGAGCATGGAGATACAGCTGAGGGGCACGATCTTGCCGAGGGCGATATCCCGCCTCTTCGCCGAGGTCACGAGGATGGTGGCGAGGGTCCCCCGCTCCTTTTCGCCCGCCACCGATTCGAGGGTGACGGACATCGCCGCCGAAAAGACAAAGCTGACGATGAGCATGGGAAGGATGGAGGAGAGATAGTCTGTCCCCATCTCGGAGATATCCCCTATCGCCTCCTCCTCGATGGGGAAGCGCATGCCCACGCCGATGAGGATGGACGAGGCGACGGAGTAGAAGGTAAGGCCCTCCTCGCTGCTGCCGTCATAGACGATGCCCACACGGGCATCTTCGCCGAGCAGGTCGAAATTTTCCGAAAAGGTGAGGATGGCGGTCGCCTCCTCCTCTTCGATCTCCCGTCTGGCGGCCTCTTCATCCTCGAGCGGGAGCCACTCCACCTTGTCGCCGCTCTCGAGGATGACCTGCTCGATGACTGCGACGACCGCGGAATCTCCCGAGAGGTAGACCCGATATTCGCGCTCCTCGTCCGCATATGAGATCTCCCCGATGAAGGTATAGAGCGCAAAGATGACCACCCCGGGAAGAAGCATCGTGATGATGAGGCGGGGGTCATGGAAAAAGCGGTGAAATTCCTTCTTGATGAGGGCAAGGAGCTTCATACGGCGTCCCCCTTGATCCTGTGATAGAGTTCGAAGAAGGAGGTCTCGAGGTCCCCCTTTGCGACCTCTTCGAGGGTGCCCTCTTCGGCGAGTTTTCCGTCGATGATGACCCCCACGCGGTCGCAGAGCTTCTCCACAAGCGAAAAGATGTGTGTGGAGAGGAGGATGCTCTTTCCCATCCCCTTGAGCTCGGCGAGGAAGTCGGTGACGACTTTTGCGGTGAGCACGTCGAGGCCGTTTGTGGGCTCGTCGAAGATGATGACCTCGGGGTCATGCACGATGGAGATGACGAGGGAGACCTTTTGCAGCATGCCCGTCGAGAGGTTCTTGACGGGGACTTCGGCGTATCTGTCGATGCCGAAGCGGGAAAAGAGCTCTCTCTTCCTCACGGCGAGGACATCCTGCCCCACGCCGTGCATGGCGCCGAAGAAGTCAAAGAGATAGTCGGGCGTGAAGAATCCCTCGAGCTTCAATTCGCTCGTCATGAACCCGATGATGTCGCGCACCTTGTCGGGCTCCTTTACGATGGAGTGCCCTGCGAGGAAGGCATCTCCCCCGTCGGGACGGATGAGCGTGGCGAGCATGCGGAGGGTCGTCGTCTTTCCCGCGCCGTTGGGCCCGAGAAGTCCGTAGATCTCCCCGCGATACGCCGAAAAGGAGAGGCCGTCCACCGCGATGCGGCGGGTCTCCCCCGTCTGTTCGATGCGCTGCTGTTTTTTGGAGAGCGTGAAGGTCTTCCTGAGCCCCTCCGCCCTTACGATCTCTTCCATAGATTTCCTTTTCCGCTATTCATTCGGCGGATCCGTTCATTTCCGCGTCTCGACGTCCATCGCCTTGCTTCCGAGGAGGGGCGCGAGCGTCTCGAACTCATAGGGCGGGAAGACGAGCTCGAGGCCCTCCTTCCCCGCGATCTCGACGGCATAATAGGGCGCCACGAAGAAGACGCCGTATTGGTTGGCGCGGATCTTGTATCCGTGGTACTTGCCCTTTACGGGGCGCTCTTCCTTGTTCCAATTCATGAAGTCTGCGTTTCTCTCCACGCGGAAGACCCGCACGATCTTCTCATACGGGATCCGCACGACGACCTCCTCGTCGGCGAGGCAGAGCGCATCGCCGTCGCGAAAGGCGAAGAATTCTTCATTCTGAAACTTCGCCGCCCCCGCGATCGTCCATCTCCCGAAGCGGTTCCTCCTGTAGACGGTGAAGATATCGACGGCGACCGCCCCCTCGGGAACGGACATGCTTGCAATGCTCTCCCTCTTCAGCTTTGCGCTGCTCCGGAGAAATTCTTCATAGTCGGGAGAGGACAATGTGCGGCGGCGCATGATCAGCTGTACGAGAAAGGCGACGGCCGTGAGGAGGATGGCTCCCCCGCCGAAGCCGATGTAGTACCAGAACCCATTCCCCGCCAGCTCTTCGAAGGGAATGCCGTCGGTGAGCGACTCCAGCGCGCCCAAAAAGATGGACAGTCCCACGAGGAAGATGCATCCGATGACGGCATTGAGCCATATGGGGAAGGTGATCATCTTGAAGAGTCTTGCCGCCCGATCGGCGTTTTCGGTCTGCTTCTGTGCAAGGCCTGCGCCGACCCGCCGCACGACGAATTCTTCCCCCGCAAAGTGGGTCTCGTCCCCGTTTGCGGAGCGCTTGTCTTCCAATTGGTATGCGAAGAAGTTTTTTGCGACTTCAGATTTCATAGTTTCGGAGAGGTATTTTTACGATTTAGTAGATGCTTCCCGTGCCGACGACGGGCTGTGCATCGTGGTTGCCGCAGAGCACGACCAGGAGATTGGAGACCATCTGCGCCTTTCTCTCGTCGTCGAGCTCCACGATCTCCTCTTCGGCGAGCTTATTGAGAGCCATCTGCACCATGGAGACGGCGCCCTCCACGATCTTCTGCCTTGCGGCGATGATGGCGGATGCCTGCTGGCGCTGGAGCATGGCCGCGGCGATCTCGGGAGCATAGGCGAGGTGCGAGATGCGCGCCTCCAGGATCTCGATGCCCGCAAGGTCGGTGCGCTCCTGCAGTTCGCGCCGCAGGACCTCGGCGATCTCCTGTGCACTGCCGCGCAGCGAGGTCTCATCCCCGTTCTCGGAGACGTCGTAAGGGAACTGCCTTGCGACCTGACGGATGGCTGCATCGCACTGGGTGGAGAGATACGCCATGTAATTTTCCACGTTGAAGACGGCGCGGGCGGTATTTGTGATGCGCCAAATGACGACGACGGAGATCTCGATGGGATTGCCCTCTTCGTCATTGACCTTTTGCTTGTCGTTGTTGAGAGTCATGGCCTTCAGGGAGAGCTTGCGCGAGGCCCCCATCGCCGAACGGGCGGGGTTGACTCCCGCGCAGAAGGGATTGACCCAGAAGAAGCCGTCCCGCTTGATGGTGCCGTAGTACTTGCCGAAGAGGGTGAGGACATAGGCCTCATTGGGCTGGACGAGCTTGAAGCCGCCGATCATAAAGAAGAAGAGGGCGATGATCGCGACGCCGATGGGGATCAGAACGACGCCGACGGGCAAAGCGGAATCTTCGGCTTCGCCGAGCGAGACGCCGACGATCGTGAGTACGATGCCCACGATGAGCATCCCGATGAGGATGAAGAGCATTACCCAGCCGTTTTTCTCGTGCGCGGTCCGCTCGTTGATGCGGTCGTACTCTTTGACCGTGAGTTCTTTTGCCTGAGGGGCGGTGTCTTTGAGTTCGTTTTTCATGGTTTCCTCCAAAAGTGATATCATTTTGATATCATCATGATTCTACCACAACGGGAGGCGATTGTCAAGCGTTTGCGACAAAATTTTTTGGAAATTTTTCCTCTTTTCACGAAAAAAGAGAGGGCTTCCCCTCTCCCTTTTCCTATTTATAATGGTGCTTTTATGCGCCTTTCTTCACGAGCTTTTCGAGGATGGCGCGGCAGGCGAGCTTTGCGTGCTCATAGGTGAGAGCGCCCTGAAAATAGGCAGTGTAGGGCGAACGGACGGGGGCATCTGCCGAGAGCTCGATGGTGGCACCCTCCGTAAAGGTGCCTGCCGCCATGATGACTTTTGCATCGTAGCCGGGCATATCCCACGGCTCGGGCCGCGCGAAGCTGTCCACGGGCGAGACCTCCTGCACCGAGCGGATAAAGGCGCAGAGTTCCTCCTCCGTGTCGAAGCGGATGGCGCGCGTGATGTCGGCGAGGGGCTTTCCGATGGCGGGGAAATTTTCACAGCCGAGGTCCTCCATGCACTTCCCGATGAGGAGGCTCCCCTTGAGCGCCTGCGCGACGGTGTGGGGCGCGAGGAAAAATCCCTGAAAGAAGGGACGGTAGCCCGCGGCATAGGATCCGATCTCCCCGCCTACCGAGGGGGCCGTGAGGCGATTCTCGCACAGGCGGACGTACGCCTCCTTCCCTGCGATATAGCCGCCCGTTGGTGCGAGCCCGCCCCCGGGATTTTTGATGAGGCTGCCGACGAGGAGGTCTGCCCCCACCTCGGCGGGCTCTCTCGTCTCCACGAATTCGCCATAGCAATTGTCCACGAAGATGCACCCGCCAAAGCCCTTTTCGCGGACAAAGGCGCACATTTCGCCGATCTCGGAGACGGAAAAGGCGTCGCGGAGCTCATATCCGCGGGAGCGCTGGATGTAGACCATGCGATATTCTTTCTGACATAGTACTTCGCTTAGTGTCGAATAGTCCACCTTCCCCTGCGCCGTGAGGGGGAGATAAGTATGCCCAATGCCGAAATCGGCGAGGGAGCCGATGCCCTCTCCCGTGAGCACGCCGCGCATGGTATCATAGGGCTCGCCCGTGAGAAAGAGCACCTCGTCCCCCGGGCGGAGGACGCCGAAGAGGGCGCAGGTGAGCGCGTGCGTCCCCGAAAGAAGGGCGGGCGAGACGATGGCCTTTTCCGCCCCGAAGGCGCGTGCATAGACCCTGCCGAGCGCCGTCCTCCCCTCGTCGCCGTAGCCATAGCCCGTGGAGGGATAGAAATGGCGGAGGGCGATCTCCTCCGCGCGAAAGGCGGAGAGCACCTTTTCCTGATTGAAGAGCGCCACTTCGTCGATGGCCGCAAATTGTTCCGCGAGCGCCCTCTCGGCGGCCCGTATCATTTCATTGATCTTGTCCATAGAGTTTTCCTATCTCCTCTGCTCCCTCCGAAGGCGCCAGCATATGGAGGGGCATCCGCCTGAAGTAAGTGAGCTGGCGCTTGGCGTAATTGCGGGTATTTTTTGCTATTATGGCTGACAAAGTACTTAAATTATCGCCGTTTTTCAAGAATTCAACGGTCTCTTTATAGCCAATTCCCTGCATGCTCTGCGCATCTTCGGGAACGCCTGCCGCGAGGAGCCCCTTGACTTCCTCCACGAGCCCTCCCTCCACCATCGCCCGCGCGCGGGCATCGATGCGGGCATACAGCTCGCTCCGCGGGCGGTCATAGGCGAAGGCGACAAAGGGATAGCGCGGCTTGTCGCCGTCGTCCTGCGCCGACTTCGGGCGGCCCGTGCTCTCGTAGATCTCGAGGGCGCGAATGACCCGCTTCGTGTCGTTGGGATGGAGTCTCGCCGCACTCACCGGGTCTGCCTCCTCGAGAAGCCTGTGGAGCGCCTCCTTCCCCTCCTCTTCGAGAAATTTCGTGAGGCGGGTGCGGATGGCGGGCGAGGCGGGCGCGCCGCCGAAGGTGTGAGGATAGAGCACGGCGTTCACATAAAATCCCGTGCCGCCCGAGAGGATGGGCACCTTCCCCCGCGCAAAGATGTCCTCCACCGCGGCGAGGGCGAGCTTCTCATAGTCGGAGACCGAAAAGGCCTCGCGCGGGTCGGCGACGTCGATGAGGTGATGGACGACCTCCCGTCTCTCCTCTTTCGTGGGCTTTGCCGTGCCGATATCGAGCCCGCGGTAGACGGCAAAGGCATCGGCGGAGACGATCTCCCCGTCCAGCGCCCTTGCGGCGGAGAGGGCAAGCGCCGTCTTTCCCGATGCCGTGGGACCGCAGATGACGACGAGTTTTTTCATACGATGCGCTTGAAGAGCTTCTCCATCTCGCTCTTCGAGAGATGTACGGCGACGGGACGCCCGTGCGGGCACTTGAGGCCCATATCTCCGTCCATCCGCTCGAGGAGGGCGCGCACCTCTTCCTCGGTGAGCCGCTCTCCTCCCTTGACCGCCGCCTTGCATGCCGCCGAGGCGAGCTTGTCCTTCAGTAGGTCGCTGAGTCTGATCGCACGCAGGCTCTCGAGACTCTCGAGGACCTCGCGGAAGAAGGAGGAAAGGTCCATCCCCATGAGGTCGGAGGGCACGGCGGAGACCTTTACCGTGTTGCCGCCGAAGTCCCCTATCTCAAATCCCATCTCCTCGAGGAGGGGAAATTGCGTCTCGAGAAAGGCAAATTCGGAACCGTTCAGGGGGAGAAGGAAGGGAACGAGCATGGGCTGGGCAACGACTTCGCGGCGGGACATCTTTTCGCGGAGCCTGTCGTAGATGAGCCGCTCGTGCGCCGCATGCTGGTCGACGATGTAGGCGTCGTCGCCGCATTCATAGAAGAGATAGGTGCGGAAGAGCTCCCCCTTGTACTCCAGCGAGGCGACCTCCACGCGCTGCGCCTTCTTCGCCGCTTCCTGCCCGAGGAGATACTGCTTGTTCTCCTCGAAATAGTCGGGCCCCGAGGGCGTCTGTGCCGCCTGAGAGATGCCGTACGCCGCCGAGGAGTGGACCTCGAGCGGAGGCGGCGATGCGGGAGAGGCCGCGCCGAGGCCGAGTTTTCCCGTGTACACGGGGACCTCGAAGCGGAGCTCCTTCTTTGCCTCCTCATAGGTCATGGGAGAGGAAGTCGGGGGCGGCGCAGGCGATGCGGACTCGGGCGCGACATATTCGAGGGCGCGGGAGTTGCCGTCGAGCACGGAGGAGACGACATGATAGACGGTCCCGTACACGAGGCGGTTGTCCGCAAAGCGCACATCCGTCTTATTGGGGTGCACGTTGACGTCCACGATCTCGGGCGGAAGGTCCAGAAAGAGCACATAGAAGGGATATTGCCTCTTCATGAGGTAGCTCGCGTAGGCATTGGTCACGGCCGAGGAGACGGTCTGGTTGACGACATAGCGCCCGTTCACGAAGAGGGACTGGTAGGTGCGGTTGGGCTTGGAGAAGTTTCGGTTGCCGAGGAATCCCCTGAGGCGGATACCGTGCTTGTCCGCCGAGATCTCGATGAGCTCTTTGAGGATGTTGGTCCCATAGACGGTGGAGAGGACGGCCGCGAGCCCCTCGCCGTGCGTCTTGAGCTTCTCCTTGCCGTTTGCGAGGTAGGTAAAGGAGATGTCGGGGCGGGAGAGGGCGAAGCGGGTCATCATATTTGTGACATCTCCCTCCTCCTGCGCGTCCGACTTCAGGAATTTGAGGCGGGCGGGGGTATTGTAGAAGAGGTCCTCCACGGTGACTTCGGTGCCCACGGGGCTTGCCGCGGGGAGGATGCTCCCCGTCTTCCCTCCCTCCGAGGCGAGCGACCAGCCCTCCCCCTCCGCCGTGCGGGAGACGATCTTCATCTTCGAGACGGCCGCGATCGAGGCAATGGCTTCCCCGCGAAATCCCAGCGTCCTGACGCCGAAGAGGTCCTCCGCGCGCGAGAGCTTACTCGTCGCATGGGGAAGGTAGGCCGCCGCGAGATCCTCTCGCTCGATGCCTCCGCCGTTATCCGTCACTTTTACGAGGGACTTTCCGCCGCCCGCGATCTCCACGGAGATCTCCGTGGCGCCCGCATCGATGGCGTTTTCCACGAGCTCCTTGACGACGGAATAGGGACGGTCGACGACCTCCCCCGCCGCGATCTGATTGTAGACTTCTGCGCCGAGAATATGGATCTTCACGAGAGTTTCTCCTTCCATTCCGAGATGAGGGCGAGTGCCTGACGGGGGGAGAGGGAATCGACGTCGAGCTCCTCAAGCTCCCTGATGAGGTCTGCCGCGGTGCCCTGCTCTTCCTCTTCGGGTTCGGGCGGGAGGGGCTCCCCGATCCTGCCCGATTCCCTCTTTTCGAGGGAGCGCAGGATGGCCTTTGCCCGCGCGGTGACATCTGCGGGGACGCCCGCAAGCGAGGCCACTTCCACGCCGAAGCTCCTCGACGCTCCGCCGCGCACGATCTTGCGCAAAAATACGATGGACCCCGCGATCTCGCGCACGCCGATCCTGTAATTTTTCACGCCGGCGAGCTTTCCCTCGAGCTCGGTGAGTTCATGGTAATGGGTGGCGAAGAGGGTCTTCGCGCGCACTCCCTCCGTGAGCTTCTCGATGACCGCCCAGGCGATGGAGAGCCCGTCGAAGGTGCTCGTCCCCCTCCCCACTTCATCGAGGATGAGGAGGCTCTTCGGCGTGGCATTGCGGAGGATATTGGCGACCTCTGTCATCTCCACCATAAAGGTACTGCGGTCGAGGATGAGGTTGTCGCTCGCGCCGATGCGGGTAAAGATGGCGTCGGTATAGGGGATCTCCGCCTGCTTTGCGGGCACGAAGGAGCCGATGTGTGCGAGGAAGACGATGAGCGCCGTCTGGCGGAGGTAGGTGGACTTGCCCGCCATATTGGGTCCCGTGATGACGAGCGTGCGATTTTCACCGCCGTCGAGGAGGCAGTCATTGGGCACGAAGCGCTCCTTTACGATGCGCTCCACCACGGGATGCCGTCCCTCAACGATGCGCAGGGTGTCCCCGCCCATCACGGGACGAACGTATTTATATTCCTTGGCGACCGAGGCGAGGGATACGGCGACATCGAGCCGCGCGACCGCCGCCGCGACAGAGAGAAAGACGGGAAGGTTGCGGGAGAGCACTTCGAGGAGCTCGGCATAGAGCCTCTCCTGCAGGCGCTCCGCCTTTTCCGCGCTCCCGAGGAGTTTTTCCTCGAGCTCCTTGAGTTCGTCGCAGGTGTACCGCTCGCCGTTCGCAAGCGTCTGTTTCCGCACATAGAGATAGGGAATGCGGTCGCGGAAGGTATTGGTGACCTCGATATAGTAGCCGAAGACGCGGTTATAGCCCACCTTGAGGGTGCGGATGCCCGTGCGTTCCCTCTCCCGCGTCTCAAATTCTCCGATGAGCTTTCTCCCCTGCTCGGCGGCATTGCGGTAGCCGTCCAGCTCGTCATTGTAGCCCGTGCGAATGTAGTTGCCCTCCTTGAGTGTCGTGGCGTTCGGCGAGATGGCCGCGTCGAGCAGGGCGCAGATCTCCTTGGTGTCGACGAGCGCTTCGGAAATCTCCGTGAGGATCGCGGAGGTAAATCCCGTGAGGAGAAATTTGAGGTTGGGCAGGGCGGCGAGGGAGGACGAGAGCGCGAGGCAGTCGCCGGGCTGCAGGTTGCCGTTTGAGATCCTGCCCGCGAGGCGCTCGATGTCCTTGACCCCCTTCAGTGTCTCCGCGAGGGACATGCGGACGACGGAGGCGCGGAAGAGCTCCTCCACGGCGTCGTGCCGCCGCCCGATCTCCCCTCCGTCCGCAATGGGTTCGGAGAGGATGGCATTGAGCTTGCGCGCGCCCATGTAGGTGCTCGTCTTGTCGAGGAGCCAGAGGAGGGAGCCGTAGCGCTTGCCGTCGGCATTGTTTTTGAGAATGTCGAGATTGCGGAAGGCGGTCGCATCGACCTTCATGAGTCCCTCTCTGTGGACGATGCGGATGCCCGTGAGGTTGGCGAGGGCGCGCTTCTGGGTGTCCTTGAGATAGGCGACGAGGGCGCCCGCCGCCCCGATACAGGCACCGCCCGCAAGCCCGAGCGCCTCGACGGAGGCGTGGAATTGTTCCCGCAGGGCCTCGGCGGCCCCCTCCTGCCCGAATGCCCACGGGAGATAGCAGGAGATCTCGGGAAGTCCGCTCCGCTGCCATTCGCTGCGCCCCTTTACCTCGAGGAGAAATGCATCGTTTGACACGATCTCCGCGGGCGAGAGGCGGACGAGCTCGGAGAAGAGGGCGTCGAGGTCCTCCGCGGGGCTCACCGAGCAGCTGCCCGTCGTGATGTCCGCCCACGCAAAGGCGTACTCCGTCCCCACCTTCGCCGCACAGACGATGAAGTTATTTTTCTTCTCATCGAGGAGATTGTTCTCGGTGACCGTCCCCGCCGTCACCACGCGGATGACATCGCGGTCGACCATCCCCTTGGAGGCCTTCGGGTCGGAGAGCTGTTCGCAGACCGCCACGCGGTATCCCTTCTCCACAAGTTTCTGGAGATAGACGTCGGCCGCATGGTAAGGCACGCCGCACATGGGCGCGCGCTCCCCCGTCCCGCAGTCCCTGCCCGTAAGGGTGAGGTCGAGTTCCGAACTCGCCTTTACGGCGTCGTCGAAGAACATCTCGTAGAAGTCGCCGAGGCGATAGAAGACGATGCAGCCCGGATACTCCGCCTTGACCTTTTTCCAATGCTCCATCATGGGTGAAAGTCCCATTTTTTACCTCTTATCCGTGAAAGTGGATTTTTTTGATCTCATAAAGTGCCGGGAGGGTCCTCGCGGGCGCCTCAGACCTCTTCGCCGTAGAGGGAGATGCCGTTTGCCTCGCCGATGCGAAGGCGCACAAACTCCCCCACTCTGTTTTTGCCGCTTCGGAAATAGCCCATCCTGCCGTATTCGTCCCGACCGAGGTAGAGCCCCCTCTTCTCGTCGTAGTCCTCGCAGAGGATCTCGATCTCCTTCCCCACATAGCGGGCGCTCTTTTGCCGCGTCTTCTCGTTGACGAGGGCGACGAGGCGGGTGATGCGGTCCTTCGCGACCTCCTCGGAGATCTGTCCCTCCATCTCCGCCGCCTTGGTCCCCGTGCGGGGAGAGAAGATAAAGGTAAATGCGGAGGAGAAGTCTGCCTCCTCGACGAGGGAGAGGGTGTCCTCGAATTCTTCCTCCGTCTCCCCCGGGAAGGCGACGATGAGGTCGGTGGTCACCTCGCAGTCGGGGATCTCCCTGCGAAGAACGGCGAGCTCTTCGAGATACTTCTCGCGGGTGTACCGCCTGTTCATGAGCCTCAGGATGCGGTCATTGCCCGACTGCACGGGGAGGTGGAGGTGCTTGCAGATCTTCTTGTGCCGCTTCATCACCGCGACGAGCTTCTCGGAGAAGTCCTTCGGATGGGAGGTCATGAAGCGCACGCGGAAGTCCCCCTCGACGGAGGCGACCTCCTCGAGAAGGGCCGCAAAGTCGGTGCCGTCCGCCCCGCGGTAGGAGTCCACATTCTGTCCGAGGAGGGTAATTTCGCGGTAGCCCTCTTTGACGAGAGAGCGGACCTCGCGGAGGATGTCCTCCTTCGCGCGGGAGATCTCCCTGCCCCGCACATAGGGCACGATGCAGTAGGAGCAGAAGTTATTGCAGCCGTACATGATGTTGACCCACGCATTGGGGTAGCTCGTGCGCACGGGGAGGATGCCGTCCTCCGCCCCCTCGCGTGCGGGAAGGAGGGAGACAGCCGTCTTTCTCTCGGCGCGCTTCTTGCGGATGAGCGCGGAGAGCATGGGAAGAGAGTGGGTGCCGAAGAGGATATCGATGAAGGGAAATTTTTCCTTGAGCAGGCGCGCCTTCCCCTCCTCCTGCACCATACATCCCCCCACCGCGATGAGAAGAGTCTTCTTCTGCCGCTTGAGCTTCTTGAGGGCGCCGATATTGCCGAAGGCGTGGTTTTCGGCGTTCTCACGGATGCAGCAGGTATTGAAGACGATGATGTCGGCTTCCTCGAGGGGGGCTTCCTCGGTATAGCCCTCCTCCCGCAGCACCCCCGCGATCTTCTCCGATTCGTGGAGATTCATCTGGCAGCCGTATGTGACGATGTGATATTTCATGCGGTCTCCTTTTTGCGGGTGCTCAGACCCTGAGCTCCGAGAGGACTTCGCCCACCTTCTCGCGGATGACGAGCTCGGCGGCGCCGTCGAAGGGCGTGGCGTCGCGGTTGATGAGGACGAGGTGCTTCCCTCCGAAATAGGAGAGAAAGCCCGCGGCGGGATAGACGGTGAGGGAAGTCCCCGCCACGATGAGGGTATCGGCGCGGCGGATGGCGTGGAGGGCGCCGTCGACGGTGGGACCGTCGAGCGCCTCGCCGTAGAGGACGACTTCGGGCTTGATGAGTCCCCCGCAGGTGCAGCGGGGAACGCCCGAGGAGGAGGCGATGAAGGAGGCGGGATATCCCTTCCCGCACTTCAGACAGCGGTTCTTGTGGATGGTCCCGTGGAGCTCATAGACTCGCTTGCTGCCCGCCTTCCGGTGGAGTCCGTCGATATTCTGGGTGACGACGGCGGAGAGCTTGCCCTTTTTCTCCATCTCCGCGAGCTTCAGGTGCGCCGCATTGGGCTCGGCTGAGAGCGGGAGCATCTTGGCACGGTAGTAAGCGTAGAACTCCTCGGTATGGGAAAAGAAGAAGTCGGAGCTCAGGATGACCTCGGGCGGATAGGCGTACGTCTCGCGATACAGCCCGTCCTCGGAGCGGAAATCGGGGATGCCGCTCTCGGTGGAGACGCCCGCACCTCCGAAAAAGACGATATTTGCGCTCTCGTCTGCGATCTGTTGCAATCTCTCCTGCGATGTCATACTTCCTCCTCCTGCGCGCTTTTCTCCATTATAACACGCTCCGCGGAATTTTTCAAGAAAAGCGGGCGCGCATGACAAAATTTTTTGTTTTCTGCAAATACTGACGGCAGTTATGAAACGCCTCTTTGCCGTCCTCGGCGTCCTGCTCGGGACCATTGCCGTCTGCATCTTTGCGGCCTTTCTCTTCTTTCTCGGCATCACGCGGGAGAGCCGACTGGACCCCGCCCGCCTCCGCTTCGAGACGCAATATGTCACCCTCACGGGAAAAGACGACCTCCCGCTCGACACGGGAGAGCGGCGCTCTGTTCCTCCCGAAGAGCTTCCCGCCGTCCTGAAGGATGCCTTCGTCGCCGTGGAGGACAAGCGGTTTTATGAGCACAACGGCTTCGACTATCGGCGCATCGTAAAGGCCGCCCTCAAAAATCTCGCGACGCTCTCCTTCCGCGAGGGCGCCTCGACCATCTCCCAGCAGCTCATCAAAAATACCCATCTCTCGAGTGAAAAGACGCTCACGCGCAAGCTTAAGGAGGTCAAACTCACCCGTCTGCTCGAGAAAAATTACTCCAAGGAGGAGATCCTCGGGCTCTACCTGAACTCCATCTATTTCGGACATTCCGCCTATGGGATCGCCGATGCGGCGGCCTTCTATTTCCGCAAGGCGCCCTCCGAGCTCACGCCCGCCGAATGCGCCCTTCTCGCCGCCCTCGTGCGCTCGCCGAACAGCTACTCCCCCTTCCGCCATCCCGACGCCTGTCTTTCGCGGCGAAATTTCGTCCTCAAGCTCATGCGGGAGCAGGAAAAGCTCACGGAGCGGCAGTACAGGGAGGCCCTCGAGGAGCCCCTGCCCGAGACGGGCGGCACCCCCGCGGCGGGGAAATATTACTTCTCCCTCGCAAAAGAGGAGCTCGAGGAGCTCTTGCCGGGAGCGGAGGGCGGCGCCTACGGAAAGCTCCGCGTGAAGACGGCCTATGACGAAGAGCTCCAGCGCGTGCTCGAATCCTTTGCGCCCGAGACGGACATCGTCGCCCTCGTCAGGGAGGAAAACGGCTGTCTCTCCGCCCTCCGCACGACAATGGGGCTCAGGGAGCGTCTCCCCGCCTCCACCATCAAGCCCCTCCTCGTCTACGGGCCCGCGCTCGAGGAAGATCTCATCTCGCCCGCGACCCCCCTCCTCGACGCGAGGGCCGACTTCGGCGGGTATATGCCCGATGACGCGGGCGGCGCCTCGGGAACATACCTGAGCGCCCGCACCGCCCTTGCCCGCAGTGTCAATATCCCCGCCGTGCGCCTCCTCAATTCTCTCGGCTGCGAGCGGGCGGCCTCCTACCTCCGCCGCATGGACCTGCCCGTTGAAGAGGAGGAGCTCACCCTCGCCCTTGCCCTCGGCGGCATGAAGCGGGGCTACACGCTGAAGGCGCTTGCGGACGGCTATGCCTGCCTCGCCGACGGGGGAAATTTCGAGCCCTCCGGGGTCATCCTCTCCGTTTCCCGCGAAGACGGCACCCTCCTCTATGAGCGCACCGCGAAAAAGGAGCGGGTCTTTTCGGAGGAGACGGCCTACCTCCTCACCGACATGCTGAAGACTGCCGCGAAGGAGGGCACCGCGAAGAAGCTCCGCTCCCTCCCCTACGACGTCGCCGCCAAGACGGGGACGCACGAGGGCACGCGGGGAAATTCGGACGCCTACGCCATCGCCTACACGACCCGCCACGTCGCGGCGGTCTGGCTGGGAAATGCCGACGCGAGCCCCATAGAGGCGACGGGAGGAGGACTGCCCGCAACCTATGTAAAGGAAATTCTGAGCGCGCTCTACAGCGAAAATTCTCCGCCTCCCTTCCGCGCGCCCGAGGGAGTCGTGCGCCTTGCCTACGACGAGGAGATCTACGAGCGGGAGCATCGCCTCGTCCTCGCCGATCCCCTTGCGCCCGCCCTCACGGGGAGAGAGGAGCTCTTTAAGCGCACTCACCTTCCCGCCGAGACGAGCACGCGATTTTCCCGCCCCGTGATCAAAGAACCCTCGATCGAAGTGCAGAATGGAACAGTTTGCATAGTATTATGTCACGCAGATTACTATGATTATGAGGTCAAAAGAGGGCAAAATGGCCGCGAAACGGTCATTTATCGGGGTCCCTACCGTGACCGCATCTGCGATAGCTCCACGGTCCCCGGGGCGTGCTATGACTACACCGTGACCCCCTACTACGGCGACATCCGCGGCGAGAGCAGGCGTCTTCCCCGCGTCGTCATCCCCTCCCCCGCTCCGCCCGACGACTGGTGGACATAAAAAAAGAACTGCCTGAAAAGACAGTTCTCTCGCAAAAAATTTTCAGAGCGAGGTCCGCTCGAGGGTCGTGAGTGCCTCTTCGACGAGGGCCTCGACGTCGAGCTTCGTTTCCTCCTCCTCGATGAAGGAGAGCTTGGGCCGCGTCGCGGGATGCTCGGGAAGGAAGACGGTGCAGCAGTCCTCGTAGGGAAGGACGGAGGTCTCGAAGGTCCCGATCTGTTTGGCGCGGGCGATGATCTCGTCCTTGTCGAATCCCACGAGGGGGCGGAGGACGGGAAGGCGCACTACGTCGTTGGAGGAGGTCATCCCCTCGAGAGTCTGGCTCGCGACCTGTCCCAAACTCTCCCCTGTCACGAGGCATCCGCACCCGAGGTCGGCCGCCACGCGCTCGGCGATGCGGAACATGAACCTGCGAAGGAGGGTCACATTGAGCTCGGCGGCGCATTTTTTATGGATCTCCTCCTGAATGTGGGTCACCGAGACCGTGCAGACCCTGCCGCACCCCGTGTAGACGGAGAGGATGCGGGCGAGCGAAAAGACCTTTTCCTTCGCGCCGTCATTGGTATAGGGATAGCTGTGGAAATGGAGCATCTCGAGCGAGAGCCCGCGCTTTGCCATCATGTGCCCCGCGACGGGAGAATCGATGCCGCCCGAGATGAGCAGGAGCCCCTTTCCCGAGGTTCCCACGGGCATCCCGCCCGCCCCCGCGCGGAAGGCGCAGAAGACGAGTGCGGCGCCGTTTTCGCGGATGTCGACATAGACCATGTTTTCGGGGGTGTGCACGTCTACACGAAGTTTCGGGAAGCTCTCGAGGAGCCTGCCGCCCAACTCGGCGCTGATCTCCATGGATGTGAGGGGATATTTCTTATAGCCGCGGTGCGTGACCACCTTAAAGGAGCCCTCTTGGGGTGCGATGAGCCTGACGCCCTCGAAGAGTGCATCCATATCGCTCCCCACGAGGAGGCCGATGGAGCAGGAATGGACGCCGAAGACCCTGAGACAGCGCTCTTCTATCTCCTCTTCCCGCCCCTCGGGGAATTTCTCCACGAGGTATCTTCCGCTCGTGCGGTGCAGTTCGTGGCGGATGCCCCTGAGCGCCCGCTCGAGATTCATGGCAAAGACGCGCTCGAAATAGCTGCGGTTCTTGCCCTTCAGGTGGATCTCCGCATAGCGGATGATGACGACTTTTTCCATATTCAGACCTTGTTTGCGTATTCTTCGGCGGCTTCATTCATGAGGCGGGCCGCCGCGCACACCTCTTCCTCGTCCGTACGGGCGGAAAAGCTGATGCGCAGGACCCCGTCGAGCGCCTCGCTGCTCACCTTTGCGGCCTCGAGGATGCGGCTGTGCGGCTTCTTGGAGGAGCAGGCGCTGCCCGTGCCCACCGCGAGTCCGCGGTCATAGAGCACACGCTGCAGCACTTCGCCCCTCAGTCCCCGCGCATAGACGCTGAGGAGATAGGGCGACCCCTCCTCGGGCGAAATTATCCCGAACCGCGCGGGGTCCAGAAGGGACTTCATGCGCGTCCGAAGGGCCTTTATCCGCCCGTAGTCTTCCTCTAAAGAGGCAAATCTCCCCTCGGCTGCATAGCGGAAGTCGAGGATGCCGAGGACATTTTCGGTGCCGCTCCGCATGCCTCCCTCCTGTCCGCCGCCGAAGAGATAGGGCCTGAGTGTGCAACCCTTCCTGCGGAGGAGGGCGCCCGTCCCCTTGAGCCCGCCGAGCTTGTGGGCGCTCACGCTGTAGAGGTCGATCCCCTCTGAGAGGCGGAAGGGAAGTTTGCCGTATGCCTGCACGCCGTCGCTGTGAAAGATGCAGCGAGGATTTTTCTTTTTGACCGCCCTTGCGAGAGCTATGATGTCGTTGACGGCGCCCGTCTCGTTGTTCACATGGACGACGGAGACGAAGGAGGTCTTCTCGTCCACGAGGGACAAAAATGCCTCGGCGTCGAGACTTCCGTCCCCTCGGATGGGCGCGAAGCGCACCTCGGTCCCCCGCTCGCGGAGGCGGAGGAAGCTCTCATAGACGGCGGCATGCTCGCCCGCCGTGGTGACGGCATTTCCCCTGCCCGCCCCGCCGAAGACGGCCTGATTGTCCGCCTCGGTGCCGCAGGAGGTAAAGATGGCCTCGTATTTCCCCGCATCGGCGATGTGAGAGACGATCTCCCTTCTCGCCTCCTCGAGGAGGGTATGTGCGGCAAACCCTCCGCGATACCTCGCGGAGGGATTAAAATAGCATTCTTCGTATTCTTTCGCCGCGCGGGCGAGCGCCTCGCCGTCGGGCGGGGTCGTCGCCGCATTGTCGAGATAGATCATGCTCAAAATTCCACTTTGCCCTCGTAGATTTTTTCGACGCTTCCCGAGAGGGTCACGTTTCCGCCCTCCTCATAGTGCACGAAGAGGTCGCCGCCGCGCACCTTGACAGTGATGTCGCCGCTCGAGCAATAGCCGCACTTGACCGCCGCAATGGCCGCCGCCGCAGCGCCCGTCCCGCAGGCATAGGTCTCCCCGTTGCCCCGCTCCCAGACGCGCATCTTGACCGTGCTCTCATTGACGACGCGCACAAACTCGACATTGGTCTTCTTGGGGAAATATCTGCTGTTCTCGATCTTGGGCCCCAGCGTCTTCACGGGGACATCGTCTACCTTGTCGCAGAAGATGACGCAGTGCGGGTTGCCGAGGTTCACGAGGGTCGCGAGATAGGTCTTCCCCTCTATCTCGATGGGATAGTCGCGGACGAAGTCCCCGTTTATCGTGGAGGGAATGGACTTGCCGTCGAAGAGCGGCCTGCCGAGGTCGGCGCTCGCCGAAGTCACGACGCCGCCGAAGGAGTACACGCTGACCTCCTTGACGCCCGAGAGGGTCTCGATGGTCATGGTCTCCTTGGGCACGATGCCCTTTTCATAGAGATATTTCGCGACACAGCGGATGGCGTTGCCCGCCATCATCCCCTCCGAGCCGTCCTGATTGAAGATGCGCATCTTGGCGTCGGCGATGTCCGACTTCTCCATGAGCACGATCCCGTCGCCGCCGATGCCGTAGTGGCGGCTGACGAAGTTGACGGCGAGCGATTCGGGGCAAGTGATCTTGCCCTCCATGTCGTCGAAATAGATGTAGTCGTTTCCGCACGACTGCATCTTCACGAAGTCGAGCACCGTCTTCTTGGTCCGCAGGTGATTGATGTCCACGAGCTCGGTATTGTACTCGGTAAACTTGCTCGCGATGATGTCGCAGAGTGCATTTGCCGTATCGAGGGAGGTGAGCACGGTGATCCCGAGCAGGATGGCGTGGTGATGGAGCTCGATATAGTCGGCAATGGAGTCGACGTCCGTCTTGCCCGTGTAGATGATGTAGTCGATCTTGCCCTCGTCCATGAGCCCGCACATCTGCTTGGTCGCCTTCAGGCGGTCGACGACCTTGACCTCGACGCCGAGGTCGGAGATGACTTTCGCGGTCCCTGCGGTCGCATAGAGGTCGCAGCCGAGGTCGGCGAACTTCTTGGCGATGGACACGACTTCGAACTTGTCCTGATCGTTGACGGTAAAGTACACCCCCACCGGCTTTTCCTTGGTGGGATGGCACATCTTGAAGCCCGCCGAGACGAGCCCCTTGAAGAGCGCCTCCTCTATGGTCTTGCCCACGCCCAAGACTTCGCCCGTCGACTTCATCTCGGGACCGAGCTGGGAGTTGACGTCGTTGAGCTTCTCGAAGGAGAAGACGGGGACCTTGACCGCCACATAGGGAGAATCGGGATAGAGCCCCGTGCCGTAGCCGAGTTTTCTGAGCTTGGCGCCCGCCATGATGCGGGTCGCGAGCTCCACCATAGGCACCCCCGTCACCTTGGAGATGTAGGGAATGGTGCGCGAGGCGCGCGGATTCACCTCGATGACGTAGAGCTTATTCTGATAGATGAGGTACTGGATATTGATGAGCCCCTTGGTCTTGAGCTCGAGGGCGAGCTGCGTGGAGACCTCCACGATGCGCCCCTTCATCGCGTCCGAGAGGTGGTAAGGCGGATAGACGGCGATGGAGTCGCCCGAGTGCACGCCCGCGCGCTCCACGTGCTGCATGATGCCCGGGATGAGCACATCCGTCCCGTCCGAGATGGCGTCTACCTCGAGCTCGCTGCCCATGAGGTATTTGTCGCAGAGCACGGGATTTTCGATGTGCTGGGCGAGGATGACGTCCATATAGCGGGAAATATCGTTCTCCGTGAAGGCGATGGTCATATTCTGCCCGCCGATGACATAGGACGGGCGAAGGAGGACGGGATAGCCCAGCGTCTCCGCCGCCCTGACGGCCTCTTCCTTGGTCATGACGGTGAGCCCCTTGGGACGGGCGATGTCGAAGCGCTCGAGGAGTTTGTCGAAGCGCTCGCGGTCCTCCGCGATGTCCACGCTGTCCGCGCTCGTGCCGAGGATCCTCACTCCCGTCTTGGCGAGGTAGGCGCACAGCTTGATGGCCGTCTGCCCGCCGAAGGTGATGACGACGCCGTACGGCTTCTCCACGTCGATGACGCTCTGCACGTCTTCGGGGGTCAGCGGCTCGAAATAGAGCCTGTCCGCCGTGTCGAAGTCGGTGGAGACCGTCTCGGGGTTGTTGTTGATGATGATGACCTCGTAGCCGAGCTCCTTGAGCGTCCATACGCAGTGGACGGAGGAATAGTCGAACTCAATGCCCTGTCCGATGCGGATGGGACCCGAGCCGATGACGATGACCCGCTTCTTCTTTGCGGCGATGCTCTTCTCCACAAAGGGCCTTGCCTCGTCGTGCGCGAGGTCGTCGTAAGTCGAGTAGAAGTAGGGCGTCGCGGCGGAGAACTCCGCGGCGCAGGTGTCGACCATCTTGAAGACGGCCCTCCTGTGGCGGGGAAGCGGGTTGCCCGAGATGCGCGCGAGCGCCTTATCGGGATAGCCGAGCCGCTTGCCCTCCTCGTATTCGGCGCGGGAGAGCTTTCTGCCCGCGATACTTGCCTCATATCTGATGAGATTTTTGAGCTTTTCGAGGAACCACTCGTCTATCTTGGTGGTCTCGTAGATCTCGGCGACGGAGACGCCCGCCTTGAGTGCGGCATAGACCGAGAAGAGGCGCTCGTCCGTCTGCTTGGCGATCTCCTCGCGCAGTTCGTCTGCCGTCATGCCCGCGAACTTGGGATGGTTCAGGGTGTCGAGGGAGATCTCGGCGCCGCGCACCGCCTTCATGACGGCCTGCTCGAAGGAGGTCCCGATCGCCATCACCTCCCCCGTCGCCTTCATGCGGGAGCCGAGGTTGCGCTTCGCATAGAGGAACTTGTCAAAGGGCCACTTGGGGAGCTTGACGACGACATAGTCGATGGTGGGCTCGAAGCAGGCATAGGTCTTGCCCGTGACGTCGTTTTTGATCTCGTCGAGGGTGTAGCCGAGCGCGATCTTCGAGGCGACCTTTGCGATGGGATAGCCCGTCGCCTTGGAGGCGAGCGCCGAGGAGCGCGACACGCGGGGATTGACCTCGATGACGGCGTATTCGAAGGAGTCGGGATAGAGGGCAAACTGGCAGTTGCATCCCCCCTCGATCCCGAGCTCGGTGATGATGTCGAGGGAGGCGGAGCGGAGCATCTGGTACTCCCTGTCCGAGAGGGTGACGGCAGGCGCGATGACGATGGAGTCCCCCGTATGGACGCCAACGGGATCGAAATTTTCCATGGAGCAGACGGTGAGCACATTGCCCTTTCCGTCGCGGAGGACTTCGAACTCGATCTCCTTCCATCCGCCGATATACTTCTCGATGAGCACCTGCGTGATGGGTGAGAGCATGAGCCCGTTGTGGGAGATGAGGCGGAGCTCCTCCTCGTCATAGGCGACGCCGCCGCCCGCACCGCCCAAGGTAAAGGCGGGGCGCACGATGACGGGATAGCCCAATTTTTCGGCAATGGCGACGCACTCGTCCTCGGTATAGGCGATGTCGGAGGGCACGACGGGCTGGCCTATCTTCTGCATCGTCTCCTTGAAGAGTTCGCGGTCCTCGGCGCGGTCGATGGCGTCGAGCTTGGTGCCGATGAGTTTGACCCCCCATTCGTCCAAAAATCCGCTCTTCGCGAGCTTGCAGCCCATGGTGAGCCCCGTCTGTCCGCCGAGGGAGGCGAGGAGGGAATCGGGGCGCTCCTTGATGATGATGCGCTTTAAGCTGTCCTCGGTGAGGGGCTCGAGATAGATCTCGTCGGCGAGCATGCTGTCCGTCATGATCGTCGCGGGGTTGGAGTTGCACAGGACGACGTCGCACCCCTCGCTCTTGAGGACGCGGCAGGCCTGTGTGCCCGCATAGTCGAATTCCGCCGCCTGTCCTATGACGATGGGACCCGACCCGATGACGAGGACCTTCCTGATATCGCTTCTCTTAGGCATTTCGTCCCTCCTTCATTCTTTCGATAAAGCGCTCGAATAAAAAGTTGGCGTCGTGCGGGCCCGCGCATGCCTCGGGGTGGAACTGCACGGTGGAGGCATTGAGCTCGGGATAGTCCATGCCCTCGCACGTTCCGTCGTTGACATTGACGAAGGAGAGCGTGCCGCGGGGCACCGAACTTGCGACGACTTCATAGCCGTGATTCTGCGAGGTGATGAACACCCTGCCGCTCGCAAGCTCCTTGACGGGCTGGTTGGCGCCGCGGTGACCGTACTTCATCTTGCGCGTCTCCCCTCCCATGGCGAGCGCGAAGAGCTGGTGCCCGAGGCAGATGCCGAGGATGGGCTTTTTGCCCGCAAGTTTTGCGATATTTGCGATGATCTCCGTGTTCTCGGCGGGGTCCCCGGGGCCGTTTGTGAGCATGATGCCGTCGGGACGGTAGGAGAGAGCCTCCTCCGCCGTACAATTTGCGGGGACGACGAGGACGCGGCAGCCGCGCGAGACGAGCTCGCGCCCGATATTCATCTTTGCGCCGAAGTCATAGAGCACCACCGTGAGGGGGTTCCCCGCTCCGAACTCCTCCCGCTTGTCCGAAGTGACCGAGCGGACCGCATCCTTCACGCGGTAGCTCTCCAAAGCCGCGAAGTCGGTGAAGGGCCTGAATGTGACGGCGGCATTCATGACGCCCGCCTCGCGCACCGTGCGGGTGAGTTCGCGGGTATCGACGCCGTAGACGGCGGGGATGCCCTGCGCCTTCAGAAATTCCTCCAGCGTCCCCTTTGAACGGAAGTTGGAGGGCGCGTCGCACTTCTCGCGCACGATGTAGGCGGTCGCCCACACCTTCCCGCTCTCGAAATCTTCGGGGATGACGCCGTAGTTCCCGATGAGGGGAAAGGTCTGCGTGACGATCTGCCCGTAGTAGCTCGGGTCGGTGAGCGTCTCGAGATAGCCCGTCATGCCCGTCGTGAAGACAAGCTCGCCGATGACCTCTCTCTCGGCACCGAAGGAATATCCCTCGAACACCTTGCCGTTTTGCAGGGTTACATATGCTTTTCTCTTCATGGGGATCCTCATGCGTTCGATCTGAGCAATTTGACGAGCACGGCCTTCTGTGCATGCAGACGGTTTTCCGCCTCGTCGAAGATCTCGTCGGCGTGCGCCTCGAAGATCTCTTCGGTGACCTCCTCGCCGCGGTGGACGGGAAGGCAGTGCAGGAGCATGGCATCTTTCTTGGCGGAGGACATCACCTTCTCGTCGATGGTGATCCCGGCGAAGGCCTCGGCGCGCTTCTTTTGCTCGCTCTCCTGCCCCATCGATGCCCACACGTCGGTGTAGAGCACGTCGGCATCCCTTGCGGCCTTCACGGGGTCGTCGCACAGTTCGAACTCCCCCTCTTCCTTCGCCCACGCCATGAGTTCGGCGTCGGGCTCATACCCCGCGGGGCAGGCGATGGAGAACTTCATGCCCATCCTCACGGCGCCCACCATGAGGGAATTTGCCATGTTGTTCCCGTCTCCCACGAAGCACATCTTGAGCCCCTTGAAGGCGCCCTTATACTCGCGGATGGTCATGAGGTCGGCGAGGACCTGACAGGGATGGCAGTAGTCGGTCAGCCCGTTGATCACGGGGATGGAACCGTAGCGCGCGAGGTCCTCCACTTCCTTTTGGGCGAAGGTACGGATCATGATGCCGTCGAGCATCCTCGAGAGCACGCGGGCGGTATCCTGTACGGGTTCGCCCCGCCCGATCTGCAGGTCATTGCTCGAGAGGAAGAGTGGTTGGCCGCCGAGGTCGTGCATGCCCACCTCGAAGGAGACGCGGGTGCGCGTGGAGGACTTCTCGAAGATCATGCCGAGCGTCTTGCCCTTCAGATACCCCGTCTGGTCGACGCCGTGCTTGCGCTCGTACTTGAGCTGGTCGGCGAGATTGAGGAGAGAGAGGATCTCCTCGCGCGAAAGGTCGCGAAGTTTCAGAAGATGTTTCATGAAAGTACCCCTTTGAGGATCGAGAGACCCTCGTCCATTTCCGATTTTGTGATGGTGAGAGGCGGCAGGAGCCGCACCTTGTCGTGTGCCGTGAGCACGAGAAGTCCGCGCTCGAGACAGCGCATGGCGACCTCCCTCGCGGGACGCTCGGGAAGGATGCCGAGCATCATGCCCATTCCCGTGACCTCCCTCACCCCGTCGAAGCCCTTGAGCTTGGCCTGAAGGTAGGCGCCCTTGCCCTGCACCTCGAGCAAAAAGTCGTCGGTGATGCGCGAGACCACGGAGAGCGCCGCCGCGCAGGAGACGGGATTTCCGCCGAAGGTGGAGCCGTGGTCCCCGGGGCGGTACACCCCCTCCGTCTTGTCGAAGAAGAGGGTCGCGCCGATGGGAAGTCCGCCCGCGAGTCCCTTTGCCGTCGTCACGATGTCGGGCGTGATGCCGAAGTTTTCATAGGAGAAGAGCTTGCCCGTCCTGCCGCAGCCCGTCTGGACCTCGTCGACGATGAGGAGGATGTCGTGCTTTGCGCAGTGCTCGGCGGCCGCCTCGACAAATTCTCCGTCGAGGACATTGACGCCGCCCTCCCCCTGGATGCACTCCAAAATGACGGCGCACGTCCTGCCGTCCGCGGCCCTTATGAGGTCCTCCGCCGTGGGCTCGGCATAGGCGACATCGGGCACAAAGGGATCGTAGTAGCGGTGAAATTCCCTCTGTCCCGTGGCAGTGAGGGTAAAGAGGGTGCGCCCGTGAAAGCTCCCCTTCAGCGAGACGATTTTGCTCCGCCCCTCCCCGTATTTTTCGTAAGAATATTTCCGCGCGGCCTTCATGGCGCACTCGTTCGCCTCCCCTCCCGAATTGGAGAAGAAGACACGCTTTGCCCCCGAACGCGTGCAGAGCAGCTCGGCGAGGCGGGCCGTCGGCTCCGAATAGTAGTAGTTGCTGACGTGCTGGATGGCGTCGAGCTGGGCGTCGACCGCGGCGCGCCATGCCTTGTCTCCCACGCCGAAGATATTGACCGCGATGCCCGCACCGAAGTCGATATACCGCTTTCCGTCCGCCCCGTCGAGGGTGGCATTGCTGCCGCCCGTAAAGGCGACGGGGTACCTGCCGTATGTGTGCGCCAGATATTTTTCATCGAGCGCCATGATCTCTTTGAGTTCCATAAATTATGCTCCTATATCCAAAAAAAGGGCTGATTTGAAAAATCAGTCGCCTTTTACGAACATCGTACCCGACCCCTCGTCGGAGAGGAGCTCGAGCAGGATGGAATGCCTGACCCTTCCGTCGGTGATGAACACGCGGCCCACCCCCTTACGGATGGCATCTTTGCAGCAGTTGACCTTGGGGATCATGCCGCCCGTGATGACGCCCCCCACGATGAGGGAGGGAATATCGGACACATAGACCTTGCGGATGAGGCTGGCGGGATCCTCGCGGTCTGCGAGCAGGCCGGGGGTATCCGTCATGAGGATGAGGCTCTCCGCCTTGAGTGCGCCTGCGATGGCGGATGCGGCGGTGTCGGCATTGATATTGTAGATGTTGCCCTTTCCGTCTCCGCCCACGGTGGAGATGACGGGAAGATAGCCCGCCTCGAGGCAACGGAGGATGAGGTCGCAGTTGACCTCCTCGATCTTGCCCACAAAGCCGAGCTCTTCGGACTCCTTGGAGCAGACGATCATGTTGCCGTCGATGCCCGAAAGCCCCACTGCCTTGGCGCCGAATGCCGAAAGGATGTGCACGAGGGACTTATTTACCTTGCCCGCGAGCACCATGCGCACCACCTCGGCGGTCTCCGCATCGGTATAGCGCAGCCCGCCCACAAAGCGGGAGGGAATGCCCATGCGGTCGAGCGTCTCCGTGATCTCGGGGCCGCCGCCGTGCACGAGCACGACCTTAATGCCCACGAAGCTCAGCAGAGTGAGGTCGCGCATCACAGACTCCTTGAGGTCGTCCCCCGTCATCGCGGCGCCGCCGTACTTGATGACGAGGATCTTGTTCTGATATTTTTTGATGTAAGGCATGGCCTCGAGCAAGAACTCTGCCTGCCGCTGTTTGTCCGTCACGTCCTGTAATCTCCGTTGATCTTTACATAGTCATAGGTGAGGTCGCAGCCCCATGCGGTGGCGCCGTATCTCCCCTCGCCGAGGTCTACCTCGATGCCTATTTCCGAGGCCGAGAGGATGTCCTTTGCGGCCTCCTCCGAGAAGGGAATACCCGCGCCGCCCTTGCAGACGGGAAGGTAGCCCCGCTCGGTGCGGAAGGCGACATCGACTTTTCCGACATCTATCTCCGCGCCCGAATAGCCGACTGCGCACAGCACCCTTCCCCAATTGGCGTCCGCGCCGAACATGGCCGCCTTCAGGAGGTCGGAACTGATGACCGCCTTTGCGACGAGGCGGGCGTCCCTTTGCCGTCTTGCGCCCCGTACGCGGCACTCGAGCAGCTTGGTGGCTCCCTCTCCGTCCGCCGCCAGCATGCGGCAGAGGGCGACGGTCACGGTGTGCAATGCACGCCTGAAGGTCCTGAAGTCCGCCCCCATTTGAGTGACGGGCGCATTGCCCGCGAGGCCGTTTGCGAGGATGCACAGCGTGTCGTTCGTGGAGGTATCGCGGTCGACCGAGAGCATGTTAAAGGAGCTCTTTACGTCCTCAGCGAGCGCCCGCTGCAGCATCTCGGCGGAGATGACAGCATCGGTCGTGATGAAGCAGAGCATCGTCGCCATGTTGGGGCAGATCATGCCCACCCCCTTTGCCACGGCGCCCATCTTGCAGAGCTTGCCGCCGAGGCGGAAGGAGACGGCGACTTCCTTTCGGTAGGTATCCGTCGTCATGATGGCGTCTGCCGCATCCGAACTTCCCGTGCGGGAAAGTCCGCCGCAGAGCTCCTCCATCCCCTCCCGCATGGGGTCCAGGGAGAGGGGCTGGCCGATGACGCCCGTCGAGGCGACGAGGACATCTTCCGCGGAGAGACAGAGCTTTTCCGCCGCGAGAAGGCACATGCCCTCGGCGATCTCTCTCCCGTCCGCATTGCAGGTATTGGCATTGCCGCTGTTGACGATGACCGCCTGTGCAAAGCCGTCCTTTATGTGCTCTTTCGTCACCAAAATGGGCGCGCCCTTGACGAGGTTTTTCGTGTAGACCCCCGCCGCCGCACAGTGGACATCGGAGACGATGAGGGCGAGGTCCTTCTTGAGCTTATTTTTGCGGATGCCGCAGTGCACGCCGTTTGCGCGGAACCCGAGGGGGGCGCATACGCCGCCCGAGATTTTTTCGATCATATCCTTATTTACCAATCTTATCTATTATATCACGATTGCGCGCGCCCGTCAAGCGCCGAAGGGCAATTCGAGCGAAAGAGTTTCTTCCTTCCCGAGGGCGAGATTCATATTTTGCACCGCCGCGCCCGAGGCGCCCTTGCCGAGGTTGTCGAAACGGGCCGCGAGGAGGATGCGCTCCGCATTGCCCCCCACGAAGATCTCCATGCCGTCCGTCCCCGCATAGCGCACCGCGCTGAGGTATCCGTCCTCCGATTTTTGGGTCACTTGAATAGTACTCTGCTTGGCATAATACTCTGCAAAATAGGCAAAAAGTCCCTCCGGATCGGCCTTCTTCGCCATCATGCGGGCAAAGATGGGCACGGTCACGCACATGCCGCGCGGGAAGTCCCCCACCGTGGGAACGAAGAGCGGAGGAGAAGTGAGCCCCGCGTATTTCGTCATCTCGGGGAGGTGCTTGTGTGCCTCGGTGAGCCCGTAGGCGCGCGGGCCTTCGAGGAGGGCGTCTCTCCCCTCCCCCTCGTATTCGGCGATCATCTTCTTGCCGCCGCCCGTGTATCCCGTCACCGAAAAGGCGGCAAAGGGATAGTCGGGCTCCACGAATCCGCCCACGACGAGAGGACGGGCAAGCGCGAGAAATCCGCTCGCGTGGCAGCCCGGGTTTGCGATGCGCCGCGAGGAGGAGATGCGCTGTGCGAACTCCTCGCCGAGTTCGGGGAAGCCATATGCCCACCCCTCCTCGGTGCGGTGTGCCGTCGAGGCATCGATGACGATCGTCCGCCCGTTTTCCACGAGGGAGACCGCCTCGCGCGCCGCGTCGTCGGGAAGGCACAGAAAGGCGATGTCGGCCTCGTTGAGTGCCTCCTTTCTCGCGGAGAGCGACTTCCTCTTCTCTTCGGGAAGAGAGAGGACTGTGACGTCCTCCCTCCTTTCCATGCGTTCATAGATGCCGAGCCCCGTCGTACCCGACTTGCCGTCGATAAAGACCTTGATCATTTGCGTTTCTTGTCGAGGAGGGCCTTGACCTTGATGGGCAGGCCGAAGAGGTTGATGAAGCCCTCGGAATCCTTCTGAGAATAGGCGCCGCCGTCATCGGAGAAGGTGGCGATGTCTTCGCTGTAGAGGGTGTAGGGAGAGGTGACGCCCGCATTCATGATGTTGCCCTTATAGATGCGGAGCTTGACTTCGCCCGTGACCGTCTCCTGTGTCTTGGCGACGAAGGCGGAGAGCGCCTCGCGCAGGGGAGTGAACCACAGCCCGTCATAGACGAGTTCGCCGAACTTGACCGCCACGAGCTGCTTGTAGTGCTGCGTCGCCTTGTCGAGGCAGATGGTCTCGAGGATGCGGTGCGCCTCATAGAGGATGGCGCCGCCGGGCGTCTCGTACACGCCACGCGACTTCATGCCGACGAGGCGGTTTTCCACGATGTCTGCGAGCCCCACGCCGTTCCTTCCGCCCACCTCATTGAGCTTCTCGATGAGGGCGACCGCGCCGAGTTTTTCTCCATTCACGGCGACGGGAATGCCCTTTTCAAAGGAGATCGTGAGGTACTCGGGCTTGTCGGGCGCCTGCAGCGGTGAGACGCCGAGCTCCAAAAAGCCCTCTTTTTCGTACTGCGGCTCGTTTTCGGGCTCCTCGAGGTCGAGGCCCTCGTGGGAGAGGTGCCACAGGTTCTTGTCCTTGGAATAGTTGGTCTCGCGGTTGATCTTGAGGGGGATATTGTGCGCCTCGGCGTACTCGATCTCCTCTTCGCGGCTCTTGATGTCCCAGATACGCCACGGGGCGATGATGGTCATCTCGGGCGCGAAGGCCTTGATGGCGAGCTCGAAGCGCACCTGATCGTTGCCCTTTCCCGTGCAGCCGTGGCAGATGGCGTCGGCGCCCTCCTTGAGTGCGATGTCGACGAGCGCCTTTGCGATGCAGGGACGGGCAAAGGAGGTCCCGAGGAGATATTTCTCCTCATAGACGGCGCCCGCCTGCACGGTGGGGAAGATATAGTTCTCCACGAAGTCCTGCTTGAGGTCGAGGATGTAGAGCTTGGAAGCGCCCGTCTTTTTGGCCTTCTCTTCGAGCCCGTCGAGTTCGGTGCCCTGCCCCACGTCACCCGAGACGGCGATGACTTCGCAGCCATTGTAGTTCTCCTTGAGCCAGGGGATGATGATGGAGGTGTCCAGCCCGCCCGAGTAGGCGAGCACGACTTTTTTGATGTTCTTTGCCATGATTGTACCTCTTTCGAAAATTTCCTTTTGTATTATAAAGAAAAGGGGCTCCGCTGTCAAGCGTTTTGCCCCTGTTTTGGAAAAATGTTTGTATATTATCGCGAGAATTTTCTATAATTGCAGCGAATATGCAAATATTTCGAATAAATATGCAATTTCACCCTCTCGGTGCAAAGGCGATGCCGAAGCGCGCCACGACCTCATCCCCCTCCCGCATCTCGCACAGGGTCCCCCCTTCGCCGTCCTTTCGCCAAAAGGAGAGCTCGGCGCCCTCTTTGGCCTGACGGACATAGACGATGCGGAAGGCCCGCACGGTGCGCTCCATGAGCTCCTTTTCGGTGAAGCAGTCGAGGAAGAAGTCGGCGTAGCGGGCATTGTTGACGTGGATATAGTGGTCGAGATGGCTCTGGTGCGCCGTCATGCGGTAGACCTCTCTCCCCTCCGTGAGGGCGGGCAGGCGCCAATTGGCGGGCTCGAGCGCCTTTTCGGCGCGGTAGGGACAGCGCGCGTGAATCTCCCCGAGGGCGTCGGGCGTGAGCATCCTGAAGGATGCGAGGTCGACGAGGCACCAGCGGGACACGATCGCGCCCACGGGCTCCCCCTTCCCATCCGTGAGGCGGTAGTCGCGCTCGAAGATGACGTGGCGGGGCGGAAGCGGCCAAGTTTCTACGGTGAGCGAGTCGCCGAGAACGACGGGACGCACGAATTCGCAGTGATTGACCGTGACGATAAAGCCGTAGCCCATCTCCTTGAGGGGATGATAGCCGAAGCCGAGCTCATCGGCACTCTGTCCCGCCGACTCCTGCACGAGTTCGAGGAGGGCGGAGAGCTTGAGCTCATCCTTAAAATCGAAGTCCGAGTAGCGGAGATCGTATTTTCTGATGTTTGCGTATGCCATAACCTCTTCAGTATATCAAATCACGCGGGCGATGTCAACCGATTTTTGCGGCACTCATGGAAAGAAAGGAGAGCGTGCCGGAGAGGACAGCGGCGCACAGCTTCTCGCGGTAGGCGGGGTCGAGGAGCAGGGCCTCGTCATCGGGATTGGACAGAAATCCGCACTCCACGATGACGGAGGGCGTCTCCGAGCAGTTGAGGATGAAATAATCCCCCGCGAGCGGCTCGGAGCGGCGGGCGCAGGCGGGCATGTCGTTGAGCGCAGTCTGGATGAGGCAGGCGAGGGTGCGGGAAGACGGGAGATCCTCCCTGTAAAAGACCTGTCCGCCCCTCCTGTCACGCCCCGAAAAGAAATTCTGATGGATGGAGATGACGACGGCGGGCGAGGCGGCGCGGATGATCTCGGCACGCCTGGCCATGTCGCGCTTCTTGAATCCCGGGGTGGCGGCACCATAGAGACCCGCCTCGGTGGGGCGGGTCTCTATGACGGTAAAGCCCGCCTCTTCGAATTGTCTTCCGAGGATGCGGGTGATCGCGAGGTTGATGTCGCTCTCCTTCTTTCCCGTGACCGTTCCCGTCACGCCGCCGTCGATCCCGCCGTGCCCCGCATCGAGGACGACGGTGAGCCGTACCGACTGCGCTGCGGTATGGACGAGGGCGGCAAAACAGGCGCCGAAGGTAAAGAGAAGAGCTGCGGCGAGGCAGAGCGCCCCGAGGAGGGCGCGGTGGCGGTAGAGAAAGTTCATATCTCTATCTTATGCACTTTGCCCGCCTTTTAGAAATTCAGCCGAGGTCCTCTGCAATGGCCATGGCGGCACGCCTTCCCGCGCCCATGGCGAGGATGACGGTGGCGGAGCCCGTGACGGCATCTCCTCCCGCATAGACACCGCGAAGGGAGGTGCGGCCCTCTTCGTCGGTCAGGATCTCTCCGTGCTTCCCCGTTTGGAATCCCGCCTCCTTGAGGAGAGGATTGGGCGAGGTGCCGAGCGCCATGATGACGCAGTCCGCCGCGAGGGTAAATGCGCTCCCCGCCTTTTCAACGGGACGGCGGCGTCCCGAGGCATCGGGTTCGCCGAGCTCGGTCTCCGTGCAGCGCAGGCCGCAGACCTTGCCCTCCTCCGTCAGCACCTCGACGGGATTGGTGAGGAAGCGGAAGGCGATGCCCTCCTCCCTGGCGTGGAGATACTCCTCCCTGCGCGCGGGGAGCTCCTCCTCCGAGCGGCGGTAGACGACGGTCACCCGCGCCCCCAGCCTCCGCGCACACCGCGCGGCGTCCATGGCGACATTGCCGCCGCCCACCACAATGGTCTCCCTTGCGGGATAGACGGGCGTCGCGCTCCCCTCTTCATATGCCTTCATGAGGTTGATGCGGGTCAGAAATTCATTGGCGGAGAAGACGCCCACGGCATTTTCGCCGCGGATGCCCATGAAACGGGGAAGTCCTGCGCCCGTGCCGAGGAAGACGGCCTCGTACCCCTCTCCGAAGAGTTCCTCCACGGAGAGCGAGCGGCCGATGACGGCATCACACACAAATTCCACGCCCGCCTCGCGGAGGGCCTCCACCTCCCGCCGCACGACCTCCTTGGGCAGGCGGAATGCGGGGATGCCGTAGACGAGCACCCCGCCGAAGAGATGGAGCGCCTCGAAGACGGTCACGCGGAATCCCCGCGCCGCGAGTTCTCCCGCGCAGGCAAGTCCCGCGGGACCCGAGCCGATGACGGCGACCCGCTTCCCCGCGGGCGGTTCCTTCTTTTCTGCATTGTGCCGATGGCGGTCGGCGACGAAGCGCTCGATCCTGCCGATGGCGACGGGCTCTCCGCGGATGCCCCGCGTGCACTTTGCCTCGCACTGCGTCTCCTGCGGGCACACTCTGCCTGTTGCGGCGGGGAGAGCATTTGCCCTGCGGATGACCGCGTAGGCCTCCTCGTACTTCCCCTCTGCGACGAGGGCCAAAAAGGCGGGGATATCGACGCCCACGGGACAGCCCGAGACGCACGGTTTCGCCTTGCAGCGGATGCAGCGGCGGGCCTCCTCGCGGGCGGTCTCCTCGTCGTAGCCGAGGGCGACTTCGGAGAAGTTTCGGATGCGTTCCGAAGGGTCCTGCACGGGCATGGGGTGCCTCGTTTCACTCATATTCACAGACATCGTCTACTCTACCCCCTTCAGAAGGTTGCAATTTTTCTCCCGCGCGACCCGCTCGAATTCCGCATAGGTGCGGGAGCGCGCGATGGCCTCGTCGAAGTCGATGAGGTGCGCATCGAACTCGGGTCCGTCCACGCAGGCGAACTTCGTCTCACCGCCTACAGAGAGGCGGCAGCAGCCGCACATGCCCGTGCCGTCGATCATGATGGGATTCATGCTCGCGATGGTCTTGATGCCGAAGGGTCGGGTGGTCTCCGCGACGAACTTCATCATGACGAGGGGCCCCACGGCAAAGACGGCGTCGAACCTCTCCTCTCTGAGCAGGCGGGCGAGGGGAACGCAGACATTGCCCTTCTCCCCATATGACCCGTCGTCCGTCGTGACGATCAGGCGGTCGGAGACGGCCCCGAACTCCCGCTCGAGGAGGACATATTCGCGACTTCGGAATCCCGCGACGGAGACGACCCGCGCGCCCAACTCGTGGAGACGGGCGGCCACGGGCAGGGCGATGGCGCACCCCACTCCCCCGCCCACGACGGCGGCGCGGCCGATCCCCTCGACCGCAGACGGCCTGCCGAGAGGCCCTGCGACATCGGCGAGAAACTCCCCTTCCCTCTTTGCGGCGAGGGCATACGTGGACCCGCCCACCGCCTGAAAGATGAGCGAGATGAGCCCCTTCTCCCTGTCACAGCCCGCCACGGTGAGGGGAATGCGCTCTCCCTCTTCCCCCGCGCGGACGATGACGAACTGTCCTGCAAGCGCGTGACGCGCCACGAGCGGCGCCTCTACCTCGATGCGGTAGACGAGCGGCGCAAGTTTTTCCTTCTTTACGATGCGTACCATAACCGACCTCGTGTATATTTCAAAACTATTATAACGCAACGGGCGCCCGTTGTCAATTGGTCTTAAATTATTTTTTCAAACGTCGTTCAATCTCTTGACAAAGCGAGAAAAAATGTGTATAATGCAAAGTATATCAACAATTTGGGAGAGTTACTATGGCGAATGTCAAGATCGTCACCGACTCGAACAGCGGCATCACCCAAGCGGATGGGGAGAAACTGGGAATCTCCGTCATCCCGATGCCCTTTTTGATCAACGGTGAAGAGTTCTTTGAGGACATCAACCTCACGCAACCTCGTTTTTACGAGTACCTGCAGGGCGATGCGAACGTCTCTACCTCGCAGCCCTCGACCTTCTATGTGACCGAGCTCTGGGAAAAGCTCCTCGCGGACGGAAGCGAGATCGTGCATATCCCCATGTCGAGCGGGCTCTCGGAGTCCTGTCACACCGCGGAAAACCTGGCAAAAGAATACGGCGGGCGCGTGCAGGTCGTGGACAACCAGCGCATTTCCATCACGCAGAAACAGAGCGTTCTCGACGCGCTCACCCTCGTCAAGCAGGGGAAATCGGCCGCGGAGATCCGCGAGATCCTCCTCAAGACGAAGTTCGACAGCAGCATCTACATCTCACTCGACACCCTGAAATATCTCAAGAAGGGAGGGAGGCTGACCCCCGCCGCCGCACTCGTCGGGACCCTCCTGCGCATCAAGCCCGTCCTGCAGATCCAGGGGGAAAAGCTCGACGCCTTCAAGCGGGTCCATACCCTCAAACAGGCAAAGGAAGTGATGGTCGCCGCCATAAAGAGCGACCTCGAGACCCGCTTCAAGGAGTATGTCGAGGCGGGCGAGATGACGGTCGCGGTCGCACATACGCAGAACTACGAGGAGGCCGAAAAGTTCCGCACGGAGCTCGCAGCCGCCTTCCCCAATGTCAAGGTCACCTTTGCGGATCCCCTCTCGCTCTCGGTCTCCTGCCATATCGGCCCCGGAGCTTTGGCCGTCGCCTGCTCGAGAGAGCTCCGCTGAAAACTTGTCCGAAAGAAAACGATCGTCCTTCCCGCGTGCGGGAGGGGCGATTTTTTTCAAAATCCCGTCTTTTTCTTGCGGTAGAAGCCGCGCTGGCGGGTCTCGACGAGGTGAAATTCCTGCTCGCGCTCGAACTCATAGACACAGCCGTTTTTGGGGGAGGCGTAGCGGAGCTTTCCGCCGATATCCGCCGCCTGCGCGTATCCGTATGCGCACATGCACATGGGGATGCCGAAGCAAAAGGCCTGTGCGCGCATGAGGATCTGCTCCAAACTCTCGTCGAGTTCCTCGAAGATGCAGACCGCAAGCTCGGCGCCGCACACCGAGAGCGTCTCGGCGACGCGGGGGAAATAGAGGTCCTCCGCGACGATGACGCCCAATTTCCCGATGCCCGTGTCGAAGATCTTGATGCCCGCGCCGCAGCGATAGTCGCCGCCGTCGATGCGGTTGACCATGTCGGAGACGCCGAGGATCCTCCCCTTCTCGGCGACCACCACCGACTTTCGGCGGATGCCGCGCGCGTCGGTATAGCAGCCGCACATGACGACCCCTTCTGACGCCTTTGAGAGGAGGGCAACATCTTCGAAGAGACTCGTCTCTCCCTTGAGCTCGCGCTCGTAGCTCACCTCTCCCAATGCCTGAAAGGAGAAGAGGATGAGGTCGGCGCCGCCCGTGTAATTTTTCGAAAAGTCCTCGAGACTTCCGCTCGTCGCGAATGAGATGCGCATACCATCATAGTATCCCGCCGCTCGAAAAAGTGTGACTCCCGCGCCTCGGCGTGCCCTGCGGACAGACTCAAATCTTTCACATGGCGCCGAAAAAGGCCTTGCGGAAGACGGCAAAGGGCGGTCCGCCATGGAGTCGGACCGCCCGAATTATAAAACCTTTCGGCGTTTACGCTTTCTGCTCCTTCAGAAGGTCGCGGATCTCGGCGAGGAGCTCCTCCGTCGTGGGAGCGGGCGCGGGAGCATTTGCGGCCTCGGCTGCGGCAGCTGCCGCCGCCTCTTCGTCGAGCTTCGCCTGCTTCGCGGCTGCCGCCTCGACGATCTGGGCAGAGGACTTGCCCTCCTTGCGGAGCGCGGTCACCTCTTCCTTGGTGAGGGGATCGTACTTCGACTTCTGCTTCGCTGCGCCCTCGTGTACGGCGTTGATCGCGCGGATGATGACAAAGAGCACGATCGCGATGAGCAGGAAGTTGATGATCGCGGTGAGGAATGCGCCCCAGTCGATGTAGATGGAGTTCGCAAGGTCGATGACCGTCTCGCCCGCTTCATCTAACATGGTCGCCTGATGCAGGTAGGTGTAGATGTTCTCGAGCCCCCTGCCTCCCGTGATCAGGAAGAGGAACCAGTTGATGATGGGCATCAGGATCTGGTTGGTGAGCGCCGTGACGATCGCGCTGAAGGCACCGCCGATGATGACGCCGACTGCCATGTCGAGCACGTTGCCGCGCATGATGAACTTCTTGAATTCCTGAAAGAAGCCCGCCTTTTCGTTTGCCATAAAGTTACCTCCCATATTGTTTTATCATTTTATTCAACCTGCCCATAGCTTGGGCGGAAGGTTGCCGTGTCAGGCGGAAACGCCAGTTCTTTCCCGACGTCCCCGGTTCATTCATGCGGGCCTCGTTTCCGAGCCCCAGGATGTCCTGTATGGGAATGACGGCGAGATAGGCCCGCGACGAGAGCGCGAGGCGGATGAGTGCGGTCGCCATACCCTCCCCCGCGTTTCCGATGTGCGGCGGGATCTTTGCCTCCCGCAGGGCGGCCTTTACGCGACCGATGAGGCGGGCGCGGTCCCCTGCCGAGAGGCCCTGCACATAGCCCATCACCGTGTCGTTGTCGTGCGTTCCCGTGTAGTAGACGGTGTGCTCTCTGAGGTTGGCGGGAAGATGGTCGTTTTCCCTGTTTCCGTCGAAGGCGAAGAGGAGGACCTTCATGCCGGGAAGGCCCGTCTTTTTGAGCAGTCTCCGCACGCCGTCGTCGAGGATGCCGAGGTCTTCGGCAATGATGCGCCCTTTCTCCACCTCCGCAAAGAGCGCATTCCCGGGCGCCTTTTTCCACTCTCCCCGCACGGCGTTCTCCGCGTCGGCATCGATCTCGTAGTAGCGGTCGAGGCCGCGGAAGTGGTCGATGCGCACGAGGTCATAGGTCTCGAGTGCCGCACGGATGCGGGCATGCCACCACGCGAAATTTTCCCTTTTATGCGCCGCCCAGTCATAGATGGGGTTGCCCCAGAGCTGTCCCGTCGCCGAGAAATAGTCGGGCGGGACCCCCGCTACCTTGGTGGGCCGTCTCCTGCGGTCGAGCTTGAAGAGCTCGGGGTGAGCCCATACGTCCGCGCTGTCACAGGCGACATAGAGCGGAAGGTCGCCGATGATGCCCAGCCCCATCGCGCGGCAACTTGCGTGCAGCTCGTCCCACTGCATGCGGAAGAGATATTGCACGAACTGCCAGAAGAGGTACTCCCCGCGATAGTCGTTGCGGAGGGCCTCCACCGCCTCGGGCGCATGCCGCATCAGGGGCCTGTCCCAATCGCAGAGGCGCCCGCCATAGACCGTCTTTGCGGTCATGAAGAGGGCATAGTCCTCATATTCTCCCCTCTCGACAAAGGCGCGGAAGTCCTCATCCTCCGAAGAGAAGCGGGAAAAGGCGAGGCGGAGGGTCGCGTAGCGCTCCTCGTAGAGCTTCGCGTAGTCGACATCGCGCTCCCCCCTGTAGCGCGCCCGCACGGCGCGCAGCTCCGCATGGGTAAGAAGGCGCATCTCGCGCAGTCTGTCGAGGTCGATGAAGTAGGGATTGCCCGACGTGCAGGAGACCGACTGATAGGGAGAGTCCCCATAGCCCGTCTGCACCAACGGGAGGATCTGCCAATAGCGCACGCCGTTTTCCGCAAGTATGCGGGCAAACCGCGCGCCGTCCCCGAGATTTCCGATACCGTACTTCCCGGGAAGAGAGGAGATATGGCAGAGCACCCCTGCACTTCGCGGCAGCGGCGTCATCTGAGGAGGTCCTCTATCCTGCGGCACGCCTCGAGGGTATTTTCCTTGGTCCCGAAGGCGGTCAGACGGAAGAATCCCTCACCGTTTTTGCCGAAGCCGCAGCCGGGCGTGCCCACGACATTGGCATTTTCGAGGAGATAGTCAAAGAAGGTCCAGCTGTCCATGCCCTTCGGGCACTTCATCCAGACGTAGGGCGAATGTTTTCCGCCCGTATAGAAGATGCCGAGGCGGTCGAGCATCTGCCCGATGACCGCGGCGTTTTCGCGGTAATAGGAGAGATTTTTCGCGATCTCCCTCTCGCCCGCCTCCGAGAAGACGGCCGCTGCCCCCATCTGAGAGATATAGGAGACGCCGTTGAACTTGGTGGACTGTCTGCGCGCCCAAAGCTTTCCGAGCTGCACGCCGCCCCGCTTGAGCTCCTTCGGGACGACGGTATAGCCGCACCGCACGCCCGTAAAGCCCGCCGTCTTGGAATAGCTGCAGAACTCGATGGCGCACTCCCGCGCCCCCTCTACCTCGTAGATGGAGTGGGGAAGTTCCCCCTGCACGAAGGCCTCGTAGGCGGCATCGAAGAGGATGACGGCGCCGCGGCGGTTCGCATAGTCCACCCACGCCTTGAGCCCTGCGCGGTCATAGCAGGCGCCCGTGGGGTTATTGGGCGAGCAGAGATAGATGAGGTCGGCCTCCGTCCCCTCGTCGGGAAGGGGCAGAAAGCCGTTTTCCGCCGTCGCGTCGGCATAGAGAATTTTTCTCCCCGCCATGACATTGGTGTCCACATAGACGGGATAGACGGGGTCGGGCACGAGGACGGTATTTTCCCGTGCGAAGAGGTCGAGGATATTGGCGAGGTCGGACTTCGCGCCGTCCGAGATGAAGATCTCCCCCGCTTCAAAGGTGACCCCGCGCCGCGCATAGTGGCCGCGGATGGAGTCGATGAGGGCGGGATAGCCGTAGCAGGTCGCATCGGGGCCGTATCCGCGGAAGGTCTCGCGGCGGGACATCTCGTCCACGGCGGCGTGCATCGCGGAGATGACGGCGGGCGCGAGCGGGAGGGTCACATCTCCTATGGAGAGCTTGATGACCTTCTTGTCGGGATGCGCCGCTTGATAGGCGGAAAATTTGGAGCCTACGGTCGCGAAGAGGTAGGACTCCTTGAGTCCGAGAAAATGACGGTTGATTTCCATGGCGGCTTATTTTTCTCCGTGATAGACGGTCGCCGCGCGGATGAATTCGCGGAAGAGCGGGTGCGCCGCATTGGGGCGGGACTTGAACTCGGGGTGGAACTGCACGCCCACAAAGAAGGGATGGGTGTCGATCTCCACCGCCTCGCACAGCGTGCCGTCGGGCGAGGTGCCCGCAATGGTCATGCCCGCCGCCTCGAAGGCCTCGCGGTAGTCATTATTGAACTCGAAGCGGTGACGGTGGCGCTCCGCGATGAGGTCCTTTCCGTACGCTTCCTTCAGTTTCTTGCCGTGCACGGCGCAGGGGTATGCGCCGAGACGCATGGTGCCCCCCATCTTCACGCCGTATTGGTCGGGCATGAGGTCGATGACGGAGTGCTTGCCCTCGGGGAAGAACTCCGAGGAGTTGGCATCGGGGATGCCGAGCACATTCCTCGCGTATTCGATGACGGCGACCTGCATGCCGAGGCAGATCCCGAGATAGGGAATGCCCTTCTCGCGGGCATATTTGCACGCCGCGACCTTTCCCTCGATGCCGCGCACGCCGAATCCGCCCGGGATGAGGACGCCGTCTACTCCCTCGAGGACGTAGGCGACATTGGCCTCGGTCAGCTTCTCGGTGTCCACCCAGCGGATCTCCACCTTGGCATCCGTCTCGTAGCCGCCGTGGGCGAGGGCCTCGGCGACCGAGAGATAGGCGTCGTGGAGCTGGACATATTTGCCGCACAGGGCAATGGTCACCTGCTTGCTGCGCGCGTGGATGCGGGCGAGCATCTCCTCCCATTCCCTGAGGTCTATCTCCATGGGATCGAGGTGCAGGATCTTGCACACGGTGGTCGAGAGGTCGCTCTTCTCGAGCATGAGGGGCGCCTCGTAGAGGACGGGCACGGTGAGATTTTCGATGCAGCACTCGGGCGCCACGTTGCAGAACATGGCGATCTTCTCGCGGATGGAGGCGGGCATGGGTGCATCGACGCGCGCCACGATGATATCTGGGAAGATGCCCATGCCCTGCAGTTCCTTGACGGAGTGCTGGGTGGGCTTGCTCTTGAACTCGCACGAGCCTGAGATATAGGGCACGAGGGTCACATGGATGAAGCAGCAGTTGTCCCTGCCCACCTCGCGGGCGACCTGACGGATGGCCTCGAGGAAGGGCTGGCTCTCGATATCGCCCGTCGTGCCGCCGATCTCGGTGATGACGATATCCGCCTTCGAGATCTTGCCCACCTGATAGATGAAGGACTTGATCTCGTTCGTGATGTGGGGAATGACCTGCACGGTCTGCCCGAGGTATTCCCCCGCGCGCTCCTTGGTGAGCACGTTCCAGTAGACCTTGCCCGTCGTGAGGTTGGAGAACTTATTGAGGTCCTCGTCGATGAAGCGCTCGTAGTGGCCGAGGTCGAGGTCGGTCTCCGCGCCGTCCTCGGTGACGAAGACTTCGCCGTGCTGATAGGGACTCATGGTCCCGGGGTCGATGTTGATATAGGGGTCGAGCTTCTGCGAGGCGACCTTATAGCCGCGCATCTTCAGAAGGCGCCCGAGCGAGGCCGCCGTGATGCCCTTTCCGAGTCCCGAGACGACACCGCCCGTCACAAAGATATATTTCGTCATATGCACCTCTCCCATTTCGGAATCAGATCTCCACTTCTCCGCGGAAAGCAAACTCCGCGGGACCCTTCATGAGGACGCCGTTGTCCGTGTAGCGGACGGCGAGGTCGCCCCCCTTCAGATGCACCGTGATCTCGGCGCCCTTGTCCGAATAGCCGTTGAGGACGGAGGCGACTGCCGCCGCGCATGCGCCCGTGCCGCAGGCCATGGTCTCTCCGCTCCCCCGCTCGAAGACGCGCATCCTGAGCTCGTTGCGCCCCATGGGGAGGACAAACTCGGTATTGATGCGGGCAGGGAAGGCGGGATGATTTTCGAAGAGCGGACCCACTTTCCCGAGGTCCAGCCCGTCGGGATCCTCGCCGAAGACGACGCAGTGGGGATTGCCCATGGAGAGGCAGGTCACGCGGTAGGTCTCCTCCCCCACGATGAGGGGCTGTGCCACCACGGAATCCCCCTCGAAGAGGGCGGGGATGGCGTCGGGTTCGAAGACGGGCGCGCCCATGTCCACGGTGAGGGCATAGACCTCGCCCGACCTCCTCTGTGTATGGACGAAGAGGATCCTTATCCCCGCCTTCGTCTCGACGGAGAAGCGGCTTTGGTGCATCCCGCGCACTTCATAGAGATATTTCGCGACACAGCGGATGGCGTTGCCGCACATGTTGCCCTCGCTCCCGTCGGCATTGAACATGCGCATGCGCACGTCGGCGACTTCGCTGGGCAGGATGAGCACGATGCCGTCTCCCCCCACCGAGAAGTGGCGGTCGGACAGCTGTTTTGCAAGTTTTTTGGGGGTCGGGAAGCCCTCTTCGAGGCAGTCGAAGAAGATATAGTCGTTTCCGAGCCCGTGATATTTATAAAAAGTTCTCATGATTCCTCCTCAGCCGTCCATGCGGATGACGGCGTCGCGCTCGGGCCCGACCGCCACATAGGTGATCTTGCATGCGCACAGATCTTCGATGTAGGCAATGTAGTCGAGCGCCGCTTGGGGGAGTTGTTCCTTCTTTCTGCACTTCGAGATGTCCGTGTGCCAGCCCTTGACCTTTTCGAAGACGGGCTTGCAGCGGTCCAGAAGGTCGGGGTACGGAAAGTCGTGCAGGCGCTTCCCGTCGAGCTCATAGGCGGTGCAGACCTCGATCTCCTCGTAGATGGAGAGGATATCGAGCTTGGTGAGCACGAGTTCGTCGGCGCCCTGACAGCGGATGCCGTAGGCCGAGGCGACGGCGTCGAAGGGACCCACCCTTCTCGGTCTGCCCGTCGCGGCGCCGAATTCTCCGCCCGCCTTGCGGAGGGCCTCCGCCTTTTCGCCGAAATATTCCGCCGTGAAGGGCCCCTCGCCCACGCAGGTGGAGTAGGCCTTCATGATGCCGATGGACTTGTCGAGGCGAAGGTTGGGGACGCCCGCCCCGAGGGGGGCATAGGCGGCAAGCGTGAGCGACGAGGAGGTATAGGGCAGAATGCCGTAGTCGATATCCCTGAGGGCGCCGAGCTGGGCCTCGAAGAGGATATTTTTGCCCGCCTTCGCGGCGCCGGTCAGGTAGAGCCCCACGTCGCAGATATACGGCTTGAGCGCCTCGCCGTAGGAGAGGAGGTAGTCGAGCGTCTCCTCTTCGGAGATGGGCTGCGCGCCGTATCCCCTTGCCACGGTGAGATTTTTCCACGCCACGATCTCCTTTACCTTCTCGCGGAGGACTTCGGGATAGAGAAGCTCACCCATGCGGAAGGACTTCTTCATGAAGCGGTCGGCATAGGCGGGCGCGATGCCCCTGCGCGTGGAGCCGAACTTCTTGTCGGCGAGCCGCTCCTCTTCGAGGCAGTCCATGAGGACGTGATAGGGCATGGTGATCTCGGCGCGGTCGCTTATCTTGAGATTTTCGGGGGAGATCTTCACGCCCTTTTCGCGAAGATGGGCGATCTCCTCGGTGAGGTGGCGGATGTCGATGACCATGCCCATGCCGAGCACGTTGACGACATTTTCGCGCAGGATGCCCGACGGGAGCAGGTTGAGGATGAACTTTCCCCGCTCATTGATGACGGTATGCCCCGCGTTGTTTCCGCCCTGATAGCGGCAGACGATGTCATAGTCCTCGGAGAAGAGGTCGACCATCTTGCCCTTTCCCTCGTCTCCCCAGTTGATCCCGCAAATGGAAGTCAGCATATGTCCTCCTTGCGCCGCAAGGCCTGCGGCAAAACACTTGGTTATTATATCATATCCGCGCCCGCGCTGTCAAGTGTACGGCGCCCTTTTTCCGTAAGGAAATCCAAAGTACGCGCGCCGCGTGTCCCTGCGCGTGATTTTGTGAAAATCATACATTGAGAGTAAACAATAAAAAACGTTTGACTTTTTCGCAAATAGGGAATATAATGATTGCAAAACCGTCAAAGGAGGAACAGACCATGTATTGCAGAGATTGCGGTGAAAAGCTAACCCTGCGCCTTCTCGAAGCCGAGGGGCTCGTGCCCTATTGCGAAAAATGCGGGAGTTTCAAGTTTCCCCTCTTCCCCGTGGCGGTGTCCATGGTCGTCGTGCGCCGCTCCGACCGCAAGATCCTCCTTGCGAAGCATGTGGGTGACGACGACTACAAGCTCATAGCGGGCTATATCAAGAAGGGCGAGAGCGCCGAAAAGGCCATTCCGCGCGAACTCCGCGAGGAGACCCGCCTCACCGCCGTCAACTGGAAATATCTCGGCTCCCGCTATCATGCAGAAAAGGATATCCTCATGCTCGGATTTTTCGTCACCTGCGACGACGGCGAGATCGTGACGAATGAGGAGCTCGACACGGTGTGCTGGTGCGATCCCGACGAGGCAAAGGAGATCATCCGTAAAAATTCCACGGCGGAGTACTTCCTCTCCTGCGCCATAGGAGAGCTCGGCCGAAAGAAGTAAAAGCGCGATTTTCGCACCCCATTCCCCCATTTTACGCATTTTTCGAGGGGAATTTCCATGCGGAAAACGGACAGCGGAAGCTGTCCTTTTTCTTTCCGCGCAAACAAAGGAGGTACCTATGAATTACGATCTCAGGATCTTTACGGAAAACATCGAACCGGAGGCGGTCAATGAAGTCTACGCCTTCGTGCGGTCGCCCGCCTTTGAGGGGAAGCGCATCCGCATCATGCCAGACGTGCACTGCGGGACGGGCTGCGTCGTGGGCTTTACCGGCGTACTCGGGGACAAAGTGATTCCCAATGTCCTCGGCGTCGACCTCGGCTGCGGCATGCTCGTCGGCGAACTCGGGCGCATCGACGTCTCCCTCCCCGACCTCGACGCCTTTATCCGCGAGCACATCCCCGCGGGGAGCGCGGTGCGGAAGGACACGCGCGCGGAGTCCCTCGTAAAGAAACTCCGCTGCTTTCCGAAGCTCCGCGACCTCGAGCGGCTCTACGGCTCCCTCGGCACGCTCGGCGGGGGCAATCACTTCATCGAGATGGACCGCGACGACGACGGGAATGCCTATCTCGTCATCCACAGCGGGTCGCGCAACCTCGGCCTGCAGGTCGCGAAGATCTATGCAAAGCTCGCGGTGGACCGCTGTAAAAACTGTGCGGAGGAGGCGCGGCAGGCGGCCATTGCGGAGTACAACCGTCTCGGGCGGCCCGACCTCATCCCCGATGCCCTCGCCGCCGTGAACAGGGAATATGCCTCCCGCTCCAAGATCCCCGCCGACATGTGCTATCTCGACGGGCAGGACATGGAGGACTACCTCTATGACCTCGCCCTGTGCACGCAGTTCGCCTCCCTCAACCGCATGCGCATGCTCGAGGAGATCGTGAAATTTCTGAAGGTGCACAAATTTTCCACCTTTGAGACGATGCACAACTACCTCGGCGAAGACGGCATCCTGCGCAAGGGCGCCATCTCGGCTCACCGCGGACAGCGGGTCATCATCCCCATGAACATGCGGGACGGGTGCTTCCTCGCCGTCGGCAAGGGAAATGAGGACTGGAACTTCTCGGCTCCCCACGGTGCGGGGCGCATCTGCAGGCGGAGCGAGGCAAAGGAGCTCTTCTCGGTGGAGGAGTTCCGCACGGAGATGGAGGGCATCTACTCCTCCACGGTCAATGAGAGCACCCTCGACGAATCACCCATGGTCTACAAGCCCGCCGAGGAGATCGCGCGGCTCATCTCCCCCACCGTGGAGATCGAGCGGATGATAAAGCCCGTGTATAACTTCAAGGCGGGGATCGAATAACTTCCGCAATACAAAAAAGACGGGATATCCCGTCTTTTTTCATGATGTTGTTTTTCAGTCCTCGTCTTCCTCTTCGGGAAGGTCGACATTGTGATAGACGTCCTGCACGTCGTCGTTTTCCTCGAGCTTGTCGAGCATCTTCAGGAAGAGCTCGAGCTTCTCGCCCTCGAGGACGATCTTATTCTGCGGGATCATGGTGAGCTCCGCCTGCAGGAAGGTGAGGCCCTTTTCCTCGAGATATTTCCTCGCCTCGGAGAAGGCCGCCGCGGAGGTATAGACCTCGAAGGCGTCCTCTACGGGCACGACGTCGTCGGCGCCCGCCTCGATTGCCATCTCGGTGACTTCGTCCTCGGTGAGCCCGGGCTTCGCCTCGACGACGATAAGCCCCTTGTTTTCGAACATATAGGACACGCTGCCCGTGGTGCCGAGGGAGCCGCCGCACTTGGACATGATGGCGCGGATATCCCCCGCGGTACGGTTGTTGTTGTCGGTGAGGGTGGTGATGATGACCGCCGCCCCGCCCGCGCCGTATCCTTCGTAGGTGAGCTCTTTGAAATCTCTGTCGCCCAGTTCGCCCGCCGCCTTCTTGATAGAGCGCTCGATGTTGTCATTGGGCATATTCGCCGCCTTTGCCTTGGCAATGACGTCGGCGAGTTTGGAGTTGGTGGAGGGATTGGGGTTGCCCTTTGCGGCGACGGCGATCTCCCTGCCGATCTTGGTGAAGAGGCGCCCTCTCGCGGCATCCGCCTTCCCCTTCTTTGCCTGTATATTGTGCCATTTGCTGTGACCTGACATAATTAAACTCCTTTCTTTAATAGATACATCAATATCCCCGCGGAGACGGCGGCATTGAGGCTCTCGACGCGCCCCGCCATGGGGATGCCGACGGTGAAGTCCGCCCGTCCGCGAACCTCGGCGGAGAGCCCGTTGCCCTCGTTGCCGATGCAGAGGCAGAACTTTTCGGGCGGGGAAAATGCGAAGATGTCCTGCCCGCCCATATCCGCCGCGATCACGGGGATGTCCGCAAGCACATGCAGGATCTCTTCCCGCGTCCCGCGCATGATATCGGCATAGAAGACGCCGCTCATGCTCGCCCGCACGCTCTTGGGCGCATAGGGATCGGCGCAGTCGGCGAGGTAGATCTCTCTGTAGCCCGCCGCGGCCGCCGTCCTCAGGATGGCTCCGACGTTCGCGGGATCCGCCACGCCGTCCAGAAAGAGACAGCTCCCCTCGGGCGGCATAAGCGGGGCCTCGGGAATGCGCACCTCGGCGGCGATGCCCTGCGGGGTCTTCTCATCGGAGATCGCCCGAAAGGCATCTTCTCCGAGGAAGACGCAGGGGATCTCCGCGTTCTGCAGGAAGGGCGCTTCTTCTCCCTCGAGGAGGGCAAGGCGCACGACCTCCATGCCGCAAGCGAGACACTCACGGATCATCTTGCCGCCTTCGACGAGAAAGGTCCCCCTCTCCCGTCTGCCCTTCTTTTCCTTGAGCGAGGCGAGCTCCTTTACGATGGGATTTTGCTTCGATCTGATGACCGTCATGACAAAAAAGCCTTTCTCGGAAAGGCTTTTGTTTGCTTAAAGGGCGGCTTTCGCCTTTTCGCAGAGCGCGGCAAAGGCTGCGGCGTCGGTGACGGCGAGATCGGCAAGGACCTTGCGGTTGAGCGTGATCCCGGCGACTTCGAGCCCGTGCATGAGGCGGGAATAGGAGATCCCGTTGATGCGGGCGCCTGCGTTGATGCGGGCGATCCAGAGGCTGCGCATGTCGCGCTTACGACGCTTTCTGCCCACATAGGCATACTGAAGGGACTTCATGACCGCCTGACGGGCGATGCGGTAATTCTTGCTCTTGCACCCGAAATAGCCCTTGGCGAGCTTTAAGATCTTTCTGCGCTTTTTGACTGCATTGACTGTTCTCTTGATACGCATTTACAGCTCCTCCTTCAGTCCTTATAAGGGATCATTCTCTTGACGGTATTGGCCTGCGTCTCGGAGACGAGGGTCGTCTGGCGGAGAGTTCTCTTTCTCTTCCTGTTCTTCGTTTCTGCCTTATGGTTCTTGCCGCCGTGGGGACGATTGACCTTTCCCGAGCCGGTGAGCCAGAAGCGCTTCTTCGAACCGCTGTGCGATTTCTGTTTGGGCATTGCTTTATCCTCCAATATTATGTTTCCGAATTTTTTGTCTTACTTTTTGACGGGGCCGAGGATGAGGATGAGATTCCTCCCCTCCATATTGAGCGGCTTTTCGATGACCGCGATCTCCTTCAGGGACTCGTAGAAGTTCATGATGACGTCCTTCGCGAGGTTGGCGTGCGCCATCTGCCTGCCGCGGAGGCGGATGGTCACCTTGACCTTATTGCCCTGCTCGAGAAAGCGGGTAGCGTGCTTGGCTTTGACATTGAGATCGCCCACGTCTATGGTCATGGAGAGCTGAACTTCCTTGAGCTCGACGACTTTTTGCTTGTTCTCCTTTGCCTTTTTCGCCTGCTCGAACTTGAACTTGCCGTAGTCCATGATCTTGCACACGGGCGGGATGGCGTTGGGAGAGATCTTGACGAGGTCGAGCCCCTCCTCCTCCGCCAGACGGAGCGCCTCGCGGGCGGACATGACGCCGAGCATCTCCCCCGACGAGGAGATGACGCGGATCTCGCGGTCGCGGATCTCGCCGTTTAACTGATGCTGATTCTTTGCTGCCATAAGCCTCCGAAAAAATAAGACGGGTTGCAGAGAGCAACCCGTCGGAAAGAGCGCGCAAAGGCGCCTGATGCCGAAAGAATGTCGACCCGTCGGACGCGTGCCCGATGCGGGGAGAAGGGTTGACCTCTGCTTTACCAAAATAGAATAGCAGATTTTTCGGGCTTTGTCAACGATTTTCCGCCGCAAAAGAGGCAATTTTTGCAAAAATTTTCCGCTGCGCGCAAAGGCCCGTCAGTCGATCCCGAACAGGCTGTTCGGCAAGACACCGAATTTCTCATAGAGCAGGCGGATACTGTCGTACCCCGGCTTCTTCCTCCCGAGCAACCATTGGCTCACGGTCGTTTGATTGACCCCCAGGATCTTTGCAAGCCCCTCTTGGCTGAGTTCATGCTCGTCCATCAGTTGGCGAATCACTTCCACATAAGGCATATTGAAATTTTACATGTTTTGAGGTCAAAAGTCTTGACATAGGTCAAATAACCTAATATAATTATAGTATGTAGGTCTTTTGACCTAAGTATGCGGAAACTCCGCCGAGGCGGGATGTTTGCCTCGATTCAATGAAATTTCTACCCATTCAACCAACGGTTGAGCGGAACGCATAGCATTTTCCGCCGCCGCATGATATAATTTTCACAAAAATAAAAAATGCAGGAGGAAGTCTTATGGCAACAAAATACGGCAAAGTCATTGCCGCCAACAGAAAGCGTCTCGGGTGGACGCAAGCGGAGCTCGGAACCAAGCTCAACGTGACGGCGCAGGCTGTCTCCAAATGGGAAAACGGGAACGCAGAGCCCGATTTCGCCACCCTTCAGCGGCTCACCGAGCTCTTCGGGATCAGCGCGGATGAATTCTTCGGCGGCGATCCGCAGAAGCATGAGGCGCACGCCGAGTCCACGGAGGAGGTCGCGGCCGCGGCGGCAGCTGCTGTCGCGGCAAGTGTCGCGGCGGCTGTCGGGACGCCCACCATCATCATAGGGTATTGCGACGCCTGCAAGAAGCCCATCGAGCAAAGCGGGGACTATCATGTGTACCCCGCGACGCGCGGACGGGCGCAGAGGATCGTATGCAAGGAGTGCTTCGACAAGGAGGAGACGGAGAGAAGGCAGACCGCCTACAAGAAGGAACAGAAGCAGTTCCGCCTCAGCATGGTCGTCGCCACCCTCGTCGCGGTGCTGATCGCCGTCCCCGGCATCCTTACCGCGATCGTGGCCAAGGACCCCGTCTGCCTCGTCTCCATCGGCATCGCCGCCGCGATGTTCATGTTTGTCTCGCAGTGCTTCTGGACGAGCTATGCGCTCGACCTCCTGCTCTTCTTCTGCCGCTCCTTCAGACTCCCCGGGGTCATCTTCACGCTCGACCTCGGCGGGATCATCTTTCTCCTCACCGTAAAGCTCGCCCTGTGCATCCTGTCGGCGCTCCTCTCCCTGTTCCTCTTCTTCGTGGGGCTCTTCGTCTCAATGGTCGTCGGAGTCGTCACCTTCCCCTTCTGCCTCCCTGCCGAGATCGGAAGGCTGAAGGAAATGAAAAAATCAATTTCGCAAATCTGAAAGGAGAAATGATATGAAACACACCATTCGCACGATCTTTGCGCTGCTCCTGTGCCTGACGATGGCCCTCGGCCTCTGTCTGTGCGCTTGCGGCAACCCCGCCCCCACCCCCGATACGCCCACGCCGCCCGCAGAGGATGACACACCGCCCGCAGAGGGCGACACGCCTCCCGCGTCTATTATGCCGACGGCGGCAGACGTCGTCTCCGCCATTCAAACACAGGCGGCCGCTGCCGAGCAGAACTATGACTTCGTCCTGAAGCTCTCGGGGAACATCAACGTGGGTGCCCTCCGGTCGCCCAACGCCAACGCCGTCTACACCTGCAACTACCGCTATAACCGTGAGACGGAGGACCTCCGCTTCAAGCGCGTCACGAGCGGTATCCTGCTCTATGACTCCACCGAATACATCTATTCCTCGGGCGATTCCCGCATCACCGTGAAGATGAATGACAAGGGCGCCGTGAAGAAAGTCATCACCGACTATCGGGACACCGAGCTGCGGCTCATCAACCTCCCCTTCCAATCCCTCGTGGAGTCGTTCTCGGCGGACGAGATCACGGAGATCGGAAAGGACGGAAGCGGATATATCGCAAAGCTCAGACTCTCTTCGGAGAACGCCGTCCTCAACACCATCTGCGGGCTCATCGGCAGGATGGATACGAGCATCAGCCTCAAGGGCGTGCAATTCACCAACCCCGTCTCGGGCATCGACTTCAAATTCGAGCTCACGGGCAAGGCGCTCACGGGTTACACCCTCAATGCCTCCGTCTCCATCCCCGTATCGTCGGCGGATGTGACGCTCGACCTCTCCTATGAGATGAAGACAAGCAGCGCCGCCGTCTCCATCCCCTCCGTCACCGGATTTGTCACCGACAAGGCGGAGATCGCAGCGGAGCTCTCCAAGATAGACGGCGCACTCAAGGCCGTAAAGCAGGAGACCGTCTATTCCCTCGACCTCGAGGCCCTCAACGAGATGGACCCCGGCTGGAACGTGAAGGCGACCAAGGATACCTATCAATCCCGCCTCTATAAACGCACCGACGAGACGGGCTTCACGCACTTCAACAATTCCTACGAATACCACAGCCATCACGAGACGGACGGCAAGGAGACCTATAAGTACACCTACGGCAACGTGACGGACGACGAGTTCGGGACCTATCTCGTCTCCCGCAAGGGCAGCAATACCTATGAGAATGCCGAGGGCGTCACCGCCGACACGCGGTTCGACTTCATGACGGAGGTCTTCGCCGTCGCGGCGGAAAAGACGGACTGCCTCAGCAAGAAGACGGAGGGAACGACGGACACCTATACCGTCTATCTGAGCGACGACGCCGTCGTGGAGATGATGGAGCGCATCGTGGGGATCCTGAACAGCAATCCCGCGCAGGGCGTCCTCACCGTGGAGAACTACTTCAACGGGGTGGACCACACCGTGAAGGACGCCCAATTTACCGTCGTCATGACGGCGGGCAAGCTCGTCTCCATGGAGCTCGATACCAAGATCAAATATAACCCCACCGAGGGGGAATATACCGAGCAGAACGTCACCCTCGACAACAGCCTCATCCTGAAGGTCAACGACAGGCTGGAGAAGGCGCAAGGCTACGAGGCGCCCAAAAAGGCCAAGGCGACGCTGATCTTCGGCGGGCTCGACTATATCCTCGACCTCGGAAAGTAAAAAAGACCCCCGATGACAAATTCTGTCGGGGCCTCTTGAAAAAATTGCGATACCAATAAACTTTGCGCCCCGACGGATGTCGGGGCGCATTTTTATTAAAAGATGACTTTGTCGTCGTTTTCCTTTTTGACGCGGGCGAAGAAGTCCTCCTTCTTCATGGAGCCGATGTCCCCTTCGCTGCGCTTCCGCACGGAGACGGTCGCCTCCTCCACCTCCTTGTCGCCCACGACGAGCTTATAGGGCACCTTCTCGTTTTCGGCGTCCACGATCTTTCGGCCTATCTTCTCGTTTCTGAGGTCGGCCTCGGCGCGGATGCCGAGCATGGCAAGCTCCTCCACGAGGGAGACGGCATAGTCCGCGGCGCGGTCGGTGATGGGGAGCACCTTGACCTGCACGGGCGCGAACCAGAGCGGGAAGGCGCCCGCATATTTCTCGATGAGGAAGGCGAGCGTGCGCTCATAGCAGCCGATGGAACTGCGGTGGATGACGTAGGGCGTCTTCTTCACGCCGTCGGCGTCGACATATTCCATGCCGAAGGAGTGCCCCGCCGCGAAGTCGATCTGGATGGTGATGAGGGTATCTTCCTTGCCGAAGACATTCTTGATCTGCACGTCGAGCTTGGGGCCGTAAAAGGCCGCCTCGTCCTCCGCCTCGACATAGGTGAGTCCGAGGTCGTCGAGAATGACCTTCATCATGGCCTCGGTGGAGTCCCACGCCTCGTCGTCGTCGATGTACTTATCGGAGCCCTTCTTGCGCTTGGAGAAGCGGAAGGAGACGTCGCCGCGCATGCCGAGGCAGTCGAGGATATAGTAGGAGAGGTCGAGACAGCGCTTGAACTCCCCCTCTACCTGCTCCTTGGTGCAGATGATGTGGCCGTCGGACAATGTGAACTGCCTGACGCGGATGAGGCCGTGCATCTCACCCGAGGCCTCCTTGCGGAACTCCGTCGCCGTCTCCGAATAGCGGCAGGGAAGGTCGCGGTAGGACTTGAGCCCGTTCTTATAGATCTGATACTGGAAGGGACAGGTCATGGGACGGAGCGCCATGATCTCCTCCCCCTTCTCCACGGGCTCGCCGCTCTCGTCTATCTCTCCGAGGATGAACATCTTGTCGCGGTAGTGCGACCAGTGCCCCGAGATCTTATAGAGGTCGGATTTGGCCATGTTGGGCGTCTTGGTGATCATGAAGCCGCGCTTTGCCTCCTCGTCCTCGACGAAGCGGGAGAGGATCTGCAGCATCTTCGCCCCCTTCGGCATGAGGATGGGCAGCCCCTGCCCGACGACATCGCTCGTCATGAAGATGCCGAGGTCGCGTCCGAGCTTATTGTGGTCCCGCTTTTTGGCCTCCTCGAGGCGGACGAGGTACTCCTCGAGCTCCTCCTTCTTGGGAAATGCCGTGCCGTAGATGCGGGTGAGCATCTTCCTCTTCTCGTCCCCTCTCCAATAGGCACCCGCAAGCTGGGTGAGCTTGAAGGCCTTGATCTTTCCCGTGGAGGGAAGGTGCGGCCCGCGGCAGAGGTCGACGAAGGCGCCCTGCTTGTAGAAGGAGAGCTCGGCGTCCTCGGGAAGGTCCTCGATGATCTCCACCTTATAGCTCTCCTCGTACTTGCGCATGAGGGCGACGGCCTCGGCGCGCGGGAGGGTGAAGCGCTCGATGGGCAGATTTGCCTTGACGATCTTCTTCATCTCCGCCTCGATCTTGGCGAAGTCCTCCATGGTGATGGGCGTCTTGAAGTCCACGTCGTAGTAGAAGCCGTTTTCGATGACGGGCCCGATGGCGAGCTTGCAGGTCGGGAAGACGGTCTTGAGCGCCTGCGCGAGCACATGGGCGCAGGTGTGGCGGTAGACCTCGAGCCCCTCCGCGTCCTTCATGGTGACGATCTCGAGGCTGTCCCCCTCCGCGAGCGGATGGGAGAGGTCGACGAGCGTGCCGTTTACCTTTGCGGCGACGGCGGCGCGGGCAAGCCCCTCCGAGATGGCGAGTGCGGCCTCGAAGGCGGTCGCGCCTTCCTCGACGGAGAGCGCATCTCCGTTTTTCAGTGTGATGTTCATAAGATACTCCTTTTTGGGGTGAATTGCGTGTCTTTGAGACGTTTATGCCTGACATAATACTGTGCAAACATGCAAAATCATCAAAAAGCGCCCTCAAATCGCCCCTTTCGGGGAAATTTAAGGACGCAAAGACTTTGCGCGGTTCCACCTTAATTGCCCTCCGAAGAGGGCCGCTCTTTTTAGGTTTTGAGATAAAATAAAGCGGTTTCGCCACCGCCGCCCTTCAGGAACCTTCCAGCCAAGGGCCCCCTCTCTGGGGAAGCGCATGCGGCGCTACTTGTCTTTAAGTACCTCAGATTTTACGCTCAATTCAAGAATTTGTCAAGAGAATATCGCCCGTTCGGCGTAATATTTTTGCAGAAATTTTTCGACGTCCTCCCCCACGTCACCGAGACAGAAGACAAAGCCCGCATCGGAGAGCATGATCTCCGTCTCCACGTCCTCCGTGCCCGTGAGGCGGCTCCTCCTGAGCGGGGCGAAATTTTCTCCGAAGACGGCATTTCCGCGCACATAGATCTTGCGGTCGCTCTCCCCCACGAGGAATTCGCAGAACTTGCAGAGGTCGGCGGAGGAGAAGGCGGCGGGGATATACTCGAGGATGCGCAGCCACTTCTTGCGGAGGGCCTCGAGGCGGAAGGTATACACACCGTCCACGCAGATCTCGGAGGCGGCCTCGACATATCTTCGGATGTAGGCGAAGTCCCCCTCACGGTCGGCGGCGATGAGAGCGGCGCAGAGAAAGCGCTTCTCCCGCCTCGGCAGGCAGGTCTTCAGCCGCGAGAAGAGAAAGGAATACTTATAGCCCACCCCGATGACCTCTGCGATCTTCTCCGTGAGCCGTCCCAAAAGGGCGGGCGGGAGCCCTCCCTCGCTCCTGAGACGGAGGGCGGCGCGGTCCTCCGAAAAGAGTATCTCGCTGTCCGCGCTGCGGTCCGCCGCCACCGCATTGTAGAGATAGGTGATAAAGGCGCTGCGGGCGCGCCCGTCCGAGACCGTGATTTCTTCCACGATAGATATTGTATGCTTCCCCGCGGGTTTTATTTACGCAAAGGGCGCGCGGGAAGAATTTTCCCCCTTTCGGCGGGCAAGCGGGCGGGAATTTCGGAATATATGGTGTTCTCGCTTGACTTTATCCCCGAAATGCGGTATAATCGTGAGAAAAGTGCGTGCACCTCATACGGCGCGCGGGAGGTTGGGATGGATCTGAGATCGATCGAAAAAAAATGGCAGCAGCGCTGGGAAAAGGCGAAGCTCCATCACTACGACAAGAAATCGGGAAAGCCGAAATTTTATGTGCTGGAGATGTTCTCCTATCCCTCGGGCGCAAAGCTCCATGTGGGACATTGGTATAACTACGGTCCCGCCGACAGCTATGCCCGCTTCAGGCGCATGCAGGGCTACGAGGTCTTCCAGCCCATGGGCTTCGATGCCTTCGGTCTGCCCGCCGAGAACTACGCCATCAAGACGGGCGTGCATCCCAAGGACTCCACGGAGAAAAATATCGCCACGATGGAGGAGCAGCTCCGCGCGATGGGCGCCATGTTCGACTGGTCCGCCGAGATCAAGACGTGCGAAGAGGACTACTACAAGTGGACGCAGTGGATGTTTCTGCAGCTCTACAAGAAGGGCCTCGCCTACCGCAAGGAGGCGCCCGTCAACTGGTGCCCTTCCTGCAACACCGTGCTCGCCAATGAGCAGGTGACCGAGGGGGTCTGCGAGCGCTGCGGCACCCCCGTCGTACGGAAAAATCTCACGCAGTGGTTCTTCCGCATCACCGAATATGCCGAGGAGCTCCTCTCGGGGCTCGACGGCCTCGACTGGCCCGAGAAGACCAAGAACATGCAGCGCAACTGGATCGGAAAGTCCACGGGCTGCGAGATAGCCTTTGAGACGGAGAGCGGGGAATCCTTCCGCGTCTACACGACGCGCTGCGATACCCTCTTCGGGGTGACCTATGTCGTCCTCGCGCCCGAGCATCCCCTCGCCCGCAAACTGGCGACGCCCGCGCAGGAGGAGGCCGTGGAGGCATACATCGACTATGCCTCGCGCGCAAATGAGATAGAGCGCCTCTCCTCCACCCGCGAGAAGACGGGCGTCTTCACAGGCTCCTATGCCATCCATCCCCTCACCGGAAAGAAGATCCCCATCTATCTCGCCGACTATGTGCTCGCGAGCTACGGCACGGGCGCCGTCATGGCCGTTCCCGCCCACGACGAGAGGGACTATGCCTTCGCGACGAAATACGGCCTTCCCATCGTCAAGGTCATCGAGAAACAGGGCGGCGAGACCGAGCTCCCCTATACGGAGGACGGCATCGTGCGCGGTTCCCTGCAATTTGACGGGCTCGTGGGCGAAGAGGCACGCGACGCGATCGCGACTCATCTCTCCATTCTCGGCAAGGGCGGAAAGAAGGTCAACTACCGCCTCCGCGACTGGCTCGTCTCCCGCCAACGCTATTGGGGTGCGCCCATTCCCGTCATCCACTGCCCGCACTGCGGCGCCGTGCCTGTCCCCGAAAAGGACCTCCCAGTCCGCCTTCCCTACGACGTGGAGTTCCGCCCCGACGGGAAATCTCCCCTCGCGAAGCATGAGGGCTTCATGCACACGACCTGCCCCGTCTGCGGCGGCGCGGCCGAGCGCGATCCCGACACCCTCGATACCTTCGTCTGCTCGAGCTGGTACTATCTGCGCTATGCCGACTCCGAGAATGAAAAGGAACCCTTCGGGCGGGAGGCGGTGGACCGCCTGCTCCCCGTGGATACCTATGTGGGCGGCGCGGAACATGCCTGCATGCACCTCCTCTATGCCCGCTTCTTCACCAAGGCGCTCCGCGATATGGGCTATCTCGACTTCGATGAGCCCTTCCGCCGCCTCGTGCATCAGGGGGTCATCTTGGGGCCCGACGGAAACCGCATGTCCAAATCGCACGGGAATGTCGTCTCGCCCGACGACTATGTCAACGAATACGGCTCGGACGCCTTCCGTCTCTACCTCATGTTCGGCTTCTCCTATACCGAGGGCGGGCCGTGGAATGACGACGGCATCAAGGCGGTCGCGAGATTTTTAGACCGCGTGGAGAAGACCGTCCTCAAGGTCTATAGCGAAAGGGCGGCCAAAGAGGAGCCCTTCGGCGCCGAGGAAAAGGCGCTCAACTATGCGCGCAACTTCGCCATTCAGCGCGTGACCAAGGATATGGAGGCCTTCTCCTTCAATACCGCCGTCGCCCGCCTCATGGAGCTCGTGAATGCCGTCTGCAAGTACGACGGGCTTCCCGAAAAGAATGTGACCCTCCTGCAGGCGACCGTGAAGGACCTCATCCTCCTCCTCGCACCCTGCGCCCCCCATTTCTCGGAGGAGCTCTGGGAGCAGATCGGCGGAAAGGGCTTCCTGCTCGAACAGGAATATCCGAAAGAGGACCCCGCCGCGCTCATCCTCGACGAGAAGGAATATGCCGTGCAGATCAACTCGAAGATCGTCTGCAAGGCCATGATCCCCGCCTCGTACACAAACGAAGAGATCGAGGCATTTGCCCTCGCCCTCCCCGAAGTCAAGGCGCGCCTCGAGGGCAAGACGGTCAAAAAGTGCGTCGTCGTCCCCGGGCGGCTCGTCAATCTCATCGTCGGCTGATATGAAGATCCTCTTTCTCACGGGGGGCGATGACGGCTCCCCCGAACGAAAACTCGCAAGAGAAGCGGAAAAGCTCATCGGCGCGGATGCAGAGGTCGTGTGGCATGACCCCGCGCTCCCCTTTCCCGCGGGCGACTATGACGGCGTGTGGATCTTCACGCACGAGGAAGAGGGCGGCTGTCCGCCCGTGCTCATGCACTTTCTGGAGGACAATTTTCCCCTCCTTCGGGACCTCCCCGCGACGGCCTCGGGCATCGGCGGGAAGGAGGGCGGCATGAACGCCGTCACCGAGATCCTCGGCTATTTCGAGGAGCACGGCGGAAGAGTGGCGGAGGGCGAACCCCTCTGCATCCCCTTGCGCTCCTCCCGCTTCGACCTCGAACAGGAGGAGAAGATGGACCTCTTCTTCGTCGTGGACGGCTTCATCAAGTACTGCGGCATGGACGACAGCGAGTCCCGCAAGATCGCCTTTTCCACCGTCGTGGAGGACTGCCTGAAACTGCTCGCCCTGCGCGGGCCTCTCCGTGAGGGCATCCTCTCGGAAGAGGGACTCCTCGCGCCCCTCCCCGAAGATGCTCCGCCCGAGCTCAAGGAGCTTCCCCACGAGATCGCGGCGCTCACCTCGGACTACGAGATAGAGGAAGATGAACTCCTCGCCGCCCTCCGCGAGAGGCTGAAAGAAAACTGAAAAGTCGGAGCTTCGGACCTTCCGAGGCCCCGATATTTTTTCATCTGCATAGTATTATGCGCGACATAATACTATGCAAAAAGGCTGTTTTGAGGGGTTTTCGAGCGTTTTTGAGACTTGGGAGGAGAACACACCCCTTTCGTCGCTTCGCGCCACTTTCCCCTCAAGGGGACAGCAAGGCGCCTTTTCGTCATTTCGACGACCGAAGGGGGAAATCTCGGGCTTGAGATCCCTCACTGCGTTCGGAATGACGTAAGAGACGCGTTCGGAATGACGTAAGGGATGCGTTCGGAATGACACGTAACAAAAAAGGACCCGGAAGGGTCCTTTTGCTATTTGGGATAAATCAGAGGGCGACGCGGAGCACCGACTCCACGCGGGCGAGGCCTGTCGCATTGAGCTTGGCGACGGCATTCTTCACGGCGAGCTCGTGCGTCTCGTGGGTGACGAGCACCAGTGTCGCCTTGCCCGCCTCCCCCTTTGCCGTGCGCTGGATGAGCTCCACGATGGAGATATTGTACTTGGCGAGGATGGAGGAGAGCTTGGCGAGCACGCCCGGTTCATCGTCCACGGTGAGGCGGAGGTAGTAGGCGCTCCGGAAGTCGGAGAGGAACTTCATATCCTTCTCGGGAGCAGCGCCGTTTTTGAAGGTGGAGTAGCGCATCTCCCCGTGCGTCGAGGCAAAGATGATGTCGGAGACGATGGCGCTACCCGTGGGGAGCGCGCCTGCGCCCTGCCCGTACAGCATGACATCCCCCACCGAGTCGCCCGTGACGAAGACGGCGTTATAGTTCCCTCCCACCGAGGCGAGCGGATGGTCCTTGCGCACGAAGGCGGGATGCACGCGCACCTCGACGCCCGCGGACGAGCGCTTGCCCACGGCGAGAAGTTTCAGGACATAGCCGAGGGAGTCGCCATCCTCGATGTCCTCGCGGGAGATATTCGTGATGCCCTCGCGGAAGACCTTTGTATAGGGGACCTTGGTGTGGAAGGCGAGCGAGGAGAGGATGGAGAGCTTATAGGCGGCATCGAATCCCTCCACGTCGGCGGCGGGGTCCGCTTCGGCATAGCCGAGCTGCTGGGCACGCGCGAGCGCATCTGCATAGTTGCTCCCCTTCTCCGTCATCTCGGAGAGGATGAAGTTGGTCGTGCCGTTGATGACGCCCATGATGCGGGAGATCTCATTGGACTGCACGCCGTCGAGGAGGGTGCGGATGATGGGTACCCCGCCCACGCAGCTCGCCTCGAAGAAGAGGCCCGCATTGTGCCGCTTCGCCGCGCGCTCAAGCTCATGGGAAAATTTGCAGAAGAGCTCCTTATTGGAAGTGACCACCGTCTTCCCCGCGTTGAGGGCGTCGAGCACATATTCCCGCGCCTCGTTGACGCCGCCGAGGCACTCCACGACGACATTGACATCGGGATCGAGGACGACCTCCGCAATATTTTGGGCGACCTTTTCCGCGGGAACGCCGAGCGCCTCTGTCTTGCGGCCGTCCTGCTCGAGGACGCTCTCGATGACGAGGTCGACCTCCTGCGTGCGGCGGAAAAACTCCGCATGTTCCGTGAGGATGCGGTATGTCCCGCCGCCCACGGTGCCCAGTCCGAGGATGGATACTCCCACTTTCTTCATTTTGCTTCCTCCAAATTGAGATCGTACAGTAATTTGAGCCCGCTGAGTGTCAGCATCTTGTCGACGACGTCGATGCACTTCGTCTCCTTCGCCATGACTTCGGAAAATCCTCCCGTCGCGATGGTGAGGGCGTCTGTCCCGAGCTCCTTTTTGATTTTCTTGATGAGATAGTCGACGAGACCGGCAAAGCCGAACACGATGCCCGCCTGCATATTGGTGACGGTATTTGTGGCGATGACGCTCGGGGGCGCCTCGATCTCCACGCGCGGGAGCTTGGCGGTGCCGTTTACGAGGCTGTCGAGCGAGCCCTTGATGCCCGGGGCGATGACCCCGCCGATGAACGCGCCTTCCTTTAGTACATTGAAGGTGGTCGCGGTGCCGAAGTCGACGACGATGATGGGCTTCTCCGTGCCGTACTTTTTGATGGCGGCGACATTGTTGACGACGCGGTCGGCGCCCACTTCCCGAGCGTTGTCCGCCAGGATCTTCAGTCCCGTCCTGAGCCCCGGGCCCACCTGCTTGGGACAGATCCCGAGGTAGACATCGAGCATGTGCGAGATGGTGTAATCGAGGCTGGGGACGACGGAGGAGAAGATGCCGCCCGTCACGTCTTCGCGCCTGATCTCCGCCACGGAGAGCATGGCGAGGAGCTGTGCGCCGTATTCGTCGCTCGTCCGCTTGAGGTCGGTGGCGACGCGGAAGGAGACCTTGAGTTCCCCGTCGAAGACGGCATATTTGATATTGGTATTGCCGATATCGATACAGATGATCATGACTGCTTCCCGTCGGGTGCCGCAGCCGCTTCGACTGCGGGCTCCCGCTTTGCACTGTATTTTTTCATGATGTACTTCTCCGTGACGGTCACCACGCGGTGGATGGCGGGCGAGAGCAGGAGATTGATCGCGAACTCAATGAAGAAGTTCCACGTGACGAGGATGACGACGATAAACACGAAGACATTCATCCCGCCCAAATCGAGCTGTGTCTGAAAGGCCGCGATGGCGCCGTTCATGCAGAGACAGCCGAGGATAAAGATGCCCGTATTGAGGATGGGCACGACGGCGGAGGCCGCAAAGACTGCCGCAAGAGTGCTCTTCTTTGCAATGAGGCGGTAGAGAAGCCCCGCGGCGAGGCCTGCGACGGTCGTCTTTACCGTGCAGACGAGGGTGGTGATGACGGGCGCCTCCGTCCAGATCACGGCATAGAAGGGAGACATCATCAGGATGACCTGAATGAGGACCACGATGCCGCATGCGAGCCCCAAAAGGGCGCCCGCGACGGGCCCGAGCAGGATCGCGCCGACGACGATGGGGACGAGCGTAAAGTTGAGCTGTACGGGTCCGATCGTGAGCGTGCCGCCGAAGGTCTGCAGCACGATGACGAGCGCGAGGAGCACGCCGAAATAGGCGATGTTTTTTGCGGAAAAGAACTTTGCCGCTACCATGAAGTTGTACCTCCGTCGGATCCCTCCCTGTCGTAGGGTATCCGCAGAAAAAATTTTTTGTCCTCGCCCAATGGGATGGAGCCCGAAGTGCCCCTCCCGCCAAGGCGGCGACGTATTTATTATACCAAACTTTCGCACGTTTGGCAACCGAATGAACGGAGTTTGCGAACATTTTTCGCGCGCCGTCCATATGATATGATAGAACACCGCAGGACCGAAAATTACATACTCTGCGGCAATTCAAGGAGGAAACACCATGAACAGCAACAGCTGCCTTTGGATTCTCATCATCGCGCTCATCCTCGGGTCCACGAACGTGCTCAACTCGAGAGCGCTCACGGGCTTCGGCTGGCCCCTTCTCGTGGCCCTCGCCTATACCCTGTGCAAGAACGGGACCCTCTCGTCCATTGCGGGCAGCCTCGGTCTCGGCGGATGCGGCTGCACCAACAACTGACGCCTTCCGAATTGGATTCCCTACGCAAACCTCCCCGTGCGATTGCACGGGGAGGTCTCTCTTTTTTCTTTACCTTAGATGGCGCAGGCGGTAGTCGGCGAGGGCGATGAGGGTCTTGGCGTCGCGGATCTTTCCTTCGTCCGCCATGGCATACGCCTCTTCGAGAGGGATGGAGACGGCGCTCAGAAATTCTCCCGCGTCGGGATGGCGCGCCCCTTCCTCGAGCTCCTCCGCCTCATAGATATAGATCTTCTCCGAGGAGTACCCCGGGGTGGGATAGAGGACGCGGAGTAGGGTCATCTTCCCTGCGGAAAGCCCCGTCTCTTCGCTGAGTTCGCGCGCCGCCGCGCACATGGGGTCCTCCCCTTCCTCGAGCTTGCCCGCGGGGATCTCGAGGAGCTCCTCGCGGTAGGCATAGCGGTATTGGCGGACGAGGAGGACCTTCCCCTCCCGCACCGCGAGCACGCAGGCGCCGCCCGGATGGTCCACGATCTCCCGCCGCGAAGTGCTGCCGTCGGGGAGACGCACTTCATCTACCCTGAGGCGGACGACCTTCCCGCGGAAGATCTCCCGCTCCGATATCGTCTTTTCTTCGAATTCCATCTCTCAAATCTTTGCAATGAGGGCGAAGAGGGTCAGCGCCTCTCCGTCTTCCCCTCCGAAATAGCGGAGGAGATAGCGGTATCCCGCGGCGAGGGCCGCAAGTTCGCTGCCGTCCTGCCGTGCGGCCGCGGCGGACATCTCGGTGAGGATGCGCTCGACATTCGTCCGCTCCTCTTCGCGGAGTTCGAACCGTGCGACGCGAAGCCTCTCGGCGGGGATGCGCTCGGCGACCGCCCCGAAGAGCTCCTCTTCCTTGCGCAGGGCCTCTGCCCGCTGTACCTTGTCGGGCGCGGGGAAGCAGTCGCGCAGGATGTCGCGGAAGGGCACCACCATGCGCTCCAGAAAGACGAGATAGCTCGCCGTGTAACTGCCGTCTACATAGAAATAGCGGAGGAGGAAATCGCCGAAGCGCATGCTGCCCGCATCGAATTCCACAAAGAGGCAGAAGACGAAGGCGAGGATCTCGGCGCGTCCCGTGGGGAGGTAGGCGACGCCGTGTGCGGCGCCCTCCTCGAAGCGGAGATAGGTGCGGCGGGCACGCGCATAGTCATACCCGCTCACGACCGCCGTAAAGAGCTCGGTGAGCTTTTTGCTGGCGGCAATGCGGCGGAGGATCTCCGTGATGGCGGTATCCGCCGTGACAAATTTTCCCTCCGTGAGCTCTCCTATCGCGGCAAATGCCCGCTCGATGCTTTCGTATTCGTCCTGCATACCGCCCTCCTTTTCTTCATTATATCACACCTCGGACGCAATTTCAAGCGTTTGCCTCCCCTTCGGCGGCGGGGGCGGGAAATTTCCGAAAAAATTTACCGAGGTTTTTCCCCGAAAAAGGTTGCAAACAAAGGGAGGGCGTGTTATAATGTATTTCCCCCCGATGACTGCACCGATCCACTCCCGCGCGAAGGACCTCCCTTACGGCGAAGGAACGGGGGTTTCCAAAAATCATACGAAAGGAAATCCTATGCAGATCAAAGGCGACATCCCCCAGAACAAGCTCATCATCCTCTTCGTCTTCGACAAGATGGAGAGCCCGCTCTCGGAGCGCACCCTGAATGAGATGTGCTCGGGCTACAACAGCTGGATCACATACGTCGACTGCAAGACGCTCCTCCCCAAGCTCATCAACGACGGCTTCATCTGCGAAGTCCCGGGAAATGAAGAGCCCCTCTATGTCATCACGCCCGAGGGAAGGGATTCCCTCGCGAACTTCTATATCCGCATTCCGCTGAGCGTGCGGGAAGATATCTCCCGCTTCGTCAAGACCAACGGGGCGAAGTTTCGCATGCGACAGGAGTGCAAGTCCGATTACTATCAGAATAAGGACGGCTCCTATACCGTGTTCCTGCGCATCCTTGCCCCCCTGCAGCCCATGCTCGAGCTCAAGTTTGTCGTGCAGGACAAGAAGACGGCGAGCAACATCTACAAGAAGTGGGAGGACAAGGCGTCCGAACTCTACTCCGTCGTCTACGAGACCCTCGTGGACTGACCCATGCGATAAGGAAATCACCCAAGGAGGTACGTCATGATAACTTATTCGCCGAAAGGCACCTGTTCCAAGCAGATCGTCTTCGATCTCGATGAGAAAAACCGCATCCACAATCTCAAATTCATAGGAGGATGCAGCGGGAATCTGCAGGGGATCGCACGGCTCGTAGAGGGTCACACGCCCGATGAGATCGTTCCGCTCCTGAAGGGCATCCGCTGCCGCCAGAATACCTCCTGTCCCGATCAGCTCGCCCTCGCCCTCGAACCCTACTGTAAAAACTGACATAAGACCCGACTTCCGTCGGGTCTTATTTTCATAGAAGGATGCAGATGACGCCTCCCTTCCCTTCGTTGACGATCCTCGTCACGGTTCGGCGCATCTTGCTCTGCACGTTTTCGCGCATGGAGCGGTTCTTCACGGTGAGCTCTTCGCCGAGCATCTCCTTGAGCGTGCGCCCGAACATGCTCGTATTCCACGCCCGCTCGGGCTCGGCGGCGAGATTCTCCGAAAGTGTCCTGACAAAGGCCTCGCTCTGCTCTACATTGCCGAGCGCGGGGTGCACCTCGCCGCTCACGTCGACGCGGATGATGTGATAGCTCGGCGCATTGGCGTGCAGGTTGACATCCACCCGTCCCCCCTTCTTCACGAGTTTGGGCTCCTCGAGGCTCATCTCGAGGGGGTCGGGCGGCACGATGCCGTAGCCGTATTCCCGCGCATCCGAAAAGGCCTGCCCCACCCGCGCATAGACCTCCTTTGCCTCCGCGAGGCGCAGGACGTAGCGCATGAGGTCATATTCGCTCCCGAGCACTTCGCCGCATTCCTCGCCGAGGACTTTCAGGAAGGTCCCCTCGCGGGGAAGGATGGTGCAGGAGGCCCTCCCCGTGGCGGCATCGAGCCGCATGTCGGCGGGCGGCATCAGGCGCTCGCTGCTCTCGAACAGGGTGTCGAGGAGGGCGCAGTCGGAGAGCTTTTTGATGGACGGCGCGAGGGTGCGGATGCCTGCGAGAAGCTCGGAGATGACGGGCGACGAGGCGTCGAGCACACGCATCCAGTCGGGGATATCCACGTCGATGGAGACGACGGGAAATTCATAGAGGATGCGCTCCAAAATTTTCGAGATCTCTTCTCCCGTGAGGGCCTCGCAACTCGCCGCAATGGCGGGCACACCGTACTTCTCCTCGAGCTGTACGCGAAGGTCTTCCGCGGACATGGGTGCCACACAATTGATGAGAATGACAAAGGGCTTGCCGATCGCCTTGAGCTCGGCGACCGCTTTTTCCTCCGCCGCTTCATACTCTTTGCGCCCCAGTCCCGAGAAGCTCCCGTCCGTCGTGACGACGATGCCGATGGTGGCGTGATCGCGCACCACGCGGCGGGTCCCCTCCTCTGCCGCCTCCACGAAGGACATGGGCGTCTCGCTCCAGGGCGTGCGGACGAGACGGGGCTCGCCGTCCTCCTCGAATCCCGCGGCGCCGTCTACGGGAAAGCCCACACAGTCGATGAGCCTGACGCGCGCGACGGCATCCTTTACCTTGATCTCCGCCGCCTCCTCGGGCACGAACTTGGGCTCCGTGGTCATGACCGTGCGCCCCGCCGCTGACTGCGGCAATTCGTCGAGATAGCGCTGCTTCTTTCCCCCCTCCACGGAGGGAAGCACCAGCTCCTCCATAAACTTCTTGATGAACGTGGACTTGCCCGTGCGTACGGGTCCGACGACGCCGATAAAGATATCGCCGCCCGTGCGGGTCGCCACGTCTTCGTAAACGCTGAAAGTGTCCATAACCGCCTCCGCAATTTCTCTGAAACTACCTTATGCGGACGGAAGGAAGAATATGACAAGGGCGCCCTCACTTCAATGCGAGGACGCCCTTTTTTCCATTTTATAGATTTCCTGTCATGGGCTGTGAGGCCGCGCCGCGGAAGAAGTCTATTCGTCCTTTTTCTTTTCCGCCGCCTCGAGGGTCTCCGCCTGCCTCTGCACGAAGTCGAGGTAGTCGGTGCTCTCCGAGAAGTCCCGCTCGCAGGGCTCTCCGCCGAGGGCCTCGATGGCGTACTTGAGTTCGCGATAGGCGAGGTATCCGATGTCCTCGCGCACGATGAGTTCATTGAGGGCGGGAAGGGCGCGCTCGTCGCCGTAGGCGGCAAGTCTGTCCGCCGCGGCCGCCTCCTCTCCGCTCTCCCTGAGATCGCGGAGGAGGATGTCCAGCACCTCGTCGTCGCCCGCCGCGGTGTGGGCAAGGAGCTCGAGGAGATGCTCGCGGCATTTTCCCTCCTTCAGCGCCGCGAGGATGAGGGGCTTCGCCTGCTCGGCACCCGCGAGGAGCTGCTCCATGGCGGCATTCTGCACCCCCGCTCCCCTCTCGAGCATGGAAAGATAGGCGGGGAAGGCGCGCTCGTCGGGTCCAATGAGAGAGGCGGCCGTCACAGCGAGGTCATCTTCCCGCGCAAGGAGGGGCAAGAGGTCCTCTTTGCGCGCACGCTCCTCGAGGGCGCGGAGGAGAAAGTCGGACACGGCGACGCCCTGCTCACGGTGGGAGACGAGTGCCTCGACAAGCTCCGCGGGGGTCATGCGGGCATAAAATTCGCGCGGCGTGCAGCCCACGGCGGGGATCGGCGTATCGCCGAAGCGGTCGTAGAGCTTGGGAATGGCGCGCTCCCACCCCTCCGCATCGTAGCGTGCGGGGGCTTTGGAGATGTATTCCGAGAGCTTTTTCTCGAAGAGTGCATCGAAGTCGAAGAGTTTCATCTTTCCCTCACATGACAAAGTTGAGTATGCGCTTGACGATCTCCGCATCCGCCTCGAAGAGGGCACAGATGCCGGCGATGGTGCGCTCGCCGTGCTTGATGTGTGCCTCGCGGTAGATGGTGGCCGCCACCTCCGCACGCGCGTCGAGGAGCGGATAGGCCTCCGCCTCGATGAGCCCGAGATAGACGTCTTCACCCGCATTGCAGAGCTTCTCCTCGCTCGTCTCTCCGAGGAGGGCAAAGCGGGAATAGACGTCGGCAAAGGCCGTGAGGAAGGCGGCGCGCTTTGCGCCCTCGATGCGCAGTTCGTGCACGAAGACCTCGCGGTAGACGTCGAGGAGAACGATGCCGTAGGAGTCCTCCTCGTTGCGGCAGATGAGGTCGTGGAGGGCGGCGACCTTGACCGATTCCGCCGTCCCGCGGTCGAGGAGGACGGAGCGGACGAGGGCATCGGCGCGGCCGCGCACGGCAGTCTTCACGGCGAGGAGCTGCATCTTCAGATCGCGCCCCTCCGTCTCGTCGAAGGCAAGGCGGAAGGCCTCGGCAAAGGCGGGCTTTTGGGCCGCCTCCTCGAGGTCCTCCGTGTCCATCTTGCTCCAGGCGAGAAAGTCGGCGGCAAGCGCGCGGTAGTCCTCCTCGGTGAGGCGGTAAAAATAGTTCATGGAAAGGGGCTCTCCCTCATCGCGCAGACGGCGGAGTTTATAGAGGTAGCGGAGGGCGACTTCCTTGCGCGGAAAGATCGTGGTCAGGGTCTCGAGACAGTCTATCGCGACCTCCGTCTTTTGGACATGGTATGCCGCAACGGCGCAGAACCACAGGATATTTTCATCATAAGGAAGGCGCTTTCGGAGGAGCTCGAGCTTCTCGTATGCCTCCTCGTGTAGCCCCGTCTCGCACAGGGCCGTCGCGATGCGGTAGAGGTCGTCGTCGATTTGGACATTCTCGAGGGTGGCGAGGTGCTTTGCCACCTTTCTCGCCGTTTCCTTGTCCCCCTTCGCACCGAGGACGGCGCAGTAGGAAACGAGCACCTGCACGTTTTCGGGAAAGCGCTCGGCGGCCTCCTTGCTCAGACGCTCGGCCTCCTCTTCGTCGCCAAGCATGAGCGAGCACAGGGCGACGAGTCCCATGCTCGTGGCATATTTCTCGTCCGATGTGGAGATCTCGCGAAAAACTTCGCGTGCGCCGGCGATGTTGCCGTCATTCAGGAGGGCGATGCCGGAGGACATGAGGGTGGCGGCAGACTTCGCGGCATCGGCATCGTGCACGAGGCGAAGCCGCTTGGGGGAAGCGGGCGCGGCGGGAAAGTCGTCGAAGTCGGGAAGGTCGCTCTCCGAGACCGCGAGGCGGAAATAGAAGTCGGACTGCGCACGATTGCCCATGTTCATAAAGGCGATGGCGAGCCCCTCGTAGCCGTCGTAAAACTCTTCCCGCGCGCAAGTATCGAGGAAGCGGAACCACGCATCCGCCGCAAGCGGCCAGAGCTCCATCTCCTCATAGACGTCGGCATAGAGCGCATAGCCGTCGGGCGAGGCGCCGTTTCGCAGCTCGCGCTTATTGAGGATGGTCAGCGCGCCCATGAGATCGCCCTCGTCGAAGCGCTTGCGGGCGCTGTCGAGCAGGAAATCGTCGTCGAATTTCAGTTCTTTCATGTCTTGTCTCCAAACAGGGCGCCGAGGTCCTCCGCGCCGAAGAGATAGTCGGTATTGCATTCATGGCAGTGGACGCGGATCTCCCCCTCTTCCCGGAGGATGGCCTCCGCCTCCTCTCTTCCGAGCGAGCGAAGGAGGTCCATGACCCGCTCTCGCGAGCAGCGGCAGGCAAAGCGCACGGGGCGAACGGAAGGAGCCTCCTCCGTAAACCGCCCGAGGATGCCCTCTGCCCCCTCCTTCATGAGGAGGTCGGAAAAGGAAGTGTAGCCGCGCATGGTCTCCTCAATGCGGGAGAGGGTATCCTCGCCCGCGCCGGGCAGGGGCTGCAGGAAGAGTCCGCCCGCCGAGATCACGCCGTCTCCGTACTTCACGCCGAGGGCAATGGCGGTGGGGCGCTGTTCGCTCGTGAGGAAATAGGCGGAGAAGTCCTCCGCGATCTCTCCCGAGATGAGCTCGCTCGTCCCCACGATGGGGATGCCCTCGCCGTCGTCGCGCACCACGGTGAGGGTGCCCGACTTGCCCGTAAAATTTCCCACGTCGAGCTTTCCGTCCGCTCTCGGCGGAAGGTCGGCTTCGGGGTGCTCACAGAATCCGCGGATGCGCAGAGCCCCGTCGCCCGCGGCGAAAATTTTCCCTCCCGCGCCGCCGCCGTCGAAGGTCACGGCAATGCCGCTCTCCTCGCTCTTGAGCCAGCTGCAGAGGTATGCGGTCGCTGTGAGCGTCCTGCCGAGGGCGGCCGCCGCCACAGGGGTAAGGCGGTGCCGAAGGGCCGCCTCGCGCACGGCATGCGTGGTGTCGAGGAGGGCGAGGGAGACGGTATCGTCCCAGATGAGCGTCTTATAGATCACACTTTCCTGCATATGAAGTTCCATCGGTCACTCCCCTCCCACGGTCCGCCGAGATGGCCCTCTTCGCGCAAGACTTCGAAGCCCGCGAGCGCCTCCTCGATCGCCTCCTTTTCATGGAGATATTGCACATGCGTCTCGTCGCTGCGGGTATATCGCCCGTCTTCTCCCCGTACGAAGAGGGAGACCTCCATCTCCACATGGTCCTCGAGGAGACGGTTGAAGGCGAGGTAGGTCACCTCGTCGCGATCGTCCACGGAGACAGTATCCGCAACTTTTCCCCTGAGCTTGCATGGAGAGCTCACATCGAACCAGAAAATGCCGCCCTTTCTGAGGGCATTGGCCGCAGAGCGGAAGGCGCCCGCGAGGGCCTCGGGCGGGAGATAGTTATAGACGTCGTTTGCGGCGAGGACAAAATCATACTTTTTCCGCACCGAAAAGCGACGTGCATCGAGGCGGAGAAACTCCACGTTGATCCCCTCCTCCGCGGCGAGCCGCGCCCCCTTCGAGAGCATGGGCTGAGAGAGGTCGCCCGCGGTCATGCGGAAACCCTCCCTCGTGAGCGCGCGGGAAAAATATCCGCTTCCGCAGCCGAGCTCGAGGCCCCTTTCTCCTGCGCCGAGCTCCCTGAGCCCGCGTAGAAAATACTGCGACCATTTGGGATAGCCGCAGTCGTCGTTCAGATATTCGAACCATTCGGCAAGCGTGTCGTATGCCTGCAAGGTGGACCTCACTTTCCCAACATCTTGGGCTTTTTGGTGCGCTTTTTCTTCTTGGACGGGAGGGACTTCTCGCGCTCCTCGAAGATCTGATTGTACTCCGCGATGGCGGGATCTTTCGCATGTGCGGCGGCATGTCCTGCGCATTCCGAGAGGATGGCGGCGCGGCGCTCCTCTGCCCCCTTCAGCGTGGCCCTGTCAAGCGCGGTGAGCGGGACGGGGTCGTTGCCCTCGTCGATGGGAAGGAGGGCGCGGGAGAGCAGGGTGGACTTGCCCGAGAGGAGGACGTGCGTCTTGTAGTCGATGACGGGCTCCTCGGGTTTTCTGGGTCTTGCGGGCTCCTCCGAGGCCCCTTCGCGCCGCTCCGCCGCCGCGGCGACGGTCTCGGCATCGGCGCCGAGATAGCGGTCAAAGACCCACTGCGAGTAGGCCATCCACACGAGGAGAGCATAACAGATGCCGAAGAGGAAGAGGAGGAAACTTCCCATCATCCCGAAGAAGGCCCCGCCGAAGAGGGAGAGCAAGACGGGAATGGAGGCGATCGCCGCGAAGAGCACGGTAAAGGGCAATGTGCGGAAGGTGACGGCGACGGCGCTCACAAAGAGGGAGATAGGTCCCTGCTTATAGGCATCGCCGATGGAGACCATCCACATGGCGACGAGGAGGGCGACGGACAGGATGAGATAGCCGAGGACTTCGGATGTGATGAGCCATCCCGAAGCGGGATCGCCGAGGGCGACATGGTACTGTGCGACGTCGGCGAGGATGCGGACGACATAGAGCACGATGCCGAAAAAGAGCATGGCCTCGAGCGTCTGAAGGAAGTTGCGCTTCACCCCCTGCCAGAAGTCGCCGAGGAGAAAGATGCCCTCGGTGCGGATGAGCACACGCATGTGGTGCACGCCGCCCGCGATGCCGATGGCCGCAAGGGCGAGTGCGGGAATAAGGAGGGCGAAGAAGGAGAGGTCGAGGAGGAGGACGCCGTACTCCGCGGCGCCCGCAATGCTCGGCAGCGGGCAGGGCGAGAGGCCGAGCCCCGCGCTGAAGACGGCCGAGAGCCCCTGCGCATAGACGCGCGTCCAGCGGACGACGACGACAGCGATGAGGGGCAGGCAAAAGGCGAGCATGATGAGATTGACGAGCACGATGCGCCAGAACCGCCGCTTGATGAGTTCCCAGACGAGGGAGGCGCGCCCGTCTATCTTCATGGAGCGGGCATGCTCCTCCGTCCGTTCTTTCCCCGCGAGGCGGCGTGCGATCAGCGTTTTTTTGTCAGAGAGGGCCATTGCTTTCCTCCGTGCGGGCGGGCGTGGGCGTCCGCCTGTATTCGTCAACTGCTATTGTAACACATCCCGCGAAAAATTTCAATGAAAATCGACGCTTTTATGTTGATTTTTCCCCCGCCCTATGGTAAAATTGTGGGGAAAGCGGAGGACCCCTCCGCGGAGGTCCCTATGAAAAAATCTTACCGGGTGGGGATCGTGGGTGCGACCGGCATGGTCGGACAACGCTTCGTTACCCTCCTCGAACATCATCCCTTCTTCGTGCCCGTCGCCCTGCTCGCAAGCGGGAGGAGCGCGGGAAAGACCTATGAAGAGGCCGTCTCGGGCCGCTGGGCAATGGCAGGACCCATCCCCGCCTATGCGAAAAATATGCGCATGCTCGACGCCGCGGACCCCGCCGTCCTTGAGGGAAAAGTCGACTTCGTCTTCTGTGCGGTCAATCTTCCGAAGGCGGAGACGGCGGCCCTCGAGGAGGCCTATGCGCGGGCGGAGATCCCCGTGGTCTCCAATAATTCCGCCCACCGCCATACGCCCGATGTCCCCATGGTGATCCCCGAGATAAATCCCGAGCATCTCGCCGTTATCGAGGCGCAAAAGAGGAGACTGGGGTCGAAAAAAGGCTTCATCGCCGTCAAGAGCAACTGCTCGCTGCAGAGCTATGTCCCCCTCCTCCATCCCCTGAAAAAGTATGGAATAGAGCGGGTCGAAGTTTGCACCTATCAAGCGATCTCGGGAGCGGGAAAGACCTTCCGCAACATGCCCGAGATCGAGGACAACATCATCCCCTATATCGGCGGGGAGGAGGAAAAGAGCGAGCGGGAACCCCTGAAGATCTGGGGGAGGCTCGAGGGCGGCGTCATCGTCCCCGCAGAGGGACCTCGCATCTCGGCGCAATGTCTGCGCGTCCCCGTCTCCGACGGGCACACCGCGGCCGTCTTCGTCTCCTTCCGCGAAAAACCGCAGAGGGAGGAGATCCTCGCCGCCTGGAGGGAGTTTTCGGGAGAGCCGCAGCGCCTCGGGCTCCCCTCCGCGCCCAAACAGTTTCTCCACTATTTCGAGGAGGACGACCGTCCGCAGCCCCGCCAAGACAGAATGCTCGAGGGCGGCATGGCCGTTTCCGCGGGACGGCTCCGCGAGGACCCCTTCGGCTGGAAATTTATCGGCTGCTCGCACAATACATTGCGCGGCGCCGCGGGCGGGGCGGTGCTCCTCGCCGAACTGCTCGCCGCATACGGCTATTTCGACTGATCCGCAGCTTGAGCGGAGACGTGTAAGGAGGAAATTATGGCATTTTTAGAGGGATGCGCGACGGCGCTCATCACCCCATTCAAGGAGGACGGCGTCGATCTCGAGAGCTACGGAGAGATCATAGAGGCGCAGCTTATGGGCGGCGTCGATGCCCTCGTCGTGCTCGGTACGACGGGCGAGCCCGCCACCATGTCCGAAAGAGAGCGTGAGGAAACCATTTCCTTCGCCGTCAAGACGGTGCATGGGAGGGCAAAGGTCATCGTGGGTGTGGGGAGCAACTCCACCCCCCATGCCGAGGAAAATGCACGCATGGCCGAGCGTCTCGGCGCCGACGGACTTCTCGCCGTCACGCCCTACTACAATAAGTGCACGCAGGCTGGCCTTCTCGCCTATTACGAGGCGATCTCGGCGGCCTCGCCCCTTCCCCTCATCGCCTACAATGTCCCCGGCAGAACGGGCGTCAACCTGCTGCCCGAGACTGCAGAGCGGCTCGCGGAGATCCCCTCTCTCGTCGGGATCAAGGAGGCGAGCGGCAACATGGCGCAGGTCATGGAGACGATGCGGCGCATCCGCGGAAAAATAGAGCTCTACTCGGGCGAAGATGCCCTCAACTTCCCCATCCTCGCGGTGGGAGGAAGTGCGGTCATCTCCGTCGTCTCCAATCTCTTCCCCGCCGAAGTCAAGGCGCTCACCCGTCTCATTGCGGAAGGGAAACTCAAAGAGGCGGCCCGTCTCTCCGACCTCCTCCTCCCCGTCGCCCGCGCCTGCTTTGCCGAGGTCAACCCCATTCCCGTCAAGGAGGGCATGAACCTCCTCGGCTTCCGTGCAGGGCTTCCGCGTGCCCCCCTCACCTCTCTCGAACCTGCACACCGTGCGGAGCTCCTCTCCGCCATAGAGACCTTTCGCAAGGAGTACATATCATGAAGATCCTTCTCTGCGGTGCCTCCGGGAAGATGGGCACCATCGTTGCCGAGACGGCCGCCGAAGCGGGCGAGACCGTCGTCGCGGGCGTCGACCTCTTTCCCCGTCCCGCCGCCTTCCCCGTCTATACCTCCTTTGATGAAGTCGTGGAGGAGGCCGATGTGCTCATCGACTTCTCTGCGGCGGAGGGCATTCGTTGGCGCCTCGCCTATGCTGCACGGCACGCCCTTCCCTGTGTGCTCGCCGCGACGGGATATTCCGCCGAAGAGGAGCAGTGCGTGAAGAGCTATGCGGCCCATGTCCCCATCTTCAAGACGGGCAATCTCTCGGTGGGGATCAATCTCCTCGAGATGCTCGTAAAGAAGGCGGCCGCCGTGCTCACCGACTTCGACGCGGAGATCATAGAGCGGCACCACAACCTCAAAAAGGATGCTCCCTCGGGCACCGCGCTCATGCTCGCGGAGTGCATCCGCAGCGCCTCCGAGGAGAAAAAGACTGCCGTCTTCGGTCGGCACGGTCCGGTGGGCGCGCGAAAGGCCGAGGAGATCGGCATCCACTCCGTGCGTGGCGGCAATCTCGTGGGCGAACACGAGGTGATGTTTGCGGGGGAAGACGAGGTCATCACCCTCTCTCATTCCGCCCGCAGCCGCAAGGTCTTTGCAAAGGGCGCCCTTCGCGCTGCCCGCTGGATGCTCGGACGGAGCGCGGGGCTCTACGATATGGACGACCTGCTCGGCGACGTGCTCGGCTGACACTTCGGAAATTTCCCTCCCCCTTTTTGGCGGCGGGTGAAATTTTCTTTTTGCGAATTTCAAAAATCCGCGCATTATCGCTTGACGAAATACGCGGATTTTACTATACTATATGAGGAATTGATGCTGGTGTAGCTCAGCAGGTAGAGCGCGTCCTTGGTAAGGACGAGGTCGGCGGTCCGAGTCCGCTCATCAGCTCCACATGGAGTAAGAGAATGCGAGCGTATTCTCTTACTTTTTTCATTTCATGAGGCGGGCGATCTCTTCTGCCTGCAGGAGGAGGGAGAGAAGGTCGCAGGCGGGCACATAGTAGGGATCCTCGGCGATCGGAGCCGCATAGGCGCAGAATGCCCTGAGGTCGCGCGTCTTCACGAGGTCCGCGCATGCCCGCTCAAGGCGGAGGATGTCGTCGAGCTGCGCCCATGGGACAGAGGGCACCTGCGGGACGGGGCAGGGACCCATCCTTCTCACGAGTTCATGGACGGATGCGGTGAGCAGGTAAAAGGCGAGGAGGAGTTCGCCGTCGCAGATGAGCGCCCTGCACATCTCCCGCATGACGTCGAGATGAAAGTACATCTCCCTTCGGAAGATGTCGATACAGCAGGAGAGGGCTTCGTCGTACTTCCCCTCCCTCCGACACCGTGCGGCGCGCTCGAGGACGGCCTCGCAGGCGGGCGGACAGGGAGCTATTTCATACCGAAGGTCGGTAAATTTCCAGTCGGACGCAGAGTTAACGCGAAGACGTTCCATGCAATCAAACAATTTTTTCCGCACCTCTTCGGTCATCGTACTTCCCCTCTTTGCCCCATTATAACATCACAAATCGAGAAAGTCAAGAAAATCACCACTGTAACACAGATATTTTGGTGGTGATTTTTGCTAAACTAAAGGTATGGTATTGAATGAATTCCTCGCCGAGAAACTGGAAACGCTCCGAAAGGAGAAGAAGATGGGCGTCTACACCCTGTGCAACCGCGCCGCCATCTCCTATGAGACCTACCGCAGTATCCGCAAGAACAGAAATAAGGACATCTATCTGCGCACGCTGCTCATCCTGCTCCGCACCCTCGAGGTCACGCCGCAGGAGTTCTTCTCAGACCCCGCCTTTACGAGTGAGGAGCTCGACATCGATTTCAAATGATCTGATAAGTTCCATGCAAAAGGGGAACGCCGTCGGCGTTCCCCTTTTGCATGGAAAATAAGGAGATCCTTTCCAAGCTGTATTACACTTCCTCCTCGGTGATGCCGTCTCCCGCGGAGGCGAGGTAAAAGGCGGGCGCATGGCCGAATTCGGCCGCATAACGCGCCGTCAGCGTCTCCTCAAACCGTGCAATGCCGCTTCTTCTAACGAGGGAGAGGGTGCAGCCGCCGAATCCTGCGCCCGTCATGCGGGAGCCGAGGCAGGCGGGAGAGCTCCAAGCGGCCTCGGCGAGGGCGTCGAGCGGCCTTCCCGTGACCTCATAGTCGTCGCGAAGGGAGATGTGCGAGGCATTGAGGAGCTTCCCGAAGGCAAGTAGGTCCCCTCTCTTCAGGGCGGCGGCGCCTGCGGTGACGCGCTCACATTCGGTGACGACATGCCTTGCGCGGCGGTAAAGGATGGGCGGGAGCATGTCCTTATGCGCATCGAGCTCCGAGGGCGAGACCTCCGCGAGACGGGATACGGGCAGGACGCTCCGAAGCAGCCGCAGCGCCTCCTCCGTCTCCCTGCGGCGGTCATTGTATACGCTCTCCGCAAGCCTGTGCGGCCGATTGCTGTTCGTGAGGACGAGGACGCAGTCCTTGAGCTCAAGCGGGACATATTCGTAGTGCAGCGCGGCGCAGTCGAGGAGGATGGCATGGCCCGCCCTCCCCTTTGCGGCGGCGAACTGGTCCATGATGCCGCATGCGACGCCGCAGTATTCATTCTCCGCGCGCTGCGAAAGTTTTGCGAGGGCGACGGGGTCGACGGAGTTTCCGCCCGCGACGGCGAGGACATAGGCGGTGACGACCTCGATGGCCGCCGACGAGGAGAGTCCCGCGCCGAAGGGCACATTGCAGTCATAGAGGATGTCGCACCCCGTGAGGCGGTACCCCTCTTCCCGCATGACATGGGCGACTCCCGCCTGATAATTCCCCCACGGGAGATCGCGGTAAGCCTCCGTGCGGGCGAGGTCCAATTCGACGATGCCTGCCTCGGGGAGAGTCGTCGCGGCGATGCGGCAGATGCCCGTGCCGTTTTTGCGGAAGGCGGCGCGGCAGGTGAGGGTGAGCGCGGCGGGCAGGACCTTTCCCCCGCAGTAATCGACATGTTCGCCGAGGAGATTGACCCGACCCGCGGCCGATGCAATGCGCGCGGCGGGCGCCCCGAAGAGGGCTTGAAATTTTGCCGAAAGTTCCTTCATGGTCCTCGGTCCCCACTCTCCGCGCCCATGAGCACGCGGACAAGCGCATCTTCCACGGGGAGATGGCCGAAGAAGTCGCGCGGGACCGCCCCCGCTATCTCGAAGTCGGCGGCGATGCGGCCCTTCTTCAGGACGACGGCGCGGTGCGCGAGCAGGACGGCCTCGTGGACGTCGTGCGTGACGAAGACGATGGTGGAGCCGCGCCTCTCCCAAAGCTCCGCGACGAGTTTCAGAAGACTGTCTTTCAGGGCGAGGTCGAGGGAGGAAAAGGGCTCGTCCATGAGGAGCAGTTCATGCGGAAAGAGGAAGGCGCGGGCAATGGCCGCCCGCTGTCTCTCCCCTCCCGAGAGCTTTGCGGAGTAGCGCTTTCCCATGCCGCCGAGCCCCACTTTTTGCAACATGGGGTCGATTTCCTGCCACTTTTCCTTGGGAAGCACGAGCTTTAAGTTGCCCTCTACGGTGAGGTGAGGCAGGAGGATGGGGTCCTGAAAGAGATAGGAGGGCGGCATCTCTCCCTCGAGCGTGCCCTCGAAGTCGGTCGTGCGAGCGAGGACATTGAGGAGGGTCGTCTTGCCTGCGCCGCTCTCGCCGAGCACTGCCGTTATCTTCCCCCTCTCGAGCGTGAGGTCGATGCCGTCGAGCGCCACAGTGTCGCCGTAACATTTTCTCACATTTTTCAGTCTCATGCGCGCCACCTCACGAGAAGTTTTTTCAGAATCAGGCACAGACCCTCCAGCGCAAATCCCGTCAGGACGGTGACCAAGGTGAGCGCGAGAAGAGTGGGCATGTCGACGAACATCTTGGCCTCCTGCATGAGGCCGCCGAGGCTTAGGAAGGTATTTGCGAGTACCTCACCCGAGACGGTTATCTTGAGCCCCATGGAGAAAAAGGAGCCCGCCTGCGACAAAACTTCGGGCGCGACGCAGGGAAGGTAGACCCCGAAGGCGCGCCTCGCCGCGGGGACGCGGAAGGAGGAGAGGAGGGTCCCGTATCTCTCCGCCGTCTCATCGGCTGCGGCAAGCGCCGCGGCATAGACCGCGGGCAGGAGCACGAGCACCGTCACGATGACGGGCGCAATGCGCGGTGTCGTCCATAAGAGCAGGATGAGGATGATGGCCAGCGTGGGGACGGTGCGGAGCACGGAGATGATGGGAGACAGAAAAGACCGCACCCATGTCCGAAGAGAGGCCGCAGTTGCGAGCAGGACGCCCCCTCCCACGGAGATCAGAAAGGCGTACAGTGTGCGCAGCATCGTCCCGCCGAAAGCGCGCCAGAATGCGGCGCCGCGGAGCGTCTCGAAGAGGGCTCCCATCGTCCCCCAAAAGGAGGGCAAGACATAGTCGTTGCGCACAAAATAGTACGCAACAAGCCATGCGAGCCACAGGAGGAGCACCGAAAGAAGGGAGACCCGGAAGTTAAATTTTTTGGAATTACGCGCCATAGAAGAAGGCATCGGGGAGGACTTTTGCCGCCTTTTCGTTGATCGCGGTGAGCTTTTCGAGGAAGGCATTGACTTCGCTCTTGCAATTCTTTGCGGCGACGAAGCGGATGCCGCAGCGGGCGATGACCTCCTTTGTCAGGTTGGCCTCGGTAAAGGCGGGCGTCAGCCCTTCCGTACGATATCCCGCAAGAAGTGCGATGACGGTGGAGGGTTCGAGCGACTTGAGTTTGTCGGCGCTGCCCTCGAGCAAGGTCATGACTTCGGCGACGGCGGCGGGATATTGCGAGATCACCGACTTCTTTGCGATCATCACGGCCTGCGGATAACCGCCCTCTCCGTAGAGCGCCTGCAGGTCTCCCCCATCGATGAAGTGCGCGGGCTTGTCCGCCGTCATCTTGATCTTGAGGCTTGCGGCGGGCTCGGGGACGAGATAGTAGTCGCAACCCGCGGCGGGCGTCACGTTGTCGGGCGTAAAGGCGACGAGATTGACCTTGTCCGCCTCCCCCTCCGCCTGCGCGCTCTCAATGACCGTGTAGGGGATGTCGTAGTCCTTCAGCGTGGCCTGCAGGGTGAGGCCGGGGACATTTTTGAGCTGGACGACGCCCACCTTCTTTCCCGTCAGCGTCTCCTTGAGGTTCTCCTTCGTGAGCGCGGGATTGGTCCCCGTGGTGAGGAAGTACATGTTGCCCCACGTCACCGTGCCGAGCATCTGATAGGTCTTTTCCGTGCCGAGTTCCCCGAGGGGGTCGGAGGCGGTATTGAGGGGCAGGATGCAGAAATCGGCGTCGGGCGTCTCTCCCGAGACCTTCCCCTCGATCGTGGAGGCATCTATCACATGGAAATCGAAGCGATAGGCAGCAGCTTCTTCCGAAGCGGGCGCCGCCGACTGATTGCCGATGAGGCTTGCGAGGGCGAGCGCGGGAGCGCCGTCGGGGGCATAGACGCTCAGCACGGCGGATTCGGAGGCGGGCGTCTCGGGGGTGCATGCCGTCATAGCGGCGGGCAGGATGGCCGCGGCAAAGAGCATCACGGCGAGTAAGAATTTTTTCATAATATATCTCCTTATGATAAATATCTCAGTTCAGACCTTTGCAAAGAGCGCCTTTGCGGTGACCGAAGGGACGCTGCCGAGCTTGCCCGAGAGCGCATTGACGACGGCGGGCGGCGCATCGAGGACGACGGAGATCACGGAGACGTGCTTCTCGCGGTACGGGATGCCCATCCTCCCCACGATATAGTCTCCGTATTCCGAGAGCAGGGTATTCACCCTCTCCGCCGCGGAGCGGTCCTCCACGATGACGGAGAGTGCGGCGATGCGAAAGTCCTCTTTTTCCATAAAAAATCTCCCCCTGCCGCAGGGCAAAGGGAGACATGGCGATAGAACTCGCCTCATTCTCTTCATGATGCCCCTTTGCGGTCAGAAACCCTTTCCGTTCAGGTTCATCTCATTATAGCACATCGCGGCGCGGAATGCAAGCATTCTCCGCGGTGAAATTATTTCTTTCTGCGCGCGAGCACGACGATCCCCCAGATCGCCGCGCCGACCGCCGCCGTCCCGAGGATGCCGAGGACGATGTAGGCACCGAGGAGAGGCGCGGGGATGGGTGCGGGCTTTGGCGCCGCGAGCTCGAGATAGGTGCGCTCCGACTCCGTTAGTGTCACCACGAGTTCGCCGAGCGGGAAGCTGCCCCTCTGCAGGGTGTAGACCCCTCCGTCCTCTTTGAAGTGCAGGGTGCTGTGCGCGAGGTAGTAGGGCGTCTCGAGGGTGACCTCTACCTTTCCGCTCCCCCACCGCCGCAGGGGCGAAAGGAGGTAGACGTAGACAAATTTCCCCTCGCCGAGGGCGGGATAGATGGGCTCTTTCACCGCATGCACGAGGGTGCCGTGCGCGGGCAGGGTGAGAGAATACTCATACCACGGCATAAAGGCTTCCTCGCGCAGGGAATCGGGGACGGCATAGACGATGGCGCCGCTCGTACTGCGCGTGAGCATGGTGATAAACCCGCAACACCAGTCCTCGGGGGAGATGGCAGTCTCCTCGGGATAGGTGCGCATGGCATATTCGCCGAAGGTGCACTGTTTGTCTGTCTCTGCAATGGTGCCCGCCTGTACCTCTTCGCTGCTGCCGCGGTCGGAGAAGACGCCGTAGTCCATTCCCTTTACGTCCTCCCCCGCGACGGCGAGGATGATCTCGTTTTTGCCCGCCTCGACGTCGAAACTCGCCCGCATGCGCCCGTCCACGATCTCGGTGTACATGCGGCGAGAGGCCATGATGCGCGTCCTTATGGGGTCGCAGTCAAAGGTGAGGACGAAGGTGAGATACCGCCGCCCGCTGTCTCCGAGCGCCTCCTCGGGAAGGTCGAAGGTATAGATATGTTCATGGACGGCAAGGTCGGGAAAGTAGAAGTCGTCCGTCCGCTCCCCTTCGCACTGCATGAGCACATTTTCGACATTCAGGGAGGGGTTATAGTACCCCACAAAGGTATGGCGCAGGGAGGCCTCTACCCGCTCCCCGTCCGCCGTCAGCTCACAGCATTCCGCGCCGAAGTTGCCGTGCTCGTATTGCGGCGCGGTGCCGCAGGGGAAGAGGACGTGCAGGGACTTTTCCTCCTCCGAGGGATTGGAGAGGACATACTCCGAGCGGACATAGGCGTCGTAGGACGCCTCGCCCGGGAGGCTGCCGATGTGCAAGGTGATGCTCTGCTGCTCGAGAAGGAGCCCCTCCCCGATGGGCACGGCGCCCGTCACCACGGAGCCGCCCCGCCACTCCTCCGACTTTGCATTCGCCGCGAGGGGCGCAGCGGAAAAAAGGAACATGGGTGCGAAAAACAGCGCAATAAGCCCTCTTTTCATACCTTGTCCTCCTCTGTTTCGTCGATGAATTCCACCCAGAAAATACTTCCCTTTCCCTCTTCGGACAGGACGCCGAAGGGGCATTTTTGCGAGATGAGGATGCTCTTTACGATGGAGAGCCCGAGCCCCGTGCCGCCCACGGGACGGCGGTGCGTCTCGCTCGAGCGGTAGTAGCGGTCCCAGATGGTGGCGCGCTCCTCTTCGGGGATGCCCTGTCCCGTGTCCTCCACCTCGAGGCGGCATCCTGCCGCGGTGCGGAAGAGACGGATGGCGACCCGCTTGTCCTCTCCCGTATAGTTCACGGCATTACCCACGAGGTTATAGACGACCTGCAGGATACGTTCCCGCGCCGCAAAGACGGTGATCCCCGCCTCAATGTCCTTTTCAAAGGTATACCCTTCCGTCTCCTCGAGGTAGCGGAAGCGCTCCAGAAGGGCCGTGACTTCCTCCGAGAGGTCGAAGTGCACGGGGAGCTCCTTTCCCACCCCCGCGCGCAGTTTGGAGAGGTCTAAAACGTCGTTGACCAGATTTGTGAGACGGTCCGTTTCGTCGATGATGATCTGGGCATGGGTATTCCGTTTTTGCTCATTGCTTCCAGAAATCTCGCGGATCATGGAGGCATATGCCTTGATCATGGTGAGCGGAGTCTTGAAGTCGTGCGAGACATTTGCGATGAGCTCCCGCTGCATGGCGTCGCTTTTTCCGATCTCGCGGCGGGCATAGTCGAGGGCGTCGGAGAGCTCCGCCATCTCGAGGCAATAGTAGTCCCTGTGTTCCTCCTCCCCATATTCGCCCCGCGCGAGGGCCTTGGCGCGGTCGGTGACCTCGGTCACGGGCTTCGTGATGAGGAGGGAGACGGCGCCGCTCACCGCAAAGGCAAGGACGACGGAAAAGAGTGCGATGGCGAGGGAGAGCCACAGTAGTCCGCTCTCAAAGGGTTCGAGGCGGGCGAGCGAGCTCGAGAGATAGAGAAAGTAGGTTTCGCCCCCCTTCTCGACGAGGGAGGCATAGGCGAGGAGGTCCTCCTCGCGGATGGTGACGGTGCGCTCCCCCTGCGCCGAGAGACGGCCCTTGAGGTCCTCGGCGATCTCGGGATAGAGCTCATACCCCGCATCCGAAAAGGCGCTTCGCCCGTCCAGCGTGAGAAAGCGAAAGGTCACATCGTACCGCTCCCCCACCTCGGTGAGCTGCATGCGGAGAGAGGCATCGAGGGCGTCCGCGTCGGTCAAAAGGTCCTCCATCTCCCCGCTTGCCCGCCTCAGAAGTTCGACCGTCTGCGCGCGGTATCCTCCCGAGACGAAGAGGGTCTGCAGCGTGATGAAGAGGATGAGGAGGATGAGCGCGAAGAGGGTAAAACAGCACCACAAAATGAGGTTCAGGCTCCTGCCCGTCCTCAATGCCTTCTTCTTTCCGCGCGCCATCCCCGCGCCCCTTACTTCTCGACCTCGAACTTATAGCCGAGGCCGCGCAGGGTGACGATGAATTTGCGATATTTTCCGAGATTGCCCCGCAGCATCTTGACGTGGGTGTCCACGGTGCGGTCGTCGCCGTAGAAGTCGTACCCCCACACCTTGTTGAGGAGGCGCTCCCGCGTCAGTGCGACGCCCGCATTCTGCACGAAATAGAAGAGGAGTTCATATTCTTTGGGCGTGAGTTCCACCCGCACCCCGTCGACTGCGACCGTCCTGCCCGTCACGTCCACGCGGAGCCCCTCGAAGTCATAGACCTCGCTCTCGGGCGCCTTTCCGCGGCGGATGACGGCATGGATGCGCGCCATGACCTCCTTGGGAGAAAAGGGCTTGGTCACATAGTCGTCGGAGCCTATCTCGAAGCCGAAGAGCTTGTCATACTCCTCGCCGCGGGCGGAGAGCATGATGACGGGCACGGCGGAAAACTTGCGGATCTCCCGCACTGCGGAAAAGCCGTCGAGCTTGGGCATCATGATGTCCATGAGCACGGCGTCGTAGGCGGTCTCGCGACACTTCCTGACGGCCTCCATGCCGTCCTGCGCCTCGTCCGCCTCCCCGCCCTCGAACTCCACATATTCGCGGAGAACGGCGCGGATCATCGCCTCGTCGTCTACGATCAGGATCTTCATCTTCTCACCTTTCCGCCTCATTATACGCTCCTCAAGTCATATTCCCCTAAAGACAGGGTGAAAATCTCGTGAAATCCTCTCCATTATACCATACTCCGCACGGGAGCGCAAGAAAAATTTTCCGAACAAAAGTTTGCAAAATGGAGAACAAACGTTTGACATTTTTGCGAAAAAATGGTATACTGTCCCAAAAGGGAGTGGGTATGATCTCGGAAGACAGGCTACGCATCCTGACGGAGAGCGCGAAATACGACGTCTCCTGTTCCTCCTCGGGGAGCGGGAGAAAAAATGAAGGCGGCATCGGGAACGGCTATGCGGCGGGGTGCTGCCATTCCTTCACGCCCGACGGGCGGTGCATCTCCCTCCTGAAGATCCTCCTCTCCAATGACTGCATCTTTCACTGCCGCTACTGCATGTCCCGTGCGGGAGCAGACGTCCCCCGCGCGACCGCCGAGCCCCAAGAGATCTGCGAGCTCGTGATGGACTTCTACAAGCGCAACTATATCGAGGGGCTCTTCCTCTCCTCGGCGGTGCACATCTCGCCCGACTACACCATGGAGCGTCTCCTCGAGGTCGTGAAGAAGCTGCGCACGGAGTATAAATTTTTCGGATATGTCCATGTGAAGGGCATTCCGCGCGCCGATCCCCTCCTCGTGCACGAGACGGCGAAATATGCCGACCGCATGAGCTACAATATCGAACTGCCCTCCGAGGAGAGCCTGAAGCTCCTCGCTCCCCAGAAGAGCCGCGAGAGCCTCCTCGTCCCCATGCTCCGCCTGCAAAGGGAGCGCGCCGAATTTAAGGCGGAGAGGAAGAAAGGGCACTTCCTCCCTGCGGGACAGACCACCCAGATGATCGTGGGGGCAAGTCCCGAGCGGGACGGCAAGATCCTCCGCCTCTCCGAGGGGCTCTACCGCAATGCGGGGCTTAAGCGGGTCTATTACTCCTCCTATGTCCCCCTCGTGCACGACGGCATCCTTCCCGATGAGCCCGCGGCCGCGGGGGCGTGCAGGGAGCACCGCCTCTATCAGGCCGATTGGCTCCTCCGCTTCTACGGCTTTTCGGTCGAGGAGCTCGTGGAAGAGGGAGAAGACCTTCCCCTCGACCTCGACCCCAAGTGTGCGTGGGCCCTCCGCAATCTCCATCTCTTTCCCGTGGAGGTCAACCGCGCGCCCCTCGAGGTGCTTCTGCGCGTGCCCGGCATCGGCGCACGGAGCGCCTATAAGATCACCGAGGCGCGCAAATATACCACACTCGATTTCTCCGCACTCAAAAAGATGCGCGTCGTCCTCAAGCGCGCGAGGCACTTTATCACCGCGAACGGAAAATTTTGCGGCGCGGCGGAGCGGGAGATCCGCGGACTTCTCACCGCGGGCGAGCGGGCGGAAAACGCCGTCCAGCTCGACCTCTTTTCCTACGCCGAGACGGAACGCGCACGCTCGGTGCGCACGGGGGAACTGTGATCTACTTTTACGACGGCAGCAAAGATGCCTTCCTCACCGCCCTGCTCTATGCCTTTTCGGATGACGACGCCGTGCTGACCTCGGGCAGGGCGCAGCTCTCCCTTTCGCAGAAGACTGTCTTTGTCTGCACCGACAAGCGGAGGGCGGAGAAGGCGAAAAAGCGCCTCCTCGAGCTCGACAAGGACAGCATGTCCGACCTCGATACCCTCCTTCGGAGCGGCGAAGAGGACCGCGACACCGTGGCGCTCAACTATTTCAAATTCCTCGCTAAGGCGGGAAAGCCCGTGCGCGGCATGCTCGCCGAGGACGCCGTCGCCGCCGCCGATGCCTGCATCCGCCGCGTCAACTTCGAGGTGCACCGCATGCATGGCTTCCTCCGCTTCATGGAGTGCGAGAGCGGCGCGCTCTATGCTCCCTGCGCGCCCGATGCCGACATCGTGGACCTCCTCGCCCGCCATTTTCTGGTGCGGCTCAAGGGGTATCCCTTCGTCATCCACGACACCAAGCGGCAAAAGGCGGCCGTCTCGGATGGGACGAAGCTCTTTACCGCGCCCCTTGGGCAGGCCGAAGTCGTGCTCTCCGCGGACGAAGAGGCGTGGCAGGCGCTCTGGCGGGAATACTACAAAACGGTCAATATCCCCTCACGGGAGCGGCTGAAGCAGATGCGCGGATACATGCCCGTGCGCTATTGGAAATTTCTCCCCGAGAAGAACGACCCGCCGAATTGAGGCGCTCACCTCGGACATGGTGCCATCGTTTTATGTCAATGCGCCGAGACCCGAGAGGGTCTCTTTCGCCGACAGACAGTGCGCGCCCATCTCTGCAAGAGCCGAGCGGTGGGCGGGAAGTGCCTCGGCCGCGGCAAAAATTTCCTCGGAGAGCCCTTCCTCCATCGCAAGGTCGGAGGAGAGCATGGCGGGCAGGGACTTCGCATAGTCCACCCCCGCGCAGGAGAAATAGGAGACGGGATAGGGCGGGCACGCCGTAAAGACGGGGTCGGCGCCGAGCTCCAGAAGGAGGGCGCCCAACCTCTCGAAGTCGCGGAATTTGACTCCCGCAAGCGCGGCGAAGGCGGCAGCCTCCTCCCCCTTCCCAAGCCGCACGGCCTGATAGACATATTGCAGGGCCGCCCGCAAGATGCCCTTCCGTCCCGCATACAGTGGCGCAAGCAGCCGCACACTCCCCTTTTCCGTCTTCGTCTCCATATTCTCATCGTATGCAGCCCTGCCTCCGCTCGGTTCCTTTTTTCGCGCGTGGGCTTGCATTTTTCTTCGGAATGTGATACAATCATTGTGTCCGAAGGAGGAACATGAGATGAAAGATCGCTTCGTGAGCGGCAGAGAACTCGATGAGGAGACCTATCGCCATCTCCTCGCAAACCGCGGGAGACTTCCCGACCCCATGCGCTACCGCAAGGGGATGACTTACCGCGCGGCGGGAAGGAGCGGGCTTCGCCTCCCCGAGGTCTCGCTCGGGCTCTGGCAGAACTTCGGCAGCGTGGACTCCTTTGAGATCATGCGCGACACCCTGTACACGGCATTTGACAACGGCATCTGCCACTTCGACCTCGCCAATGACTATGGCCCCCGCAGCGGCTCGGCAGAGGAAAATTTCGGGCGCATCCTGAAGGAGGGCCTCGCCCCCTACCGCGACGAGATGTGCATCTCCACCAAGGCGGGCTATCCCATGTGGGAGGGCCCCTACGGAGACGGCGGGAGCAAGAAATACCTCACCGCCTCCCTCGACCAAAGCTTAAGGCGCATGGGGCTCGACTATGTGGACATCTTTTACCACCATCGCCCCGACCCCGCGACGCCCATCGAGGAGACCTGCCTCGCCCTGCACGGCATCGTGATGCAGGGAAAGGCGCTCTATGTAGGCATTTCCAACTATTCCCGTGCGCAGACGGAGGCGGCCATCGCCGTCTTCCGCGAACTGAAGACCCCCTTTGTCCTCAATCAGGTCCGCTATAATCTGCTCGACCGACATATCGAGGAGGACGGACTGCCCGCCTATGCCGAGAGGGAAGGCTTCGGGCTCGCCGTCTACTCCCCTCTCGAGCAGGGTCTCCTCACCGACCGCTATGCAAACGGCGTCCCCGCGGACAGCCGCATGCACAAGACGAAGACGCTGAAGGAGGACCTCCTCACCCCCGCCATGCTCCAAAGGCTCGGCCGTCTCCGCGAATTTGCCGCAGGGCGCGGGCAGACCCTCTCGGCGCTCGCCCTCTCATGGGTCCTCCGCCAGAAGGCGGTGGCGACGGTCATCATCGGCGCATCCTCCTCCGCGCAGGTGCTCGAGAATATGCAGGTCGACCCCAACTTTACCGAGGAGGAAGTGCGCGCCGTCGAGGAGATCCTGAGATAGACCCCCATTCGCGCGATAACATCATAACAGAAAGCAAAAAACGGAGACTGCCGAGGCAATCTCCGTTTTTTTCAGTCGTTCTCCGATTCGTAGTGGCAGTCGGCGACCTGCGTGGGGGGCATCGTCTCGCCCTCGCCCACATACACCGTGCCTACCACGCGACCGCTGCGGTCCACGACCCGATAGGCGCCCGTCTTGGGGCAGATATCTCCGCAATTGAGCTGCATAGCTGTTACCTCCTTCTCTCAGCATGCGAAAGGAGACCGCAAACTATGCACGGTCTCCCATATTTCAGACGAGGATGCCGAGGCAATTGAGCCACAGCCCCGTGAGGGACAAGAGGAGGAGGTAGAGGGCGAACCACTTATAGTTTGCCCGCTTCACGACGCGGAGCATGAGGCGGAGAGCGAGATAGCCCGAGACAGCAGCCGCCGCCATTCCCGTGAGGATGCCCCAGATCTCCATGGGATCCGAGAGGGCGGTCCCATCCGTGAGGGCGCCGAGAAGGCCCATACAGGCGCCGCCCGCGATGATGGGGATGCTCATGAGGAAGGAGAAGCGGGAGGCGCGCTCGGCATCGGCGCCCGCGAAGATACCCGCGGCGATCGTGGAGCCGCTCCTTGAGAGTCCGGGGAGCACGGCGACCGCCTGCATGAGCCCCATCGCCATCCCCGCCTTCCGGCCGAAGGGGGTCCTCTTCCGATGCGCGGCGATCTCCGCTCCGAGGAGGAGGACGGCCGTCACGCCGAAGAGGAGAAAGAGGAAGAAAAGTCCCCTCTCTCCCGCAAAGAGCGCGTCGATTTTCTCCTCCCACAGGACGCCGACGAGTGCGGCGGGGATCGTCGCCGAGAGGAGCATAAAGAGCTCCCGAAAGGGCGGGCGGAAAAGGGCGAGGAGGTCCTTTCGAAAGACGAAGACGACGGCGAGCAGGGTGCCGAAGTGGAGCATGATGTTGACGAAAGTGAGACTTCCGCCCTGCGGTGCATACCCGAGGACACGCTCCAGAAGGAGCAAATGTCCGCTAGATGAAACGGGCAGGAACTCTGTGAGTCCCTGCACCGTACCAAGTAAAAATGACTTCAGGATCCATTCCCAAAATTGCATCAAACGAGATTCATGAGATCTTTGAAGCGTCCCTCGTAGATGGTCGAACAAGCGTCCGAATAGGTCGAGATGGCCTTTGACTGCTTGTTACCGGCCGCCGTGCTCACGGCATCGGACTTCAGCGCCTCGAAGTAGAGGGCGGAGAAGGTCCCCTCGTCGTCCTTCTCTTCATAGTTGAAGTCGAAGGGCTGCGCGGCATCGGCGAAGGAGAAGGTGCAGTAGATGATGTGCCAGCCGTAATCGGTGGGAACGACGGCATAGCTGCCCGCGCCCTCCTTTACGACGAGCTGTGCGGCATACTCAAACTCCGACATATAGTTGGTCTTATAGGGGGAGATGGAGTAGCCGAGGTAGCTGTTGAGCCCGCCTGTATCCGTATTGTACGCGAAGGAGAGCTCGTTTATGACGGAGAGTGCGATATTTTCCGCGGAGCCCTTCACGAAGAGCTTATTGGCGTCGTAGCCATTCTGTTCGAAGTAGGTGAGCTTGCCCATCTCATAGACGAACTTACTGTAGTCCACTTCGCCGTTGTCCTTATAGAAGGTCGCGGGCGCATAATAGTCGGCGGGCTTTTCCGTGATGGTCTCCATCGCTCCCGCGCCATAGTCCTTCATCGCGAAGGCAAGGTAGTTTTTCATCTCGGTGAGGAAGCCGTCGATCCCTATCTTTGCGGGCGTGAGGGTGTACTTCGCCTTGCCGCTTGCGTCCGTCTCGGTGACGGTGCCGTTATAGGTATACTTGCCGAAGTACTTCTCCATCTCCTCGTACTTGTCGCTCTTCTCGAAACTGTGCTCGAAGAAGAGGCGGTCGCGCCCCGCATCACCGTTCGTGAAGGCGTCGTCTGCGGCCTTGAAGGAGTAGTCCGTCTTGCCCGTGAACCACGTGCCGCGGAGGTCGGTCGCCGTGATCTTCTCGAGGAGGCGTGCGCGCGCCGCGAAGTGGTTGCCCTTCTCGTCGCCGTAGTCGGCGGAGACTTCGCCGAGCGCCTGCGTCTGCAGGTCGGAGAAGGGAAGGAGGATATTGATGACGAACCCGTAGGCGTCATTTTCCTGTGTCGTGCTGTCCGTCGGCGAGGCGAGGACAAAGGAGGTATCGCTCATGCCGTCGAGGGCCTGCTCGAAGGCGGCACGGTCGGTCGCATAGGTATTGGCGTCGTTGGCGAGCGCGTCCTTAAATTCGTCTGTCGCCCACGCCGCGTTGAGGTCCTTCTCCACTTCCTTCTCGAGCTTGTCCGTCATCTTCTCGATGAGCTTTGCGGAATAGGAAGATTTGAGCTGGTTGTCGAAATAGTCCGTCTCCTCGATGTCGGAGGCATTTTCCGACTTGTTGATGAGGGAATTGGCGCGGAGGTTGGCGAGATAGCGGATGTACGCCTTTCTGCGCGTCGTGCGGGTGGAGCCGGGGAGCTTCTCGTATTCGCCGAGTGCGGAATCCCCCTCCTTGCCCGTCCAGATGGCGTAGGTCTCGGGATAGTAGTCCTCATTCTCCGTCTCGGCGCCCGAGGGAAGCGTCCTCACGTCGGAGTCGGGAGTGTAGCTGTCCGTATCCTCTTCGACCTTGATGATGTCCTCCTCGATGGAGTCGATGTTGGTATTGATGGACTTGCGGAGGTCGTACACGGCCTTTGCCTTTTCCTCTTCCTCGAGGAAATAGCCGATGCCCGCCACTTCGCGCTCGGTGTCGCTCATGTCGCCCTCCGTCGCCTTCTTATAGTCTTCGACGGAATAGGTCTTACCCTCTTCGTTGCCCGTGGCGAGGAAGTCTACCTTGGCATACTGCACATAGAGCTCGCGGTTGGCGAGGGACTGTGCGAGGGTGGGGAAGATCTGGCTGTAGCTCATGCCGTACTGCTGCTGGAGGCTGTACCCGCTCGAGACATAGCTCGCCACGAGATCGCGCTTGGAGATCTCGACGGTGGACACGGCGTCCTTATACTGTGCGAACTTGCCGCCCTCCGCAAAATCTTCGTGATTGAGGAGGTTGACTTCCGCGATGACCTGTGCGTAATCCTTTTCGGAATCGATGGTCGTGAGAGCATCGCAGCCGGCGAGCGCACCGCAGGCAAAGAGTGCGGCGAGCGCGACGGAAGCTGCTTTCTGTTTTCTGTTCATAGCTGTACTCCGATTGCTTTTTTCATAGCGCGCGTGCGTATGCGCGCTCCATAACTCTCTCTATTATAAACCAATTCGCCGAAAAGTGCAATCCTTTCTCCGCCTGTTTCGGTGAAAAATTGATAAAATTACGAAAAAAGTCCGACTCCGAAGCTCATGCGCGCGGCTTTGCCGAGGCTTCCTTCAAAAATTTCGTCATGGCGACGAGGGTCTTTCCGCCGCTGCCCGCCGCGGGGAAGCGGAGGATGGGCGCGCTCGTCATCTCGAGGCTCACCCTTCCCTTCCAGTGCTCCAGTGCGGCCGTCAGCCCGCCGTGTGAGAGCGCCGCAAGCTCGCGGAATTCGATGCCGCCGCCCTTGGGCCCCACCGAAAGTTTTTTGACCTTGAGGCGGGAGGCATAGCTCTTCATGAGTGCGATGACGAGGAGGTTAAAGGTAGGTTCGGGGAGAGGGCCGTACTGCTCCTCCATGGAGGTGCACACCCGCTTATAGTCGGCGACACTGCGGATCTCGGCGATCTGCTTGTAGCAATCCATGCGCCCCGCATTGGACTCCACGTAGGTCTCGGGGATAAAGGCGGTCGCCTTGATGTCGAGATCGACCGACTCGAAGTGTTCCCCCGTGAGTTCCTCCTTGAGGAGCTTGGCATAGAGCTCATAGCCCACCTTGTCCATGTGTCCGTGCTGTTCGGCGCCGAGGACATTGCCCGCGCCCCTGATCTCAAGGTCGCGCATGGCGATGCGGAAGCCCGACCCGAGCTCGGTGAACTGCATGATGGCCTTGAGCCGCTCGGCGGCCGTCGTCGTCATGATGCGCGCGGGCTTGTAGGTGAAGTAGGCGTGGGCGAGGCGGGTACCCCTCCCCACCCTGCCTCGGAGCTGATAGAGCTGGGAGATGCCGAGGCGGTCGGAATCGATGACGATGAGGGTATTTGCATTGGGCAGGTCGATGCCGTTCTCGATGATGGTCGTAGTGACGAGGAGGTCGCTCTCCCCGCGGTAGAAGCCAAAGACATTCTTCTCGAGGGAGGCGCGGTCCATCCTGCCGTGGGCGACGGCGACGCGCGCCTCGGGCACGATGGCGGCGATGCGGTCGGCAAATTCCCGTATGGTCTCCACGTGGTTATAGAGGAGGAAGATCTGCCCCTTCCGCGAGAGTTCGCGGATGCAGGCGTCGCGGATGAGGGTCTCCGTCTCCTCGGCGACATAGGTCTGCACGGGCAGGCGGGCGACGGGCGGCGTGGAGATGGTGGAGATATCGCGGATACCCGAAAGAGAGAGATGGAGGGTGCGCGGGATGGGTGTCGCCGTCATCGTGAGGCAGTCGACGTCCCGCTTGATATTCTTTATCTTCTCCTTGTGCTCCACCCCGAAGCGCTGCTCCTCGTCGAGGATGAGGAGACCGAGGTCGCGGAAGACGACGTCATTGGAGAGCAGGCGGTGGGTCCCGATGAGGAGGTCCACCTCCCCTCTGTCGAGTTTGGTGAGGATGACAGCGATCTCGCGGTCAGTGCGGAAGCGGTTGAGGCATTCCACGCGCACGCCGAAGGGGGACATGCGCTCGGCGGCCGTGCGGAAGTGCTGTTCGGAGAGAACGGTGCTCGGACACATGAGGGCGACCTGTCTGCCCGCCAGAATGCAGCGGTAGGCGGCGCGCAGGGCTACCTCCGTCTTGCCGAATCCCACATCGCCGCAGAGGAGGCGGTCCATGACCTTTCCCGAACACATGTCCTCGGCGATCTCCTCCTCCGAGCGGAGCTGGTCCGCCGTCTCCTCATAGGGAAAGGCCGCGTTGAACTCCTCCATCTCCTCGGTGAAGTAGGGAAAGACATATCCCTTCTTCTCCTGCCGCTCGGCATAGAGCTGCCGAAGGTCAAAGGCCATCTTCTTGAGGGAGGCCCGAAGGCGCGCCTTGACGCGCTCGAACTCGGCGCCCCCGATCTTCGAGAGGGCGGGATGCTCGCTCCCCACATATTTGGACAGGACGTCCATCTGCTCGACGGGGACATAGAGCTTGTCGCCGCCCGCGTATTCGATGGCGATGTATTCCTTGATCCCGTCCGTCGTCTCGATCTTGTCGGTGCCCGTGATGCGCCCGATGCCGTGGGTCTCATGGACTGCGTAGTCGCCCACCTCGGGTGCGACGAAGAGGTCGCCGCGCTTTCGGCGGATGTGCTTGGCCTTCGGCGCCTTGGTGTAGAGGTCGCGGGTGCCGATGACGGCGAGCTTGCACTCATGGAGGAGCATGCCGTGCTCGAGTTCGTCGGAAAGGACGGAGACCCCTTTTAAGTCTTCGAGCTTCTCGGGGCATACCGTGTCCGCGATCCCCTCTTCGTAAAGCATGTCACGGAGCTTTTCCGCGCGCTCCCGCGTGCCCGCATAGAGCAGGGTGCGGTAGCCCGTCTGCCGCCAGATGCGGAGGTCGCTGTAGAGGTCGGGAAAGGAGTTGACATATTGCCGCGGCGGCGCCGAAGTGAAGTGGCGGAGCGCCATGGGCGTGAAGAAGCCGACATCTCCCAGAAAGGCCATGAGGGCGGCGCAGGGATAGTCGCGCACACGGGCAAGGGCCTCTTCGGGAAGGTACTGCCTCTCCGAAAAGTGCATGCATTCTCCCCCCGCGAGGAGGGCCTTGAAGCGCTCATGGTGCTCCGAGCGAAGTCCCGTGAGCTTGTCGCGGATGAGCTTGCATTCGTCGAAAAAGATGGTCACGCCCTCGCCGAGAAGGTCGAAGACAGAGCCTGCATTTTCGAGAAGGGGGAAGAGGAAGGAGGAGCGGCAGCCGCTCTCGAGGATCTCTCCGCGGATCTGATCCATGCGGGCATATGCGGCGGCATCCTTTGCCGCGCGCGTCTCTGCCTCGAGGACGGCGGCGAGGAGGGTCTCTTCTCCCTCCGCGAGGAGGATGTCGGTCGCCGCGAGGATCTCTGCGCCGCTCTCCTGCGGAAGGCGCTCCCCCGTCACCTCGTCGTAGGGCTTGACCGCCTCCACCTCATCGTCGAAGAAGTCGATGCGCACGGGGTGCTCGAGGTTGACGGGCCAGATGTCGAGGATATCTCCGCGCACGGAAAAGGCCCCTCTGCCGTCCACGGTGTATTCGCGCGAGTAGCCCGCCTCCGCGAGCGCCTCCACGAGTTCGTGCATATTGCACTCCTCCCCCACCCTGAGGGAGAAGACGGGAAGGCGCTTGGGGACGAGCTGGATGATGGCCTCGATATCGGTGACCAGCACGTCGGCCCCACGGCTCCACGCGTGCAGGGCGGCGAGACGGGCGTAGAGTGCGTCCTTTGAGAGGGCCTTTCGGTAGGTGAGCACCTCGTCCTTGGCGGGCAGGAGGACGACCTTTTTCCCGCCGAGCGCGGAGATAGCGTCTGCCGCGCGCTTTGCGGAGAGAGAATCGGCGCAAATGTAAAGAGCCCGCTGCGGAGCAAGCGAGCAAATGAGATATTTGCGGGGATCGTCTACCCCATAGGCCGCCACGGGGATGCCGCGGGCAAGATCTTCGCCGAGTGCGGTAAATTCCCCGCCCAGCGCTTCAAAGGAAAAGAAACTCATCCGTTATACTTCGTCATGACAAGGTCGATGCTCTCCCCGCCCGCGAGTGCGACCGCGGCCTCGGCGGCGCGGCGGCAGGCGGACACGAAGAGGTTATAGTCTTCCCGCCTCACCTCGGAGAGGACATAGTTGATGAGCGGGATCTGCACCTCTTCGTCGCGGATGCCGATGCGGATGCGCGCAAATTCGCTCACCCCCGTCTCGGCGATGACCGAACGCATGCCGTTGTGCGTCCCCGCGCTCCCCTGCGGGCGGACGCGGACGTGCCCTTTCGGCAGGTCGTAGTCGTCGTAGAGGACGATGAGCTCGTGCGGCGCCACCTTATACTTCTTCATGAGCTGATTTACGGCGCGCCCCGAAGCGTTCATGTAGGTGAGCGGACGGGCGAGGATTATCTTTTCGCCGCCGAGATAGGCCTCGGCGACGCTCGCCTCACACTCTTTTTTCTTGAATTTTGTCCCGAGGAGCGCGGCACAATCCCCGACCGCAAGGAAGCCGAGGTTGTGAAAGGTCTTTGCATATTTTTCTTCGGGATTGCCGAGTCCGACAATGAGGGTCATAGCGTTCAAAAATAAAGGAAGCCGCGAGGGCGGCTTCCCGAGGCTTTAGTCGTAGATCTTGCTCATCGGCCTGTCGAGGTAGACATTTTCGATGGCAGCCGCGAAGATATCCGCCGTCGTGAGGATCTTTATCTTATCGAGCCTCTTCTCGGGGGGAAGCTGGATGGTGTCGAGCATGACGAGCTCGTCGATGGGCGAATTTTTCAGGCGCTCCACCGCGGGACCCGAGAGGACGGCGTGCGTGCAGCAGGCCTTGATCTCCTTGGCACCCGCATTCACGAGGGCTTCGGCGCCCTGCACGATGGTGCCCGCCGTGTCTATCATGTCGTCGACGAGGAGGCACTTCTTGCCCTCCACGTTGCCGATGATATTCATGACCTCCATGACATTTGCCTTGGGACGGCGCTTGTCGATGATGGCCATGGGGCAGCCGAGGCGCTCGGCGACCTTTCTCGAGCGGTTGACGCTGCCCACATCGGGCGAGACGACGATATAGTCCTCGTCGAGCTTCTGGGCATAGTAGTTATAGAGGGTGGGCCCGCCGAGCAGATTGTCGAGGGGGATATTGAAAAATCCCTGTATCTGGGCGGCGTGGAGGTCCATGGTGAGCACGCGGTCGGCGCCCGCTCCCGTGAGGAGGTCGGCGACGAGCTTTGCCGTGATGGGATCGCGCGAACGCGCCTTTCTGTCCTGACGGGCATACCCGAAATAGGGCATGACCGCCGTGATGCGCCCCGCCGAAGCGCGCTTGGCGGCATCGATCATGATGAGCAGTTCCATCAGGTTGTCGTTGACGGGGGTGCAGGTGGACTGGATGATGAAGAGGTCCTTGCCGCGCACCGTCTCGCCGATGTGCACCGACGTCTCGCCGTCCGAAAATTTCGTGACTTCGACATCGCCGAGGCTCGTATTGAGCTTCTTGGCAATTGCCTCCGCAAGGGGACGGTTGGAGTTGCCCGCGAACAGCTTGATTTCGTTTCCGTGAGTGATCACCTTGGATATTCCTCCCTCGTATATTGGGGCGCTTTCCCGCGCCGATACTATTTTAGCCGATTTTCGTCCGTTCGTCAACGGTTTTGACGGAATTTTTGCCCGAAGAGAAAAACTTTTTCACGCGCGCGGGCAAGGGCTCTCCCCTCTCCGCGGGCTTTTGCAAAGGAAAATTTTCTCGCGGGACGAAAGACGCCGCACCCATGTCCGAGGGTACGGCGCGAAATTTCAGAGTTTTGCTACCTTTGTCCTTCTCGCGGCTTCGGCGACGGCCTTTGCCACCTTCTCGTGTGCGGCGAGGTCATAGGCGTAGGGCAGGATATAGTCCCGCGTGAGCTCTTTTTCTCCCACGCAGGAGGCGATCGCCTCGGAGGCCGCGTACATCATCTCGAAGTTTATCTTCGAGGCCCTCACGTCGAGCGCGCCGCGGAAGAGCCCGGGGAAGACGAGAACATTGTTGATCTGGTTGGGCTTTTCCGAGGAGCCCGTGCCGACGACCGCCGCACCCGCCTCAAGGGCGTCTTCGCGCGAGATCTCGGGGGTCGGGTTGGCACAAGCAAAGACGATGGCATCCCTTGCCATGCTCTTTATCATCTCCTTGGTGACGCAGTTGGGGCCCGAGACGCCGATGAAGACGTCGGCTCCCCGCATGGCGTCGGCGAGGGTGCCCGTCTTCTTTTCGCGGTTGGTCAGCTGCGCGATCTCCTCCTTGGCGGCCGTGAGCTTCCCGTCGCCCGCGCAGAGGATGCCCTGCCTGTCGCAGAGGATGATGTCCCCCGCCTGCATCTTGAGGAGATATTTCGCGATGGCGATGCCCGCCGCCCCCGCACCGTTGATGACGGCACGGAAGCCCTCTATCTTTTTCCCGACGAGTCTGAGGGCGTTGAGGAGAGCGGCCGCGGTGACGACTGCGGTGCCGTGCTGGTCGTCGTGGAAGACGGGGATATCGAGGTCCTCGATGAGCCGCCGCTCGATCTCGAAGCAGCGGGGCGCGGCGATGTCCTCGAGATTGATGCCGCCGAAGGAGCCCGCGAGGAGCTCTATGGTACGCACGATCTCGTCGGTGTCCTTGGAGCGGATGCAGAGCGGGATGGCATCGACGCCGCCGAATGCCTTAAAGAGGGCGCACTTGCCCTCCATCACGGGCATGCCCGCCTCGGGGCCGATGTCGCCGAGGCCCAAGACGGCAGTTCCGTCCGTGATGACGGGCACCGTATTCCAGCGGCGGGTGAGCTCGAAGCTCTTTTCGGGGTCCTGCTGAATGGCGAGGCAGGGCTCTGCGACGCCGGGGGTATAGGCGAGGGAGAGTTTTTCGCGGGAGTCCACCTCCACGCGGGGGGTGACCTCTATCTTTCCTCTCCACTCTGCATGTAATTTCAGGGATTCTTTTCTGTAGTCCATGGCTGTCTCCTTACATGATGAAGTATACACGTTTCCGCACTTTCCGTCAAGCAAAAAAGGCTCCTCCGCGCAAATTCGCAGAGGAGTCTTCGGCATTACCGATGCTTTCCGAGGAAGAAGATGGCGAGGGTGCCCGCGCCCGAATGGGTGCCGATGACGGGGCCGATGTCCGCGACCTCCACCCTCCTTCCCGCGAGGTCGTCTTTGAGAAGTTCGAGCAGGAAATTTACATCCCCCGCGCAGTCGCCGTGGCTGAAGAAGACGGGGTCATCCGGGCCGAGCTCCTGAAGTTCCCGAAATTTTTCGGCGATGGCCGAGATGGACTTCTTCCTGCCCATTGCCTTGCCGATGGCGATGAGGTGCCCCTCTCCGTCGACATGCAGGACGGGTTTTATCTTGAGCATGCTGCCCACGACCGCCGTCGCCGCAGAGACTCTGCCGCCGCGGTGCAGGTGAAAGAGGTCCTCCACCGTGAAGTAGTGACAGATGCGCGGGACGAGCTCTTCGGCATAGGCCTTGGTCTCCGCGAGGGAGGCGCCGCCGTCCGCTTTCCGCACGCAGTAGTCCACGAGGAGGCCCTGCCCGTAGGAGGCGCACTTCGTGTCCACGACCTCGATCTTCACCTCGGGATAGTTCTCCGTAAGTTCCCTTGCGGCGAGGACATAGCTATTGTAAGTGCCCGAAAGGCCCGAAGAGAAGGCGAGCACGAGCATGTCCTCTCCCCTCTTCGCGTGCGCCTCGAAATGCCTGTAAGCCTGGTCGGGGGTCGCCTGAAAGGTCTTGGGCATGGAGCCGCCGCGCAGACGGGCATAGAACTCCTTCACCGCGAGGGAGCCGCCCTCCTCTCCGCCGTAAGTCACCCCGTCCATCGTGTAGCCGAGCGGGATCTCCTCGACGGCGTGTGCCGCATAGTAGTCCTTGGGGAGGTCGCTCCCCGTATCCGTCAAGATGACAAAATTCCGCATATCATTCCTCCGTTACCTACTATTATAGCACGGCTTGTTTCATAATGTCAACATTATGGGAGAAATTTTTCAGGAAAGCGTGGTGAAATTTTTTGCCCGCACGATGCGGAAGGTAAAGACGACCTCCGTCCCCTTCTTGCCCTCGTGCGCGGTGAGGAGGAAGCCGCCGTCCGTCTCGAAAAATTCCTCCGCCACCCGCTTGAACTCCGCAAGTGCCGCCTGCCGCGAGGGTTCCTTCATCGTCTTGTCCCGCTCGAGGAGGCGGGCAAGCCGCTCTCTGTCCCCTCTCATGCGTCCTTACGGGCGCCCTGTGCCCCTGCGCGGAGGACGGCGTCGGCGAGGGCACGGAAGGCGCGGGAGCGCTCGGAGACGCTCTCCAAAAAGATGGTGTCGTCGGCGGGGACGGAGGCGAGGACGGGAAGGCGGAGGGCGGCCGAGATCTCCCCCTCGGTGAGGACGTCGCCCCGCCGCATGAGGTCCCTTCGCACCTGATTGACGACGATACCGAGGACGGAAAGGCGGTAGTCGATGAGGCGGCCGAGCGCGGTATCGGCATCCCGCATGGAGGCGAGGTGAGGCGTCGTGACGAGGATGGCCTCCTCACTGCAGGCGGCGGCACGGCGGAATCCCTCCCCTACCCCGGCGGGCGAGTCGAGGAGGATGAAGTCGAACTGCGGCGAGAGGGAGTCGAGGATGAGCCGCACCGCCTGCGCCGAGAGATAGTCCTCTCCCGTGCGGCTGCTGGAGATGGTAAAGAGGGTGGGATAGCGTGGATGTTTCACGAGGGTCTGCCGTGCGCGGCACTTCCCCTCCACGGCATCGAGCAGCCCATATGCCGCCCTGTTTTCCAGACCGAGGGCGATGTCGGCATTGTTGAGGCCGAGGTCGAGGTCGCACAGGATGACGCGGCATCCCCGCCTTGCGAGCTGGACGGCGAGATTGCAGCACACCGTCGTCTTGCCGACCCCTCCCTTGCCCGACGTCAATAAGATCTTTCGCGCCATGATTTCCTCCGCGGGCATTTTCCTCAAGCATAGCGCTTTTATCCCCGAAGAGGATGAGGTATTTCGTCGAAACGGCACTTCTTTCGGAATTTTTTTCAAAAGAAAAAGGGAGCGCGGGCTCCCATTCGTAAATTCGGAAAATTTCAGGCGATACGCCTCTCGAGGCGCACCGCAAGCAGGGCGGCGACGGCGAGCTTCACGGCGTCGGGAAGGAGGTAGGGAAGGACACACAGCGTGAGCGCATACCCCACCGAGCACCTGTACATGATGACGAACCAAGCCGTTCCGAAGGCATAGCAGACGGCGATCCCAAGGGCCATGGAGACATAGAAGAGAACAACTCGCCCCCACACATGCCGCACGGGGATCTTCTTGGCGAGCGCGGGAAAGAGGACGGCAAAGGCAAAGCCGAAGAGATATCCGCCCGTGACGCCGAAGAGCGCCGCAGGACCGCCGCCAAAGCCCGAAAAGACGGGGATGCCGACGAGCCCCATGAGGAGATAGACGCCGATGGCGGCAAGTCCCCTCTTCGGACCGAGGAGGGCACCGATAAGGCAGACGGCGAAGGTCTGCATGGTCACGGGGATGGCACCTACGGGCACGGTGATCCACGCGCAGACGGTGATGAGCGCCACGGAGAGTGCGGTATAGGCGATGCTTCGGGTAAACGTCCCGCTCTTTTTTTTCGAATTCATGTCCGCTCCCTCAGCCGAGATATTTCTTGAGGTCCTCCGCGCGGTCGGTGCGCTCCCACGGGAAGCTGTCCCGCCCGAAATGGCCATAGGCCGCCGTCTCGGCATAGATGGGACGGCGAAGGCCGAGCGTCTCGATGATGGCCGCGGGACGGAGATCGAATTCCTTCTCCACGATCTCGGCGAGCTTGTCGTCGGGCAATCTTCCCGTGCCGAAGGTATCCACGAAGATGGAGACGGGATGGGCGACGCCGATGGCATAGGCGATCTCGATCTCCACTTCGTCGCACAGCCCCGCCGCCACGAGATTTTTACAGACATAGCGCGCCATGTAGGTGGCGCTCCTGTCCACCTTGGTGGGGTCCTTGCCCGAGAAGGAGCCGCCGCCGTGCGCGCATCTGCCGCCATAGGTATCGACGACGATCTTCCTGCCCGTGAGCCCCGAATCCCCCTCCGGACCGCCGATGGAGAACTTGCCCGTGGGATTGATATAGTACTTGGTATTTTCGTCGAGGAGATGGGCGGGGATGACCGCCTTGACGACGAGATTTTTGACGTCCTCGTGGATCTGCTCCTGCGAGACGGTCTCCTTATGCTGAGTGGAGATGACGATGGTGTCCACGCGCACGGGGGTCTTGCCCTCGTACTCCACGGTGACCTGCGTCTTGCCGTCGGGACGGAGATAGGAGAGCTCGCGGCTCTTGCGGAGGTCCGCAAGCCGCTTGGAGAGCTTGTGGGCGAGCACGATGGGAAGGGGCATGAGCTCCTCCGTCTCGCGGCAGGCATAGCCGAACATCATGCCTTGATCGCCCGCGCCGAGGAGATCCCACTCGTCCCCTCCCGCCTTTCTCTCGACGGAGGCATCGACCCCGAGCGCAATATCCGCCGACTGGCCGTGCACATAGGAGAGCACATTGCAGGCATCATAGGCAAAGCTGCCGTGATGATAGCCGATCTCGCGGATGACGCGGCGTGCGACCGCCTCGTAGTCCACCGACGCCTTTGCGCTCACCTCTCCCGTGATGAAGAGGGTATTGTAGGCAGCACAGCACTCCACCGCCGAGCGGGCATAGCTGTCCTGTTTCAGGAGCTCGTCCAGGATGGCGTCTGCGATCTTGTCGCACACCTTGTCGGGATGTCCCTCTGTCACACTCTCACTCGTAAAAAATCTTCTCATAGTCGTCTTCCTCTCGTGTATTGTTATTATAGGGAATCCCACGGGAAATGTCAAGCAAAATGCCAACGTCATTTCACGCAAAGGAAGAAATCTCCGCGGGAAGCACCTGTTCCTTCGGGCGGCGGTTTTTTCGACGGAGGCGAGGTTTTATTTGCAAATCGCGGGGAGATGTGCTATAATTTTCTCATGAAGTGTACTCTTTGCCCCGTGAAGTGCGGGGCGGACCGCGAAAGGACCGCGGGGCGATGCGGCGTAAGGGGCCCCGTCGTCGCCAATTTTTCCCTCCACCGCTATGAAGAGCCGCCCATCTGCCATACGAACGGGGCGGGCGCCGTCTTCTTCTCGGGCTGCTCCCTCCGCTGCGTCTTTTGCCAGAACTACGAGATCTCCCATGCGGAGCGCGGGAGAGCGGTCTCGGCGGAAGAACTTGCGGAGATCTTTTCCCGTCTCGAGGAGATGGGCGCGGACTGTCTGGACCTCGTTACCCCGGACCATGTCTGGGATAGTGTCGCGGAAGCGCTCGAGATCCATCATCCCAAGATCCCTGTCGTCTTCAACTCGGGCGGCTACTGCACCGAGGAGGCGGTCTCCGCACTCATGGAAAAAGTGGACGTATGGATGCCCGACCTCAAGTTCGCAGATCCCGCCCTCTCGGAGCGCTATACGGGGAGGCGCGACTACTTCGAGGTCGCCTCGCGCGCCCTCTCCCTCATGGCAAAAAAGCCCCTCCTACGGGGGGAAAGGGGCGAGCTCGCAAGCGGCATTCTCGTGCGGCATCTCGTCCTCCCGGGGTGCACTTCGGATTCCCTCCGTGTGCTCGATTTTCTGAAGGATATCCTTCCGAGCGATGCGCCCCTCTCCGTCATGCGGCAATATACCCCCATGGGCGTCTCCGAATACCCGGAGCTCGGGCGCACGGTCACGGCGCGCGAATACCGCAGGGTCGTGGACTATGCCGCTCAGCTCGGCTTTTCGGAGATCTACACGCAGGGAAAGGAGAGCGCCTCGAAAAAATTCATCCCCAAGTGGGACTTATGACCCGCGCATGAGGCGCTCTTTCAGCCTGACGAGGCGGACGGCAAGCTTTCCCGCCTCCGCGGGCGAGGCCTCCGCAATGCGCGCCTCGAGCGAACGCACCTCCTGCAATAACTTCTCTTTCATACCTACAGTATCCTATCGGAGCGAAAAACTATGCTCTTGCAACTCTCCCATGTCACATTCGGATACGAAGGCGTCCCCACCGTAGAGGACGCCTCGCTTGCGTTGCAGGAGGGCGAGCGGTACGGCTTCGTGGGGGCGAACGGCGAGGGCAAGACGACGGTGCTCCGCCTGATGCTCGGCGAGCTCACCCCCGACGCGGGCGAGGTCTTCAGAAAGGGCGGACTTCGGGTGGGATATCTCCCCCAGAGCGGCGGATTCGATTCGGACAGCGACGTCTATGGCGCCATGCGGGAGGTCTTCCGTGAGGATGAAGAGCTCATTGAGAGGCTGAAAGAGGCGCAGAGCGCACTTGAAAAGGCCTCCCCCGCCGAGCTCTCCGCCCTCTCGCAGAGGATCGACGGATTGGAAAGGCGCATCGCGGCACGGGACAGCTATCACTTCGATGTAAAAATCGCGACCGTGCTCGGCGGCATGGGATTCGGCGGCGTCTACACGCAAAAGGTGGCCACCATGTCCGGGGGAGAACGCACAAAACTCAAACTTTGCCGCCTTCTCCTCGAGGAGCCCGACCTCCTCGTCCTCGACGAGCCCACCAACCATCTCGACACGCAGACCCTCTTCTGGCTCGAGGAATACCTCACCTCCTTTCGGGGAGCCCTGCTCATCGTCTCGCACGACCGCTATTTCCTCGACCGTCTCACATCGAAAACGCTCGAACTCGAACACAAGAAACTCACCCTCTACCGCGGCAACTATACGAAGTATAAGGTCCTCAAGGCGGAGCGGTATAAGGAACTTCTGCGCGCCTATGAGAAGCAGCAGGAGGAGATCGCAAAGCTCAAGGACTTCGTAGACAGGCATATCGTGCGGGCGACCTCGGCAAAGAGCGCCCTCTCGCGCGTCAATAAGCTCGAGCGCATGGAGGTGCTCGAAAGGCCCCTGCCGCCGCCCGAACCGCCCCGTTTCCGCTTTACCGCGGAGGAGAGGCCCTATGAGCGCGTCCTCGAGGCGCCCTCCTTTGATCTCTCTGCGGGCGGGAAATCTCTCCTCAAGGGGGCTTCCTTTACCCTTCTCCGCGGCGACCGATGCGCCCTCGTCGGCGAGAACGGCACGGGAAAGAGCACGCTTCTCAAATTTTTCCTCTCGGGAAGTGCTGCGGTCCGCGTGGGGAAATATGTCAAGGCGGCATTTTACGACCAGGAGAATGCCGATCTCGACCCCGAAGAGCGCGTGCTCGATGCCTTTTGGGGGCGCTGTCCCCGCCTCACGCAGACGGACGCGAGAAGTCTGCTCGCCCGCGCGGGACTGGGCGCCGAGGACATCGACAAGAAGGTAAAGGAGCTCTCGGGCGGCATGCGCGCAAAACTCGGTCTCGCCGCACTGGAGACGGCGAATGCCAATCTCCTCGTCCTCGATGAGCCCACCAACCACCTCGACCTCCCCGCGAGAGAATCGCTCGAGGAGGCCCTGCGCGCCTATGACGGGACCCTCCTCTTCGTCTCGCACGACAGGCGGTTCATAGAGTCCCTCGCCACAAAGGTCTACGCCATCGAGGACGGACAGCTCACCCTCTTTGCGGGCGGCTACCGAGAATTTCTCGCCCATAAGCGGGAAGAGAAGGAGGCAAAGGAGGCCCCTCCCGCTCCCAAGCGCACCGAGAGCTTCCGCTCCCGCGAAGAGCGCGCCGCCGATGCCCGCCGCAGGGTTCGCACGAAGGAGATCGAGACGCGCCTCGAGGAGATCGAAGGAGAGGAAGAGGCGCTCAATCTACTCCTCGCGGAATGCGCCGCCGACTACAAGAAGGTGCGAGAAATTTCCGAAAAGCTCGCCGCCCTCCGCAGTGAGAGCGACGCCCTCTATGCGGAATACGAGACGCTCATCTGAGAGAAATTTCGTTTTGGAAGGAAGATGTCCCGTCGGGAGGATGACACCCCTTTCGGCGCTGCGCGCCACTTTCCCCTCAAGGGGACAGCAAGGAGGCCCCACCACCCGCAAGCGGGAGTTCCCCGACCTTTCTTACGTCATTCCGCCCTCCCCACGTCATCCGCCCTCCCCGCGTCATTCCGCCCTCTCCACGTCATTTCGAACGAATGTGAGGGTCTCGGGCTTGAGATTTCTCGGCTTCGCCTCGAAATGACATAAAAGAAGCGAAATGACATGAAAGAAGCGGAATGACGGGAAAAGTCGAATGCCGTATTATCAAGACTGCGGCGGCCCTTTGACTTCGCTCAGGGTGACATAATACAAAACCTCTTCGAAAGCATAAGACAAGCCGCGGCGGAGGTTTCCGACGCGGCTTTTGACTTTGTTTTCTGTTTCGGTGAAGGCTCAGGAGAGAATGTGCGCGAGTGCGGAGAGGAACGAAGAGATCCATTCGGGGAGATCCTCCGCGAGGAACTCCTCCAGCGCCCCGAGCATGTCGGGAATGAGGAAGGCATGTTCGCCGCCCGCATGAGATTTCCCGATCGCAAGATATCCTTGCGCCCAATCCCCCACGGCGAATTGTCCCACTGCGACACCGCCTACGGCGAATTGTCCCACCGCGACGCCGCCCATGGCGAGGATCCCGAAGGCGACGCCGCCGAATGCCGCAAGCCCCGCCGCGATCGAGCCGAAGGCGAGCCCGCCGAGCACGAAAGAGCCGAAGGCAAGGAGCCCGAGCGAGAAGATCCCCGCCGAAAGCACGCCCGCTGCAAAGATCCCCGCAGAGAAGATCCCCGCCGCAAAGATCCCGAAGGAAAAGAATCCGTGGGCGCGGTAGGCCCCGAGCCCGAAATTGACATGCACGAGGGGCATCCCGAGGATGCGCCGCTTTGAGATGTATTCGAAGTGAAGGGCGGAGCCGTGATCGATCACGCCCCATGTCTTTCCCCTTCCGTCCTCTTCGGGAGAAGGCCCTGCTTCGGGTGCTCTATCTCTTTCCTCCTCGCCGTCCTTCTTGAGAGAAGGTTCCACTGCGGATGCCTTTTCCGTTCCGAAGAGGAGCTCGTCGGCCGAGATGTGAAAGAGTTTGCAGAGCTCCATGATCTGTTTGGTCTCGGGGAATGCGCCGTCCTGCTCCCATTTGGAGACGGCCTGCCGCGACACGCCGAGGCGCTCCGCGAGTTCTTCCTGTGTCATGCCCGCCTGCTTGCGGCAAGTATAGATCTTTTCGCCTGTCGTCATACCTTTCTCCTTGTGTCTGTCGACAGTATCATACACCGAAACAGGCGTATCGTCCACCGCTTTTGCGTTTCTTTTTGTCAACTTCAGGTTGCGTTTCCGTCGTCAGGCGATTGCGAGGGGAGAACGGCGGGCGAAGAGGCCGCCCTTTCGCGGGCGCGCATGGAGGAGAAGAATTCCGTGATGAGCGCGGAGCATTCCTTCTCGAGGATGCCGCCCGTCACCTGCACCCTGTGGTTGAGGAGGTTGGCATTTGCGAGGGCTTCGGTGAGGCTCCTCCCCTTCTGCTCATAGGCACCGAAGTAGACCTTTTCGATGCGCGAGTTGAGCACGGCGCCCATGCACATGGGGCAGGGCTCGAGCGTGACATAGAGCTTGGCTCCCTCCAATCTCCACGAATGGAGCTTGCGGCATGCCTGATCGATGGCGCGCATCTCGGCATGGGCCGTGGCGAGCTGGCGCTTGGTGCGCACATTGTATCCCCTGCCCACCACTTTGCCGTCCGCGACGACGACGGCGCCAATGGGCACTTCGCCCTCTCTTGCCGCCTTTTGGGCGAGGCGGAGGGCCATCTTCATATACTTTTCTTGCATACCGTCACCTATGAGAGTGCCTCTGAAAGCGCCCACAGGGCATCTAACGAGGCATTGACTATCTCGGGAAGCGCCTCCCGTGAGAGAGGATGCGGAAAGCGGCTGCTGCCAGCCTCCACCGTGAAGGCGGGGATCTTCAGTTTTTCCACGCACCAGTCCTTATACCCGCCCGCCGAATTTTTCGCGTAGGCGATGGGATACCCCGTGCTCTCCGAGAGGACGGAGGCGAGTTTCCTGTCGCGGAGGAGGCGGCCGAGGGGCTGATGAAAGGCGTAGTAAATTTCCTCCCCCTTGGTGTGCCAGCTCACCGTGGCGGCGGGGCGGATGCGGAGCGTAAAGTCGCGAAGCGCCCTCGACTCGGGTGCGGAAAAGGGCGCATCTCCGATATAATTTGCGGGAGCGGGCCGTGTGAGATTTTGCGCGCCCGTCCCCCAGCGGGCATCGAAGTTGACATTGAGGTCCACGCCCTCGGCATTTGCCTTCCAGAGGGAAAGGGGCGTCTTCCCCGCGAGGGCGAGGACGCTACCTCTCCTCTCTTCGGAGAGGGAAGAGGCTCCCACTTCGGAGATGAGCGCGCCGTCGGGATTGGCGAGCGGAATGACCCAGACGCCGCCGCGAGGCACTCCCCTTCGGACATGGGTGAGGGCAAGAAGGCCTGTGACCCATTCCCGCCCGTGGATGGCATATTGCGAGAGGAGCTGCGGGCCCTCCCCTCCCACATGGAGGGCAAAGAGCGGACGCCCCTCACAGCTCTCGCCGAAGACGCACTTCTCGCCCCCGTACTGCGCGTAGAACCGCGCGACTTCTTCGTAGATATTCACCCTCTATCCTATGCGGCGGAGGGCAATTTCATTTATGATATTCGGCGCCCGCGTTGATCATAAAGGCGCGGTAGAGCTGCTCGAGGAAGAGGACGCGAAAGAGCTGATGGGGAAAGGTGAGCCGCGAAAAGGACAGCAGCTCGCCCCGCTCCTTTACGGCGCCGTCGAGCCCGCACGAAGAGCCGATGACGAAGGTCATCTCCCGCCCCGCATCGACTTCGCGGCGGACGGAGGAGGCGAACTCGGGCGAGGTCATCTCCCTCCCCTCGGGTGCGAGCACGAAGACATGGCCGCGGAGGCACTTCAAAATGTCCTCCCCCTCCTCTCTGAGCGTGGGCCTCTCGGGAAGTTCGCGGATCTCGAGGCGGCAGAAGCGGGTGAGGCGCTTTGCGTATTCGGCGCAGGCGGCCTTCAGGTAGTCCTCCTTCAGCTTGCCCACACAGACGAGGGTGACCTTTGTCATGACAGGAGCCCCCATCCCGACAGAAATACGGTGACCCACTCGAGGATACAGATGACGATGCCCACCGAGGCGCCCTTGAAGAAGGAGCTGCGGCGGTCGAGGGGCTCCCGCTTTTCGGTCTTTATGCCACAGAAGAGGAAGACGCAGACGCCGATGAGCGCAAACCACGCCGCGACTGCGGCCCACGTGGGGAAGTACTCGACGCCGCATGCGGTGAGGATGAGCACGACGGCATTATTTGTAAAATGGGCGAGCATGGACGGGAAGACACTGCCGCTTCGGATCGCGAGGAGGGCAAAGGCGCACCCGCAGACAAATTGGTAGACCGTCTGCACGGGATTGCCATGAAAGAGGGAGAAGAAAAGTCCAGAGAGGAGCATGGTCGCGAGCGGCCCGAACCCGCTGTTTTCGAACCCCAGTCTGCAAATTCCGCGGTGAAGTGTCTCCTCGAAGAAGGCGGGCAGGACGGCGATCACGAGGATGGCGGGCAGGAGCATCCATCCGTCGAGATCGGGGATGGAGACCTCGGGGCTCTGAAAGCCGAACTGCTCAAAGATGGACAAAAAGAGCTCATTGAGGCCCGAGAGCGCGAAGAGCCCGAAGGAAAGCAGGAGCGCGACGGGATAGAAGTACCACTTCGCGGGCCTGTAGACGGCGCGAAGAGGCGCCCTCGTGCGGCGGAAAAAGATGATGACCGCAAGGAGGATGGACGCCTGCGGCAGGAGGAAGGCAAGGTAGAGGTAGAGCTCGGAGGCGAGAAATTCCTCTCCCAAAAATCCTGCGACGAGGACGAGGATGACTGAGAAGATTACGGGGATAAAGACGGAGAGCGAATAGGCGATGCCCGCCTCCATCCCGCTGCGACGTGCGTTCATACCACCATTATACAGTTTTTTTCGGGAAAGTTCAAACGAATGCTTGTCTTTTCGGGAAAATTTTTTTATAATAAGAGGGAGGAGTTTACCATGAGGATCATCCGTACCGAAGAGATCGGGCGTTGCGCAGATCGGCTCGCCCGCAAGGCCGCCTACACGCTCACGGACAGCTGCCGCACCGCCCTCGAGGAGAGCGTGAAAAGGGAGACGGGCGCGGCGAGATATGCCCTCGAGACGGCACTTGAAAACGAAGCCGTCGCCAAGCGGGAACACATGCCCGTCTGCCAGGACACGGGGTATGCCGTCGTCCTCCTCGAGCTCGGGCAGGACGTGCGCCTCGAGGGTCCCCCTCTGCGGGAGGCCATTGACGCGGGCATCCGCCGTGCCTATGAGCCCCTGCGCAAGAGCATCTGCGACCCGCTGACCCGAAAAAATACGGGCGACAATACGCCCGCTTATCTTCATATAGACCTCGTAGAGGGGGAGCATGTCCGCGTTACCTTCCTTCCGAAGGGATTCGGCAGCGAAAACATGAGCCGCCTCTTCATGCTCACCCCCGCCGAAGGGAGAGAGGGCATCCTCCGCGCCGTCGTGGAGACGGTCCGCCTCGCGGGGTCCCGCCCCTGCCCTCCCGTCGTCGTGGGCGTGGGCATCGGCTCCACCTTTGACGGGTGTGCCCTCCTCGCCAAAAAGGCCCTCACGCGCGAAGTGGGGAGCCATCATGCGCGCGAGGATGTCGCCGCCATCGAGGAGGAGGCGCTTGCCCGCATCAATGCGCTCGGCATCGGCCCGCAGGGCTTCGGGGGAGAGGTCACCGCCCTCGCCGTGCAGTGCGAGATCGCCCCGACGCATATCGCGGGACTTCCCGTGGCCGTCAATATCCAGTGTCACTGCGTGCGCAGTGCGGAGGAGGTCTTATGAAAGAGCTTACCCTGCCCCTCAAGGAGGCCGACCTCAAGTCCCTGCATGCAGGGGACGCCGTGCTCCTCTCGGGCACCATCTACACCGCCCGCGACTGTGCGCACAAGCGGCTCTTTGAGCTCCTCGATGCGGACATGCCCCTCCCCTTTGACCTCAAGGGCGCCTTTATCTACTATGCAGGGCCCTGTCCCGCGCCCGCGGGAAAGGCCGTGGGGAGCTGCGGGCCCACGACTTCGGCGCGCATGAATTCCTTCGCCCCCCGTCTCCTCGATCTTGGGCTCGGCGGCATGATCGGAAAGGGCGAGATGAGCGAAGAGGTCCGCGCGGCAATCGCAAGGAATGGCTCCGTCTACTTTGCCGCGATCGGCGGGGCGGGTGCCCTCTACGGAAATGCCGTGAAGAAGAGCGAGGTGGTCGCCTTTGCAGACCTCCTGAGTGAGGCGGTGCGCCGCTTCGAAATCGAGAAATTTCCCCTCATCGTCGCCATTGACCCCGAGGGACACAGCATCTACGACAGGAAAAATTGACAACTTCTTCAAAAAGGCGCACGGACAAGCCGTGCGCCTTTTTGATGTAAAAAAGTTATTCGGGATAGGAGAAGCGCTTTTGGAGGAGCTCCTCCTCATAGCGGGCGATGTAATATTTCGCCATGGGAAGATTCTGGTCGAGGTAGTTGCCGCACTCCTCGGGCGTGGCGCCCGGGATATCCCCCTCGAAGTCGAGGATATAGTCGCACATCTGCGTCACGAGGCCATAGACCTCCGACGGGGTGAGATTGCCGAACATGACGAGGTAAAATCCCGTGCGACAGCCCATGGGCCCGAAGTAGATGACGTCCCCCGCCCGCGAGGAATTGCGCAAGAAGGTCGCGCCGAGGTGCTCTATGGTGTGCACCGCGGCCATCTCCATGGCGGGTTCGCGGTTGGGTTCCCGCATGCGGAGATCAAAGGTCGTCACCACGGAAAGGAGCTTCTTGTCCCTGCGGGAGACATACAGCCCCGGCAGGAGGCGGGTGTGGTCGATGAGAAAGCTCTCAATTTTCTTCATGGGTCCCCTCCTCTGCGGGCTGTGCGGCGAGCTTTTTGGGGTCCTCCCCCTTCTCCTGCGGCATCAGAAATTCCACGCCGTCCGAGCGGAAGCCGAGCCCCCGTACCTCGGAGACGACGGAGATGGTGAGGAATGCCGCGGGGTCGATCTTCTCGATCTCGGCCTTGAGATGCACGAGCTGGCGGTGCGAGATGACGGTGAGCAGCATGTGACAATCCTGCTCCAGATATCCCGTCTGGCCGTACAGCACGGTGACGCCCCGCCCGATCTTGGTCAGGATCATGTCGCGGATCTCCCGATAGTGCGTGCTGATGATCTTGACCTGCGTCCCCCGCATGCCGATGAGGGTGACCTTGTCCACGATGAAGGAGGAGAAGAAGGTGATGAGCACGCCGTAGAGGATGTGCTCGAGGGGCACGGCGATGAGGTTGATGGCGACGATGGAGAAGTCGAAGATCCAGAGGGAGACGGAGACGGGAGCACCGAGGAACTTATGCAGGATGAGGGCGGGGATATCCGTTCCGCCCGTCGAGGCGCCCACGCGGATGACGATCCCCACGCCGAAGCCGAACATGAGGGCGCCGAGCGCGGCGGCGAGCATGGGCTCCGAGGAGGCGATCGCCTGTCCTCCGTTGATCTCCTCGACATAATATTGATTTGCGAGCGTGAAGAGGCTCAAAAAGGACGGGTAGAGGATGGTCCCCGCAAAGGTCGTGACGGCGAGCTTCTTGCCGAGCAGGATGGCGCCGAGGATGAAGAGGGAGATGTTGACGGCATAGACGGTGATATTGCGCATCCAGTCCGCCGTGTTGGGGTCGAGGTCGGTGAACCGCGTGAGCATGTTGCTCACGAAGATGCCGAGGCCCGTCGTCCCGCCCATGACAAAGTGGTTGGGTGCGATGAAGAAGGCCGAGGCCGCCGCGGCGAGCGCATTGCCGAGGAGGATGATGAGGCTGTTGAGAAGGAGGCGCATCACCTGCCGCTTCGTCGGCTTTTTGAGCTTGATCTTGTGCACAAGGGTGCGGAAAAAAGCGAACTTCATGGATTTTGTATGCTCCCTGTATCCCCGCTTGGGGGATGCGTTTTCGCGAAGTCAGAGTGCGGGCAGCGGCACGATCGTCGCGACCGCCTTTTCGCCGTTTATGACGAGATAGGCATAGGAGGGCGAGACATAGTCGGCGATCGCCCCGGGGTTCACCGTGAGTACGCCGTCTACCTCCTCCACGCGCGCGGTGTGCGTGTGGCCGTAGAGGGCGACTTTGCAGCCGAGTTCCCTCGCCCGCGCCGCAAGCCGCTTGAGGTCGGATTTGACGCCGTATTGATGTCCGTGACAGCAAAACACGGACATGGTGCCCGTGTCGATGGTCACTTCATCTTCCGCATAGGAAAGATCGCAGTTGCCGCGGAGGCGGATGCACTTGTCGCCGAAGGCGGTGCGGATCCCACGCATGTCGCCGACTCCGTCGCCCAAATGGACGATGTAGTCGTTTTCCGCAAAGAGCGGGATGAGGCGCTCCACGGACTGCCGCCGCCCGTGCGAATCGGATAAGATGACAAAGGTCTTCATAGGAGTTTTACGAGATTTGAGAGGGCGCGGCCCCTGTGCGAGACGGCGTTTTTCTCCTCTTCGGAGGCCTCCGCAAAGGTGACGCCGAGGTCATCGGAGAGAAAGAGCGGGTCATAGCCGAAGCCGCCCCCGCCGCGCTCCTCTTCCGTGATGGTGCCGTATGCCCGTCCCTCGGCGCAGAGTTCTCTGCCGTCGGGGAAGACGAGGGCGACGGCGCAGGCGAAATAGGCCCTGCGGTCCCCCTTCCCCGCGAGATTTCTGAGGAGGAGGGCGCGGTTTTCCGCATCCCCGCCCCCCGAATAGCGGGCGCTGTAGATGCCCGGAGCCCCGCCGAGCGCCTCGACGCAGAGGCCGCTGTCATCGGCGAGGGCGGGAAGGCCCGTGCGGGAAGCCACGGCGTGGGCCTTGAGGAGGGCATTTTCGAGGAAGGTCTTTCCCGTCTCCTCGACATCCCCCTCGAAGCCTGCCTCCTTCGCGGAGAGCACTTCATGCCCCGCGAGGATCTCGCGCATCTCTCGCAGCTTGTTGCGGTTTCCCGTGGCGGCGACGAGCTTCATACCTCCTCCAGAGGCACGTGCGACCACTTCGTGAGGTCGAAGAGGCCCGTGTCAAGCAACTTGAGCTTGGGAATGACGGCGAGGGACAAGAAGACGAGGGTCATGAAGGGCTCATAGCACTCCTTCACGCCCATCTTGCGCGCCTTCTCGGCGATGCTCCCCGTATGCGCGACCACCTCCCGCACATCTGCCGAGCTCATGAGCCCCGCGATGTCGAGGGGGAAGACGTCCTCTTCCTTCTCCGAGACGAGCACCATGCCGCCGCCCGCCTTCTCGAGGAGGGCCACGGCGCGGGCCATTGCCCTGTCGTCGTCCCCCATGATGACGAGGTTATGGCTGTCGTGTGCGACCGAGATGCCGAGCGCGCCGCCACGGAAGCCGTATCCCTTCACGAGACCGAGGCCGAGGTTGCCGCTCGCATGATGGCGCTCCACCACGGCGAGTTTCAGAAGGTCGGTGCCCTTTACCTCGAGCACGCCCTTGGGCGCGGGCACGAAGGTCTCCTCGGTATACAGACCGTAGGGGGTGACCTCCATGGCGCGGAGCTTGCCGCCCTTGCAGGTGATGCGGAAGTCCTCGGGGCGGACGGGCTTGATCTTTACCGTGCTCCTGACCGCGGCGGGAAGATAGCGCGCAGAGCTGTCGAAGAGCGCCTTGCCCTCCGAGGCGACGAGCTTTCCACGCTTGAAGACGGCGTGTACGCGGAAATTTTTCATGTCATCCACGAGGACGACGTCGGCAAAATAGCGGGGTGCGAGGGCGCCCACATCAGGGATGCCGTAGCACTGGGCGACATTGATGGTGGTCATTGCCACCGCATATTCTGCGGGGAGGCCCGCGGCGACGAGACGGCGGAGGGCATCGTCGAGATGTCCCCTTCCCGAGAGGTCCGCGGCGTTTTTGTCGTCCGAGCAGAGGAGATAGCGGCGGAAGTTATAGCTGTCCACCGCGTCCTTGGCATCGGCAATGTTGTTGACCGACGAACCGCAGCGGATCTGGATATACATGCCGCGCGCCACCTTTTCGCGGCACTCCGCGGCGGTGAGCGATTCGTGGTCGGTGAGGATGCCCGCGGCACGGTAGGCACAGAGCGCATCGCCCGAGAGATCGGGGGCATGTCCGTCGACGGGCTTTCCGAAGCGGTGCGCGGCCTCTATCTTTCCGAGTGTCTCTCCGTCGGCGGCGAGCACGCCCGGGAAGTTCATCATCTCCCCCAATCCGAAAAAGAGCCCGCGGGAAAGTTCCTCCTCCGTCTCCTTGCTGCCGAGGACGGCGCCGCTCGTCTCGAAGGGCGTGGCGGGCACACAGGAGGGGAGCTGGAGATAGACGTCGAGCGGGGGCACCTCTCCGAGACGGGAAAAGGCCTCCTTCATGTACTCCGCGCCCTCGACGCCGCAGACATTGACGATCTCATGGGGATCGGCGACGATGCCTGCCGTGCCGTGCGGGACGGAGAGCGAGGCAAAGGCCTCGGGCGAGAGCATGGAGCTCTCCACATGGATGTGCGCGTCGAGAAAGCCGGGGAGCGCGACGAGCCCTTTGCCGTCATACTCCTCGCGTCCCTCGAAGCCGGTGCCGAGGGCGGCAACTCTGCCCTCCGCGATCGCGAGGTCCCCCTCTTCGAGGGTGCCCGTAAAGACATTGAAGACCCGCACGTTTCGGATGACGAGGTCGCACGGGGTGCGCTTCATGGCGCAATCGATGAGTTTTTTCATACCACAGATTATAGCACAAAAGCCGCCCAAAGACAAGCGGCTTAAAGTAAGATTTTCGAAGATTCGGAGAGAATTTCAAAAGCTCACGCCCTTCCCCTCCTCCGCGCGCAGAGGAGAACATAGAGAAGGACGAGGAGGATGGCCGCCCCCGCGACGACGAGATAGCATGTCCACACGGGCACGGCCTCGCCGAAGAAGGAGACCGTGCAGTCGAATCCCTCCTTGAGCCCCTGCACGGCGGCCTGCGGGAGCCCCTCTTCCGTCACCGCCTCGATGGCGCTTCCCATGAGGTGGAGATGGAGAAGGCCCGTCCCGTACGTCCCCGGGAGGAGGGAGAGCGCCTTTGCGAGCCAGTCCGCAAGGGAGGAGATGGGCATGTAGGCGCCGCACAGAAATCCGTATGCCGCCGAGACGGTCGCCTGCACCGCCGTCACGCCGCCCTGCGAGCGGATGAAGTGACAGACGACGGAGGAGAGCGCCGTGCCGAAGAGGACGAGGAGGGCCGTATCGAGGACGGAAAGGAGGACATCGGCCGCCGTAAGATGCCATCCCGCGACGGCGATATAGAGAAATCCCGCCCCCATTGCCACAAAACAGACGAGCACCGTGGCGAGATAGGTGGACACGAAGTAGGCGAGCGCGACGAGGTACGAGGGCGCGGGCGAGGCGGTAAAGTCATCGCACACCCCCGTGACGCGGTCCTGCACCATCACCGTATTTGCCGTAAAGGCGATGGTGACGGCGCACACGGCGAGGAGGGACGAGACGAGCCATCCCGCCGCGATGCTCTCCACGAGCCCGTCCGAGAGCATGCCCGCCACCGAACGGATGGAATCGCGGTAGACATTGCCGAGAAAGGCGATGAAGAGAAAGAGGAGGATGAGCGGCGCGAGGAGAGAGGGAAAGAAGACCCCCTTGTCCTTAAAAAAGACCTTGACATTGCGCACGACCAATGCGCGGAAGACGGTGAAATTTTTCATAACAGCTCCCCTGTGCCCTCCTCGGGCGCCCTTCCCGTGACGGCGAGGAAGACGTCGTCCATCTTGCCCTTGGCGAGTTCGAACTCCCGAAAGAGGTGCGGATACCTTGCGATGAGTTCGGGAAGTTTGGCGCTGTCCCGTACCTCCATGCGGTAGGCCTCCCCCACCCTGCGATAGGGAAGTCCGAGCAATTTTACCTCCTCTTCTGCTACATGGTATAGGGTAACGGTGTCTGTCGCATAGCGCTCCTTGAGATGCACGGGCGTGTCGTCTGCCATGACCTTGCCGCCGTCGAGGATCACCACGCGGTCGGAATCGGCGGCCTCCTCCATGTAATGCGTGGTGAGGAACACGGTCATGCCGCGCACCCTACGGAGGGAATCGACGGTATTCCACAGGTCCCGCCGCGTCTTGGGGTCGAGCCCCGTGGTAGGTTCGTCGAGGATGAGCAGGCGCGGCGAATGGAGGAGGGCGCGGGCGACATCACACCGCCTGCGCTGGCCGCCCGAGAGCTTCCCTACGGGCCGCCGCATGAGCTCTCCGAGGCAGAAGAACCCTGCAAGTTCCTCCCTTCTGCGGAGATATTCCTTCCCCGTGATGCCATAGAGCGCGGCGCGGCAGCGGAGGTTCTCCTCCACCGTGAGCGAGCGGTCGAGCACGCTGTCCTGAAAGACGACGCCGAGGCTCCGCTTGACCTCCTCGGGCGCCTCGTCGACGTCGCGTCCCGCGATCTTTACGCTCCCGCCGTCCCGCTTCAGTTTTCCCGCAAGCACCGCGATGGTGGTCGACTTGCCCGCGCCGTTTACGCCGAGGAAGGAGAAAAAGGAGCCCTCCTCCACGCAAAAGCTGACGTCGTCGACCGCATGGATGGCGCCGAAGGACTTCGTGAGGTGGGAAATTTCAATGAGATGCATAGGTCCTCCCGAAATGACGATTTTTATTATATCATGCCGCCGCCCTCTGCGTCACGCGATTTCAATATGTTACCATGCAGTCGGCGAATGACGTGTTTGAGAACGCCTTGCTGTCCCCTTAAGGGGACACGCAAAAGACAGGAGGATGCCGAGGGCGAGCCCTCGGCATCCATGGAGTTGGTACGAAATGATTTACAGCTTATTTCGTCACGGGGTCGGATAAAAGTTGCGTCACGGGGATGGGATCATTTGTAGTTGATCGCGTCGTTTTGCTTGCCGTCCTTGCCGTTGGAGCCGTAGCAGGCGGCCTTCCACCAGTCGCCGCGGGAGCCGCGCGTACCGCCCTTCCCGGCCTCATTTTGCTCAAAACTGACCTTTACGCCGTCCTCAGAATACTTCAGGCAGCTGATGGCATATCCACTGTCACCGCCGTTGCCGCCATCGGGAAGATAGTTCAACCAGGCGCGGCTTCGATCTTTTGAAATTCCGCCGTTGCCGCCGTCCCCGCCGTGCCCGGAGCGTAGGGTCAGGGAGCAGTTGTTTTCGGCGGCCTTGAAGCGGACGATCCCCGCCTCGAGCGCAGTCGCGCCGTCCTGCCCGCGCTTTCCGTTGCGGTTGCTCTCGGTCATGGAGCCTCCCCCTACGCCGTCGGCGCCGCGGGAGCCCGCTCCGCCCTCTACATAGTTCTCGCCCGTAAGGAGGACGGTGAGGATATAGGAGGAATTCTGACAGTCGATGGCATTGCGGTCATTCTTGCCGCGGAAGCCCGCATTCTGCAGGCAGAGGGTGAGGTCGTCGTCCCGATTGGAGATCACGATGCAGATATCGGTCAAGACTTCATCTTCCCCTCCCGTATAGCTGCCCGTGACATAGACCCGCTCTACCGAGCTGTCCACGGTGTACTCCTTTCCGCTCTCGAGGTCGATCTGCATGATCTTGCGCCACGAGGCATAGAGGGTGATATTTTCGGCCGCATTGAAGACGCCGTCGGTGGCGAGGGTCCCCTCGGTCTCCGCATCGAACCAGCCGAGGAACTCGTAGTCCTGCCGCGCCTCGGGGAAGAGGAGGGTGTAGGGCTGTCCGAAGGTCACTTCCTGCGTGAAGACGGTGCTTCCGCCGTCGAGATAGGAGATACTGTACTTTTTGGCTTCGTAGTGTGCGACGAGGCAGAGGTCGGCATCGTAGTTGTAGATCCCCACTTCCGCGAAGGGTTCTCCGCCGAGGGTCAGACCGCCGAACTCATAGCCACGATAGGCGGGCAGGGTGATGGAGTAGAGGTCGCCGTAGTTGACCTTCTGGACAAAGGACCTCTCGCCGTTGTCGGGGCATACCGTGATGGTGTGCTCCTGCACGCCCCACTCTGCGATGAGCCTGATGTTGCCGTCGCGGAGAGCTTCGAGTTCGGTCCTGTACTCCGAGGCCGCGGGGGCGAACCATCCGAGGAAGGGATGTCCCGTCCACTTGGGGGCAAAGAGCTTGACGTCGTGCTCCACCGTGTAGGTGGAAGGATTGAGGGGGCTGTTTTCGCCGCCCGCGAGGTCATACTCTACCGTGTACTCTATGGGCGTCCAGCTTGCATAGACCGTGAGGTCCTCTGCCGTCCCGAGCGCCACCCTTTCGATCTTTGTCTGACGGTTCTTCGCCGTGTACCAGCCCGCGAAGTTGTACCCCGTGCGGATGGGCTCCTCGAGCATCATCTCCGTCTCGATGTCAAAGGTAGCCGTCTCGGTCTCGCCGTATCCGAAGTCATAGGTGAGCGTGTACGGGTGCGGAGTCCAGACCGCGACAAGGGTGATGTCCTGCCGCGTCGTTGCGGGGAAGTACTCGATGATCCTGCCGTTATACGCCCAACCGACGAGGTCATAGCCGCGGCGGAGGACGACGTCGCCCTTGGGAAGGGGCACATCAGCGAGGACATTGTACCTGTCGAGCACGCCGTCTACCATCCATCCGCCCTGAAGGTCCCACTCGATGGCCCAATTTTCCAGACTGTAGTGAGGATAGAGCACGAGGGCCTCCTCGAGGTAGTCCTCGAAATTTCCACTGAAGGGATGGCGGAAGGAGGGATCGGTGTACCAGCCGTCGAAGGAATATCCGTCGAGATGCTGCGGCTCGCCGATGACGTCGTCGGGCTCATCCTCCACCGTGAAGGTAAAGGTCTTTGCCACGACACCCGCCGCACTGCACAGGGAGGCCGCATAGGTGTGAGGCCGATAGACGACCTCGAGCTTGTAGCCTTCGTAGTCGCTGAGGTCTCGCTTCGTCACTTTCCCGATGGACACGCCCTCGCTGTCGAAGAGGCGCTCACCCGTGAGCTTGTCCTCGACGCCGACGATATCATACCCCGCCTTTGCGGGAAGTTTGAGGGTCACATGGTCATTGAAATGAACAACATCCTGCGTGTAGGTCTGCCCTTCCGCATCGAAGTGGATCGCGCCCGTGCCATAGAGGAGACCCGTGCTGTCCGCGATGTACACGCCGATGCCGACGAGGGCGAATACCGTGACGACAGCGACCGCACCGAGTGCGCGCTTGAGCTTTCCGTGTTTGCTTGGCGCGGCCTTGGCGGTCTCTTCCTCTTCGGCGACGGGGCAGCCCTTCTTGGCGCGGAAGAAGATGAGCGCGACGGGAATGAGTGCCACGAAGCCCTCGAGCCCGGAGAGCGCGAGGACGATATTGATGGTGTGGAGGACCCAAGCGGGGACATCGGTCGCGAGCTCCCTGAGGACGACACACGCGATGAGGATCAAAAATCCGAGCAGAGCAAAGCCGCCGCAGATGAGCTGCTTTCTGCGCTCCTTCTTCGTCGTCTTGCGGCCTGCGGGGATGCGCTTGAAGTTCTCCTCCGCCCAGCCCTCAAGGCGTGCAAAGTGTCCACTGAGCCGCCAATTGAACTCCTGAACCGAGCAATCGGCCGCTTCCGTCCGGAAGAAGTCTGTTACCTTCTCCACATGCTCTGCGGGAAGGCGGGTGTCATCGGGGATCACGGAAAAGCGCTTCCTGAAATCGCTCACGAGAGCCTCGCAGATCGCCGCCTTCTCCTCTCTCTCGCTGATGGGCCCGTCGAGGATGGTGCGTTCCAATCTCTTCGCCCCGTCGAGGTAGCTCATAAATTCGAACTTCGTCATGCTGTTGTTCTTCATAAGAATTCTCCTTTGCCGCACTTTGCGGCTTCTTTTCGTACTTTGAGAATTTTGTCTTGGTCGGTTCCGTGCATTCGGGTCAGTACATCGGAGGTCCCTCCTCTTTTTTTGTACCTCTATTATACCGCAGGTGGGCGGAAATTTCGAGAGCTTTTCACCCTCCCCGGGACCGTTTCCCGCATAATAAGAAAGGAATCCCGCAAAATTTACGGGATTCCTTTTCTCACTGTTTTTCGGGGTCAATCTTCCTTGAAGATGAGGATATTTTCGAGCGGGACATCGGCGATCTGGCAGTAGAAGAGGAGGTCCTCCACCCCCACGGGCGTCTTGCCGTTTTCCCAATTGGAGATGACGCTCTCGGACACGCCGAAGACCATGGCGAGCTCGGGGCGGCTGATATCCTTGTCCATGTAGCGCTCCGCGCAGCTCGCGCAGTTGCCCAAGGGGTTATTGCACTTGTCCGTGTCGCGCTTGGTGGCGCCGCAGACATAGCGCCGAAGGTTTTCGTTGTCACTGCGGAGACGGCGGAGCTTGATGCCCGTATCTTCCCAATTGATAAACTTTCGTGTGATCTTCATGGTCAATATTATAGCACATCCTTTCGAAAGACGCAACCGTTTTGCGACATCCTTCGATTTTTTGTGCGGAGTTCAGAGCTTTGTGCGCATGCGCATGGAGTTGAGGACGGCGAGGAGCATGACGCCCACGTCGCCGAAGACGGCAGCCCAGATGGGGAGGACGAATACCCCGGAGGCCGTCGCCGCGAGGGAGACCGCCATGAGGGCCACCTTTACCCCGACCGAGAAGACGATATTTTCGGTCACGATCTTTTTCGTCTTTCTCGCCCCCTTGAGCGCACGGGGAAGGTTGGTGAGGTCGTCACCCGCGAGGACAAAGTCGCTCGTCTCGATGGCCGCATCGCTCCCCAAGCCCCCCATCGCGACCGAGACGTCGCTCGCCGCCATCATGGGAGTATCATTGACCCCGTCGCCCACATAGAGGAGGGGTCCCTCCGCCTTGAGTGCCTCTGCCCGCGCGGGCTTCTCTTCGGGAAGAAGGCCCGCCGAGATGAGGTCGATGGGAAGCCCCGCGAGGGTCTCCCTTGCCCGCGCCTCGGAGTCGCCCGTGAGAACGGCGATCTTCGAGATGCCCGCCGCCTTGAGCGCCGTGAGCGCCTCCTTTGCCTCGGGACGCACCCTGTCCTCGATCTCGACCTTTCCGAGGAAGTTCCCCTCCTCCGCCACATAGACGCAGAGACGGGAGGTCTCCGCGGCGGGGACGAAAATGCCTTCCCGCTCCATGAGCCGCGCGCTTCCGACGAAAATTTTCTTGCCGTTGACCTCGGCGGATAGACCCATGCCCGCGATCTCGCGTACATTTTCCGCAATGAGGTCCGTCCTGACCCCTGCGAAGGCCTGTGCGAGCGGGTGAGAAGAATTCCGCTCCACGGCCGCGGCGAGGGCGAGCACGCGCTCCCCGTCGTGGGCGGCGATGGAAAATTTTCCCTCGGTGAGGGTGCCCGTCTTGTCGAATGCCGCCGCCTTTACCTTTGCGAGTTCGTCGAGGCAGACAGCCCCCTTTGTGAGGACGCCGTGGCGCGCGAGGGTGCCCACGCCCGAGAAATAGGTGAGCGGGACGGAGATGATGAGCGCGCACGGGCAGGAGATCACGAGAAATTCTATGGCGGGGACCAGCCATTTCGCAAAGTCAAAGTTCTGAAAGAGGGGCGGGATGACTGCCACGAACACTGCGAGCAGCACCACGATGGGGGTATAGTACCGCGAGAACCGCGTGATGAACTTCTCGGGCTTTGCCTTCTTCGCGGAGGAATTTTCCACCATGTCGAGGATCTTTTGGACGGCGCTCTCCGAGGCGGGACGCACGACCTCTGCCGTGACTGCGTTGCCCGCATTCACATAGCCCGCGAGGAGCTCTGCCCCCGCAGAGGCCTCCTTGAGGTAGGCCTCCCCTGTCAGCGACTTGGTATCGAAGGAGGACTCCCCCTCCGTGATGCGCACATCGGCGGGCACCTTATCCCCCTTGCGGATGAGGACGAGGTCGCCCCGCTCGAGCATGTCGGGAGAGACCTCTTCGCGCGCCTCTCCCCGAATGCGGATGGCGGAGGAGGACTGCAGGGCGGCGAGCCGCTCTATCTCCCCGCGCGAGGAGCCCACGGCGATGTCCTGCAGGAACTCCCCTATCTGATAGAGGAGCATGACGGCGGCGCCCTCCATGGGCTGAAGGATGGAAAAGGCCCCGATCGCCGCGATGGTCATGAGGAGATTTTCATCGAAGAAGACGGAGGGATGAAACCCGCCCCGAAAGGCGCGCGGGAGGGCGAGGACGACATTCCACACGACCTCCCACCCCGCACTGAGCGCAGAGGCGAGAAAGAGGCCGAAGGCGACCCACTCCGCCTTCCCGAGGATCTCCAGGATGAGCGCGGGAAGAAACAGGGCGGCCGAAAGGGCGATGGAGAGGATTTCCTTGAGATGGCGCTCCTTCTTTCTCGGTGCGGAGGCGTCGACTACTTCCACCTCCTCGAAGTGGGAGATGGTGTCTATGGCTCTCGCGAGCGCGGCGTCGTCTGCATAGTCCAAAGTGACGCGCTGGTTGATGAAGTCGGCAGCGGCCTCCGAGATGCCCTCGACGCCCGCCAATTCCTCGGAGAGTTCGGCGGCACAGGCGGCGCAGTCGAGATTGCGGATGCGGATGATCTTCTTCATCTCCCTTCCTCCCCGCTTCCGCACCTCAAGTGGGTGCAGGCAAGCTCAAGGACGGCGACGACGTGGCTGTCGGCGATGGAGTAGGCGATATTCTGCCCGTCCCGTCTCGCCTTGACCGCGCCCGCCGCCTTCAGGATGCGGAGCTGATGGGAGACGGCGCTCTGCATGCTCCCCACCGCCTCGACGATGTGCTGTACGCACAGCTCGCCCTGCATGAGGGCGAAGAGGATCTTGAGGCGGCTGGGCTCCGAGATGGCCTTGAATCCCGCGGCGAGCCGCTCGATGTCCCCCGCGGGGGGCATATTCCGTGCCGCACGCTTTACCTTGTCGGCGTGCTCTGCTTCATGATCACAGTTCATGGGATGCTCCTTTATATTAAGATATGTATAACTGTTCATATGATAACATAAAGAAAAGCGCTTGTCAAGTGTTTTTCGGAAAATTTTTTCAGAGACTGCGCGTGGAGAGAAAGACCTTTCCGAGAAGGGTCGGACACTCCTCCGAGCAAATCACAAGTCGCCGCGCCAGGAGGCGCTGACGGGTCGCATGGAGGGCCCTGTTTCGGACATGGTCCCCGTATTTCTCGTCTCCGACGATGGGAAGGCCGAGGTAGGCGAGGTGGGCGCGGATCTGGTGCGTCTTGCCTGTGTGCAGGGTCACGGCGAGAAGGGAGAGGTCTCCCCTTCGCTCGAGGAGGGAAATTTCCGTCACAATCTTCTCCCCTCTTCCCTGCCCGTTGATGCGGACGAGGGAGGCAGAGGCGTCCTTTTCGAGGTAGGCCTCATAGACCGCGTGGGGCGATTTCGGTGTGCCGAAGACGAGTGCCTCGTATCCCTTTTCCACCTTCCGCGCGCGAAATGCTTCGAGAAGGGCGGCGTACATCTCCTCCGTCTTCGCGTAGATGAGAAGCCCCGCGGTGTTGCGGTCGAGGCGGTGCACGGCAAAGAGCGGGCCCCTTTCCGAGAGTTCGGAAAAGAGCGCCTCCGAGCTCACGCCGCTCTCCTTGTCCACGACGAGCACGCTCTCGTCCTCGTAGACGGGAAAATGGGAGGTCATCCCCTCCTCGGCGGGCGTCATGTAGTAGGCCACCTCGTCACCGGGGCGAAGCAGAAGGTCCTCGCCCGTCTTCTTTCCGTTGACGCGCACGTCTCGGCGGCGAAGAAGGGCGCGGAGACACATCGACGCCTGCGGACAGGTCTCGTCGGTGAAGGCGCGAAGGGAGATCTCGGAGTTTACGGAAAATCTTTTCATGGAAGAAGAGGAGGAGGCCTGCGGGCAGGAGGAGCGCCCACAGCCACGGCAGGAGGAGGAGCCCATAGACGGCGTAGGAGAGGAGGAGGGCCGACAGGGTACGGATGCCCGCATTTGCGAGGGCGCGCCTTGTCCCGAGTTCTCTTGCCTCGGCGGCAATGGCGGAGACGCAGGGCGAGCAGGTGAGCATGAAGACGGCGAAGGCAAAGGCACTCTGCACGGAGTAGGGAAAACTTCCGTACAGGAGCGCGATGGCGCCCGCCACATTTTCCTTGGCGACGAGTCCCGCGAGGGCGGCGTAGGTCATGCGCCAGTCCCCCATCCCCACGGGCGCAAAGAGGAAGGAGAGCCTCCCGCAGAGCGCGGCGAGCATGCTGTCCTCCACTGCACAGGGCACGAAGGCGAAGGTAAAGGAGGAGAGCAGCCACGAGACGAAGGAGAAGGCGAGCACGACGGTCGCCACCTTTATTATAAACTGTTTTATCTGAAAGAGCAAGGATTTCAGGACAAAAAGAGGTGCGGGAATGTGCAGAGGCGCCGTCTCCATGCAGAGCGGGGCGCCCCGCTTCCCCGTAAAGAGGGCGTAGAGCACCGCAAGGCCTACGCCGAGAGCATAGAGGAGGAGCACCGCGGGAAAGGGATCCTCGAAGAAGGTCGTCGTGAGCACGAGGAAGACGGGAAGTTTTGCGCTGCACGGCAGGAAGGGAAGGCAGGTGATGACCCGCCGCTGCATCTCCCTGTCATCGAGTCCGCGCGTCGTGAGGATGGCGGCAGCGCTGCAGCCGAAGCCCATGCAGAGCGAAAAGACCGCCCGCCCCGAGAGCCCCATGCGCGAGAGGATGCCGTCGGTCAGAAAGGCGAGACGGGAAAAGAGCCCGCTCTCCTCGAGCAGGATGAAGAAGAGTTCCAATAGCGCGATCTGCGGAAGAAAGGAGAGCACGCCGCCCACGCTCGAGAGGAGGCCGCACGCGAGGCTCCTGAGGACGGAAGAGGGAATTTTTTTGGCGTATCCCGCGAGCGTCTCCGCAAAGAGCCCCTCTACGGCACCCTTCATGAGGTCCCCCGGCATCCCCCGCGCGAAGGTCATGAAAAAGGCGAAAAGAAAGAGGAGGGCGAAGAAGGGAATGCCGAATGCCGCGCTGTAGAGCAGGCCGTCGAAGCGGCCGAGTTTGGGCGACATGGGCCGATAGGCGGCACCCATGTCCGAGGCGGTGACCTCGACGGGCGCAATTTTGAGGAGGTCTTCGAGGCGTGCGGCATTCAGCTCGGCGGCACTTATGACGAGGCACCCGAGCGTCTTCCCAAGCCCGGCAAGGTCGACCCTGCCCCCCGCACGGAAAAAGGACTTTTCCTTGGTCAGCACGAGCAGGCACCGCCTTCCCCCTCTTGTCGCCTCGCGCATGAGGGCGAGGGTGCGGGGAAGGGTCGCATATTCGGACACGAAGACGAGGGCGGCCGCAGGATGCTCCGCAAGGAAGCGCGCCGTCTCCCCCTCCTCCATGCTCCCGCCCGAAAGGCGGTAAATGCCGGGAAGGTCGACGATCGTCCCCGCCGCGGAGCGCCCCATCGCCGCACGCACGGTCACGCCGTGCCAATTTCCCACGCGCTCCCGCCTTCCCGTCAGGCGGTTAAAGAGAGTCGTCTTGCCCGCGTTCGGATTTCCGACGAGGGCGATCATCTCCTCCATATCTGCACCCCTTCTACTATTTCCGAGGCGAGGATGAGGCGCACGGAGCCCGCCTGCACCAAAAATGTGCGCCGCGCAAAGGAGACCGCGAGGACACAGACCTCCCCTCCCGCCTCGAGGCCGAGTGCGGCAAGGCGCGCCGCAAAGGCGGGCGAGACGGACAGGACTTCGGCGCATTCTCCGCGCCCGAGATCGGAAAGTTTCACGCTATAAGAAAATGCGGGGCGAAGGCAAAATATGCCCGTCCCGCATCTTATTTTCCCTCCGTTCAGGCCTCTTCTCTGCGCACGGTGCGGCCGCCCATGAGCTTGAGGGCGCCGTTTGTGAGGATGGGCGAGATGATGAGCCACAGCGCGGCGAGTGCAATGAGCGAGTAGACGATGATCGCACCGATCGCGCGCGGCCCCTGAAAGATCGCCGAGACGAGATTGAAGCCGAAGATCCCGAAGAGCCCCCAGTTGATCGCGCCCGTCAGGACGAGGATATAGGAAATGAGATTTGCAATGACCATAGTGTTCCTCCTGCCTCTATCTTGCGCAACTTTGCGCGCCTTATGCGAGAGCGCGAAAAAAGACGGCCCCGCGGGACCGTCTTCTTCATACAGAGTTATTTGCGCTGTTTCTTGCCCTTCAGCTTCTCGAGGTCGACCTCTTCCACCTTCTTCTCGGAGGGGAATGCCACGGCGATGACGAGGAGTGCGACGAGGAGCACGCCCGCGATGGAGAAGAGGATGATGGACACGCGGTTGTTCTCCAGCCAGGGGCTGCGACCCTCGATGACGTCGGTCGGGTTGCCGATGGAGATGACCTGATAGGCGGACTCCGTCGTCCCTGCGAGGTAGGCATCCTTTACGGTCACCTTGACGAAGTAGTATCCCGAAGCCTGAGGCGTGAAGGAGAGCGAACTGTCGGGATCCCAGTGGTAGGCGTTGTCGGGGTTGCGCTCGAGTTCATCGTCGTCGCCCGCCACGTCGGCATTGTACACATTGATCTTGCGGAGGACATCCCACTCCTCGAAGCGGGCCGTCCAAGTCTCGAGATCGTTTACGAGGTCCTTATACTCAAAGGTCCTCTGCTCGTTCTCGGGGATGGCCTCGGTGTCGAGACGATAGAGCTCGTATTCCGACTCATAGCCGTCGAGGGCGATGATGTCGAAGCGGGTGACGGTGTAGGAGCGGTCGCGGTAGCCGCGGTCCTGCTCACCCGCCTCCTCGATGGAGGGACCGTCGTAGTCGATATAGAAGGTGAACTCGGGGATCTCCTCGATATCCCACACGTTGGAGGAGGTGAGAGAGACGAGGTTGCCGTCTTCGTCATAATACTTCATGGCATTGCCCGAGGACTTCTCCTGCGCCGTGACGCGGAAGCGATATTCGCCCCATTCGTCCACTTCGATGCGGAGTGCATTGTAGCTGAGCGACGTGGCACTCGAGGCAGAGCCGCCTGCCGTGGTGCCCGGCTTATAGTAGAAGATGCTGAAGGAGAGGTCGCGGTAGTCGGCATATTTGCTCGCGATGAGGTTGCGGAGGGTGGGCAGATAGAAGTATGCCCCGTCGCCCGCGCTCACCTTTTCGGCGGCCGCATCCACGAGCTGCTGATAGCCGTTGAAGGCCTCTTCGGCATCTGCCGTGCGCTCATTGATCTTGTCCTCCGCAAGGGCATTGATGTGGAGATAGGCGGGGCCCTCCGAGGAGAGGTCGACGCGGATATAGTCGAAGTAGTTGCCCGTCACGGCCTCGTAGGACTCGAGGGTGCCCGTGCAGGCAGTTCCGTCGGCGAGCTTGCCCTTGCAGGTGTAGCTCTCTGCGGACTGCGCCGTCTCATAGTCGGAGACGGTGATCTCCGTCCCGCAGACATTGCAGCGGTAAGAGGTCGCCGCGGTGTAGTCGGCATCTCCCTTCTTCTCGACGACGGGCTCATCTTCCCGCGTGACGTCGGCGGCATACCACGTGAGATAGACCTTTTGATCGGTGGTATGGGTGTCGTCGCGGAGGCCGAAGCGGAGGGAGACAAAGGCGACTTCCTCGTCTTCGCTCGTGGGCATGAGGAAATTATTATTGTTGATGCTCTTGTAGTCCGAATCGGTGGGCTTGTGCCAGATGGTCTTGCCGTCCACCTCTTCCGTCTTCAGCATGTAGTACTGACGGGTGGGCGTGGAGGGCGTATCGTCGCACACGTCGACGACGGTATAGGAGAGGCTGAATCTGCGCCCGAGGCGGAAACCGTAGATCTCCTTGTCGAGCACGAGCACGGGATAGGCGGTATCCTCCACCTTGCCGTCTTTCAGTTCGAGAGACTGCCCGTTGAGCGACTTGACGAGCACGGAGGCCTTCTTGTCCGTCGTATCCGACTGAGCGAACTTCGCGGTGAAGGTGATGGGCGTCTGCGGCGTCGTCGCGGAGGCCGAGCGGTACTCGATGTAGTTGCCGCCGATATTGGTGAAGGGCGCGAGGGCATAGACCGCTTCGCCGACATGGAGGGCGACGGAGAACTCGCCCGCCTGCTCCCCTTCGCCGAAGGTCAGGGTGAGGTCGGTGCCCGCCGTATAGGCGATCTCGGCGCCGACGGCGACATCGGACTCCTTGTCCTCTTCGCGGTCAAAGGAGGAGTCGAGCACCCGCACGTTGAGGGCGCCGTCGTAGGTGAAGTAGAGCGCGTTGGTCGAGGTACCCTCTTTAGTGACGCTCTCTTCGGCGCTCGTGAAGAGCATCTCGAAGGAGGAGAAGGAGAGGTCCTCGAAGGCAAAGGTCATGGAGAAGTAGACCGCCTTGCCGGGGTTGGCGCGAAGGACTTCCTCCGAAGAGGGGTCTGCGGGCGCCTCGGCCGCCTCGAACCACTTGAGAGCGAGGTTGCGGCGGTAGAAGTTCTCGGCCTTTCCGCTCGCATTGTCCGCGAAGGTGAGACGAAGATAGGCGGGACCCTCGCCCTCTGCGGACGAAGCCTCCACCCCTCCGTCGGAGCCCGCGGAAAAGATGCTGTCGGGCGAATAGGTCACCGCACCGGCAAAATTCCGCGCAAAAGGCAGGGCGGCGATCGCAAGGCACAGGGACAGGATCATAAGTCCCGCGAGCGTTGCGATCGTGATCAAACGAAGTCTTGTTTTGCTCATGGTGTTACTCCATGCGGGCGCAGTGCCCGCGATATTTTACGACTATCTAATATATTCTACACGAATTTTTCGCAGTCGTCAAGCGATACCGCCCGATTTCGGCGAGAAATTCCGAAATTCCCGCGTTTTTCGCGAAAAACTTACTCCGCCTTGACGGCAGCGGAGATGTCGAAGGCCTTCCACGGGACCTCGCCCGCGGGGGGCTCCGCCATGAAGCGCATGCGCTCCTTGAGCACGGGATGGGTAAAGGAGAGGGAATAGGCCCACAGGGCGAGCTTGCCCTTCTGTGCCTTTTCGCCGCCGTACTTCATGTCGCCGAAGACGGGACAGCCGATGCCCGCCGTCTGCACGCGGATCTGGTGGCTCCTGCCCGTATGGAGGAGGATGTCGGTGAGCGCATAGCTGCCCTTCTCCTCGCGGACATAGTAGTCGAGCACGGCGAGCTTGGACCCGTCGGTGCCCGGGGTGGAGAGATAGACGGTGTTATTGACCGTGTTCTTCTTGAGATAATTTTCCAGCCGCCCCTCTCTCTTCTGCGGGATGCCGCACAGGACGGCGAGATAGCGCTTGGAGAAGTCCCCCGCCTTCATCTGCGCCGTGAGCCTTGCCGCCGCCTTGCTCGTCTTGGCGAAGACCATCACGCCGCCCGTGGGGCGGTCGAGGCGGTGCACGAGGCCGAGGTAGACATTTCCCTTCTTCTCGTAGCGCACGCGGAGATAGTCCTTCAGGAGGTCGAGGAGATTTTCATCTCCCGACTCATCGGGACAGCAGGCGAGGTTCTGCTCCTTCATGACGACGAGCAGGTGGTTGTCTTCATAGAGAATGGCGGGTACGTTGTCAGGCATGGATGAAGATCCCTCCCGCGCCGCAGGGCAGCGCGATCCCCTCTTCGGTGGGCAGGCCCACCTCGTAGGCGTCGACAGACCCCTTCCGCCCCTTCAGGGCAAGGGTCAGGATATTTGCAAGGACGGCGGGCTGCAATCCCGTCGTGTAGCTGTTGATGAGGAAGAAGAGCGCATTGTCCGTGAGGAGTTCGGCGCACTCCGTGACGAGGGGGAAGAGGGCATCTTCGAGCTTCCACATCTCCCCGCCCGGGCCCCTGCCGTAGGAGGGCGGGTCCATGACCACGGCGTCGTAGCGGTTGCCGCGGCGGAGTTCACGGCGGACGAACTTCACGCAGTCGTCCACGATGTAGCGGATACCGTTCGCGATGCCGGAGAGGCGGGCATTTTCCCCCGCGCGCTCCACCATGCCCTTGGCGGCGTCTACATGCACGACTTCGGCGCCCGCCTTTGCAAGCGCCACGGTGGCTCCCCCCGTATAGGCGAAGAGGTTGAGCACCTTGACGGGTCTTCCCGCATTTCTCACGAGCTCTGCCGTGCGGTCCCAGTTGACCGCCTGCTCGGGAAAGAGCCCCGTGTGCTTGAATCCCATGGGCCGCACGACAAAGGTGAGGTCGCGGTAGCGGATGTGCCAGCTCTCGGGGATGGGCCGCCTGTATTCCCAGTGTCCTCCCCCCTTCTCGCTGCGGTGATAGACGGCATCGAGCCCGGGATAGGCAAAAAGATCGCGCTGCGCGGGCCAGATGACCTGCGGATCGGGACGGAGGAGGACGACCTCCCCCCAGCGCTCGAGCTTATAGCCGCCGCCCGTCGCCAAGACGGCATATTCCCGCCAATCGTTCGCCAAACGGATCATAGGACTATTATAATAGTTTTCATGTCCTTTGTAAAGCGAAAAGGGCGCGCGGAGGAAAATTTCCGCGAAGAAAAACTCCTCCCGAAGGAGGAGCCACTGTCATTTGCGGAAGATGAGGAGGGCGAAGCTGCGGGGCGGGAGCTTGGCGCTTGTCGGCGCGGCGGGCGCCACATCGTAGGGCACGGGCGCATCCTCCGTCATGAGGATGATGCGGTTGAGCTCCCCGAGCGGGAAATCTGCCTCCGCCTCCGCCGTCACCTCCTCATCGGAGAGATTGACCGTCTTGACATAGGTGAAGCCGTCGCGCTCCGAGACGGAGACGGGCAGCTCGCCGTCTGCCATGAGGGCGAAATCCCCCGCGTATTGGTTGCACAGCTTGCGTACATGGTAGCGGGCGGTGGGAACGGCGGTGTCCGCATCGAAATGCACGAGGCCGCCTTTCCCCTCCGAGAAGAGCGGGACGGGACGGAAGGAGCCCTCTTCGAAGGCCCTTGCCGTCTCCTCGAGGACATCGGAAAACCCCTCTCCCTGCGGCGCGGCATCCCCCTCCACGGGCACGAGGGAGAGCCCCTCGGCAGAGAGCGTCTTTTCGACGGCGCGGAATTTGTCTGCGGGAAGGGAGGCGGGAACGCCGATATATCTCAGATTGAAGGGTGCGGGATGGCCGAGTTCGGCGCGCAGCCCTCCCCACACGGTATCCCTCTCCCCTGCGGCGAATTCCTTGATGTCGAGGGCGTCCTGCACGAGTTCCTCTTCGCTCTCGCGGGCGGCGAGGACGGGCAGGGGCAGTGCGGCGGCATACTCCGCGAGACGGAAATATTCGTAAAATCCCACGCCGCTCTCCGCGACGGGCGAAGGACGGCGGCCGGGCTCGCCGAGCGACTCCTTCCACGGGTAGGCGCGGGCGCTCTTCCCCTCGTCGGGGAAGCGGATCGCGGCGGGCGAGAGCTCCTTGAGAAGGCTCGCCATGTCGCGGCGAAAGGCGCCGAGGACGGCATTTGCGGAGACCATGGAGAGGCAATCGAGGTGTACCATGCCCGAGGAGAGCAGTACAAAAACGAACGAAACGCCCGCTGCATCCTCCTTTGGCTTCAGGCGGAAGGCATAGCGGTGCCACCTGCCGTCGGCGCGGACTTTGAACTTTTTGAAGGTAAAGAGCTCCTCGCCCTTGATGCCGCAGAGCACCTTCCCCTTATAGTCGTAGGAGCGGAGCCAAAGGGAGAGGCGGAGCTCCTCCTTTCTCTTCACGGAGAAGCCGCCGAAGGCGCGATTTACCGCCCCCGTCCCCTCTCCCGCCGTCAGGGCGAGATAGCGGGGCGTCTCGGAGAAGAGCGGGCGGTCCGTCTTGACGGCGAGGGAGACATCTGCCCCCGCGGGGTAGCCCTCCCAACCCGTCTTGCCCCGCTCGAAGCTGCGGTTCTCGAGGAGTTCGGCGGAAAATCCTCCCGCCAAGGTCTCTGCATCGACGAGCGGACCCGTCGGCAGAAGTGCGGATAATTTGTCGTGATGGATGGAGATTTTCATAACTTATTCGATGGAATGGGCGATATAGGTGATGTGGTCTGCGGCACGCTCGAGGTTGCCGACGAGGTTGATGAAGACGCTCGAGTTCTGCGGCTGGCACTTGCCCTCGTTGAGCCGCTTGATGTGCTTGTCCACGAGGACGCGGCGGTCCTTGTCTATCTCGTCCTCGAGGCTGTCCACTTCGCGGAGGCTGTCGCGGTCCTTATAGAGGAAGGCGGCGAGGGAGCGCACATAGAGCGCCTTGATCTTCTCGTACATGGCCCCGATCATCTCGAGGAATTCCTCCGAGAAGATGAGCTCGTCCTCTACATAGTGCCGCGTGTATTTGGTCACGTTGTCGGCAAGTTCGCCGATACGCATGATGTCATTTAAGACGTAGTGCAGTTTGGAGACGGTATTTTCATCTTCCGTCACGAGGGAGGCGGTCGAGATCTTCACGAGATAGGACACGGCGAGTTTATTTGCCTCCGTGAGCTCTGCATTGCTCTCCGCCACTTTGGCGGCGATCTCCTCGTCCTTCGCGAGGAAGCCGTGAAAGGCCGTGTCGAGGGCATCCATGGCGTAGGAGAACATCTTGCCCGACTGCTGGTAGAGGTAGCCGAGGGCGACGGAGGGGCTGCGCATGAGGCGCTCATCGAGGTTGCCGAAGATGATGTCGCTCTTGGGCTCTGCCTTGCCCTTCCCCGCAGGCACGAGGTGCTCCGCGATCCACACGAACCCCTTGATAAAGGGCAGGAAGAGGAGGGTGTTGACGACATTGAAGAGGGTGTGGAAGATGGCGATCTGCAGGGTGGGTCCGAGGCCTACCTTGCCGAACACGGTGATGTCCGAGGGGATGATGCCCGCGAGCACGGTGTCGGCAAAGCCTGTCCAGCAGACGAGGACGATCATAAAGATGATGGCGCCGAAGAAGTTAAAGAGGAAGTGGATGACGGCGGCGCGCTTTGCATTGGGCCCGGCGCCGAGCGAGGAGATGAGTGCGGTGACGCAGGTGCCGATATTGGAGCCGATGATGATATAGAGCGGGGCATTCCCTCCCCCACCGATGACGATCCCGAGGGAGGCCATGGTGATGATGATGGCATTGACCGCCGTAGAGGACTGCACGAGCGCCGTAATGAGGACGCCGATGAGAAGGAGGAGGAAGGGATTCTGTACGACGGAGAGCAATTCCTTTACGGTTTCAAATGCCTCCGAGCCCGCCTCGAAGGTGAGCGCGCCCGACATCATCTTGAGACCCACGAAGATGAGACCGAATGCCGCGATGACATTTCCGACCGTCTTCGTCCGCTCCTTTTTGCCGAACATCGTGATGAACACGCCGACGGCGGCAAGCGCAAGGAAGAGCGCGGTGATATCCGACCCCGCGAGGGCGATGACCCAAGCATTGAGGGTGGTGCCGATGTTGGCGCCCATGATGATGGCCGTCGCCTGAAAGAGGGTCATGATGCCCGCATTGACGAGACCGACTACCATGACCGTGGTAAACGCCGAACTCTGCCCGAGAATGGTCATCAAGGTACCGATGCCGACGCCGGCAAAGCGGCTCTTGGCGGTCCTGTTGAGCATCTTTTCGAGCTTTCCGTGCGCCAGACGCGTCATGTTCTCGGAGAGGATCTTCATTCCCACGAGGAATGTGCCCATACCGCCGAGGATCTGCATGACGATCTTAACGATATCCCAAACTTCCATAAATCCATGTCCTTTGCTGAGATCGAAAGTTGTCCGATAATATTATAACAGGTATGCGGCAAATTTGTCACGCGTTTTAGACAAGATTGTCAAAAAAAACTCCCCGCGGGGATGGATCGCCCGCGGAGAGCGGAAAATTGCCGTTTGTGACGACACCCCTTTGCCCCTTCGGGGACTTTCCCCTCAAGGGACAGCAAGGAGCCCTGATACGTCATTCCGACGACCGAAGGGAGGAGGAATCTCAAAGGACGAGATTTCTCACTGCGTTCGAAATGACGCATTTAGGGCTGTCGCCGTGACGCGTTTAGTAGGTAAGTCTTTGCTATTTTCCGTCAATACAGGGCGTACTGACGGGCATAGTATGCCTCATAATTGCCGTTGCATCCGCAAGAATTGCTGTTATTTGAACCGCAGCCGCAGGTGTTATTGTTGTTCCCGTTCCCGCTACAGCCGCAGGGGCTCGTATTGGTGTTATTGCATCCGCAGCCGCAGTTTCCCGTATTCCCGCCGTTTCCACCGTTCCCCCCATTGCCGCCGCAGCCGCTCATCATGAAGAGATTTGAGATCGCCGCGGGCGTAGCGGTGCAGGGGCAGCCCGTAAAGGGCGAGGCGGAGAAGAGATTTGCGATCCCCTCCGCGAGGCGGTCGAAGAACGTGGGACAGCCGCACGTATTTCCCTGATTGCAACAAGTACACATATGGTTTCCTCCGTAAGATGCGGCATATCGCCGCTACCCCATCGTATGCCGCCGCCCGCGGACTGCGTGCGGGTGAATAAAAGGAGGACGGGCGGGGCATACTCTCTCTGACAAATCTGCGAGGTGACGGCGATGAAAAAGAAGGTCAAAAAGCTCACCGAGGAGGAATACGAGGAGTACCTCCGCAAACTGCTTCAGACATGAAAAATCGCCTCGGGGCAAGTGCTCCGAGGCGATTTTTGGTTCTTATTCGGTGCGAAGGGCGATGACGGGGTCTTTCTTTGCCGCCGCCTGTGCGGGGATGAGGCCCGAGATGAGAGTGAGCACCACGCTCACGCACACCATGATGAAGGCGGTGAGCGGAGGCAGGGTGGCGATGCCCGCGATGCCGGACAGCGACTCGATGATCATGCTCACGATGACGGCGATACCATACGTCACCACGATGCCGATGAGCCCCGCGGCAAGGCCGATGATGAAGGTCTCCGCATTGAAGAGGTTGCGGATATCTTGCTTGCGCGCGCCGAGGCTGCGGAGAACGCCGATCTCCTTGATGCGCTCCACGACGGAGACATAGGTGATGATGCCGATCATGACGGAGGAGACGACGAGGGAGATGGCGGTGAAGGCGACGAGGACATAGGTGATGACATCGAGCATCGTCTGCACCATGCCCATCATGAGGCCCACGCGGTCGGTGTAAGTGATCTGCAGGGACTCTTCGTGCGAGTCGTTCCAGCCGTCGAGATAGCCTAAGACATCGTCCTTTGCGTCGAAGTCCACGGGATAGATCAAAACGTCGTTCGGGGCATCGTCGCCGCCGAGGGAGCGGACCGCGGCGGAGGGCGCATAGGTGATATAGAGGGTGATGTTCATGCCGAGCATGGACGTCGTGTACTCGGTATAGTAGCTATTGAGTGCCGCCGAGGGCGAGAGATAGAGGTCGGTCTCGGCAAGGCCGCCCGTGAGCGTTGCGGGCAATTTTGCCGCATCGCTCGTCGCCCACTCGACGATTTTCGTACCCATGTTCATTTTCAGGTAGGAAAGGACGGTCGCTTCGGTCAGGTTGAGTCCCTCGTCGAGGCACCCGTAGGTGAAGTTGGGCTTGAGGCGGAGGATGCCGCTTATCTTGAGCGGAATGCCGTCTTCCTTCGAGAGCTCCTCCACTTCATTCACCGAACCGAAGGGATACTGCCCGCGTGCGGAGTCGACATATCCGCCGTATCCCTCGTTTTCGGGATAGACGACGTCGTTGCTGTACAGCATGTAGTCCTGCGCATAGATGCGCTCGTAGGAGATGCGGGTGAGCGCCTTGTCCTCCTCTTCGTCCCCCTCCTCTGCGATGGTGATGGCGACGGGCGCGGGAAGCTCCCCCTCCTCCGCGGCGGGAACGCCCGCATTGAAGAGGTCCAAAAAGCGGTCTTCCGTCAAAAATCCGAGCTGCACGAGGGTGAGGTCGATGAGCTCATTTTGCTCGCCCACGACGAGGACGGTCTCATTTTCATTGGTGGGGAATTTGCCGTCGACGAGGTCGTACTGCGAGAGGACGTATTTCGAATATTCGGGATCGGTGAAGTCCTTCGTCCCCGGCATGACGTTGACGATATCCGTAAACAGGGTGACGTAGGGCAGGAGGCGGGTATACTCGGGGGCATACCGCACGAGTTCATCGATGAGGTAGGACTTGAGGCGGGAGAGGGAGAAGTTTTGGGTCTTGGCCTCCACCATCTCGCCGCCGAGGACATATCCGCCTGTCACGAGGGGCATGAAGAGGTTGTTTTCGAGGTTGATGCCGTACCCATAGTGGAGGGCGGAGAACCAATCGGGGTGGTCCGCCTTGCCCTTTTCGAGGTAGTTGATGTACTCCTCGCTGATGTCATTTGTGACCGCGACGCCCTGTGCAAGCCCCGTGAGGAAGGAATTGATATAGACTTCGTCGTGGAGCTCCTCGAGCGTGGGCATGTCTGCGGGAGAGCGGATGCCCTCCATGACGGCCGTGACATCGAGCGCCGTCTCCGAGACCTCGATGGGAGAGGAGGAGAGCATGTCTTCCTCGGTGTGGCGGATGTAGTTATTGAACCCGCTCGAGAGGGCGAGCACGAGGCAGACGCTGATGATGCCGATGCTCCCCGCAAAGGAGGTGATGAGGGTGCGGCCCCGCTTGGTGAGGAGGTTGCGGAAGGAGAGCGCAAGCGAGGTAAAAATGCCCATCTTGGCGCGCGGCTCGCCCTTCTTTTTCTTCTCCCTGACCTCTTCGGGGGGTACCATGTCGCCGATATAGGGGTTGGAATCGGATTCCACCTCGCCGTCCTTCAGGCGGACGATGCGCGAGGCATACTCCTCGGCAAGGTCGCCGTTGTGCGTGACCATGATGACGAGGCGCTCCTTTGCGATCTCCTTGATGAGCTCCATGACCTCGACGCTCGTCTTGGAATCGAGGGCGCCCGTGGGCTCATCGGCGAGGAGGATATCGGGATTGTTGACGAGGGCGCGGGCGATGGCGACGCGCTGCATCTGGCCGCCCGAGAGCTGGTTGGGCTTCTTCTTGAGCTCGCTGCCGAGTCCCACCCGCTCGAGCGCCTCCTTGGCGCGCTGTCTGCGCTCTGCCTTGCCGACGCCCGCGATCGTGAGGGCGAGCTCGACATTTTCGAGCACCGTCTGGTGCGGGATGAGGTTATAGGTCTGGAAGATGAAGCCGATGCGATGGTTGCGGTAGACATCCCAATCGCGGTCGCGGTACTTCTTCGTCGATCTCCCCTGTATGACGAGATCGCCCGAAGTATAGTGGTCGAGGCCGCCGATGATATTGAGGAGGGTCGTCTTGCCGCATCCGCTCTGTCCGAGAACGCAGACAAATTCGCTCTTCCGGAACTCGAGGCTGACACCCCGCAGGGCATGGACGGTCCCCGAGGCCGCCTTATAGTCCTTGGTGATCCCGGTGAGCTTGAGCATGGCGGGCAGGCCGTGCTCGGGTCTTCCGTTCACGGGACGGGCCTTTGCCTTCGGCGCGCTTCCCCTTGCCTTGGGTGCTCCCGCGCGGGGCGGCACCGCCTGCTTCCCCCCTCCTCCGATCACGATGACGGGCGTCGGCATGGGCGAGAAGACCCTGACGCCCCCCGCAAATTGAGGAGGACAGGCAGGGACGGGCGCCGTGAGCGGTGCTCCGCAGATGGGGCAGAAACTTGCGCCGTCCGGGACCATGTTGCGGCAGTTATTGCATTGGATCATATCGAATTCTCCTTTTCCCCCGAAAACCGCGGGGACGGTGGATTTGCTGCTCAGGACTCCTCTTTCCGATCCGTTGCGCCCTCTTCGAGGCGGCGCCTGCGGACCCTGGCAAAGACTTCGAGGAACTCGTCGTAGGCGGCGATGAGCGCTTTCATCTTCTCCTCGCCGAGCTCCTCTACGACGCCGCCGATGATCTCATTGGCATGGGCGCACTGCCCCTCGAAGATGGCCATGGCGCGATCGGAGAGGCAGATATAGGCGATCTTGCGGTCGGTGGGCGATGCCACGCGCTGCACGGTGCCCTGCTTCTCGAGCTTGGTGACGATCTGCGACACCGCAGACCGCGTGATGCCCAGTCTCCTCGCAAGTTCCGAAGAGATGATGCCGCGCCCCTTTTCGCGCTCCAGGAGCACCTCGCGGATGAGACGGAACTCCGTCTTCGAGAGCTTCGCCGTGTCCGCGAAGAGGTTGAGCTCCTCCATGTCCTTGATCGTCTGGAAGAGCTTTACGAGATACTCATTGATCTCCATCGTAAAATCCCCTTTACATATGTTTCAGACTTTGACATTTGTTTCAAGCTGAACAAAATATATTATAACAACGTCGCCCGCGGATGTCAAGAATTTGACGCATCTTTTCCGAAAGATTCACACATTGTTCACAGTCACTATTTTCCATCTCTGCCGTCTTTCGGAGGTTTTTCCCCGAAATAGGTAAAGAGCCCGCAGCGGAGGTTGGCATTGTAGAGGATGCGCCGCCTGTCCGCCCTGCCGAATGCCCGCTCGAAGTCGGCGTAGGCGGTGATGACATAGGCGCTCCAGTCGGGCAGCGCGCGAAAGGTCTCGCGGAAGGCACGGTAGAGCGGGAAGAGCTCCTCTCCCTTCATCATGCGCTCGCCGTAGGGAGGATTGGAGGCCACCACGCCGTAGGAGAGCTCGGAGCGAAAGGTGCGCACATCGGCGGCAGAAAAGGTGATGTCCTCTGCGACGCCCGCCCGCCGCGCATGCTCCCTCGCAAGCTCCACGGCATGCGGGGAGAGATCGGAGGCGAAGATGGGTGCGATGGGCCCGTGATATTCCCCCTCCCTCGCCTCTTCGCGGGCACGGCGCACGGCTCCCGCGGGGACGGAGCGCCACCTCTCGAAGTCAAAGGAACGCATGCGGCCGGGGGCGATCCCGCGGGCATACAGCGCCGCCTCGATGGGAAAGGTCCCGCTCCCGCAGAAGGGATCGGCAAAGGGCTTCTCCCTGCGGTAGAGGGAGTCCTCCACGATGGCAGCTGCCGTCGTCTCGCGCAGGGGCGCCTCGTAGGTGCGCACGCGATAGGAGCGCTTGTGCAGGCCATCGCCCGAGGTGTCGAGCGTCACGGCGGCCTCATCTTCATAGAGGGAGATGCCCACCACGGCGCGCTCTCCCCTCTCGTCGAGGACGGAGGCGCCGAGCTTTTCCGCAAGCCGCCTGCAGATCGCCTTTTTGGCGACCCCGCCCGCCGCCTTGACGGCGCCGAGCTTGCTCTTATAGCTCTTGCCGTCCAAAAGGATCTTCGTGTGCGCGGTGAAATATTCTTCCCACGGGATACGGGAGATGCCCTCGAAGAGCTCATCGAATGTCTCCGCGTGAAAGCGGGACAAGAGGAGGAGCACGCGCTCCCCCGCCCGCAGAGATACGTTAAGACGGGCGACTGTTTCCCAGTCGCCCTCAAGCTCCACCCGACCGCGTATGGCGGGGGCATGTCCGAATCCAAGGTGTTCGAGTTCACGTTTCAGTGCGGCTTCCAGCCCGGTCGCCGCAGGGATCAGGAGTTTCATTTTTTCCTATTCTTCCGTCTCGTCGACCTCTTCGGGGTCGGCAGGCTCCTCCTCGGGGATGAAGGGATTGAGGGGCTCGGTGTCGGGCGTCAGGTCATACTTATCGTCGATGTCATCGCCGAGGAGCTCCTCTATCATGTCCTCACGGGTGATGAGCCCGAGCGCATTGCCCTCGGCGCCCACGATCACCATGTGCTCGCGCATGGACTGCATGTGCTTCATGAGCTCGGACACCTTTTCGTCCGTCGAGGTATAGGAGACGGGGCGGATGAGGTCGGCAAAGTCCCTCCTCCCCGCGAGCAGATTTTCATAGAAGTCGGCGCGGTAGAGGATGCCGATGATATTTTGCTTGGTCCCCTTATAGATGGGCACGCGGGAAAAGTTCGTCTCGCGGAAGATCTTATAGACCTCGCGGGAGCTGTCGCGCACCTCGGCGAGGATCACGCGGTCGAGCGGGATCATGCAGGAGCCGACATGGAGGTCATCGTAGCGGAGCGTCCGCGTGATGAGGTCGTGCTCCGTCGCATTGAGCACCCCTTCCTCCTTGACGTCGGTCACGAGCATCTTGAACTCCTCCTCGGTGTAGGTCTTCTTCTGTTTCCCGAGCCCGAAGAGGAGGAAGAGGAACTTTTTCCAGAGCCCGAAGAGGAAGTTGAGGGGCCAGAAGAGGTAGCCGAGCACGACCATGGGGTATGCCATAGCGCAGGCGACCCACTCGGGCTTTTCCTTTGCGAGCGTCTTGGGCGTCACCTCGCCGAAGATGAGGATGACCGCCGTAAGTACGATCGTCGAGATCGTGGGACCGAGGTCGCCGGCGATCCATTTCGAAAACAAAACGGTGGCAATGGTCGCCGCCGCTATGTTTACGATATTGTTCCCGATGAGCAGCGTGGTGAGGACTTTATTATAGTCTTCACTGAGTTTCAGAGCGACCTGCGCGAACTTGTTGCGAAGGGCGTATCTGCGCATTCTCACCGCGGAAAACCCGGTATATGCCGTCTCCGTGGCAGAAAAGATGCCCGAGAGCACGACGAGTAGAATGAGTGCGACCAAGAGTCCTATGTCGCCACCGTCCATAAATTTGCAAAAACCTCCGATCTGCGCGATATGCGCCTTGATTCCTTATCTCTCTTTATTCCGCTGCGGGGAAGGCGAGAAGGAGGGCCTTTTCGAGCTCCTTCGTCCAGACGTCGAAGGCGTGACCGCCCTCTTCCTCGGACCACTCCGCGCGTTCGCCGAGCTTTTCTTTGAGCGCCTCCACGACGGGGCCCGCGACGCTGTCCTCGGTCCCTGCCGCGACGAAGAGGCGGGGAGCACCCTCTGCCTGCATGCCCTCGGCGGCTGCATCTGTCCCCCCTTCCTCGGGCACGGGTGCGATGGCGCCCGCAAAGCCGATGAGGTCGGCGCAGTCCCGCACGCACAGGAGGGCCTGTACGGCGCCCATGGAACAGCCGATGACGGCATGGCATCCCGCCTCGCCGCATGCAGCATAGCGCTCCATGAGGGCGGGCAGGAGGTCGCACCGCAGTTCCTTGGGGAATTTATAGAAGCCGCGCACATTGTCCGTCATGATGAGCTTGCCGCTCAGGATGAAGCCGGCGCGGTTCTTGAAGTCCATGCACGTCCGCCCGTTGGGGAAGACGGCGATGAGCTTTTTGAGCTTGCCTTCGGCGATGAGGGAGTCGAGGAGCTCCTTCGCGCCCTGTGCGAGCCACTCCTCTTCGTCACCGCTCAGCGAGTGCAGGATGACGGCGACGGGATAGACATTTCCCTTCTCATATCCTGCGGGGAGGTAGACGCGGGCGCTCTTCGTGGGGGCACCGAATGCAGCAGTTGCCGTGTACTCGAATTGTTCGATGCGGCTCTCGGCAAGGGGCGCCGCGGTCTCCGCGAAGATCTCCTCCACGGGCGGGTCCTCGGTGAGGACTTCGGCGAGCTCAACTTCTTCCGCGGGCGCCTCTTCCGTGACGACTTCTTCCGCGGGCGCCTCCTCGACTGTCTCGACAGCTTCGGCAGTCTCCTCTGCGGGAATTTCCTCAACGGTTTCCTCGACGGGAGCTACTTCCACGGGAGCCTCTTCCTCGGCGGGAACTTCCTCTACGGGAGCTTCTTCCGCGACGACTTCCTCTACGGGAGCCTCTTCTGCAGGTGCCTCTTCGGCGACGACTTCCTCTACGGGAGCTTCCTCGACGGGAGTCTCTTCCGCGACAGCTTCCTCTACAGGGGCTTCTTCTACAGGAGCCTCTGCGGAGGTCTCCTCGATCGCTTCGGCGGCTTCTGCCGCGGTACGCTCGGAGACGGGAACGAAATGCAGGATCGGGTAGGTCCTGCCCTTCGGCTCGGCATTTCTGCGAATGAGCATGGGGCTCTCCGAAGTGCTGACTTCGGGGGCGGTCTCTTCGGCGACGGTCATTTCGTTCTCTTCCATGGTATTCCTCCCTGACGTATCCACGTACTGATTTATATTATACTACATAAGGAAAGATTTTACAAGAGAAAACCGAAAAAAATTTCGATGAAGTTCACGGTTTTTTGTGCGTTTCCTTCAAATTTTCCCATTCTCTCGCAAAAATGCCGCCGCACTGTGCGCCGCGACGCATCCCTCTCCCGCCGCCTTGGCGTACTGATAGGGTCTGCCCGTCACATCGCCCGCCGCAAAGAGGCTCTTGATCTCCGTCTGCATGGCGCGGTCGGTGCGGACATGCCCGCCCTCCGTGGGGAGACCGAAGACCAAGGCCTCGGGCGGGACGCTGTCCTTCAGCACAAAGACGCCGTCTACCGCAAACCTTCCCCCGCGGAGGATGAGCTCCTCGACGCGGGCCTTCCCCTCCACGGCGACGGGGAGATCCTGCACCACGGTGAGCCGCTCGCCCGAAAAGCCCTCGGGCGAATAGAGGCACACGCAGAGGACCTCGGCGGCAAAGCGGGCGAGAAAGCGCGCTTCCTCTTCGTATTTGGGCGAGGAGAGGATGGCGGCGATCTTCTTTCCGCGGTAGAGGGCGCCGTCGCACACCGCGCAGTAGCTGAGGCCGCGCCCGAGAAATTCGCGCTCGCCCGCAAAACTTCCCCTCCGCTCCACGCCCGTGGCGAGGATCACCGAACGGGCGAGAAATTTTTCCTCTCCCGCCGTGAGGGTGAAGGGCGCCCCCGCATAGATGCCGTCGATGCGCTTGGGGGTAAGATGCAAGTTTTCCAACCCCATTTGTGCATTCAGGGCCGCGACGAGGTCCTTTCCGCTCCCGAAAGCGGCGGGAAAATTTGTAACTTTTTCGGCGGAAGAGAGCTTGCCGAAGCCCTCCTCTCCGAACCAGATGTAGTCGAGAAGCAGATTTTTTGCCGTGAGCGCGGCGGTGTATCCGGCGATTCCGCCGCCCACGACGGCGAGTTCATAGGTCTTCATTTCGTCTCCTTTTTTGACAGTATGCCTCGGGGATCCCCGATATCATGCACTATCTATAAATGATGTCATTCCGAGCTTGTCGAGGAATCGCATTAGCCTTAAGACTGCTGCGACCCTTCAACTTCGTTCAGGGTGACAAATAAAACGCCACGGCGAAATGTTGTTCTATATTGCGCAGTATTCGTCATTGTACATCGAAGGTCTGTGAGGTCTCGAGGGTGCCGTCGGTGACATGCAGGGTAAAGGGGCCCTCTTGCGCGCGCACCACCGCCATTGCCTCGCCGTAGTAGGTATCCGTCTCGCCCGATGTGTACCCTATCTCATTGTAGGGCGCGGCACAGCCGAGGGCGAGCAGGGCGGCCCCCTCCACGCGGACGCGCACCTTCCTGTGCTCGAGGGGCTTCACATTGCCCGCGGCATCGGTGAACTGCAGGCGGAGATAGGCGAGCCCGCCTGCCCGTACGGGTCCCTCTGCCGTGACGGAGAGCACCGTCTCCTCCCCCGCCGTCTTAAGCGAACTTCGGGAGAGTTCTCTTCCCTCCCTGTCGCGGGCGATCGCGGTGAGTTCGCCGTCTTCATAGGTTATCCTGAAGTCGAAGCGGCAGTTTTTCCCGAACTTGCGGTAGCCCACCCGCCTGCCGTTCAGGAGGAGCTCCACGGCGGGCGCGCGCGAATAGACCTCCACGTGCGCCTTTTTCCCCGCACATCCCCTCCAACTCCACGAAGGGATGGCGTTTGAAAATTTCCATGCCGAGGGAGAATGCCGCTCTCCCGTATGGTTCACGGGGGACACGGCGAGGTATGGCCCCTCGTCGAGGCCGAAGGCGATGCGGGTGTAGAGCGCCTCGCCCGTGAGCGTGCCGATGAGGTCGGCCCTGCCGCTTCCCGCCGTCATCCAGCCCGCGCCGTGTGAGAAATCGGGGGCGTATTCGCGGTATTCCCAGCTCCCCACGCCCGCTTCGCCGAGATAGTCGATGCCCGACCAGACGAAGTCGCCGATGAGTGCGGGGTGCGTCTTCGCAAATTCGAAGAAGGCGTAGGCGTCCGCGCAGAAGGTCTCGCTCCCCACGAGCACGCGGTCGGGATACCTCCCGATATCATGTGCATAGCGACGGATGCCGTAGTTATATCCCGCGACGTCGAGCACGGCATAGGCATCCCGCGTGACCCTGTCCGCGAGCGGAAGGCAGGCCATGCGCTTCATGAAGCCCGCGCCGACGATGCCGGCGAGGCGATTGAAAAATTCGCTCCCCACGGCGGGGTGCCTTCCCCCCTTTGCCCGCTTCTCGGCCTTGCGGTCGGAGTATTGCCCAAAGCCCATGCGGTGCATGGCATTGAACCACGGATTGATGCCGCAGGTCACGGGCCGCGTGCCGTCGAGGCGCGTGAGCTCCTCGTGAAAACTTTTCAGAAGCTCCACCCCGCGCGCCTCTGCCGTCTCGGCGGTCTCATTGCCCACCGAATAGAGGATGACGGAGGGATGGTCATAGTCCTTGCGCACCATGTCGGCAAGGTCGGCCCGCCAGTTCTCCGCAAGGTCGCAGGCGTAGTCGTATTTCGTCTTATGGATGTACCACATGTCGGCATATTCGTCCATGACATAGAGGCCGAGGCGGTCGCAGGCGTCGAGGAAGGCCTCCGCGCAGGGATTATGGGCGCAGCGGACGGCGTTGTACCCGCACGCCTTGAGAATGCGCACCTTGCGCTCCTCCGCCTCGGGGTCGCTGCAGGCGCCCAAGAGACCGTTGTCATGATGGACGCACGCGCCCCGCAGGATCACCCGCTCGCCGTTTACGAGGAGGCCCTCCTTCGCGCTGCAGGAGAGGGTGCGAAGGCCGAAGTACTCCTCCCGGCTGTCCTCGCCGAAAGTGAGAAGGACGCGGTAGAGATTAGGCGTCTCCGCCGTCCAGAGTTTTGCATCGGGGATGGGGATATCGAGGGTGCATTCGCGGGCATGGGTGCCTCCTTTCGCCTCTGCGACGAGATCTTCGCCGTCGTAGATGCGCGCGCGGACCTCCCCTTCCGCATCCGTCTTTACCCGCACGCGGAGGACGGCGGGAGAGGTGGAGAGCGTCTCGAGACGGACGCCGTCGAAGGAGATGCCCTGCCCGTACGAAGTCCACAGAGAGACGGGACGGTAGATGCCCGCGCCCGAGTACCAGCGGCAGCTCGGAAGGTCGCGATTGTGCGCGACGACGCGGAGCACATTTTCGCCGACGCGAAGGGCGAGCGGGAGCGCAAACCCCGTGTAGCCGTAGGCGCGGGAGGCCACCTTTTCGCCGTTCAGGAAGATCTCCGCATTGCGGTAGACGCCGCCGAATTCGAGGACAAAGGTGTGTCCGCGCCCCTCCTCGGGCAGGAAAATCGTCCTCTCGTACTCATAGTCCGCGCCCTCGAACCACGCGGCATCGGCGCCGCCCGCGCTCGTGGGAGAGCGCCTCTCGCAGAGCATGGCGTCGTGCGGGAGGGTGACCTCTTGCCACGTCCCCTCGCCGAGCCTTCGCCATCTCCAGTTTGTGTTGAGATCGTACCGCTTCATCTTATCCCGATTATATCACATGCAGGCGCAATTTTCAAGCCGCCCGAGAAGATTTCCCCATAAAAGAAAATCGCCCCGAAAACTTCGGGGCGATGCGCTGTTTGTCAGGAGCCGACGGCCTCCGGGAGCGCCTCGTTGAGCGGTCCCGCGAGGAGAGTGAGGGCGGCGAGCGTAAAGGTGAGGGCGTGCAGGTGGAACTCGGGCAGGGAGTCCACACAGCGCACGGCGCCTCCGACCGAGGCCGTCCGCGTGACGGATGCCACGATGCGGCCGTTCGCGTCGTAGATCCGAAAGGCCCCGCCCGCGAGATTTCCCACGGCGCACCAGTTCAGAAAGTCGAGGTCGAGAGCGCCCTTCCTTACGGAAGAGAGGCGGACAGTGGCGACATAGCGCGTCCCGTGCTTGATCTCCACGCCGTCTTCCCCGCACCTGAGGACGGCAATGCTCTTGCCGCGGCGGTAGGTATCGTAAATTTTCAGCTTGCTGTGCGTCTCGTCGCTGAAGGGAGCGACGTGGAAGAGGCGTCTCCCGATCTCATCATAGATATCGAAGGGATGTGCCCACATGGCCTCACTGTCCTCAAAGAGCATCTTCATTTCTTTTCGCCCCCCGCTGCGGTCAGAAGAGGGAGACGGGCAGGACGCCCCGATACTTCAAACCCTTTTGTTCGTCGCTCTTCTGCTTCAGGAAGTTATTTTCGCTGTCCTTCGCATAGAGATAGAAGTTGAAATCGTGCGTGCCCGCCGCCTTGGGCAGGAGTTCGCCCTGCTTCGTCATCGTCCCCTGCCCTTCCTGCAGGATGTTGATATTGACATTGATATTGAGGAAGTCGGCGAGATCGGCATTGAGCCCCTTCGTCACGACGGCGGAATAGTTCCTGCCGCCGCCGTAGAGCGCAATGCCGCCGTGGATGTACTGCTTGCCGTCCGCGACCTCGATGATGTTGCCGTAGGATGCGGGATTTTTCGCGGTGAAGAAGTTGAGCATGCCCTTGATGTCGAGCTTGAGCCATTCGGAGAGGGCGCCCACGGGGGACTCGATGAGGGTGGAAGAGTCGATGAGGGAGAGATCTTTCCAGTCATAGAGCCGCACATCCCCCTCGAGGCGGAGGACGGAGGCGAAGGAGGTCCCGCCCGAGTACTCCCATTCCTTCGTAAAGGCGCGCCACTGGTGGTCGCTTGCGCCCGCGTAGAGGAATTCTCCCGAGAAGTTGCTCTCGATGCCCACGGTGAAGAGGCCGCTCGTCTCGAGGGCGCTGTCCTTGAGCGTGAGGTCGGTCATCACATAGTGAGAGTAGAACCACGGGTCATCATAGAGGGCGCCGTAGCGGTTGGTCTTGCCCGTCTCGGCATAGGCCTTCCCCGACTGGTCGAGGAGGGCGGGCTCCGCACCGAGTGCCAAGGAGGCGCGAAGGGCGCGGTTTGCACCCATCTTCAGGAGGAATTCTCTCCCCTGCGAGAGGATGCACCCCTCGATGCGCACCGTGATGCGCTCGCCGTCGACGCCTGCATTGTTTTCCGAGAGGCTGTCGATGAAGTACTTGCTGCCGTCTCTGTTTCCGCCATAGGCGCGGACGACGTTTCTTCCGTTGCGGATACGGCAGTTCACGATGTCGCAGCTCGCATTCACCTCGAGCGTGGTGCCCGTGAGGTTGAGCTTGGTGAGGTCGTATTCGCCGCTTTCGTTGAGGAGGGACTCATCGGAGCAGCCGAGCAGGTCGAGGCCGTAGAGGCGGATGCCGTCCGTACGCACGAGGAAGGCGCAGTTGTCCTGTCCCGCGACGGAGGCGACCTCCTTATACTTCACGAAGTAGAGCGGGCCGCGATAGTACTCCCCGAGCAGCGGTTTTCCGCTCGCATCGAGGGCATGGGTATAGTTTTCCGCGTTGACCGACTTGCCGTTTCCGTAGACGTCGGCGGTGAACTCGAGGACATAAGAGATCTTCGAGCTCTCCTCCGTCACGCGGTCCGCGGTATGGCGGTACCACTCGACATTGTAGGTGGAGGGCGTGCGCTGATTTCTGAGGAGGTCGATCCTGTCCGAGAGGGGCAGGTCGTTTCCCGCGGCGTCGGTGCCGAGTCGGATGTCCTCGGTAAGGACGGCGGGGCGCTTCTCCGCCATGGCCCTGACGAGTTCGGGTGCATTCTTCACGGCCACGGCATCGCTGACGACGTTGACCGTGAGGGAGGCGCGCACGTTGGTCCCGAAGGCGGCATTGCCCGTCCATTCGGCGGTGACCGTCACCTTGCCCGTGCCCTTGGGAATGAGCACAAAGGACCCGCCGCGGCGCTCCACCGAGGCGACCCCTTCGTCGGAGACGGTGCACGTGACATCTTCTCCCGCAGGGCCCGTCCCCGCGGTGCTGCACGCGAAGACGCGCAAGGGATAGGTATTTTCCGTAATCGTGAGGTTATTGGAATATGCCTTGCCCGCGACCGTATAGTCCGCCGCGAGGTCGGCCTTTACATTGTTTGCGATCTGGATGGCGCTTATCTTGCTCACGACGGAGAGGATGAGCTCCTCCGTGAGTTCGGCGTCGCCGTGTCTCGCCGTGACGGTGAGGTGGAATTCTCCCCCCTGCACCGCGCGCACGGAGGCAGAGCCGCCCTCCGCGGTCAGGTAAGTTTCGGGGCCGTCGAAGGTCCACGTGTAGTCGACGTCCTTCGCGCCCGCCGAGGCGACCGCATAGAAGGTGACCGCACTGCCCGTGAGCATCGTGACCTTCTTTGCGCCGTTTTCGAGCGTCTCCATGGGCATATCCGTCGCAATGGTGAGTTCGAATTCGGAGAAGGTGAAGTAGAAGGGATATTCCTTTCCGTCGGCGAGGATGGACACCACGATGCCGTCGCGAAGCCCTTCCTTGAGTTCGATCTCGAGGAGATACCGCCCGTTTTTGAGGGGCGTGCTGCCGACGAGACGGGCATTTTTCCCCGCGTCTGCGCGGAACTGCGGGCCGCCGCGGCTCTCCACATAGAGCTGCACCCTGCGCGTGCCGTATGCGAGCTGCATGCCCGCGCCCGCCTCCGTCACCTCCTCGCCATTGAAGATGACGCTCGCGGGGTCTGCCTTTGTCACGTTGATGGTGACCGTCTTGCGGAGAGTCCCCCTCACGCCGCCCGGGACCTCGACGTCGAAGACTGCCGTGCCCGAGAAGGGAAGGAAGATGGTCTTCTGTCCGTAGCTCACTTCGGCATAGGTGCCGTTTTCCGCCGTCACCGTGTAGTCGGTGAAGCCGAAGGGCTCGATGGCCATGTCGAAGCGGTAGGTGCCCGTGGGCAAGGTTGCCTCGTATCCCCCCTCCGTCTCCTCGAGTACGTTCTCTTCGCCCGCGTAGAGCGCAAAGTCGAACTCGTAGGGCTTGGAGGAGACGACGACCACCGTCATATCCGCCGTAAAGGACTTGTCGTTGCTCTTTGCCGTGATCTTTGCCGTGCCCTCCGACTTGGGCACGAGCCTGCCCTCCTTCGTCACTTCCGCCACATCGGGACGGTCGGAGAGGAGGGTGTATCCCTTTTCGGTGGCGTTATTGGGGAGGACCTCTGCCTTGATGGTATGCGCCGTCTTGTCGGCCATGTCGACGAGAAGCGTGCCGTCTTCATCCGTCCCCTCCGCCAGAATTTTGATCCCGTTCACCGAGATATTGACCCCGAGACTCACGAGGTTGACCGAGGAGAAGATGACGAGCACGAAGATCATGGGAAGCACCAGAATGAGTGCGATGAGTGTTTTCCGCATCAGATGCCACCTCCGGAGAATTCATAGTACTTCCGCCCGAGACGGAAGAAGAGGTAAAATGCCGCAAGGAGCGCCGCGACGACGGCCATGCTCCCTGCGAGGATATAGGTGAGATATCCGTACTCGAATTGGTTGAGCTGGGCGAGGAGCTTTAAGACGAAGACGAGCCCGCCGACCAAAAAGGAGAGTACCATGCCCATGACGATGACCGTGGAGACGGTTCCCGAGGACTCCTTGATCTCCCCGTCTTCCTCGGTGGAGAACTTCGCGTGATTGAAGTCGTAGCGCGTCGCCACGGCGATATTCACGAACCCGAAGAGGAGCCCCACCGCCGCCACAAAGAGGGCATCGACCGCGCCGATGATGCCCGCCCCGAGGAGGATGGCAGCCGAAGCCACCTGCGAGATGGCCGTCACGATGAGGCACAGGACTATCTTCGAGAAGAAGACGGCGCGGAAGTTGAGGGGCATCGCCTTGACGGTATAAAACATCTCCCCGTCGCGGCTGATGTTGGTGGCGCAGAAGATATTTGTGAGCGCCCCGAAGAGGATGGTGAGGAAGAGCGCGAGCTCCAGATCGCTGTCGAGCCCCACGAGGTTTTCGACAAGCGAGGCGCCCACATCCATACAGAAGTACACCATGAGCGGCATGACGAATGCCACCGAGAAATAGGAGAACATGTAGGATGGGGTGCGGAAAATCATCAAAAACTCCTTCTTGAGGAGTGCGGAAAATTTCTTCCCCTGTGCCGTGAGCCCCGTGGTGCGCAGGAGAGAGGAGGTCCCGCCCTGGTTGCGCGCCTGCAGTGCCCGCGTCAGGATACCGTTGATGATGGCGACGGACACCGTGATGCTCACGACCGCCACGAGCGCGAGCCCCACCCAGCTGAGGACCGACTCGCTGCCCGTCATGACATTGGCAAACCAGCGCGCGGGGTACAGGTAGGCGCAGACCGTCCCGATGGTATTCATCACCGAATCATTGAAGAAGTAGCGGATACTGTCCCCCAGAAGGAGGGACTTTACCCCGCCCAAAATCATGGAATAGAGCCAGAATCCGAGGCCGAGCAGCACCGTCACGAGCAAAAAGGTGAGGGCATAGCGCTCCCGCAGGAAGCTCTTGATGATCTGAAAGACGGGGACGAGCACCGAGGCGATGCCGATGGTGATGAGGGGAAGCAGGAAGCATATCCCCGCCGTCAGGATCCAATAGACGGCTGTCACGCCCACCTTCCACGCAAAGGTCGCATTGACCGTGACCACCGCCACGGCGGCAATGACGAGCTGTCCGCGGTAGATGGACAGGAGCTTCGCGACAAAGAGCGTCCTCGCGTTCATGGGCATGGCGGAGTAGATCTTCATGTCATCCGCAGAGAAGAGCTCCCTGCCCAATTGTCCGACCCCGCCTATGACCATGCCCACGATCACCGCCGTGTACAGGATGGTCAGAAGTTCGGTCGCGCGGGAGAAGATGTCGGTCCGTCCCGCCGTCTTCACCGCAATGTATACTTCGGTAAACTGTCCGAAAAAGACCACGAACAGCACCACGATCGCCGCCACCAGCACGAGGCGCAAGAGGAAGCCGAGGAGGTCGAACTGTCCCGCGCGGAACTGTGACCGTCTCTCCTCGCTGCCCTTCCTCAGAAGCGCCCGTACGGTACGCAGCTTGACTGCGCCCACTCTCTTTGCGGCGCCCTCTTCATTCCTCCCGTTCATTGCGCAAGAAATACTCCTCGAAATCAAAATTGGGGTTGGACGCGTAGATCTGTTTCACGTTGAGTTCGTCTACCTGCTCGCCCTTGCGGATGAGCACCACGCGGTCGCAGAGCTTGGCCACCGTATTGAGGGCGTGCGAAGAGAAGATGATACTGTTCCCCGCCGCGACATAGCGGTGCATGAACGTGGAGACCGCCTTCATGGTGCGAGGATCCAAGCCCGTCATGGGCTCATCGAGGATCCAGAGCTTGGGGTGGTGGATGAGGGAGCCCATCATGCAGATCTTCTGCCGCATGCCGTGCGAATAGGAGCTGATGAGGTTCTCGATGGGTTTCCCGAGCTGGAAAATTTTCTCGAGGGCATTGAGCCGCGCCTCCCGAAGTTTCGTCGACACTTCATAGACATCGGCCATGAAGTTGATGTATTGGAGGCCCGTCATCTTGACGAACGTCGCATGGTTGTCCGTCACGAAGCCCATCTGCTGTTTTGCCTGTTCGGCCTGCTTGCGGATGTCGTATCCCGCGATGGTGATCTCGCCCCTCTCGAAGGGGAGCATGCCCTCGAGGCACTTGAGCGTGGTACTCTTACCCGCGCCGTTGTGCCCGAGAAGGCCGACTATCTCCCCTTCGCGGCAGGTAAAGTTGACGTTGGTGACCGCCCAGTCCGCCTTCTTCGAGTACCGCTTATAGAGCCCCGTGACCCGCACGACCTCTTCGCCCGTGCGCGCGGGCTGCGGCATGCCGTATCCATAGGGCGCCGCCGTGTAGACCGACGTGCCCATAGGCATGTACGGCCATCCCATTGTCCCGTTTCTTCCGTCCATTCCTTGTCGTCTCCTTGCCTCAGTAAGTAAATTTGAGTACGATGGTCACAGTCGAGCTTGCGGTCGATGCCGCCCCCTGCGACTCGTAAGTGATGCGCATGCCCGTCACATGCTCCGCATCCGTCTCGATGCGGAGGACGAGATTTTTCACCGATGCCTCGAGCCCCGTGAGCCCGAAGACGGCCTCGGCGTTTCCGTCCGCGACGCGGACCTCCATGACCCCCTCTACCAATTCGGGCGCCGTGGAGAAATAGAGCTCGTCGAGGTCGAGGCGGATACCGAACTCGCCCGCCTTGACCGTGCTCTCGATGGCCGTTTCCTCGTAGGCACTGCCGCCCTCGGTGAGGGGCATGAGACGCTTCTCGCTCCCCTTCACCGTGTAGCCGCCGCCCTTCTTCTCATATGTCCTCTCGCTTTCATACTGCACGAGGGCGCCCCGCGCGATGTCGATGGACTGCTCCACCTTTTCGGCTTCGGCGAGCTTGGCATACTTTTCCTCCACGATCTCGAGGGGGGTGGCGGGCTCTTCGGTCTCGCCGGGGTCGGGCCCCTCGAGCCCGGGCGTGAGCGTGGGCCCACACCCGGAGATCATGCCGACTGTCAGTGCGGCAAGCGCCGCCATAAACCAGAAACCGTACCGCTTCATCTCAAAATTCCTCCTTTCAGTCCGATGTAGGCAAGCCCGATGAGCGCCGTAAGCGTCGCCGCCGCCTCGAACAGTGCCGAAATGGGTGCATTTGCAATTGCCTTTGCCGTATCCACGATGTCGTCGATGTCCGTGAGCTCCTCCCATGCCGCGAGGTAGGCCTCGTATTCGGCAAGTTCGGCCGCTCCGACTTCGCGCTCGGTCTCGTCGAGGTCCTCATAGATCGCTTCGCGGATGCCGAGGAGGGTCTCATAGTCCTCCGCGGTGAGCTCTTCGCCGAGCCCCGCCGCGAGTGCCTCGAGCTTTTCGAGGACTTCGCGGAGGTTCTGCGTGAAGCCCGCCTCATCCGTCACGATGACTTCGAAGTCCGCGCTGCCGCTGTAGTTCGTGTCGGCGATCTCCACATGGACCGTGAAGTTCCCGACTGCGCCGAGTGTCTTGGGCGAGATCTCCACGCGGAGCTCTCTGCCGTTGACGTCTTCGTAGTAGGTCACGGTGCAGAAGAGGGTCAGCGCCTCGTTTGCATAGGTCGTGCGGATGGTCCTGAGCCCTTCCGACGTGAAGTCGCGCTCCTCGACGCCGAGGATGAAGATGGCATCGTCTGTGACATCCTGTTTGGCGATGGTGTACTTCCCTGCGTGGCCGTTTGCCTCGCCCTCTCCCTCGTATTCTCCGAGGAAGGTCACCGCATAGTTGTCGTTGTTCCATTCGCCCGTGATGGCATAGATGCCCGCATCCGTGAGCGTAGCAGTCTTCAGGGTGACCCCGAGTACCGTTCTCTCTTCGCCGCTTGCAAAGGAGCTCTCCTCCGCAAGGCGCCACTTGTCACCGTTCAGGATATATCCGTAGGTGTAGCGGTAGACCGTGCTTTGGTTCTCGATGACGACGCTCACGGGCCGCTTGGCGACCGTGAAGGTCCCGTCGACGAAGGTGACATTGTAGTTGGCGTTTTCGAATTTCCCCGTGATGGGATATTCGCCCGCCGTCTTGCCCGCTTCCTTCGTGAGGACGATGTTGAGGCGGTCGCCCTCGAGGATGGAGCCCTGCGTGACTTCCCAGCCGACGTTCTCCTCCTGCGAAGCCGCAAACTCGCGGTTGTCGTAGATCTCGCTCTCGGCGAGGATGGTGATGGTGACTTCGCGCCGCACGACGGTATAGGTCCCCGCCTCTCCATTGGAACCCGTGAAGGTCACATGGTAGTTCTTGCCGTCTGCCTTACCCGTGATGGGATAGGTATTCACGCTGAGGCGGCTTCCCGCCGAGCCCGCAAAGGTGAGCGTGACGCCGAGCGCCTCCTTCTCATCCCCTGCGGCGAGCGGGGTCTTCTCGTCCACCGCGAAGGTGAGCGCCGCGTAGGTGTCGCCGTACTGACTGCTCTTGTCCTCGATGCGGACGGTGACTTCCCTTGCCGTGACGGTGAGGTCGCCCTTCACGAAGGTGACAGTGTAGTTGGTATTGTTCCAATTGCCGTCGATGACGCCCGTATGGGTCCCGACCTCCCACTTCTTCTCATCGAGGGAGAGGGTGACCTTCAGGCTCTCGGTGTCGTCGCGCTCTTCGAGTCCCGTCGTCGTCCACTTGCTGTCGTCGAGGACGAGCTTCTCCGTGCCGCTGTAGGTGAGGGTCTGGCCGAGGATGTTGACCGTGATCTCCTTCGCCACGATGGTGAAGTTCGCAGTCGCCGTGCCCGAGTAGTTGCCCGTGCCCGTGACCGTGACGACAGCCTTGTCTCCCGCGTCAATGTTGTTGCTTGCGGAGATATTGAAGGTGACTACGAAATCTCCCAATGTCACGGTGACATCGCCCTGTGCGGGGACGATCTCCTTGCCGCAGTAGGTGTAGTCCTTCGTCACGGCAACTTCGGCTTCTCCGATATTCTTTGTCTTGATGGTGAAGTTCGCACTGCCCGAGCCTGCAAAGTTCTTGCTCGTGGGCGTGACGGTCACCGTCACGTCACCCGCATTGATGTTTCCGCGCTGGCCGTAAGAAACAGTGTACTCTTCCGTGTTCAGTGTAAGGTCATTCGCACTCTTGACCGTGAGGGTGGGGGCGATCTCCTTGCCCGTGTAGGTGAAGTCGCCTGCCTGCACCGTGACCTCGCCGATCTGCGCCGCGGTGATGGTATACTCGCTCGTGAGGGTCGTCGTGTACGTCTCGCTCTCGTTCTCGCTCGCGGTAAAGGTGAGGTTGAGCGTTACCGTGTAGATGCCGGCTTCCTTCATCTCCTCAACAGGAGCGCCGTCCTTGATGGCGTAGGTATACTTCGCGGAGAAGGTCCCCGCTTTGTCTGCGGGCTGGCCGAGGGTCGCCTCGTGCGTATGCGCCTTGCGGTCATAGACCGCACTGCCGCTCGCAAAGGTCACGTTCGCGAACACTGCCGCCGTGATGGTGTAGGTGCCCTTCTCGAAGGTGATTTCATAGTTCGCAAAATCTTCCGCGCTCGAACCTTGCTTAAACGCCACGGTGATGGCAAACTCTTGATTTGCCGTGCCTTCTTCCGCACCCTCGGCGACGGTGATGGCGATGGCCTTCTCGAGCTTGTCGTCTTCTTCGAGATATCCGTCGATCGTGAAGGTCAGCTGCACGAGCTCCTGCTTTTCGGGCGAATTCTTATTCTCTGCCTTGACCGTGACCTTCGCCTTCTCGACCGTGAACTCTGTCGTGACGGTATCCGTCGTCTTAAAGTTCTTATCCGTCGTCGTGACGGTCACGGTGTAGGTGCCCGCGTTCTTCACGACGCTCTCCCCGTCCTTCGCGAAAGTGACGGCATACTCATTCGCATCAAGCGTAATGCTGCCCGCCATGACGGTGAGGGCGATCTCCTGCGTCTTGGCGTTATAGGTGTAGCTGCCGTTCACAGACACGCTGTCGATGGTCGCCTTCTCGATGGTGAAGTTGACCGTCTTGGTGCCCGTGAAATTCTCGGTGCCCGTCACGACAAGGCTCGCCTCGCTGCCCGCGTCGATATTATTTTGATAATTGCCGACTGTGAAGGTCACCGCGTGCCCCTCATACCCCGCAAGCGTGACCGTGAGGTCGCCCGCGAGAGGCTGTTGCGCCTTGCGGTCATAGGTGTACGTCTTGTTGAATTTCACCTCGATTGCCGAGATGTCCTTCTTCTCGATCGTATAGGCGGTATTCTTCTCGTTCGTGACGTTCACCGTGTAGTTTTTGAGAACGCCCGTTTCCGCGTTATAATCCGCCGTGATGGCGTAGCTGCCCGCATTCGCCCACTGCGTCGCATCTTTCGCGGTGAGCGTGAAGGCATTCTTGATGTCCTCGGTCTGACCCGCGACCTCGCCCGATACCGTTACGGTGAGCTCTTCCGAAGGCGTCGGCGTCTCGCCATAGGTGTGAGAGGCGTTGTCGATGGTCACATTGAGCGCCCGCTTCGCGATCTCATAGGTGCACGTCACGCTGCCCGTGTAGTTGCCCTTGCCCGTGATGGTGATCGTCACCGTGCCGACATTGGTCGTATCGGCCGAGTAGGAGATCTCGTAGTCGCCCACATTCAGCGCGCCGTCGACACCGCCTTCTTTAGAGAGATAGGCCATCACCTGCTGCACGCCGACCTCTTGCGCCTCGCCGTTGTAGATGACAGAAGCGCTCTTCGCCGTCGCGGAGGCATACCCCTCTTTGCTCAGGTCAAAGGCCTCGATCGTCCACTGCACGGAGTTCGTGTAGACAAAGCCCCCCTTGCCGAGGAAGAACCCGCCGCCCGCGGCATCATTCAGGGTGACCGTGACGGTGTAGCTATCTGCATTGATGGCGGATTTCAGGCCGTCTTCCGAGACCGAGAACTCGACCCCCGCGGGGAAGGCTTCAAGCCCGGTGAGCTCGGTATAATATTTTTGGATGAGCGCTTCTACCTCCTCTGCGGAGAAGGTGCCGCCGCGATAGGTGAGGGCGCCCACGCTCCCCGTGGGGCTGCCGATGAGGTAGCGGTGGAAAGCGTGATTGCAGCCAAGTTCCGTGCAATAACGCGTGAGCTGTTTGACCTCGTTGGGCTTGACCGTGCCGTCTTTATTGGCGTCATACTCCCACGCGGGCTCCACGTGATCTTCATGGTCGACCTTCCAGCTGCCCACCATGTCCGAGGAGAGGGTCAACGTAAGCTCATCCGCACCGCCCTCGGTATTGGTGTAGTTGAGCGTCTCGAGCGTAAACTTCTCGCCCGAGGTGGCGGTGTAAGTATGCCCAGCCACGAGATTGCCGAAGCAGCCGTGCGCCGCATCCCACACCCTTGCCGTCGCCGTGTAAGCGAAGTAATTGGTTCCGTTAGCACCATCGACAATTTGTCCGGAAAGCTCCGTTCCTTCCGGAACGATGATCGTCCCCGTTCCGTTCGTTTGAATGATACCGAGGAAAAGCGCAGGTATGATTTTCGGCACGAACGGCTCGGCAGGTTCAAAAAGTTCAAACTGTTGCACAGTCGTCTTTTGGCCGATTTTGAGCGTGCCGTCTACGATGAGGTTGCCGCTCTTGGAATAGATCCCGTTTAATTGTGTGGCAGTCGGATACCCTTTGCCCGAAAGTTTATTCTGTTCAAGGCCGTCATAAATCCAAGTATTTGCGTTGAGAGTAAGCGTCGCATTCTTGCCGACCTTTACGATCGCGCCCGGCATAATCATGAAGTCCGTCTTGGTCTCATACTGTGCGTGAACGTCGCCCTGCGGTGCCGCAAAGTCGTTCATCTCCACCTCATAGTTGTAGGGAATGGAGAAGTACACCGAGTTCGTCGGCACCGAAATGCCCATTGCCGAGAACAGCATGTAACTGAAATCTGCGCCGCCCTCGAACACCATTTTGATCTTCCCGATGCCCTCGGTGCAATCGGCAGTCGTCGGGCTTCCGATCACTTTCGTGGGGTCATAGGTGATCGTCACGCTTGCGCCGTCATGAAGCATGACAAACGTATCGTTTCCGTTGCCGTCGCCGCCGAGTTTTTCGCCCATATAGTAGGAAACGAAGGGCTGGTCAAGCGACGCCAACATTTTGAACGTCTCGATCCAAAGGCTTGCATGCCCATAAAGCATGCCGCCGTAATTGATCGTCGTCGGCACTTCGATATTGATCATTGCATACCGTCTGAACGGCGTTTGCCCCGCCATGAAAAGCCCGAGCGCATTGGTGCCGCCTGTGTAGTCGAGAATGAGGAAGGGCTCGTAGAGCTTGCCGCCTTCGGCGACGTCGATGGTACCCATGTTCGTGCCTGTTGCGCCTTCTCCGCCCCAAACGCGGCCGTAGACGTCCATCACGCCGCCCTTTGCGACTTGAATTTTGCTCCCCGTTTCAAGGATGAGTTCGGCATAGTTGCCCGAGGTGTGCCCTTGATAGCCCTGCCCCTTCGGGTAGTTCACAATGCCGCCGACGCCAAGCGTTCCGCTCACGGTGATCGTGACATTCCCTTTTACGGTAACCGTCAGATAACGGTATGTGTCGCTATCGGCGATCCAAGCGATCCGGTCTTTGGAATTTACGTCGGGCGTACCCGTCGCGGTGAGCCTATTTTCTTTGCTATAGGGAAGAAGCAGCGTTACGCCTTCGCCGATCGTGAAGCTCTCCGCGATCGTTGCGCCATCCTTGATGACGTAGACTGTCTGCCCGAGTTTTGCCGCCTCGACGGCCGTTTTGATCGAGGTATAGAACGTTCCCTCCGTGCGCGCTTCATACGTCCCCTCATCCGCGATCCATGCCTTGATCTCGGAATCGGCATTGATGAAAATGCTTGCTGTCTGCTCGGTAGAGACGAGCTGTCCGTTCACCGACCAACCGTAGAATTTCCGTCCCTTTGTATCGGCGGAAAGATTGACCATGGTGCCCGCGGTGACCTTGAAACTTTCGCTCCCGTTATGATGTTGCACATCGCCTACGGCAACTGTCGCCGTCGCGTCGCCCGCCTCTTCACTCATGGCGATGGAGACTGTCTTTTCGCCCGTAACAACGCGCACGTCGCGAATGGACGCCGTAGCGAGCGGGATTTTTTCCAAAGGATAGGAGACGTCGGTCGGATAGTAAGTGAGGAACAACAGGACAACGTTATTGTCCATATCCTGTTTGATAGGAACGCTCGCCTGATACCATCCGTCATCGAGCGGGACGACGGTGCTTCCATACTCCATTCCGCCTTCGGGACGCGGTTTCGCCAAAAGCGTCACGGCAGGATCGGTGGGGTCTGTCCACACAATGCCGTCTTGCGATTGACAGTAATTCGCATAACCAGTCCAAAAGTCATAATACGACGTATACGGAACAGCATAGAGCAAGCCGCCGCGATACTGCCCGCTGACTGTTGTATCGGTGTAACCGCTCGCGCGGAATTGGAACGTCAAGCTGCCCTGTGCCTCGCCGGAAAGCGCAAACATGAGGATTTTGAGATTGCTCTCGCCTTGATAAGTTTCTCCCGACGATTTCGGATTCACTTGCGAAGTGGTCGTATAGGCATAGTTCTCCTCTGCGGAAAGTTCGGGATCGAATAGCCATTTAGCCGGTCTATTAGAAGATACTCGATCGGTAACTGTTAATTGCAAACTCGCCTTACCGGAATTTTCGTCGAGATGGATAGCCTTCGTTACATCCGTCCCGTTCTTATCTTCTTCGGGGAATTCCCCGAGACGGAAAGAGAGCGAATAAGCCGAGAAATCAATTGTTTCGCTGCTCTTTAAGTAGCGAATTACGACCTGTGTGTTGCCCACATCTTGAATGGGAAGAAGGAAAATATTTTCGTAGTCTTGAAGAGACGCGTTGCGTTCTACATTGTTTACCAACACGCTGAAATCGGTCTGTTCAAGCCCCTCTATTTGCTGAATGCGAAGGGAGAGCGAATTATTGTGAAGGAACGGGAAGTCGAGCACCTGCCCGTCTGCAATGGATTCGATCTCGGTCTCTTCGTTATCTATTTTTTTGATTGCGGAAACCTTCGGAATGGGCGCACGCTCCATATAGTTGAATGTCAATTCCAAGAACTCTGCGCCTTCGTCTAACGTGAAATCATGAGCCATCGCTCTGTCGTCGAGTTTCGCGTTGATCGAATACTGTAAGGCAAAACGACTTATCGTTAACTTAACAGATCCGTCCGGTTGAGACTGAAATTCCGGATAAGTTTGTTTATATCCAGTGTTGGTAGACTTAAAATATTGCGCATTTGCCGTACTGTTTTTATAGACGACTTCCGCCATCTGCGACGGATCCATAGAAGAGGTCACTTCCGTTTTCGGCTTTATCTCAATGGTATATTCATCGGCGAGCGGAACGGCGAGCTGCTTTTCGATCACGGCGTTGGTATCGTCGGCTTCTTGAAGCGTTCCGTTATAATAGAGATCCGAATAATGAGGATTATATTTTACCGTAATGCTTTCCTCAAAGGGGTGATCCTTATCTTGGAAGCGGATATTTTTTACGGTATAACTATCTCCGTCTTGAATGGAAGAAGGCGTCATGGGACCACCGTCAATCGACGACCCGAAGCTACTGAAACTAACTATAATCTTTATAACATGATATCCTTCTCCCGTGACATGAAAATTGATATTTTCAGCCCCATCCGGAATGGATATCTTATCGTTGTCAACATAACAGCTATCGGAGAGAGCGCTAAGCCTGTTGGCTTTAACCATTGCACGGTCAAAAGCGACATATTTCTCCCCCGTAAATTCAATATAGAGGGCAATTTTATCCTCTTTCCCCAAATTTTTTATGTCTGCGACGGAATATTCATCGCCTTGCTCGCTCTTAGTAAAGTATGCCTTCCCATCGATCGGATCGTCGAAGGAAATTTTTGTTCCGTCCTCACCAAGCTTGACAAAGTATGCCGTGTAGGTAGTATTATTGTTAGATTCGTTTATGCCTGCGATCTCCAACGTTGCCACATGGCTTACAATTTTTCCGTTACTGTCTTTCCAATATGCCGTATATCCGTCTGCGGGAACTGCCGTAAAAGTCACGCTCTCGCAGTAGCCACGTTGTGCGATCAGTTGGTTGCCGCTTTCATCGAAAGTTTCTTCGGACTTCTCCGTCTTGATTGTGCCGTGATCGATGCAATCTTCGGCAACTTTTGCTGTGATTGGAAATTTGTTGGCGGGAGGGTTTAAGCCCTTAATCATCATGTAATGACTTGAACTTGAATAAGTTACTGATGCCGTCCATTTGAATTCGACCACGTCGCCCGTCTGCAAGCCAGATATCGTAACGGGGCTTGAATAACTTGCATACTCTTCCCATTCAGAAGAAGATGATAACTCTTTTACGCTGACGATTTCTGTGGGATCTTCTCCCGCACGTGTTTTTGTAATTAAAACAGCACTATTATCGTATTGCGAGCCTACTTTCCAGGAAAATACCATATTCCCCGGCTCCACAACCGTGAGTTTGATAGAGGTACCTTTATCGGGATTTGGGAGATCTTTCGAAGAGCTCCATTCGTTTGTTTCGCGGT
>CANQFA010000001.1 GCA_947597925.1 uncultured Clostridia bacterium | reverse complement strand
GCGGGCGGCGAGGTCAAGAGCAAATATTCGGAACTTACGCCGATTGCCGAAATCTTAAACGAACGCAACCGCAATATTGCCCGCCAAATGGACGAAATCAAGACGGAAAAAGAGCTTGTGGAGCGCGCGCAAAGCTCGAAAGACGAATTTATTTCCAATGTCACGCACGAAATGAATACGCCGCTCACTTCCATTCGCGGCTATGCCGAACTTTTGGGCGCGGGCGGCATGACGGACGAGCAGAAAGACGTTGCGTACTCCACGATACTCACGCAGAGCGAGCGGCTTTCGAGCCTGATTGCCTGCATTATCAATTACAGCAAACTCGACAGCGACGACTTGCCCGCCTACGAAGTGGACTTTTCTTCGCTCGCGCGGGAGATGATCTTCGCCTTAAAACCCGAAGCCGACAAACGGAATATCACGATCATCGAACACATCGACGACAACGTGATGATTATGAGCCGTCACGAGAGACTTACCGAAATCTTTGGAAATTTGGTGAGAAACGCAATCAAATACAATAAAGACGGCGGGAGCATTACGATCACGCTGAACTATCGCGGGCTGACCGTGGAAGATACGGGCATCGGCATTGCCGAGGAAAATATGAGCAAGGTTTTCTCGCGCTTCTTTACGGTGGATAAATCGCACGGCGGCAAAAACGGCGGCTTTGGCTTGGGGCTTGCCGTCGCAAAGAAGATCTGCCAAAAATCGGGCTGGAAGATCGGCGTTACAAGCACCCTCGGCGAGGGTAGCACCTTTACCGTGGAGTTTTGAAAATCGTAACTTCTATGCGAAAACGGCGGGGAAATTTCCTCGCCGTTTTTGTGACTCGCCCAAAGGTGTATTCCGATATAAAATTAAGTTTTTCTTGATTCCCTATCGACACCCGCCGATCACCCCCGCGCTTTGCTATAATTTTGCCTATCATTTTGTTTATAAAAGTTTCAGGAAGCCCATGTGTTTGCGGGGAAAATTTTTCCTTCTCAAACGGGTTTCGATCAGTCGGCGGGGCGGGATTTCAGAGCGAAGATCTCGCTTGCGGTGATGCCGCCCTTCAGGGGCCTTCCGCGCGTATTCATGGCGTCGATGGAGATGTCTTCGGTGCTGACCTCGGACATGGTACCCTCCGACGAGATGATCCCGAGCATATACGGCTTCGTCACATAGTCGGCGAAGATGACCTTTTCGCCCTCGCGGAGTGCCGCGATACGCACGCCCTTGCGGTAGCGGGGAAGGGAGTCAACCTGCGCCGCGATGATGCGCTTTACCCTTCCTCCCGTAATTCCGACCAAGATCTCGCCCTCGCCGTCGATCTGGGAGGCATAGAGCACTTCGTCGCCCTCCGCAAGGTTCATGCCCTTCACGCCGCCCGCGACTCTTCCCTGTGCGGGGATGTCGTCGTTGCGCGCATTGAGGCACATGCCCCCCTTCGTGACGAAGAAGATGGTCGTGCCGTCCGCCTCCGTGACGAGCTGGACTGCGATCACGCGGTCGCCCTCGTTGAGGCGTATGGCCTGAAATACCGTCTTCGTGAGGATATATTCGGCGCGTGCCGTCTTCTTGAGCATGCCCTGTGCGGTGATGAAGAGGAAGTTCCCCTCTGCGGCATCCGCGGCAAAGACGGCCACGGGCTTTTCACCGTCCTCGGCATCGGTAAAGAGGTCGGAGAGCGAGAGACCGCGCTCGGAGAATTTCTTCATGCATTGCTGTCCGCGGAGGCGGAAGGCATTCCCGCGGTCGGAGAAGATGATGGCCACCTCGTCCGACTTGATGTGGAGATCGCTCACGACGATGCTCGACTTCTTGGCGCTTGCGGCAAGAGAACGGGTGACGGTGTAGCCCTTCTCCTCGACGCATTTGATGCGTCCGTCTGCCGTGATGGCGAGCACGCTGTCCACGCCGGGTGCGCGGATGTCGAGGCGCTCCACCTCGGGCTCCTCGGTCATGCCCACGACGGCAGACCTCCTCGGGCGGGCGTACTTCTTCTTGATCTCGGTGAGCTCCTGCTTGACGACGTCGAACTGCAACTGCTTGCTGCCCACGATGGCAGTGAGCTTCTCAATGAGCTCTTTGAGCATCTTGAGCTCTTCTTCGAGCTTGAATACTTCGAGCTTGGTGAGGCGGGCGAGGCGAAGGTCGAGGATGGCCTGTGCCTGCCGCTCGGAGAGGTCGAAGCGCTTGCGGAGCTTCTCGCGCGCATCGGGGGTGGAGTCCGCCGTCTTGATGATGCGGATCACCTCGTCGATATTGCGCACCGCGATGATGAGTCCTTCCAAAATATGGCAGCGCTCCTTCGCCTGTGCCAGATCGAACTTGGTGCGGCGGAGGACGACTTCGCGCTGATACTCGGCATAATACTTGATGATGTCGCGCAGTCCCATGAGCATGGGTTTGCCGCCCGCGATCGCCACCATGTTGATGCCGAAGGTCACCTCGAGGTCGGTATACTTATAGAGGACCTTCAGAAGTTTGGGGATGTCGGTATCTCCCCGCACCTCGACGACGGCGCGCATGCCGACGCGGTCGCTCTCGTCGCTGACACGGGTGACCCCCGCGAGGTCTTCCTTGCGCTCCTCGCGGAGCTCGGCGATCTTGCGGAGGAGGTTTGCCTTGTTGACCTGATAGGGAAGTTCGGTGATGACGATGAGCTTCTTGTCGCCGTCCCCCTCCTCGACGCGGATGCGCGCGCGGATGGCGATCTTCCCCTTCCCCGTCGTATAGGCCTCCACCAATTCATTGGGGACGATGAAGCCTCCCGTCGGAAAGTCGGGTGCGGGGATATACTTCATGAGGTCCTCGACCTTGATATTGGGGTGGTTGATGTAGGCGATGACGCCGTTGATGGCTTCGGCGAGGTTATGGGGCGGGATATTGGTCGCAAGGCCCACCGCGATGCCCGAGGCGCCGTTGACGAGGAGGTTGGGGAATCTCCCCGGGAGCATGTCGGGCTCCTTCAATGAGTCATCGAAGTTGAGGGAGAAGGAGACGGTGTTCTTGTCGAGGTCGCGGAGAAGTTCGAGCGCGAGGGGTTCGAGGCGTGCCTCGGTATAGCGCATTGCCGCGGCGGGGTCGCCGTCCACCGAGCCGAAGTTGCCGTGCCCATTGACGAGCGTCCTGCCCATGTTGAAGTCCTGCGCCATGCGCACCATGGCGTCATAGACGGAGGAGTCGCCGTGCGGGTGATACTTACCCATGCAATCACCGACGATACGCGCCGACTTCTTATGCGGCTTGTCGGGCATGAGCCCCATCTCGAACATGGTGTAGAGGATGCGCCTCTGGACGGGCTTCAGGCCGTCCTCCACGCGGGGAAGGGCGCGGTCCATGATGACGAACTCCGCATACGGGAGCATGGATTGCGGGAGGACGTCCTCCAGCGGGGTCACAAAGAGCTGCCCTTGCGGCTCCACGGGTTTTTCAATCTTCTTCGCCATCTTCGCCCTCCTTCTTGAGCTTCACCTTGTCGATGAAGGTATCCTGCTTATTGAAATTTGCGTTGCGGTTCAAAAATTCCTTTCTGCCCTCCACCTTGTCGCCCATAAGCATGGAGATCATGTTTTCGGCGGCGACGGCGTCCTCGAGGGTGACCTGCGTAAGGTTGCGGCGGACGGGGTCCATGGTCGTGGACCAGAGCTGCTCGGCGCTCATTTCGCCGAGACCCTTATAGCGCTGGATGAGGTAGCCGCGCCCCACCTTTTCGATCTTCTCCTGCAGTTCGTTGTCGTCGTATGCGTACTCCTCCACGCTGCCGTTTGCCTTATAGACCTTGTAGAGGGGCGGCATACCGATGTACACATGCCCCGCCGAGACGAGGGGGCGCATGTAGCGGAAGAAGAAGGTGAGGAGGATGCAGCGGATGTGGAAGCCGTCCTGATCGGCATCGGAGAGGATGATGACCTTATGATAGTTGAGCTTGTCCAAATTGAAGTCGCCGCCGATGCCCGCGCCGAGTGCCGAGATGATGGTGCGGATCTCCTCGTTTGCGAGGACCTGATCGAGCCGCTTCTTCTCGACGTTGAGGGGCTTGCCGCGGAGAGGAAGGATGGACTGGAACTGCCTCACGCGCGCCTGCTTGGCGGTGCCGCCTGCCGAATCGCCCTCGACGATGAAGAGCTCATTGAGTTCGGGCTTCTTGCCCGAGCATGCGGCGAGTTTTCCCACGAGGGTGAGCCCGTCGATGCTGTTCTTCGCGCGGGCCGTATCCTTGGCCTGACGGGCGGCAATGCGCACGCGCGCCGCGCCCTGTGCCTTCTTGATGATCTCCTCGAAGGTCTTCCTGTAGGCGGGGGCGGCCGCAAGTCCTCTCAGTCCCTCCACCACGGCGCCCTCGACGGGGACGCGCGCCTCGGGGTTGCCGAGCTTGGTCTTCGTCTGCCCCTCGAACTGCACGTTCTTCATCTTGATGGAGAGCACGGCGGTGAGTCCTTCGCGGAAGTCGTCGCCGAGGAAGTTGGGATCCTTGTCCTTCAGAAGTTTTGCGTCGCGCGCATAGGTATTGAGCATGCGGGAGATGCCGCTTCTGAACCCCATCTCATGAAAACCGCCCTCGGGCGTGGGGATATTGTTGACGAAGGAAAAGAGGCTCTCGGTGAACTCCGACGTGTGCTGGATGGCGAACTCGACGAGGATGCCGTCCTTTTCCGTCTTGTAGTAGAGCGGCTTGGAGTAGAGGGCGGTCTTGCCCTCATTGAGATACTGCACGAAGTCGGAGATCCCGCCCTCGTAGTGATAGGTCACGGAATAGGGCTCCGTGGCGCCCGCGAGGTCGAGCTGGACGCTCTCCTCGGACTCCCCCTCTCCCCGCGCCTCGAACTCATTGCGGGTGATCCGCTCGTCGGTCAGGGTGATGGTGAGCCCCTTGTTGAGGAAGGCGAGCTCATTCAGACGATTGGAGATGGTGTCGAGCTGAAATTCCGTCGTCGCGAAGACTTCGCTGTCGGGCATGAAGTGCACGAAGGTCCCGTGCTTTTTGGTCTTCTCCTTGAGGTCGACGAGGGGCCCGAGCGGGATGCCCGACTCCCACTTCTTCTTCGCCTTGTCATAGTAGGAGTGGAACTGCATCTCCCACGTCGTGCCGCCCTTCCATACGCGCACCTTGAGCCACTTGGAGAGAGCATTGGTGACCGAGGCGCCCACGCCGTGGAGGCCGCCCGAGAAGGAATAGTTGTGTTCGTCGAACTTTCCGCCCGCGTGGAGCTGGGTAAAGACGACCTGCACGCCCGAGACCTTGGTCTTGGGGTGGATGTCGGTGGGAATGCCGCGGCCGTTGTCCTCTACCGAGACCGAGCCGTCCTTGTAGATGCGCACCTCGATCTTGTCCGCAAACCCGTTGGCGGCCTCGTCGATGGCGTTGTCCACGATCTCCCAGAGGATATGATGGAGCCCCTTGGGACCGGTGGACCCGATATACATCCCCGGGCGGAGACGCACCGCCTCCAACCCTTCGAGGATGGTGATATCCCTTGCGTCATAGTGACTTTGCTGTTGCATGAGAACCTCTTATTTTGTCGATATTTCCGATTTAGTATACCATAGGTAGGGGTAAAAGGCAAGCGTTTGACTGCATTTTGTGGTAGGAAGACTTTATAAAGTTTGAAAAATTTTTTGTCACGAGGGAAAATCCGCCCCTTTCGCTTGACAAACGGGCGGGAGTGTGATAGGATAGTTTCACCAAGATTTTCGGAGGTCACTTATGGAAAAGAAGAATCCCTATGCAGGCACAAAGACAGAGCAGAATCTGCGCGAGGCGTTTGCCGGTGAGTCGCAGGCACGCAACAAATACACCTACTTCGCATCCGTCGCCAAGAAGGCGGGGTACGAGCAGATCGCAGAGCTCTTCCTGAAGACTGCGGAAAATGAGAAGGAGCACGCAAAGCTCTGGTTCAAGGCGCTCGGCGGCATCGGCACGACGGAGGAAAATCTCCTCGCCGCGGCCGAAGGCGAAAACGCCGAGTGGACGGACATGTATGAGCGCATGGCGCGCGAAGCGGAGGAGGAAGGCTTCACCGCCCTCGCCGCACAGTTCCGCGGGGTCGCCGCCATCGAAAAGGCACATGAAGAGCGGTATCGCGCCCTCCTCAAGAATGTGGAGACCAAACAGGTCTTCGAGAAGAGCGGCGTGCAGGTCTGGGAGTGCAGAAACTGCGGACACATCGTCGTCGGCACCAAGGCGCCCGATGTCTGCCCCGTCTGCAACCATCCGCAGTCCTTCTTCGAAGTGAAAAAGGAAAACTATTGAGCAGAAATAAAAACACTATGCAAACGCGCCGTCCGAGGCTTGCCTCGGGCGGCGCGTTTGCATAGGATCGGTTATTTCTCCTGTCGGATGCCGAGCAGGCGAAGGAGAGAAGAATAGCTGTTTGCGGCATGGCCCTCATACCCTGTCGGGATCCCCGCGGGGGCATAGAGGATAAAGTCCACTCCCATCCTCTTTGCGCATACCATGTCCGAGGTCAGGCTGTCGCCGATCCATACGGTGTCCGCGGGAGCAAAGTTTTCTATCCTCTCTCTTACCCGCCGCGCATACTCCGCGGAGGGCTTGTCGGCGCCGACCTCTTCGGAGATGAAGACGCCGCGGAGGTAGGGAGAAAAGCCCGCGATGGCGATGTGGCGGTGCTGGATGGGCGCGCTGCCGTTGGTCGCGATATAGACGGAGCCGTGCGCATGCAGGGCGGCGAGGAACTCCCTTGCGCCCGCATAGGGATAGCAGATCTCGGGGAAGCGGTCGAAGTATGCCCTTGCGACGGCGCGGGGGTCCCCCTCCATATCGTATTCGCGCATGAGAAGGCGGAAGCGCTCCGTCTTCAGCTCCTCGCGCGTCGTCTCTCCCCTCTCGAGCGCCTTCCAGAGGCCGTCGTTGATCTCGTGAAAGCGCGCGGCGACCCCCTCGTCCGCAGAGATGCCGTGCATCGCGAGCGAGGCGAGGACATTTTCCCGCTCCGCCCTGCGGAAGTCGAGGAGGGTCTCGTCGAGGTCGACAAGATAGATCTTCTTTTCGGAAAGCACCTTCATTCTTCCACTATGACCAGCTCGGACAGGGCGCGCGTATAGGCGATGTAACGCTCATTCTCGGACATGCCCCTGTCATAAACTGCCACAACCGAAAATTCCAATCCTTTGCTCTCGTAGACGCTCATCACATTGACCGCCGATTCCGAGATACTGCCGCCCGCGGGAAGACGGCGGAATCCGCGCCTTTCGAAGCGGGGAAGTTCCTCCTCGCGCGCGATGATTGCCTTGAGCCCGCTCTGCTCGCGGAAGAAGGAGGCGAGTTGGCGGAGGCCCACCCGCTTGACCTCCTTGCCGTGCACGCCGAGGGGGAGCATGTCGACGTCGAGCTTGCCCGCGACGAAGTCCACGATCTCATTGGTATTGCGATAGTTCTGGCGCAGGGTATAGACGGGCAGGGAGAGCGACCACTCCTTCATCCCCCGCCACGCCGTCATATTTTGCTTGAGGTCGCCGAAGATATTGAATGCCGCGTCGCCGTGAATGCGCCGAAGGAGGCGGTACTCCCCCTCCGAGACATCCTGCCCCTCGTCGATGAAGACGAGCCCGTAGCGCGGCGTGAGCTTTCTGCCCGAGGCGTCGAGAACATAGGAGAGGGCGTACCCGTCCGAGGGATAGATGCCCTTCATGCCGTACTTCTTCTTGTACTTTTTGATCGTCTCGCGGTACAGCCAGCGCGCCACGTCCGTCTTGTCCCTGCATTTGCCGAGCTCGGCGCAGTAGCCGCTCGCCCGCATGACGGCGAAAAATTCCTCGAAGAGGCGCACTTCGCCCACATGCTCTATGATCTCCGCGACGGAGGCGATCTCCTCTTTCAGTTCCTCTCTTCGCGCGATGCGCTCGGGGTAGGTATAGACCTCGCCGCTGCCCCGCCTCAGGCGATAGCGCTTGAGGTCGGCTATCTCGCGGTCGACGGTCTCGTCGAGCGTGCGGAGGTCGTCGAGCGCCTCGCGGAAGACTTTTGCGGCGCCCGCCGCGATCTCCCGTGCACAGCGGTAAAATTCGGTGAACTGGCGGAAGAAATAGTCGGGCGTGCGGGGTGGTTCCCCGAGGAGGAAGCCGAGGAAGTCCTCGACCTGCACAAAGGCGCTCATCACGGAGCGGAAGGGCTTGGTGAAGTAAAATCCCCCCTCCCTGTTCTCCTTCATCTCGCCGAGGACGGCGCGGCGCACCCGCGTGGAGGCATTTTTGATGCGCGTGAAGCCCTCCCGTCTGGCGATGCATTCCTCATAGAGCTGCTCCGCCACCGCGCGGCACTCCTCGCCCGTAAAGAGCCCGTAGATATCCCCGTAGATGCGCGAGATCCTGCGCGAGACCTCCCGCTCGAACTTCTCCGAGTAGAGGAAGGCGAGGTATGCCTCGGGCTCCCGCTCGCCGCTGAGACGGGCCTTGAGGTCGATGCCCTCCCCCTCCAGCGTGCGGAAGAAATAGTCGCGCATGGTGATGGTGCTCACCTTGTTCAACTCCAGCACCTGCGAGAGTTCGTCAATGAAGGCATTGAAGGAGTCGGAGGGCGTGATCACGAGCACGTCGCGCGCCTTCAGGGCCTCGTTATTGTACATGAGGTAGCTCAGGCGGTGCAGGAGGATCATGGTCTTTCCGCTCCCCGCACAGCCCTGCACGATGAAGCTCTCACGCTCGGGACGGGTGATGATCTCGAACTGCTGTTCCTGGATCGTGCGGATGATGTCGCGGATGTGCAGGTCGTCCTTTCTGCTCGCGATGATGCTGCGAAGGTAGGGGTCGAAGAGGATCTCCTCGTCCCTCCCCGCGATCTCCTCGGAGGTGAGCACGTCGCGCACGGAGAGGTACTCATTCCGAAAGTCGATGAGCTTGCCGTTTTTCACGGACAGGGCGCGGCGGAGCACGGTGCGGTACTCATACTCATTGATGGTGAAGGAGACGCGGCTCTTCTGGTAGTAGCGGACGGCGAGCGGGGCGCGCCAATCCACGATCTCGAGGTTGGTGTCCCCCTTCTTGCCGATATAGTAGCGGTTATAACCCTCTATGGGGTCCACGACGTCCATGCGGGCGAAATAGGGCTCCGTAAAGAAGCACTTGTAGCTGCCGAGCTTTCTCGTCTCGGCGGCGATCTTTTCATTGAGGGCGAGGAGGGCGGCATAGTCCGCGGCGGAGTAGTCCTCCCGCTTCCGCGTCCGCTCGGCCTCCTCCTTGAGCGAAGCGATCTTGCGGCGGATATGGGCAATATAAAAGGCACGCAGTGCCGTCAGGACCGCGCTTAAGTGCTCCGTCTCATAGCGATGCTGTGTCTCCCCGTCGAGAAGGGAAAGATACCATTCCTTGTCGGCATGGATCTTCGGGTCGAGCTTCTCGCGGAAGGTCTCCCTGTCGCCCATCGTTTCCCCCATATCGTCTTGGCCTTATCGCCCCTTAGCTGAGAAATTCCGCAAGCCCCTTCATGAGATGGCGAAGGGCGCGCGGGTCGAGTGTGTAGATGATGGTCTGGGCGCGGCGCGTCGACTCCACGAGCTTGGCGGCGCGAAGCACCGAGAGGTGATGGGAGACGGTCGCGGCCGAGAGGTCAAATTGGTCGGCGATCTCCCCCGCCGTGTGCGGTCTCTCCTTGAGCAGGTCCAGGATCTCCCGCCTCGTCTTGTCCGCAAGCGCACCCCATACGTCCATCATGCTCTTCCCCTCCGTATTTCGACGATCATCTAAATACTATGGTACCATGGCGAAGGGAAATTGTCAAGCCCGTGGGAAAAATTTTCCAAAAAATAGACCCGTGCGCTCGGCACGGGTCTATCGGTTGCGTTCTCAGAATGCCGCGACGGGCTTCACGCTCCTGTCGGCGGACTCCCCTTCCTGCGCGGCGTAGCTGTTCGCGCTGTCCTTGTCGTACATGTAGAAGTAGAAGTCCTGCGTTCCCGCGGCGAGCGGGAGGAGCTGACCCTGCCTCGAGAGCAGTTCGTCGGGGCTGTCGGCGAGCACGCTGATGTTGATGGCATAGCGGTGAAGGTCGCTCCTTGCCTCGGAGAGGCCCGAAAGATCGACCTGCGCATAGTTGCGGCCGCCGCCGTAAACGGCGATCCCGCCGTGCACATGCCCCTCGTCGTCGAGGATCCCGCCGTATTCCGCGTGGGAATTTTTGACGAAGTCGAGCATGGCGGCGATATCGAGCTTGAGCCAGCCGCCGATCTCCCCTGCGCCCTCGAGCACGGAGATGAGGGTGCTGCTGTCCACGCGGGAGAGGTCCTTCCAGTCATAGAGACGGACATCGCCCTCGAGACGGAGGAGGGGTGCGAAGGAGGTGCCGCCCGTCCCGGGCCACGACTTGGCGCCCTCGAAGGCCCCCGTGAACCCGAATTCGTCCGTCTTGGTGAGAATGAGCCCCGCGAAGTTGCTCTCCACGCCCACGGTGAAGAGGCCGCTCGTGTCGAGCACGCTGTCCTTCAGGGTGAGCTCCGTCGTCACATAGGTATGGTAGAAGTAGTCGTCCCCGAGGTACCGCCCGGGGTCATTGGAGACATAGGCCTCGTCGTTGGCATCGAGCAGGGCGGGCTCGGCCTCGGTGTCGGCGAGCAGGGCGACATTGGAACCCATCTTGAGGATGAACTCGCGGGCATAGGAGAGCACGCATCCGTCGATACGGACGGTGATGCGCACCTTGTCGGCATAGTCCGCGCGGTGGGCAAAGTCGCCAAAGAAATAGCCCTCCGCCTCTTCTCCCGCGTCGCGGTTGCCGCCGTACACGCGCACGACATTGCGCCCGTTGCGCACGCGGCAGTTGAGCAGGGAGACATCGGCATTGATCTCGAGGGTCGTGCCGACGTTGTTGAGCTTCGTGAGGTCATATGCCCCGCTGCCGTCCTCGAGCGAGCTGTCGCTGCAGCCCAGGAGGATGGTATTGTAGATGGTCACGCCGTCCGTGCGGCAGAGGAAGGCGATATTGTCCTGCCCTGCGACATAGGCGATGCCCGCATAGCGCACGAAGTCGAGCGGCCCCTTGAAGAAGCGCGCCTGACCCGTGCCGTCCTTCGCATTGGTGAAGTACTCGGCATTGAGGGTATAGCCGTTTCCGTATACGCTCTGCTTGAACTCGACGACATAGTGCACATACGCCGCCGCCGTGTTGCCGTTATTGCGATAAAAGGCGGTATTGTAGGTGGAGTACATGGTGTGCCGCGCGAGGATGGATTCACGCTCCTCGACGGAGAGCATGGAGCCGTTTGCCGCCATGCCGAGCATGATGTCCGCACCGAGCACGATGGCATAGTTGATCTGATTCTCGGTGACGTCGAAGAGCTGTTCGCTCGTCTGCACGAGCACGGCATTCTTGACGAGGTTGAGGGTGACGGAGGTTCGGATATCCCGTCCGAAGCTCTCGTTGCCTGCCCACTCCACGGGGATGGTGACCTCGGCGGGACGCCAGGCATTGTGCATGGTGATGATGAGCTGCTGTTTGACTCTGCCCGTCACGGGATCGGCGGCATTGCCGAACGTGAGGGAGAGCCCCTCGCTCCTCTCGAGCTGCTCCACGTCCATCGTACGCACCGTCGTCTCTCCCTCTTCCGTGCGCTTGACGCTCACTTCGCCGAAGACGAGATTTCTGACGTCGATGGTCGTATCGGTATTGACGGTGCCGTCGCCGCCGCTGCCCGAGAAGCCCTTTGCCGCGCGAATGTCGATGGCAAAGTTGGGATCGGAGACGATCTGACGGTTTTCGTAGTGATATCCGGGAACGGTGAGCACCTTGCCGTCACTGCGGGCGACCTGTGCCATCATGGGCGTGTCGGCAAGTTCGAGCGCGAGGATATTTTCCATGACCTCCACGATCACGCGGACCATATAGAGACTGCGCTCCTCCCCGTCCGCATTGAGCATGGCCTGCACGCGCAGGATGACGCGGGAGACCTTGCTCACCGCTTTGACATTGCAGATGGTCTTGCCCGCATCGTCTTCGCCGTAGGTGAGCTCAAGCGGGAAGCCGTCGGGATACTCCGCCTCGGTCATGAGGCCGAAGTTCTCGGTGAGGAGCTCCCAGCGGTAGAAGACGCCGTCGAGCGGGACATCGGGCATCGCCGAGAAGGACATCTCGGTATTGAGCAGGAGGGCCTGACTGGGAAGTTCCGCCGCGTTCTCGAAGACGGCCGAGCTGTCGCCGAGGTTGGCGCGCAGCTTGAAGGAGAAGGTCTCGAAGACGAACTTGATGACGACGGTGTCCGAGCCCTGCCGCGCAGTTTCGGAGGGTGCCAGACGGATCACGAGTTCGGGCTCGCGGAAGTTGACCGTATCGGTGAAGAGGAGGGAGAGCTTGTAATTATAGTAGCCCTCCGTGACCGTCTTTTCGGGGGTCACCTCGAGGCCCTCGGAGGGATCGAAGGAGAGCACATCGCCGAACCATGTCTGGAGATAGACCGTCGAAGTCGCGGTGATATTGTCGCTCTCGTCGCCGTAGCGGCCGACCGTGAGCTCCACGGGGGTATCCTCTTCCACGCCCTCACCGTTGATGAGGACGGGCTTTGCGGAGGGCGCCGCGCCGTCGAAATCTACCTTGAGCTCCACATGCTTGGTGGCCGTCTCTTCGGGAAGTCCCGCGACGAAGAGGTCAAAACTCACCGTCTCGCCCGCGTAGGGCAGGAGGAGCTCTCCTTTTGCCTCGTCGATGATGACATTGCCCGTCGCATTGAGCACGCGGGGCGTCGTGAAGGAGGACGATGCGGGGCGCATGCTCGCCGCGAAGGAATATCTTCCCGGTTCCACCGTTCCGCGGAAATCCCCTCCGTCTCTCACGACGAAATTTCCCTCCGCCCCCTCTTTGGTGAGGACCACGTCGTAGTCATAGGCGCGGGAGGAGATGACATTGAAGATAAAGCTGTCGCTCTTGGACCCGTCTCTCGAGAGGGCGCGGATGACGGTGAGCCCCACCGTGTCCGCGACCACGCGGTAGGCGCCGGGGTTGTCCTCCACCGCCTCCATGTGGACGGGGACCTCCTCCTCTTCGCCGTAGACGGTGCCGTCGGGCTTCTCGTAAGAGAAGATGCACTCCTGTCTCGCGGCAAGGGGCAGGATCTCCACGAAGACCTCGTAGGAGTCGTTGTAGTCGAGGAGTTCGACCGTCTGGGTGCCCGAGACGGGCTTATTGCGGATGATGACGTCAGACACGGCAGGTGCGGCGCCGAGCGAACCTATCTTGCCTGCGCCGAAGATGACGAAGACAAAGAGCAGCGGCAGCACGAGCATGAGCGCGATGACATTCTTTCTCAAAACAGGCCTCCTCCGCTAAACTCGTAGTAGCGTTTTCCGAGATTTCCAATGAGATAAGTAAACGAGATGAGGGCGATGAAGAAGGTGATCGCCGAGGCAAGGGCATAGCTGAGCCAGTCAAAGGTCCCCACGAGGTCGGTCCGCATGGCGAAGAAGACGCGCACGAGGATCATGCCGAAGCCGACGAGGAAGGCGACGAGCATGCCGACGACGATGATGGCGCTGACCGTGCCGCCCGTCTCGCGGATCTCGCCGTCATCTTCCGACGAGAAGCGCGCGTGGTTGAAGTCGTAGCGCGTGGCGAAGCAGATCTGCCCGAAGCTGAAGACGACGCCGATGGCAAAGACGAAGCTCGCCATGGGCCAGGTCACCTGCTCGGTGATGCCGAGCATGAGCGCCGAGATGAGCTGAGAGACCAGCGTGACCATCATACAGAAGAAGACCTTCGTAAAGACCACCTCTCTGTGGCTCACGGGGAGCGCCTTCATGGAGTAAAACATGGGTCCCTCGCGGCTGATATTGGTGGAGCAGAAGACATTCGTGAGGGCCGAGAAGAGGAGGGTCAGAAAGAGCGCAAGCTCCAGTGAGCAATCGAGACCGAACTGCTCCTCGATCATGGAAGCGCCCACATCCATACAGAAATAGACCATGAGCGGCATGAGGATGGCGACGGAGAAATAGGAGAACATGTAAGATGGGGTACGGAAAATCTGCACAAACTCCTTTTTGAGGAGGGCGGTGAAGATGTGCCCCTTCTCGGTGAGCGGCTGGTCGGTATAGATGAAATTTTCATCTCCCGAGATGCGCGCCTGCAGTGCCCGCGTGAGCACGCTGCGGATGATGAGCATGGAGATCGCCACGCAGCACACGAGCACCGCGGGGATGCACAGTCCGCTCACCACGAGCTCGTGCTTTAAGACAAAGGCCGCGAACCAGTTGCTCGGATAGCAATAGGACACGATGACGCGGATATTCTCCATCACCCCTTCGTTGAAAAATTCCCCGATATCCCGACCGCCGAGCAGGAGCTCCTTTACGGCGCCGAGCACGATGGAGTAGAGCGCAATGGCCCCCGCCGCAATGAGCGTCACCACGAAGAAGAGCAGGAAGAAGCGGGGCTGTAAAAATTGGCGAACGACATAGAAGGGAAGCGCGAGGATGGACCCCACGGCAATGGTGATGAGGGGCATGCCCGCGCACATGACGGGCGTCATGCAGTAGAACCACACCGCGACCCCCTCGGGCAGGGCAGGCGCGAGGGCAATATTGACCGTGAGCACCGTGATAAAGGCGAACACAAGCTGTCCGCGGTAGATGCCTATGAGCTTGGCGACAAAGAGCGACTTCGCACTCACGGGCATCGCCGAGAAGATCTTGATGTCGTCGGCGAGGAAGAGCTCCCGCACGATGGCGGACACGCTGCTCAAGGTCATGAGGATGAGGATGATGAGATAGGCGAAGGCGAGGATCTCATAGACCCGCTGCGGCACGTCGACGTGATTTTTCGTCGGCACCGCCGTGTAGATCGCCGCAAATCTCCCGAAGAAGATGACGAAGATGGTCACAAAGAGCGCCACGAGCACCGCCCTCAGAAGAAAGCCGATGATGTCGAAATTGCCCTTTCGGAATCCATACCGCCGCTCGATCGCCTGCTTTCGGAGGAGCGCTCCGACAAGCGAAAAATCAACTCTGTCTTTCATTGCGCAAGAAATACTCCTCGAAATCAAAATAGGGATTCGTGGCCATGATCTGCTTCACGTTGAGGTCATTGATCTGCTGCCCCTTGCGGATCAGGACCACGCGGTCACAGAGCTTCGCGACGGTATTGAGCGCGTGCGAAGAGAAGATGATGGAGTTCCCCGCCGCCGCGTATTTGTGCATGAACTCCTGCACCGCGTGCATGGTACGGGGATCGAGGCCCGTCATGGGCTCATCGAGGATCCACAGCTTGGGGTGATGGATGAGCGAGCCCATCATGCACACCTTTTGCCGCATGCCGTGCGAATAAGAGGACACCAGGTTGTTGATGGCGCTCCCGAGCTGGAAGACCTTTTCCAGGGCATTCAGGCGGTGGGCACGGAGCTCGGTGGGGACTTTGTAGACATCGGCCATAAAGTTGATGTACTGCATGCCCGTCATCTTGATGAAGACGGCGTGATTGTCCGTCACGAAGCCCATGTTTGCCTTGGCGGCCAGGGGCTGCTTGCGGATATCCTGCCCGCAGATCTTGATGACCCCCCGCTCATAGGGCAGCATCCCCTCGAGACACTTCAGCGTCGTGCTCTTGCCCGCGCCGTTGTGCCCGAGAAGTCCCACGATCTCCCCCTCGTAGCACGAGAAGGAGACATTGGTCACCGCCCAGTTTGCCTTTTTCGAGTACTTCTTGTAGAGGCCCTTTACACTCACGACCTCCTTGCGCTTCGGCCGCTCCCCCGCGGGGACCATGGGCGAATTGTAGAAATATTGCGACATGGTATTCATATATGTAGGGGGAATGGAGCTCGTGGCGCTCCCGCAATAGGGACACTTCTCGGTATCGTCCGAAAACGACACCCCACAATGTTCACAGTATGTCATAGTTTACTCCTTCTGATTCGTTCATAATTTCTCGGGCACCCTCCCTCCCCGCAACTACGAGGAGGGAGAGGGAGGTGAATGAGTGCAATGAGACATCAAACCTGCATTAAATCATCAAATGATTCAATTCCCAATTCTTCGCAAATATAGTCAATTAGCCAAACAATATCATCCCAAGTAAGTTGACCTTTACCAACAGCGACCTTGAAATATTTCCATTGTCCGGCCTCAAAGATGGCTTCGCTCATATAAGGCGCAAAATCTTCGTAGGTGTAAAGACCATATTTTTCGATATCGGCTTGTTTCTTTGCTTCATCTTCTTTCATGTTTTCATCGTAATCGAAGACGTTGACAAAACCCTGACTATTAGCTTCTGTAAACGATAACAGACCCTCAGTGACAACATTGATTAAGAACGAGGCGGGCGAGAAAATCCTGGTACATTTTTCTACAACTTCGTATCCAATCAATGTTACTGCGCTAGTAGCATATTCTTGGCTCTCATGAACTACCTTGGCAAACTGATGTCCAATGTAATCGGAAACAGTATCTTCACTGATATAAACATACTTGTTCATACTCAAATCGAAGAAAGCATGTTCCGCAACAACACCGATTTGCGTTCCATCAGAGAATTTCAAGTTAATGACTCTGTACAGATGCGCAGAGAGTTTTTCATGAGCATTGAAGAATAACAGACTTGCCACATATTTTCCGGTTTCATGATCGAAAGACAGTAACACGTCACCGTATTGTAGATCTTCCACTTTCTTTTGTGTTCCATCGGCAAGCATAACGAGCGTACCTTCAACAATGCAGCTACTGCTCCCATCTGTGCCGTTTGCGCTCGTTGCAGTAATGGTAACACTACCACTTGCAGGTACAGTAATTGTGCCAGATTGAGGAGACATCGGTCCGCTCGTGCTATTGGCGTCACCGTTTCCTTCCTTTGCGCCTTCGATGCTCCAGCTCCAACTTGCCGCGCTCCATCCCTTTCCGTCCGGATTAGCGCCGTCATGGGCATTCGAGGTGATTGTATATTCAATCTCCGTCTCGGGAATAAAGTAATAGTTTCCGGTTCCGCTAACCGCATGTTTCTCTCCTTGCGTATCTGTACATGACAAGTTGATAGCAGATTCTCCGTTTGCTGTCACTTTTACTGTCACTTTTTCAGACCACTTTGCATAGAGCGTGACCGTGGTGCCACCCGCTTGGTCTTTCAACCATTCGTTGGAGAACTCCGTATTATACTTATCATCGATGTACCAACCGCTAAAGTAATACTTCACAGTAGGATCATAATCTTTCTCTTTAATAAGATTACCGCTATCCGGGACGAACGAATCCGCATTTGCCAGTACGACCGTTTCTTCCGCGATTTCAATCTTGTCGCCGCCTGTGGGATAGTCGGTATGATATTGCACCGTTAACTTCTGATCGGCAGTTACTTGCATAAAGAGACCAAAGAGCGTAATACCGTCAAGATAATCTTTCCCTACGAACGAAACGATTTTTGATTCTTCTCCGCAGTCTGGCGAAGTGTACCACCCGAGGAAAGTATATTCTCCGCATTCTGCGCTATTCAAGACAACCGTATCGGAAGAATGGTACTTTTCGGGATTGCTGTTGGTTACAATGTCTTCCAATTTGCTGACCGCTCCCTCTGATGTACGAAGCTTATATTGATAAGTCAAAGTAAGTTCTTGATCAGGGGCAACCCATGCATTTTTATGATAATACCATGTACCGCTCTTTGCTGTATTAGCGTTGTTATCTCCATTGATAGGCGTTAATGTGAGAGGAATACCTGTCCAACTAGCACTGCTGAAGCTTGCTGCAGTTAATTCCTTTGAAACAATAGAAGTCGTGCCGACTTTGACTACCGCCCCCTCGTGCTTAGACGAAATTTCCCCGCCTAGAACATCAACATCTAACGTGCCGTTTACAATCAGACTTGCATCACCTTTAGTCGGATATAAGCTCGGTGCACTAGCATTTACGTCAGTCCAATCGGACGCGCCGTAAACCGCAATTTGGGAAGCGGTGACATCAACGCCTTCCCCAATAGTAAGAGATGAACCTGGAAGCAATTTCACCTTTTGGCTCGTCAAATCCACTGTAGAATTTTTATCGCCCAACTTATTCAACGAAATCTGCCACTGCCAAGAGAGCGGGAAAAATACGGAGGCTGTTGAAAGCGATACGTTTATCTCAAACAACATTTTGACTTTAAGTTCCAAGGTCATTGCATTTAACTTCATATTGCCGTAAATATCAACGTGCGTTTCTACAACTGCATTGCTCGTATCAAATGCTTTGGCCTGCATCTTCGCTTCCAAACGTGAGCCGTCAAACAACTGAATGAGGCATGCGCCGCTCCCGACCAGCTTGATATCTGTAGTATTATCCTGATTCGGAGTGCCCGTATGCAAGTTCGCATGACCGTTCAGATTTGCCGTGGATTCCACAACGAGTTTTGATGTAACATTGTGCATCATGAAGCGATTAAACGGCGTACCTTGCATATCATTATAAATTCCATAGTAAGCCGAACCGCCGCGGAACTCGACCACAATAAACGGCATGGTGAGGGTGCCTTCGTGCATATGGACTTCAGACTTGTTGTTTTGCGAAGCCTCTACGATAAAGCCGTAGGCATTGATATTGCCATACGAGTCGATTTTTGCTTCTTCCCCGAGCTCGATCTTTGCATAGTCGCCGAAGGTTTGCCCCGCAGTGTGTCCGCCACCACTGCCCGTCGTATATCCGCCGACATTGATCGTACCTTGGTTAATCAATTGGATATTATTTGGAAGTTGCAACGTCAACTTGCAATTGGCGGCTTTTCCGAAAGACATGTCATCTGTTTGAGAACTACTTGTTCCAGGCGTCTTGTCCCAATCTCCGCTCTCATTATATGGCAACAGGAGCGTGACGCCGGATTTGACGGTATAGTATCCATCCACAACGGTATAACCTGCCTTTTCGGCGACTGCACTTTCTGCAAAGGAAGTATTGTTCTTTACAGTAATCGTTTGCCCACTCGTAGCGGCGTGCAAGGCTTCTTCTATAGTGTACCAGGCATTCCCAATCTGCACAGACCTAAGCCTAGCGACACGCTTAAATTCCGTCTCGCCTGTGAGTTTGAAATACTTGTTGTCCGTTGTCGTTGTAAACTTGACAGTTGCAAAGTAAGTACTGCCGAGGTTGACATTGATTTCGCTAATGACATTCGCAGTGATAAGGGCAAGCTCGTCGGGGGACAGCAGCGTGTCGTCACCGCGCGCGGCCGCTTGACCTTTTGCGGTAAACCCGACCTTGAAGTCTTCTTTCGCTGCACCGAAATTCGCCTCGAGTGCGCCCGTGATAGAATCTATCGTCACTTCTTCCCTCGTTGTTTCGAAGGTGATCGTGAAGTTGACGATATAGTTCGTATCTTCATAGACAGCGGCATAGGCATTGGATCCAAGCTCGAGAGGTGTGTTCGGTTTATTCCAATGCACTTTTTCGTTGTCGATCTTGACATCTTGCAGGGTCTTCCCAAGCTTATTGATTTGCTCGCCAATCTTAGGAGCCGTAACTCCTCCGGGAAGCTCGTTAAAGGTTGCCTTTTTGATCTCGATTTCCTTTTCTTCTTCATTGAAGGTATAGTTCGAGGCCGACAGGATCACCTTATATTTTCCTGCATTCTCAATCGTCGCATGATCGTTTTCGAACTTCACCGTGATGGCACTGATACCTTCTCCATAGGCGAAGCCCCAATCGCCGTAAGAAAGCACAAAGTCTGCAGGTTTGTACGACTTTCCGATCTGATAGTCCACGCTGAGAAGCTCTGTGTTCCACTGGACCGTGAGTTGTATCTTCTCGATCGTCAGCGTGTAGTACGGCTTGTGGCTGCTGTCCTCGCTCATGTCATAAGTGACATCGTAGTTGTCGAGGACGTCGCCGCCATCGCTGTTCCGCTTGATCTCGACTATGACATAGATATCGTGTCCGCCAACCGAGCGGAGACTAAGGTCGGTATTGCTCGGCACTTTCGCACTATCATACGTGCTACCCTTGTCATAGGAATACTTCACGGTGAGCGTGTCGCCTTCGGCTACATTCTCCACCGCGGGCACGCCGAAGATATCGTCACCGTAAGAAACCTCTGTATGGTCGGGCTTCTTTACCCTGATCGATCTCTGATTGATGGTGATCGTGAAGGAGCCTTCCTCCGCCGCTGCGGACGAATCGGCGCCATAGACTATGTCGTAGTTCTTCGTGACGTCCGTGCCATCCGCCATGATCTTGACGGTAAAGGTGAACGTGCCCGAATCCGCCACGTTCGTCGCGGAGCTACCCTTCGCAAACTTGATCTCGCCGAGGGTATGACCTGCGGCAAGGCCGCTGTTCTCATCGCCCTCGAGCGCCTTGATCTCGCTTTCCGCAATAGCGTGCGGGTTTCCGTCGTAGGTCGTCGTGATGTCCGCGGGGTTCGTGATGACGACCTTACGAGGATTGACGGTGACATCTATAGAAGTTTTGGTAGCGGCATTCAGGTTGTCATCGCCACTGAACGTCAACTCGAAACGCCACTGATGCACCCCCTCATCGGGGACATCGGTGTTGGAAGAGGAGGTCGGGAAGACGCCATCGACGAAGCCGCCGCCCACAAACTTCAGCCGCGCGCCCGTAGCATATTGCGCTTGGCCGTTGTAGGTGTAATTCGTCTCGACTTTCGTTATGTCAATTTCGACATCCGCCTTGTTGACGGTGATCGTGAAGGTCGTGGACGTGCCGGTGTAGTTGTCCGTCTCGGGCAGCGTGACCGTGATCGTGGCGCCGTTTGCATCGTTTACATTGGTGAAGGAGTAGGCCTTGCCCTCGAGTTTGGCGGTATTTTCTTTCTTATCTACGGAGAATTTGAGCGTTTCCGCCCCGAAGTTCGCCGTAATGCCGCTCAAGTCGACCGACTGCTGAGTGCCATTGTAGGTGTAGGTCGTAGTGACTTCCTCTACATTCTCGATTACGCCCGTCGCCCTGTTGATGGTGATCTCAAATGTCGTCTCTGCGCCGAGGTAGTTGTCGCCCTCTTTGAGCTTGACCGTGACTATTTGCTTACCGTCGGCGGGGCGATCGATGAAGGTGTTGTTCAAATAGGTGATTTCCGCGCCGAGGCCATTGGTATCGCTTCCCAAGCCCTTTGCCGTGGCGCCCGTAACGGTCTGCTCTGCGCCGGTGTAGGTGTACTCTTTCGTAATGCCATCCGTGACGATGGTCGCCTCTGCCTTGTTGACCTTGATCGTGAAAGTCGTCTCTGTGCCGAAATAGTTCGTGCCTTCGGAGAGGGTGACCGTGATCTGCAGCGCATTGCCCTCTGCGACAGTCGTGAAGGACATGTTGTCCGAATAGGTGATCGTGCCGAGGCCATTGGTGTCGCCATTTACACCTACTGCGACGGCGCCCTTGTTGACATACTGAATTCCGGCGTTGTAGGTGTACTCTTTCGTGATGCCATCTGTGTTGATGGTCGCCTCTGCCTTGTTGACGGTGATCGTGAAGGTCGTGGACGTGCCGAGATAGTTCTTGCCTTCGGAGAGGGTGACCGTGACCTTAAGCGCGTTACCCTCTGCGACGGTCGTGAAGGTGTTGTTCGAATAGGTGATCGTACCGAGACCGCCGTTTGTGTCGCCGTCCAGGCCCTTCGCCGTGGCGCCTTCCTTTACGGTCTGCAGTTCGCCGGTGTAGGTGTAGGTCTTGGCATTGATTTCGATAGTGGCCTGCGCCTTCTCGATCTTGAAGATGAGGGTCTTGTCGGCAATCTCCTCCGCTTCGGGCGCATCTGCCCACCTATAGTTGGCGGGGTCTGCGAGTGTGAGGATGACATTGTAGTCGCCCGCATCGGTGCCGCCGTCGTTGGTCGTGACGGTATACTCCGTGTCCGCCGCCTTGGCAACTTCTGCGGTCTGCGCCTTGGCATTATAGGTCTTGGACGCGATCGTGGGCACCTCGACGACCTTCTTCAAGATGATGAAGTCAAACGTGACGGCGTCCTGCGTCGCGTCGGTCCACTCGTAGTTATCTGTGTCGATGATGGACACGGTGACCTGCTGGCTGCCCGCCGCGGTCCTCGTGTTGTTCGCTACCTGCATGGTATCGGAATCGAAGTTATGCAGCTCGAACTTCTGCTCGGCCTTATTGTAGGTAAAGCTCTCCGTGACCGCGGTCGGCTTCGTGAGCTGAGCCTTGTTGATGACGAAGGTGAACTCGATGTCTTCCTGCGTCGCGTCGGTCCACTCGTAGTTTGTCTTGTCGATAATGGACACGGTGACCTGCTGGCTGCCCGCCACGGTTCTCGTGTTGCCATCGATCGTCATGGTCTCGGACTTGAATCCCTTCGGATCGTAGGTCTGCTGGCCTTTATTGTAGGTGAAGGTCGTCGTGTCCTCGGTCGGCTTCGTGAGCCGGGCCTTGTTGATGGTGATCGTGACCGTGCCTTCCTTCGCTTCTCCTGCACCGTAGACGATCTTATAGTTCTTCGCCAAGTCGGCATGGCCGTCATCGAAGACAAGGGAGTAGGTTACATTGTAGGCACCGGCATTGATCTCCGTGACCGTGACTTCGGACCCGCTTTCGTCGCTGCCACTGTCGACTTTCAACGTGACCTTGGCGAATGCCGCATCGGCCTCGACAAGTCCCGGGAAGATATCGGCCACGGTGAATTTGTAGTTGTAAGCTTCTGCCTTGTAGGTTTGGGCGGCGAACGAAGGTGCCTTCACCGTGATCGGTTTCGGGTCAATGGTGATCACGAACTCGCCGGTTGCATCTTTACAGTTCTCCGCACTGACTTTATAGTACACGGTATAGGTGCCCGCATTGACGATCTCGGGGAATTCCGTAGAATACACGCCCTCCTTGGTCAGGCTGTACTCATACTTGATGTCCTCGGGAGCGACACCGTCTGCCGTAGCTTTGACGGCGACCGTATGCTTTTCTTTATTGTAGGTCTCAGTCGTATTCTGAGGGACCGTCACGCTAAAGCTGGAGTCACTGAGGCTGATATGCAGCGAATAGCCGACCTCAAAGTTCTCCTTGACATCTTTCCCGTCCAAAAGGATCTTGAAGTCATCCTTCCAGGCAAATTTGCTGCCAATGGTGGTATCTTCGTAGACGCCCGCTTCTTTTTCGGCGGCATCCTTCAGGACGATCGTCCCCTCCAGTGTAAATCCCTTAGCGGAGATCGTACCGGGGATCGTGGGCGTAGCGGACCAAGCCTCACGGTTTGCCCAAGGGGTCTGCGTACCGCCCGACACAGTGAGTGTGATGGAGCGTTTGGCGACCGTGAACGACATCGTGAGCGTGCCCTCTTTTACGGTTTCGCCCTGCTTGACGACATAGTCGGTGTCGGGCGTATAGGTCACGGTCAGGGTGTAGGTGCCGACGGGGAAGTACTTGTCGGTCCCCTCTTTGTACGCGGCGGCGCCCTTCTTGAGGGAATAGGTGAAGGGCAGCTCGCCCTTGAGGATGCTGTCGCCCGAGAGCGTATACCAGCTGTATGCCTCCGTCCAAGTTGCGGGGTCGTCGGCATAGGTCGTCCATCCCCCCGCAAGCGCCACGCTTACGGTGCGCGGGGTCACGGTGAAGGAATCGCCGTCGTAGGTAATGGCGTAATCATTCGAGGCGTAGGTCGATTTTTCGAGGGACAGCACGTGCTCGCCTGCGCGGTAGCGGTCGCCCTTCTTCTCGCCCGAATCGGTGAGGATGAGCTCGCCCGTGAGGTTATCTTTCTCGTTTTCGTCATCGATGAAGCCGACGTAAGTGACCTCAGGCTTGGGCTGCTTGTCGGCGCCGTAGCCGAAGGTGTCGCCGTCCACGGTGACCGCGATGGTGAGGGCCTTCTTCTCCACGGTGAAGGTATCCTCGACATACTTGATGTCGTAGTCCTCCGAGGTGTAGCCCGAAATGGATACGGTGTAGGTGTCCGCATGGAAGTGACCATCCGCGGCACCCGTATAGTGGTAGTTTTCGCTCGTGTAGGTGTATGCGAGCTCGCCCGTGAGATCGTGCTCGTCTTCGTTATAGGCAAAGTCGGTGTGGGTCACGACGGGCATTTTGTCATCGCCATAGGTAAAGTTTTCCACGGCGACCGTGAAGGTGAGTTCTTTCTGCGCCACGGTGAAGGTCGCGGTGCCGAAGGTGATGGCGTAATCCTCCGAGGTGCAGCCCGAGAGGGTCACGGTGTAGGTATCTGCATGGAGATGGCCGTTCTTCGTCTCGTCCTTAAATTTTGCGCCCGTGTAGGTGATGACGAGCTCGTTCGTGAGATTTGCTTCGCTTTCGCCCTTGATGAAGCCGACGTAAGTGACCTTCGCCTCGGGCTGCTTGTCGCCATAGGTAAAGCTGTCCACGGCGACCTCGATGGTGAGGTCCTTCTTGGTGACGGTGAAGGTGCCGCCGACATGTGTGATGTCGTAGTCGTCCGAAGAGTAGCCCTTGACGGACACGGTGTGCTCGCCCACATGGAGAAGGCCTGTGGCGTCATAGGTGTACTGAGGCGTGCCCTCGAGATTGGTCGCGGTCTCCTCGTAGACGAAGCCCTCGTAGCGCAGCGTGGGAGCGGGCGTGCCGCCATAGACGAAGCCCTCGGCAGACACGGTGACCTTGAGGGCGGCCTTTTCTACCGTGAAGGCAATGCTGCTGTCATAACCAAAGGTGTAGTTGTCGGCGGTGTATCCGTTCGTCGCCCAAACAGTGTAGCTACCTGCCGCAAAGCGCGCGACATCCTTCCCCGTGTAGGTGAACTCCTGCGCGGGTCTCGCCGAGAAGATGCCCTCCGTCTTCTCGCTTTCGCCCGCGACGAATCCCTCAAATGTGAGGATGGGGGCGGGTTTTTGACCGTAGATATAGGAATCTTCCACGTTCTCCACGCCGACGGTGACCGATTTTTTCGCGACGGTGAAGGTGGGCGTATTGTAGGTTATCTCGTAGTTCTCGGAGGTGAGGCCCGAGACGGTGACACAGTAGTAGCCCGCGCGGAAGAGACCCTTTGCCTCGTAGGGGTCGTAGGCTCCGCTCGTGCCCTTGCGGAAGGTGTAGGTAAGGACATGGGTGCCACCGAGCACGTCTTCGTCCTCGTCGCCAATGAATCCGTTATAGGAATATGCGGGCGCGATCGTCTCCGCGGTATAATCGCCGTAGGTGAAGCCCGTGAAGGCAGTCGTCACGGTGAGCGCCTTCTTTGCGACGGTGTAGCTGTCCGTCGTAAGCCTCACCCGATAGTTTCCGTAGTCCCCGCTCCGATAGATCTCGCCGCTCGTGGGGTTCTTGAAGGTGACGACATAGTTGCCCGCGCCGAAGCGGGTGCCGAGCACATACTCCGCATCCTCCTTCTGATAGGCAAGGACGGGTGCGCCGCCGGGAAGGTTTTCCGCGCTCTCTCCCGCAACAAATCCGCTCATAGTGGGCGTGAAGACGGGCGTATCGCCATAGGTATAGCGCTCCTTATCCGCCGTGACACTGAGGGTGACATCCTTGGGTTCGATGGTCACCTTGGTCTGGCCGACGGACTGCACCGTGTAGTCCTGCAGTTCGCCGAAGCCCGTCACGGTGACGGTGTAGGAATCGACGGCGAGGTAGGCCTCTTTCCCCTCCTTGTCGACGATCTCCCCATTCATCTGCTGGGTATAGGTCGCCCGCTCGGAGACATAGCTGAGGTAGGCGTCCTTGGTATAGGCCGTCTCGTCCGCCTTGGTCACGAAGCCCTTTCTGTCGCTGCCGTATGTGAGCGTGTAGGTAAACTTGCTGCCGTAGATGAAGTTCTCGAAGTTGAACTTGATGGAGACCTCGACCGTGCGCTTGGCGATCTCGAAGGGGTGCTCCTCGACGATGATATTGTAGTTCGCGGCCTCAAAGGTCACGGTCGCGACATAGTTGCCCGCATGGTAGCCCGCGGGGTCGCCGCGCGTGCCGTCCGCTTCGACCTTCAGGAAGGTCATCGTGGGATATTTGCCGTTTTCGAAATTTCTCGGCGTCTCACCGTTGGCGAGTCCGTCGAAGGTGATGCCGCCTATGGAGGTCGACGTGGCTCCCGACTTCGCCGCGGGCGTGTCGCCGTAGATGAGGTCGTCGGTTGCAAGGGCGAGCGTGAGCTTCAAGTCCTTCTTCGCGACGGTAAAGGCGCTCTCCTTGGAATAGGTGATCTCGTAGTTGTCCGCGCGGAATTCCTTTCCGAAGGCCACGGTATATGCGCCCGCGGTAAAGGTGCCCGCATTGTAGGGGCTGTCCCCCTTGAAGAAGTTCCAAGGGTCACTCGGCACGGTGATGACGGAGGGCATGGTCTCGTCTTCACCCACGGCAAAGCCCTCGTAGGTGACCACCGCCTGCACTCTGTCGCCATAGGTATAGGTCTCGTCGGCGCCGAGCGCGGCATCCCCTTTCCGAAGCTCGATCCCGAGCGTTAAGGGGCGCTTTGCGACCTTGAACGTCGCAGAGTCGGTCGTGCCGATCACATAGTTGTCGTAATTCTTATTGAGATTGGCCGTGACGGTGTAGTCGCCCTGCAGGAAATAGCCGCCGCCGTTGTGAGAGTAGACGGAGCCGCCGCGCAGGAGGTTATAGGTGGGCGAGAAGACAGAGACTTCCTCCCCCTTGAGGAAGGCGAGCACGTCCTCGTCGGCGAGGTCGGGATAGACGATGCGGAAGCCGTATACGGGCGACTCGCCGTAGGTGCACCCCGTGGCCTCGGTCACCACGTTGAAGGGACGCTTGGCGACATTGAAGGTCACCGTCGCGGGATAGTTGATGGTGTAGTCATCGGAGGAGAGCCCGCTCACCGTGACGCGGTAGCCGCTGCGTGCGGGGAGGATCTCCCCCACCTTGCGCGCGGTGCCATTGACCGTGTACACGGGATCGCCGAGGATGGCGGCCTCTTCCGCATACTCCATGTCGCCGAATCCGCCGAGCACGGGGGCAAACTTCTCCCCGTAGACGGTGTCCGCCACCGAGAGGGTGAGGGTGAGCGCCTTCTTGCCCACGGTGAAGTGCAGGGCATCGGGCAGCGTGATGGTGTAGTTCTCCATCTCGTCATAGGAGGCGGTCAGCGTGTAGCTGCCCGCGGGAAGACGGGACGCCGAAAAGCTCTGTGCGCGCGAGTCATTATAATAGGTATAGTTGGGCTTGACGACGGAAGCGGTGTCGTCGAAGCGGAATCCCTCGTACTCCGCCGTGATGACGGGCGCCTCTTCGCCGTAGATGAGGTTGGTGCGGGAGAGGGTGAGGGTGGGCACGAGGTTGGCCTTTTCCACCGTCACCGTCGCGGTGTAGGCGAGTTCGCGGACGGCGGAGATGATGTTGTCGCCGTAGGTGATGGTGACATTGCAGGCGATCTCGTAGTTGCCCGCGTCGCGGAGGCGGAAGGTCTCGCTGTCGGCGGTGAGCAGCTTGCCGTTCCGCTTGACATTCCAGCTGTAGGCATAGCTCAGGCCGCGCGCGGAGGAGAGATCGCGCACGCGTGCGGTGATCTCCGAACCATAGGTATAGTTCGCATTGGTGGATACGTCGATATAGCCCGCATCATTTTTCAGACTGCAGGCGGCATAGACATGAAATTCGCCCTTCTCGGCATGCGCGTCGAGGAGCTCTTCGTCGACCTTCGGCACGCTGTCGATCTTCTGCGTGAGGCCTTCGTCCCAGTACCATCCGTCGACAGAGAAGACGCTCGGCGTGAGGTCGGGATCGCCCACGCCCGAGATATCTTTGGGGAGTTCGAGATAGCTCTCGTACTCCACGGGCATTTCGGCGAGGTAGTCCTTTTGCAGGACATGGAGATGCACGGGGAACTCCTGATACTTGTAGTTCGCATAGATCTCCGTGCGGGCCGTGATGATGGTCCCCTGCGGCTCACTCCAATCGGAGAACACCCTGTGGATGTCCGTGTGGTCGGGGATCTCCGCCTCGGCGGGATATTTCGCAATGTCGCCCTCTCCCACGTGCTGCTGTGTCACAAGTTCGCCCGTATCGGGGTCGGTGAAGGAGATGATGCGGTTGGTGATACCGTCGCGGAAGGTCACGAGGTAGCTCACCCTGTCATCGCGGGGGATGGGCACGGCCTCATAGACGGCGTAGATAGTCACATCTTCGAGGACGGTGTGAGAGTCGATGAGTTCGTCGGTCTCGAGGCCGGAGTAGTTCCAGCCCAAAAAGACATAGTCATATTCCTCGTCCGACTCTTTCTGCGGATCTTCGGGGAATGTGACCTCGGCGCCCACCTTGTACTCTTCCGTGGCGAGCACGTCTGCGCCGCTGCGGAAGGTGACGACGTACTTCTCCTCGGCATAGACATAGGCACAGCCGAAAGAAGCCGCCAGCACGAAGCACAGCGCCATCAGAATGAGAGCAAAACGTTTCCTTTTCATAACGACCTCCGAAGGAGTGATTTTCGGGGCAGAGCCCCACTCGAAAAATTCTGTATTATGCCACGCGTAGTATTAGCATCGTGATACGCCCATTATAGCAGATTTCTCGGCGCATGGCAAGAAAAATGCGGTAAAATTCGAAATTTTTGCATTATCCGACAAATTTCCTCGCGTTTTCGCTAAATTTCTTACTTTGTATTAAGTAAATTTGCGGATATGCAAGCTCTCGACGTTCAAAAGAATATTGCTTTTCGCATTCTTTTTGCGGGGGGTCGCGTCTTTTTTCCTCGCCGCAAAACGGGCATACCATGTCCGCGACGGCATGCTATCTGCGGACATGGATGCCTCATCCTGCGTCCCGCAGTCCAATCCCCTCTTTTCCCTAATTTGAGGAAAAACGGTCCTTTTTACGCGCCCCGCATGCCGAAAATATCAACTCTTCCAATTGCCCCGAATCGGTTTACATTCGCCCGCGGGTATGATATAATACTGCATGGAGGTCACTATGAATACGCAGACGAAAAACGAAATTCGCACCATCCTGTCAAATATCGCGGAAGGCATTTTGGCGGGCATCCTCATCTCCCTCGGCGGGGCGGTCTTCCTCGCCTGCTATCTGCCCGAGATCCCCTACGCGCGCTTTATCGGCTCCTTCCTCTTCCCGCTCGCCCTCATCTGCATCTGCATGCGCGGATACGCCCTCTACACGGGAAAAATAGGGCTCATCCTTGAGAATCACAAAAAGGCGGACATCTCCCTGCTCCTTCTGTGCCTCCTCGGGAATCTCCTCGGGACGATGATCTGCGGCTACCTCATCGGCTGGATCCTGCCCAATCTCAAGGCGACGGCCGTCGTCCTCTGCACGGGCAAACTGCAGCAGGGCGAGGGCGGCATGCTCTACCTCGTGGGCGGTCTCCGCGCCGTCTTTTGCGGGCTGCTCGTCTATCTCTCCGTCGACATCTGGCGCAACCACAAGACGGTCGTGGGCATCGTGTTCTGCATCCCCGCCTTCATTCTGAGCGGATTTGAGCACTCCATTGCGGATATGTTTTATTTCGCCTGCTCGGGCATCGCCACCTGGCAGGCATTCGGGTATCTCATGATGATAATCCTCGGCAACTCCGTGGGCGCGCTCGTCATCCCCCTCCTCCGCGCCATCCGCCCCAAACCCGAGAAAAAGGAAGAATGAAGACCCCATCCGCATAAAACAGCAAAAAGTCGGGCTCCCCGACTTTTTTGTTGTAAAAAATTTATAGAATTTTTCGCGAAGCTATTGACAGTACCCACCCCCATGATATAATCGACATAGACGTAATATAAGGAGTAAAAGCGCTATGATAAGCTTTGAGAATCTGAGCAAGACCTATGTCAGCAAGGGCGGAGTGCAGACGGCGGCGCTCACGGGCGTCAGTGCGGCCTTCCCCGACTGCGGACTGGTCTTCATCCTCGGTAAGAGCGGAAGCGGAAAGAGCACTCTCCTGAATCTGCTCGGCGGCATCGACAGACCGACCTCGGGAGCGATCTCGGTCGACGGGACGCCTCTCTCCGATTTTAAGGAGGGCGACCTCGATGCCTACCGAAATGCCTATGTGGGGTTCGTTTTTCAGGAATATAACCTCCTGCCCGAATACACGGTGGGACAGAATATCGCGCTCGCGCTCGAGCTGCAGAGTCAAAGGGCGGGCCGTGAGGAGATCGACGAAGTCCTGCGGCAGGTAGAACTCACGGACAGGGACGGAAATCCCCTCTTTGACCGAAAGATCGGCGAGCTCTCGGGCGGACAAAAGCAGAGAGTTGCCATAGCCCGCGCACTCATCAAGAAGCCGAAGATGATCCTCGCCGACGAACCGACGGGCGCCCTCGACGCGGCGACGGGAGAGGCGCTCTATACCCTCCTGAAGGGCCTCTCGAAGGACAGGCTGATCCTCGTCGTCACGCATGACAGGGAATGTGCGGAAAAGTACGGGGACAGGATCCTGACCCTCGCGGACGGGGAGATCGTGGCAGATACCGCCCCCGCATCGGCGCCTGCCGCAGAGGGAGAAAAGGCGGCCTTTCGCCGCGGCCGTCTGCCCGTCCGCCGTGCATTGGCAATGGGCGCGAAGGGGCTGAAGCACAAGAAACTGCGCCTTGCGATCTCCATCCTGCTCTCCGCCTTCATGTGCTTCATCTTCGGATTTGCCTTCACCGCCGCCACGGCAGATACGCTCAATACACAGCTGAAACTTTCGTACGACCACGGAGAAACCTATGTCATCCTCGAGAACGATTCCTACTATATGGCGACCTTTCCCAGTGGGAATGTAGAAAAGATAGACATCAGTCATATAATGAAGCCGCAATACGATGCGCTTGGGGAGTACTTCGGGGAGGCACTTCTTACATATGCGCGGCCTTTTGGTACAAACCAGGCGTGGGATAATCTCGGAGAGCGCCCGGAAAATTCCCAAAAGACATCGTGGTCCGATGATCCCTACCTACAGATGATCTACAGGAACAGTGATAGGGCAGTGGAAGTCACGCCGGAACTCATGGAATATTTTCACATCGCGCCCGATCCTCGGCTAAAGGACCCCTCTGTTTGCCGTCTCCCCGAGACCGATTCCGAAATCGCGATCTCGGACGCAATGGTCGATCTGTTCATGGCGGCCGGGTACCGCGATGAAGCCGGCAACATCTTCGAGATCAAGGCGCCCGAAGACATGCTGGGGAAAGAATACGGACACCTCACGATCTGCGGGATCTATACCACGCCCGAAAACCGCGCGGAGATGGCGGAAAAATACGATAAAACATACGACTGGAGCAGCGAACCCGAGACGTACAAGTATGTACAGGGATTGCATCTCATGGGCGTTTCGTTTGTAAAAGAGGGCGCATTGGAACGGAACGAAGGCCCTCTGTATGGTGACCACCCTCTCGTAGGCAGCTTCGGTTATGTGGTAAAGCTGAGCGGCGACCGCATGAAGGACAGAGCCTTTTTCGACCGCAAGGACGTCACTTTTACGGCTCCCAACGCCGAAGGAATGGAGTGCCACTATTCTCTCAAGATCAGATCGCAGTACTCCGTGATGGTCGAGGACGCCGCGTATACCTTTACCGATGATTCGTTTTTGACCGTGGCTTGGTGGATAGGCGGGATCTTTGCCGTCGTCTCCGCCCTTCTCTTCATGAGCTACCTGAGCGTCAGCATCGAATTCCGTAAGCGGGAGCTCGGCATCCTTCGCGCGCTCGGAGCGTCGAAAAAGGACGTGATCCTGATCTGCGTATTCGAGAGTCTCATCATGGCGGCATTGATCTTCGCGATCTCTTTGGCCGCAACGCTCGTGTGGTGCGCCGTCCTCAATGCGCACTACCTCGCTCCCTTCTTCATCGTCGGCTTTATCCCCATCCTGTCCCTCTTCCTCCTCTGCTTCGGCGTGGCGGCGCTCGCGACGATCCTGCCCGTCTATCGCCTCGCGAAGAGGAGCCCTGCGGACATCTTAAAGTAAACTTCCTTGTAAAAAAGACGGGACCCGCGGGTCCCGTCTTTTTCCGTGATGAAGATCACCTTTCGTCGAAATAGTAGGAGTAATCGATACCCCGCAGGAAAAACTCGGGGTCTTCGAACTTGTCGGTCAGGGCTTCTTTCAGGAGGGCGTAGGCGTCCTCGGGGTCGGAGGAGCTCTTCTTCATGGCCGCAAGGTAGGCGCGCTTGTCCACCCTGCTCCAGTCGACGCACTGCCCCAAATTTTTCTTCAGCATGAGGTCGAGCCAGATGCGCATGCTGCGCCCATTCCCCTGTTTGAAGGGATGGATGAGGTTCATCCGAACATATTTCGCCGCGATCTCCTCGAAGGTGCGCTCGGGCATCTTGTCGTTTTGGATAAGCAATTTTTTGAGATTTTCGTGCATGGCGAAGAGATAGCCGCCCTTCACGAGGTCCTCGGTGCGGATCTCCCCCGCGTCGTCGAGGAGCCCGCCGAAGAGATAGGCATGGATCAGCTTGAGGCCTGCCGCCGTGCCGACCTCGTAGTTCCACACGGCGCCGCTCTCGAAGAGCTCATAGGCCTGCTGTTTGCTCAGCTCACTGAGCGACCTGTCGATATTCGAGAACCAATAGACGAAATCTTCTCTGTATGGGGTGGCAAGCAGGACCATGAGGCCGTTTACGCCGCTCGGATTGATGAGTTCGGTGGTCAGGGTCTTTCCGTTTTCCTTGATCTTGATGGGCTTGCAGTGATGGGTGATGGCGGGCACGGTGCGCTTCAGCTGTCCCCAGCGGACGCGCGGCTTTTCGCACTTCGTGAGCGCCTCGACGATATCGACGGCGTAAAACCACCACTTGGAGTCCTCTTCGTTCCAGATCCCACGCACCTTCACATCTTCGAAAAACCGCAAAGAAGGGCCCATTTTCAAACCTCTCGGGATACAAAAATTCTTAATTTATTATAGCACCCTCGGGGAGGCAGCGCAAGCATTCACCACCCCCTTCCAAAAAATTTTCCGAAAAATTTTTTAGGAAAGATGATATCCCGCACACGGCGCACCGCCAAAATGAAATCTTCTCTCAAAATGGAAAAAGCGCGTAAGACGCGCTTTTTCGATATTCAGAAGTTTCCGACGGTTCGGATGAGTTTCGGGGTAGCTTTTGCCGAGAGGTTTTCGGAGGGGTCAGTCGGCGTCGGCGACACGGACGGTCACGAGGGAACTGCCCCATCCGTCCCAGACGGTGATGGTATACTTCAGACCGTCTGCCGTGATGGGCCCGCCGTGGACATTGGACACGGTGAGGTTCTTCCCTTCGCCGCCGAAGTGCGAGAAGACGGAGTAGCCGGACTTGGCATTTTCGAGGCTGACATAGATGCGGAATTCGCCCTCCTTGGCCTCGTAGGTGAGGCCGTCCGCGGGGATGGGAATCATGTCCCAGTTGCCGCCGCCGTCCTGCTCATTGTTCTGCAGGTCCAGAAGCTGACCCTTGAGATAGGTCAAAATGTCGGCCTCCGTATATTTCGTCCCGTAGTTGCCCTCGATGACGAGGCAGGGCTTTCCGCCCTTGACCTCGAGCGTAGCGCCCGTCACCTCGATGCCGTTTAAGGTGTCGAACATGCGCACGGTCGCGACACTGCTGTTCCATCCCGTAAAGATAGTCATGGTATAGCGGATATCATTGAGGACGAGGGGGTCGCCGTGGACATTTTCCGTGGTGAGGTTCATGCCCTCGCCGCCGAAGTGCACGAAGACAGAGTAGCCCGCCTTGGCATTTTCGAGGCTGATGTAGATGCGGAATTTCCCGCCCTCCGTCTCCACGATCTTGCCGCCTGCGGGGATGGCGATCATGTCCCAGTTGCCGCCGCCATCCTGTTCATTGTTCTGCAGGTCGACGTGGTATCCCTCGAGCATGGTCTTTGCCTCTGCCGCGGTATAGCCCGCGCCGTAGGTCCCCTCGATGACGAAGCAGGCCTTTCCGTTCTTTGCCTCCACCGTGGCGCCCGTCACGGTAATGGAATGGGCGACGTCGGCGACATGCACCCAGAGCTCATTCCAGTCCACGCCCACCGTAAAGCGGAAGCCGTCCCCATCCACGCTGTTCGCCCAGATGCGGGGATTCTCCCCCTCGGGATAGTACTTGAAGATGGTCTTGCAACCGCTCAGGTCGAATTTTGCCTTCGTGAGCGACCCGTCATCCGCGTTCGTGAGGGTATTCAGTTTCTTGCCGTCCGTCGAGGTGACGGTGATGAGGTCGGCTATTTCATCGAAGGTGCCGAGGCCCGAGAGCTTGAGCGTGGCGCGCCACGTGCCGTCCGCCTTTACGGTGCCCTCTGCATGGTATTCGCCGAAGGCGATGGAGACGGTGGCGCCCTCATAGAGGAACTCGGGATCGATGGCCTTATTGAAATTGCCCTCGAGCACGAGGAAGTACTCCCCGCCCTCCTCTTCGACGAATGCCTCGTACTCATAGACATACTTGCGGTAGCAGAGCTTGAGGTCGAGGTCCCCGCCGTCCTCATTGGTCAGGAGGCGATAGGTCCAGTTGTCGTCGTGGATCATCTGCCCGATCTTCGCAATGGGCGCCTCGGGGTCGATGGTGAACTCCTGACTGAGGTCCACCCCGTTGATGCGGGTATTGACGCGGATGTCCATCCATGCGCCCGCATAGGTGCCGCCCTGTGCGTCGGTATAGGAGCTGAGCTTGGTGAGATCGTATTTCACCGTGGCGCTCTCGCCCTTTGCCGCGTCGATGGTGTCGCCGATCTGCACATATTGCTTATTCCCCTCGAGGAAGAAGAGATAGGCCTGGAAGTCGGTATTTGCGGTGAGCGTGAGGGCGAGGATGGGCGTTCCGTCCTCCATCTTCAGCTCGACATTTTGCATGGTCACGAGCACGGCGTCCCACTCGGCGCGGAGGTCGATGCTGACCGACTGCGCCACCGAGATGCGCGAATAGGAATTTCCCTCCTTGTCCACCCAATCCTTGAGCGTGGAGCTCGCATCGCCGAAGAGGATGTCGCCGCTCCCCGGCAGGGGGATCGCCTTCGTGAGGCTCGTGAAGGTAAAGGAGATGACGCCCTTTTCCTCCCCCGTCTCGCCGATCCTGAAGTTCGAGAGCTCTGTATTTGCCCGCCATGCAGCGAGGAATTCCTCCGCGATGACGCCGCCGACGGGATTGACCGTCACCCGCGCGACGACCGAAGAAACGGTCACGGGCTCGGACTGTTTGCCGCCGTAGCTCACGGAAAAGGAGGTGTCGCCGATGGAGAAGGCCGACCCGTTTTCATAGACCACGTTGTAGTCGGTGACGACTTTGCTGCCCAAGGCGGCAGGAACATACGTCACCGTCACCTCGAGGTCCTCGGGAAGGATCGTCTGCCCCGCATAGTAGGTCTTTGCGGGCTTCTTCGTCACGGTGACGGACTCGATCGCGGGCTTCACCGCGATCTCCACCGTCGTGTCGCGGGTGATGGTGAAGGAATATTTCCCCTCCCGTTCGGAGACATTTCTCCCGTTGATCATCACCGATTCCACTTCGTAGCCGCCCGTCCCCTTTACGGTGAAGGCGAGCTCGGTGTTGGCGTCCAGCTTGTCGGGCAGTTTGTCATAGCCCTCCGCGGCAACTTCCGCGTTTTCGGGGATCTTCCAGTCGACGGTGAACCGCTCGCCCGTGCACGCCGACATGAACATCATGCCGAGGACGGACAAGAGGACCGCGATCAGGAAAATTTTACACTTCTTCATGGTTTTCCCTCCTTGATCATGGGATCGTACCCTATCGCGTTCCATTATAATGGCTCTCGGAAAATTTCCCGAAATTTTTTCCTAAACGGGGGATTTTATTACATAACCGCCCCTTCCTGCGCAAGGCCGAGGTAGTCGAGGTTGCAGTCGGCGACCTCCAGGCGGACGGCCACCACGTTGAGCCCGGGGGAAAGTTCGCACGTCCCGAGGGGGAGCTCTTCGAATGCCGTCCAGCTCGCCCCCGCCGAAAAGGTGACGCGCGAAAGGTCGAGGTGCTGTCTGTTTACGGAGAGGCTCAAAAGGTCGGAGAGACGCTGCTCGCCCGCGCGGATGCAGCTGAGGGAGAGCGAAAGGCGCACGGTGCATGCCCGCTCCGCGTGGATATAGAACTTCACGAGGGAGCCTTCACGAAGATATCCCAAATTCTTTCCGCCGCTCGCGCGCTCGTTCCATTCCTCCATGCCGCCCATGAAGACGGCGCCCTCTGCCTCCACTTTTGCATCCGAAGCCGAGGCATGGTATAGGGTAAAGTAGTCAAGGGAGAGCTCACCCTCGCGCACGGTGATGCGGACCGTATTCCTTCCCGCGGCGATATGCACCCTCCCCGCCGCAATGTCGCGGTAGATGTCCGTATCGGTGCCGGAGAAGTCCATGGGCTCCCCGTTTACGGCTATCTCGAGGAGGACGCCCTCCGCGCGCATGAAGAGGGAGAGATATTCTTCCGAGCTGCTGTCGGAGAGGAAGGAGAAGGAGAGGGAGGAGCCGCCCGTGAGGGTGACGGCCCTGCCGCCCGAAAAATAGCTTCCCTCCTCCTCGACGGAGTTGCCCGAGTCGCCCGCCTCCGCCTCGAATTTCTGTGCGGTCCGATAGGCGGAGAACTCCACTCCCGCGTTGAGCACGAGGCAGTCGAGGTCGAGGTCCCCCATCGCCCGCACGGAGACCTCATTTTCCCCCTCCGTAAGGGGAAGAGTGCCCCCGTAGTAGAAGCAGAATCCCTCCTCCTCCGTGCCCGTCTCGGACAGGGTGCACAGTGCGCCGTTGACCTCCACGAGGAGGAGATAGCGAAGGCGGAGGATGTCGCTGAGGTTGCGGAGAGAAACGGCGAAGGGCACCTCTCCCTCCCCGTCGCTCACGATATGGAAGAGGACGCGGGAATCCTCCGAGTCGAAGCGGAGGAAATAGGAGCGGGAGGCCTCCTCCGAGACCATGACGGCGGCCTCGGAAAATTCGCCGTGTTCGGCCTCGAAGCGCTGTTCCCCGCCCCCGCGCAGGAAGTCGTAGGTGCGGTAGCCCACCGTCTCCTCCTCCGAGGAGCGCTCCTCGTGGGGCAGGAGCACGACATAGTCGAGGGAGCACGCCGACCCGCGCGAGACAATTTCGAGCTCATTGGCGCCCGGGCGGAGCACGACTTCGCTGAGGACATTTTCGCGGAAGTCAAAGACGCTCGCACAGTGACGGATGACGCTGTGACGGCTGCCCACCTCGACATCGTTCAGATAGACGGAGAAGAGGTTGCCCGCCTCGGTGTCCCTGCCTCCCTCGGAGAGATAGCAGAGCCGCACGGCGAGTGCCGCACGCGTCTCCCTGTCTGCGATGAGGGAAAAGCGCACCGCGGCGCGGGAGGAGGAGAGCTCCACGGCCGAGTCGCCCGAGGCGAGTTCGGTGTCCGTCACCCCGCACTCCGTGAGTTCGGCCTTCTCCGCCTCGAAGAACTGGGCGCCGCCCGAGGAGGTAAAGAGCATGCTCGCCGAGCGGTCGACATAGTCGCGGTATGCGGGGAAGGTATAGTCCGCGATGCCGCCCGCCGCCCCTCCCGAGAGGGCGAGGAAGATGACGATGGCGCCGATGGCGAGGCACACGGCGGCGCTGATGACCGCAAAGATGAGACATCCGTTTCTGTTCTTCATGCCTCTGCCTCCGCGGGACAGGGAAGGACGATCTCGGTCTGAAACATGCCGTCTGCCACGGTGACCTTCATCTTTCCCCCGTATTTTTCCGCAATGCGCTTCATGCTCTTCATGCCGAAGCCGTGATAGTTGACATCCCCCTTCGTCGTCGCGACGACGCCGTCGGAGATGCGCACATTGCCGATGAAATAATTTTCCATGTGGATGGTGACCTTGCCCTCCGCCTGTGACACGCGGAGCGAGATGAAGCGGTTGTCCTCCTCCTGCACGCTCTGCTCATACTCATAGGCGTTCTCTAGCATGTTGCCGAAGAGGGAATAGAGATCCATCTCCTCCATGAAGGCGACCGCCCTGCCGTCGAGCATGCAGGTGAGCTCGATCTTGTCCTTGCGGCAGCGGAGCATATAGCCCGAGAGGATGACGTCGAGGACCTCGTTGTCCGTCTTGATGAGGGCGTCGTAGATGTGGATGGACCGCTCGAGTTCCTCAAATGCCTGCTCGCCGATGGCGCCGTGCGCGCGGAAATCGCGGATACGGTGCCTCAGATCGTGGCACTTGATGTTGATGATCTCGATATTCTCCTTCTGCAGTTCATAGTGCTTCCTGTCCTCCTGCCAGAGCTTCCGCGTCATGAGGAGGGTGTAGTCGGAGAGGGCCTGCTGCACGGAGGCGAAGGCGATGATGAGGGCGACGACGGCATAAAAGGCCGCGCACAGGTCGAGGACGATGATATAGCTCTCGTCATACCGCGAGAGCACCGCCTGCATGACGGTGAGCGCGACGCTCGTGCAGAAGAAGACGGCGCTCGCCGCCGCCATGCTCCTGTCCACCGCGATGTGCTCCCTGCTCCCCTTGTAGAGCCTGATCACCGTCATGTAGACGACGAAGAGGACGGTGGCATAGAGGGCATAGCGGCAGAGATAGTCCACGAAGACGGGGAGAGTGAGGCGGCCGAGGAGGACCTCCATGACCGAGGCGGTATTGAAGAAAAAGAAGTGCATCGCCAGCGCGATGTTCATGTAGAAGACGATCTCGGGCGGAGTGAGCCGATAGGCGAAGCGGAAGAAGAGGGAGATGCCGAGGACGAGGAGGACATAAAAAAGGACCTTCACATAGGGCTTTGCGCCCTCGGGAAGGTACAGTGTGCAAAGGACGGCGCCGCCGAGCAGCGCGAAAAAGGCAAGGAGCGCGAAGAGGCATGCCGCGGGAAAGTGCTGTTTCCTTCCCTCGACCCGCATGCCGAAAAGGACCGCAAAGCAGAGCTCGGCCCCGTAGAGCAGAAGATCGAGAAATACCTCCATGGCCCCCTTACCCCTTATATTCTCTGAGGCGCTCCATAAACTCCTTCTTCTTGCCCGCGCTCACCGTGAGGGTCCCGCCCGTGCGGAGGGAGATGGCATTCTTCTCCACCCCGCTCACATAGGCGAGATTGACGAGGCAGTTGTGATTGCAGCGGACGAAGTGGTCTCCCTTGAGCTCCTCCTCAAACTCGCGCAGGGTCCCCCATGTCTCGATGCGCTCCGTCTCCGTGTAGAAGTAGAGCAGGTGTCCGCTGATCTCCACATAGACGATGGCGGAGACATAGAGGAGACGCACGCCCGAGGGGATCTTGAGGGTGAGCTCCCGCTCGGGCTTCTGCCCGATGAGGCGGAGCGTCTTCTTCATGAGCGCGGAAAAGCGGGCATAGCGGACGGGCTTCAGAACATAGTCGATGGCGTCCACCGCATACCCCTTGATGGCATATTGCGCCATATTGGTGATAAAGATGAGGGCGACTTTGGGATCGATGCGCCTGAGCTTCTCCGCCGCCGTCATGCCGTCAATGAGGGGCATCTCCACGTCCATGAGCACGATGTCTGCGGGGCGGTACTCCTCGAGAAAGTCCACGGCATTCCTGAAATACCGCACCTCGAATTGCGTGCCCGTCTCCTCTTCGAAGCGCCCGAGCGCGGCACGGAGCACTTCGTATGCGCTCTCTTCGTCGTCCACGATCGTAAGCCTTATCATGTTCCGCCCCCTTCCTCTCTATTATACCACATCTTCCCGACTTTTGCAAGATATATTTGAAAATTTCAAAGCGGCGCATTGCTGCGCCGCCTTCGTCTCACTTCTTCGCTTTCTTCATGCGGACCGCCGCGAGGACGATCCAGAGGACACATCCCGCCATCAGCACGCCGAGCCCGATATTGATGAGGAGCATGTAGGTATGGTAGCGGGGGGTGGCGCCCACGATGCGCACGGCGCCGTCGATGCCGTTCATCGCGTTGCTGTTCGCCGTCGCATACAGGCAGTGCTTGGCCGCCCGCCTGAGATAGGTACGCGCCTGCGGGGTATCTGTGGTGCACTTCTGATTGTTGACGGGATTGAGTGCGGCATCGCCGCCCGCGGCAAGCATCTGGTCGACGTTTTCATAGTCGCCGTCCATGTAGTCGGTGACGACGACGCCGCGGAAATTCCACTCCGTCCTCAGAAGTCCCGTGATGAGGGCGTAGCTGCCGCCCACCCATGTCGTGCCGATGCGGTTGTAGGCGGTCATGAGGCCGAGCGAGCCCCCTTCCTTGATGGACTCCTCGAAGGGCTTCAGGTAGAGTTCGCGGAGGGCCTGCTCCCTGCTCCAGACCACGTTGTCCGTCATGCGGTTGGTCTCCTGCTCATTGAAGGCGAAGTGCTTGATATAGCAGATGACGCCGCGCGCGGTGGCCCCCTTTACGGTCGCCGCACCGATCTTTCCCGAGAGCGTCTCATCCTCGCTGTAGTACTCGAAATTTCTCCCGCCGAAGGGCGTCCTGTGCAGGTTCATCGCGGGAGCATACCAGCCCGTGAGGTTGGCGGTGGAGTCCTTATTTGTGATCTTCGCCCACAGGCAGAGTTCGCCCATGGCGTCCCCCATCCGCTCTGCGAGGGAGCGGTTCCACGTGGAGGCGAGCACGACTTCGTAGGGGAAGCCGCCCGCATTGAGGCTCCCGATGAAGGAATTCCACGCCGAGGGGCCGTCCGCGTCCGAGGCATGGGGCTTGCCCACCGAGGTCATGGCGTCCATCTTATAGCCCGAGAGCTTGGCGAGGCGCTCCATCTCCGCCACGGTCACCTGATCGAGGAGGGCCTCCCACTCGGGATCGTCAAATTCCTTCCCCTTCAGTTTGATGAGCTGCAGGTCGCCCTTGACGCCCGCCTCGGGCATGACGAAGTCCTCTTCGGGGGCGCCGCTCGCGCCGTATCCCGTGAGTTCGAGTTCCCACTTGAGCTCGGGGTCTATCTCGCGGCAATAGGTCTGCCCGTCGCCGTCCTTTCCGAAGGGGGTCCCGAAGCGCAGTCCGTCATTCTCCATCACCGTCCAGTCGCTGCGGCTGAGATAGACGACGTCCTTCCCCTCGCAATTGTCGAAGAGATTGCCCACCTCGTTCCCGCTGTAGGAGTCCTTGAGATAGGTCGTCTCGGCGAAGGAAAATTTCTCGCAGAAGGCGCTCTCCCCCGCCGTCTCGTATCCCTTTGCGCGCAGGATATTGTCGATGGCGGCATGGGCGTTGCGCGCGGCGGTGACATAGTAGCCGTCCCCTCCGTCCAGCGTATAGGCGCCCTTCCCGAAGGCGTCGTACGACTTCATCTGCTCGACGGGGAAGGTGAGGGTGACGATCTCGCTCTCACCCGGAGAGAGGAGCTCCGTCTTTTCGAAGGTGCCCAGTTTGAGCGCGGGCTTCTCGATTCCGTTGCGCGCGTCATAGTCGGTGTAGGGGCTCTGATAGTAGACTTCCACGACCTCCTTCCCGGACATGGTACCCGTGTTTTCGATCTTCACCTTGACTTCGATGTCCGCGCCCTTCTTCCTTGCGGAGAAGCCGCTCCATGAGAATGTCGTGTAGCTTATGCCGTAGCCGAAGGGGAACTGCACCGTCTTTGCGTAGTCGAAATTGCCCGCCCGCGCGGGAGCGAGGAAGGTGTCCTCGTAGCGCGTCTCGTAATATTTATACCCCACATACACGCCCTCGGAATAGGCGACATAGTGGTGCCCCGTCTCCCGTGTACCCTGCACATAGGCGAAATTTCCCCAATTCTGCATGGCGGGCGAACTGAAGGCGTCGTAGGCGTAGGTGTCCGCCGTCCTCCCCGAGGGGTTGACTTTTCCGATGAGGGCGTCGGCGACCGCGGCGAGACCGTACTGCCCCACGCCGCCGACCCAGAGGCAGGCGTCTATGTCATATTCCTCCAGAAAACCGCACTCCATGGCGTTGCCCGTATTGAGGAGCACGATGACTTTTCCGAAGCTCTCACGGACCTTGGAGAGGAGTTCGCGCTCGGTGGCGTCGAGCTCGAGGATGCTCCCCGAGTTTGTGCTGTCCCAATGGGAGAGATCGGTGGGAAGGTCGCCGTTTTCGCACCCCGTCCGCGAAATTACCACGATGGCGGCATCGGAATACTGACTGTAGCTCGAGAGGACCTCGTCGGTATAGCGGCTGTAGGGCACTTCACCGATCGCCCAGCGGTTGGGGTCCTTGCTCGTCCCGCCCGCGAGCCCGCCCGTCACTCTGCGGTAGACGCGGAGGTCGAGGTAAAAGTTCCAGAGGGTGGGATTGACGATGAGAGTCTTTTCCTCGAGGGCCGTCTTGAGGGTCGCGACTCTGCTCGTATCGATCGCGCCCGACCCGCCGAAAGAGCCGTAGATGAAGTCCACCGAGGACTGGCTGAAGCAGCTCACCTTGCTCTTCTCGGCGAGGGGGAGCGCGCCGTTATTGCGAAGGAGCACCATGCCCTCCCCCTCGATCTCCTCGGAGAGCGCCGCCGCCTGCAGGCCGGCCTCCTCGGCGCTCTCCTTCATTCTCCCGAAGTACTGGTTAGTGTCGTAATCGGTCACGGTTCCCCCTTCCGTACCAAAACGTAAGGTAAGCACTTCGGCGTAGACGTTGAACGCGAGCACATTGCCCACGATCAGGACTGCCATGAGAAGCGCGAGGAGGGTGCTTGCTATCACGATGCAAACCTTCATTTTCCCTTTTATCATATCATGCGGTCTCCTTGTGCATCCATTCTACCATATTTAATAAAACCCCCGAAAATCTTTTCATAACTGCCGAGATTTTTTACACAAGCTGTAAAATTGTGCCTCATTTTTCCCAAAAAATGCGAAAACTGTCCCCGAGGTATAAGCTGTACTTATAGCTGGTATAAGAAACTCTTTCGCTTGCGGCCCGCCAAAACGGTTGACAAACCGCCGATTTCCGTCTATAGTAGTAATAAGCCTATGCAAAGGAGGTACAATATGAAGCATCTGCGCAGAATTCTCCTCGCACTCGTGCTGTGCTGTCTCGCCGCGGCGTGCGCCTTTACTCTCGCCGCCTGCGTCGTAGATAAGGACCCCAACCCCGATCCCAACCCCGATCACGGACCCGGGCCCGAGCCGGGACCCTCGGAATACGGGGATGAGGTGGAGTATGCCGTCGTCCTGCAGCGTAGCAGCGGAGATCCCCTCGCGGGCGTCACTGTCGTCGCCTACGACACGGAGGGCGCGCTCAAGGGCTATGCCGTCACCAATGACGAAGGACGGGCTGCCTTTTCCCTCGCCGAGGGAAGCTACAGCCTGCAGTTCGCCAATCTTCCGCAGGGCTATTCGGCCGCGGAGACCTATACCGTGTCCGCGACAGAGCGGGAGAAAACCATAAAACTTCGGGCATCGCTCATTCAAAAGGCCATGCCGACGAACACGACTTATACGCTCGGAAGCGTGATGTACGACTTCTCCTTTACCGACACCGAGGGCAGGCAGTCCTCGCTCGGCGCCCTGCTCGGCGAGAAGAAGATGGTCCTTCTCAACTTCTGGTACACGACCTGTACCTATTGCCTCGCCGAGTTCCCCGACATGAAGGCCGCCTATCTCGACTATGAGGACGACGTCGCCGTCGTGGGCATCGACCCCCTGGACGGGACAACCGCCACCGAGGCCTTCCGCGCCGATGAGGGACAGTGGGGCGAGGGCGGCCTCCCCTTCCACATGGTCGCCAATGAAAACAGGATCTGCGCCCAGCTCGTCACCGCATTCGGCGTCACGGGCTACCCCACTACCGTCATGGTGGACCGCGAGGGCGTGGTATGCTTTATCGCGTCGGGCGCGGGCACGGAGAATGAATTCCGCTCCTATTTCGAGAAGATGACCGCTGAGCCCTACGAGCAGGACATCTACTATCCCGATGAGATCACCGCGCAAAAGCCCAATGTCGAGGCGCCCACCTCCGCGGAGATCGAGGAGGCCGTGAATAATACCGCCTCGGGATTTACCTTTTCCTACTACTTTGTCCCCGAGGGAGAGGAGGCCTCGCACGAGTACAGCTGGCCTTGGCTCGTCGGCTCCGATTCGGACGGAAGCTATCTCTATGCCTCCAACTCGGGCTATCCGAGTTCGTATGCCATGATCTATTGCGACGTAGCCATGTCCGAGGGACAGGTGCTCGCCTTTGACTATAAGGTCTCCTGCGAGGAGATCTGGGACGAGTTCATCGTCTTCATCGACGACATCATGGTCGCCGACCTCTCGGGCGTGAATACGGCGTGGCGGACCTGCTATGCCTACGTCCCCGTCCGCAGCGGGACGTATACCCTCAACTTCACCTATCTCAAGGACAGCCGCACCGACGAGGGCGACGACACCGTCTATATCCGCAATGTCCGCTTTGTCGACCGCGCGGATATCACAGGGCAGGTAGACGTCCTGTACCCCTGCGCAGACGGGACCATTGAGGGCAATCGCTGGACGCACTATACCGAAGTCGAGCTCGGTGCGGACGGATATTACCATGTGGGCAGCGCGGAGGGTCCCCTCCTCCTCGCCGACTTCATGAATGCCACCCATTGGAGCAGCCGCTCGGCCTATGACTACTATGCCATGGGCGGCTTCCTCTACGACCTCGACGGCGACGGCACGGAGGAGGACATCTCGCACCGCTTCATCGACTTCTGTCAATATGCGAACAATTCCGAAGTGTACGGAAAGATCGGCGTGACCGAGGAGGTCCGCTCCTATCTCAAGGCGCTCACCGAGCTGCAGGGCGTGGGCGGACACGAGGAAGAGTGGCTCGAGCTGTGCTATTACTATATCTCCTACGGCGACAGGGCAGGAAGCTACGAAGTGCTTGACCCCGCCCGCGGGCTCACCGACTACAATGCCATCCCCGCCGTGGAAAATACGGCCGCGGAGGGCGAAGAGCCCATCGTCAATACCGTCCGTAAGACGCGTGCGCTCATGCCGAGAGGGATCTGGTATAAGTTCGTGCCCGCCGTCTCGGGCGTCTACCGCGTGCGTTCGCACGGCAATTACGATACCTACGGCTGGATCCGCGACGAAGACCTCGAGGTCATCGCCGAAAACGACGAGCTCGAGTTCGATCCCGACGACATCGAGGGAACGGACGGAAACTTCTCCATGACCCTCTTCATGCAGGAGGGCAAGGCGTACTACATCGCCTGCGACTTCTTCGGCGTCGACTCCGTGGGGACCTATACCTTCTCCATCACCAACCTCGGCGCGGAGGGCGACTTCTGGATGCCCGCAAGCGCGGGAGAGTATACGTGGGACGTCCTCAGAGACGAAAACGGCGACCCCATGTACGATGAGAGCGGCGAGACCCTCTTCGGCGACTATATCCTGAAGGGCGCTGTGGACTATGTCCTCGGCGAAGACGGCTTCTATCATGCCGTGAATGAAGACGGCTCCGAGGGCTCCGTCATCTACATCAATCTCGATGCGGGAACTACTGCCATGTTCCAGGAGCAGTCCATCGCCTCCATGCGCGACGCCTACTTCTTCTACTGCGGAAACTGCGGCTATGCCGTCTCGGGAAATGTCCCCGACCGCTGCCCCGCCTGTGACGGGAGAGGCTCCCGCTTCGAGCGGCACAGGGCCTTTGAATTGCCCACCGCCCGCCGCGGCGAGGACGGCAAGGTGCTCACCGCGACTTACCGTCAGGGCGAGGACGTCTATCAGGTCCCGCTGTACGAAAAGGATGCCGACGGCAAAGTCATCTTCGTCGACTATACCGACATCCTGAGCTCCTATGTCGTCAAGGCACAGACGGAGTACCCCACCGACGAGGAGGCCAACCACCGCGGCTATGTGGCGGCGACGCCCGAACTCGTGGAGGTGCTCATGCGCTACATCGTCGCGGGCGACTTCTCCTTCCCCGGTGTAGACAACGCCTGGCTCCTGCTCTCCTACTACTATCTCCATCTCGGAGCATGATCTATTCCCACGATTCCCAAGAAAAAAGGCGGAAAAATTCCGCGAAAAATTACAGGAGGTTTAACCATGAAACTTTTGAAGCGCATCCTGCTTATCGGCCTTGCACTCTGCCTCGTCCTCGGACTTGCAGCGGCCTGTGTGGATAACGAGGATCCCAACCCCGAGACGGTGACCTATACCGTGGAAGTGGAAATTGCGGGCGACGACAGCGATTCCGCGCTCGTCCTCTCCCTTCTCAAGGTGCAGCTCAAAAAGGACGGCACTGTCGCCGCCGAAAAGGAGCTCACAAGCGGCAAGGCCGTCTTCGAACTCGAGGCGGGCACCTATACTGCCGAAGTCGTGGGAAAGATCGACGGGGCGGAGACTTCCCCTCTCGACAACTATGATGTGAGCGGAAACGGCAATATCATGACCGCGGGCAGCCCCTCGACCAAGATCACCCTCACGAAGAAGGGCTCGTCCGGTCCCGAGAAGGAGTTCATCTCCTATACCGTCACCGTCCTGAAGCCCGATGAGTCCCCCGTAGAGGGCATCACCGTGCAGCTGTGCGGCGGCCCCGACAACACCTGTCTCGAAGAGAAGACGGATGCCGCAGGCAAGGCCGTCCTCTCCCGCGAACCCGGGGAATATGAAGTGCACATCGAGGCAAACCAGATCCCCGAGGGATTTACCTTCGACAATACCCGCTACCGCGTGTCGGCGGCGGAGAATGAGATCACCGTCTACCTCGAGGCAGTCGTGCCCGTGGAGACCATGACCTTTACCGTCACCCTCAATTTCCAGGACGGCGAGGCCATCCCCAATGTCAAGGTCGCCCTTCACCACCAGTGGTACGATGAAGACGGCTATGAGCATGTCGACGACACCGCCGCCGCGACCGCGACGACGGATGCCACGGGCAAGGCGACGCTCGAGGCCCCCGCAAACGTCTACAGAGTCCGCCTCCTCGATACCCCCGCAACCTGGGCCTTCGGTGATACCTTTATCGTGGAGACGGCGGCGCCCGACATCACGATCTCCGTGGGCATCCGCGGCACGGGCCTCTACAACCGCATCGAAGTGGGCGAAGGGACCTACACCGTCGAGATCCCCGCAGGACAGGGCGTCGCGGGCATCTACTACGGCTTTGTCCCCACCATCGGCAAGGGCGGCTACTATGAGGTGACCTCCGAGTCGAACGGCGTGGAGGTCGATGCCTACCGCTATGCGGGAACTTCCTTCTATATCAACTCCACGGCAGAAGATCAGGATGTCGCGGACGGCGACTTTACCCTGCGCTTCCTCATCACCGACGAGGAGTGCGCCGAGGGACACGCCAACGTGTGGGCCTTCCGCTTCACCGCATCCACCGACAACGCCTGCTCCTTTAAGGTGACCTTTAAGTTCGCGGAGGAATATGTCGCTCCCACGCAGGAGACCCTCCACCCCAACGCCGAGGAGACCCTCACGGCGGAGGAGCTCGCGAACTATCCTCAGCCCGCGGACACCACGTGGACTTGGCTCACCTACGAAGATACCGTCGTGAAGGATGAAGACGGCATCTACCACTACGGCACCGTCACGGGTCCCGTCATCTTTGCGGCGGTCGGCTCGAAAGTCCCGCAGGGCATGGATGCGACCTTCTCGACAGCCATCCCGCAGGACATCGGCGCCATCGTGTGGAGCACGGGCATTCCCGATGAGAACAATGTCATCACCTTCTACGACATGACCGAGTTCTTCGGCCAGTATGCGGCGGCCGCCAATGCCGAGGGCGTGCATCCCCTCACCGAGGAACTCAAGCTCGCCCTGCAGCACTACGCCTCCTCGCACGGCATCTATGCGACCCTCGAGTGGCCCAGAGAGAGCGACGGGCTCTTCGCCTTCGCATGCGGCTACTATAAGTCCGACTACGAGGAAGCCGTGGGCGGCACGGGCACCGCGGAAGATGCCTATGTCATCCGCGCATTCGGAAAGTACCGCGCCACCATCGCGGCGGACGGCACGGTGTACTATCTCGTCCGCAACGCCGCCGGTACCATCACCTTTGACGATACAAATGTCGTCTGCACCTTCAACGGAACGGACTATGCCGCAGGCACGCCCGTCACCTTTGAGGCGGATACAAACGGCGCCATCTTCACCTTCAAGGGAAAGGACGGCGCGGCAGTGACCTTTACCTTTACCCTCGCGGCGAAACTCGGGACGGAGGAGAATCCCCTCGTCCTCACCGCCGAGGCGCCCCTCACCGTACATGCGGCGGCGGGCGAAGACGTCTATGTCCGCTTTACTCCCTCTGAGACCAACCTCTATACCCTCACTGCCGATAATGCAGCCGCCATCGTCTCGAGCACGATCGGGCTCTTCGAGACCATCGAGGGCGAGGGCACCGTCACGATCGAACTCGTGGGCGGCACCGCCTACCTCTTCACCTGCAGCGGCGCCGAGGGCGCGGAAGTCACCTTTAACCTCACCCTTGGCCGCGGCACCTATGTGAGCCCCACGGGCAGCGGTGCCGACTTCGACAGCGCGAAGCAGCTGAGAGATGAAGGCTGGTACCTCGTCACGACCGATGCACAGGGCACGGGCGCCTACTTCACCTTCACCACCATGACGGCGGGGAAATATCGCATCCGCATCACCAACCCCATCGCGAGCATCCTCTACTATGGCAATGACCGGGAGAGCGAGGGCACCGTGTATACCCTCGGTTCGGAGGAGACCGCGCTGAATATCGACTTCGAGGCGGAGGAGCGGAGCATCTACTACTTCTATATGGGTGCCGCCGAAGAGACCGCCGCGGAGTACTTCTTCCACTTCGGGCCCGCCCCTGCAGAGGGAGAAAATCCCCCTGTCGTCGTGGGAAGCGACCTCAATGTCGGGGCAAATGAAGTGCATGCCAATGGCGACGGCGTGCAGCTCACCTTCATCGCTCCCGCCGACGGGACCTATGTCTTCACGCTTACCGATCCCAATGCGAGCATCTTCGTCGAGGACGCGACGGGCGGCGAGATCGTCTGTGACGGCGGCAGCGTGGGCGCACCGAATGCCTATGAAGTGACCCTCAAGGCGGGCGAGCGCTTCACAGCCCTCTACCTCTCCAATGACTGGACCGAGACGACCTACACCCTCACCATCTCCATGAAGGAAGGCACGGGCTCGGGCAGCGGCTCGGGCAGCGGCATGACGGGCTCGGGCACCGACAGCGACCCCTATGTCCTTCAGTCGATCGAGGGCGCCTACAGCGTGACCGTGCAGAACGACGGCATGTTTGCCGTCCCCGTCTACTACACCTTCAAGGCGACCGAGAGCGCGACCTACACCATGACGACGGACTTCGCAAGCATCATGTTTCAGGTCTACTACCTCGACGAGTCGGGCGAATTCCCCATCCAGACAGACGCGATTTTCATCGAGGGCGACCGCAAGACGGGTGACTTCACCCTGACCGCAGGCGTTACCTACACCATCGTCGTCTCCGACTGGAACGATGTGGGCGGAGCGATCTCCTTTACCATCGCAAAGAAGTAATCGAAGGGACCCATGTCCGAAAGAGAGCCCCCGCAAATTTGCGGGGGCTCTTGATTTTAGGGAGAAGGTCGGGGCGAGGAGAGCACCTCGACCGCGGCGAAGAGGCCGAGGACGAGCGCACAGTGCGCAGGGGGCAGCTCGAGACAGCGCATGGGCACGCCGCCGAGAAGTTCCCGCCCCATGGAGGCGACGGTGCGGCGACCCTCGTCGAAGATGCGGTAATTTCCCTCTTCGAAGTTCCCCTCGGCATACCAGCCGAAGATGCCGAGCGAAAAGAACTTCCGAAAGCGGAGCTCGGTCTTTGTGACGAGGGCGCGCGTCTCCCCCGCTTTGACGAGGGCGCCCTCCTCCGAGGCACGGACGGTGGCCGCCGCCCGCCTGCGCCGAGTAAGGTCGCAGATCTTCAGCCGCCTCTTCTCCTCGCAGGACTCTATGAAAAAGAGCTTCCTTCCGATCTCGTCGCAGACCTCGCACGAAGTCCCGAAGCCGAGGCATCTGTCTTCCATGAAGAGCTTCACGGTGTCCTCCCGCGGCGCCTCGGACACGAGTCCATAAACCTATAGATTTACGGACAAGAGATCCTGTCCGAAAAAGACGCCCTTTTTTGCAATACATTATAACTTTTTCGACGAAATTTGTCAAGATTCCGAAGTCCGAAAAAGTATACTTTTACGGAAAAAACAGAAAAACAGAGATCGGTGGACTTTGTCCCCGTTCTTTCTTTTTTATCGGAGGTAACTTATGATTTTCGGCTATGCAAGAGTTTCATCTAAGGCGCAGAACCTCGACCGACAGCTCGTGGAGCTTCGCGAGTTCGGCGTCCCCGCCAAGCAGATCTTCACCGACAAGGAGAGCGGAAAAGACTTTGAGCGCAAGAACTACCTGCGCCTCCGCCGCCGTCTCAGGGAGGGCGACCTCCTCGTGGTGAAGTCCATAGACAGGCTCGGGCGCAACTACTCCATGATCCTCGAGGAGTGGGCCTTCCTCACCAAGACGGCGAAGTGCGACGTCGTGGTCCTCGACATGGACCTGCTCGACACCCGCTCCAAGGGCGACAACCTCATGGGAAAGTTCATCGCCGACCTCGTGCTGCAGATCCTCTCCTTCGTCGCCGAGAATGAGAGGCTGAATATCCGCGAGCGGCAGGCGGAGGGCATCCGCGTCGCAAAGCAAAACGGGGTGAAGTTCGGCCGCCCGAAGACCAAGATGTCCGCCTCGATCCGTGCGACATTTCCCCTCTACTGTGCGGGAAAGCTCTCCATAGAGGAGGTGCTCGCGCGCACCCGCCTCAAGCGCTCTACGTTCTATAAGTACTATCGGGAATTCCTCGAGGAAGAGTAAAAAAAGAGCTCCCCATTTCGGGAAGCTCCGAGAGAATAAACTTTCAGCGGACCTTTTCCACCTCTTCCTTCAGCCGCTCGTAGGTAGCGGAGCCCGGGAAGACGCAGGAGATCTTTCCCTCGCGGTCCACGACGAGGGTGCGCGGATATGCGCCGTTTCTGCCGCCGAGCAGATTATAGATGTCGCTCGCCTGCATGCTGCTGCCCGTATCCTGCCCGAAGCGGACCCGCGACGCCGACCATGTGAGCTCCATGCCGATGAGCCTGGTACTGTCGAGCCACGTCTGCACGCCCTCCCGCGTCGGCGGATTGGTGGTGAGCTGGGCGCTGTGTATGGCGATGACCACGACGTCGTCGGCATATTCCTCTGCAATGCGGGCGAAATGGGGCATCTCCGCCACACACGGCGTGCAGGTCGTATACCAGAAATTGACGAGGACGACTTTTCCGCGCTGCTCCGAGAGGCGGAAGGTCCCTCCCCCGCCGTAGAGCTCGGTGGCAAAGTCGTAGCACATGGTGCCCGCGGTGTTGCCGTAGGGGACACCCGAGGAGGTCATGCCCGACGCGCGCAGGGTAAAGGTCGTCTCGCCCGCGGCGAGATCGAAGACGGGCACGGGGTCCTCTCCGCACGTCACGGTGAGGGAGAGCGCCTCGGAGGCGCCCGAGACGGTAAAGGTCGTATCCTTCGAGATGACCGCGCGGTAGGAGCGGGAGACCGTCCCGCCGTTCGCATCGGGATTGACGGGCACCTCATAGACGCCCGCGAAGGTGGAGACGAGGTAGGGATCCTCGCGGGTGCCGCTGCCCTCCCCTCTCACGGGCGCGAGGTCCTCCTTTCCCTCCTCCGAGATGGTGAAGGTAAAGAGCTCGGCGCGGCCCGACCTGCTGTCCACCGTGAGGGTATAGGTGGAGGACACGCCGCCTCCGTCCTCCTCATAGAGGAAGTTGCAGTACACGAGCACGCCGGTAAAGAGGAGCACGGCAAGTCCCCACGCCACGCTCCTTATCACAATGCGGCGCGGGGGCCTCTTCTTGGGCACGGGTGCCTCATCCTTCGTCTTAAGAGGCTCTGCAGCGGGGGCAGCTTCTTCAGCGGCGGACACGGCATTTTCATGCACGAAGAGGGCGCTCCCCTTCCATGTAATTGCCTTTGCGGGGCAGACAGGGATGCATTCGCCGCAGTTGATGCACTCGTGGTCGCCCACCTTGCGGATGTCCATCTTGCAGAAGTCGACGCACAGGCCGCACTCGGTGCACTTGTCCTTGTCGAGCTTGACGCCGAGCAGGGCGACCTTATTGAAGAATCCGTACAGGGCGCCGAGCGGGCAGAAGAAGCGGCAGAAGAAGCGGTAGAAGAAGAGGCACGCCGTGATGATGGCGACCATGAGGGCGAATTTCCACGTAAAGAGCCCGCGGAGCACGGAAAACATGTTGGCATTTGCGGGGTGCAGGAGGAGCCCTATGGCGCCGCCGAAGGTCCCCGCGGGGCAGATATATTTGCAGAAGGCGGGAATGGCGACGGCCTGCTCTCCGAAGGCATAGGCGAGGGGCACGGCCACGACGAGGACGGCGAGCAGGACATATTTGAAGTAAGAGAAGATGCGGGTAAAGCGGCTCTTTCTGACTTTCGGCGTCTTTACCTTATAGAGGAGCTCCTGCCCGAGCCCGACGGGGCAGAGGAATCCGCACACCGTGCGCGCGAAGAGGATGGCATACAGGAGGAGGATGCCGAAGACATAGACGGGCGCGCGTGTCCCGGAGGCCGCGAAGGCATTTTGGAGGGACCCCAGCGGACATGCCCCCACCGCACCGGGGCAGGAGTAGCAGTTGAGCCCGGGGACGCAGACATATTTGAGGGGCCCGCGGAAGATATTTCCCGTCACGAAGCCGCGGAGATTGAGGTTGAAGAGCAGGGCGGTGTAGACCTGTATGAGGCGGCGCTTGGTGGGCTTATGGGCCTGCCACCACGCCCGAAATCCGCCCTTCTTCTCTTTCTTCTCCCTTTTGGAGAGGCGGACGGCGAGCACGACGATAAGCACGAGGGCGGCCGCGAGCAAGGCGGCAATGAGGAGAAAGAGTGCAAGTACTGCGATATCAAATGCTGTCATCTTCTCCTCCTCAGCCCAGCCCGATGCACTCGGTGCAGATATTGATCGCCTTCTTGAGGACATCGCCCGCGCCCCCATTCCAGATGCCGACGCCGATGAGCACGACGGCGAGGACGAGGAGGGCGATCCTCACGAAAAAGAGTACTTTTTCCGACCCCATCTTATCAATTGCCGCCTCTGCCCTCTCCTTGATCGCGGAGGGCGGGGCGGGCGGACAGCCCTTCCCGAGGACGAGGAGGGCCTTTGCGGAGGCCACCCTTCTCTTCTCGAGGACAAGCTCGGTGACCCCTGCCCCCACGAAGATAAGGAAGGTCGCGCCCACCCACGGGCAGACATGGATGAGGAGCGAAAAGACCTCCTCGGTGACCTCTCCGCCGAAGTGCGCGGGATCGGCAAAATAGACGGCGGTGACAATGACCGAGGCGACGGCCGTAAGGACGCCCGCCGCCCAGACCGCGAGGATGATGTGGGTATAGCGGTCAAATCTCCTCTTCTCGGCCTTAAATTCATCCCCTTCCCCCGCGGGAATGCGCCGCATGAGACGGGCGAGCGGGGAGATCTTCCCCTTCTTTTCGCAGACGGGCAGGAGCACGGCGAGGACATATCCCACCACGGCGGCGGCGAGCCAGAGGACGGCGGGCAGGAGGAGCTCTCCGAGATGCTCGCCCACGATCTCGCGGCTGTATCCTCCCGCATCGTAGATGGAGACCGCCTCCTCGATAAATCGATAAGCGAGAAAGAGGGTCAGGATCGTAAAGAGCGCCCCGTAGATGAGCCGAAGACGGCGCGCGGCTGTCTGTTCCATGGTGTCCTCCCTTGGCGGAGTGTCGGTATCTTTATTATACCTTCCCCGCGCGAAGATGTCAAGTAAAATGCCGACATGCAAAAAGGGGAAGGACGCAAGGTCCCTCCCCCTTCCCGTCTTCCGAACGGGTTGTTACGCAATGCCTTCGTTGAGCTTTTTGAGAAGTTCTTCGAGGTCCTGCCCGTGCACGGAGACTGCCTCTGCGATCGTCTCCCCGTGTGCCAGCGCGCAGCCGAAGCAGTGCATACCTGCCTGCATCAGGATCTCCGCCGCATTGGGATTGAGTTCGAGGCACTCTGCAATGAGCGTTTCCGCCGTGATCTTCGCCATACCTTTATTCTCCTTTCCGAATTTTCCACTCTATTGTACCACGTTCCGCGCCGCATTTCAACTGTTTTCGGCGAAATTTTCCGAAAATTACAGTCCGAGCAGAAAGTAGAGGAGGCCGACCGCCGCGCCCGCCGTGACGCCGAAGACGATGATGGGCCCCGCGACGAGAAACATCTTCGCCGCCATGCCATAGACCCAGCCCTCCGTCTTGAATTCGATCGCGGGCGACGCCACGGAGTTTGCAAATCCCGTGATGGGGACAATGCTCCCCGCCCCCGCATTCTTCCCGATGCGGTCATAGACGCCGAGCCCCGTGAGGAGAGTGCCGAGAAAGATGAGGATGACGGACACCGTCCCCGCGAGGATATCTCCCTTGAGCCCCGCATATTCGAGCAGGTAGCGGAAAAATTGGCCGATGCAGCAGATGAATCCCCCGACGAGGAAGGCCCTGCCGCACGTCTTGAAGTGCTTCGTCGGCGGGGCAAAGGAGTCCACATACCTCAGATAGTTGCGGTTTTCCCTCTTCACGGGCGCTCTCCCCGCGGCGGTCTCTCGGCGATGAAGCTCTCACGCTCATCGCGCGTCTTTCCGAGCTCTTCCTTTTCCTTTTTCATGCCTTTACTTTGGACGAATGGCGGAAAATTATACTTGGGGTGCGGAAAACGGCGGAAAATTTATACATAGGAGGCGAAAAGTTCGTAGAGCGTCTGGTAAAATTCCCCGAGATAGCTCCGCGCGAGCGTGTCGGCTCCGAAGGCCGCAAGGCGCGCCGCGGCGTCGCTCTCGATCTCCATGTAGTAGTTTCGCACGACGAGAAAGCGCTGGGCGTAGGTGAGGTTGTAGTTGGGGTTTTCGGGATAGCGATAGGGCCCGTACTCGTTTCCGTCCGTGCCGAGCGCCTCGTAGGCGAGCTGGTGGAGGAGGTCTTCGCGCAGGATGGAAATCTCAAGCTCCGCCTGCGCATCGATGGCCTTCCCCTCCCGCTCCCGCGCGTGCGAACGGTAGTTGTCGTTGGCGAGCAGGAGATAGCCGAGCTGCTTCTTTTCGGCATGGGCCTTGGCGAGCACGTCGTCCTTTTTCGCCTGCGCCGCCCGCACCATGGCGAGCTGCAGCGAATTTAAGTCGCTGAATTGGGGGTCATTGAGATCGATGATGTCGATGGTCATGTGCCGATCCTCCTCAGATGGACGCGAATGCGCTCCATGCGGACGTCACCCTCCGCGGCGATGCAAAAGGTACAGCTCCGCCCGAGGAGCGGCTTTTTGAGCGTGTGCTCGATGTCGGCCTCCGCGGAAAACGTCTCGCGCATTGCCTCCGTAGCAGCGGTCACGGAAAAGGCGCCCTTGCCGTGCACCGTGATCCCCTCGACCGAAAAGTGCGAGGAGGAGCCGCGGAGCCCGAGCGTAAAGGAGTACTCCCGCCGTCCGCCTTCCCCGGAAGGGGTGAGACGATAAATGGCCCTACCATGTACGAGGTAGACCCCTGCGTTTCCGCCCGCAAGCGCCTCCGCATCCTGCGCGAGAAAGTACTCTCCCTCGGGGGAATATACCCAGATGCAGGGGACGCCGCACCTTTCTGCCGCGGCGAAATATTTCCCCATGCCGCCCGCGGCGGGACGGTCATAAAATGTGAAGTCGGAATCGGCCGCAGCGACGAGGCGGCATCCCGTCCGCGTCAGGGCATGGAGGCCCCGCTCGGTGCGGAAGGCGAGATAGGATCCGCACAGCCGCACCGAATTGGGGAAGATCTCCTTTCCCTCGAAGGGAATGCGCGTCAGAGAAAAGTTTACGTCGTGGGCGTCGGCGCGGATGCGCACCACCTCCCGCTTGCGGAAACAGTAGAGGTCGCCGTCGAAGGAATGCAGGGCGAAGATCTCGCCGCCGTCCGCGGGGAAGGGAATGGAGCTCGCGTCCTCGCTCTCCGTCTCATACGATTCGGGCGAAAGCGGGTCGCCGTAACAGAGCACATTGCCCTTCGCCACAAAGAAGCGCTCGTGATGGACCGCGAGGGCCGTCCCGCCGCCCACGCCGCTTACATAGGTCATGCGCCCCATTTCGGGGTCGAGGAGATAGAGCCTCCCCTGCGTGAGGAGGTAGTACGTCATCTTTCCCGCAAGGTCGCTGTAGACCGCCGCCCCCGTGAGGGGCCCGTCGAGGATGTAGTTCTCATTGGAGGGCGTGACGAAGGTGGAGGTCCCGTCGACGAAGAAGGCATACTCTCCCGCCGTAAAGGAGGCCTTGGGCGCGTACCCGTAGGTGCCGATGCGCTCTTCTCCCTCCATTGCCACGAGCCGTGCGCCCTTGAGGCGAAGGCCGAGGGCGCTGCATCCCGAAAGGCGGGCATTGTCCCCGAACGGCCGCAGGTCTATCGTCGTCCGCGTGGGATACGGGACGATGAATTCTTTTTCGATCATGCCCACCGCCTCCCCTTCATGGTGAGTTTCTTGCGGACCTGCGCCGCCGCACGGAGCGCATCGCGATATTTCTTGTCAAAGGAGGCTGCCTCCGCAAAGCGCGAAGTGGACAGGAGATACTCCGCCGCCACGCCATAGGCCGCCACTCTGAGCGAGATCCTCGGCGAAAACTCCGCCGCCTCCCCCTCTCCCTTCTCGCGGGGCGCATAGGCATACTCCACATTCACCCGCTCCCCCTGTACGAGGAGGCGGTCTGCGAGCGCGCAAAAGCCCTTCTCCTCCCCCCGCTCTCCGAAGACGGAGAAGATGCGGATGGGCGCCTCGGAAAAGGCGGTATAGAGGATGGCCCCCTCCTCCGCCGTGAGAGGCTCCATCTTTACGAGGGGAAAGTAGTCGAGCGCGAGCTCATTTTCGATAAAGTTGCAGCACCGCAAAAGGATGGGCTTCTCCGAAGAGAAGCCCTCCCCGTTTGGATCGAGTCCGACGAGCGATGCCGCGGCTTCCATGACTTCCTTGACCGTGATCATGCGCTTGTCCTCCTGAAGTCATTCCTCCGTGATGCCCGAGAGCATTGCCTGTCCCGCGGGACGGTAGCAGAGGAGCTCCGCGTACTTGACGAGGGTCGCCGTAAAGATGGGCTTGCCCGCCTCCTGACGCAAAATTTTGCCGTTTTCGCCCTCGAGCCACTGCCAGTCGCAGAGCTGATGCAGGGCGAAGTCATCGGTATTGAGCAGGTACATGGTGCCCGCGGGGCAGAAGCGGTCGGCGACGACGGGGATGCCCCCGAAGTTGAGCGCCTTGAACCCGCCCTCGAGCTCGAGCGTGTCCGCCGTGCGGAGGGCAGAGAGGACCTTGAAGAGCGCCCTTCTCACCCCCCACGAGCAGACGATGAAGTTGATGCGGCTCCCCGATCTCTCCTCGACCGCGTCGATGGCCTTCTGAATGGCCTCCTCGGTGAGTGCGCCGACCTCCTTCACCGTCACGGGGTTCATCCAGCTGTTGTCCTTGCGCGCGACGCCGTAGAGGTCGCCCGTCCCGAAGATGGCGCCGAGGCCGGTGAGCTCCGCGTCCTTGGACTTCTGCATGTAGAGCACATGGTCTTCGGGCGAGGAGATGTTCCCGCCGGAGAGGGTGACCGTGTTGTTTTCGCGGTCGATCGCGGTCACGGTACGCCCCGACGTGGTCTGGCTGCCCGACTTGTCATAGACATCCACGATCATCCCCTCGGCGAGGTTGCGCGTGGAATCGACGGTGTACACCTTTTCCGCGCCCGAGGAGATGGTGGCGAGCTTGCCGCTCCCGTCGCCGAAGAGCATTCTCCCGAAGTTGAAGGAGGCGCTCTTCACGAGGCCGTCCATCTCGTCGTTGAGGAGGTTGACAAAGGCGCCCTCTGCACTGCGGGAGGCACGGATGGCCTTGTCAGAGATCTCGATGACGCCATAGAGATTTTTGAGGGAGGAGGTAAACTGCGCGTAGCTGTTTCCCCCCGCCGTGGGCAGATTGCCCGTCTCGGTGCCTGCGCCGATGCCGCCGTTGACGCCGAAGCGGACGGCCTTTCTCACGTCCTTGCCCCACACGTCCGAAGTCGTCTTGCGGATGCGGGCGAGCAGCGGGTTCACCGACTTGTCGAGCTGGTCTGCCACTGCGCTCAGGTAGTAAGATTTGAGTACGCTGTCTGCGGATTCTGTCGTGATCATATAAAATTCTCCTTAAAATGTTGATATGGGGTCTTATTTTGCGGCGCCCCTGCCGCGATTTGCTATCTCTGTCTTTTGAGATAGCCGAGAGCGAGTTCTCCCGCTTCCGCGATGGAGGCGGGGCGATGCTTCGGGGCCTGCAGCCCCGTACCGCCTGCGCCCATGAGGGGGACGAAGGCCTCGGCCTCTGCGGTCGCGGAGGTGCGCGGCGGCTCCCCGTCGCACCCTGCCTGCGCCCTTTCGAGCCGCTCTTCGAGCGCCTTCAGCCGTTGGCTGCGGCGGGTGAATTCGGCCTCCAGCTCTCCATACGCATGCAGGAGGGCATCTACGCTCTTGAATTTCCCCGCGAGAAGCCCATCCTCAGACATGCTCCCCTCGGAATTCGCGTCACATCTTTCCTCTTCCACGATCATTCTCCTTTGCGGCGGTGGCTTTCGAGGTGGCGCACGAGCCTCGCCTTTGTCGCCGCGTCCAGTTCCCCGCCCGAGAGCAGGGCGCGAAGATGCTCGGTGCGGTGGAGCGCGTGGTCATCGTACTCGTCCGCCTCGATCTCTTCCTGCGCCAGTCTGACGTTCTCCCGCTCCGCCTTGCGGATATGCAGGTAAGAGACGTCCCTTGCGGTCTCCACGGAGCCGTAGCCGAGGGCGTCGAGGACCCTCGTCTTGACCTCGTCGGAGAGGTTGCCCTCCTTGTCCTTCAGAAGTCCGAGCTGAAGGAGTTTCAGAATGTCCTCCTTCACTTGTTCGGGCGTGCGGTCGTATCCCGACGTAAACTCCACGTCGTCCGCCGAGACATCGCTCGCATCGAAGTAGAAGAGCTCGGTCTCCCCGCCCGTGCCCGTCATGCGGAGGAGGCGCTTCGTGTGCGCGAACTGCTTATAAAGGTGGAGGATCTGTTTTCCCACTTCCTTTACGGCACGCTCCACGCTCTCCGCCGTCTGACGCATGCGGTTGGTATCCTGGTCAAGGAGGAGCTGGAGACCCACGGCGCTCGTCACATTGGAGGGGCTCGCGGAATTTCTCGAGATCTCGCTCATGCCCGACACGAGCACGAACTCATTCGAGATGCGTTCCTCTTCCTCCGCAAACTCCGCGGGCAGCTTGCCGCAATCGAGCATGGCGGGCATGGGACTTCCCTGCCTGTAGACGAGCACTTTTCCCGGGTATATGCCCTCGTCTGCAAGCGCTTCGGCGTCCACGGAGCCGTCCTCCACCGCGATCACCCCCGCTGTCAGCCTGTTGAGAAATTCCTGCTTGCGGTTTCTCACTGCGTTATACGCACGCTGCAGGGGGATCATGCGGTCGATGACCGATGCCCCGAAAAACGCTCCCGCCAGCTCCGTGCACGCCTGCCTCACGAAGGGGAAGACGCGCTCACCGCGGTCGCCGTTCCGATAGGGGAGGGGCCCCTCGAAGAGGAGTTTGTCCCCCGCTACGATCTCCAGCCGTCCTTCGGGATACTGCCCGTTCGGACGGGTATACCGTTCGATCAAAATTTCCCTGCCCTCGAGACTGAGGCGGGCGTCGCCCTCCGAGAGGTGCTTCCACCCCGCGGGCGACGAATAGGGTGCGAGGGAAAAGTCCTCCACCGTGCGGCCCGCAAGCTCGACGCCGAACTTTTCGGCTATCTCGCTCACAGGCACCGCCTTTGCGTGAATGATGCTCCCGATCTCGGACATGCTCCCCGCATTCAACGTGTCCGGATAGATCTCAAAGGGCGACAGCGGGATGACGTTTACGTCCCCTTCGCGCAGCGAATGCCCTCCCTCATCGCTCCCGATGATGTTTCCGTCGCGGAAATTCCACACGACCTTATAGAAGGACGTGCCGCACACCTCCGACCACAGCGTCGCCTCCGAGATGATCTTCCCGAAGTCCAGCCTCAGCTTGACCGAGCGTAGGATATTGGAGGCGATGCGTGCGGTCTGCAGGTCGGCCTCGCTGTCCGAAAAGGCGCGCACCTCGAGGGTGGGCCGCACCGCCGCGAGGCGGGCGAGCCGCGTGTCGATGGTGGGTGCGATATGGTTGAAGCACTTGCGCGACTGCCAGAAATAGTCCGCGCACTCCTCCTCGATCTCTCCCTCGGGCGTGAGGTCGCAAAATTGGTTCCCGCTCAAAAAGTTCATGTTGAGCTCCCATCCCTTCTCGAGGTGCCGCCTCATCTCCCGCCGCGCGGCAAAGTCCGCCTGTATTTCCTCCACGAGCGCCTTTTGTCGCCTTGCTTCTTCTCTTTCCTTCAGTTCTCTCTCTGTCATGATCCCTCCTTCGGGGAACTCGTCCCCTCTTCCTTCAGCTCCGCGAGGAGCCTCTCCTTTTCCCGCTCGAGCTCTTCGTCGGAGAGCCGCGTGAGGTCCTGCCCTTCATAGAGCAGGCGCGCCGCCTTCAGGTCGGGCGGGATGTCCTTTTTTGTCTCCTTGCGCTTGATGAGGCGAAGGGCGCCGTCCTTCACGTCGTATTCCTCGGTGACCTCCTCGAGAGAATACCCGAGCGCCACCTTCAGGATCGCCTCCTTGATCTTATCCATATGGTCCTCCTTTGCGCGAACGCATCAGCTTGCGGATGCGCCGCTCCTTGTCCCTCTCCACCTCCGTCTTCGTCCTCTGGACCGCCGCCCGCGGCTTGGTCATGAGATAGTACCTCAGCTCGTCCATGGCGTGGTCGTCCCGCTTCCTCGGCGTGTCCCCGCTCCCCCACAGGTATCCCTTGAACTCGCTGATGAGGTGCACGCAGTTTCGGAAGATGTAGAGGTTGGGAAAGTCGTTTTTGCGGGAGAGATAGCTCTTTACCTGTGCAATGCCCGCGAAGACATTTTTATCCACGGCGGGACTCGCGAGGATGCCCCGCTCGGCAAAGAGCTCTATGACGCTCTTCTCCGCGGCCAGCGTCTTTGCCTCCGCCGCCGAATCGATATAGGCACGGAGCCTGCCCGCGCTGTCCCGCTTCCAATCGAGGCCGTCCGAGATGCGCCGTATCGCCCGCGCGTGTTCGTCGATGTCGGCGCCCGCGAGATAGTGCTCCGCGACGACATACACATTGCCGTCCCCGTCCGCCGCATACCAGTGCGCCGAGAGGGGGTTGCGAAGGCCGGGGTCGATGGAGATGGCGTCCTGCCACGAGGGCGGGACCTCGAAGGGGTCGATGACGTGCACCCCCTCGTCGAACTCGGGATAGACGAGCCCCGCGCGCGACGAAAATTTTCCGTAGCGGCGGGAGAGGAGGCTCTCCTCGTCCATGATGCCCTCGAGGTGGGCGATCTCCTCCTTGGGAAGGAAGGGATTGTCCGCCCATTCCATGAACTCGTACCAGATCTCGGGGTCGTCCTTTGGATTCAAGTAGATCTTCTCATAGACGAAGGTGAGCCCCTTGAGCGGGGTCATGGTGCCGAAGATATCCCCCTTGCGGTCGATGACCCGCATGCAGCACTCCTCGTAGATGTCCTCGGGCGGCTCCTCGTCGAACCATACGAAGTCCAGGGAGCTCCCCTGAAAGCGCTCCCGCCCCATCTCGCAGCTCTTGAAACCGATGACGGAGGTCCCGCCGAAGACATTTTTCACGAGAATTTGATCGATGATCCCCGACATGGGTGCGTCCTTTCTGCCGCTCGTCATCACGATGTCCTCGATCCAGTCGGGGCGGAGGTAGCCGAGGATCTTGCGCTGGGCGACGTCCCGCTGGACCTGCGAGGTGAGCGAGACGACCCAGCCGAAGACATTTTTCCTGTTCTCGCGGTAGGGGTGGACCCCGCGCGCCAGAAAGACGCACTCGGCGGCGCCGCACTCCGTCTTGCCCGAGCGGTTGCCGCCGAAGACCCAGCGGTTGCGCTTTTTCGAGCGGTGAAAGGCGAGCTGCTTCTCGTGCCGTATCTCGCCCGTATTGTAGCGCGCGAGGACGTCGTCTTCCGCCCGCCTCCTCTGTTCGCGCTCGATGGCCCTGATTTTTTCCACAATTTCGTCCATATTCGATGATATCTTCCCCTCTTCGCGCCTCCGTTTGCGTTATGATGGCGCGTATGAAACGATGCATTCTCCTCCTCGTCTCGCTCGCTCTGGTATTTGCGCCCGCGCGCCTTCCCTCCCATGCGGAGGAACTGCGCTATGCCGTCGCGCCCGATACCAACGTGTGGTTCTATGCCTCCGAGAGCGAGACCGACAAGCTCTTTCTCATCCCCGAGACCTACTATGTGCGGGTACTGAGCAAGGGGGAGGTCTACTCCGCGGTGGAATATCTCGTCAACGATCCGCCCTATAAGAAGCTCGTGGGCTACTGCCGCACGGAGGCGCTCACCTTCGTCGACTTCATCCCCGCGCGGCCCTACCTCAAGCGGTGCATCACCGTCGCCTATACCCTGCCCGGCGGCGGCGAGCTCGGCGGCGGGCTCTCCTCCATCGAGAAGACGTTCGTCTACTACGGCATGCGCTATCAGACGGGCCAGCTCTACTTCTATGTCCTCTCCGAGGAGGGCACCTTTGGCTATATCCCCGCCGCGGAGCCGCTCACCTTCGAACTCAATGACGACTGGCTGCACGCCCCTTCCCCGCCCGTCTCGGGGGAGCCCGAGGAGCCCGAGGAGCCCTCCGATGTCCTCGAGATCGTGCTCATCGTCATCGTCCTCGCGGGCGCCGTGGGACTTGCCGTCCTCGTCTTGCATGCGAGAAAGGCCCCGCCGCGCGGCGAAGAGTGAAGGCGCAGGATGCCCCGCCCCTTGCTCCTTGCGGCGAGCACGGCGAGGAGGCGGGGAAAGGGCCTGATGCCGCCGTACTCCCGCAGAAAAAATTCGTCCGTGTAGCCCATCTCCGCCATCAGCCGCCCGAACTTCTTTAAGAGGAGGGCCTGTCGGCGGAAGTAGCTCCTGCGCGCCATGGCGCCCTCGCTGCAGCGAAAATAGCCGTCCTCCTCCCTGAGCCGCACGAGCCCCTCTCTGCCGCGGGCAAAATATTTGACCTCCAGGAGGGCGAGCTCCTCCTTCGAAAATTTTTCTTTTGCGCTCCCGATATCTGCCTCGAGCGCGCGCAACTTCTTACAGAGATAAAATTCCTCCGCAACATCCGAGGCCACCATGTCCGCGGTCCCCGGTTTCAAAAAGGACAAAATCGCCTTATTGTACCCCGCCGTGCAGGCGGCCTCCGCCATTTCTCCGAGATGCGGGTAGGCATAGAGCATTGCCTTTAAGATCGCACTCTTCATCACTCCTCCTTCCTCCCGTCCCGAATCGCACGGAAGAATCCGAACATTTGTTTGTATTTTTATTATAACACAGGAATATGACAGACGGGTGCTTAAGTGCCACTTTTTTTTCGGAAAATTTTCTCGGACGGATTTTGCCCTCAAGCTCTTGCCTTTACGCGCGCGACATGTTATAATGAATTTGTATGGATACGAAAGTCAAGACGATCGGACGGGTCTTTGCCGTCCTTCTCTCGGCGGCGGCGCTCCTCGCTCCGCTGCAAGCACTCCCCCTTCCTTCCCATGCGGAAGCGGCAGAGGCGGAGGCCTCCCTCTTTCTGCCCTCCTCCTTTGAGCAGTACCTCGAGCTCGCCTCGCCCTCGGATGCCGCCTTCTCGGAGGGGCACATCGCCATCGCGGACGGGAGCGTGCTCCATGTCTATGACAGGAAGACGGCGGCCTATACCGAGCTGCAGGCCTCGCAGGGCAGGACCATCACGCATGTGGGCTTTGCGGGCGAACGGCTCTTCGTCTCGGACAACGGGGCCGAGGGAAACTATATCTATGAGTACAGCTTCCTGAATAACTCCCTCGTGCGGCTGGGCTTCAACTGCTCCGCCTTCTGCATCGACGGCGGCACCCTCTATACCGCCACCTCGAGCAGTGAGACCCACCTCGGCGCCTACGACATCGCCTCCCTCTCGGAAGATGCCTCCCCGCGCGACCTCGGCATCATCCGAGAAAATAAGACGCCCTCCATGACCGTATCGGGCGGGGTGCTCTACTGCGCCTTCAATGACCGCGTGTACTATCCCGACGGCGAGGGCTGGAAGAGCTTCCTCCTGCGCGAGGACGGCGAAAATGCCGACGTCTCCTCCGTCTGTGCTCACGGCGGCGCTCTCTACTTCACGACGCCCGACGGCATCTGCCGCACCGACTTCTCCGCCGAAGACGGGACCCTCATTCTCGAAAAGAAGGACTACTTCCGCAGTCTCGCCTCCTATGGCGGCAAGCTGTACGCGACGGGGGGAAGTTCTGTCCACGAGATAGACCCGAGCGGCGTCTTCGGGCAATATGAGATCTCCGCCGCCTCCTCTTCGGAAGGGCGGCTTTCGGGGGCCTCCGACAGCGTGCGGGCGGGGAAGCTCCTCGTCACGGCGGACACGGAAAACTGCCGCATCTCGGTCACCGTCTTAAAGGGCAAGACCGAAGCGGAGAGGACCTACTCCATCCCCTGTATCAATGAAGGGGGCGAGGGATACCATCCCCACCTCGTCGCCACGGACGGCAATGTCATCGCCGCCGCCTCCGACGACGCCGTCTATCTCTATCCCGCGGAGGGCGGGGACTATACCTACCGACAGGCGACGGCGCGTCCCGCCGTGGGGCTCGCCTGCGTCTATGGCGCCTGTTACTATGTGACCGAGGAGGGATACGGCAAGGCCTCTTCCGAAGAGCTCTTCGTGAGGAGGGCCTCTTCTTCCCGCGCTCTCGCCGCCGACCTCTACGGCGCCCTCTATGTCGCGGACGCCGAGGGACACGCCACGCGCTTCACCGAGAAAGAGTTTACCGACCCCGATGCCGCAGGGACGGTCCTTCCCTATCACCTGCCCGAGGACGCACATGCCCTGCGCGCCGACCTCGAGGGCAGCCTCTACTGTCTTTCGGGCAGCACGATCTACCGCAACGGCGAACCCTTCTATACCTTCGAAAATGCCCGTTTTGTACATGGAGATGCGGACATGCCCCGCTCCTTTGCGCTCGGCTTCGAGGACGACAGTCTCTTCGTGACGTATGGAAATTTCCTCGTCGTGACCGAAGCCGCCGTCCCCACACTCGATAAGATCTCCGCGGCGGGCATCCCGGAACTGCTCTTTACGCCGCACACCGCCGAGGGGCTCTTCGTCGACATTCCCGCGGGCGCCGTGGGCATCCGCACCGACCTCTCCGCCCTCGCGGATTCTCCCGCATACTTCCCCTATCTCTCCCACGCGCGCACGGAGGGGACGAGGGGGGTCCTCCTCGCAAGGACGGACACGCTCTCCCTCGTCGCCGTCTATGAGATCTCCACGACGGCGCGCACCCTCACCGCACAGCTCTTCCGAAACGCCGACCTCACGCCCCTCCCCGAGAGCGAATATTGGCGTCCCGAGGAGGGCTACGCCTATCTCACGAACGATGTCTCCGCCTATTATTTCCCCGGCCTTCATCCCGCGCTTGCGGGCGAACGTATGAAACGAGGCACCCGTGTCCGCGTCCTCGGCTATGTGACCGCGGCGGAGCGCGACTTTGCCCTCATCGAGGGAGAGAATGCCATGGGCTTCCTCCCCGCGAGCTACCTCACGGACATCACCCCCATCCCGCCCGAGATCGGCGTGCACGAGCTCGGCTATCTCAAGGCGAATAAGGAGGGCGTGCTCTTCCGCGGCGAAGGCGGCGAGAAAAGGGTGGTGACCGAGCGCACCCGCGTCGACCTCTTCCGCACGGAGGAGGGCTATGTCGCCGAGTTTTATGAGGATGGGGTGCGATATTCTGCCTCCGTCACCGAAAATATGGTCGACCGCGGCGAGTCCGATGCCCTCCGCATCAGCCTCATCGTCATCCTCACCGTGCTCGCGGTCGGGATCGTGGGGGTCTACTTCTTCCTCGTGCCGAAGCGCGACGCCGACCGCCCCGAGACTTAAATTTTCCGAAAACGAAAAGGCCCACTGCCGACAGGCGGTGGGCTTTTGCTTATTGAAATAAATCCATTCTTCCTTCATATACTGTGGATATGAAGCATTTACTCTTTACGGGCGGGGGAAGCGCGGGGCACGTGGTCCCCAATCTCGCGATCATGCGCGAACTGCGCTATGTCTTCCGCATCACCTACATGGGGACGGGCGGCATCGAGGAGAGGCTCGTGAAGGAGGCGGGCTATCCCTTCTTCCGCGTCGACTGCCCCAAGCTCGTCCGCGCCGTCACGGTGAAAAATCTCGCCATTCCCTTTTCCCTCCGACGCGCCGTGAAGCGGGCAGAGGACATCTTGCGGCGGGAAAAGCCCGACCTCATCTTCTCAAAGGGCGGATTCGCGAGCTTTCCCGCGGCGCGGGCGGGGCAAAAGCTCGGCATCCCCGTCTTCACCCATGAGAGCGACTTGAGTCCCGGGCTATGCACCCGCCTCATCGCGAGAAGGTGCGAAAGGGTGCTCACCTCCTTTCGGGAGACGGCGGAGAGATTCCCGAACGGATGCTTCAGCGGTCCGCCCGTGCGGCGGGAGCTCTTCGGCTGCGACCGCGGGCGCGCCCTGCATAAGTTCGGCCTCGACGGCAAGAAGCCCGTCCTCCTCGTCTTCGGGGGAGGAAGCGGCAGCAGGGCGCTCAGCGAGGCCCTCCTCCGTGCCCGTCCCGCCCTCTCGGAGAAGTTTTCCATCCTGCACATCACGGGAAAGGACGGAGCACCCATGTCTCAAGGGGACTATCTCGCCATCCCCTATCTTTCGGACATGGGTAGCGCGTACGCCGCCGCCGACCTCGTCCTCTCCCGAGCGGGGAGCAATACCCTCTTCGAGCTCCTCGCACTCAAAAAGCGCGCCGTCGTCGTGCCTCTCGCCCGCTCTTCCCGCGGAGATCAGCTCGAAAATGCGCGCTATTTCGAAAAGAAGGGCCTCCTCCGCGTCCTGCCCGAAGAGGAGCTCGGCCGCCTCCCCGAGGTCCTCACCGAGACCCTCACCGATCCCATGCTCGGGGACGCACTTGCGCATGCGGAGTACGGGAGCGGCACCCAATGCATCGTGGAGCTCCTCCACAGCCGTCTTCAGGAGGGCGGCGTGAGCGAATAGCCTCCGCCGAAGAGGTCCGCCTGCAGGAAGGAGTCGGGGACCTTGCCCACGAGCACGCTCTCCGCGATCAGCACCTCGGTGAGGGAGGCAAAGTTGCTCGTCCCCGAGGGCATGACGATGGAGATATCGGCGACGATCTCGAGGTAGATGGAGTGCTTCGTCTGGTTGATGCCCGCCTCCTCGAACTTCGAGACAAAGCGGCACTCGACATTGGAGATGGGGATGATCTTGAGTCGGATCCTCGGCCCGAGGCCCGCGAAAAGCTCGATCCCGAAGAAGGCGCCGAGCGGGATCTCTATGCCGCTCTCGCTCATGGTCGTAAGGTTCTGCTGGGACATGTAGGCGGCGTCGCGCGCGATGCGGTTGATCTGCAGGGGGTCGGAGGTGATGGCGGCAATATTCCCCTCCCCGTCCCGCTCCACCGTCACGAGCTGCTCATAGCGGAGACCGTCGGAGAGGGTGTAGTAGATGGCGTCATTGACCGCGACCGTCGTGACCGAGCGCATCGTGGCCTCCGCGATGGACTTCATGATGCGCATGGCGTTTGCATGTAAAAGAGCCGCCCCCGACACGAGGGCGGCGATGATGAGGACGAAAACCACTTTCCCCTTTGTAATTCGTCTCGCGCGTCTCACACGCTATCCTATTCCCCGCCCCTCCCGATTATGCGTTATAAGAGTGACGTATTAAACGCCTTGCTGTCCCCTTGATGGGAAAGTCCCCGAAGGGGCAAAGGGGTGTCGCTATCAATGTGCCGTTCCGAAAACTTTTCTCCACGAGAAGCGGTCGGGGCGGGTGCCGTGCTGGATGCCCGTGATCTCCCCGAGGAGGTATTCCGTAAATTTTCCGCCGCCCGCGAGCACGGCCTCCTTCCCTCGGTAGGTGATGCGTCCCACGGGCGTGATGACCGCCGCCGTGCCCGTGCCGAAGGCCTCCACGATCTCCCCCGCCGATATGCCCTCCATCACTTCCTCGATGGAGATGCGCCGCTCACAGGTCTTCACCCCCTCGGCGCGGAGGAGCTCCAGACAGCTCTTGCGCGTGATCCCGGGGAGGATGGACCCCACGAGGGCGGGCGTCATCACCTCGTCCTTCGTCGCGAAGAAGATATTCATGCTGCCCACCTCCTCCACGTAGCGGTGGTCGGCATCCAGCCAGAGCACCTGATCGAAGCCCTTCTGCTGTGCCAGAGCGGCGGCATAGAGGGAGGCGGCGTAGTTGCCGAGACATTTCGCTTCCCCCGTACCGCCCACCACGGCGCGCACGCAGGTGTCCTCTGCGAGGAGGTTGACCGGCCGCGCGTCCTCGAAGTAGCTCCCCACGGGGGACAAGATGGCAAAGAAGAGGTATTCCGAAGAGGCGTGCACGCCGAGCTCTGCCCTCGTCGCCACGATGGCGGGGCGGATGTAGAGCGCCGTGCCCTCGCCCGCGGGGATCCAGTCCCGCTCTAAGAGGAGGAGCTGCTCGAGTCCCTCTTCGAGGGCATCTATGGGGATCTCGGGGATGCACAGCCGCGCACACGATCTCTGCATGCGCGCCCAGTTTTCCTCGGGACGGAAGAGCGCCACCCTTCCCCCATCGGCCGCAAAGGCCTTCATCCCCTCGAAGACGCCCTGCCCATAGTGCAGGACAGCGCTCGCGAGGTCGAACCCCACGGGCTCATTGGGCACGATGGCGAGGTCGTGCCACCCCCGCGCGCGGTCATAGCGCATGGTGAGCATGTAGTCGGTGAAGTACCGCCCGAAGCCGAGCTGCGTGCCCGCCGCGGGCTTTTCTTTCAAAATTTCCCGTCTTTCGAATCGCATATCATTTCTCCACGGGGAAGGGATGCACATAGCTCCTCCCCTCTTTTACCTTCACTCTTCCGAGGAGGGCGCCCGCGAGGTCTGCGGAAAAAATTTGCCGCTCCGCCTCACGGACCGCCACAGTGACTTCTGCCCCCTCGGCAAACTCGCGCGACAGAATTTCCGCACCCCGTCCCTCCAAAAAGCGGAGGAGGGGCCCCACTTCGGCATAGCCCACCGAGAGGATGAGCTCGCGGCACTCCTCGAAGCTGCGCTTTTCCGCCGCGGCGAGGACATCGGCCGCCGCCTGCGCATAGGCACGCGTGAGCCCGCCCGCGCCCAACTTGATGCCGCCGAAATAGCGGACGACGGCGACTGCGGTCTCCGAGAGCTTCTGCGCCTTTATGACCCCGAGAATGGGGAGGCCCGCCGTGCCCTGCGGCTCGCCGTCATCGGAGAACCTCTGGAGGTTGCCGAGGGCGTCGGCGACGTATCCATAGCAGACATGGGTGGCCCCTGCATGACGAAGGCGAACAGAGTCCAGAAATTTTTTCGCCTCCTCCTCGCCCGCTGTGCGCGCTGCAAAAGACAAAAAGCGGGACTTTTCTATGACCCGCTCATACGTCGCCTCGCCGAAGACGCCGAGGTAATTCATCCTTCGCGCACCACGCGGACACGCACTTTTTTGCCCTTAAAGAGGGTAAATTCGCCCTCTGGAAGGGGTTGGTTGGGGTCCGCCGCCCGCTCGCCGTTTACCGAGACGCCGCCCTGCTCCACGAGGCGGCGCGCCTCGCCGTTTGACTTGCAGAGCCCTGCAGCGGTCAGCGCCTGCAGGAGGGTCTCACACGATTTCGGAATGCGTACCTCGGGCATGGTCCCCTCGTCGCCGCCGAAAGCGCCCTTCGCCTCCGCGCGCGCCTTCTCCGCCTTTTCCTTTCCATGCACCATGGCGGTGAGCTCATAGGCGAGGCGGTCCTTGGCGGCGTTCATGCGTTCGTCGCGGTAGCGGCAGAGCTCGGCTATTTCTTCGAGGGGCACGAAAGTCAGGAGGCGGAAGCACTTCTCGACATCGGTGTCGGCGGTGTTGCGCCAATATTGATAAAATTCGTAGGGCGTGGTCTTGTTTTCGTCGAGCCAAACGGCGCCCTTTTGCGTCTTGCCCATCTTCTTGCCCTCACTCGTCGTGAGGAGCTCGAAGGTCATGGCATAGGCGGGCTTATGCTCCTTGCGGCGGATGAGGTCGGCGCCCGCGAGGATATTGCTCCACTGGTCGTCGCCGCCCAGCTCGAGGGAGCAGCCGTATCTCTGATGCAGGACGAGGAAGTCGTAGGCCTGCATGAGCATGTAGTTGAATTCGAGGAAGGAGAGCCCCCGCTCCATGCGCGTTTTGAAGCACTCGGCGGTGAGCATCTTATTGACCGAGAAGTGCACCCCGATCTCGCGCAAGAAGTCCACATAGTTGAGCCCGAGCAGCCAGTCGGCATTGTTCACGATGACGGCGGCATTTTCCCCCTCGAAGGAGAGGAAGCGGGACATCTGCTCCCGAAAACATGCCACATGGTGGGCAATGGTCTCCTTCGTCATCATGGAGCGCATGTCCGTCCGTCCCGAGGGGTCGCCTATCATGGCGGTGCCGCCGCCGATGAGGATGATGGGCTTATGCCCCGCGTCCTGCATGTGCTTCATCGCCACGAGCTGCATGAAGTGCCCCACATGCAGGGAATCGGCGGTGGGATCGAACCCGATGTAAAAGGGCACGCTCTCCCGCCCGAGCATCTCGTAGAGCTCCTCTTCGTAGACCGTCTGTCTGATAAATCCCCGCGCGCGCAGGGTATCCATAACGTTTTGCATACTATCCTCCGTAAGTTCCTAAAAGATTATAGCGGACGCGGGCGCATTTGTCAACCGATTTGCCGCATGCGCGTTCAGCCCTTTTTATGCGCCTTTTTCCATTCCTTGATCTCCGCGAGACGGGCCTTGAAGCGGGCCTCGGCGCCCTCCTCGGTGGGGAAATAATATTCCTTTCCCGCGAGGGAGTCGGGAAGACACTGCATGGCGGTGAGCTTGTCGGGACTGTCGTGCGCGTACTCGTAGCCCTTGCCGTAGTCGAGCTCCTTCATGAGCTTGGTGGGCGCATTGCAGATGACGAGGGGCACGGGCTCCGCGAGGGTGGAGAGGGCATCGTGCTTGGCGCTCTCGTAGGCGACGTAGAGCGAATTTGACTTGGGTGTCACGGACATGTATACCACCGCTTCGGTCAGATGCACCGAGCACTCGGGCATCCCTATGAGGCGGCATGCCTCAAATGCCGCCACGGAGATCTCGAGCGCGCGGGGGTCTGCAAGCCCGATGTCCTCGGCGGCGAACCGCGTCACCCGCCGTGCGATGTAGATGGGATCTTCCCCCGCCTCGAGCATGCGCGCGAGCCAGTAGACGGCGGCGTCGGGGTCGGAATTTCGCATGGACTTATGGAGCGCCGAGATGAGGTTGTAGTGCTCCTCCCCCTTCTTGTCATAGAGGAGGGACTTGCGCGAGGTGCATTCCTCGATCGTCTTGCGGGTCACCACCACCCCGTCCGCCTCCCTGTCGCCGTTTAAGACGGCCATCTCGAGAGTGGAGAGGGCGGAGCGGGCGTCGCCGTTTGCGAAGACGGCGATCATGGAGAGGAGCTCGGGCTCGATGGAGACCTTTTCCCTGCCGAATCCCCGCTCGTCCTCGAGGGCGTGCTTCAAAAGCGCGGTGAGGTCCTCTTCGGAGAGGGCCTGCAGGACGAAGACCTTGCAGCGGGAGAGGAGAGCCCCGTTTACCTCGAAGGAGGGATTTTCCGTGGTCGCGCCGATGAGCACGATGCTCCCCCGCTCCACATAGGGCAGGAAGGCGTCTTGCTGGGCCTTGTTGAAGCGGTGGATCTCGTCGACGAAGAGGATGGTCTTCTTCCCGAAACGGCGGCTCCTCTCGGCGTCCGCCATCACCGCCTTGATCTCGCGGATGCCGCTCGTGACGGCCGAGAAGTCGATGAACTCCGCCTTGGTCCGCCCCGCGATGATGCGGGCGAGCGTCGTCTTGCCCACCCCGGGCGGGCCCCAGAAGATCATGGAGGATACCTTGTCCTCCTCGATGATGCGGCGAAGCACCTTCCCCTCGCCGAGAAGGTGGCGCTGTCCGAAAAATTCGTCGAGATTGCGCGGACGGAGGCGGGCCGCCAGGGGCTGTGCATCCTCGCGCTCAAAGAGTGTCGGCTGGTCTATCATAATAAAAAACACCTGTCTCCCTTTGAAATCAGTATACCACCTTTTTCGGTCGGAGACAAGCGTTTTGCGGCAATTCTTCCGTCTATAAGAGTCTATGCCTTCGCAAGGACGCTCCTCGCCCCTTCGCGTTCGGAGACATTGAACCCGCCGAGGGCGGCAAGCTCGGCGAGCACCCCCTCCGTCGTCGCACCCTCGAGGGAGCGGCGAAGCGCCTCGTTGCGCAGCTTTCTCTCGCGGGCGAGGTGAAGTTCTATGACAAAGTCGACAGATGCATTCTTCATGCCCCTATTATATGGCCGAATACTTGACAACCTTTGTCATAATTGGTAAAATAATTTTGGAAGTTCGGAAATTTTTTTGTCGAAGGAAGAAACGATGAAGTATCAGATCATGATGGGCATCCTCTTTACCCTGCTCGCGAAGAAGCGCATGAGCGCGGGCGAACTGGCGAGCCGCTACGACTGCTCGCCCCGCTCCATCTACCGCTATGTCGAGGAGCTCATCGTCGCGGGCGTCCCCATCGACGTCGCGCGCGGTGCGGGAGGAGGCATCTATATCGCGGACAGCTACAAACTGCCCAAGGGATTTTTCACGCGGGAAGAATATGACAAGGCGCGGGCCGCCCTCCTCGCCATGCATGAGCAGACGGGCGATCCCATCCTCGAGAGCGCCCTCGAGAAGCTCACCGCGCAGATGAAGTCCGAAAAACTCGACACGGCCATCTCGGGGAATATTCTCGTCGATTCGGGCACGTGGGGAGATGAGCGGCGCTTTTCCGAAAAGCTCACCCTGCTGGACCGCGCCATCTCCGAGCAGGCGGTGCTCTCCATCGACTATGTCGACCGCGAGGGCGAGCGCTCCAAGCGGGATATCGAGCCGCACCTGCTCGTCTATAAGCAGAGCCTGTGGTATCTCTATGCCTACTGCCGCACGCGGGAGGCCTTTCGCCTCTTCAAGGTAGGCCGCATGCGCGCCATCACGGTGAAGGGCGAGCTCTTCGAGCGGAGGCCCTTTACGCGGGAGGAGATCCCCCTCTTCTTCCGTCAGACGGAGGAGGAGATGATCTCCGCAAAGTTCGCCGTCTCGCGCGAGGCGCTCCCCTTTGCCGAGGAATGGCTGGGCGTGGACAATGTCTATAGCGAAGAGGGAAACTTCTATGCCGAAGTGACCCTCCCCGACGACGAGGCGCTCGTGGGCAAGATCCTCTCGGCGGGGGCGGGATTTACGGTGCTTGCGCCCGAGAGCCTCCGAAGGCGCGTGCGCGAGGAGGCCATGAAGATAGCCGCGGGAAGCGCTACAGCATCAGAAGAGTGAGGGCAAAGGGCAGTGTCGCCGCAGAGAGCAGGGTGACGGTGGAAAAGGCCGCCGCCGCGAGTCTCTGCCCCTTCCCGTACCGCTCGGCAAAGGCGACGATCGTGGAGGCGGGCGGCATGCTCATGGCGATGACGGGAGCATAGAGCACATAGGGGTTTTCCGCAAACATGCCCGTGAGCTTGAAGGGCAGGACCATGAGATAGGTGAGCCCGAAGGAGAGGACGAGGCGGCAGAGCGCGGCGAGCCAGATGCCGCGGTCGGCGAAGAGTTCGCGAGGGCTGAGTTCGGCGGCGCGCACGCCCACGATGATCATCGAGAGCGGCGCCGTCATATTCCCCGTATACACCACGATCTGCCGAAGTTCCGAGACGGCATCCATATTGAAGAAATTGATCTGCGGCACGAGGAAGAAGAGAAGGCCCACGGCGCTCCCGATCGTCGAGGGATTGAGCAGGGCGCGCCTTACGGAGATCTGCTTCCTGTCCTGCGTGATGAGGTAGGCGCCGAGGGTCCACAGGAGGACATTGAAGACGGCGCCGAAGACGATCATGTACATCATCGCCTCGGAATCTCCCCCCGTAAAGAGGTCGACGAAGGGAATTCCCAAAAAGGTACAGTTTGAGAAGGTGCCGATGAAGACGAGCACGTCCTTCTCCCCCCTCTCCCGCTTCGGGAAATGGAAGACGAGCTTGCTTGCGCCGAAGGAGAGCAGCACGGCGGGCACGGCGAGGAGGGCCACGGTGAGGAAGCGGAGGAGGGTCTCCCCCGTCGGCGGCACGGGGTCCACCGCAAAGGCCTTGATGGAGAGCATGGGCTGACAGAAGTAGAGCAGGATATTTGCGAGGGAGAGGAGGCTCTCCGAGCTCACGAGCTTCGTCTTGCGCAGCAAAAATCCGCCCGCCGCCTCCGCGACGAGCACGAGCATGATGAGTGCCGTCTTACTTAAAATTTCAGTCATTTTGCGCCCCCGGTGGGCATTTTTTTATTCTTTCGCCTTGATGACATTGGTGGGTCGGATGCGCCTGAGCCGCAGCATGGGCACGAGGAAGGAGACCGCGAGGATGAGGAGGGCGAGGAGGCAATTCTGCCAAATATATTTCCACTTGACGACGAGGAAGGCAAGGTCCAGCACGACGGAGTTCTTCGCAAGCTCATTGAGAGAGACGACGAGCACCTTGTTCGCGAGCCCGATGAAGACGAAGGACCCCGCAATGTAGAGCAGGATCATCAGGACTCCCGTCAGGGCGATCTGCAGTCCGAAGAGGACGAGGAGGTCGCTCTCCCTTGCGCCGAGGGCCTTCAGAATTCCGATCTCCTTCATCTTGTCCTTGATACATTTCACTTCAAACTGCACCATGAGGAGGAGCAGGGCGGCGCACAGCACGATGAAGATGAGGTCAAAGAAGTCGCTGAAGACCCCCACTGCCTTGGTCATGGTGGTGATGGAGCCGCCGATCGCAGAGTTGGGGAGGAACCCGTTTTCCTCCGCCACGTTGAAGAGGAGCGCGGTCTGATCGGCGTTGTCGAAGTAGTAACCGAAGGTGAAGAGCTCCGCCTTCTGCATCTCGAGAAAGACATTGTCGGCGACATTGCACCGGATCCCGTCGTAGTTCGCGAGCCCGACGATCTTGAGCGTCATCTCGAATTTTTTCTGCGACCTCTCCCGATCGCAGAGCCGGTAGTAGGAATATTTCACTTCATGCGGCGTAAAGGTGCCCATGGTCTGCGGCGTATAGTTCGTCTGGAAGATCGCATTGTAGATCGCATAGTTCATCAGGATCTCGTTGTCCCGAAGGGGCACGGAATTTTTCATGCCCGCATAGGAGAAGTGGTTGTCCTGCCACGTAAAGGTCTTCCCGCCGTACTCGAAGGCGCTGATGCCCGCGCTGACAAACTGCCTCGCTGCAGGAGATACGAGCTCCTCCGCGACGTTTGGGTTAAAAGAGTAGGCGATACTCAGATATTGGTACAGCTCGTCGTAAAAGGTCAGGTACTCTTCGGTCGCGGCAATTTTGCTCAATTCCTCTCGGGAGATGCGGGGGTCGCCGAGTTTTGCCACGAGATCTCCATGGCGTTTTTTGTACCCCGTGTCGATAATTCCGTTGATATAGCCGTACTTGTGAAGGGTGAATCCCGCAAATTGCCCGAGAAAACTTTCGTAGGAGGGAAAATCGGCGGGGCGGGCGGCGCGCAGGACATCGGCGACAAAGTCGGTAAGAAAGACGCCATAGCTCCTCTGCTCCTCGGCAAGCGCCGCATATTCGAGCTTTCCGAAGGCCCTCTCGACGAAACTCTCCTCCGTGACGAGGAGGCCGCGGGTCGATTCGAGGTCATAGAGCCCGCCCTTGGGCGTGAGCTTCCTCTGGAAGACGGGCACGGTATCGCTCGTCAGATAAAAGGAGTAGTTGATGAGGGGATAGGCCTTTCCTTCATACCCCGCGTCATAAAATTTCCGCAGGTCGCCCTCCTCGACATCGACAATGCGGGTCGTATCGAGCCTCTCGTAGGTGTCGTTGTCGTCCTTGATGAAGGAGGTGCAGGAGAGGTCCCGCTTCGCCATCTCCTTTGCGATGACTTCGCCGCCGTTGAAGTTCATGATGAGCTGGGAAAGCCCCAAAACCACCATGATGGCGGCGAGGATGACGGCGTAGGCGCAGGCGCGAAGTGCGCCGCGGCGGGTAAATTTCCCCGCAAGTTTTACCCTCTGCCCGAACCTTAAGTGCCTCTTTTCGAGAGGCCCTCCCTCGGGCATGGTACCCCTCTTTCGTCCCTCCATGGGAAGAAAGCGGTCCCGTGCGGGGCGCGCGCCGCGGAGATACCACTTCTTCATAAAGGAGTTGACCTCCGCAAACTCTTCCTCCGAAAATTCCTGCCCGCTCGGAATGACGAGGGTATCCCCCTCCACCCGCAGGCGGGGATCGAAGGCGGAATTGCGCCGCACATGCTGTAAGATCTTCCCGTCCGAGAGCTCCATGATTTCATCGGCATAGTGCTCGGCGTCGCTTAAGTTGTGCGACACGATGACGACGAGCTTGGTCTTCGAGAGCGCCTTGAGAAGGTCTAAAATCTGCACCGTCGTCTTGCTGTCGAGGTTGCCCGTGGGCTCGTCCGCGAGGATGATGGAGGGCTCCTTCACGAGCGCCCTTGCAATGGCGACCCGCTGCTGCTGTCCGCCCGAGAGCTCCTTCGGATAGCGGTCCCTGTACTCCGCAAGCCCCGTCTCCTCGAGCGCCTTCATGACCTTCTCTCCGTCCTTCTCCCCCTGCAGTTGCAGAGCGAGGAGGACATTTTCATAGATGGTCAAGTCGTCTACGAGGTGGAAGTCCTGAAAGATGAACCCTATCGTCGAATTTCTATAGTAGACCTGCTCGCCGAGGGAAAATTTCTCGATATGTCTTCCGTTCTCGATGATCTCCCCCGAAGTGACGGTATCCAGTCCCCCGAGGAGGGACAGGAGCGTCGTCTTGCCGCTGCCGCTCTTTCCCACGACGAAGAGAAATCCCCTGTCGGGGAGGGTAAAGCTGATATGGTCGAGGGCGACACACTTGCCGCCCTTCCTGCTCTTATAGACCTTCGTAAGACCCTTGACTTCGATCATGGCACTTCCCCCCTTTCTCACCGTCCATTATAGCACATTCCCCCTGCTTTCACAAATTTATTTCATGGGATATGCCCCGCCTTTTTTGAAAAAATTCCGAAAAAATGTTGACGCGGGAGGGGGAAAGGGGTATAATAATGCTCGATTCCGAAAAATGCAACTACATGGAGCGACTTATGGAAAAAGAATTCCGTACCGAGCGGGACTCCGTGGGCGAACTCGCCGTAGACAGCGACGCCTACTACGGGATCCAGACCCTGCGGGCAAAGGAAAATTTCGAGATCACGGGCATTCGGCTCAACCTTCCCTTCGTGAGGAATATCGTCCTCATCAAGAAGGCCGCCGCCAAGGTAAACGCTCACTACGGGCTCCTCGACCGTGAGAAGGCAGAGGCCATCATCGCCGCCTGCGACGAGATCTTGCGCGGCAAGCACAGGAAGGACTTCATCGTCGATGCCGTGCAGGGCGGCGCGGGCACTTCCGCCAATATGAATGTCAACGAGGTCATCGCCAATATCGCCATAGAGCACCTCGGCGGCACCAAGGGCGACTACTCCAAGGTGAGCCCCAATGACGATGTCAACATGGAGCAGTCCACAAACGACGTCATCCCCACGGCGGGAAAGCTCACCGTGCTCTCTCTCGCAAAGGAGCTCCTCTCCGCCCTCTCGCGGCTCGAAAAGGCCCTCCTCGGCAAGGCGAAGGAATTTGACGACATCCTCAAGATGGGCAGGACGCAGTTGCAGGACGCGGTGCCCATGCGCCTCGGGCAGGCCTTCCACGCCTTCGCGACTTCCATTGCCCGCTCGCGGGAACGCATAGAGACCTCGCTCGGGGAGATGCGCACCATCAACCTCGGCGCGACCGCCATCGGCACGGCGATCAATGCGCGGGAGGCCTACTTCACCCACATCACCGAGGAGCTCTCCGCGCTCACGGGCGAAAACCTGAAGCGGGCGGAAGACCTCTTTGACGGCACGCAAAATGTCGACTGCTTCGCCGCCGTCTCGGGCACGCTCAAGGCACTCGCCGTCAACCTGTCGAAGATGTCGAGCGACCTCCGCCTGATGTCGAGCGGACCGAGGACGGGTCTCGGCGAGATCATCCTCCCCGCCAAGCAAAACGGCTCCTCCATCATGCCCGGGAAGATCAATCCCGTCATCCCCGAAGTCGTCAATCAGGTGGCCTTCCTCGTCATCGGGCACGACGTGACGGTCACCATGGCGGCGGAGGCGGGACAGCTCGAGCTCAATGCCTTCGAGCCCGTCATCTTTTATCAGCTCTTCGAGTCCCTGCGCGCCCTCACGGGGGCGGTCAGGACGCTCTCGGAAAACTGCATCGTGGGCATCACCGCCAACCGCGAACGGTGCGCCGAATGGGTCAACCGCAGTGTGGGCATCGTGACCGCGCTCAACCCCTATATCGGCTACCTGAAGGCGGCGGAGATCGCAAAGGAGTCCCTGAAGACGGGCGAGTCCATCCGCGACATCGTCCTCCGCGAGGGACTCATGGAGGCGGAAAAGCTCGATGAAGTGCTCGACCCCCTCCTGCTCACCGAACCGTGCATCGAGCGGCCGGAAACCAAGTAAAACCGTACCCCATTTGCTATTTTTGAGAAAAGGGAGACCTCTTGCGGAAGTCTCCCCTTTTTGATACCGTAAATCCCCCTCCGAGCGGAGAGGGATTTACGAAGATTTATGGAGATCGTGAGGATGAGCTCATTTCTTTTCGGGGTGGGAGCAGCCCGCACAGCCGCAGCAGTTTCCGCAGCAGTCCGCGCATCCCCCCTTTCCCTTCTTTCTCTTGACAAAGGACCACACCGCGACGCCCGCGACAAAGGCCGCCGCCGCGATGATGATGAGGATCTCCCACCAACTCATACGCTGCCTCCGTCCGCCGCTGCGGCCTCTTTGAGAGTCTCTTCCTCGGACATGGTGCCTTCCTTTTCGATGGGGTGCTTCTTATTCCAGAAGATGATCCCGACTACGGCCGCCGCAACGACTGCGAGGATGGGGAAGAGCGTCCACCACCAACTGCCGATGAGGTAGATGGCCGTCCCCACGAGGTAGCTCGTCGCGACCCAGAAGAGGAGGGTCCACTTAAATTTGCCCTCGGGGAGCTCCGCCCTCGCCGTGGCGCAGGCCGCAAAGCAGGGGATCGTCGTCATATTGAAGGCAATGAAGGAGATGAGTGCGGGAATGGTGATGCCCGTCGCCTCGATCATCGTCACGGCCTCGACGACGCCCTCCTCGGTGGAGATGAAGGCGCCCGCCACGCAGGCCGCGAGGGTGCCGAAGGTCGCGATGACATTTTCCTTGGCGACAAGTCCCGTGAGCGCGGCGACGGCGAAGACCCAACCGAAGGCCTGCAGCTGGGAGCCGAAGCCGAGCGGCGTGAAGAGGGGCTGGATGAGCATCCCTATGGAGCCCAAAATGCTCCTGTCGGCATGAAGGTTGGCGAGGATGACCTCCCCCTCATACTCGATCTCTTCGGGCAGGAACTGCCAATTCCACGAGAAGTTGGAGAGGAACCAGATGACGATCGTGGAGGCAAAGATGATGGTAAAGGCCTTCTTCACGAAGTGCTTCGTCTTGTCCCACAGGTGGATCATGAGGCCCTTGAAGAGGGGCAGGTGATAGGCGGGAAGCTCCATGATGAAGGGAGGCGTCTCGCCGCGCATCGTCGTATTGCGCATCACGAGGACGCAGACGATGGCCGTCACGATGCCGATGAGGTACATGCCGTAGGTGATGAGGTCGGCATTGCCCACGCCGAAGACCTGCACAATGCCCCCCGCGATGGCGGTGAGGATGGGCAGCTTCGCCCCGCACGAGAACATGGGGATGACACGGATGGTCGCCGTGCGCTCCTTTTCGTCGGCGAGGGTGCGGGTATTGATCATGGCGGGAAGGCTGCAGCCGAATCCCATGATCATGGGCATAAATGCCCTGCCCGAGAGCCCGAACTTGCGGAAGATGCGGTCGAGGATAAAGGCGACGCGCGCCATGTAGCCCGAGTCCTCCAGAATGGAGAAGAAGAGGAAGAGGACGAGGATCTGCGGCAGGAAGCCGAGCACGGCGGAGAGACCGCCCCAAACCCCATCATTCAGGAAACTCCCGACCCAGAGCGGCGCCCCGCCGCAGATGAGGTCGATGAGCACGGACACCCAGTTGAGCATCCAGCCGAAGAGGTTGGTGAGCATCACGCCCGGGGAGAAGACCGCCCCGTCGTAGAAGCAGGCGAGGAGGGCGACACCGGGATTGGCCGTATCGAAGCCGAGGTCGGCAAGGGTGGGAAGGCCGCCCGAGATGGCACTCAAGAAGAGGAAGTCCTCCGAGAAGGTGAGGTGGAAGATGGCAAAGAGGATGACGAGGAAGATGGGGATCCCCCACACTCTGTGCGTCAGCACCTTGTCCGCCCTGTCCGAGCGGGAGAGTCCTTCGCCCTCGCTCTTCTTCTTATATACCGCCGAATAGTTCGCAGCGATGTACTTGTAGCGCGCATCCGCCACGACCGCCTCGAGGTCGTCGCCGAAGGTATCATCTTCGAAGGTCGCCTTAAATTCGTCGACCATGCCCACGAGCTCGGGGTGCATCTTCACTTCTATCTCGTCCATCTCGGCGAGCTTTACGGCGTGGAAGAGGGGCGCCTCTACCTTGGCACCCTTGAGGGCGATGGTGACATCGCGGACGAGGTGCGCGAGCGGAGAATCATGCAGTACGGTGACGCCCGCACGCGGCGACTTTGCCACCGAGACGGCGCGGTCCATGAGCTCTCGGATCCCCGTCCCCTTCAGCGCCGAGATGGCGACGACGGGCAGGCCGATCTTTCCTTCGAGCTCCTTGGCATTGATCGTGTCCCCGCTCTTCTCCACCGCATCCATCATGTTGAGGGCGATGATGATGGGCACATCGATCTCCATGAGCTGGGTGGTGAGGTAGAGGTTGCGCTCGAGATTGGTCGCGTCCACGATGTTGATGACGCAGTCGGGCCTCTCATCGAGGATAAAGTTGCGCGAGATGACCTCTTCGGGGGTATAGGGCGAGAGCGAATAGATGCCGGGGAGGTCCACGATCTTCACGGGCTCTTCCCCGCGCTTGTAGGTCCCCTCCCGCTTGTCTACCGTGACCCCGGGCCAGTTGCCGACATAGGCGGTGGAGCCTGTGAGGAGGTTAAAGAGGGTCGTCTTCCCGCAGTTGGGATTGCCCGCCAAGGCGAACTTCATCATCTCTTCACCTCCATGGTCACGAGCTCCGCCTCCGTCTTTCTGAGGGTGAGCTCATACCCGCGGATGGTGACCTCGATGGGGTCGCCGAGGGGTGCCTTCTTTCGGAGGAGCACTTCGGCACCGGGCGTCACGCCCATGTCGAAGAGCCTCCTGCGGAGCTTTCCTTCGCCCGAAACGAGCTTCACGATGCCCCTTTCGCCGACGGAAAATTCACTGAGCAGTTTTGTCATAGATTCAAATGCCTCCATTCGAGATCGATTTTGCGAGTTCAGGCCACATAGATCCTCGCGGCGATGTTGCGGTCCAGCGCGAGCCGCCCGTCCTTCACGCGGCAGACGGCACTCCCCCCGCTCGAAGAGAGCACGGTGATGGTCCCGTCTACAAGGACGCCGAGGTTCAAGAGGTGCTTTTTGGTCTTGTCGTCCGCCACGATCTTCACGATGCGGACCTCCCGACCGATGGGTGCGAGTAAAAGCGGCATAGTCACGATCTCCTTTGGTTCGCATTGGCGAACTCATCTCCCGAAAAAACTTCCGCTCCCTGCGGAAGGTTGGTTCGCCATTGCGAACTGTAATCATTTTATCACGTCACATCCCCCCTGTCAACCGTTTGGAGAAAAATTTTCGAAAAAAGTTCGCCATTGCTAACTACAATCTTTTTCTGTGAAAAATTTTCTCCGCATGAGGAGAGCCCCCTTGCGGAGGCTATCCCGTAAACTCCACGCGCACGCTTCCGGCGGAGACTTGCACCTCGAGCTTTTTGGAGCCGCCCGTGCGGTCATGCAGATTGCAGCTGCCCGTGCCGACCGAGGCCGTGATGGTGTACTCCTCCTCACTGCCCGAGATCGTCCCCGTAACAGACCCGCTGTCCGCGCGCAGGGAGATGTCATCGGCGCTGAGATTTTCCAGTGTAGCGGCGCCGCTCCTCGTGCTTACGGTCGCGTGCGTGCACGTGACATTCTGTAGCGCGATGTCGCCGCTGCCCGTCTTTGTGCGGACGCTCTCGGCCTTGACGTCATGCAGCCTGATGTCGCCGTACCACGTCTCCGCGTTCACCGTGTCGGCCTCGACATTTTCCGGTATTATGTCGCCATACTCCGTCTCCGCGCTCACTGTATCGGCCGTGATATTTTCGAGGGAAATGGTCCCGAATTGGACAGATATGACGAGATCGGTGTATACCATGTCTGCGATGGATACGTCGCCGTCGTCCATTTTCACGGTGAGGGCGCCGGAGAAGGAAGCGGGGAGCAAGAGCACTGCATCCCGCGTGCTGCCCCCCAAAACTTCGATGAGCAGCCCGTGCCGCCACAGGACCCCGATGTCATCCATAAGGCCGATGGCATTCTCCGGATAGTTGAGCGTGACCTTCCCGTCCGCATAGGCAAACGTGATGGGCTTCTCGGGGAAATCGCGGTAGAGGAGCTTGCACGTCTCGTCCTCCGACCGCTTGACCGTGATATCCAGACCGTCCGCCTCCAGGGTGAGCGCATCGGAGAAGGAGATCTCCTGCTCATGGTCGATGATGTCCCCCGTCACGGCGAGATTTTTGTAGTCGAACCCGAGCGCACCGAAGGCCGACACGAAGAGGAGCGCGCCGCCGAGCAGCATCGCACACGACGTGATGAGGGTGCACCGCGTGCCCTTCTTCATAAATTTTATGTCGAAAGGACGGCCGCAGACGGCTCGCCACATGCCTACGAGCGCCTTGACGAGAAAGACCGTCAGCATCACGAGGAGCATCGCGAGCGCGAACAGGACGAAGGCCATCCCCCACTGCGCGAAAAAGATCGCCGCGTGCCCCGAGACGAGGAGTCCGAAGGAGAAGAAGAAGTCAAAGACGCCCTCGGTGGCGAGGAAGTACCCCGCTGCCGCAGACGCGAGGGCAAGCACGGCAAGGTTGAACGACGCGAACACGGCAAGGATCCGCAGCACGAATTTTTCGGAATCGAACGCCGCGTTTCGGACATGCCCCCCTTCTTCCTCCTCTCTGAGCGTCGGGCGCTCGCGAAGATAGTTCTCCGCGGCGGCTTCGGGCGGGTCGAGCTTGGAAAAGATCTCCTCCTCCGTCTTGCCGTGGGCATACGATTCGTCGATGAGTTCCGCATAGTAGGCGACGAGCTCCTCGCGCTCGCGCTTCGGCACCCCCTTCAGCGCCGCCTTAAGCTTCTTCAGATACTTTCTCTTCGTCATACTTTCCCCCCTTTGATGAAGGCATGGAGTTTTTCGAGCTCCTTCCAATCGTCGTCGAACTGCGCGAGGCGCTTCCGCCCCGCCTGCGTGATGCGATAATACCGCCTGAGCCGCCCGCCGAATTCCCACGAATAGGTGGAGAGCTGGCCGGCGTTTTCGAGCCGCTTGAGGATGGGGTAGAGCGTGGACTCGGAGACCTCCACCACCTCGCCGAGGCTTGCAGCGAGCTGATAGCCGTAGGAGTCCCCCTTCGCGAGAAGCGCCAGCACGCAGACATCCAATAGTCCCTTTTTCATCTGAATGTCCATAATGCCCTCCTTCGCATAATATTATACATTGCATAGTATTGCCTGTCAAGCATTTTCCCGCACTTTTTTCTCGGGGCGCGAAGATTTTGTTGCAAGTCGGGCGAAAGTGTGGTATGATAGTGGGGAAAGTTTCCAAAAGGAGCCCCACTATGGACCTGACCCTCTTCAAATGGACGCGCGAGCCCAAAAAGCATTCGATTGCGGACGGGGTGCTCGAGATCGTCACCGAGCCGCACACCGACCTGTGGCAAAATACCTACTACCACTTCTGCAACGACAATGCGCCCCTCCTCCTCATGGAGACGGAGGAAAAATTTTTCAGCTTCACCGTAAAGGCGGATTTCCGCGCGAGCGGGCATCGCTTCGACCAATGCGGCGTCGCCGTCTATCTCGACGGGAAAAACTGGCTGAAGGCCGCCGTGGAGTACGAGACCGAGAAGTTCGGCCACCTCGGCAGCGTGGTCACGAACGACGGATATTCCGACTGGGCGACGGCGGAGATCGACGCCTCCATCCGCGAGATTTGGTACCGCCTCAGCCGCCGCGAAGACGACTTCTGCGTGGAGTGCTCCTTTGACGGCATTGCCTTTCACCAGATGCGCATCTGCCACCTGAAAAAGGCCGCAGGCCGCATCGCCTTCGGGGTCTATGCCTGCTCACCCGAGGATTCCTCCTTCGCCGCGAAGTTCTCGGAATTCGACCTCTCCGAATGCAAATGGAAGGCCCATGTGGGACAGCCGCCCGACCCCAAAAACTAAAATGCCATTTTATCTCCATGAAAAAGCCGCCCGAAGAAACTCGGGCGGCTTTTGCATGGGACGTATTATAAGTTTTTCGCCTCTTCGAGCCAGAGGGCCGCGGAGGCATCGGAGGGCATGCGGAGATCCGCGCGCGGCGAGAGGGAGACGGAGCCCACCTTCACGCCGTCGGGCACGCAGTTGCGCTTGAACTGCTGGGAGAAAAATCTCCTGTAGAAGCTCACGAGCCACTTTTTCAGGGTGGCGCGGTCGTACCTGCCTGCAAAGGCACGCTCGGCGAGGTAGAGCGTCTTGGCGGGGCCGTCCCCCCTCCTCAGGAAGTGCCAGAGATAGAAGTCGGTGAGCTCATAGGGTCCGATGAGGTCCTCCGTCTTCTGAGAGATATTTCCCCTCTCGTCGGGCGGGAGGAGCTCGGGCGAGATCTCGGTACCGAGGACCTCTTCGAGGACGGCCCGCACCCTGCCGCCGAGACGGTTTGCCTCCGCGCGGACGAGGTACTTCACGAGCGTCTTGGGGACGGAGGAATTGACGGCGTACATGGACATGTGGTCGCCATTGTAGGTGCACCAGCCGAGGGCAAGCTCGGAGAGGTCGCCCGTGCCGATGACAAGCCCGCCCGTCTTGTTCGCAACGTCCATCAAAATCATGGTGCGATAGCGCGCCTGCGCGTTTTCATAGGTCGCGTCGTGCACGGCGGGATCGTGGCCGATGTCCCCGAAGTGGGAGAGGACGGTCTCGGAAATGGGGACGGCAGAGGCCGAGACGCCGAGCACCTCCATGAGGTCGTCTGCGCTGCGCTTGGTCTTTTTCGACGTGCCAAACCCGGGCATGGTATAGGCCAAAATGCTCCGCCTGTCCTTTTTGAGGAGATCGAAGGCACGGCAGGCGACGAGGAGGGCAAGTGTACTGTCGAGTCCGCCCGAGACGCCGATGACCGCCGTCTTTGCTTGAATTTGAGAGATGCGCCGTGCGAGTGCATGCGCCTGCAGGTCGAGGATGAGGGCGGCGCGCTCGGAGAGGATGCTCCTGTCATGCGGGACGAAGGGGAGCGGGTCGACTTTGCGGAGCGTCAGGTCCCCCTCCGTGACGAAGGACGCATCCAACCGATCGCCGTGCTCAGGGTCGGTGCGGAAGGTGGTGAGCTTTCTGCGCTCGCTCGCGAGGAAGCCGACGTCCACCTCCGCCTCGCAGATCTCCCCCGAGAAGGGCAGGCTCTCGGCGAGACAGGTGCCGTTTTCATAGATCATGTTGTTGCCGGCGAATACCATGTCCGAGGTGGACTCCCCCGTGCCCGCGTCGGCATAGACGTAGGCGCAGAGATTTTTTCCCGACTGCGCGGCGAGGAGCTTGTGGCGATATTCTCTCTTCCCCACCGTCTCGTTGGAGGCAGAGAGGTTGACGATGACGGCCGCGCCGCTCTTCGCGAGCTTCACGGAGGGCGACTCGGGCGCCCAGAGGTCCTCGCAGATCTCGCAGCCTACGGCAATCTCGGGATGATCTTCATCGCGGAAGACGAGCTCGGCGGAAAAGACCGCGTCGCCCTCTTCCCCCCCGCCGAGGGAGATCCGCGAGACCCCCTCGGGTGCGGGCGAGAAATACCGCGCCTCGTAAAATTCGTTGTAATTCGGAAGATAGCTCTTGGGCACGAGCCCCAGGATCTTGCCGCCGGAGATCCCCGCGGCACAGTTGTAGAGCTTGCCGTGACAGGAGACGGGCAGGCCCACAAACACGAGCATGGTATGCCCCTTTGTGCGGGCGACGACTTCCTTGAGCGCAGTGAGGCACCCGGTGAGGAGCGTCTCCTGCAGGAAGAGGTCGCCGCAGGTATAGCCCGAGAGGCAGAGTTCGGGAAAGACGAGGAGCTCCGTCCCCTTCTTCGCCTGCGCCTCTATGATCCCGATGATCTCTTTTGCGTTATATGCGGGGTCGGCGACCCGAAGCGCGGGGCTCGCCGCCGCAACTTTCAAAAATTGATATTTCATGAAATGTTATTCGTCCGTCTCGCTGCCCGCAACTTCGTCGACGGGCGCGCCCTTTGCCTTCACGCGGATCTTCGCGATCATCTCCTCCATAAGCTCGGGGTTATCCTTCAGGAACTGCCGCATCTTCTCTCTGCCGTTTGCGACTTTATTGTCGTTATAGCTGAACCATGCGCCGCTCTTCACGATCACGCCGAACTGGAGACCGAGGTCTATGACGCACCCCTCCTGCGACACGCCCTCGCCGTACATGATGTCAAACTCCGCCTGACGGAAGGGAGGCGCGAGCTTATTTTTCACGACCTTTGCGCGGGTGCGGTTGCCCGAGGGGCCCTCGGTGTCCTTGAGCATCTCCGTCTTGCGCACGTCGATGCGGATGGAGGCATAGAACTTGAGCGCCTTGCCGCCGGGGGTCACCTCGGGATTGCCGAACATGACACCCACCTTTTCGCGGAGCTGGTTGATGAAGATGACGCACGTCTTGGACTTATTGACGATGGCGGTGAGTTTTCTGAGCGCCTGCGACATGAGGCGCGCCTGCAGGCCGACATGGGAATCTCCCATATCCCCCTCGATCTCCGCCTTGGGCGTGAGCGCAGCCACGGAGTCCACGACGATGATATCCACCGCCGAGGAGCGCACGAGGGCATCGACGATATCGAGCGCCTGTTCGCCCGTGTCGGGCTGGGAGACATAGAGTTCGTCGAGGTTGACGCCCAGCTTCTTGGCATAGACGGGGTCGAGCGCATGCTCCGCATCGATAAAGGCCGCGATGCCGCCCAGCTTCTGCGCCTCGGCGACGGCATGGAGGGCGACCGTGGTCTTGCCCGAGGATTCGGGGCCGTAGATCTCGATCATCCTTCCGCGGGGGAATCCCCCGATCCCAAGCGCGAGATCGAGGGCGAGGCATCCCGAGGGGATGACCTCGATGTCGGTATTGCCCGCCTGACTCCCGAGCTTCATGATGGCGCCCTTGCCGTATTCCTTTTCGATCTGCGACAGGACCTGCTGCAGCGCCTTGACTTTCTCTTCATTGGGTTCCATATACTGTAGTCTCCTTGGAGTTTTTTCTCATTTTAAGGACCTGTATGCAAGAAACAGGGCCAGATTGATCGCCGTCTCGGTGACGGTCTCGCGGTCGCCCGCTATTTGATAGCGGAAGATCTCCACCTTTTCGCGCGTGCCCACGGCGAGGTAGCACAGTCCCGGAGGGTTGCCCTTTTCGTCGGCATCGGGCCCCGCGACCCCCGTGGTGGCAATGGCGAGGTCGCAGTTTCCCTCTACGATGAGCCCCGCCGCCATCTCGTAGGCCGTCTCATCGGACACCGTCCCGCGGTGGTCCACGGTAAAGGGCGTCACGCCGAGCCGCGCCATCTTGGACTTCGGGTGATAGGTATTGAGCCCCTCGAAATAGACGGCGCTCGCCCCGGGCACGCGGACAATGGCGCGTCCCACGCCCCCGCCCGTGAAGGATTCGGCCGTCGAGACGGTCATGCGGCGCACCTTCAGGGCCTCCACGAGGCGCTCGGCGATGGTCTTTTCCTCCGTCGCATAGACATATTCCCCGAGCTCGTCCATGAGGATGCGCACCGCCTCGTCCACCGTGTATTTGGGCGTCGTGCGATCATAGACCACCTCGAGGCGGGCAGCGCCGTAGCGCTCGGTGCAGTGGATAAAATATCCCTCTCCCGCGCCCCGCGCATGCTCCATGGCAGAGCGGAGCTCCTCACCCGAGGCGCCCACCGTGCAGAGGACGGTGCGGAAAAAGCTCTGCCCGCGCAGTCTGTCGAGGGCGGGGATCACGCGCTCCTTCACCGCATTGACCCCATCCATGTCCGCGGTCAGCACGGCGTAAAGCGTCTTTTCCGTCTCGAAGAGCTCGCCCTCGGGAGCTTTCCCGGCGACGAGTGAGACCCCCTGCAGGGCCGCCTCGAAGAGCACACGGCTGCAGATCACGAAGAGGCCGCCCGCATCGCCGAGGCGCACGAGCGCGGAGGTGAGCGCCGTCTCGTCGTCGTAGGGAAGGATGGCGACCTCCGAGAGGGTGACCCCGCCCGAGAGCAGGGCATCCGTCACGGACACATAGTCGACGGCCGAGAGAGAATTTCTCCTGTTACAGAGCACGACGGCGGCGCACTTCACCCCTCTGCCTCCTCTTCTCCGAGCACCGCGCGGTTGCGGATGAGATAGTTCGCGCCCGAGATGACCGTGAGCAGGGCGGCGGCAAGCAGGAGGGCAAAGCCGATGGCGCACCCCACGATGCACCCCGCGCTCCCGAGAAAGGACATGGTGACGAGCAGCGTAAAGACGGCGAGGTCCTGCGTGACCGTCTTTACCTTGCCGAGCTTGTCGGCGGCGAGGACGATGCCCCGCTCCACCGCGATGAGGCGGAATCCGCTCACGATGAGCTCTCTCGCGAGAATGAGGGCGACTGAGATGCCCGCGGCAACGATGCCCCATCCCGCAAATCCCCCGTAGGAGAAGACCGCAGGGCGGGTCAGCATGAGGATGAGCGCCGTCGAGACGAGCACTTTATCGGCAATGGGGTCCAGAAACTTGCCCATGTTGGTGACGAGATGATACTTGCGGGCAATGTAGCCGTCCAAAAAGTCGGTAAACGCCGCAAGCGCAAAGACGACGGCCGCCGCGATCTCGTGATAGGGCATGACGTCGAGATAAAAGAACAGGACGAACACGGGGATCATGACGATGCGCGTCAACGTGATCTTATTGGGTAAATTCATAATTCCTCCTCGCATTGACCGATGAGGTCGTAAGTTTCCGAGCCAACGATTTTGACTTTATAGACTTTTCCCGCGGAGATCTTGTGGCCGCAGGCGGTGAAAATTACGCTGCCGTCTATCTCGGGCGCCTGAAAATATGCCCTGCCGACGAAGTTTCCCTCCTCCTCTCCGTCCACGAGGACAGACAGCGTCTGCCCCACCCATGTCCGAAGTTTGGCCGCCGAGATCTCCGCCTGCGTCTCATAGAGCTCGCGCACGCGGCGCCTTTTCGTCATGGGGTGCACCTGCCCCGCCATCTTGTAGGCGGGCGTGTCCTCCTCGCGCGAATAGGCGAAAAATCCGCAGTTCTCGAGGCGCATCTTGCGAAGAAATGCCCGCAGCGCCTCGTGCTCCGCCTCCGTCTCGGAGGGAAATCCCGCGATAAAGGTGGAGCGGATGGCGATCTCCGGGATCTCGGCGCGAAGCCTTTCCACGAGCGCCTCGAGCTCCTCCCGCCTTCCCCGCCGCCCCATGAGCTTCAGGATGCGGTCCTCCGAGTGCTGCATGGGGATATCGAGGTACTTGAGGACCTTGGGGTTGTCGCGCACCTCGCGGATGAGCTCCTCCCCGATGGCCTCCGGATAACAGTATAGGAGTCGGATATGACAGATGTTGTCAAGTTCGGAAATTTTTTCGATGAGTTTTACAAATTGATTTTTCCCGACGTCCTCGCCGTACCGCGTCGTGTCCTGCGCGACGAGGATGAGCTCCTCCGTCCTCCCCAGCCCCTTTGCCTCGGCGACGAGCTCCTCCATGGGATAGGAGACGTACTTCCCGCGGATCTTGGGGATGAGGCAATAGGTGCAGTGGTTGAAACAGCCGTCGGCGATCTTGAGGTATTTGAGATGGGGCAGGGTGGAGACATAGCGCTCCGTGCGCATGCCCGTGCCCTGTCCCACGGCATTCACCCGTCCCTCGCGGTAGGACCTCTCGAGGGCGGGGAAGAGCATGGAGACATCCTTGACGCCGAGGAGGACATCCGCCTCGGGCAGGCCCATCTGCAGCTCTTTGCCGAACTTTTCGGGGAGGCACCCCGCGACGACGAGCTTCTCGAGCTTTCCCCCCTCCCCGCGGAGGAGGCTGTGGTCGAGGACGGCATTCAGGGACTCCTCGCGCGCCGCATTCAGAAAGGCGCAGGTATTGATGATGATGACCTCGGCCTCGCGGGGGTCTTCGGTGATGGCGCAGCCGCGGCGAAGGACTTCGCCGAGCAGCCGCTCGCCGTCGACGCGGTTCTTGTCACAGCCGAGAGAGAGCATGTAAAAGGTCTTCTTCATGGTTTCGTTTACTCGAGCGGACCGTACTTCGCCTCGAATTCCTCCTTGGTGAGCAGCACGCCGCGCGCCTTTGCCTTGCCGTCGAAGGGCGAGATATACCCCATCGACTCCATCCACTCTATGATCTTGCCCGCGTGGTTGTAGCCCACGCCGCACCTCCTCTGGATGAGGGAGATGGAGGCCTGTCCGAGCTTGACGACGACGGCGAGCGCCTTGACATAGGCATCGGAGACCTGTCCGCCGTCCCCCTCGAAGTTTGCGGCGCCGCCCTCCGAGCTTCCGCCCGCGCGGTTGATGTATTCGGAGACCTCTTCGTCGAAGTAGGCCTCGTTATTTGCCTTCACGTCCTCTATGACGTCGTGGATCTCCTTGCCGCTGAGGTAGGCGCCCTGCACGCGCAGGCAGCTGAACATGCCCTCCGTGCGGTAGAGCATGTCGCCGTTCCCGAGGAGCTTCTCGGCGCCCGACTCATCGAGGATGGTGCGCGAGTCGACTTCCTGAATGGTGCGGAAGGCGATACGGGTGGGCAGGTTGCCCTTGATGACGCCCGTGATGACGTCTACCGAGGGACGCTGGGTCGCGATGACGAGATGGATGCCCGCCGCGCGCGCCTTTGCGGTCAGCCGCTGGATGCGCTCCTCGATGTCCTTCTTCGCCACCGCCATGAAGTCGGCGAGCTCGTCGAAGACGATGACTATCTTGGGGAGCTTCTCCTCGTCCTCGGTGCGGTTCTCGTTGTAGCCGTCGATATTCTGGATGGCCACGGCGCCCGACTTGGTCTTCTGCTCGAAGAGCCCGTAGCGGCGGTCCATCTCCTTGAGCGCCCAGTTGAGCGCCGAGACTGCCTTGGGCGCCTCGGTGATGATCTCGTTGATCATGAGGTGCGGGATGCCGTCGTAGACCGCGAACTCCACCTTCTTGGGGTCGATGAGGATGAGGCGGAGGTCTTCGGGACCGTATTTGCAGAGGAGGGAGATGAGCAGGGCGTTGAGGCAGACCGACTTGCCCGAGCCCGTACTGCCCGCGATGAGCAGGTGCTTCATCTTCACGATGTCCCCGCAGACATTTCTGCCCTCGATGTCCTTGCCGAGGGCAAAGGAGAGGGAGGTGGGCTTGGCATTGGTGTATTCCTCCGCAAAGAGGATGGAGCGGATGCCCACCGTGGCGGGTTTCTTATTGGGCACCTCTATGGAGACGGAGCCCGTCTCGTTGTTGACATACATATTCACGCCGTCGCGCACCATGAGACGCATGGCGATGTCGCGGTCGCGCTTGGTCACCATGGAGACGGGGACATTTTTGGGGATCTCGATGTCGTACCGCGTGACACGGGCGCCGCAGGTGACCTTGGCAACGGCCGCCTCGATGCGGAAACTGCTCAGGGTATCGAGGATGATGCCCGAGTTGCGCCCGATCTCCTCCTGCGAGACCTCGGAGGCGTCGTCATATTGCTCGAAATGGGTCAGCGCGGGACGGCGGTATTTCTTGGGACGGCGCTTGGGTTTGGGCGCCGGGGCGGGTGCGGGCGCGGGCATGGGCTCGGGCTCGGGTTCGGGCATGGGAACGGAAGCGGCGCGCCCCACGGAGCGGTCGGAGATGCTCCTGATAGCTCTCTCGCTGCGGTCGGGCATGGGCGGAGTATAGTCCACGCCGTCCACCGCGCGGTAATCGCCCTCCCCCTCGTCATCGTCGAAGATGTCCGCACGCGAGGTGCGCTCTGCGGGCGCGGGGTCCGCGGGCTCCTCTCTCCCGAAGTCCCTACTCTCGGCGGGGTCGGAGAGCCGTCCGCCGAAGCCCGTCTCTCCACGCGAGAAGTCTTCTCTTCCGCGGGTGAGGTCATCTCCGCGCGAAAAATCTTCCCTTCCGCGTGTCAAGTCATCGCCGCGCGAAAAATCTTCCCTTCCGCGGGTGAAGTCATCTCCTCGCGAGAAATCTTCTCTTCCTCGGGTCAAGTCATCGCCGCGCGAGAAATCTTCCCTGCCGCGTTCGGGGAGGCCGAAACCGCGGTCGGAGCGGTCGAAGGGCTCCTCGGGTTTGTCCTCGGCAAAGCGGGACTCGGCGGGATCGGCGAGCCGCCCGAAGCGAGACTCGGCGGGGTCGGCGAGCCGGGACTCCTTGGGGGGCTCTTCGGGAATCGCGGGCGCGGGATCGGCGGTGCGGTAGGAGGGAAGCTGTCCGTAGTCGAGCTCCTCCCCCCGCTCCGAGAAGTCGCGCGGCGCGGAACGGATGCGGCGGGGCAGGGGCGCGCGGTCCCTCTCGGCCTCCTCCGAAAATCTTCCCGAATAGTCCGAAGCCTCCGCGGGTCTCTCCGCGGGTCTCTCTGCGGGCTGTTCTATGATGGGCCTCTCCGCAGGCCGCTCGGCGACGGGCGGCTGTCTGTAGAGGGTACTGCTCCGCGGGCGGTTAAATGCGGAGTTTTCATCGAAGATGAGGTTGTTGCGGTAGCGCTCCGAGGGCGAACCGCCGAAGAGGATGCCGCGACTCTCCTCTGCAGTATATCCCCTCTTCGGCGCCGCGGGACGGGGCTCCACCGTGCGGCGGGCATAGGGATCTGCCATGGGCGGACGCTGACGGCCGTCCGACGCCGTGCCCTGCGCCGAAGTGATGGGAGCGGGCGCGGGATAGGAGGTCCTCTGCGCCGAAGCCGCGGGGTAAGAGGTCCTCTGCGTCGACGCTGCGGGATAGCTCTGCGGTGCCATGTAGGACGGGCGAGGAGGATTGCTTCCGCCTGCCTGTGCCGCAGCGGGCATGGGCGTGCGGGCGGGCACGGGGAGATCCTCGAAGGAGGTGGGACGGCTCTCCTTCTGCGCGGGCGCCTCCTTCCTTACGGAGGACCTGCGCACGAGCTTTCCGAGAGGGGTCAAAAAGAGGAACCAGACGAGGGCGGCCGCCGTAAGCAGGGAAAAGACGGCATAGGCCCCTGCCGCCGTGAGGGCATAGCGGACGGGATAGACGATGAGCCCGAAGAGGGCGCCGCCGCCCGTCGCATGTGCGATCCCCTCCGACGCCGCCGAAAAGCATGCGCCGAGATAGCCGCCGTACTCCGCGGAGGACGCAAAGACCCCCTCAGCCGTCGCGGTATGGACGATGAAGAAGGCGGCGACCGTCAGGAGGGTGCCGCGCAGGACCCACTGTCCGCCGAAGACCTTCCCCCTGATGAGCATGACGGAGAGCGTCATGACGAGCAGGAGGAGCGGGAAGACGAAGTAGCCGAAGACCCCCGTAAAGAATGCCGTGATGGCGAGCCCCACATCGCCGAAGAGGAGGGGGCCCGTCGCCGTGATAAAGAGGACGACGGCAGAGAATAAAAGGAGGGTCATGCCCACCGTCTCCTTCGTAAGTATGGAAGTTTTTCCGCTGTTTCCGTTTCGCGCGTCGCGGCCGAATCCGTTCACAAATTGCCTCACTTTTGTTCCCTTGCGGGAATCGGATATGATTTCAGTGTACAGTATATCATTTTTGCGCGCAAATTTCAATGGGATTGACGCACTTTTTTTGGGATTTTCCAAATATTTGTTTCCGCACGCGCGCAATGCGTCCCCTCTCTATGCAAAAAGGGACCCGCCGAAAAGGGGCAGGTCCCGCGAAAAACTTCTTTTTTACCCGTTGATGAGGTCCACGTATTCGTCGAAGGTACAGCTCTTGTCAAAGGTCTTGGTGCCGTTTATGACGAGGATGCGGTTGCACGCCGTATTCATGAGCTCCTGATCGTGCGAGGTGAGCAGCATGCACCCCTTGAAGGCGACGAGGCCGTTGTTGAGCGAGGTGATGGACTCGAGGTCGAGGTGGTTGGTGGGCTCGTCGAGGATGAGGAAATTTCCCCCCTCGAGCATCATCTTGGCGAGCATACAGCGCACCTTTTCGCCGCCCGAGAGCACCCTTGCCTCCTTGAGCGCCTCCTCCCCCGAGAAGAGCATGCGCCCCAGCCATCCGCGCAGATATTCCTCGTAGTGGTCCTTCGAAAACTGCGAGAGCCACTGCACGAGGGTGAGCGAACAGCCGTCGAAAAATTCGCCGTTGTCGAGGGGGAAGTAGGAGCACGCGATGGTCTTGCCCCACTTCACCGTGCCGCTGTCGGGCTCCGCCTTTCCCGTGAGGATGTCGTAGAGCATGGTGACCGCGGTGGACTTGTCCGAGAGGATGCCTATCTTGTCCCCCCGCTGCACCGTAAAGGAGATATTCTCGAAATACCCCTCCTTCGTGAGCCCCTCCACGGCGAGGATGTCGTTTCCGATCTCCCGCTCGTACTTGAAGTCGATGTAGGGATATTTCCTGAGCGAGGGCTTGAAGTCGGAGATGGTAAGCTTCTCGAGCTCCTTTTTCCGCGAGGTCGCCTGACGGGACTTGGAGGCATTGGCGGCGAACCGCGCGATGAACTCTTTGAGCTCGGCGGCGCGCTGCTCGGCCTTCTTGTCCGCCTCCCGCTGCTGGCGCGCCATGAGCTGGGAAGTCTGATACCAGAAGTCGTAATTTCCGAGATACAGGTTGATCTTTCCGAAGTCCACGTCGCAGATATGGGTGCACACCTTGTTCAGGAAGTGGCGGTTATGCGAGACGATGATGATGGTATTCTCGAAGTCGAGCAGGAAATTTTCCAGCCACCGCGCCGTCTTCAGATCGAGGTTGTTGGTGGGCTCGTCGAGGAGGAGGACGTCGGGATTGCCGAAGAGCGCCTGTGCGAGCAGGACCTTGACCTTTTCCTTGGCGTCGAGTTCGCCCATGAGCTTTCCGTGTTCGCTCGCGGGGATGGAGAGGCCGTTCAGGAGGGTCTCGGCGTCGCTCTCCGCCTCCCAGCCGCCGAGCTCGGCAAATTCGCTCTCGAGCTCCGCCGCGCGCTGGCCGTCTTCGTCCGAAAAGTCGGGCTTGGCGTAGAGGGCGTCCTTCTCGTCCATGATGGCGACGAGGCGGGCATGTCCGAGCATGACCGTGCGGAGGACCGTCTCGCCGTCGTACTTATTCTGATTCTGCGCGAGGACGGACATGCGCTCGTTTTTGTCGAGGACGACCTCCCCCTTATTGGGCTCGATCTCCCCCGAGAGCACCTTCAGAAAGGTGGACTTGCCCGCGCCGTTCGCGCCGATGATCCCGTAGCAGTTGCCCTTGGTAAATTTCAGATTGACGTCCTCGAAGAGCTTCTTGCTCCCGTATTGCAGACTGACGCCGTTGACTTGCAGCATGATATCCCTTCCTTATGTTGATTTTTTCGCCGCGGTCGGCTTAAGATGATACCTGTTCCTTGGTGAAATTCTGCCCGTCCTCCATGAAACATTCGAGGATATAGTCCATCGTGGAATCGAGGGTAATGAGGCGCGTCGTCCAGTACCCGTCGCCCCTCCACATGGTCGACGCGGGCAATGTGATGCTCTTGAGGCGGACGCACCCCTTAAAGGCATTTGCCCCTATGCGCGTGACGCTGTCGGGGATGGTGACGGCCTCGATCGACGTGCAATTTCTGAAGCACTCCGAACCGAATTCCGTGATGCTCTCCGTGAGCACCGCCTCCTTGAGCCGCGAGCAATTCATGAAGACCCGTGCCTCTAACTTCGTGACCGTGAGCGACAGGGAGACCTCGGAGAGCGCCACGCAGTCGCGGAAGGCATCGTGTTCGATGACGAGGACCCCGTCGGGCACCGTCACGGACTTCAGCACCTTCCCTCCCGTCCTGACGGGGGCGCCGATCTTCGTGACCAGACGGCCGCCGATCTCCGCGGGGAAGACGATCTCATCCGTATTGTATTCATAGACATAGACCTCTGCCGTGCCGTCCTCGAGGACATCATAGTAGAACCCCTCTTCATAGCCGTCTTCCGCGTTCTGCACGCTAAAGAGGATCCCGCAGAGCGAACAGAAGACAGCAAAGACAATAGCCGCCGTGACGGTAAAGGCCGCACCGATAGTAAAATCTTCGTCCTCATAGAAGACCTCTTCGTTTATCACCTCATTGATAACCGACGAAAAGAACGCGGCGATGAGACCGAAGGCAAAGAAGACCCAGAGCCAGGCGCCCATGCTGTTGCAGAACCAGCCGATGAGGATGCAGATCATCGCCACGAGCCCCACCAAGCCCATAGCGGCCCCGAAGAAAGCAAGTCCATGTAGACGGTAGGCAATGAGATAGATGGTGAGATGCAGGATCAGGAAGACGGCAAACAGGGAGAGGACGACGATATAGGCAGTCAGTTCGGGGCTCCCGCCCACGATATGCACCGCGAAGGGATAGCTCACGGCGAAGGTCGCTCCCGCCACTTCGATTACGGCGAGGATGAGCATGACGACGCAGAAGGGAATGGACTTTTTCTGAGCCCATTCGCCGATGCCCGAAAAGTGCTCGCCGAAATTCGAGAAGAAGTCCCCGACCCCGCCGAAGAATTCCGAAAGCCCCTCGCCGAGGCTTTCGAGCCGCTCCTTCCTTGCGGCGGCCCGCTCCTCGTGCTTTTCCTTGCGCTCGGCTTCCTTTCTCTCGCGCTCCTTTCTCCTCTCCTCCTGCCGCTGCAGTTCGAGTTCGTGACGGCGGCGGTCTTCCTCCTGCCGCGTCTTCTCCTTTTCCGCCTCCAGCTTCAGGCGGTTCGCCTCGTTTTCCTCGGCGAGGAGCTCGGCCTCCTTGCGGATCTGCTCAGCCTCCGCGCTGTGCCGCCTGCGCTTCCCCTCCGCGAACTTTTTGACATGGTTGATGGCGCGGGTGTAGGCATCGGGCCTGTCGAGGTCGATCCCCTCGACGACGCCCTCGAACCCCGGCAGGTGCTCGATGCGCCCGTTCTTCTCCTGATAGAGGATGGTGAGCGCGCCGAGCTCCTTTTTCCCGCCCTTGACAAACTCCATGAAGCGGGTATATTCGTTTTTGACCCACGGCGTGTCGAGGTAGCCCTCGTGGAAACACACGACGATCATGCTCTCCGACTGCATGAGGGCATAGAGGATAAGCGCCTCGTAGTCCTCGCCCGTGCGGCCCTTGGCATCCACTTCCGAGTAGAAGGGGCGGATGCCCTCTTTCTTCAGCGCTTCATAGAGCTTGAGCGTCTCGTGGCTCTCCTGCGTGCTGCCGCCAGAGACCTTGGTGCAGAGGAAGACATCGTAGTCGAGGCGCTGCTTGCGGAGGTTATAAAATTCCTCGCGGATGTGGTCGATCTCCCTGCCGCGCGCGCGGTAGATGGCCTTCTGCTCGTCGGTGGCGAGGGAGACGGCCTTCAGGTAGTTCGCATTCTCCGTGAAGTTCGCCGCGGAGATCTCGTGGCAGATGGGACGGATGCGCGGCTCCCCCGTGCTCAGGTCGCGGATAAACTGCACGCGCAGTTCTGCCCGCGCAAGCCCGAAGTACGCCTCGGGCTCCTTGGGCGCGAGTTCGGCCGCCTTGCGAAAACAGGCGCGCGCTCGGTCAAAGTCGGCGACGTCGAGATAGTGCTCGCCGAGCATGATCTCATTGGCGGCGGGACTCTCCCTGTTGGGGAAGGTCCATTGCTCCCCGCAATATTTACACGTGACCACGCCGCCCATCATCCCCTTGAGGTCGAGCGGGGCGTCGCAATTTTTACAGTGGTAACTCTTCGCTGTGCTTCCCATATCCTTCCGTCCGAATGTATCTCACTATGGGATTATACCATATTTTGGGACAATGGGCAACTGTTCGGCATGCCGCTTGAGAAAATTCCCGCGCGATTTTCCGAAAAAACTTTGCTCAGCCCCTCCTCTTCCTGCCGAGAAAGCGGGTAAAGAGCCATGCCCCCGCCATGCCGAGAAGAAAGAGGAGGAGGGCGCAGCCCCACATGAGGGGAGTGCCCGCACCCGCCACGGGGACGATCGCCCCCGCCGACGAGCCGAAGATGAGCCCGAGGATGGCGCAGTACACGGCATGGGGATACCGCCCGAGCAGGGCGCGCATAAAGTGGGAGATGAGGAAGAAGCCGAGGAGCATTCCCCCGCCGAAGACGGCGAGGACGGCGAGGCTCGCCGCGGCCTCCCGCCCGAAGAGGAGAAAGTCGGTGAGAAGCTCCGAGAGCGGGGCATAATACCCGAGGATGAGGAGAAGCATGGATCCCGAGATGCCGGGGACGACGAGGGCGCAGGAGGCGAGCGCTCCCACGCCGAAGAGGGCGCAGTATCCCGCGGGGCCGAGATGATAGAGGAAGCCCTCCGCGGGCGTCGCCTTGGGGAAGAAGGCAAAGGCGGCGGAGAAAAGAAGGGCGAGCGTGAAGAGGAGGACATGGCGGAAAGTCCTTTTTCCCGCCCGCTCCCCGAGAGGCCCGAGGCCGCCGAGCGCGAGCCCCACGAAGAGGGCGACGGTGGGCAGGGGGAAGCGCTCCAGGGCATAGCGGATGGGAAAGAGGAGCGCCGCAAACCCGAGCGCCATGCCGAGCGCGACGGGAAGGAGGATGCGCACGCTCTTTCCGAAGTGCCGAAAGAGGTCCGCCACGGCGCCCACGAGCTCCTCGTAGATGCCGAGGATGGCGGCGACCGACCCGCCCGAAAAGCCGGGGATGACGAAGGCGATGCCCATCGCGGCACCCTTTATCACCCTCTCGAAAATTGCCGCCGCTCCCCCGCTTTCCTTCATCGCACCCTCCCCTTTTTTCGGAAATTTTATTTCGATTTTTATCGAAATACCATATTTTATGCCGAATTTCGGGGAAAAATGCCCCTATTTTGCCATATTTCGAAATTTATCGAAATAAAATCGCAAAGAAAAACGGCACGTCTTCCGTGCCGCTTCTTCCGTGCAATATTCCTCAGACGATGCCCTGCGCCATCATGGCCGCGGCGACCTTTTCGAAGCCAGCGATGTTGGCGCCCGCGACATAGTCGCCCTCTCTTCCGTACGCCTTCGCTGCATTGTCCATGTTGTGATAGATATTCACCATGATACCCTTGAGCTTCCTGTCCACCTCTTCGAAGGTCCAGAAGAGCCTGCCGCTCGACTGCGCCATCTCGAGCGCACTCGTCGCGACGCCGCCCGCATTGGCCGCCTTCGCGGGGAGGAAGACGACGCCCGCCTTCTGAAAGACGGAAATGCCCTCGAGCGTCGTGGGCATATTGGCGCCCTCGCCCACCACCTTCACGCCGTTTTTGACGAGGAGCTTCGCCGAGGCCTCGCTGACTTCGTTTTGCGTCGCGCAGGGAAGCGCCACGTCGCAGGGAATTGCCCAGATGCCGCTGCAACCCTCGTGATATTCGCTCCCCGCCACGCGGTCGGCATACACGCGGATGCGCGCGCGCTCCTTTTCTTTGATTTCCTTGATGACGTCGAGACGGATGCCCGCCTTGTCATAGATATAGCCGTTGGAGTCGTACATGGCGACGACCTTGGCGCCGAGGGCCTGTGCCTTCTCGCAGGCGTAGATGGCGACATTGCCCGACCCCGAGATGATGACCGTCTTGCCCGCGAGGCTGTCCCCGCGGCAGTCGAGGGCCTCCTCGACCATATACACGAGGCCGTAGCCCGTCGCCTCGGTGCGGACGAGGGAGCCGCCGTAGGAGAGCCCTCTCCCCGTCAGCACGCCCACATGCTCGTCGCGGATGCGCTTATACTGCCCGAAGAGGTAGCCGATCTCGCGGCCGCCCACGCCGATGTCCCCCGCGGGCACGTCGGTGTCCTGCCCGATATGGCGGCAGAGCTCGGTCATGAAGCTCTGGCAGAAGCGCATGATCTCGCCCTCCGACTTCCCCTTGGGGTCGAAGTCGCTGCCGCCCTTGCCGCCTCCGATGGGAAGCCCCGTGAGGCTGTTCTTCAAAATCTGCTCGAGACCCAAAAATTTGATGATGGACAGGTTGACGGAGGGATGGAAGCGGAGGCCGCCCTTGTAGGGACCGATGGCGCTGTTGAACTGCACGCGGTAGCCCTTATTGACATGCACCTTGCCGCCGTCATCGACCCACGGCACGCGGAAGAGGATGACCCGCTCGGGCTCGGTGAACCGCTCGAGGAGGGCGGCCGCCTCATACTCGGGGTGACGCGCCACCACGGGCTCGAGGCTGGTCAAGATCTCCGTGGCCGCCTGATGAAACTCGGGCTCATTGGGATTCTTCGCCTTGAGCGTCTCCAAGACGCTTGTGACATAACTCATATCATTTCTCCTTTGCCGCTGCGTGGCGGCACTTTGCTTTCCAACCTATATTATAGCAAATTCTCGCCGCAAAGGCAAATTTTGAGATATAAAAATTACTTATACCAGCTATAAGCTGTACTTATAATACAATGTCAGTTGAGGACGACGTCCTTGAGACTTTCGTACTTCTCCATGGCGGCGGCGCGGATCTCGTCGTAGTTCAGGCGGCGCTCAAAGGCCTCGTCCACGAGCTTTTTTGCTGTGAAGATGACCTCGGTGCCGTACCGAAGATTTTTGATCTCGGAGAGAAATTTTCCGCTCTGGCGGGTGCCGAGGAAATCCCCACTCCCCCTGAGCTCGAGGTCCTTTTCGGCGAGGGCGAAGCCGTCGCCCGTCGCCACCAAAATTTTGAGCCGCTCCATCGCCGTCTCGCTCTCCGTCCCCGCGAGGAGGAAGCAGTAGCTCTTTTCGCTCCCCCGCCCCACGCGGCCGCGGAGCTGATGGAGCTGGGAGAGCCCAAAGCGCTCGGCATTGTAGATGACCATCACCGTGGCGTCGGGCACGTCCACGCCCACCTCTATGACCGTGGTGGAGACGAGAGCATCGTATTTTTTCGCCTTGAACGCGGACATGGTATCCGCCTTTTCCTTCTCCTTCATCTTTCCGTGAAGGAGGGCGAAGCGCACTTCGGGCAGCATGGCGGAGAGTTTTTCGTAGAGCTCGGTGACGCTCATCACCTCCCCCTCGTCGTCCTCGATCTTGGGACAGACGAAGTAGGCCTGCCTGCCCTTTTTGATCTCTCCGCGGATCCAGCCGTACATGCTGTCATATTTCCTCTCGGGAATGACGGCGGTGGAGACGGGGATGCGGTCCTTGGGCTTGTCGGGGATGGTCGTCACGTCGAGGTCGCCGTAAAAGACGAGGGAGAGGGTGCGCGGGATGGGCGTGGCGGACATGACGAGGACATCCGTCTCCCCCTTTTCGGAGAGGGTATTTCTCTGGGCGACGCCGAAACGGTGCTGCTCGTCGCACACGCAAAAGGCGAGGTCTTTGAAGAAAACATCGCCCTGAATGAGGGCATGGGTGCCGCAGACGATGTCTATCTCCCCCTCGAAGAGCTTGCGCTTGAGCTCGCGCTTTTCCGCCGCCGTCGAGGCGCCCGCGAGGTACCCCACGCGGTAGTCGGGAAAGAGCTTCTTCAGAATGGCGAAATTTTGCGCCGCCAGAACTTCGGTGGGCGAGAGGTATGCCGCCTGAAAGCCCGAGCGCACCGCCATAAAGATGCCCGTGAGCGCGACGGCCGTCTTGCCGCTGCCCACATCGCCCTGCAACAGCCTGTTCATGCGCACGGGGCCCGTGAGGTCGTCGTAGATGGCGCGCACCGCCCCCTGCTGTCCGGGGGTAAAGGTGAAGGGAAAGCGCTTCTCGAAGGCGGCAACTTCGCGCTCCGTCACGGTGTAGCGGCGCAGGCGGGCCTCCCCCCTGTCCCCCTTGATGAGCTTAAAGGCGGCGATGAGGGTGAAGTACTCCTCGAGGGCGATGCGCTCCGAACAGCGCACAAGTTCTGCATTGCTCTTCGGGACATGGACCCCGCGAAAGGCCTCGCCGAGAGGCATGAGGCCGTACTTTCTGCAGAGCACTTCGGGGATGATCGTGCGGAAATTTTCCGCCTCGAGGGCGCGCGCCACGGCGTCCCGCACCACCCATTGGGCGAGCCCGCTCTTCAGGGGATAGACGGGCACGAGCCCCCTCAGCTTCTTATTGGCGTCGATGCGCTCGTAGGTGGGATTGATGAGGGAGATGCGGTCGTAGTAGTCCTGCACCCGCCCGTAGAAGAGGTACTCCCCGGGCTGCAGTTTCGAAGCGAGATAGGGCTGATTGAACCAGACCGCGGTGAAGTTGTCCCGCCCCTGCTCGAGGAGGGCGCGGAGGATCTTGAGCTTGCCCTTGGTGCGTATCGGCTCCACGGAGACGAGGGTGCAGGCAATGAGCGCCATGTCGCCGTGCATGACCTCGCGAACGGAGACGCGGTTCGTCATGTCGAGATAGGTGCGCGGAAAATAGCGCACGAGCTCCTCCGTCGTGGTGATGCCGATCTTCTGAAAATCCTGCACGCGCTTGATGCCGAGCCCCTTCAGATCCCTGAGCCGCATACATGCCTCCTTTTCATATGAAAAGAGCGGGGCGCGCCCCGCTCCTTTTTTCTTATTCCAATGACACCAGGTAGTAGTAGACGGGCTGTCCGCCGTTATGATAGTCCACGTCGCAGTCGGGGAAGGCCTCCCGCACCTTTTCGGTCAGCGCGGCGGCGTCCTCTTCGCTGACGTCCTGCCCATAGTAGAGGGTGATGACCTCGTGATAGTCCTCTTTCAGTTTGTCGAGGAGGGTGAGCACGGCGTCGTCGATGTTGTCGCTGCGCGCGAGGATCTTCTTGTCGTCCAGACCGATGATATCCCCCTCCTTGATCTTGAAGCCGTTGACATTGGTGGTGCGCACGGCATGGGTGACCTGCCCCGACTTGACATTGTCGAGGGCATGGATCATGTTGGTCTTGTTTTCCTCGGCGGAGACATCGGGCGAGAAGGCGAGCGCCGCGGCAAACCCCTGCGGGATATTTTTGGTGGGGATGACATGGATGGTCCTGTTCTCCACGAGTGCCTTTGCCTGCTCTGCGGCGAGGATGATATTTTTATTGTTGGGGAAGACGAAGACGTTGTCCGCATTGATCTTCTGCACGGCGGTAGCGATGTCGGAGGCGGAGGGATTCATGGTCTGTCCGCCCTCGATGACGCGGTCCACGAAGAGGTCCTTGAAGATGTCCTCGATGCCCTTTCCCGTGCAGATGGCGAGCATGCCCTGCTCCTTTTTCTCGGCGGCCACCTTTGCCTTGAGCTGTCTGTTCTGCTCGAGCATATTTTCGATCTTCGGGCGGTCCAGTTCGCCCAGCTCGAGGGCATAGGTGAGGGCGACGCCGGGGGTATTTGTATGCACGTGCACCTTGATCATCTCGAGGTCGCCGATGCAGATGACGGAGTCGCCTATCTTCATGAGCTTCTCGCGCAGCTTGTCGATGTCGGCAAGCGTGGTGCTCTTCTTTAAGTTGATGACAAAGAACTCGGTGCAGTAGGCAAACTGGATGTCGCCGAGGTCCATATTGATGATGTCGGAATTGTCTCCGAAGTCGTCATCCATGGACATGGGTGCCGTCTCTTGCGGCATCTCTGTGACTTCCTCGCCCATGAGCGCGGACAGAAATCCCCGCATGATGGTCATGAGGCCCATGCCGCCCGAGTCCACGACACCCGCCTTTTTGAGGACGGGGAGGAGCTCCGGGGTCTTCTGGAGCGCCCTGTCTCCCTCCTCGATGACGGCGGGAAGGAAGGTCTCGTAGTCGCGGTACTTGCCCGCATTCTTGACGGCAAATTCGCTCATCATCCTGACGACGGTGAGGATGGTTCCCTCCTTGGGGATGGACACGGCGTTATAGGCTACCTTGGTGCCCTGCTCGAGGGCCCGCGCAAAGGTGCGGGTGTCCACCTCGGGTTTGGAGACACGGAGCACCGAGCATATGCCGCGGAAGATCTGGGAAAGGATGACCCCCGAGTTTCCGCGCGCGCCCTTCAGAGCGCCCTTGGAGACGAGGTCGCAGACATCCGTAAAACTATTGGATGCGGAGGAAGAGAGCTCCTTGACCGCCGACTGCAGCGTGAGCGACATGTTGGTGCCGGTGTCGCCGTCGGGCACGGGGAAGACATTGAGTGCGTCTACCTTAGCCCGGTTGTTTTCGAGTGCGCGCGCGCCCGCGAGGACCATCTTGCGGAACAGCGCGCAGTTGATCGTTTTCTGCATTCACTTTTCTCCCAAAAGATAAACGGGAGGCTCAGAGTTTGAGTCCCATGACATTGACATTGACGGTATCCACGATCATGCCCGTGAAGCTCTCCACCTTATACTTGATGGATTCCTTCAGGGACTCGGCGACTGCCTCGATGGAGACACCGTACTTGATGATGACGTAGACCTCGATGAAGATGCGATTGCCCTGCGTGGAGATCTTGACGCCCTTGCCGCTTGCTTCCCGCTTCAGAAGCTCGGCAATGGTATCCGTGAAGCGGCGTGCCACGGTATCGACGATGCCGTAGCTCTCGACCGCAGCCCAAGACGCGACTTTGGCGATCGCCAGATCGGAGATAGAAATTTTTCCGTATGCGTTACTCGTGCTCACTGACATAATGCTTGAACCTCTTCCCCTATTCTACTCTATCCTGCCGTTTTTTGCAAGCGATTTTGAAAAAAATTTGGAATCGGGAAATTTTTTCGGTGCGGACCCCCGTTTTTAATTGATTTTTTCCATCCGAAATGGTATGATAGACAATGCCATGCGGCGCCAAGGGGCCGCGTGCAGTCTTTCGGGACATCCCGTGGAGGTGGAAATATGTCGAGAGTGTGCAGTATTTGCGGAAAAGGTCAGACGGCGGGCAACAATGTCAGCCACTCCAACCGCAAGACGAAGAGAACGTTTGCGGCAAACGTGCAAAAGGTCACCTACAAGCAAAACGGCAAAGTCGTGACCGACTACGTATGCGCGCGCTGCCTCAAGAGCGACAAAGTGGAGCGCGTATAACCGAACACTTCGAATGAGCCGACAGCCCCCGCTGTCGGCTTTTCGCTTTTCGGAGGGAAAGCCGAATCGCAAGGAACGCAGACGAGCTTGCTCGGCGCCCCCTTGGGAAGCCGAATCACAAGGAACGCAGAAAAGCTCCCTTGGCGCCCCCTTGAGGGGGAGCCGGCGAGCGAAGCGAGACTGAGGGGGTGGAGAACAACACAGCATCGGAAGAACACCCCTTTGCCCCGCTCGTTCCTCGCGAGGACTTTCCCCTCGAGGGGACAGCAAGGGCGAGAAACGATCTCGTCCCTTCTTTTTTATTTTTTCGCAAAAAGGTGGCACTTAAGGGCGGAGAAAGGAAAAAAGTGTGGTAAAATAGAAGTAGACAGACCTCGGCGATCGAAGCGAAAAAGCCCCCTCTTTGCGCCCTCTCGGAAGCCGCGAAAGGCCGTGCGATTTGTCCTCTTTACAAAACCAATGGTTTTTTTTCGGATAACCTAATGAGAATGTAAATGAACATGAGAATGTAAATGAAAAAGAAAAAGAGAATGCCAATGTCCATGCGAATGAGCATGGAAATGCGAATGCCCCGCAGACCTTGGGAAGCCGTATCGCGAGGAACGCAGAAAAGCTCCCTTGGCGCCCCCTTGAGGGGGAGCTGTCGCGCAGCGACTGAGGGGGTGGGAAACAACACGGCATCGGAAGAACACCCCTATTCCCCGCTCGTTCCTCGCGGGGACTTTCCCCTCAAGGGGACAGCGAGGGTTCACCTGCCTCGCAAGCATTCCTTTTCCCAAACACTTGACATCCTCTGTAAGATATGATAAAGTAAAATCGAAAAATATCAAAAAATCACTTGACAGTACCCCCCCCCATGATAGAATGGGGCTACAGACATTCAGGAGGTCTCTATGCTGGAACTCAAGCACCTCACAAAGATCTACAAGACGAAGGGCGGAGAGGATACGCGCGCACTCGACGACGTGTCCATCTCCTTCGACAGGACGGGACTCGTCTTCCTGCTCGGAAAGTCGGGCTCGGGCAAGTCCACCCTCCTCAACCTCGCGGGCGGGCTCGACGAACCCACGAGCGGCGAAGTCATCGTCATGGGAAAGAGCTCGAAAGATTTCTCGGGCGGCGACTTCGACTCCTACCGAAATACCTTCGTCGGCTTCATCTTTCAGGAGTATAACATCCTCAATGAGTTCAATGTCGAGGACAACATCGCGCTCGCGCTCGAGCTGCAGGGAAAGAAGAAGGACCGCGAGAAGATCGGGGAGATCCTCCGCGACGTCGAGCTCGAGGACTTCGCGAAGCGCAAGCCGAATACCCTCTCGGGCGGCCAGAAGCAGCGCATCGCCATTGCCCGCGCCCTCGTCAAGGACCCGCAGATCATCATGGCGGACGAGCCCACGGGCGCCCTCGACAGCACCACGGGAAAGCAGGTCTTCGAGACGCTGAAAAAGCTCTCCGCGACCCGCCTCGTCATCGTCGTCTCCCATGACCGCGAATTTGCCGAGACGTACGGCGACCGCATCGTGGAACTCAAGGACGGAAAGATCGTCTCCGATGAGACCAAGGTGCGTGAAGAGGCAAAGGTCTCGGGCGCCATCGTGCGGCACGGCGACGACACGCTCACCGTGCACCGCGGAGGTCCCCTCTCGAGGCAGGAGCTCGCCGCGATCGAGGCCTTCCTCACCGAGGGCGAGGGCGACGTCATCATCTCCCGCGGAGAAAAGGATGTCGCGAGCTTCAGGCGGGCGGCGCACATCGACGACGAGGGCGCGCGGGAGAAGTTCCGCGACACCCCCGAAAAGGCGCCCGAAGCCTACGACGGCTCCAAGACCAAGTTCATCCGCTCCCGCCTTCCCGCGGGCAAGGCCATCAGGATCGGCGCCTCGGGCCTGCGCCTGAAGCCCTTCCGCCTCCTCATGACCATCCTTCTCTCCGTCGTCTCCTTCATCCTCTTCGGGCTCTCCTCGACGATGATGTTTTACGACGGCAATGCCGTGCTCGTGGAATCCTTCAAAAACAGCGACTACGCCTATGCCCCCTTCCGAAAGTACTACGAGGTGGAGTGCAGCTATGGCGGTCAGTACTCCTATACGGACCACAGAGAGGCCCTCTTCACGCCCGCGGAGGTCGCCTCCTTCGGCGACACCGCCTTCGGGGCGTACAGGTCGTATAATACGTCCATCGCCAATCTCGATATCCCGATCGAGAAGTCCTACTACTACCAGCCCTCCATCGCCTACTATGCGGCGCTGCCCGAAGATCATCCCATCCGCGTGCAGCTCGGCGACAGCTATCCCGAGGGGCTCGACGAGATCGCCGTGAGCTCCTATTTCCTCGACTGCGCGGAAAACGGGACCTTCTTTGACATCAATGTCGATGAAGACGGACGGCCGTACGGCATCGGCAGCGAGGTAAAGATCTCCTCGGAAGCCGATCTCATCGGGAAGCGCATCCCCGTCCGCTATGCGGGAGAAGATGTCGCGCCGAAGGTGACTGCGGTCTTCGACGACGGCGGCATCCCCGAAAAGTACGAGGCGCTGAAGGAGTCCTCTTTCGACGCCATGCTCCAGATGGATTTCGGCAACTTCCTGCCGAGTTCGCTCGCCACCGTCGCCTTCGTCTCGCAGGAATACATCGACGCGTATGCAGACGGCTTCATGAGCTCGACCCCGACCTTTGTCCCCTACTTCCCCATGGGCGCAGATTGGCTCTCTTTCAAGCACGACTCAGGCTCCTACGAGATGGGCCCGCAGACCGTCTTCGAGACGGCTTCCTTCGCGGTCTATGACCCCGAGGCGGAGCTCAAGCTCCCCGTGACCCTCTTCGGCGAGGCGAAGGGAAAGAGCAGCCTCGAAAAGGACCAGTTCGTGCTTCCCCTCCGCGCCATTGGGCTCCTCTTTAACAGCGTCTACGAGGAGGTAAACCCCGCTCCCACGGAACCCGAACCCTTCACGGATCCCATGCCCGAGTATCCCGGCGAGGAGCCCACGCCCGAGCAATTCGGCGACGACGAGGAGGGCTACCGCGAGGCGCATGCCGAATGGGAGAGAAAGAAGCCCGCCTATGACGCATGGCTGGCCGCACAGGAGGCCCATGACGCCGCACAGGAGGCCTATCATACCGCCGAGCTGGCGTGGAGCGACGCCTATGTGGAGTTCTTCTCCAAGATCGATTCCGTGATCTATCCCGCGGCGGAGGACGAGGTCGGGGAGGAGGCGAAGGAATTTTTCGCGAGCGCACTGGAGGAATACGCGCCCTATTTCAAGCTCGCCATCTACCACGGCGACAGCGACATGCGCGCCTCCGAATGCACCGTCGTGGGATACTACCTGCCGCCCGAGGGCAATGTGTCGTACAATGAAGGCGTCTATTGCTCGCAGTCCTTCTACGACAGCCTCGACGGCATGTACTACAATGACCGCAGCGAGACGACGGCCTATACGCCCGAGAGCGATGCGACCTTCCTCTACCTCTTCGCGCCCATCGAGAAGACGGACGCCGCCCTCTCCGCCCTCTTCGCCCGTCTCGGGATCGTGGACGAGCGCGACGTCTACTATCAGATGAACAACAGGCTGTACGACAACATCACCGTCCTGGTGAATACCATCATCGATATGCTCTCGCAGGTCTTCCTGTGGGTGGGCGTCGTGCTGGCGCTCTTCGCCTCCCTCATGCTCTTCAACTTCATCTCCATGAGCATCTCCAATAAGAAGAAGGAGATCGGCATCCTCCGCGCGGTGGGCGCCCGCGGGGTAGACGTCTTCAAGATCTTCTTCGCCGAGAGCGGCATCATCGTGCTCATCTGCACCGTGATCTCCCTCATCGGCTCCGTCTTTATGGCGTCCTTCCTCAATGGGATCCTGAAGGCAGAGGCGGGCATCGAAGTCGCGCTCTTCGTCTTCGGTCCCCTCTCCGCCCTGCTCATGATGGCGCTTGCCCTCGCGATCGCCCTCATCTCCACCTTCCTCCCCGTCTGGCTGGCGGCAAGGAAGAAGCCCGTGGAGTCCATCCGCGCCCTGTAACCCCTCCGATACGATATAACGGGAAGTGCCTCCGCCCTTCCCGTTTTTTTATTTTTCTCTCCGCCGAAATGACGTAATGGGTACGGTCTGGCGGAATGACGTATTAAACACCTTGCCGTTCGTGCCAAGACGCATAATGTCACGACGCGGCGTTTTATCATGTCATTCCGAGCTTGTCGAAGAATCGCCGCAGTCTTAAGACGAATGCGATGTTTCGACTACGCTACTTCGTCGCTGCGCTCCTCGTGCCGCGCTTAGTCCTTTAGTAGAAGCCTCGCGCGGGGCAACATGACATTATCGGAACGCTTTCGTCTTCTCCTCCACGTCATTTCGCCCCATGACGAAAGTCAGGGAAGCAAGACATCTTCCAGAACCCGCAAAGCATTCTCATAGGCGATCTTCTCGGCGATGCGGCTGCCGAAGGCGCGGGAAAATTCCCCGAGGAGGCGGGGCATGTCGGCGGCCGTCCGCATGTAGGGGCTTTGCGGCATACCGTCGAAATCGCTCCCGATGGCGAGCACGTCTTCCCCGCCCGTCCTCAGGATATGCTCCGCGTGGGCGAGGAGGGCCGCCCGCTGTCCCTCTTCCGACCCGTCGTCCGAGAGGAAGGAGACGCAGAAGCACAGCCCTATGACCCCGCCGCTCTCCGCGATCGCACGGATGCCGCCGTCGGTCAGGTTGCGCGGGTGGGCATGGACAGACGCCGCGCAGGAGTGGCTCGCGACGAAGGGCGTCCCCTTCAGAAGCTCCGCGGTCTCGAGGAGGAGCTTGTCGCTTCCGTGGGAGACATCGACGATCATTCCGAGCTCGGCCATGCGGAGGACGCATTCCCGTCCAAAGGGCGTGAGCCCGCGCTCCGTCTCACGGGAAAGGAGGGCACCATGTTTGCCATGGACCCCTCCGTAATTCATAAAATTGGGAAAGCCGAGCGCATTGGGCAGGTTCCACGTGAGGGTGAGCATGCGCACGCCGCGGGCATAGAGCCGCCCGAGATTTTCGAGTTTTCCGCCGAGCGCCTCCCCTCCCTCCACGGTGAGAAGGGTACAGATCTTCTCTCCCATCCCCTCGGGAAAGGGGCAAAATTGTCCGCTTCGGCACATCTTGTCGTAGGCGTCCGCAAGCTCCGAGGCGCGCGAAAAGCCCTCCCCCTTCCTCGGGTCGACAAAGGCCGCGAAGCACTGCAGGGCGCATCCGCCCGCGAGGAGCGCCTCCTCCGTAATATGAAAGACACCCTCCTCTTTCGTGAGAGTGTCTGCGTGCAGATCGAGATAGTTCATCCCCTGTAAAAGATGCGAACGATGCGCCCGACGATGCGCGGGAGCCTGAAACAGACGATCATCTTCCCTCCTCGCTGATGATGACGAGCACGGACCCCTCCCCCACCGCAAACGAAAAGTCCTCGCCCGTCGTGAGGTTGGAGATGCCGCGCGTGGAGCCGTAGCGGAGCCACACATCGCGCTCCGCATACTTGAGTCCCCACATCATCATGATATGCGCGTCGCCGCCGAAAGGCAACAGGGAGACCGTCTGCCCCTTCTTGCAGGAAAATCCGCAATTTCCCTCGCCGCGGAGGAAGATGTCGGCGCCGTTTGTCCTGAGCACGGCATGCGCCCCCGCAGCATTCGCCCTGTAGAGGAGGTGGAGATTGCCGAGGAAGTGGTCCTCCCGTCCCCCGCCGCCGCCATAGATGACGATCTCCGTGGCACCCATGTCCAAGGCACGCTGTAAGGCAAGCTCGCCGTCCGTCTCATTTTTCTCCGAGGGAAAGACCTCGCGGGGCGCGGGCACGGGCGTCTCGGAGAGGGAGTCGAAGTCGCCGATATTTTCATCGATGCGCACCCTTCCCTTTGCCCATAAGTAGGCGCCGTCGCAGCAGAGGACATAGGCGTCCTCCGCGGAGATCTCGCCCGCATAGGGCTCTCCGTTGAGGAGGATGAGGATCCGCTCTTTCATCCGCGCAGCCTCGAAATGGTCCCCGCCATGTCGCTCGAGCGGAAGACGGCGCTGCCCGCCACGATGACATTGGCGCCCGCCGCAATGACCTCCTTCGCCGTCTCCTCGTTGATCCCGCCGTCCACCTCGATGTCGAGGTCGGGCCGCCCTATCTTGATGCAGTGCTCGCGCAGGGCCTCTATTTTTTTGAGGGAGGAAGGAATGAACTTCTGCCCGCCCCAGCCGGGGTGCACGCTCATGACGAGGAGGAGGTCGGCTTCCTCTGCGACATCGAAGAGGGCCTCTGCCTCCGTCTCGGGGTTGATGACGGCGCCCTTTTTGATGCCGTACTTTCCGATGAGGGCAAAGAGCTCTTTTAGGTCGCATGCCTCCGCATGCACGGTGATGAGGTCGGCGCCCGCCCTCGCGAAGTCCTCGACATGGGTCTCGGGATGGAGGACCATGAGGTGACAGTCGAGCGGGAGACGGGTGTGCGGACGCATGGCCGCCACCGCCTGCGCGCCGAAGGTGATGGGCGGCACGAAATTTCCGTCCATCACGTCGCAGTGGATGAGGTCGGCGCCGCGCTCCTCCAAGAGGCGCACGGTCTCCCCGAAGTGCGCAAAGTCACTCGCCAATATGGATGGCGCGATCTTGATATGCATGACTTCCTCCTTTTTTCCGAATAGGGTCGCTCCTTGAAATGACGCAAGGCTAAGGCGATTCTTCGACAGGCTCAGAATGACATTTTATAATGCCCGTCGGGACAGGCCTTCCCGTTCCATCATCTCAAATGACGCAAGGGCTATTTGCCGATGTACTTCGCGCGGAGCTGGCCGCAGGCGCCGCCGATATCGCTCCCCATGCTGCGGCGGAGGGTCGCCGAGATGCCGAGCTCCGTCAGCCTCTCCAGAAATTTCTGTGCGGTCTTCTCGTCCGTCCCCTGCAGGTTTCTCTCCTTCACCTCGTTGAGGCGGATGAGATTGACATGGCAGGGACGCCCCTTCAGGAGAGCTGCGAGCTTTTCCGCGTGTACCATGTCCGCGTTCTCTCCCTCGATAAGCGAATATTCGAAGATGTACCGCCGCCCCGTCTTCTCAAAATATTTATTGCACGCCTCCAAGATTTCGGCGATGGAATACCTGTTTGCGATGGGCATGGTGCGCCGCCTCTCCTCGTCGGTCACGGCGTGCAGGGAGACGGTGAGGTTGAGGGGGATGCCCTCGTCCGCAAACCGCTTCATCTCGGGGACGAGGCCGCAGGTCGAGAGGCTCACGTTGCGCGGGCTGATGCAGATGCCCCCCTCCGCGGAGAGGTTGCGGAGAAAGCGCACGACATTTTCATAGTTGTCAAAGGGCTCGCCGCTGCCCATGAGGACGACGTTGCCGACGGCGCGCTCTCTGAGGGTGCCGCCCTCCCTTCGGTTGACCGCAAGGATCTGGCCGAGGATCTCCCCCGCCGTGAGGTCGCGCACCCGCCCGCCAAGGGTCGACGCGCAGAATTTGCACCCCATCCTGCAGCCCACCTGCGTGGAGACGCACTGCGTCTTCCCATAGTGATAGGACATGAGCACGCCCTCGATGAGGTTGCCGTCCGCAAGTTCGAAGAGAAACTTCTGCGTGCCGTCCTTCGACGTAAAGACCTCGCGGATGGCGACGGGCTCCTCTTCATATTCCTCGAGGAGGCGCTCCCGCATGGCATATGGGATGGGGATGGCGGAGAGCTTCTTGCCCTGCATGAGGCCCTCGTAGAGCTGGCGGGCGCGGTATGCCCTCTCGCCGAGCGACTCCGTGAGTGCGGCAAGCTCCGCATAGCTCAGATCGAGCAGGACCTTCTTCACGCCTTCCTCCGAAGTTTGGCGACATAAAAACCCGCACCGAAGGCGGTATCGGGGAGAAATTGGAGCCCGAACTCCGTCCTTTCATTGGAGAGAGGGCAGGAGATCTCCTGCGGCTCGAAGTCGGGGTTTTCCTCGAGAAGTTCCGCCACGGCGTCGTCGTTTTCGCGCTGCAGGATGGAGCAGGTGGCGTAGTACAGGCAGCCGCCCTTCTTTACATAGCGGGCGCAATTTTTGAGGATGGCGCGCTGGACGGGGATGAGGGCATTTACATAGTCCTCGTCCTTCATGAGCGGGATGTCGGGATTTTCCGATGCCGTGCCGAAGCCCGAGCAGGGGACATCGCAGAGCACCCCGTCAAAGGCCTCCTCGAACTCGGGACGGAAGACGGTGGAGTCGGCACGGAGCACCTCGCCGTTTTCCACCCCCATCCTTGCAAAATACTGCCCGATGAGGTTCGTTCGGTGCGGGTGCAGTTCGCAGGCGACTACCTTTTTGCACTTCGAGGCGAGGAGGACGCTCTTCCCCCCGGGTGCGGCGCAGGCATCGAGGAGGCGCTCGCAGGGCTCCACGACACTGCACACGGCGACGGAGCCCACCGACTGGAAGGTATAGTCGCCCGAAAAGAAACGCCCGTCCCTGCGGAAATGCTCGAAGACATAGACCCCCGCAAAGGGCGTGTCGAGATGGGGACGGTCGAGGTAGTCCTCTTCCCCCCGCACGAAGCGGACGGTGAGCCCCTTTGAGCGCGTCGTGAGGATGGCGTCTGCCCGCTCGCCGTATTGCCCCATCATCTCCCTGACCGCAAAGAGGGGAAAGTTGCTCCTGAGGCACAGTCCCGCCTCGCCCTCGGGCAGGCGCACCTTAGCGGGATCGTAGGTACGGAGCACGGCGTTGACGAAGGGCGCCAGCCTGTCCATCTTGAGCGCCTTCGTGAGGTTGACCGCCTCGTTGACCGCAATGGGGCGGGGCATGTCCATGAAGTCCATGCTGAAAATGGCGATGCGGAAGATGAGCTCCACCGAAAACTGCGGCCATTTTTGGACGGCGGAGGAGATGGCGCGCCCGATCTCCCCGTAGTGCTCGAGGACGCCATAGATGATCTTCACGCTCCGTCCGTGTTCCTTTTCCCGAATTTCGGAGAGGGCGATCTTCAGGAAGGCCCCTTCGCCGAGCACCCTCTTCAGGATGCGATACGGCTCAAGAAAGATATTCAAAGTGCATCCCCTTTTGTACTTTTTTTCCGTTCAGAAAGTCGCGTGCGGACATCCTCCTCCCGCCCGCGGGCTGCAGTTCCGTGATCCTGACGGCGCCCTCGCCGCACTTCACGAGAAGTCCCTCCCGCGGCGAAGCGGAGACCACCGTGCCCGCGGGGACCTCTTCCTCGCAGGGCACTTCCTCCGCGAACCAGAAATTGAGGACGAGCCCCCCGATGCGCGCATAGGCAAAGGGCGCGGGCGAGAGGCCGCGGATGAGGCAGGAGACCTCGCGCGCCGTCCGCGTGAAGTCCACCTCGGTGCGGCTCACCTTCTTGCAGGTGAAGCCCTCCCCCTGCCTTTCGAGGGAAATATTCCCCCGCTCTATCATGCCGAGTGCCTCGACGATGAGCTCCGCGGAGATGCGCGAGAGCCGCTCCCCGAGCGTGCCGCAGGTATCCGAGTCGTAGATGGGCGTCTTCGCCCTCAGCAGCATGTCCCCCGTGTCGAGCCCGCGCTCCGTCTTCATGACGGTGACCCCCGTCTCGCGGCATCCGTCGATGAGGGCGCGGGCAATGGGCGCCGCACCGCGGTAGGCGGGAAGGAGGGAGGCGTGGAGATTCCACACGCCCATCGGGAAGAGGTCCAAAACCTCCTGCGTGAGGATCTGCCCATATGCACATGTGACCATGAGGTCGGCTCCGACCTCTTCGAGGGCACCCATGTCCGACTTCAGACGTTCGGGTTGCAAGATGGGAAGGCCGCGGGAGAGCGCCTCTTCCTTGACGGGGGAGGGCGTGAGGATGCCCTTTCTCCCCTGCGGCCTGTCGGGCTGGGTGAGGACGGCGGCCACTTCATAGCCCGCGTCCGCGATCGCGGCGAGGGGCAGGGTGGCAAAGAGGGGCGTTCCCGCAAAGACGATTTTCATGACTTGCTCCTTTTTGGGCTCAGTCCTCCGCGCGGACATCGGTCGCCTTGTCGGTGTAGAGGATGCCGTCGAGGTGGTCGAGCTCATGGCAGACGGCACGGGCGAAGAAGTCCCGTGCGACGAGGGAATAGCGCTCCCCCTTGCGGTCATAGAAGAGGAGCTTTACCTTGGAGGGGCGGGTCACGATGCCCGACTTCCCGCGGACGGAGAGGCACCCCTCGGGGCCCGTCTGCTCTCCCTTCTGCCAGACGAAGATGGGATTGACGAACTCGAAATATCCCTCCTCCACGAGCACGCAGACGACGCGGAGAGAGACCCCCACCTGCGGCGCGGCAAGTCCCGCGCCCTCGGCCGCTATGAGCGTCTCCTTCATGTCGTCGAGGAGAGCGGCGAGCTCCTCGTCGAAGTTCTGCACGGGCTGTGCCACCTTGCGGAGCACGGGATCTCCGATCTGTACGATTTCACGGATCATAATATCACCTCACGTTCTTTGCTGTCAGCTCAGGTTGGCGGGGTCCTCCTCCACATAGACGAGGACGTCCCGCTCCCGCACCTCGGATGCGATGCGGTAGATCTCCTTCAGCATGCCGCCGCCGAGGAGGCGCATGAGGACCTGATAGCGGTATTTGCCGCGGATGCGCTTGATGGGCGAATGCATGCGGTTGAAGAAGAGAAATTCTTCGGGATGGGCGTCGTAGAGCTCCTTGAGGGCGGTATAGACCCCGCGCAGGACCTCCACGGCCGCGCCCTCCTCCTCCCCCGTGACCATGACGCGCACGATCTTCGCAAAGGGCGGGAAGAGCATGGCCTCGCGCATGGAGATCTCGCGGGCATAGAAGCCCTCGTAGTCATAGGCCGCCGCCGAGCGCAGAATGGCGTTTTCGGGGTCATAGGTCTGGAGCACGACTTCCCCGGGCTCCTGTGCGCGCCCGCTCCTTCCCGCGACCTGCGTGACGAGCTGAAAGGTCCTCTCGCCGCTCCGATAGTCGGCAAAGTGCAGGCTCATGTCCGCATCGAGGATACCCACGAGGGTCACGGAGGGAAAGTCGTGTCCCTTGGCGACCATCTGCGTCCCGACGAGGATATCTGCCTCGTGGGAGGCAAATTGCTTCAGAATGCGGTAGTGCCCCTCCTTCCCGCTCGTCGTGTCCACATCCATGCGGAGGATGCGCGCGGCGGGAAAGCGCTTCTTGAGGTCGAGCACGATGCGCTGCGTCCCCACGCCCTCATAGCCGAGATGCCTGCCGCCGCATGCGGGACAGGCGGGGGGCATGCGATAGTTCGACCCGCAGTAGTGGCACTTGAGGGCGCCCTCGTCGCTGTGATAGGTGAGGGCGACGTCGCATTGGGTACACTTCGCGACATAGCCGCAGTCGCGGCAGATGACCGTCTTCGCATATCCCCTGCGGTTGAGAAAGAGGATGGCCTGATTGCCCTTTTTCAGGCATTCTCCGAGCCTTTCCGAGAGAAGTTCGGAGAAGGGAGAGGCATTGCCCCGCCTCACCTCGCGGCGCATATCGACGAGCTTCACCTCGGGCATGGGTCGGGCATTGATCCTCTCGGGAAGTTTTACGAGTTCGAATTCTCCCATCACGGCGCGGCGATAGGTCTCCACCGAGGGCGTGGCGCTGCCGAGGACCAGTTTGCACCCGTTGTAGCGGGCGCGCATCAGGGCGATGCCGAAGGTCTCGTAGCGGGGAGCCGTCTCCGAGGAATAGCTGCCGTCGTGCTCCTCGTCGATGACGAGAAGGCCCACCCTCTCGACGGGCGCAAAGACGGCCGAGCGGGCGCCGACGGCGATCTTCGCCTCCCCCTCGCGGAGACGCAGCCACTCGTCATAGCGCTCCCCCGCGGAGAGGCCGCTGTGCAGAATGGCGACGGCGCTCCCGAAGCGGGCACGGAGCTGGGAGAGCATCTGCGGCGTCAGGGAGATCTCGGGCACGAGGAAGATGGCCGTCTTGTCCGCCTTCAGCGTGTCGGCAATGAGGGAGAGGTAGACCTCCGTCTTTCCGCTCCCCGTGACCCCGTGGAGGAGGGTCACCGTCTTGTCCGTATTTTTGACCGTGTCGACGGCGTTTTGTTGGGATGGGGTGAGTTTTTTGGGAGTACTTTCTGCCGATGCCCCGCGGTAGGGGTCGCGGAAGACCCGCCTCTTTTCGGCGCGGAGAAAGCCCGCATCCGAGAGCGCCTTGACGGCGGAGCCGTACTCCTCCCGAAGGCGCGCGCTCTCCTCCTCCCCCACTTCGGTGAGATGGCGGAAGAGCGCCCTCTGCTTCACCGCGCGGGGCGGGATCTCCTCCTCTGTCCTCCCCTCGCAGGGGAGATAGACCGTCTCGTAGCGCTTGGAGACCTTGCCCGTGCGCATCTCGGAGGGCAGGAAGAGGCGGAGGGTGAGCGCCATGGGCACACGGTAGCGCGCCGAGATCTTCTCCGCGAGGAAGAGGGACTCGGCGGTGAGGGGCGGGAGCTCCTCCTCGTAGCGGAGGATCTTGCGGATGCGCGCGGGGTCAAGCTCCGTCCTTTCCTTGACGCGCATGACAAAGCCCGTCGTCACGCCCTTGCCGAAGGGCACGACCACGCGCATGCCGCGCACGACGTCTTCGCCGCACGCATAGTCATAGATCCTGTCGACATCGCTGTGCGCGATATCTACGATGACCTCCGCAAACATCATGAAAAAACTGCCCCGTCACAAGGCGGGGCATCCACTCAATCTCTTACGCTCTTGAACTTGCCGCCCATCGCCTCCTGGCAGGCAAGGACGATCTCCTTTTGCTTGCCCGGGAGTTCCGTCACGCCCGTGGACTGCATCTGTTCGATGATCTGGCGGGTGCGCTTGGAGATGGCGACACACAGCTCATAGCGGGAGATCGGCTCTTCTTCCGAGCCGAGCTTGCGGACGAGCGCGTCTACCGAGGGTTCGTTTATCATATCTTCACACTCCTACTTGTTTTTTTCCTGTCTGATGATGGCACGCACCTCGCCGAGCGCCCTCTCGAGGTCGTCGTTGACGACGAGATGATCGTATTCCTTTGCCCGCGACATCTCATAGGCGACGCGCGCCTTCCTGAGAGCAAGCTGGGCGGGGTCCTCCGAGCCGCGGTGGCGGAGCCGCGCCTCGAGCGCCTCCTCCCCGGGCGGGGCGAGGAAGATGGTCACGACCCCCTCCTCATGTTCCTTGACGCGGAGGGCGCCCTCCACATCTATCTCGAGGAGGACGCACTGCCCCCTCTCGCGCTCCCGCTCCACATAGCTGCGCGGCGTGCCGTAGTAGTTGCCGAAATGGGCATCGTACTCGATGAATTCGCCCCTTGCTATCTCCGCTTCAAAGGCCTCCTTCGTGAGGAAGAAGTAGTCCGTGCCCTCCCTTTCCCCCTTGCGGGGCGGACGGGTGGTGCAGGAGACGGAGAGCGAGAGGGTGGGGTCGGTGCGCAGAAGTTCCCTGACGACGGTGCCCTTCCCCACGCCCGAGGGGCCCGAAATGCAGATAAGCAGTCCTCTTTTCATCATTCGAGATTCTGGATCTGTTCGCGGACCTTCTCGATCTCGTTCTTCATGCCGAGTGCTGTCCGCGTGATCTCCTTGTCGTTGGACTTGGAACAGATAGTATTGCACTCGCGGTTGAACTCCTGAATGAGGAAGTCGAGCTTGCGGCCCACCTGCTCGGAAGAGGAGATCTTGCGGAACTCCGCGATATGCGACGACAGGCGGGCGAGCTCTTCGTCGATGGCGCACTTGTCGGCATAGATGGCGGCCTCGGTCAAAATGCGCGTCTCCTCCACCTTGCCCGCGAGAAATTCCTGCATGCGCGCCGTGAGCTTTTCGCGGTACTCGGTTGCGACTGCGGGGGCGCGCGCCGCGATCTCCTCCCTCTGCCGTGCGATGACCTCGATATGGGAGAGGATGTCCGCCTCGAGGCGGGTCCCCTCGGCGAGACGCATGGCCCTATGTGCCTCGAGCGCCCGCGTGAGGGCCTCCCTGAGGGCGGTGAGGAGGAGCTCGTCGTCCGACTCTTCCTCTTCCGCGCGGACCACGTCGGGCTGGCGAAGGAGGAAGGAAGCCGTGAGATCGTTCGGAATGCCCTCCTTTCCGAGTGCTGCAGCCGCATCGCGGTAGGCACGGGCGAGGGCATAGTCCACCGTAAAGGTCTTTGCCTTCTCGCGGCGGTCGGTATAGGAGATGAAGACGTCGACATGCCCGCGCGAGACGAAGCCGCGCACGAGGGAGCGGATGAGCTCCTCTGCGGCAAGAAAGACGCGGGGGCTCTTGACGGCGACATCGAGGTAGCGGTTGTTGACCGAGCGCACCTCTGCGGTGAGCGTCACGCCGCCCTCGCTGTATTCTCCCTTTCCGTAACCCGTCATGCTATACATCGGAAGACCTTCTTTGCTGTGTTTTCCCCTATTATATCACGCGCGCGCGCGGTTTGCAAGTGATTTTCAAGAAAAAACCTCCCGCGGGAGGTTCTTCTTCAGGACAGGAGGGCGAGGAATTCGTCCTCGGAGAGGATCTTTACGCCGAGCTTTTTCGCCTTGTCGAGCTTGCTGCCCGCCTTTTCCCCCGCGATGACGAGGGTCGTCGCCGAAGTGACGGCGCTCTGGCAGACGCCGCCCGCCTCCTCGATCTTTTTCTGCGCCTCGGAGCGGGTCATGGAGGAGAGGCTTCCCGTGAGCACCACGCTCTCGCCCGAGAAGACGCCCGCCGCCCTTGCCTTGACGAAGGGACTCACCCCCGCCGCAAGGAGCCTCTCTATCTCTTCGCGGTTGTCCTCGGAGGCGAAGTAGGCGAGCACCGAGCGGGCGGTCACCTCCCCCACGTCCTCTATGGCGACGAGCTCCTCATAGGTGAGTGCGGCGACGGCCTCCACGCTCCCGAAGGCGGCGAGGTCGCGGGCGGCGACCCTGCCGATCCCGTCGATGCCGAGCGCATAGAGGAAGCGGTCGAGGGGAATTTTCTTGCTCTTTTCGATGGCGGAAAGGAGGTTCGAGATCTTCTTCTCGCCGTATCCGTCGTAGGGCTTGCCGTCCTCTCTCAGAAAGTCCGCACGGGTGAGCCTGTAGAGGTCGGAAAAGCGGGAGACTTTTCCCTTCTCGAGTAAAAAATGAAGGGTGGCCTCGGACATGCCCTCCACGTCGGCGGCCTCCTTGCTGCAAAAGTGGGTGAGCCGCTGGACGATGCGGGGCGGGCAGAGCTCATTGGTACAGAAGAGATTTGCCCCCACTTCCCTCACGGGCGCGCCGCAGGAGGGACAGACGGCGGGCTTTTCCACGGGCACGCTTCCCTCCACATGGGACACGGCACCGAGGATCTCGGGAATGACCTCGTTGGAGCGGCGGATGAGGACGCGGGAATGCACTTTTACGTCCTTTTTGGTGAGGTCGCCGAAATTATTGAGGGTCGCGCGGCGCACCGTCGCCCCCGCGAGCTCCACGGGCTCCACCTCGGCGAGGGGGGTGAGCTTGCCCGTTCTGCCCACCTGCCAGAAGACGCGGCGCACCGTCGTCTCCGCCTCTTCGGCCTCGAATTTGTAGGCGATGGCCCAGCGCGGGAACTTATCCGTGGCACCCATGTCCGCGCGGACCCCCTCTTCATTGACCTTGATGACGGCGCCGTCGGTCAGGACGTCGAGACTGCGGCGCCCGATCTCGATCTCATCGACCGCCGAAAAGACCTCCTCGGGCGTGCGGCACACTCTGAAATAGGGAAAGGTCTGAAATCCCTCGCGGCGGAGAAAGTCCATCGCCTCCGTCTGCGAGGGGAGGGGCTCCCCGTCCATGTAGTTGATGTCGTAAAAGAGGATCTCGGGGCGGCGCGCCTTCGTCACCTTGGGGTCGAGATTGCGGATGGCGCCCGCCGCGGCATTGCGCGCATTCTTGAGGGTCTCGTCGGGATGCTCGGCATTGTACCTGTCGAGGACGGAGAGACGGATGACCGCCTCGCCGCGCACCTCGAGGGTCCCGCGGTAGGAGATGGTGAGCGGAAAGGAGGGAAGGGTCAAAACCTGCGCGGTGACATCCTCCCCCTCCGTGCCGTTGCCGCGCGTGGTCGCCCGCACGAAGGCGCCCTCCTCGTAGGTGAGGCACACGGTGAGCCCGTCGTACTTGTACTCCACCGTGTAGGTGGCGTCCCCCGCCTTCGCGACGCGGGTAAAGAAGGCAGTGAGCTCATCCGTCGTGACCGCCTTATCGAGGCTGAAGAGGCGCGCGAGGTGGGTATGCCGCGCAAAGCCCTTCACGGGCTCTCCGCCCACCCTCCGCGTGGGAGAGTCGGGGAGCACCATGCCCGTGTCGCGCTCGAGGGCGACCAGCTCGTCGTAGAGGCGGTCGTACTCGCGGTCGGGGACCTCGGGGTCGTCGAGGACGTAGTAGCGGTACGCCCAGCGGTTGAGGATGTCGCACAGCTCACGCATGCGCAGTTGATCGTTCATAGGGACCCTCCGTCTTCGGTGAAATGGGATTTTCGCACCCCATATCCGGTTTTTGGGAATGATTTCTTCGTCAAGGCAGGATCTCGAGGGGGGCGAGAGCGGCCGCGAGGTCCTTATTTCCCACCGTCATAAAATGCACCGTGATGATGGTATTTTTCCCGTCGCCGCGGACGGCGATCACGGTCCCCTCGCCGAAGCGCGCATGCCTTACATGGGCGCCTACGGTGAAGCCCGACACGTCCTTTGCGGGCGGTGCGGGAGGGGCTGTCGCGGGCATGGGTGCCCCCGATGACTTCACGGGCGGTCTGCGATTGCCGCCGAAAGTCGCGAATCCGTCATCTTCCGCGGGCGCGGGACGGGGCGGCATGGGGCGGGCGCGGTAGCCGGGTGAGGCGAACCGCCTGCCCCCTTCGTAGCCGCTGTAGCTGTCGTAGTCGCCGTCGTAGCGGGGATAGACCGTCTTTGCCTTGGGCAGGGCGAGGAGGGAGGAGAGCTCCTCCACGAACTGCGAGCGCACGGTGGGCTCCCGCCGCCCATAGAGATAGCGGCTCCCCGAGCGGGTCAGCCAGAGCTTTTCGCGGGCGCGGGTGATGGCGACATACATGAGCCGCCGCTCCTCCTCGAGCCCCGTCCTCTCCTCGATGGCGCGCGCCGAGGGCATGATATTCTCCTCCAGTCCCACGAGGAAGACACAGCGGAACTCCAGCCCCTTGACCGAGTGGATGGTCGCCACGGTCACATAGTCCCCGTCGTCCATCTCGTCTGTGTCCGAGTAGAGGGTGATCTGCTGCAGGTACTCCGAGAGGGTCGCACCCTCATTCATGCGCACAAATTCGTCCACGGAGTTGCGGAATTCATCGAGATTGGCGCGCTTCGTCACGCTCTCATCCGAGCTGTCGCTGTATTGGTCGTACATGCCCGAGGTCGTGATGATCTCCGACACGAGCACATCGACGGGCAGGATCTGCGCCTTTATCACATACTCCTTGAGATAGTTCCCAAACGCCCTCAGCTTCTCGTGCATGGCGCTCGAGACGGGGAGCTTCTCCTCGTTGAGCACCGCATCGAAGAGGGTGACGTCGTGCTTTTCGGCATAGTCGAGCAGGGCGCCCACCGTCTTTTCGCCGATGCCGCGGCGGGGAACATTGATGATGCGCAGGCAGGCCTCGCTGTCAAAGGGATTGGAGAGGATGCGGAGATAGGCGAGGACGTCCTTTATCTCCTTGCGCTCGAAGAACTTGAACCCGCCGAAGACCTTATAGGAGATGCCGTACTTGGTGAACTCCTGCTCAAAGGCGCGGGTCAGGGCATTGATGCGCATGAGGACGGCGAAGTCGGAGAGGCGGTATCCCTGCCTCCGCAGCTCCGAGATGGAGCGCGCGCAGTAGAGGGCCTCGCCGAGCTCCTCCTCCGCCTCGTAATAGATGGGCTTGTCCCCCGTGGGCGCCTCCGTCCAGAGGTGCTTGCCCTTCCGCCGCGCATTGTGGGAGATGGAGGCATTCGCAAGCTCCAATATGGCGCCCGTGGAGCGGTAATTGCGCTGCAGTTTATAGGTCTTGGCGTTCGGATAGAAGCGCTCGAAGCTCAGGATATTCTCGATCTCCGCGCCCCGCCAGCCGTAGATGGACTGGTCATCGTCGCCCACAGCAAAGAGGTTGCCGTGGACGGAGGCGAGGAGCTTGATGATCTCGAACTGCACCGCGTTGGTGTCCTGAAATTCATCCACATGGATATAGCGGAAGCGGCCGCCGAGATATTCGCGCGCCTCGGCATCGGTGGAGAGGAGCTCGCGCGCCTCGGTGAGGAGGTCGTCGAAGTCGAGCGCGTTGTTCGCCTTGAGGTGGGCATTGTAGCGGGCATAGACCTTCATGGCCTCGCGGATGCCCCGCTCGAAGGCATGGCGGGCACCGTAGGCCTCGGGGCCGAGCCCGAGCATCTTGGCATTTGAGATGTGAAATTTGACGGACTTTAAGAGGCTCTCCTCGTCGTAGCCGAGCTCCTTGAAGGCCTGCTTGATGACGGCGGAGCGCTCCTGCTCGGAATAGATGGAAAAGTTGTCCTTTAGCCCCCTGCGCTCGGCGTACATACGGAGGATCTTGACGCACATGGAGTGGATGGTGCACACCCACATGCCCCGCGTGTCGATCATGCTCTCGAGACGCTCCTTCATCTCTCCCGCCGCCTTATTCGTAAAGGTGATGGCGAGGATATTGGCGGGCGGCACGTCCTTTTCGAGCACGAGATACTCGATGCGCGCCGTGAGGACACGCGTCTTGCCGCTGCCCGCGCCCGCGAGCACCAGGACCGCGCCCTCGGTGTCGAGGACGGGAAGCCGCTGTTCGTCATTGAGAAAGCCGAGATAATCCATATCCCGTATATTGTATCACATTACGGGAAAAATGGCAAGCAAATTCCGCCGCGGCCGAGAGGGCGTTTTTCGCACCCCATGTCGCATTTTATGCGCTCATACCCTGCCGCGCAGTTCGAACTCGTATTCCCGCTTGAAGCGCTCGAGGGCACGGAGATATCTCTCCGAGAGTTCGAGACTGTAGCGCTGCTTTTCCTCGTAGGAGAGCGAGGCATAATAGGCGCGGTCGGTGAGCCGTCCTATGGCGTCGGACACCTCCCCCTCCTCGAGGAGGAGCTTTTTGACCTTGAGGTAAAATTCGTCGGGCGTCTCCCCCTTGATCTCGGCGTCCACCTTGTCGCGGAAGTAGAGCTCGAGCTTGCTCTCGTTGATGCCCTGCTCCTTCGCATACGTGCGCTCGTCCTCGAGGCGCTGCTTGCGCTCCTGCCAGAAACCCCTCTTCATGCGCATCTTTGCCTCTTTTGCAAGCGTCTTCAGCGACCGCTCCATACCATGCTCCTTTTTTCTACATTTTCCGCAAAAAAATCCGTAGCTTTCGCTACGGATCTTCTCAGTTTCTGCTTCTCTTTCTCGCTGCTTCCGACTTCTTTCTCTTCTTGACGGAGGGCTTCTCATAGAACTCCTTCTTGCGGAGGTCACCGATAATGCCGTCGCGCGAGCACTTCTTCTTGAATCTGCGGAGCGCATTTTCCAAGCTCTCGTTATCGCCGACTCTGATCGTGGACATTCCTCTCAACCCTCCTTCGCCGAAGCACTTATTTCCTTGCTATTATAGCAGAGCGCGCGGCGCTTGTCAAACGCTTTTGCCCCGCTCTTTCGAAAAATTTTTTCCCTCATTCCTGCGCGGAGCGGAGGAGGGCCGTGACGTCGTCGCGGACGGAGGCGAGCACTTCCTGCGCCTTCTCCTCGCTCTCCGCCTTGACGGAGTAGTAGATCTTGAGCTTGGGCTCGGTGCCCGAGGGGCGCACGCAGATAAATCCGCCGCCCGCGAGTTCATAATACACGCAGTTGCACTTGGGGATGTCGAGCGTCTCCTCTTTGCCTCCCTTCACGCGGCGCACGGAGGCGGAGTAGTCGCGCACGGCCTCCACCTCGAAGGGCCCGAACTTCTTGGGCGAGATGCTCTTCAGGGCGTCCACGACGGCATTCATCTCCTTCATCGCGTTGAGCCCCGCATACTGCACCGAGATGTTGCAGTCGAGCACATAGCCGTATTTCCGATAGATCTCCATGAGGCGGCCGTAGACCGACTTGCCGATATCGGTGTAGTAGCAGACCATCTCCGCGAAGAGCATGGAGGCGACGACGGCGTCCTTATCGCGGGCATGGGTACCGCGGAGATAGCCGCAGCTCTCCTCGAAGCCAAAGACGAAGGTGTGCGAGCCGTCCTGTTCCCACAGCTTGATCTTCTCGCCGATGAACTTGAAGCCCACGGGCGTCTCGAAGAGTGCGACGCCGAATTCCCTGCAGATGAGCGCCGCCATCCCCGTGGAGACGAAGGACTTGACGACGGCGGCATTCTTCGGCAGCGTCCCCTCTTCCTTGAGGCGGGTGAGGATATAGTCGAGGAGGAGGATGCCCACCTGGTTGCCCGAGAGCGCGTGATATTCTCCGTCTTCGCTCCGTACGGCGACGCCGAGGCGGTCGGAGTCGGGATCGGTACCGAATACGACATCGGCGCCTATCTTCTCGGCGAGGGCAATGCCCATGGCGAGGGTCTCCTTATACTCGGGGTTTGGCACGGCCACGGTGGAGAAAGCGGGGTCTTCGCTCGTCTGCTCCTCCACGACGGTCGCATGGATGCCGAGCTTCTCGAGGATGCGCATCACGGGCACATACCCCGAGCCGTGCACGGGCGTGTACACGAGCTTGATATTCTTCCCGCACCGCTCCACGGCCCCCTTCGAGAGGGTGAGCTTGCTGAGTTCGGCGATATAGTCGTCGTCCACGCTCGCGGGGACGGTCCCCACGAGCCCCCCGTCTCCCCCTTCGGGCACGGCGAGATAGTCCGTGATCTTCGAGATATACGCCACGACTTCCTTGGTGGCTTCGGGCGACATCTGCGCGCCGTCTTCGCCGTAGACCTTGTAGCCGTTGTATTCCTTGGGATTGTGCGAGGCGGTGATCATGATGCCCGCCACGGTGCCGAGCTTGCGCACCGCATACGAGAGCATGGGCACGGGATGCACGCGGGTAAAGAGGTAGACGCGGATGCCGTATGCCCCGAGGACGGAAGCCGCCGCCTCGGCAAAGAGACGGGAATTTTTGCGGGTGTCATAAGAGATGGCCACGCCGCGCGCGCAGGCCTCCTTTCCCAAGCTCCCGATGTATTCCGCGAGCCCGCGGGTCGCACGGCGCACCGTGTAGACATTCATCATGTTGGTGCCGCAGCCGATGAGCCCGCGCATGCCCGCGGTGCCGAACTCGAGCTCGCCGCCGAAGCGGTACTCGAGCTCCTTGTCATTTCCGCGGAGCCCCTCGAGCTCCTCTCTGTCCTCCGCCGCGAGACGGGGATCGTGCAGCCACTGCTCATAAAGTTCCTGATAGCTCATAAGTTCCCTCCATTGATATCGTTACGGCATGCGCCGCCGAAAGCTCATTTGGTCCCGAATTCCTCGGGAAGGTTTGCGATCTCGTTTCTGGTGACGAAATATTTCCTGCCGTTGACCTCGTAGTAGTTGACGAGCTGCATGACGGCGAGGAAGACGAAGCTGAGCGGGATGGTGATGAGCAGTCCGCTGCCCAGCGTGAAGAGTCCGAAGGCGACATTGACGACGACGATGAGGTAGCAGGTGACGAGGAAGCCGCCCAGCCTCCGCCAGAACTGCGTCTTGCCCTTTACCGAGACGGCGAGGGCGCGCCCCACCGACAGTCCGTCCACGATCATGGCGGGCATCCATGCCGAGATGATGGTGAGCTTGAGCGCCTGCAGGAAGAGGAGCGAGCTCATCAGCATCACGAGGGAGAGCAGCACGGAGGCCACCCCCCACCCGGGCATCAGGGACGGGATATAGAAGAAGACGCACCAGCTCACGATGATGGACAGGAGGTCAAAGACAAAGGCGATGGGGACATAGCACAGTTCATAGAGGATGGCCTTCGTGAGGTTGCGGAAATAGGAGACGGCGAAGCGGGTCTGCACCCCCGAATCCATGCGGTCGCGGACCGAGCTCGTGATGGCGAAGAGCGCCACGCCGTTTACGATGCGCTGCAGGATATACATGAGCACGACCCCGATGACCGAGCCCACGATGGACCCCATGTTCGTCATGAGGAGGTCGGCAAAGTCCTTTATCGCGCCGCGCACCGTCTCGAGGAAGGCGCGGAAGGCGGCGGGGTCGGACGCATTGATGGTGTCGGCAAGCGCACGGAAGAAGTCGGGCAGGAGGTCACCGAAGGCGGCGAGCTCGCTGCTGCTCACGATAAAGGAGAGGCCGAGCGACAGGATGAGGTAGCCGAGACTGCCGAACAGGATGCCCGTGAGCAGGCGATAGGCGAGCAGTTTGAAGACCTCGGGAAAACAGTCGACCGTGATGGAAAAAGTCCGTCTGAAGCGCATAGAATCAATACTCCCTGTAAGAATGGATGAGATCCTCGCGGTCGAGCTTGTCCGCGCGGAAATAGGCGACCTCCATGCGCACGCAGAAACTCAAAAAGAGCAGTGCGAAGACGAGGAGACCTACGAGGAGGAAGACATAGATGGGCGCAAAGGCCGCAACTCCTATGAGGACAAGGGCCGCCGCAAAGGAGATGAGATAGGAGAGCACGAGGCGCCACCGCACCCTTCCGAGGAGACGGTAGGAGTAGAGGAGCGCGTCATAATAGCCGAAGCCCGTGATCTGGCGGCAGGGAAGCCACAGATAGAAGACGGCGACGACATACAGGAGCCCATAGGAGAGCGCGAGGAAGAGGACGAAGAAGAGGACATAGAGCAGGGCGAGGACGGTGCTCTCCGAGACAAAGAAGAGGAGCGCGGAGAGCAGGAGCGCCCAGAGCTCATAGAGGGCGACATAGACGAGGGTGATGAGGAGCACGGAGGGATAGAGCCCGAGCGCGCCGCGAAGGACGCCCGAGAGAGAGCGCTTCCCGATGCGCATGTGCTTCTCCACATAGGTGAGCAGGAGGGCCGCCCCGAAGCAGGACACGAAATAGGCGAGCACGCTGAAAATGGCGCCGAGCCCATCGATCCGCACCAGGCTGAAGGCGCGGAAATAGTCCACGAAGGTGAGATCGAGAAGTCCTCCCGAGAAGAACTTCTGCATGAGCTGCGAGATGGCCTCGTAGTCGAGCGTGAGCGCCAGAAAGACGGCGGGCACGACGGCAAAGGGCAGGACCATCAACAGGTTGCGGAAGATATACTTCCAGCTATCGAACAGATTGCGCATAACACTTCCTCTTACGCTACTATTATAATACAAAACGTTTCCGCTGTAAAGTGTTTTTGGAAATTTTTACGCCCCGTCCCCGCCACGAAAAAACACCCGCCTCGCGGCGGGTGCTTTTTTCAGGTCATTGGCGATCAGTCTTCATCGCCCTCTGCGTTCTCCTCTTCCTTGGCCTCTTCCTCGGGAAGCTCGGTCTCGGAATAGTCGGGCGCATTCTTCAGCACGTCATCGGCTTCCGCATTCCAGAATTCGGGTGCGGCGATCTCCTTCTTGCGGACGAGGCCCTCTTCGAGGAGTTCTGCCGTGGTCATGCTGTTCAGGGTGTAGTCGACGTTCTCCACTTCGCCCTGTTCGACGCCCAGTCTCTGCATCACGAGATCGATGAGCTGCTTCGCATACTTGAGTGCACGGTTGCTGCGGATCTTGAGCAGCGTCGGCACGCTCGCATACTTGGCGACATCGGAGACGTTCTTGTGGTGATACTTGGCGTCGAGCGTCTCGGGATCGAGTGCGATGTACATGTACAGCGACTTGCCCTTGAACTTGAGCTTGCAGATCTTCTCGCGGCTCTTGGTGAAGGTCTCGCAACCCCAGCTGATGCGCGCGTGTACGGGCTTGTAGGACAGGATGTAGTTCTTGAGTTCGTTGTAGTATCCCTTCGGGATGGGCTCTGCCTGGATGAGGCGTGCCTTGAAGCTGCGGTCGTAGACGGTCATGGTCTCCGCTGCAGGAGGTTCTGCCTGATCGACGAGTGCCGCGATCATGCCCTCTTCGCCGAGGATATCATCGGTAGGCTCGGGTGCGAGCAGGTCTTCCGCAGGTGCCTCTTCTTCGGCTGCGGGCTCTTCGGCCGCGGCCTCTTCCGCAGGCGCCTCTTCTTCGGCTGCAGGCTCTTCCTCTGCGACCTCTTCGGCGACAGGCTCTTCCTCTGCGACCTCTTCGGTCTCTTCGGCGGTCTCTTCCTCGACGACCTCTTCGGCCGCGGGCTCTTCGACATTGGCCTCAGCGTGGCTTACCTTGACGGTGAGGACGATGAGCAGGATGAGCGCGATGAGGAGAAGGACTGCGATGACGATGAGCGCGATGAGGAGCCACCAGTTGCCGGTCTCGTTTACGGTGGTACCGACGACGGCATAGGTGGAGAAGCTCGACGCGGTGAAGACGCGGTAGGTATTTCCGCCGATGGTCTCCGAGGTGTTCGATGCACTGAAGGAGGTATCGACTGCGCCGTTCTTCACGTGGACGATGGTGAAGTTCGTGCTCTTCGCAAGCTCGGAGGTGAGCTTGATCTTCACGGTGAACTGGACGCCCGTGGGAACTGCGGCAGCTTCGCCGTTGTTGAGCAGGCTGATCTCATAGGCGGCGATGCCGTCGTACCTGCCGTCCTTGATGCCGTCCATCTTCTTGATCTCGTCGAGGAGATCGGCGAGGTCGACCTTCTTGGGTTCGGCGAAGGTGTAGGTCTTGGGAAGGGTGCCCGCCTTGAGCGTGATGATGACATCGTCAAACTCCCAAGCGTAGTCCTTCTCGTAGTTCTCCTTGTCGTCTATCGGAGGTTTGGGCTCCGACTTCTCCTTGATGGTCCAGGAGAGGGTCACGGTGAGCGCGGTGCCGCCGTTGATCTTGAGCAGGTAGTTGGCGCTTGCGGCGGTGAAGGTGACGGTCACGGTGTAGGTGCCCGCCTCGGTCTTGGCCGTGTCGCCCGTGACGGTGTAGGTGAATGCATCGGAGGTGGCAGGCGTCACGTTGACGGTGACGGTCTTCTCGGTGCCGTCGGCTTCGAACTCGGTGGCGCTGAGCGCGGCGGTCACGGTGACTTCCTGCGGCGTGATGGCGAAGTCACGGCTGACCTCGGTGCCGCTCTTGATGATGTAGCCCTCTGCCGTGGCGGCTGCGGTGACCGCGATCTGTGCGGTGTAGTTGCCCGCATCCACGGGAGCGGCGGCGAGCTTGGTGGTCTCGCCCTGCTTGTAGTACACGACTTCGAGGCGGCCGAGCGTCTCGGCGTCGAGCCCGCCGATGGTAAATACCTTGCCCTGTCCGTCATAGACGAGGCTTGCGGGAGCCGTGAGGGTGGCGCCCGTGAGGTCGATGATGTGGTCTTCCTCGACTTCCACGGTCACATTGACGGTGTAGGTGAGGGTCCCTTCGAGGACATAGTTTGCTGCATAGGCCGACTTCAGCGCGATCGTGAGGGTCACGGTGTAGTCGCCGGGCTCCTTGATGGGAGCGGGATCGGAGGTGATGGTCTTGTCGATGTACTCGGCGTAGTTACCTTCCTCGAAGTTGACGGTCGCCTCGACGGTCTTTTCCTCGCCGTCGTAGTCAAAGGTGATCTTGCCTTCCTGTGCGCCCGTCCAGGTGACGTCGGTCACGGTGATGGTGGCCTTCGTGATGGCCCAGCCGAATTCCTCCGTGGCGCCCGTCGCATATGCGAGCGTGTAGTTGGCCGCGAGGTCGGTCTCGGCAAGAGCGACCTTATAGGTGTACTCGCCGACGTTGGTCTGCGTTGCCGTGGGAATGGTGAGCACTTCCGCCGCCTCTTCCGCGAGGGTCGCGGGTGCGACGGTGTACGAACCTGCCTTCAGGCGGACGGTGTACCCTGCAGCGCTGTAGGGAAGCGCCTTCGTGTAATCCGCCCAGGTGCCCGCCGTGCCTTCGCTGTACTCAAGCGAAGCGGTGGAGAGGATGGTGATGACTGCGGGATCGATGGTCACCGTGAAGGACTCGGACTTCTTCTGATATCCCGTGAGGGTATCGGTGACGACGACATAGTACTCGCCGCTGTCCGCGACCTGCGTGAGGGTGAGATCTTCGACCTTCTCCCCTTCTGCGCGGTACCATTCGTATGTATATTCCGCATTCAGGCCCTTTGCGGTGGCGCTGAGGACATATTCGTTGCCGTAGGTCCCATTGAACTCCTTCTCCACGGCCTCTTCATTGACAAAGCTCTGAATGTCAAAGTCGGTCACGGGGATGAGCTCGATGTCCTCTGCGGGCATCTCGGCAAGGAAGCTCGACTCGTCCACATAGGTGGTGCCGGCCTTGATCCAGCCGAGGACCGTATAGGTGCCCTCTTCGGTCACGATCTCGGGATGGTTGGAGAGGACCGCCACGGTCTCGCCGTTGGTCCCCGCGGGAAGGAAGCCCTCGCGCGTCTCTTCGCCCATCACATAGGTGACCTTATAGAGGTTGGGAACGGTGGCATTGAGGGTGAGGTGGAGGGAGCGCTCGCCGGAGAAGCTGCCCGCCGCCTTGTCGAGGAAGTCGCCCACGCCCTCGAAGCCGCGGTTTCTGAAGAAGTTCGCGATGCGCCCGAAGACGTTTGCGAGGTCGAAGTTAAAGGTGCCCTCGTACGCGAACGCGCCCGCGCCCTGATAAATACCCGTGAGGCTGCCGTCTTTGAGTCTTTCGGGGATATTATTGTAGAGCTTTTCGACGTAGTTGAGGAAGGTGCCGTAGTATTCGTCGAAGGTCATCCCGAAGTCTTCGAGATACTTCACGATCTCGCCGTTGAATGCTTCGGGGTTATTGGCAAGGATGTCGCGGATATAAGCGGCGTCATACTTCGCCCAATCGATCCTCTTTGCGAAGTCGAGGAGCTTCTGCGCCGCACGCTCGAGCTTTTCGGGCACATTGACTTCGCCGAACCCGGGAAGTTTCTTGAGCCAGTTCTCGACCTGCTCCACGGTGAGCGTCTCCAGTCTGCCCTCGAACTTCACGAAGTAGTCGTGCACCTTGTCGATGAACTTGTCGACGGTCGCATCCATATCGGTGATGGGATGCCCGAGGAGAGATTCGAGATAGCTGCCGAAGTACTCATTGAGGAAGTCGGCGCTGATGGCGCTGTTGAGGAACTTCGCATAGTCGAGACCCTTGAGGAAGTCGACGATCTCGCTGAGCTCATAGCTCGTCGCCTTGTCGTACATCTCGCTCACGGTCATGCCGAAGAGGGAGAAGATGTGATTCTTCTGTGCATCGGTGAACTGTGCGGACTCGACGGCGACCTTCATGAGCTTGGTGAAGGCTGCGGGAGGATTGAGCGTGACGTGGAGGTCCTGCGAATTGCCCGTGACATCGATGACTTTCGCAATGGCCTTCGCCGCCTTGCGGATGACATTGGTATTGCCGTAGAAGCCGAAGGAGACCTTGAAGTTCACGTCGCCGTACGTCGTCGTGAGGTCGACATCGATGTCTTTCAGGATATTCGCCATCTGCTCGTCGGTGTACTCGGCGAGGGTGGCGGGTCTGGGCAGGAGGGTGAGGACGTGCTTGATGCCCCCGAAGGAGAGGCTGCCCGACTCGAAGACGGTGGCGCCGTCGACCTTGACGATGTCAAGTGCGCCGATGAGGTCGTCTACCGAGAGGGAGACGCTGCCGCCGTTTTCCTCGACGTACTCGACGCGCTCATTGACCTTGTCCTTCATGCTCTGCGCGGGGTCCGCGGGGTTGATCTCTTTCTCCTCGAACCATGCATCCTTGGCGGCCTGCTGGGCAAGCTCTTTGAGCTCTTCCTCGGTCTTATCCTTATACTCTTCGTTATCCTTGAGCTTTTCGAACTCCTGCTGGATCTGCTCTTCGCACTGTTCGACGAACTTCTCTTCGAACTTGTCGAGGACTTCGTCCATCACCTGATCCATCTTATCATGGATCTTGCCGTAGACCTCTTCCTTGAGCTCTTCGGTGGAGGTGTCCTGCGAGCCGACATATTCGCTGATGGCGTAGTCGAGCAGGGTATCGTATTCGCCCTTCACATATTTCTCGAGTTCGCTGGGCTCACTGAGACGATCGACGATATAGTCCTTGAAGTCTCTGAGGTTGCCGCTGCCCCAATCGAAGTTGTCGAGGTCCACCCCGGGGATCGCGGGGATGTCTGTGTCTGCCCTGACGGACAGCGCCTGCGCGCCGCTCGCGGCATTCATCTGATTGGAGAAGATGCCCTTCATCACGATGCGCTTGACTGCCTGGACAATGCCGCTGCGGAGCTCGGAGATGTCCCCGCGGTTGGCGTCGAGATAGCTGCGGAAATCGCCGCTCAGGCGGAACTCGAGCGAATCGTCGTCATAGACAAGCTCGAACCAGTCCGACTTGACCTGTTCCGGCTTGTTCGTCTCTTCCTCCGCATTCACGGGACAGAGGCTAATGACCCCCATCAGCATGAGCACGAAGGAGAGGAGCAGGACGACGGCGAGTGTCAGCCGTTTACCGATCTGTTTCATACGATACTCTCCCTACAAAAGATTTTCAATATGCAACGTACGGGCCGCCCGAAAGAGGCCGAGTCCCCGTATATTGATATTTTCACAGCAATATCATAATGTATTTTTTCGTGAATGTCAATAGATATTCGACAAAATTTTTCGCTTACCACAGAGAATTTTTCTCAATTTTGCGGTTTCGCTAAATTTCCTTTGCGGATTGGAGCTATGCGGCAAAAAGAAAGCCGCGGATATCCGCAGCTTTCGGCTCTTCGGCGCCTCCTTCGGGTGCTCCGCCTCGATGCATCGGCACGGACGCACGCGGGGGACATGTCCGAAGGGGCATGATATCCTGTGTTTTCGCGCGCGGCGGCGGAAAAAGGGGCGGGATATCCGCGGTTTTGCATCACTGCGGGCTTTCGGGCGGGATATCGTCGGTTTTCTCCCCCTCCTCTTCCAGTTCGGGCGGGATATCATCGGTTTTTGAGACCTCGCCCTCTTCGGCCTCGGGGACCTCTTCGGGCGCCTCTACGACCTCTTCTGTCGTCTCTATGGGCTCTTCTTGCATTTCGGGCGTCTCTGTGGCCTCTTCTACCCCATCCATGTCCGAGGCGGGCTCCTCCGCGGTATCCATGTCCGAAGTGACTTCTTTCGCCGTATCCATGTCCGGAGCGGGCGTTTCGGCGGCCGTGTCCGCTGCGGCCTGCGCCCCCTTACGCTTCTTCCTGCGGCGAAGGACGAGGAATACGGTGAGCCCCGCCGCGGCGACGACGAGCACGGCGGCGGCAATGGGCAGGACGAGGGAGAGGAGATTGATGAGCTGTGCGGTGCGCGAGGGCCCCTGCGCGGGCGGGAGCTCTTCGGCGGCGAATACGGCATGATATTCCGCATCTCCCGTCACGGGCGCAAGGGGCACATCCCACCCCGTAAAGCGGTAGACGGCGGTATTGTCCGCGGGCTTCATGGCGGGCGGTGCAAGCTCGGTGAGGTCGGTCCCGTAGGGCACCTGCGCCTCATAGAGGAGGACGCCCTCGGCATAGAAGCGCACCGTATAGAGGATATCCGCGGTCCGCACGGTCACGAGGATGTCGGCGGCGGGCATGCGGAAGGCATATCCCCCCTCCCGCTCTTCAAGTACGATGGGTGCGCCGCTCACCTCCTCTACGGCGGAAACGCCCGCGATCTGCTTTCCCGAAGCGGGCTCGCCGAGACGCAGGAAGACCTCATCTCCCGCGCGCGCCTGCACGAGAAGGAGGCCGCCGATGTCGAGGAGAGGAAGTCCCGTCTCGATCGTGAGCGGATATCCCTCCTCTGCGGGAGAGAGGGTATAGAAGGGGCACATCTCATAGCGGCAGCCCGCACGGACGGCAAAGCTCACCTGCCGCTCCCCCTCGCGATCGAATCCGCAGAAGGAGAGCGCGCCCGCGCCGTCTTCCTCGAGGAGGCGGTATCCCGCGAAGTCCCCCGTGATGCGCAGCACGGCGTCCACGGAGAGGCCCTCCCCCAGTCCGAAGTAAAATTCGCTCCTGTCCGCCATCCTCACCGCGCGGAGGAGGAGCTCGTCGGCCCCCGCCTCGGCGGCAGTCTTCACGGCGCCGCTATCGAGGATCATCGTGCATCCCGCCGTGCGGACACGGATCCCCGCGCCTCCCTTCGCGGCGATGACAAAGAGGGCGCCGAGACGGAAGCTCTGCGGGCTCCCCGTGGCGCAGGTCGCGGTATAGTATCCGTTTTCGAGGACGACGTCTCCCGCGAGGTCGCCGTATCCCGCGAGGGGGGTGCGGCGGAGAGAGGCGGTATAGCGGGCGGTGCCGTCCGCCTCGGCGAGGGGAAGCTCATCGGGCGCATAGACCCCCTCTTCCCCCTCCCAGCCGAGGAATTCGTAGAAATAGTTGCGGTCATAGACCGAGGAGGTATCGAGGGGGCAGACGGGCCGCTCTCCCCCGCGGACGGCGAGGGTGATGCTCTCGCCGCGCAGGACAAAGGTCACCTCCGCGCTCCCCTCGAAGACGGCCGAGTAGCGCACGGTCAAAAGGCCCATCTCGGGCAATGCCGCGCTGCCGTCCTCTTCCGCGGGGTAGAAGTTGCCCGCCTCATCCCGCCAGCCGAGGAAGAAATATTTTCGCACGCCCGCGCGTTCCTTTACGAGAGGCCCCATCGCCCCGTCGTAGGCGGGCACGGACCTATAGGCGGCCTTGCCCTGCCTGATCGCGCCGTCCACTTCCCAGATGACGTCATAGAGGTTGGGCGTGCGCGTGAAGCGGGCATAGAGACGGATGGTCGCCGCGTCGGTATCGATGGCCTTCGTGAGGTCAAAGGGCGCCCCCGTCCCGTCATTCCAGCCCGCAAAGGTGTAGGTATACCCCGTCTCCTCGCGCGTGGGCTCCGCGACGGTCGGCGTGAGGAAATCTCCCCGCATCACGTCGTCCGTGCCGAGGAGGCGCTCCCCATCGTAGTACTCCACGACCACGGTGCGGGCGTTGCGGAAATAGCGGTCGACCGAGGTCTCCACTTCCCAGAGGAAGTCCTCCTTGCGAAGACTTGCCTTGCGGTCGGAAAATTTCCCCGCATCGTAGGCCGCCTTCAGGGCGCTCTCCTCCGCGGTGGGCGTGTATTTCCGAGGCTCTCCCGCGGGCATGGGTACCTCCTGCGGCCTCACGGGCTCGAGGACGAGCTCGGGCTCGGGGCCGGGCGGCGTCACCTCGCGGGGCGCGATGGGCGGCGAAGAAGGGCGGTTGGGCGCCTCTCCGGGGTCCTCTACGGGCTCGGGCGGCTCGGGCGGCTCGGGAAGGAGATATCCGCTCTCGGGCGGCGCGGCATTTTCCCCGTCCTGCAGCAGGGCCGCGGGGTCGTTTTCGAGGATCTCGGCGGGCGTCTTGCCGTCGATGCGGTAGCTGCTGTCGAAATAGCGGTAGGGATATTTCTCCTTATAGCCGAAGTTGTACTTGATGTTATAGGTGGAGACCTGCCCGTCCGTGATGGCATTGCAGAAATAGTAGAGCTGGGCGAGCAGGATCCAGAACTTGCGGTTCTGATCGTTTTCGGTGCGGTCATGGATGGGCCCATGCACGCTGAAGTTGGGGTTCTGGTACATGTAGTCGAGGCAGCGGAAGAGGTCGCAGAAGTCGTCCCGCAGCGTCGTATAGTAGGTCTTGTAGTAGATATAGCGGTCGCGGTCCGTGGTGCAGGCCTCGAGGGCGGCGAGTTCGTTGCGGAGGCGCCGCGTCACCTCCTCGGTGCGGTCTATGACCTTCTTGTCCACGAGATTGTACCGCACGAGGGTCTCCTTCATGTCGAGGACAAAGGAGACGGCGCTCCCCGTGATGGCGGAGTAGAGGGTGCGCTGTAAGGAGGTGGAGGGCGTGGTGAGGTAGTCGAGGATCTTCAGGCGGGCGAGCTGGCCGCGCGCCTCCTCGGAGTCGAGACTTGCGAGATAGTCCTCGTACCGCCTCTCGTAGTCGGCATAGTCCTCGAGATAGCGGTCGTATTCCGCCTTCTTCGCGCGGTATTCGCTGAGCACGGAGTTGAAGTCATAGTAGGTGCGCTGCTCCTCGAGATAGGCCTCGTATCTTTCGAGATAGTTGCGGTATGCTTCGTCCTGCTCCCGCCAGAGCGCGAGGGCGTTCTGATAGATATGATATTCTTCGAGGTCCTCCTCATAGGCCGTGAGGGCGCTCTGATATGCCTCGTATGCGGCGACGGAGGCGTCGTAGGTGCGCTTCTCCTCCGCATAGGCCCGTTCCTTCTCCGCGAGCTTCTCGGCGGCACCCATGCCCGCATCATAGGCCGCAGTGAGCACGGCATTGACGTCTTCGGCCGCGACGGTGAGGGTGCTCCCGAAGCGCACCGTCACAGAGTCCTTGCCCTCCGCGGGGGTCGTCTCGTAGTGCAGGGCATCCCCCGAGAGGGTCCCGCCGCCGTCCACCGTGAGGGGGGTCCACACGACCGTCTGCCCGTTTTTCGCAGTGTAGAAGACGGGCGAGACGTCCACCGTGAGTTCGCCGTCCTCAAAATTCACCGAGGCGGCGCCCGCCGAGAGCGCGGGGCTGTAGCGGAGGGTAAAGAGCCCCTTTTCGAGGAGATAGTCCCTCTCCTCTTCGGAGGGGGTGATGCCGAGCTTTGCGAGGAGATCGACGGCGGTATAGGTCACCGCGCCCACATCGCCCGCGCGGGCGTAGTCGTAGTCATGCCCCCCTTCCGCGGACACGGAAAGGCAGGCGGGCGCAAACAGGGCCGCCGAAAGAAAGACCGCAAAGATGCCGAGTTTTGCTCTCTTCATGATCGCATCCTCCCGTGAGCTTGATTCCATGTATCCTCATTATACCATATCTGCGCGAAAAAATCAACCTGATTTGAAAATCCGCCTCTCCGCGCCCATCTTTTCACCGCGTCTTCACAATGTTTCCCTCGGTTTTCGCACCCCATTCCCGCAAAACGAAAAAATACCGCCCCGAGCGGAGCGGTACATTTTTTTCAGAAAATCACTTCTTTTTTCGTCTTCCCATGCCGAGCACCTCGGCTACCTTGCTGCCCACGCCGATATTGAGCGCGACGAAGAGGACGATATACACCGCGAGCGCGAGCGCCTGGAAGTGCGGCGGAACGGGAACGCCGAAGAAACTGATGTCGTAGCCGAAGGTCCCCGCGACCCCCTCGAGGAGCTTTTCGAAGGCCCCTGCGGGAAGGTCCAGCCCCTGCACATAGGCCGTGAGCTCGGCGAGCGGCGTCTTCATGAAGGCGTAGCGGAGCAGCGAGCAGGCATAGGTCCCGGGGATGAATCCGCAGATGCCCTGCACCCAGTCGGGCATCATGCCGAGGGGCATGTAGGCGCCGATCAGAAATCCCACGGCCGTCGAGAAGATGGCGACGATGCTCATCATGGTTCCCTCCGTCTTGACGAAGGAGCAGATGAAGACGGTCATGAGCGTAGAGGCGACGGTCGCGAAGAACATCACGACGAGGGAGAGGAGCACCTCGCCGAAGGAGATGAGCAGCTCCCCCATTGCCGCGAGATAGACGAGGCAGACGAGATAGAAGACGAGGCAGATGAGCGCGGATACGAGGAAGTTGTAGACGAAATAGCTCGCGATGAGGAGATTTCTGTGGATGGGCGAGGAGGCGAAGTCGCGGTTGACGCCGTTTTCCTTGTCCTCCACGATGACGGTATTCGTCTGCAGCGCCACGGTGATGGTGGAGAGCCCGATGATGCCCGAGAGCATCCAGCTGTCCACGAGCGTCTCGATATACTTGTGCAGCTGCACGTCGGCGATCACGTCGGCACCGAGTCCGAGCGCGGGGTCGCTCAGGATATTTTGCACCATGCCGAGCTCGAGCCCCCGCAGGAAGAGGAGGTAGACCGCAAAGATGATGACGGGCACGAGCAGGGTATACATGAGGCGCACCTTGTTCTTGAAAAAGACCATGAGGTGGCGCTTCGTGAGCGTGCAGAAGATGTGAAAATAGCGTGTCTTCATACCTCTTCCCCCTCCGACAGCCGCATTGCTCTGCCCGTGACATTCAGAAAGACGTCGTCCATATTTCCCTTCATGATCTCGATGTCGGGGAAATATTCTCCGCAGCGGAGGAGGAGCTCCTTTGCCGCCGCCGTGTCGCGGAGAATTATCTCATAGGCTCCCCGCTCCTCGTCGTAGGAAAAATCCCTGTCCTCCGCCCGCAGTACGCCCTCGAGCTCTTCGCTCCGCGCGCGGTAGCAGATGAGTTTGTCCCGCGAGTAGGCATTCTTGAGCTCATTGGGGGTGCCGTGGGCGATGATCTTCCCCTTATCCATGATGACGACGTCGGACGCCTTGTCCGCCTCCTCGAGGTAGTGGGTGGTGAGGAAGACGGTCATGCCCGTCTCACTGCGGATGCGGTCGATGAGCGACCACACGGCGAGGCGGGTCTTGGGGTCGAGGCCCGTCGTCGGCTCATCGAGGATGAGGAGCTGCGGCCTGTGCACCATGGCGCGGGCGATGTCCACCCTTCGCATCTGCCCGCCCGAGAGATTTTTGACGGGGCGGTCCAGAATGGGCGAGAGTTCGAGTAGGTCCACGATCTCGCGGATATTCTCCTTCGCCTCCGCCTTCGGGAGGGAATAGAAGGAGGTGCGGATGGTGAGATTTTGCCGCACGGTGAGCTGCTTGTCAAGGACGCTCGTCTGAAACACGACGCCCAGTTCGCGCTTGATGGCGAAGGGGTCCTCGTCGAGGTCGTGCCCGCCCACATAGATCTTGCCGCCGTCCTTTTTCAGGATGGAGCAGATCATGTTGATGGTGGTGCTCTTCCCCGCGCCGTTGATGCCGAGGAAGGCAAAGAGCGAGCCCCGCCTCACGGTAAAGGAGATGCCCCCCACCGCCTGCACGTCGCCGTAGGACTTCGAGAGATTTTCGATTCTGAGTGCGAGATCTTCCATAAATATTTACTCTTGTTTGGTTCGGTTGAGCTTTTCCCACGTCTTGGGCTTGGACATGGTACCCGCGAGCAAGGTCACCGCATACAGGATGAGAAAGAGCGGGAATAAAAATGCCGTGGGGAGAAGTTCGCGGCGGTTCTTCGCGCCGAGCTTCTTATAGTCGGTGAGGACGAGCCCTATCGCCTGTCCGTAGCCGAAGAGCAGGAAGAGCCCCACGAGGATGCAGGCGGCGACGATGAGCGTCCCCCGGATCATCGACGCATAGTACCCCGCGGGATACAGGGTGACCTCCAGCCCGCCGTATGCCGCAAACGCACAGAAGACGAAGTGGTAGACATAGTAGAGGGGCATCCAGACGGCGATGAGGACATTTAGCATGTTGAGCATGTAGAGGAGGAAGATCTCCACGAAGGAGAAGTTCCCCGTGCGGAAAAAGGCCCCGAGCATGGGAAAGGCATTCTTCTTGAAGAGGTCTAAGACGCTGCTTCCCATGCGGCGATTGCGGACAAGGGTATCGTGAAAGGAGGCGGGCATGTCCTCATAGACGACGGCATCCTCCACGAAGTGCCCCTTGTACCCGTCGTAGAGGCGGTTTAAGTTGAACTCCGCGTCGTCGCAGACCGTCTCGCAGTCATAGCCGCATTTTTCAAGCATCCTGACGCTCATCATGGCGCCGCTGCCGTTGACATGGGCCGCGAGGTGGAGCCTCTCGCGCACGCGGCTTCCGTAGCGGGAGTCGAAGCTGTAGAGCATGGCGCTCGCCTTGGTGTAGAAGTTCGCCGTCGCATTGAGGGCGGCTTCGTAGGGACGGGCGAGGTCCACCCCCGCCTGATAGGCGTCGTTCATGAGGGAGGAAAAGGCAGGGTTGATGCCGTTGTCCGCGTCGAGATGGACGACAAAGTCGTACTTGCCCTCGGCGAGGATATGCTCGATGCCGTGCCTCAAGGGATAGAGCGCCTTGCGGTGGGCGGGGTCGGGGTCATTGAGCTCGAGGACGATGGCGCCCGCCTCCCGTGCGATGCGCGCCGTCCCGTCCGTGCAGTTGTGGGCGACGACGATGACATCGAAGAGCTCGCGGGGATAGTCCTGCTCGGAGAGAAGGCGTCTTACGGTCGCGCCGATGACCTCCTCCTCGTCATGCGCGGGGATGAGGTAGGCGATGCGCCCCTTTCTTTCGCTCTTCGGAAAGACCTTTTTCGGCACAAAGGCCAGAAGGATATAGAGCACCTGCAGGACGATGGGGAGTGCGATCACGATGATGACCGCATAGTTGAGGATGCTGAGCACCCGAAATACGATCTCGTACCACATGGGACCCTCCTACCCGCGCACGGCGACCGCCCGGAAGATGGGCTTCCCCTGCGCAAGAAAATTCGCCTCGTACTCGGTCACGATATTTCCCGCCGCCTCCGCGCTGTGATGCAGATCGCGCGTCACACTTCGGACATGGTACCCCTCTTTCTCGTATTGCTCGAGGGACCAGTCGAAAAATTCTTCACTGTCCGTCTTCTGGACCACTTCTCCGCCCTCTGTAAGGAGCGCCCTGTAGATGGCGAGGAAGCGGGGAGAGGTGAGCCGCTGCTTTGCGTGAGAGGTCCCCGGGAGCGGGGTGGAAAAGTTGAGATAGATGCGCCCGATGCTCCCCTCGGGCAGGTAGCAGGCGAGGATCTCCGCGGGGATATTGAGAAAGCGCACGTTTGTAAGACCCGCCGCCCGCGTCCTCTCCATGGCGGTCAGAATGACATTGGAGCACACCTCGACGGCGAGGAAATTTTTCTCGGGCTCCCGCCGCGCGAGTTCGAGGAGAAAGCCTCCGTTTCCGCACCCCACCTCGAGTTCGGTAGGCGCCTCCCTTCCGAAGACGGCCCTGTAATCAAAGAGGGCGCGGTAGGTCTCGGCCGCCTCCTTGAGGTTGGGCATGGGTTTCCCGCGCACGAGGAGAAGCTCCCCGCACGCCTCCATCCGCGGCTCTAAGTGCCGCTTCTTGTGCATCCGCATTATGCTCTCCCCGTCGAGCCGAATCCGCCCGCACCGCGCACGGTATCCGAGAGCTCCTCGCTCTCCTCGAAGTCGGCCTTGAGGTAGGGCGCGACGACGAGCTGGGCAATGCGGTCTCCCGCCTCCACGCGCCGCTCCGCCTTTCCGTGGTTGTGGAGGGCGACCATCACTTCGCCGCGATAGTCGCAGTCGATGACGCCCACCTTGTTCGCGGGTGCGAGGTCCTGCTTGCAGGCGAGCCCGCTGCGCGCATACACGAGCCCCACCGTCCCTGCGGGAAGCTCCACGGCAATGCCCGTGCGGACAAACGCCGTCTCCCCCGCGGGGATGAGGACCCCCTCGGCGGCATAGAGGTCTGCTCCCGCAGCATACTCCGACCCGTAGCGGGGAAGTTTTGCGGCAGGATGAAGTTTCTTGACACGGATATCCATGATACACCTTTGCGGGGAATTCCCCCGTCTCCTATCATACAATACCCGAAAAAATTTGTCAAGGAAAAAACATCGATTTTCCCTGCGCCCGTCCGAAGGGGCTACCTGTCATAGAAGTCCTCCTCCTTCAGTCCCGCGCGGAGCTTTTCGAGGGCCTTCTTTTCGATGCGGGAGACATAGGAGCGCGAGATGCCGAGCTTTTTCGCGACCTCCCGCTGGGCGTAGGGCGGATTGCCGCGGAGGGCATAGCGCATGCACACGATCTCCGCCTCCCGCTCGGTGAGGAGGGTCTCCACGGCGGCGAGGAGCTTCTCCTGCACGAGGCTCTTTTCCACCCCCGCAAAGACCTTTTCCTCCTTCTCGAAGAGGAGGTCCATGATGGTGAGTTCGTTCCCGTCCTTGTCCGTTCCCACGGGATCGCTCAAGGACATGGTACCCTTATGTTTCTTCCCCGCGCGGATGAGCATGAGGATCTCGTTTTCAATGCACCGCGCCGCGAAGGTGGCGAGCCGCGTGCCGTGCCCCTCCTCGAAGGTCGTGACGGCCTTCATGAGCCCTATGGCGCCCACCGAGATCATGTCGTCGGTCTCCGCGGCGCCCGTGTACTTCTTTGCAATGTGCGCGACGAGGCGCATGTTGTGGCGGATGAGCTTGTCATAGGCCTCCCTGTCTCCCTCCTTCGCCCGCCTGAGACAGGCCGCCTCCTCCTCTTTCGGCAGGGGGCGGGGATAGGACGAGCCGTCGGACAGGGAGCCCGTAAAGAAGAAGAGCCGTGAAAGGAGGGCAAGAAAGATGCGGAACATAAAAAATACCTCTCCCGTTATCCTATGACAAGGCGAAGTTGTCCTATGAACGGGAGAGGGCTTATGCGGAAAAGTCAGTTCTTCTTGCTGATGGCGATGTGCACGTCGTCGAGCTGCTTCTGCTCCACGGGCGAGGGGGCATTCATCATGAGGTCGCGCGCCTTGGCATTCATGGGGAAGGCGATGACTTCGCGGATATTGGTGGTGCCCGAGATGAGCATGACCATGCGGTCGATGCCGGGGGCCACGCCCGCATGCGGAGGCGCACCGTATTCGAAGGCATGGTAGAGGGCGGGGAACTTCTTCACGACGTCCTCTCTGCCGAGCCCGACCACCGAAAAGGCCTTCAGCATGATCTCGGGGTCGTGGTTGCGGACGGCGCCCGAGGAGAGCTCCACGCCGTTGCACACGATGTCGTATTGGTAGGCGAGGATCTCGAGGGGGTCCTTCTCAAAGGCCGCCATGCCTCCTTGCGGCATGGAGAAGGGATTGTGACAGAACTCGAGCTCGCCGCTCTCCTCCCCTATCTCGTACATGGGGAAGTCGACGATCCAGCAGAAGCGGAAGACGTCCTTTTCGAGGAGGTCGAGCCCCACGCCGAGCATGGTGCGCAGGATCCCCGCGCGCTTCTGCACGAGGCGCTTTGCCTTCTCAGCGACGAGAGCGACGAAATCGCCGTTTTCGAGCCCCATCTTGCATTTCAGGGCGTCGATGCAGGTGACGAACTTCGCGATCCCACCCGCGGGTGCGCCGTTCTCATCCACCTTGAACCAGTAGAGCTTGCCGCCCTCCGTCTTCACCGTGAACTCTTCCGCCGTCTTGTCGATCCACTTGCGGGCGACCGCCGCCCCGTGCACGCGGATGGCCTTTACCGTGGCGCCCGCGAAGGGCTCGAAGCCGCAGGCGGAGAGCTCCTCCGTGACATCGGCGATGACGAGCGGGTTGCGAAGGTCGGGCTTGTCGGTGCCGTACGTCTCGAGCGCCTCGAGGTACGGGACGCGCTTGAAGGGGGGCATGTCCGCCTTCCACCCCGAATATTTCGCAAATACGGGGGGCAGGACGCGCTCCAAGACGGCGAAGACATCTTCCTGCGTCGCAAACGCCATCTCCATATCGAGCTGGTAAAATTCCCCGGGCGAGCGGTCGGCACGGGCGTCCTCGTCGCGGAAACAGGGCGCGATCTGGAAATATTTGTCGAAACCCGCGCACATCAGGAGCTGCTTATACTGCTGCGGCGCCTGCGGGAGAGCGTAAAATTCTCCGGGATAGAGGCGGCTGGGCACGATATAGTCGCGCGCCCCCTCGGGGGAGGAAGATGTGAGGATGGGGGTGGAAATTTCCAGAAATCCCTCCTCCGTCATGAGCCTTCGGAGGTCGGAAACGATGTTCGCGCGGAGCACGATCTTGTCGCGCACGGCGCTGTTGCGGAGGTCTAAAAAGCGGTAGCGAAGACGGGCGTCTTCCCCCGCCTCGGTGGAGTGCGAGATCTCGAAGGGAAGGGCGGGCACCGAGCGGCGGCCGAGGACCTCTGCCCTCTCGGGAATGATCTCGATGAGCCCCGTGGGGAGCTTTTCATTGGGCGCGGAGCGGAGGGCTACCGTCCCCTCCACGCTCACGGTGGACTCGGTGGGCAGGGCGCGGAAGAAGGAGAGCATGGGCTCCTCGGAGCACACGACCTGCGTGGTGCCGTAGAAGTCGCGCAGGACGGCAAAGAGCAGTCCGCCCTTGTCGCGCTTGCTGTCCAGCCAGCCCGCGAGCTTTACCTTTTTGCCCGCATCTTCCTTGCGGAGTTCGTTGCAGTTATGCGTTCTGTAGTACATAGTTGCCTCGTGAGACGTTTTTCTATTATTTTAAGCCTTCGCGCCGCGAAAGTCAAGAAAATGCATGCCAAAGAGCGGGCAAAGCGGAGAAATTTATTGTCCGAACCGCCTGAAGGGGCTCGGCCGCACGATGAGGAGCTTCTTCCGCGCACGGCTGATCGCGGTATAGAGCCATGCCGCGCGGTCCTCACCGAAACATCCGCTCTCGTCTATCACGACGACATAGTCGTATTCCGAGCCCTGTGCCTTGTGACAGGTGACGGCATAGCCGAACTCGAAGCGGCACACGGGCTCCTCGCGGCGCACCCGCTCTCCCCGCTTGGGCTCTGCGACCACCCTGCCGCCCTCGAGGGTATATGCCCGCGCGCCGTAGTCGTGCGCATACTGCCCCTCCGTGAAGAGGGCGGTGTCGAAGGGCAGGTCGCACGCGCGCTCCCCCTCGGGCAGAAAGTCGGCATGGAAGTCGAGAAGGCCAAGGGCGTCCTCGCGCTCCCGCACATGGTAGCACCGCCCCACCGTGCCGTTGACGAGGCGGAAATCCCCCTCCTTCGAGAGGGGATGGGTCCAGTCATTGAGGGTGCAGATGAGCTTCTCGCCGTCCACGGGGAGGAGGGCCTCCCGCGGGATGCCGAGCAGTTCCCGCACCTCGCGGTTGATGCGCGCCCGCGTGCGGTTGGTGCCCACGATGATGATATCGGCCTCGGTGTAGGCCTTCTTGCGCACCCTCTCGGAAAATTGCCGCATGGTGATGACATAGACGCACGCGCCGAATTGCCCGAGCGGGACCTTCCCTCCCCCGCGCACGATGGCGGCGAGCTGGGCAATGGGGCTGTCGGGCTGTTGGCGCACGATCTCCGTCAGGGTATAGGCGGCAAAGGAGAGGAGACGGTTGAAGCCGTTGACGGGCGGGAGCTGGGCGGGATCGCCGAGAAAGAGGCACTTCACGCCATAGGAGAGGAGGTCCTGCACCATCTCGTCGGAGACCATCGACGTCTCGTCGACGACGATGAGCTTGAGGGAGGAGGGCAGCTTGTCCCGCCTCTGAAATCCCACGAAGCGCACGCCGAGGACCTCGCCGTTTTCATCGGTGACGAGCTCTTCATCCCGAAGATAGATGAGGCTGTGCACCGTGCTCGCGGGGTTTCCCATGCGTTCAAGGACGGAGGCAGCCTTTCCCGTAGGGGCGACGAAGGCGACCTCGTTGCCCTTCTTGAGCCCGAGCTGTCCCACGATGCGGTCCACGAGAAAGGTCTTCCCCGTGCCCGCATAGCCGCAGAGCACGAAGTACCTCTGTGCGGGGTCGAAAAACCACGCCGTGATGAGGCCCGAGGCCTCCGCCTGTTCGCGCGTCAGGGTAACTGCAGCGGGCTTGCCCGAAGTGAGATGTTCGCCGTCCATGCCTTCATTATAGCACATCTCCTCCCGAAATGCAAGGATATCTCCTCACCGCACGAAGCGCGCCGCGAGGAGATGCCCGCCGAGGTCCTCGGTGACGAGCACCGCGCCCTCTTCATAGCGATAGGTGCGCGTCTTCCCCTCCGCGGTGAGGGTGAGCTCTCCCCTCTCGCAGTCGGCGGTATACTTCCCCCGAAGCTCCCGCCCCGCCATCGTCAGCGTAAAGTCTCCCCCGTACGCAAGCTCGAGCGTGAGGGGATATTCCTCCGCGTAGTCCCGCCCCGCAAGGAGGAGACTCTCGCACCGATACACGCCCGCGTAGGGACGAGAGAGCGACCGAAGGGAACCCATCTTTTCCACATCGCAGCCCGCAAGCACCCCCGAAAGGAGGAGGACTGCCGCGATCCATATTTTTCGCATACGGTCAGTATGCGCCGTTTGCGCATAAAGTCTTTACTTTTCGGAAAAATTGTGCTATCATGCATCTATGACCATCTATTGGACAGAAGAAAGGCGCAGCGGCGGCGAACTCCTTGCGGCCGCGCTCGAGAGGGAGGGGCTGCACGTGCCCATCCTCCGCACCGCAGCGGGAAAGCCCTACCTCGCGGGGGGACCCTTCGTCTCCGTCACGCACACGGAGGGACTCTCTGCCGTCGCCGTGAGCCCGCGCCCCGTGGGGATCGATGCGGAGGCGAAAAGGGAAATAAGCGCCGCCCTCATAGCCCGCCTCACGGAGGGAGAGAGGAGGGAGGACTTCTTCCGCCTCTGGACGGCGAAGGAGGCCTACATCAAGCTGCGCGGCGACAGGCTCTCCCTGCTCCCCGCCCTCGTCTTCGAGAAGAATGTCCTCTATCTTCGCGGCGTCCCCCTTTCCCTCGCCCTCTCCTTCTACGACCTCGCGGGGCGCACCCTCTGCATCTGCACCGAGGGGGAAGAGATGCCCGTATTCCGCCCGCTCGCGTGAGTTTTGCGGACAGGCATAAAAACGATTGCAAATCCCTGAACAATCTGCTATAATGGGAGACATGGGAGGACTCCAATGAAAATCATCTGGTACGGCACGGCGACCGTCATGCTCGAGAGCGGCTCCACGCGCCTCCTCTTCGACCCCTACTTAAAGCGCAATAAAAAGCTCTTTCCCGTCCCCCTCGAAGAGACCGACACGGCAGACGCCGTCCTCATCACCCACCCGCACTTCGACCACTTCATCGACATCGATGCCTTTTCGGGAAAAAAGCCCGTCTTCGTCTCGGAAAACGGCATCGCCATCGCGAAGAAGATGGGCTGCAAGACCGAAAACATGGTACCCATGTCCGCGGGTCAATGTCTGAAAATCGGAAATTTCACCATAAAGACCCATCAGAGCCGCCACTGCGTCTTCGACCTTCTCACCATCCTCGGCGTCGCCTTTTCCCCGCGCACCTACTTCCGCTACTTCGTGCCCGGGATAAAGCGCATCTTCGACACGGCGCACTATGTCATCACCGACGACATCTACGCCATGGAGGTCTCGGACGGCGAAAAGACGGTCATGCTGCTCGGCTCGGCGGGGCTCGGGGAGGCGGACTATCCCAAGGGATGCGACCTCCTCGTCTTCCCCTATCAGGGTCGCTCGCACATGGACCGCTACATGAAGAAATTTCTCGAAGTCTTCCGTCCGAAGGGGGTCATGATCGACCACTTCGACGATGCCTTCCCGCCCTACACCCACCGCATGAACGTGAAGAAATTTGCCCCCGCCGTCGAGGAATGCCTCCCCGGTGCCCGCGCCCTCGTCCCCACCGAAGGAACTTGGTATGAAATATAAAAAATTCGCCGCGACAGCGGCGAATTTTTTTATTTTCCCTTCACTCTCGCGACATCGAGGTTGTCATGTCTGCGGTCGGCGAGCGCCCTTATGGGGTGGTCGGGACTCTGGATGCGGTAGTCCTGCCCGAGCTTGGCGATCGCCTTTTCTATGACCGTGTGCGTCCCCACGGAGGCGGGCTTTCCGTTGATCTTTCCGTTATAGCCGAAGTAGCGGAAGCCGTCGGGCACCTTGTCGAGCTCCTCCCATCCCTCCTCCACGGCGGTGAGGCGCACGCTCTTCAGGACGCCGCGGATATATTCCTTCTGCGGGCGAAGTTTCAGAAGCTCCGGGAATTCCCCGCCCTCCGGCAGGACCTGCTGCCAGACCTTCCCTTCGTACGTTCTGAGCAGTGCTGCCGCCTCGTGGAGATGGGCGACCTCCTCCTCGAAGTGCTGTTCCCAGATGCCCTTGATCCGCTCGTCCTTCTCGTCTTCGTAGCACGAATAGTAGAGGTAGCACTCGGTGTATTCGTTCATCAGGAGATTCTCCCATTCGGACATGGTGGGGTCCTTTAAGCTCCCATACCCCGTCACGTGCTGTTCCTCTATCATGGCGATCTCATTGTAGAGCCTGCGGCCGAGCGGGCTTGCGTAGAGGTTCGCGACGTTCATATAGAAGTTCATGGTCTGCTGTTCGGCGGCCGTGATGATGCCGATATTGAGCTTGGTCTTCAAATCATTGAGGTAGCAGTTGATATAGAAGTTCACGTCGTCGTCGGGATGGCGGTACTCCGAGACGGTGGGCCGTCCCGGCATGATCTCGGTATAGCTCCCCACGAGGCGCTTGGGGTCGCCCGCCTTCTCGAGCTCCATCAGGTCGGAATAGCGATACAGGTGGTCGAAATCCTCGAGGAGGGCAAAGTCGAGCTGCTTTTTGACATAGGAATTTTTCTCGGTGACGGCGAGGTTTGCCGTGAGGTCCACGGCGAGCTGCTCATAGCCTATGGTGTGCTCCAGGATGGTCTCATTGGCGGGCTTGAGCGAGGCAATGCGCTTTTGCTGGATCTGCTCCCCTCTCCGCATGCGGGCGAGACGGCGCCTCACGTCGTTATTGGGACACATGCGGGTGAAGGAATTCGAGAGGCGCACGCTCTCGAACTCGGTGCCCGACATCAGGATGACGCGGGTGCGGGTATAGGGGTCCACGGCGTTCTTGTCGTAGGGTCTCACGAGCACCTTATTCCAATTGGTAAAAATCTTGTCTGCATTCTGCGGCTTCAGTTCAAACGGATTCATCTTGAACCTCCTTGGTGCGGTTATTGCCCTCGGAAAAAAGAAGTATTCGGGCGATTGCTTTTTTGTGCAAGAATTGGTATAATAGAAAAAAAGCGGACCGCGGGGTCCGAAAAAGGAGAACGACATGATAGGTTGCGTGATTGCCATGGACAGCGAGGCGGAGATCCTCTTAAGCGGCATGGAGATCGAGAATATCAAGACGGCCTTCGGCAAGACGGTGCACATCGGCAGGGCCTTCGGCAAAGAGGTGCTCGTCGTCGTGTGCGGCGTGGGAAAGGTAAACGCCGCGGCGGGGACCTGTGCCGCCATTGCCATGGGCGCCGACGTCATCCTCAACTTCGGCGTGGCGGGCGGACTCACCTCTTCAAATACGGAGGTCGCCGAAGTCTACCTCATCGACAGGGCGGTGCAGTACGATGTCGACTGCACGCAGGTAAACGGCACCGAGATAGGCACCCTCGACGGCGAGACGGAGAACTTCCTTCCCCTCTTCCTGCCGCGCAAGATGGGCTTTGCGCGCCGCGCACTCGGCACGGGCGACCGCTTCAATGACTCCCCCGTCGACCACGACTTGCTCCTCCGTCTCGGATGCGACATCCGCGACATGGAGGGGGCCGCCATCGTCCAGACCTGTAAATATGCGGGCATCCCCTGCGTCGCGGTAAAGGCCATTTCCGATGTCTATGGCATGGGCTCCACGACGGAGCAATTCCGCCATAACCTCAAGCTCGCCCTCCTCGGCCTCAAGGCGGAGCTCGGGGAGATCTTCGCAAGCCTCGAATAGGAGATACGTCATGATAGAATTAGGCGACTGGAATGCCCCCCTCTCCCCCCTCTTTTCGGACGAGAGGTACCATAAGATCCGCGAATTTCTGAAGTATGAATACACCCACTATGTCGTCTATCCCAATATGTACGACATCTATAACTGCTTCCGTCTCACTCCCTATGCGCATGTCAAGGCCGTCCTCTTGGGGCAGGACCCCTATCACAACGAGGGGCAGGCGCACGGGCTGTGCTTTTCGGTGCGCGAGGGTATCCCCATGCCCCCCTCCCTCGTCAACATGATGAAGGAGCTGAGGGAAGATGTCGGCTGTCCCATGCCGCGCTCGGGCGACCTCACGAAGTGGGCAAAGGAGGGCGTGCTCCTCCTCAATACCTCCCTCACGGTGCGCGAACATCAGGCAAACAGTCACGCGGGCTGCGGCTGGAGCTGGTTTACCGACTCCGTCATCGAGCTTCTCTCGCGGGAAAAAGAGCACCTCGTCTTCCTCCTCTGGGGGGGAAATGCGCGCAAGAAGCGCGACCTCATCGACCGCAGAAAGCACCTCGTCCTCGAGTGCGCGCACCCCTCCCCCCTCTCGGCGTACAACGGCTTTTTCGGGTGCAGACACTTCTCGAAGACCAATGCCTACCTCGAGGAGCACGGCATTTCGCCCATCGACTGGGACCTCACCACCCCTTGGAAAAACTGACCTCTTTTCGGAAAGCGTATAAAAATATCCCGCTTCTCATAAGACGTATCTTTACAAAATCAAAAGATTTAGGTAGAATAGGTGCTATGAAACATACAAAAAGATTTACCGCCGTCTGTGCGGCGATGCTCGCGGGCTGTCTGCTCTGTGCATGTACCATCCCCGCGGAGGAACCCTTTACCCACGAGATCCTGTACACCATCGACGAAGAGGCCGACATGGCGAAGGACGCAAACGACGCCTCCTTCTCCATTGCGCAGACCGAGGAGCGCGAGAGCCCGCTCAAGGGCAAGCGCATCTATTGGCTCGGCTCGTCGGTGACCTACGGGGCTAATTCGCAGGGCGAGAGCATGGCCGACTTCATGGCGGCGCTCACGGGCTGTGAGAGCAAGAAGGACGCCGTGTCGGGCACGACCATCTTCTGTGACAATGCCACGGAAAATACGGGCGCAAAGTCCTACACGTCCCGCCTCACGAACAGCACGGTCTTCGACAAGACGGAAAAAGTAGACGCCTTCGTCTGCCAGATCTCCACGAATGACGCCATGAACAACCGCCTCTCCAAGCGCGGCACCATGCTGAAGACCATCCCCTTCGAGACCGATGAGTGCATCCTCTCGACGACGCTCGGCGGCGTGGAGTACATCATCCGCTATGTCATCGACACGTGGGACTGCCCCGTCTACTTCTATTCGGGTGCCTATTTCGGAGACACGGGAGATGCAAGTGCGGGGAACCGCACCAACGGCAACCCCAAGGGCTCGGAATACGGCAAACTCGTGGAGGAGGTAAAGGAGATCGCCGCCAAGTGGACGGAGGAGGGCTTCGCCGTCTCCGTCATCGACCTCTACGGCGACGAGGCGTTCAACAGCGCCGTCTCCGACGAGTACTACGCGTGGTGCCGTCAGGACGCCATCCACCCCAAGCGCGCGGGATACCGCAACTGGTGGACGCCCTATATCGAGCACTGCATGATCATGGACCTCAACGAGCGCGGTCTCCTCTGAAAAACCCTATCATCATGAAATACGGGAGGACGTATCCTCCCGTATTTTTATTTTTATACTTTCGCCTTGATGACATTGGTGGGTCCGATGCGCCTGAGCCGCAGCATGGGCACGAGGAAGGACACCGCGAGGATGAGGAGGGCAAGGAGCGTCGTCTTGCCGCTGCCGCTCTTTCCCGCGACGAAGAGAGATCCCCTGTCGGGCAGCATAAAGCCGATATGGTCGCGACACATTTGCCGCCCTTCCTGCTCTTATAGATCTTCGTAAGACCCTTGACTTCGATCATAGGTCTCTCCTGTCCGTGCGGAAGACGAACTTCCCGCCTGCGACATCCACCGTGATCCCCTCCCCCGGCGTGAAGTTGCCGAGCAGGATCTCCTCCGAGAGGCGGTCCTCTATGAGGCGGCGGATGGTGCGCTTCAAGGGGCGGGCGCCCATCTCCTCACTGTATCCCTCCGCGGTGAGCTTTTCCCGCGCCGCTTGCGTCACGGTAAGTCGGTAGCCGTTTTGCTCGATGCGCTTCGCGAGGGCCTCGAGCATCTTGTCGGTGATGCGGGCGGCGTCTTCGCGGGAGAGCTTATGGAAGATGACGATCTCGTCGAGGCGGTTCAAAAATTCGGGCTTGAACTGCTTCTTGAGGGCGTCCTCGATCTGCTCCTTCATCTCCTCGTAGGCATCCTCCCCCTCCGCCGTGCCGAAACCGAGCGAAGAGACCTCCTGCACGCGGTGTGCGCCCACATTGGAGGTGAGGATGATGACGGTATTGCGGAAGGAGACGGTACGGCCGCGCGCATCGGTGAGCCGCCCGTCGTCGAGGATCTGCAGGAGGATATTGAAGATATCCGCATGCGCCTTCTCGATCTCGTCGAAGAGGACGACGGAGTAGGGCTTGCGCTTGACCTGCTCGGTGAGGCACCCCTGCGTGTCGTCGTAGCCGACATATCCCGGGGGCGCGCCGATGATCTTGGTGACCGAGCCCTTCTCCATAAATTCGGACATGTCGAGGCGGATCATCATCCGCTCATCGCCGAAGAGGTTCTCGGCGAGCGCCTTCGTGAGATCGGTCTTGCCCACGCCCGTGGGGCCGACGAAGATGAAGGAGCCGATGGGCCTGTTGGGATCGCCCAATCCCGCGCGGGAGCGGCGGATGGCCTTTGCGACGGCCGTCACGGCGTCATCCTGCCCCACGATACGCCTGTGGAGCTCCTCCTCGAGGGACATGAGCCGCTTGGACTCCTCCTCGGTGAGGCGCGACACGGGCACCCCCGTCCAGTCGCTGATGATCTGCGCGATCTCCTCTCTTCCGATGGAGAGGTGGGTGGTATTGCGCTTTCTCTCCCATTCGGTGCGCATGCGGTCCCGCTTCTCCGTGAGCCCCTTGAGCTCGCCGTTCAGGGCGCTCGCGCGGTCGAAGTCCTTTCTTCTCGCCGCCTTGTCGCGGTCGAGGGTGAGCCGCGCGATCCTATCCTCCAGTTCATGGAGCTCGGCGGGGCCGTTGAAGGAGTCCAGTCTGGTCCGCGAGGCCGCCTCGTCGATGAGGTCTATGGCCTTGTCGGGGAGAAATCTGTCCGTCACATAGCGGTCGGAGAGGCGCACCGCCGCCTCGATGGCGGCATCGGTGATGACGACATTGTGATGGGCCTCGTACTTGTCTTTGAGGCCGCGGAGGATGACGATGGCGTCCTCCACATTGGGCTGCTCCACCACGACGGGCGTGAAGCGACGGGCGAGGGCGGCATCCTTTTCGATGAAGCGGCGGTATTCCTCCGTCGTGGTCGCGCCAACCGTCTGCAGTTCGCCCCGCGCGAGCATGGGCTTTAAGATATTGGCGGCGTCCATGTTGTTGTCCGAGGAGGACCCCGCACCCACGATCATGTGGATCTCGTCGATAAAGAGGATGATATTGCGGTCCTTGATGATGGCATCGGTCACCGACTTCAGGCGCTCCTCGAAGTCGCCGCGGTACCGCGCGCCCGCGAGAAGGCCCGTGATGTTGAGCGAAAAGACCGTCTTGCCGCGCAGCAGTTCGGGGACCTCCCCCGAGACGATGGCGAGGGCGAGCCCCTCGACGACCGCGCTCTTTCCCACGCCCGGCTCCCCTATGAGCACGGGATTATTTTTCGTCCTGCGCGAGAGGATCTGGATGACCGTCTCGATCTCCTTCCTCCGCCCGATCACGGGGTCGAGCTTGCCCTCGCGCGCCTTCTTGGTGAGGTCGGTGCCGTATTGGGTATAGGGAGGTTCACTCTCTTCGGCCTCCTTATGCTGCTTCAGAAATCCTCCGAAGAGGGACCGAGAGCTCGGAGGAGGCGGCGGAGCATCCTCCTCGTCCTCCTCTTCCTCGATAAATTCGGAGGCACGGTCGGCGAGGGCGTCGATATTGGTGCCGAGGCTCCTCAGGAGGGCGACCGCGAGGCAGTCGTCGAGCATGGTGATGGCAAGGAGCAGGTGCTCCGTCCCCACGATGGCATCTGTCCCCGCGCCGAGAGCGAGTTCTATGGCGCGCTCAAAGAGCTTTTTCGTGCGCGGCGTATAGCCATGTGCGGGGGTATTTGGCCGCACGGCGCGGCGGAAGACCTCCTGGTAGCGCGCGAGCGTGACGCCCGCCTCGACGAGGATGCGCCCCGCGGTGCTGTCGTCGACACAGAGCATGCCGAGCACGAGATGCTCGCTCCCGACATATTGGGTATTAAACTGTTTTGCAGCCTCCTCCGCGAGGAGTTTTACCTGCATGAGGTGTTCGGAAAACCTCGAAGTGTCCATATGCCCTCCGGTTTATCGATATGGGGTCGGAAAAAATGATATTTCAGGAACGGACGAGATGCAGTCCGCCGATCGCACGGGTCACATATTCCGCGCGGAAGGCATCTTCGTCGCCCTCGGCATCCTTGCCCCGCATGCGGCGGATCCCGCCGGGGCACAGGCGCACATAGAGCTCCTCGAGCTCCCGCATGCGGTCCTCGCCCTCCTCCTCTTCGCCGAAAAATCCGAGCGCCACGCCGAGTTTCAGGTCGGAGATGCGCCGCGCGAATTCCTTGTCATCGAGCAGGACGCAGCTCGAGAGCACGCCGAGGGAGCGGAAGATGCGGTCCTTCAGCGCGAGCCCCTCCTCCGCCATCATGCGGCTCCTCTCCAGAAGTTCGGCCTTCACGAGCACGCCGACCGCCTGCTCCACGCCGAAGAGGATCTCCTCTTCCGTGACGCCGAGGGTCACCTCGTTGGAGACCTGAAAGAGGTCGCCCTGCGCATCGCTCCCCTCTCCGTAGACGCCGCGCACGGTGAGGCCGAGGCGGTTGAGGGTGGGCATGATGCGGCGCAGAAGCCCCCTCCGCGCGACGGCGGGCAGAAAGAGCATGACCGAGGCCCTCAGCCCCGTGCCGAGGTTGGTGGGGCATGCGGTGAGATAGCCGAGCACGGGGTCATAGGCAAAGGGCACGGAGTCCGAGATGATCTCATCGATGCCCGAGATGCGCTCATAGGCGCGCCGCAGGTCGAATCCGCGCATGAAATATTGCTCCCGCACGTGGTCCTCTTCGTTGATCATGACCGAGATGCTCTCGTCCTTCGAGATGAGGGCGGCAGAGACGGTGCGCATGCGCATGAGGTCGCGTGAGATGAGGTGATGTTCGGTGAGATATCCCGCCGTCTCGGGGGATACGGAGTCCATCTCGTAGAGGGTAAATTCCTCCATGCTGGTGAGTTCGCCCGCGATATTGCGGATGATCTCACTCGCCTGCTCCACGGCGTGGGCATCCCGCACGAGCCTTCCCGGGAAGGGATAGCCGCGGAGATTGCGCGCAAGACGGATGCGCGACGAGACGGCGACCGATTCGTATTCCGCACGGAAAGTGCCCATCATTCCTCCCCCTTATAGAGTTTACGATTGACCGCGTCGAGGGCGGCACGGAGCTCTGCGGCCCGCCCGCTCTCCCCCTCTTTTTCCGCCTCGCGGATGGCGTCGCGCAAGTATTCCTGCTCGCGGACGAGGGCAGAGAGGGCATCGTAGTCGGCCTCCGCCGCGCCGCCCGGGGTCTTGCCCACATGGACGGTCTTGCCCTGCAGATAGCGCACGGTGGGCATGAGCTCCTCGCGGAAGGTCTCGTAGCAATGGGCGCAGCCGAGCAGTCCCGTGCGCGAAAAGTCGTCGAGCGTCGTCCCGCACGAGGGGCACTCCTTGCGCGTCTTCCTCTCGGTATGCCCCACGAAGGAGGTCAGAAAATCGTCGCTCTCCTCTGTGGGATAGAGCCGCGCATAGCAATCGGGGCAGAGGGTAAGCCGAAGCTCTTTTCCCTCCGCCTGTCTCGTGAAAATTTTTGCGCGGTCACTGCCGCACACACTGCAGCGCATGTCGCCTCCTTCGCCTCTTTCGAGAGGCCGCCTTCGGGCATGGGTATGGGCTTTTATGCAATGCCGAGGTCTCCCTCCGCATCTTCCGTCAAAGTTTTTCTTCAGCTCTCGATGAGCTCGAAGCGAAAGTGCTGAGCCGCCTCGGGATATTTCTCTCGGTCGACTTCGGAGAGAAATTCCTCCATCGGGCGCACCCACAGGCCGCCCTCGCCGTAGAGGGCGCGGTAGAGGACGACGGTCTCCCCCGTCCCCGCATCGCGCGCCGTTCCCTCGACGCGGTACATGCCGCCCTTGAAATGGCGGTACACCCCGCCCATCTTCAGTTCTCGCACGGCCCTTCCTCCTGCCCGCACTTCTTGGGGGCGAATTTGAGGAGATACTCCCACGCCCCGTCGGGCAGAGTGAGGGTATAGCCGCCGCACACGCACTTCACGCCGAGCACGGGCTCCTCCCGCGCGGGGCGCATGGTGACGATATCTTCCCACCGCAAGAAGATCTTCCCGCCCTCCGTACTCTGTCCGAAGATGCCCTCGGCATAGACGACAAGGGGTGCACGGGCGCCGAAATAGGAAAAGGCGGCGCGCACGAGGAAGACGGCGCCGAAGACGGCGAGGCAGATGCCGAAGGCGAGCTCCCAAAAGATCATCACGGGCACGGCGGCGAGGATGATGAGGCTGAAGAGGACGATGGTGAGGAGGGCACGCCGCTGCCCCGCGCGGTCGGGACGGTAAAATTTTTGCATGGGCTCATACCGCTTCTTCTCCGCATTCCCCTCGGGAAGTTCGCCCTCGATCTCCAGCCCGTGCCTTGCGAGCGTCTCGAGCAGGCGGTCCTTCATCTCAAATTCGACGAAGGCCTTCTCCTCCCCCGCGTCCTTCTGCAGATAGCGGGCGGGAAGTTCGGCGACGGCGAGGAAATTTCCCTCGGGCGCGGGACGGGAGCGCATGCACACGGCATGAAAGGCGATGTCCGCGTAGGGCACGGAGATCTCCCTTTTCTCACTGTGAAAGAGGAGGGCCTCCCTCTGAAAGGTCGCGAGCGTGCCCTCCCCCACAAAGAAGCTCTCGGGAGAGTCGCACCGCTCCTCGTAGTCGGAGAGGACGGAGGCGGCCCTTTGCGATGCCTTGGAAAAGAGCATCGCGCCGAGGGCGGAGAGAGGCGCCGCCGCCCCGAAGGAGGCGAGAAGGATGAGGAGGAGCTCCCCCTCTGAGGCAAAGTTGAGCAGTATGACGCACACGCAGGCGCCCACCGTGAAGAGGACGATGAGGAGGGCGAAGGCAAAGCCGAGCACGGCAAATGCGGTGCTCCGCCGATCGAGCTTTTTTGCCGTCTTCGCGCGGAGAGCTTCCTCTTCGGGGACGGGGATCTCGGTTACAGACATGGGTACCTCCTTTGCGGAATGGGTCCGATATAGCAAATGCGTCCCGAAGGACGCATCCTCTTAGCGGGGAGCCGCCGTGCGCTTCCACCAGACAAAGAAGAAGAGCGCCAGAAGCTGCAGCGGGATGCCGATGAGAAAGAGCATCCACAGGGTGGGATAATTTTCGACCGCGGCGATGACGGTGAGGTAGATGCAGGCGATCGTCGTCCAGATGAGCACGGAGATGCTGATGATCCTCGTCGCGCGCAGGTGCCAGATGCAGCTGAAGACGAGCACCACGACGGCGGATGCGGGCACGGCATATAAAAAGGCAAGCCACAGGTAGCCGATCTCGGGATAGATGACCCCGCCGACGGCGAAGCTGATGACGGCGGCGAGCCAGCACAGCCCCACCGAGAGGGCGATGATGATGAATCTCCTCACGCGCTCCGTCTTCTTGGGGATCACGGGCTTTTCGCTCGGTTCGGCGATGAGGTCGTCGAGGCGGACATTGAAAAACTCGGAGATCTGCACGAGGGTGCGGACATCGGGAATGCCGTTCCCCTGTTCCCACTTGGAGACCGACTTATCCGAATAGCCGAGCTCTTCGGCGAGCTCAAGCTGAGTCATGCCCGCGAGCTTTCTGAGACGCATGATGTTTTTCCCGATGATACGGGCAAGAGCCTCTTCTTCCATACCATCATTATATACCAAAACGCGCACAAAGTCAACCGTTCTACAGAGAGTAGAGTCGTAATTTTCGGCTCTACTTTCCCACCTCCGAAAAGGAGAGCCCGAAAATCGGATAGTAGGTTGAAATCGCGCCCGCGCGGTGGTATGATACTGTCTGTCGGGAGGCGGTCCCAGCCGCTCCCCCGTCGAATTCTCCCAAAGAAGTTCCCGTCTGCTTGCGGCAGGCGGGAATTTCTCTCTCCAAGCAAAAGAACGGACGACGAGGCCCGTTCTTTTTCCTTTCGTGTTTCTTCGGTGTTTCCTTTGCGAGCATCGCCCCGATGGGCGGCGCAGGCTCATTTCCCGAAATATCTCTTGAGGAGGCCCTTGAAGCCCGCACCGTGGCGCGCCTCGTCCTTGGCCATCTCGTGCACGGTGTCGTGAATGGCGTCGTAGCCGAGCTCCTTCGCACGCTTTGCGAGCATGAGCTTGCCCTCGCAGGCGCCCGCCTCGGCGGCGGCGCGCAGTTCGAGATTTTTCTTGGTGGAGGGGGTCACCACTTCGCCGAGGAGCTCGGCAAACTTGGAGGCATGCTCGGCCTCTTCATAGGCATAGCGCTTATAGGCCTCCGCGATCTCGGGGTAGCCCTCGCGCTCGGCGACGCGCGCCATGGCGAGATACATGCCCACTTCGCAGCACTCGCCGTTGAAGTTGGCACGGAGCCCGTCCATCACTTCCTTGTCCTCGACGACGCCGTCGCCGACATGGTGCTCACAGGCAAATGCCTTCTCTTCGATGGGTTCGAATTTCTTCGCCTTACAGACGGGGCAGACTTCCACGTCGTCTTCGACGATCTCGCCGCAAACAGCACAACGTTTCATAATACGATCTCCTTACTTGGGTTTTCTGGTAGAATTATAGCACAGACGGCGCGAAATATCAATCTTTTCACGAAAGATTTTCGAGGATTTTTTCGAGCTCCGCGGGCGTCGAGGCAAAGCGGGTCGCCCCTGCCTTCGCGAGAGCCTCGCGCGAGCGATATCCCCAGAGCACGGCGACCTCCGCCATGCCCGCACGCCGCGCCGTCTCCACATCCGTCTCGCCGTCGCCCACCATCACGCACTGTCCTATGGGCACGCGGAGGGTAAAGGCCGCATAGCGCACGAGGGAGGGGTCGGGCTTCAGGGGAAAGAGCCCGTCGTCCCCGCCGAGAAAGTCAAAAGTCGCGGGAAAGAAGCGGCCTATGACATTTTCCACCGCCTCCTTGGGCTTATTGGAGACCACGGCGAGCTTTATGCCCCGCACAGAGAGCGACCCGAGAAGCTCCGAAATGCCCGCAAAGGGCCTCGTCAGCTCCCCCTGTCCCCTGCCGTAGCGGTCTTGATAGGCGCGGAAGAGGGCCTCGGTGTCCCCGCCCTGCGGCGTCGCGCGCTCGATGAGCGTCCGCGCGCCGTTCCCGATGGCCGCCATGGTCTCGGCAAGGGTAAAGACAGGGTATCCGAGCTCCGCCTGTGCCCCCGTGACCGCGGCATGGATATCGTGCACCGTGTCGAGGAGGGTGCCGTCGAGATCGAAAAAGACGGCCTGCATCACATCTTCTCCGGGACGCCGATGCCGAGCAGTCCGAGCGCCGAGGTGAGCACGGTGAGCGTCGCCTCGGTGAGGGCGATGCGAAAAGAGCGCAGCTCCTCCGTCTCCGCCTGCAGGATCTTGCAGTCGATATAAAATTTATTGAAAGTCTGTGCCGTCGAGACGGCATACCGCGCGATGAGGGAGGGCTCGTAGTCCGCGGCCGCAGCGCGCACCGTATCGGGGAAGTCGGCAAGGGCCTTCACGAGTTCGAACTCCTGCGCGTTGAGTGCGGGAATTTCGCACCCCATTCCCCTCTTTTCGCCCGCCTTGGCGAGCACGGAAGAGGCGCGCGCGCAGGTGTACTGCACGTAGACGCTCGTCTCCCCGTCGAAGTTGAGCGCCTTGTCATAGGAAAAGACGATGTCCTTTATCTTATTGTTGCAGAGCGCGCCGAAGACGACGGCGCCGAGGCCCACCTTGCGCGCGACTTCATCCTTGTCCGAAAGGTCGGGATTTTTGACGGAGACGACCTCCCGCGCCTTCTCGATGCACCGCCGCATGACATCCTCGAGCCACACGACCTTGCCCTTTCTCGTGGACATGGCCCCGTCCTCGAGGCTCACCATGCCGTAGGCGACATGCACGAGGTCCTTCGCCCACTCCTTCCCCATGAGCTCGAGCACCTTGAAGACCTGCTTGAAGTGCAGGTTCTGCTGGTAGGCGACCACATAGAGGCACTTGTCGAAGTCATAGGTGGCCTTCCTGTAGACCGCGGCGGCGAGATCGCGCGTCGCATAGAGGGAGGCGCCGTCCGAGCGGAGGATGAGGCAGGGCGGCATGCCGTATGCCTCGAGATCGACGATCTGCGCCCCCTGACTCTCCTTGAGGAGGCCCTTTTCGCGCAGTTCGTCGACGATGGGCTGCATCTTGTCTGTATAGAAGCGCTCGCCCGCATAGCTGTCGAAGGTGACGTCGAGGGCGGCATAGATGTCCTTGACATAGGCAAGGGTGAGCGATTTGAACCACTCGAAGAGGTCATTCGCCTCCCTGTCCCCGCTCTCGATGAGGCGGAAATATTCCCGCGCCTCGGCCTCCATCTCCTCGGTGGCCTCGTTATTGAAGCGCACATAGAGGTCGTTGATGGCATGGATGCCCCCCTTCTCGACCTCCTCGCGGTTTCCCCAGTGCTTGTACGCCGAAATGAGCTTGCCGAACTGCGTGCCGTAGTCGCCGAGGTGGTTGATGCCCACGGTGCGGTATCCGAGGAAGCGGAAGATGCGGTAGAGCGCGGCGCCTATGACCGTCGTCGAGAGGTGCCCGATATGAAAGGGCTTGGCGATATTGACGGAAGAATAGTCGATGCAGACCGTCTTGCCCCTACCCATGTCCGAGGAGCCGTACTCTTTTCCCTCTCTTTGGATGCGGGAGAGGGTATCCTCGGCAAAGCCGCGGCGGTTGACGCGGAAGTTGAGGTAGCCGTTTACGGCGCTCGCGCTCTCTATGACCCCGTCCGTGGGATAGACCCTTGCGAGCTCCTCGGCGATGAGGGCGGGGGCCTTCCGCATCACCTTCGCAAAGCGGAAGCAGGGCAGGGCGTAGTCCCCCATGGCGGGGTCGGGCGGCACGGCGATGGCCTCGGCGATCTCCCGCTCCGTGAGCCCCTCTGCGGGCAGACGGGCGGCAATGTAAGCTCTGTAATCCATGGTATTCTCCAAAAGTATTTTCGCAAGTATTCTACCACATTTCGCCCAAACAGGCAACCGAAATGCTTGTGATTTCGGAGGAAAAGTTATATAATGAAAGAAGTAACCCGAAAGGAGCCTATATGAAACTCGGAGTCGTGGGACTTCCCAATGTCGGCAAGTCCACCCTTTTCAATGCCCTCACCCATGCGGGCGCCGAAGCCGCCAACTATCCCTTCTGCACCATCGAGCCCAATGTCGGCATCGTGGCTGTGCCCGACGAGCGCCTCGACAGGCTTGCCGCCCTCTATGCAAGCAAAAAGGTGACCCCCGCCGTCATCGAATTCGTCGATATCGCGGGCCTCGTGAAGGGCGCCAGCCGCGGCGAGGGATTGGGCAACAAGTTCCTCTCCCATATCCGCGAAGTCGATGCCATCGTGCACGTCGTGCGCTGTTTCGAGGACGCAAATGTGACGCACGTGGAAAATACCGTGGACCCCGTGCGGGACATCACCACCATCAACTTGGAGCTCATCCTCGCCGACATGGAGGCCGTCGAGAAGAGACGGGACCGCATCCGCAATGCGGCGCGCGGCGGCGCGGACAAGCAGGCGGCCGCGGAGTTCGCCTTCCTCGACAGGTTATATGCCCATCTCTCGGAGGAAAAGCCCGCCTCCTCCCTTCCCGTAAATGAAGAGGAGGCCGCCATGCTCCGCGACCTCTTCCTCCTCTCCACCAAGCCCGTCATCTACTGTGCGAACCTCTCCGAGGCGGACATGGGTACCCCCGAAGACGCCCTCCCCCATGTCAAGGCGGTCAAAGAGTATGCCGCCGCGCACGGGGCGGAGACCATCGTCGTCTGCGCGAAGACGGAGGCCGAGCTCGCCGAACTTCCCGAAGAGGACCGCGCCGTCTTCCTCGAAGAATTCGGCCTCACGGAGAGCGGCCTCTCCAAGCTCATCAAGGCGTCTTATGCCCTCCTCGGGCTCATCTCCTACCTCACCGCGGGCGAAAAGGAGACGCGCGCATGGACCATCACGAAGGGCACCAAGGCCCCGCAGGCGGCGGGCAAGATCCACAGCGACTTCGAAAAAGGCTTCATCCGCGCCGAAGTCGTGGACTACGAGACCCTGCTCGCGTGCGGCGGACTCACGGGCGCGCGCGAAAAGGGCAAGGTGCGCTCGGAGGGAAAGGACTATGTGATGCAGGACGGCGACGTCGTCCTCTTCCGCTTCAACGTGTAAGCTTCCCGAAAAAAAATCTCCGTACCGAGAGGTACGGAGATTTTTTTATCGTTTTCGGAAGACGCCCTCCTTTTTCACGATGACATCGGGCGGATAGGCGCCGCGGGCAAGGACGAGCGGATAGATGCGCACCCCCTTCCCCGTCACCGTCCCGGGGCAGAGGACGGCGCCGCAGCCCACCTCGGTCCCGTCTCCCAAAAAGGCGCCCGCCTTCCGAAGCCCCGTAAAAATTTTCTCCTCCTTGAGGGAGAGGGTCACCTCGCTGCGGTCGGACTTTAAGTTGGACACAATGGCCCCCGCGCCGAGGTGGACGCCGAAGCCGAGGATGGAATCGCCGACATAGGAGAGATGGGGCAGAGAGACCCCGTCGAAGAGGATGCTCTCCTTCACCTCCACGGCATTGCCCACCACGCAGCCCTCGCCCACGAGGACGCCGCCGCGAAGGCAAGCCTGCCGCACCTCGCTCCCCGCGCCGATGACGCAGGGCGGCTCTATGAGGGCGGTCGGGGAGATGTGCGCCGTGCGATGCACGAAGACGCCCTCCCCCCGCTCCTCGTAGTCCTCGCCGAGGGAGAGGCGGAGATTTCGGACAAAGGCCTTCAGCCCCCTCACCGCCTCCCATGGATAGGTGTACATATGAAGATATGCCGCCGCGAGCGTGTGCCCGAGACTGTAGAGCCGCTCCGTGCGGAGATTGTCGGGTCCCATACTTCATGGTATGCTTTGGCGCGCTGCGGGCGTTCTTTTATTTCGATTTTTGTCTAAATATACGATTTTCGGGCGATTTTCAGGAGAAAACCGCCCGTTTTTTGATTATTTCGATGAAAATCGAATTATGATTGTCCCGTCGAGGGGACGTCGTCTTCCTTGGGAGAAGGCACAGGCATGGTGTAGTTCGGGTTGTGCGGATAGCTTTGTTTCTTCTTCATCCCGTCCTCACGCGGTCGCGGCAGAGATCTGCTTTGCAGCCTTTTGAAACTTCTCCGTCTGCTTGTCGAGCATCATCTTCTCGGCGGGCTGTACCTCGTAGTAGCCGCGGGAGAGCATCTGCTCGAAGATGGAAAACTGCGTCGCGGCGTGCTCGGTGTACCGCTTCAGGATGGCCTTGCGGAAGGAGTTGCTGCTGCCCTCGGTGAGCGCTGCGGCGTAGTAGTTCATGAGGAGCTTCTCGACGTCGAGCATGTCCTGCAGGGCGTCCTTTTCGGAGAGTGTGGTCTCGCGCTTGGACTGCTTCATGATTTCCCTCCGAGCATGGCATAGAGGGCGCGGAAGCGCTGTTCGTGCTGGGCAGCGACGGAGTTCATGGTCTCGGCGAGGGCGGCATCGGTGAGCGTATTGGCGTAGATGCGCGCCTTCTTGCAGGCGATCTCTTCCCCCGTCAAAACCTGCACGAGGACATCGAGATCTTTTGCGGTCAGATTGGTCATAAAAAATACCTCCGACTTCAGTGTTGCCGAAGATACTTCCTTTTATACGCGCGGAGAGCGTCTTACTCGTCTGCATCCTTGGCGACATGCGCCCCTCTCCACTTGCAAAGACCTGCAAGTGTGCACCCGTCACAGGCGGGCCGCTGCGCATGGCAGACCCTCCGCCCGTGCCAGATGAGGAGGTGGTGCGCCCGCGACCACATCTCCTTCGGGATGGCCCGCATGAGTCCCTCCTCGACGGCGAGGGGGGTCTTTCCCTCGGCGAGCCCGAGGCGGTTTGCGACGCGGAAGACATGGGTGTCGACGGCGATGGCATCTCCACCGAAGGCGACGGCATAGACGACATTGGCGGTCTTCCTGCCCACGCCCGCGAGGGTGGTGAGTTCTTCGAGGGTGGAGGGGACCATGCCCCCGAACTTCTCCGCGATATCACGGGAGGCCGAGAGGATGTGCGCCGCCTTGTTGTGATAAAATCCGCACGAGTAGATATACCCCTCGAGCTCCTCCTGCGAGAGGGTGAGCATGGCCTCGGGCGTATTGGCGCGGGCGAAGAGGACCTCGGTCACCCGATTGACGCGCTCATCCGTGCACTGCGCGGAGAGGATGACCGCGACGAGCAGCTCATAGGGCGAGCGGAAGCGGAGCGCGGGCCTCGCATCGGGATAGAGCGCCGAGAGCTCCTTCAGAATTTCTTCGGTGTTCATGTGTCCATTTTAGCATATTTTCAGGCTACACGCAAGCCCTTGTGCGGAATGTCTCAATTTTTATGACTATAGATAGCGGCCGTCCTTCAGAAATCCCGAAAAGGAGGACAGCGGCCGCCTCGCGAGCACCGACCGCACGCGGGGAAGAAAGCGCTCGTCGAACTTCACGGAGAGCCCGCACCCCACGCCCGCCTCCTTCGGCGTGGAGACCGCCTGCGCGGGCACGCCCGCCGCCTTTACCGCTGCGAGGAAGCCGAGACTGTGCGCACGCGAGCGAAATACCGCCAAAACCGTCATAATTTTCACCTGCCTTCGTATAATACAGTACTTTTCCGAAATGGGAGGAAGTCATGATCTATCTCGACCATGCCGCGACGGAGGGAGAAAAACCCGCCGCGGTCCGAAATGCCGTCCTTGCCGCCATGCGGATGTGCGCCAACCCCGGGCGGAGCGGCCACCGCCTCTCCGTCGCGCAGAGCGAACATGTCCTCGCCTGCAGAGAGCTCCTCTCCGCGCTCTTCTCGGGGTACGGATATGAGCGCGTCGTCTTTATGCGGAGCTGCACCGAGGCGCTCAATCTCGCCCTCCTCGGCACCCTCCGCGCGGGCGACCACGCCGTCATCTCCGCCCTCGAGCACAACTCCGTCATCCGCCCCCTCGAGCATCTGAAGCGGACTGCGGGCGTCTCCTACGACGTCCTCTATCCCAATAAAAACGGAGAGCTCACCGCGGACATGGTGGCCTCCTCCGTGACCAAACGCACCAAACTCGTTTGCATCACGGCGGCCTCGAACGTCACGGGATATGCGCCCCCGCTCGCCGAAATAGGCGCCGCACTTCCCGAGGAGGTCCTCTTCGTCGTCGACGGCGCACAGGGCGCGGGGCATCTTCCTATCGACATGAAGGGGGCGCGCATCGACGCCCTCGCCATCGCGGGACATAAGGGCATGCACGCCATACAGGGCGCCGCCGCCCTCCTCTTTTCGGAGAGGATGTCGCCCGAGCCCCTCCTCTTCGGGGGGACGGGAAGCGTCAGCTACGATGCCGCCATGCCCGACTTTTACCCCGACCGACTGGAGGCGGGCACCCTGTCCTATCCCGCCGTCTGCTCCCTCTTCGAGGGCGCCCTCCTCGTGCAGGCGCATGGGGAGGAAGACGGACGCGCCCTCCTCGCGCTCACCGCCGAAGTCATCGCGGGACTCGAAAAGTTGGGGTATGTGCCCTATTCCCGCCCCAATCGCAGCGGGATCGTCTCCTTCCGCCACAGAGCGCTCGACTCGGAGGAAGTCGCGGGCATTCTCTCCGAGAGGTTCGATATCGCCGTGCGGGGAGGTCTGCACTGCGCACCCCTTGCCCATAAGGCGCTCGGCACTTTCCCGAGCGGACTCGTCAGGGCCTCCTTCTCTTCCAAGCAGACCATGCGGGAGGGGAAGGCCCTCCTTGCGGCGCTCGGGAAGATCTGAATTACATCCTCTTCAGCTCCTCCACGAGTTTTCTGAGCCGCTTTTTCGCCGCGCCGTCAAGCATGGGCGAAAAGCGCTCCCAGAAACTTTCGATCTGCTCATTGGTGAGGGTGCCCGCCCGCTTGCCCTCCGCCGCCCGCGCATAGATGCGCCTTGCGATCTCCGCATCGCTCTTGCCGCGGCAGGAACGGAGCACGGCGTCCGCCTCCGCAAGCCACTCGTCGTCCGACTTCTTCGGGGAAAAATTTGCGAAATCATCCATTTCGGTCACCTCTCTCCATCCTATGCCCCGAACGCGCCCCCTTGCCACCTGCATACCATGAAAGCATGGAAGCGCTCATCGTTCTTTTCCTTATCACGGCGGGCGGCGACGCGAAGGCAAAGCTCGCCGAATTCCTCGCCTTTTACCGCGAAAACCGCGAACTGCTCCGCTCTCTTTCGGACATGATGCCCTCCGCCGCTGCCAAGTCGCCCGAAGAGCCCCTCTCCGAAGAAAAAAGCCGACCCCGCGAAGAGGTCGGCGAAGAGGATATCCTGAAGGAGTTTTTAAGCCGTCTCTGAGATCTCCGAAAGGACTTCGGCGAGGAAGGCATCGCCGCCGAATGCAGGCAGAAGGGGGGCCTCCACGGCGCGGGCGCCCATCTCGTCGGTCACGCCGCTCCCGTGAATGGACACGCCGTTCGGCCAGAAGACGCGCGCGGTGGTGAGCTTGAGCACATTGCCCGCGGGATCGCGGAAGGAGGACTGCATGATGCCCTTCCCGTACGTCTTCACGCCCCCGTCCGACCTCCTGATGAAGACGTCGGAGATGTCCGCCGCGCCATAGGAGAGGAGAGCCCCGATGAGACATTCGGACGCCGAGGCCGTATTTTCATCGGCGAGGATGAAGATGCGGGAGTGCTCCCCGAAGAAGTTCTCCGCGCGGCAGTCTTTGGCGGTAAAGGAAGTCTCGGAGCCGTCGCGGTAGCGCGCGGTCGCGATGACGGGCCGTCCCTCCTCGCGCAGAAAGAGGGCGCAGGTCTTCTGCAGGACGGACATCATCCCCCCGCCGTTTTCGCGGAGGTCGAGGATGAGGTCCTCCTTTCCGTGCTCCCGCATGTAGGTCAGGCACCCCTCCGCCTCCACGGCCATGTCGGCGTGGAAGCCCTCGAGGCGGAGATAGGCGGTGTCCGCGGGAAGACCCGCAAGCGCACCCGCTCTGTCCTCCGAGAAGCCCTTCGTCGCGGGATCGTAGCGGAGGGCGGTCTCTCCGTCGCGGTAGAGGCAGTAGGAGGCGGTATATTCCCCGCTCTCGACCTCGTACACGGCGGCATCGCTTCCCGCGGGGTCATAGCCCGCCTCCAGGAAAAGGGCACCCCGTGTCTCCTGTGCAAAGGAGAGGAGCTCCGCGCGCGTCCCCTCCGTGAGCGTCTCGGGGGATGCACCGAAGCGGAGGATATACTGCCCCGCGGCGAGACCCGCCCTGTGCGCGGAGGAGCCGCCCACCACCATATAGATGCGCGCCTCGGCGTCCCCCGTCAGGTAGATCCCCGTGCCCGAATTGATCCCCGCGTCCTCGCGCTCCACCTCGCGGTACTCTTCCCGCGTGTAATAGTCGGAGTAGATGTCGAGGGCGAGCGCGCCGAAGAGGGAATCGTAGAGGGCGTCCTCGTCCACCTCCTCGTAGTAGTTCTCCTTCGTCTTTTCGATCGCCCACAGGAGGGCGCGGTCCCTTGCACCGAGGGAGAGGAGACTCCCCATCCAGCCCAGTCCGAAGAAGGCGCCCGCCGCAAGGACGGCCCACACTGCAAGCAATATCTTCTTTCTCTTCTCTCTCTTTTCCATATCCCGAAAGATCCTCCGCGGGACGCAAGTCCCCTTTTCCCGATTATACCACACCGCACGGAAAATAGCAAGCGGCGGCGTCCCCTTTTTGCGGTCTTCCGCCGCCCAAGCCACGATTTTCGATGCATATCCTCGGACATGCCTGCCTCATTTTATGCGGACAGGCAGAAATTTATACAGGAAATTACAAAAAATCGCATACAAAGACATTGAAATTTCCCATGAAAATCCTAAAAAGAAAATGCCATTTTTTTGGGAATATGTATTGACATAAGCTGACTTTCATGGTAAAATATAAAATGTATACTCGGTTCCCATACCGATGAAACGGAGGTTTCTTTATGAGCAGTCCTGAATACAAAGCTGCCGAAGTCCCCACGATGAGATATCGCGTCATGGCGATCATCTTCTTCCTTCTCGCCGTGGGCGGACTCTTCCTCGGGCTTCTGGGAAGGCTGGGAGACAAGCTGGAGTTCTTCAAGCTCTTCGCCCACAGCAGCGTTCCCCTCTACGGCGATCTCGACCTCGCCGGCGGCACCGTCGGAAAGCTGAGCTTTCTGAATGGTTCCCTCATCGCCTACATATGGTCGGTCGTCCGCTATTTCTTCATCAATAAGGGGCTCGTCTTCACCGGTCTTACGACCTCGCAGATCGTCATCGAGGTGCTCTTCCTTGCACAGACCGCCCTCATCGTCCTCGCGGTCGTCCTCTCCCTCGCGCTCGGCATCACCGCAAGCGTCACGAAGGGAAAGGTCGCTCGCGGCTGCGCCATGGTCAGCGGCTACACCGTCTTTGCGGCGTACCTCTGGCCCCTCCTCTCCGTCCTCTTCTTCGGCATGGGCACGGGGTCCCTGCAGGAAGGCAACTTCACCCTGAAGTTTTTGAATGTGTCCCTGACGCTTGACCTGCCCATGCTCATCATCGCGGGCATCTCCTTCCTCATCCTTGCCGTCACCGCCATCGCACGCAGGAAGGAAGTGGGCTTCGTCAATCTCGTCATCTTCGTGCTCACCGTGACCGTGGCGGTCGCCCTCGTCGCCATTCCCGACTCCGTGACCTACGCCATGACGGCCCTCTCGCTCAATGGGATCAAGGCCGTGGATGCCATCGCAAAGGGCGCAAGCCTCTACTCCATCGCCTACCTCATCCTGATCGGCGCGCTTGCCTTCAACATCGTCTTCTCCATCTATCGCATGAATGCAAAGCGCTTCTACATCTTCGATGCGGTCCGCTACGGCGTCCTCTTTGCGGCGGGCATCTTTGTCGCGGTCGTGCACATCCTCCGCGATCCCACCGTGTGGGAGATCGGCCGCTGGACCTTCTTCAAGGAGCACCCCATCATCGCGGTCCTCGTGCTCGCAGGCGTCACGCTCGCCTTTGCACTCGCCGTGATCAATGTCTTCCTCGTCATCCGTCGCCGCAAGAAGCGTCAAGAGGAGCGCGTGCTCGCCGAGCTGTCCAAGGATACCATCGACAAGCAGGATGATCCCTTCGAGACCTATGCTTCCCCCGCACCCGCGCCCGCACAGAATCCTTACGGCGCTCCCTATGGCAATCCTTACGGCGCCCCCGGTGCCCCCGGTGCTCCCGCAGGTACGCCTCCCTATGGCGCTCCCTATGGCTACGGCGCACCCATCATCATCCAGCAGGCGCCCGCTACCCCGCCCGTGGTCCTTCTTCAGTTCCCCGCAGACGGCGGTCAGCCCACCTACCAGACCATCGTGCCGCCCTACTATCAGCCCTACCAGCCCTACCTCCCTCAGCAGTTCGCACAGGCACAGCCCGTGCAGCAGGTCCAGCAGGTCCCGCAGGCGCAGCCCTACGTACAGGTCCAGCAGGTCCCGCCCATGCAGCAGGCGCAGCCCGCAGCCGAGACCGCCTATGAAGAGGAGTATGTGCAGGAAGATGCCCCCGTGCAGCCCGCACCCGCACCTCAGCCTCAGGCCCAACCCGCACCGCAGGCGCAGCCTCAGCCCTCCTATGAGGACAAGGTCGTCGAGGAGAGCCCCTTCGCGCAGGAGATGATCGCGCTCGCACAGCAGTCCTCTCAGCCGCAAGAGGCACCCGCACCACAGCCTCAGCTTCAGCCCGCTCCCGCAGCCGCGCCCGTCCGCAAAGTATCGGCGCCCGCCGCGAATGAGCCCTTCGACCCCTTCGTGAGCAGGCTTGAAGACGGCCTCCGCGAGGAGTTCTGCACCGTCTTCGTGGAGCAGCGGTATGGCAGCTTCGGCGTCCCCGCCTATCAGCTCGGCGGCGAAAATGAAGGCTTCTTCAATGCCGTCTTCGAAAACCTCGGCAAGTTCCGTGAAAAGGTCTCCACCAAGCTTCTCATGAAGATCTACGACCGCGCGGGACAATAACCCCAGCCAAACGAAACCGACCCAAGTCTCAGACTTGGGTCGGTTTTTTCATGTCTATTTGTGAATGCGGATGAAGACGCGTATTCCGAGCTTTTCGTCGTAATCTCTCTTTTCGGAGAGGGAGTCGACGAGGAAGAGTCCCCTCCCGCTCTCGGCATCCACGGAGGCGCGGGGCACTTCGGCGGGCGGACGGAATCCGTTTTCCGAGCGGACCGCGATGCGCAGATACCCCTTTTCGACATCATAGGTAAAGTAGGCGCGTCCCCCGCCGTAGCGAAGGGCATTGGTGATGAGTTCGCGCGCCACGAGCATGGACTCGAAGACGAGGTCCTCGGACGCCCCCTCGAGGAGGGCACGCATGGCGGCGACCGCCTCCTTCATGGCGGGAAAATCTTCTATGACCGTGCTCATGATCCCCACTCCCCGAGCGATTCTCTGAGCCGCGCAAGGAGCTTGCGCTCCAGACGGGAGACGTACATCTGCGAGACGTGCATGCGCCTCGCCGTCTCCGCCTGCGAGAGTTCCTCGCCGAAGCGGTAGCGAAGGAGGGCGCGCTCGCTCTCCGAGAGCCCCTTCATGGCGGAGAGGAGGGCCTCGCGGTTCTCAAGCCGTTCGATCCCGCCGTCGTCTTCGGCGGCGAGCACCTCGTGAAAGGTCGTGCTCTCCTCGTCGGAGATGGCGTGGTCGAGGGAGACGACGCCCCCCGCCTCGGCACAGCGCACCACCTCTTCTTCGGTCACCCCGAGCCGCTCGGCGATCTCCTTTGCGGAGGGATCATGCCCGCGCTCCACCGCAAGCTCTTCGGCCGCACGGCGGATGGAGGAGCGCAGTTCATTGACCCTGCGCGGCAGGTGGATGACGCGGGAGCGGTCACGGAAGTAATTTTTGATCTCCCCCGTGATGGTGGGCGTGATGAACGTGGTGAAGCGGACCCCCTTGGAGGGGTCGTAGCGGTCCACGCCCTTGATGAGGGCAAGCGCGGCGACCTGATAGAGGTCGTCGTACTCCACCCCGCGCCCCGCAAATTTTTTCGCGAGCAGAGAGGCGACGTAGAGATATTTCTCCACGATCTCGTTGCGGATGGCAATGTCGCCCGTCTCGCGGTATTTTTCAAAGAGTTCGCGCTCGTCCATCACTTTCCGAAGGAAAACGTGACGCAGGAGATGCGTCCGTCGCTGCGCGTCAGGAGGGCGTCTTCCGCAAGAGCGGCGAGGAGCGCCTCGGAGATCTCGTCGGCATCGGACGAGGCCGCACATCCCTCCTCGCTCCCCGTGAGGGAGAAGAAGAGCCCGCCATCCCTCTCCGAGACGGCGATCTCGGCGGAGGCATAGCCCGCGTGCATGAGGAGAAGGAGGCCCTCGGTGACGCACACCTTGCAGTCCTCACTGTCGTCGAGGCCGAGCCCCGCGAGCGAACACACCCCGCCCGTCGCGAGCCGCACGGTCGTAAAGAGTTCATCTTCGAGCTTCAGCCCGATCCTCAAAAGCTCCTTCATGATTCGATCTCCAGCACCGTATCGAGCGCACAGATCACGAAGAGCTTGCCGAGGCGGGGCGAGAGGCGGCGCAGAGTCACCTTGTGCCCGTCCGCCTTGACCGCCTTGGCCATCTTCACGAAGGTCCCAAGCGTCGTGGAATCGATGAATTCGAGCTTTTCGCAGTCGAAGAGCAGGTCACCCTTCGCTTCGCTGTAGCGCGCCATGACTTCGGAATAAAATTCTTCCGCGTTCTGCGAGTCGATCTCGCCCGAGAGCCCGAAGGTAAGGGGCTCTCTGCCTATGAGTGTCAGCTCCTGCATATCTTTTCCTCCGCCGCAAGTCTGCGGCATATCATATCAAGAGCCCGATCCCCGCCGCCGCATAGCCCGCGGCAATGCCGAGAAGGAGCATCCCTCCGAGAATGATGAGCCCCCGCCGCCGCTCTCCGCCGAGCAGGATGGCATAGCCCAGCCCCGCATTGACGATGAGCCCCGCGAGAAGTCCGCCGAAACCGATCGCACCGAGGGCATAGGTCTCGGCGAGCACGACGGACGAGGCACAGTTCGGGATCGCGCCGATGAGGGCGCACAGCACGGGCTGTGCCCAGAAGGCACTTCCCTGTAAAAAGGCGGTCAGCGCCTCTTCCGCATAGGCCGCGACCAGCCCGAAGACGAGGTTTACGGCGAGGACAAAGGCGGCCACCTGCAGCGCATGGCCGAGGGGCGAAAGCAAGTAGAGCACCCACTTGTTTTCATGCCTGTGTTCGCACGCCGAGAGCTCGTCGCATTCGCACGATCCCTCGTGCTCTTCTTCGGTTTCGAGGCCCTCTTCGCGGACATGCCCCCCGTGTCCGTGCTCTTCGTGCCTCTCGTGCCCGTGCTCATGATGTTCATGCCCGTGCTCGTGATGGGAGATGGGGACCGTCTTTTTCTTCAGGACGGCGTCGACGGCATAGCCTGCGACGAGGGCGAGGGCGAAGCGCGAGAGGATGAGGGAGAGGACGCTCACGAGCTTTGCCGCCCAGCCCATCTCCGAGAGGAGGAGGACGAGGAGGGCTTCGTCGCTCGTGGCGATAAAGACGGCGACGAGGGTGCCCGCGGTGATATGGCGGTGCGAGTAGAGCTTGGCTGCCATCACCGAAAATCCGCACATGGGGAGAGTTCCGAGCGCCGCGCCGAGGACGGGCGCCGCCTTCCCCGTGAGCATGCGGGGGCGGGAGAGCGCGGTATTGTGCTCCAAAATTTCTATGAGCAGATAGAGCAGGAAGAGGAAGGGAAGAAGCTTCAGCGTGTCGAGAAGGGCGTCCGAAATGACGTCCCACAGAATGCTCCAATCCATTCCCGCTCCTCCTTTGCGGGACATCCCCGCTTTCGCACTATCTTACCCCATTTTTAGACTTTTGTCAACTGTTTAAGGGCGCCCCAAGCGGAGCGCCCCTCTTTTCTCACTTTTTCTTGCCCGCCTTGGGCTTTGCGGAAAAGGCGCGCATCTCGGCGGGCGTCGGCGGGAAGGCCCACCCCTCTCCGAATTCCGCGGTCGGCATGAGGACAGAGCGCTCCGTCTCCCCGTCGAAGAGGAGGATGTGCGCGGCATCGGGCACGAGGAAGACCTCTCCGCTCCCCTCTCCGCGCGCGAGAAAGTCCGCTCCTCCTGCCTCGAGGACGAGATAGTCCCCCTCCTTCCCCTTTACCCGCGCGGGGATGCCCTCCTTCCCCACGGTGAGGTCTTCGGGACGGAAGGCGACGGTCACGGTGCAGTCCTCCTTCACGGTGAGGCGGGAAGAGATGTCCTGCGGGAGAGCAATCTTCACCCCGCGCACCTCCACCGAGGGCTCCTCCCCGAGCGTGAGGGGGCAACCGTCGAAGAGCGCCGTCCCGGGCACGAGATAGGAGGCGACAAAGCGGTTCACGGGCGCCTCATAGAGACAGCGCGGCGTCGCGATCTGCTGCAAAAATCCGTCTTTCAGGACGGCGACACGGCTTCCGAGGCTCATCGCCTCGCGAATATCGCTCGTCGCATAGAAAAAGGTCGCTCCGAGGCGGGCCTGCAGCTTGCCGAGGTCGGAGAGCATGCGGGCGCGAAGTTCGCCGTCGAGATTGGAAAAGGGCTCATCGAAGAGATAGAGCTTGGGGTCGCGGACGACGGCACGCCCGAGTGCGACGCGCTGCCTCTGCCAACCGGTGAGCTGCTTGGGCTTTTTGAGGAGGAGCTCGGTGAGCCCGAAGAGCGCCGCGACGGCGAGCACCCTCTTCTCGATATATTCCTCCTCCGCCGCCTGCATATTCTTGCGGATGCGCAGCCCGTATGCGAGATTTTCATAGACGGAGAGCTGGGGCGCCAGAGAGTCATTCTGAAAGATCATGGCGATCCCCCTGTCCTTGACGGGGAGGTCGTTTGCGAGCTTGTCGCCCAGGTAGAGCTCCCCCGCCGTGACCTCCTCGAGGCCCGCTATCATGCGGATGAGGGAGGTCTTCCCCGAAGAAGAGGGCCCCGTGACGGTGACAAACTCCCCCTCCTCCACGGTGAGGCTGAGGTCATAGACGGTCCTGTTGCCGTCGGGATAGACTTTGCTGACTTTTTCCAGCTTGATTGCGGACATGGGTTCCCCCTCTTTCCTCCGCGTAGGCCGCGGGAGACGTATTTACCCGTATTATAGCAGATATTTTTCCGTTTTGCAACTAAAAACACGGAGAAAACCGCCGCGCCCTCTTCGGGGAAAGTCCGCCGCCCCTCTTTGCCCCCTCCGAACATGAAAAAACGGCGGGAAAACCGCCGCATTCGGGTACGATTTCGGTACATAGATTAAGCTATTCTATGTACTTCTACATATACATTCTATCCCATCCAATATAAAAAGTCAAGAAAATCCCGACTTTTTTTACAACATTTTTGCAAATTCCCGGAAAAAGCGGCAAGCGCGGCCCTCCGCATTCCCATTTTGCACCATAGAATAGCTTATTCTATGTATATCCTCCTCTTTGCAAGGAGGATTTCGGGAGGCCGATATGGATCCGAAAAGAAAGCTGAGAAACAGGCGCGGCATGACCCTCGTCGAGGTGCTCACGGTCGTCGCGCTCATGGTCATCCTCCTCGGGATCGCCATGCCCAATCTCATCGCGGAGTCGCAGGCCATCAGGCTTGCGACCATGAACGGCTATGCCCGCTCCGTGGCCGTCGCCGTCCAGAGCCGACTCTATGGCATGAAAAACGCAGGGTCGGCAAAGGGCTCTGCCTTTTACAGCCTCAACCTCGACGAGGTCTCGACGAGTGTGGAGGTCAATACCGAAGAAGAGAGCAAAAAGAACGTCCGCTACGTCACCAATTTCGGCGAAAAGGGCGCGGCGGGAAGGCAGTATCTTCTCTCGGGCGCCCTCACGGACACCGAGCTCATGCAAAACGGAAAGATCGTCGTGGTCTACGATCCCACCACGGCAGACATCCTGGAAGTCTTTTACGGGGAAAAGGAATATCTCGACGAGAGCAATGCCAACCTCTTCCCCACGGCCGTCCAGAGCTTTCTCACGAGAAATGAGATAGGCCTGTACCGCGGCGACCCGCAGCCCGAGCTCGTCCGCAACATCGGCCTGCCCGAGTTCTCCATCGTCTGGCGCTACGACGACGAGATGTATCTCGAGATGCAGATGGTGGGAAATCCCGATCCCGAACTCCTTGATAAGAATCTGGGGTTCGAGGTCTATGCCGAGCTCCCCGCAACCGCCGAGGGCGCCCCGAAGGAGGAAGTCCTCATCTACGCCCAGGGCATGTTTGACGCGGATTATACTTTCCAGCGGCAGAATAAAGACGGGAGCCTCATGTTTACAGATGGGGACAAATCTGTCCCTGTAATGCACACGATCGGGAGAGACTACGGATCGCTCAAGCTCAGTGATATCGTATCGAACTCGTTCACCGAGAAGATCGATGGGAAGGACGTACAGAAGAGCGGGATCCTGCGCTTCGCCTTCGACAGCATGGTCACGGCCAAGGCGAATTACGGAGGAGTGCAGTCCATACTGCGCCATCAGAGCAATCCGTGGAAGATCACGGCGGCGAGCGAGGCGCTCTATCCGCGGGAATCCGTCTCCGATTGGTTCAATGAGGAGGTCAATCCCTATCTCCACTATTGGGCAATGCGGGACGGCATCACCGCGGAGGCGGGAAATGCCTACGACCGCATCCGAGAGGGCGCGAATGTCTTGCAGTTCGTCGATGTCGACCAGTCCCTCCGCCTGCATGTGCGGCTTTATGTCCTCTCCGACGAGACGACCGTCTTGACAGACAGTACAGGGGCCTCGGCAATCGTCCACGAGGCCGCCGACAACTATGGCCGCCGCGATATCTATTCCATCAACATCAATCCCTATTTCTTCGCACTCGCGAATGCCTCAGACACGGTCACTCTCTCCTCCGTCCGCGATCTCAACAACCTCAAATATCTCTTTGAGGATGTGAATCCCATCACCAAGGCCACGCTCTCGGGAGATATCGACGGCCAGCAGCTCTATGATAAGTATATCAAGGTAAATAATGCCTTGAAGGCTTCGGGGAGCAGCGGCTGGGGCTTTGGCAGCGACCACGATTCCACCGGCGTCGATTCCGTCCGTTTCAATCATAAAAAAGAGTTCACGCTCTCGGGGAAAAAACCGGACGGCAGCGGCTCCTTTAAGATCAAAAGCCTTCAGCTCGGCGGCAGAACTTCCTCTCCCGGGGGGCTTTTCGAATATGCACGCAACTGCACCTTCGAGGACCTCGATATCGTCAATCCCAAGATATGGAGAAACGGCAGAGACAGGGGGAACTTCCTTCTGAACGATCCCTCCGATCCCACGCAAATTACGGGGATAACTCAGGCCTATGGCTCCGTGCCGTCGGGAGCCCTCGTCGGCATCGCCGTAAACTGCACTTTCAAAAACGTGCGCACCTACCTCGATTCCAAACAGGCTCTGCAGACAACGAATGATGGCGGCGCGACTCATGGTCTTTTCGGTTTGACAAACTACAGGATCTCGGGGACCGTCTGCGGCGGACTCGTCGGCATCGCCATCGGAGAAAAGGACCATCCCACGACGTTTGAAAACTGCGCCGCCTCCTCCCTCCTCAACACGGAGTTCTATTATAATGCCTGTGATTGCATCTATGCGGGCGGACTCGTCGGCATCGCCATGGGCAATGTGTCGATCACAAATAGCTATGCGGCAAGCGAACTCACGGGCTACTATGCGGGCGGGCTCGTCGGGGCCGTCGCCTCGGGAGACTGGAAAATCAATGACTATGATTGGGCATCCGGAACCGCAGAGGGCAAATTGACAGTTACAGACAGCTTTGCTGCGGGCATCATCATGCCGTTGGTGCGTGTGGGCGGAGGGCTCATCGCGAGCATTCCCCAAAAGCTCAAAAACAATGTCAGCGTTTCGGGCTGCTACTCCGCCGCGCAGTGGAAAATTTTGCCGCCCGCCGCCTACGGCACCTTCGAGGGAGACAAGGATAACTATTATGTCTATCCCGCGCAGATCGACACCCCCGTCACGGCAAATGTCCTGGCGCGCTTTACCTGCGTGGGAGATGTATTCTCGCTGCGAAAGGGCGTCTCGGGCGGCCCGAACACTTCGGGCATCCCGTGCTCCGCGCCCATGCTCAAACAACAATTCTCGAAGTGGAGCCCCGTTACAAGCACGACCGCATGGTCGTGGGCGGAGCTCGTACAAAACAATCCGTCGGACGAATATCCCTTCCCCATGCCCGCGGGCAACACCGAGTTCTGGGGCGAGTGGCTGCGGTCTTACGACAGCGCTTCGGAAACTGCAGTCCCCGCATTTCGACAGAGTTTCGTCGGATACTATGCCGCCTATCATTCGGTATTGGGCGAGTATGGCCGACAGTACGATGCAGGCTTGATCCAAACGAATCTCGCCATCATATTGACGGCGGACGGGAAGATCACCGTGGGCGGCGGGACGCTCAACTCCGACGGCGCGACCTACGCGAAGGACAACAGCTACTATTGGGCGAAAGACGTCATCTATAATGGGACGCTGCTCGGGCAGGGCATAGACAGCGCGACCAAGATCACGCCCTCCGCCACGTCAGGCAAAATCGACTTTACGAGCGCCAAATATTATTCCAAGGACTACGACCCCATCAATGGCAGCACCTTCCTTCCCGAGGCAGACGGAGTGGCGGATAAGAGCAACTATAGATCCCTCCCCCTCCTGTGGGATTTCTACGGCTTCTATTTCCTCGCGAACTACAGTAATTGGAGGGAGGAAAATATGAAGTATTATATCAGCTACGACGCGGAAACGACCCAAAAAGAGGGCACGGCAACGAGGGGCGATACGACCTATCTCAATGGAGATGGGTTCCATAATTTCAAGAAGATCGTCGTCAACGAACAAGAGTTCAAAGCGGCAGTGGGATATGGCACCAAAACCCTTCCCGCGGCGAATGCGACCGTCGCGTGGGACAACACGCAGGGATTCCATGTGGAGTAAGCGGGAGGAACCATGAAGACACTTTTCGAAAAAATCAGAAACAGCCGCGGGGCGTCGATGCTCATCGCCCTTCTCGTCTTTTTCCTCGCCATCTTCTCGGGGACGGTCGCCCTCACCATGGCCTCCTCCAATGCGGGCAGATACACGCACGAAAGGGAGGACCAGCAGGCCTATCTCTCCGTCGCCTCTGCGGCGAAGCTTATCCTCGGGAAGCTTGAGAATCCGGTCCATTTCAAGTCCACCGAAAGGGGGTATGCTCCCAAGAACGCAGATGAGGTCGAGTTCGTAAATCTGGCGGACATCCAAAAGCTCGGGCTCTTCTTTTCAGATGCCAATTTCCAGAAGATGTTAAGGACGTTTGCATATCAACCCGGGGACACGGTCGACGACGTTGCATTCACCCTCTCGGTGGAAAATGCCCCCGAAATGGGCAGCGTACATGTCAACATCCACCTGCAGGGCGGCGAATTCTATTTCAGGATGTATTCCCAAAGGGGCTCGAGCCTCGACTATCAGATGACCATGAAGGTCGCAACAAATTTTGATGGGAAGGGGACAGGCAACTTCACCCAAGGACCGGAAGAAAACGATTTCTTCTACAGGGATCTCAATTTCGACACAGACGGAGCCATTTTTACGGCAGAAAAATTGCAGAAGGAAACGGGAGGCGAAGGAGCATGAAACGGCGCATGAAACAAAGTCGCACAAGGCGGGGCGAGACGCTCGTCGAGATCCTCGTCGCCGTCCTCATCATCGCCCTCTCCGCAGGGCTCTTTGCGGCCATGTACTCGGCATCCATGAATATCAACCTCGCGGCGCAGAAGCAGGATGAGCTCTTCTACGACGCCATAGAGCAGCTCGAGGAGATGGTAGACAACGCCGCGGGCGAAGGCGAGGATGCAATGCTCCACTATCGGCCCGAGAGCGGCGGCACGGCTTCCGACGAAGATATCAAACTGTTCGAACGCGACGGCATGTTCGTCTACAGAGACAAGACGGCGGGAGGCACGTAATGAAAAAATTTCGCAACTCCCCTGCCATTTCGACGACCGCACGCCCCGTCAATTCGACGACCGCAGGGAGGAGAAATCTCATCCGTTCGAAAAGAGGCTTCACGCTCACGGAGATGCTCATCTCCGTCATGCTGCTCGGGATCGTCTCGGTCATGGTGACGGTCATGACATCGGCCGTCCTGAGCTCGACGAGCATGATGCAGGAGATCGCGCAGGCCGAGATCCTCGGCAATGCGGTGCTCGAAAACGTGCAGGGACAGCTCCGCATCGCCCAAAAGATCAAGGTCGAAAAGGACACAGGGCAAGTCAACTTTGACATCGACGACGCAAATACGGACTACACGTTTGACCTAAAAGACGGGCAGATCGTCCTCATAACGAAAAAGTCTGAAAAAGAACAGCAAGAGATCTTTTTCCGAGGCGTCTCCTACGGCAACCTGAGCGTCGGGGAACTGCAATTCACGGAGGACAGTAAAAAGGGCGCGATCGGAGTCTCCGTCTCCATAGCGCTCGGCGAAAAAATACTCTGGACGGGAAGTATCACGGTGAAGCCGCTCAACGGTTTGACCGTCACCTGACCCATTGTTCTTCTCCTTTCATCATAAGAAAAGCAGCGGCTTTCGCCGCTGCTTTTCTTGTAGTTTGCTGTTTTCGTCACGCGCTCTTTTTATAGATCAGCGTGGGCTTGGTGCCCGACGCCACGCATTCGCGCGTGATGATGACCTCTTCCACATTCTTCTGCGAGGGAATGTCGAACATGATGTCCGTCATGATCCCCTCGATGATGGTGCGCAATCCCCGCGCGCCCGTCTTGAGGCGGATGGCGGTATTCGCGATCTCGCGCACCGCTTCTTCCTCCACGGTGAGCTTCACGCCGTCCAGCCCCACGAGCTTCTGATACTGCTTGATGATGGCATTTTTGGGCTGTGTGAGGATATTGACGAGGGCGGCCTCGTCGAGTGCCTGCAGGGCGACGACGATGGGCACGCGCCCCACGAACTCGGGGATGAGCCCGAACTTGGTGAGGTCCTGCGGCTTGACATCGTCGAGGAGGGAATAGTCCACCTCGTTCTCGCCGAGCTTGACTTTGCCGCCGAAGCCGAGGCCGGAGTCATCTTTCCGCGCCCCCACGATCTTGTCGAGCCCCACAAAGGCGCCGCCGCAGATAAAGAGGATATTGGTGGTGTCGATGCGCATGCAGTCCTGCTGGGGGTGTTTTCTTCCGCCCTGCGGGGGGACATTGGCGACCGTGCTCTCGATGATCTTGAGGAGGGCCTGCTGGACCCCTTCGCCCGAGACATCGCGGGTGATGGAGACATTTTCCCCCTTCCGCGCTATCTTGTCTATCTCATCGATATAGATGATGCCCCGCTGTGCCCGCTCGATGTCGTAGTCGGCATTCTGGATGAGCTTGAGGAGGATGTTTTCGACGTCCTCGCCCACATAGCCCGCCTCGGTGAGGGTCGTGGCATCGCTCGTCGCAAAGGGCACATTGAGGATGCGCGCGAGGGTGCGTGCGAGGAGCGTCTTCCCGCTCCCCGTGGGCCCGAGGAGGAGGATATTGCTCTTCTCGATCTCCACGCCGTCATCGTCTTTCTTGCCCGCCGCCATGGCATTGATGCGCTTGTAGTGGTTATAGACGGCCACCGAGAGGACGCGCTTTGCCTTGTCCTGCCCGATGATATACTCGTCGAGTTCCTTCTTGATCTCGGCGGGTTTTTTGAGTTCGACCGTCGCCGCGGGTTCCTTTTCGGCGGGGATCTTCTCGATCATGTCGCGGCAGAGCTCGATGCATTCGTCGCAGATGGCGACCCCGTCGGGACCCGCAATGAGCTTCTTCGTCTTTGACCGCTCCTTGCCGCAGAAGGAGCAGTGCTGTTCGTATTTGGACATATTACCTCCTTATCCCCTCCCGCCTCTTAGAAAAGGAACGCGGCAGTTGGGTGCCGCATCCTCTCGATTTTGTGAAAATTGGGAAGGTATTCGCGGACATGGGTCCGCCCTTTTTCGTCAACGCTTGACGTAAACTCTGTCGATCAGCCCATAGGCGAGCGCCTCGTCGGCAGTGAGATAGTTGTCGCGGTCGGTGTCGCGTGCCACCTGCTCATAGGGCTTTCCCGTGTTCTCGGCAAGGATGCGCGTCATCTTGTCCTTGATGCGGAGGATGTGCTCTGCCTGGATCTTGATGTCGCTCGCCTGACCCTGTGCGCCGCCGAGGGGCTGGTGGATCATGATCTCGCTGTTCTTGAGGGCGTAGCGCTTGCCCTTGGTACCCGCCGCAAGGAGAAAGGCGCCCATGGAGGCGGCAAGCCCGATGCAGATGGTGGAGACGTCGCACTTGATGTAGTTCATGGTGTCATAGATGGCCATACCCGCCGACACGGAGCCGCCGGGGCTGTTGATGTAGAGGCTCACGTCCTTGGTGGGATCCTTGCCCTCGAGGTAGATGAGCTGTGCGACGATGGTATTTGCCATATTGTCCTCGATCTCGCCCGACAGGAAGATGATGCGGTCCTCCAGAAGGCGGGAGTAGAGGTCGTAGCTGCGCTCACCGCCCGATGTACGCTCTACGACGTAAGGGATGAGCAAGTTCTTTTCGTTCATGCCTTTGCCTCCGTTACCATTTCGTTATTTGCCATCAGAAACTCAAAGAGTTTGGTGACCTTGATGTCGTTTTCGAGATAGGAGCGCTGGCGGGGATCCATGGTCTTCTTGTACTCTTCGGGGTCCTTGCCCACGCTCTGCGCCTGTGCGGCGATCTTCTCGTCGAGCTCCTCCTCGGTCGCGGAGATGCCCTCCTTCTTGATGAGGGTCTCCACGATGAGCTGGTGCATGATATTGCGCTTCGCCTCTTCGGCAAAGTTCTTCTTATATTCCTCGCGCGTCGAGCCGAGGTAGGCGAGGTAGTCGTCGAGCTTGATGCCGCGGTACATGAGGCTGTACTCCACGCGCTGGAGGCAGGCCTCCTCTTCGCTGTCCACCATCGCGTCGGGGATCTCCGCCGTCGCATTCTTCGCGATCTCGGAAAGGATGGCGTTTTCCGTCTCGTTGCGGGAGCGATTTGCGGCGCTCTCCTCGAGACGCTTTCTCAGGCGCTCGCGGTAGGCCTCCACGCTCTCGGCACCCATCTTCTTGGCAAACTCGTCGTTGAGTTCGGGCAGGACCTTGCCCTTGATGGCGTGCAGGGTCACGGTGAAGACGGCTGCCTTGCCCTTGAGTTCTTCGGACTGGTAGTCGTCGGGGAAGGTGACATGGACGTCCCGCGTCTCCCCTATCTGCATGCCCACGACGCCCTCTTCGAACCCGGGGATGAACTGTCCCGAGCCGAGGGTGAGGTCATAGCCCTCCGCGGTGCCGCCCTCAAATGCCACGCCGTCCACCTTTCCGACGAAGTCTATCTTCACGGTGTCGGTGAGCACGGCGGCGCGGTCGGTGACATCCACGCTCGTCGCGGCGTGCTCGCGGGCACTCTCCACTTCGCGCTCGACGTCGGCGTCCGTAACAGTATACTCATACTTGGTGATTTTTATACCCGTGTAGGCGCCGAGCGTGACCTCGGGCTTCACGGGGACGATCGCCACGACGACGATCTTCCCTTCCTCGATCTTGGTCTCTTCTCCCAGTTCGAAGGAGGGCTGCCCCACGACCTCGATGTGCTCCTTCTCCTCTTCGAGCACCTTTTCATAGTTCTCTTCGAGGAGGATGTTGAGGGCGTCTTCGTAGAAGATCCCCTTGCCGTAGTAGAGCTCGAGGATGTGCTTGGGCGCCTTGCCCTTGCGGAAGCCATTGACCGTGTACTTGTGGCGGGTCCGCGCATACGCCTTGTCGATGGCGGCCGTCCACTCCGCATTGTCAAAGTTCATGGTGATCCTGACGGTGCTCTTCTCCGCACCCGTTACGTTGTAATTCATGTTCTGCTCCTGATTTTGTCTTTCTTTTTAGGTTTGCACCTGCTATTTTACCATAATACGGTGGAAAAGAAAAGCATTTTCGTTTACATTTTTTTTGTTTTCGGGTATAATGTTTCCCGACGAGACGTCTTCGCCCCCGATTTTCGCCCTTTTCGAGGCGGGAGACGCCCATTTTACGGAGGTCCGCCATGCCGCAGGACGCGTATCATTTATACCACATTTCCCGCGATCTCAACCGCCTCCTTGCGGGAGGACGGGTAAACCGCATCATCCAGCCCTCGCGGGACGAGGTCCACCTCATCCTCTACACGGGGAAATGCACCGTGCGCCTCGTGCTCAATGCCAACGCCTCCGACTGCGGGGCATACCTCTCGGAGGAGGATGCCGCGGCGCCCAAAGTCGCGCCCAACTTCTGCATGCTCCTCAGAAAATATCTGCAGGGGGCGGAGATCACGGGGGTGGAGATCCCCGGGTTCGAGCGCATCCTCCGCTTCTCCTTTTTCGGCAGCACCGAGTTCGAGACCGAGCGGCACACCCTCTGCCTCGAGGTGATGGGAAAGTACAGCAATCTCGTCCTCCTCGGGGAAGATGAGACCATCCTCGGCGCACTCAAGACGACCTCTCTCGACACGAGCACCAAGCGCATGATCTTCCCCGGCGTCCCCTATCTCCCGCCCGCGCCGCAGGAGGGAAAGGTCTCGCCCGCAGACGAGGATGCCCTCCGCGAGATGCTCTCCCACGCGAGCGGCGACCTTGCGGACTTTCTCTTTTCCCATGTCGCGGGACTTGCGCCCGTGACGGCCGCCTCCATCGCCGAAACTTTCACTGGCGGCGACCTCACAGAGCACGTTCTTGCCTACCTCTTTTCGGACATGGTATGCCCCTCCGTGCTCGAACTTGAAAATCGGCCCCTCGACTTCTTCGCCCACGGCACGCCCGATCCGCGCTTTTGCGATCTCCTCTCGGCGGAAAATTTCGTCTATGCGAAGAGGCGGGCAAAGCGCCGCTTCGACGAGGAAAGGCGCAAGCTCTCCGCCGCCCTCTCCGCCGCCGTCAAAAAGCAGGAAAAGCGCCTTACGAATCTCCTCGAAAAGAAGAAGGAGTGCGCCGCCTGCGAGGAGCTCAGGCTGAAGGGCGAGCTGCTCACCGCCAACCTCTATGCCCTCGCGCGGGGCATGAGAAGCTGCACACTTTCCAATTGGTATGATGAGGGAAATCCCGTCAAGGTGGCCCTCGACGAGCGCCTCACACCCGCGGAAAATGCGCAGAGCTACTTCAAGCGGTACCGCAAGCAGAAGCGCACCCTCGAAATGCTCGCCCCGCAGGAGGAGGAGACGAGGCGGGAGCTCGACTATCTCGCCAGCCTCTCCGCCGCCCTCTCGTCCGCGGAGACGGAGGAGGACCTCTTGTCCCTCGCGGAGGAATTTGAGAGCGCGGGTCTTCTCAAGGTGCAGGAATGGGAGAAAAAGAAGGCCCCCGTCATCCCCTATCGCACCTACGAATACATGGGCTTTTCCGTCTATGCGGGCAGAAACAACCTGCAGAATGACCGCCTCGTGCGGAGCGCCTCGCCCGACGACCTCTGGCTGCATGTCCGCCGCTATCACTCCGCCCATGTCATCATCCGCACCGAAGGAAAAAAGGTCCCCCAAGAGGTCCGTCAGTTTGCGGCGAATATCTGCGCAAAGTTTTCGGAGTCTTCGGAAGACCGTGTTCCCGTCGATATCTGCCTCGTGAAGTTCGTGAAAAAGCCCAAGGGCAGCAAGGCGGGGTTTGTGACCTACACCGACTTCGGGACCCTCGCGGGCGACCCGAAGCAGGCGCCGTGAATTTTCAGGAAAATTCTCTGAGAAGCATTTGGATGGACTTGATCCAGTAGGGCCTGTCCCGCTCCTCCGAGGTAAAGGTGCCCGCCTCGAGCTGTTTGAAGCGGAAGAAGGCATTTGCCTTGAAGATGATCTTCTGCAGCTTGCACCAGTTGGGGTCCTTCTTGAAGATGTTCCCCGTCGAGGCATAGTTGGCGCCGTAGCAGGTATGGCAGATGTGCAGCGCCATGCAGTCGCGGCACTCCTTCTCGAAGAAGTCCTTATTGATCTCGGCAGGGAAGACGAGGGACTTCGCCGCCTCCGACTTCTCCTCGCCGATGGAGAGGGGCATGAAGAACTGGCAGGGATAGCACTTGCCGTCCACGTCGTAGGAAAACATCTCGTTGCCCGCGCCGCACTGGCGGAAGTCGCAGGCGGGATCGGTCGCGGCAATGAGATAGATGGGCACGTCGAGGAACATGCACGGTTTGACTTCGGGATGGGCGAGATAGTACTCGATGAGCTTCATGAGTTCGCGCTCGAGCACGGAGGAATTCGCGGGGTCCGACCAGTCGATGTCGAAGGCGAGGTTGGCGGTAAAGGCATAGCCGTGCTCGTGCATGAAGAGGATGCCCTCCGCGAGATAGGGCAGCGTCTTCTCGGAGACGGTCATCTTCATCTCCTGTGCGGGCCATGTCCGTGCGAAGAAGTCGATGTCGATGCGGTCGAAACTCCCGCAGCGGTTCAGGTCGTGCATGCGCTTGTCGCCGTCGAGGCTGAGCGCCGCCACGAAGATATCCTTATGCGCCTCCAGCCAATCACGGATCTCCCCGTGCACGAGGGTGCCGTTTGTCGTCGCCGTGAAGAGGAGGAGTTTTTTGGGGAAGGTCTGAGCGACGTCCTTCACGATCTCCTTGATGAGGTCGAACTCGAGGAAGGGCTCCCCTCCGAAAAAGTCTATCTCGTACTCGTCGAAGCGGTCATCGTCGAGCTCCCTGTCGAGGATGCCCTTTGCGGTCTCGAAGCTCATGCGCCGCCCCGACTTATTGGCCTCGAAGCAATAGGAACAGCTGAGGTTGCACGACTGGGTCAGTGTGAGGGTGATGATCTTTCTCCTTCTCTCCATAAAAAACTCCTTAAAAATCAAGAATGGGGACCCAAAGCCCCATTCTCTTTTTTCCCGCTGCTTAGGAGAACAGCGATGTGCAAGAGGACTTGCACGCGGCCTGACAGGTGCCTCCGCACTTGCTACGGCAGTTCCCGCTTCCGCAATCATACACGAAGCGTGCGCCTCTGTCATCGACAGGAAGATCGTTGTACTCGACCATCAGGCTGTCAAGAAAGGCAAGCTGTCTGTCATTGAGCTGAAACATGGCTCCACCTCCTCGGTTTGATGTCTCCATTATATCCCGCATTCTTTCATTTGTCAAGACACATTGATAAGATTTCGGGGAAAATTTTCCGTCACGGCGAAAAGAGCGGAGTGGAGAGATAGCGGCCGCCCCCGTCGGGAAAGAGGACGACGACGGTCTTTCCGGAAAATTCCTCCCGTAGGGCGACCTTTTCCGCAGCGGCGAGCGCCGCCCCCGAGGAGATGCCCGCGAGAAGGCCCTCCCGTCCCATCTCCCTCGCCGAAAGCACGGCCTCCTCGTCCGTGACGGCGATGACTTCGTCCAAGATGTCCCTGTCGAGCACCGCGGGGACAAAGCCCGCGCCGATGCCCGCTATCCCGTGCGCGCCCGCACGGCCCCCGCCGAGGACGGGCGAAGAGGCGGGCTCGACGCCGATGATCTTCACCGTGGGAGCCATGCGCTTCAGGTATCTTCCCACGCCCGTAATGGTGCCGCCCGATCCGATGCCCGCAACAAACGCGGCTACCATGCCCGCGGTCTCCCTTCGGATCTCGGGTCCTGTGCCTCGAAAATGCGCTGCGGGATTGGCGGGATTTTCAAACTGTCGGAGGAGGACGGCGCCCCGCTTCCGCGCGAGCTCCTCCGCCCGCTTCATAGCGCCCGCCATGCCCTCCTCTCCCGCCGTGAGGATGACTTCGGCGCCGTATGCCCGCAGGAGTTTCTTTCTCTCCTCGCTCATGGTCTCGGGCATGGTGATGAAGACTCTGTACCCCCGCTCCGCGCCGAGTGCGGCGAGCGAGATGCCGAGATTGCCCGACGTCGCCTCTGCGATCTCCGTAAAGGTCCCCCGTCTCTCGGCGTCCTCCGTCATGGAGAGGGCGGCGCGGTCCTTCACACTGCCCGTGGGGTTGAAATATTCGAGCTTGGCAAAGAGCCGCGCGCGGAGACGGTGCGCCCGCGCATAGCTTTTCAGCTCCACCATGGGGGTATTTCCGACCCCATCCCAGATAGACGTGTATCGCATATCCCCTCCTCACCATACAAAAAACGGTCCCGCGGACCGTTTTTCGTATGGGCATTTTAAGATTTACTGCAAGGTTTCCCCTGCGGATAGAGCGGGAGTTCGAAAAATCCCGTGCAGACCTCCTGCGAGTACTCCTGTGCGGGCGGAATGACGCAGTAGCCGTAGCTGGGCACGAGGAGCTCCACCTGCATGGCTATTTTGAGGATGCAGGTGACGCAGGCATTGATGACGAAATTCTCCGTCGTGGCGTCGAAGGAGCCCTCGGGCGAGACGCAGGAGCCCACCGCCGTCACCGTAAAGGGCATGACGGATGCGGGCGGGACATACATGAGGACGTCTTCATTGAGGATGATGGCGCTCGACGCGACCCCTTCCTTGCCGTCTGCGTCGACATAGGCGACCTCGATGGGGATGGTCACCGTCGCCTGCACGCGGGCACAACAGCCCTCCGCTTGCCGCTCGACATTGACATTCGTCACCGTCCCCACGGGGGAGGTGGAGCGGGCGCTCACGAAGGTCAGGGGATATGTAGGCTCGGCGGGCGTAAAGGAGAGGGGCGCGGCGGCATAATTTTCGAGACGGGTCTGGATGATGCCCGCGTCAAAGATCTTCTCTGCCTGGATGCACACCTTTTCGTTCAGCCCGCTCAAGGGGCTGCCCGAGATGGTCCCGGGGCAGTGGTCGGACGAAAAGTTGGAAAAAAAGGACATTTGTTACCTCCGTAAGAGACCTTGTCGGTCTCATTGCATTGTATGCGCCCTCCTCCCCTTTTCGTACCGCGGGCGGGAAATTTGCACGGAAGACTTGAAATCATCGCGCGGATATGCTATAATATGCCCGAATCCATATTTCACGGAGGATGTCCATGAACTACACCCTGCCCTGCAGCATCGCGCTGGCGATCTCCCTCTCGCTCGTCGTCGCCGCCATCGCAATCGCCTACCTCCTGCACCGCGCGGAGCTCGAGAAGACGGAGCTCGAAGGAAGACGCATCCTGACCTCCTTCCACATCTTCGCCATCTTCTTCTTCATCGCCGCCGTCGTCGTCTATTTCCCCCTCTACTACATGAGTTATCTCTCGGCGACGTCGGGCTTCGCGAAGTTTTTCGATGCCGTCCTCCTCGCCGTACAGAATGTCCTGCGCCTCATCACCCTCAACGGCGAATTTGACAACGTGCGCGAATTCTTCCTGACGCTCGAGGGCAATGCGGCGCTCGGGACCTTTTACTCCGCCTACATCGCCGTCATCATGGTCGCGGCCCCCGTGCTCACCGCAGGCGTCGTGCTGACCTTCTTCAAGAATGCCTCCGCCATGCTCCGCTACACGCTCACGCCCTGCCGCGAGCTCTACATCTTCTCCGAACTCAATGAGCGCTCCCTCGCCCTCGCAAAGGACATCATGCGCGGAGAAAAGCACGGACGGGGCGGAAAACTCATCGTCTTTACCGACGTCTTCGAGCGCAATGCCGAGCGGGAATACGAGCTCGTCCTCGCCGCCAAGCAGTGCGGCGCCATCTGCGTCAAGAAGGACGTCATCGACATCGGCTTCAAGCGGGCACAGCGCAAGTGCACCCGAAAGGTCTACCTCATCGGCGACAATCAGGATGAAAACATCCGTCAGGCGCTCACCCTCATCTCCCGCTGCCGCCGCATCCCCGCGCTCAATACGCCCGCCCTGCAGTTCTATGTCTTCTCGGATACCGTGGAGAGCGAGATCCTCCTCAACTCCGTCGATAACGGCGAGATGAAGGTACGCCGTGTCAGCGAGAGCCGCAACTTCGCCATTCAGGAGATGCTCGACCACCCCATCTTCACCCACGCGGACGGGGACAAACACATCCGCATGGCGATCGTCGGCTTCGGCGGCTACGGCACCGAACTCCTCAAGGCCATGTGCTGGTGCGGGCAGATGCCGGGCTATACCCTCGAGGTGCACGTCTTCGGCATCGAAAAGGTGGAGGAGCGCCTGCGCGCCCTTGCGCCCGAACTCACCAAGCTCAATAAGAACAATGTCCCCACCGAGGCGAACTATGAGATCGTCTATCACCCCGAGCTCGACGTCTTGGGAGAGAAGTTCCTCACGGAGATCTCCTCCATCGGCATGCTGTCGGGCGTCTATGTCACCTTGGGCGACGACGAGCTCAATATCGCGACGGCGATGAAGATCCGCACCGCCCGCATGCGCACCGCCCGCACCCGTCAGCCGCAGGGTGAAATCACGAAGGAGCCCATCTATGCCGTCGTCTACAGCACGGCGAAGTCGGACACGGTGTCTTCGGACGAAAAGGGACACAGCCTCGAGATCATGCAGCGCGAGAGCTACGACATCATCTTCATCGGCTCACTGCGGGAGAGGTACTGTCTCAAGTCGGTGGAGCGGCCCGAGCTCGAGGCCGACGCCCTCGAGATGCACCTCTCGTGGGCCAAAAAGAACAGTGCGAGCAAGGAGACCCTGCTGGAAGAGGAGCGCCTCTTCAACCGCTACGAATATTACCGCAAGACCTCCACGGCGCAGGCCGTCTACCGCAAACTGCGCATGGGGCTCGGCATCGTGAAGAAGGACGAATCGACGCCCGAGGGGCACGCCTACAATGACATGCTCCGCGAATATGAGCATCGCCGCTGGTCCACCTACCTGCGGACGGAGGGGTACGAATACTGGGCGGAGGAGCGCAGCCATGTCGCCAAGGCGCATCCCCTGCTCGTCTCCTTTGAGCGCCTCCCCGACGACGAAAAAAATAAGGACGACTTCTGATCGCCCTGAAAATTTCACGGAAACATTTCAGCGCCCGCCGCGGCTATGCCGCGGCGGGCGCTTTTCGTATTATTTTCTTATCTCTTATAATCCGGCGGGATATTTCTCTCTCCTGATGAGGCAGACGATCACACAGACGAAGCAGTCGATGAGGACTACCATCTCCCCCATCATTCATCCGAAGGAGCGGAAACTCTCCACGAAGACCCGCTCATAGTACGCCGTGTCCCCCTCGGTGCGGATGATGTAATAGTCATCGATCACCACATTTCCGCCGAAGGTCAACGTCCCCGCGGTCCCTCTGCGCAGGTCATAGACGAAAAATCCGTCCTCGGCGGTCAGCCGATCCGCCGTGATCTCCACGCCGAACCCCGTAAATTGCACCGTGCAGCAGCCCTCACGGAAGCAGTAGGAAATGTCCTCGCCGAAGAGATATTCTTCCCCGTATTCGATGGTCGTCCCCAGCCCGTCGGAGAGTTCGGAGAGGGGGACGAAATATTCCTTTCCGTCGATCTCGGCCGACTCCATGTGGCGGCGGAAGCTCTCGCGGTCCGAAGTGTAGAGCACATCGTGCGTCGTGATGTTGACGAGGGAGAGCGTGATGATGAGCGCAAGCGCGGCAAGACAGGGAATGAGCCCGAAGAGCGCGGCCTTCCTGTACAGCTTTCTGTTGCGGGCGCGGAGCGCGACGGCCTCCTCTCCGCCGTATCTCTTAACGGCGGCGTACGGGAAGAGGACCCCCGCAAGGAGGAGGGCGAAGATCACCGCGAATGCCACCGCCGAGAGGAGCGCGACAAAGGAATTCGCATCCTCGAAGAGGAGGGTCAGGGAGAAGACGTAGAGCCCGGGGAACACGAGGAATCCGAGGGGCACGAGGGCGGGAAGGCACAGCGCGAGGGAGAGCTTGCGGCGGAGCAAGATGACATAGCTGCCGTAATTGGGAAGTTCGTCATCCGCCGAAGCCTCCGCACTCTTCATGAGGGCGATGAGGCAGATGAGAGAGACGACAGCGAGCGCAAACCCCGCAAAGAGCATGAGAAGCCACCACACCCATCCCGTCCACATGACCGTGGTGAGGCCGAGAAAGAAAAAGAGGAGCCCGAGCGCGAGGAGCCCGCCGAAGAGGCAAGCCTGCGTGGTGTATTTCGCGAGCTTGCGCTTCAGAAGTTTTCTCTCCGACCGATCGGAGAGGACGGCGCTCCCCTCTTCCGCGGGTGCCGCCTTGCGCTCGCCCGCCAGGATCTCATCTGCCGTCACTCCATAGAGCTCCGCGAGCGCGGGCAGGAGGAGGATGTCGGGGAAGGAGGAATTGCATTCCCAGGAGGAGACGGTGCGGTTGGAGACGTCGAGCCGATCCGCAACTTCCTGTTGGGTGTAGCCGTGCGCCCTGCGGAGGGCCGCCAAAAATTCGCCGATAGATCGCTTTGCCATAAAAAGATCTCCGTTTTTTCTTTTAGTCTACTCCGCTTGGAGAAAAAAGGCAACCCCTGCACCATGGAATTTGTCCAAGTTCTTCGGAATCCGCCGATTTTTCATCCGCTCCAAGAAAAACGGCCCTCCCGAATAAATATGAGGGAGACGGATGTCTCCCTTAAATTTTTCGGTTTCGGTTCGGCCGTTTTTTGCGTTTTTGATAGATGGGGTGGGAAAATCAGCGGATCTTCTTGCGGACGACGCGGTAGCCGCACGCGTGGAGGAGCCAGACCGCATCGTCCATGAGCTGATAGTCGTAGCGGATGACGTCGGTCTCCTCCTCGGACGTGCCCCGCACCTTTGCCATGATCCTGCGGTACTCCACGAGGCCCTCCATGGTGGTGAGGTTGCCGTGGATGCGCCGCTCGAGGGCCTTGCCGCCGCTGGGCGAAGCGATCTCGGCGCGGCTTGCGGGCACGACGCCGCAGGTTATCATGGAGGCGCACCAGCGGAGATGCTCCTGCACGGTATACGTCCGGCGGAGGGAATCTCTCTGCTGCTCGGCATTGGAGTAGCTCCAGACCTCCTTTCCCTCTACCCGAAGGCCCGAGGGCGTCCGCGCGTCTCCCGCCTCGTAGGCCCGCTCGAATTCTTCCGAGACATCCTCCCCTTCCCGCGCGATGTCATAGCCCGCAAGTTGAAATTTGGTGCGGAGGGAGAGGCAGGCGCTGAGGTTGGACTCGCGCTGGATATTCTTCAGCCGCTTGTACCACTGCGTGCGGGCGAGGCGCTCGAGCTCCTCTTCCGAGAGGGTCTCCCCCTCCGTCGCGGCGCGGCAGGCGGCATAGAGCAGGTGCTTGCGCTTGGCCATGCGCTCCACCTCCTCCCCGAGGATGGAGGCGGCATCGTAGACGCATCCGTCCTCCGTGCCGAAGATCTGCACATCGGGAAATTCGCTCCCTGCCGCCCGTGCGAACTCCCCATTCCTCACGCGCGCGAAGATCCTGACGGGCATATCCCCCCATTCCCTGATCTTCTGTCCGAGCTTCTGCGCGAGCTCGAGGTTCTCGACATCGCTGCCGAAGGAGACGATGATGTAGCTGAAGGAGGGCGCCGCGGTGATCTCCGCCCGCAGGGTGTCGTAAAAGGCGGGATGGTTGACGTCGTAGGGGTCGTAGTGCACCTCGGCGGGCGGGTCGGGGAAGGGAAGAAATTCGTCCTCCCGTCCCTCGTAGTATTTCAGAAAGGCCTCGTAACGGAAATATCCGTGCACGAGTTCGCCGCTGTACACCGCGGCGGCGTCGTCGAGCCTGCCCGCGGGATACCGCTTGTCATAGAGATGGTAGCGGACGGGCTTTGCCTTCAGCTTTCCCCCGCTCTTCGTCAGGAATTGATGGTTCGCCACCGAGGAGAGGAAGATGCTCTCGCTGAGCTTGCCGAAGCCGATGAAGAAGACATTGATCTCGATGCCCTCCCGCACGGTCGCACTCCCGAAGTCGAGCTCGCGCGCCGTCATGTACCGCGTCAGGGGGTACTTGTCCGTGAAGTCGGCGGCGATGAGACCATGGCGGCTCACGAAGCGGAGGATGCCCATGGAGTCCTCCGTAAAGTTCTGATAGACGGCGGCATCTCCCCGCGTGCCGAAGACATAGACGGCGAGCCCCCTCTCCTCGAGGAGGGGAATTTCCGTGAGATGTTCGCGCTCGATGAGTCCGAAGAGCTGCTTTGCGTCGATGAGGTTGCGCTCCTCGTCCCGCTCATTGACGATGACGGAGACCTTGCGCTTTCCGAGGTCCCCGAAGAGGCGAAGGAGCTTTTCGCCCACATCCTCCTCCCGTCCGCACTGCACCGTGACGGCGCGGAGGACAAAGGCGGCCTCGCGAAGTTCGGGCGTGAGTTCGCCCATGAGGACGGCCCTCCCCACCGAGGGCTCCCTCGCGGCCGAGCGGAGGAGGGTGAGGCTTGTCTCATCCGTCCCGAGGATGACGAGCACCTTTTTCCGCGAGAGGCGGAGGGAGAGGAGGAGGCAGGCATTGCGCAGCCACTGCCCCGCCACCGAGAGGGCAAAGAGCACGGCATTGAGGAGGACGACCGTCAGGAAGATGTCGGCCGTGACGCGGAAGAAGAGCTCGGCCTCGGCGAGGGCGAGCAGGGGCGCATAGTCATAGCGCAGAAGCACGAGGTCGATGCAGGCGCGGAAGGAATTCCAGAAGGCCGCATCGAGGGGCTGCTTTGCCTCGAGATAGGCGAGCATATAGATGGGGATCGCGGCGATATAGATGAGGGCAAACCGCCCGCGCTTGAAATTTTTCAAAAATTTGATCCTTCCCGCGCGGTCGGAGCGGAAGGTCCGCAGGGCCGCCGCCCCCACGAGGACCGCGATATAGACGAGCGTCAGCGCGCACACCGTGACATGCATCCTTTGTTTCCTCCGAGACAGGCCGTCTCAGCCTCATTATAGCACACTTCGGCGCGCGTGGCAAGTCCTTTTTTTCGCTACAGGAGGACGGTCTGCCCGATATAGAGGAGGCTCGTGCCGTTCTTCTCCTCGAACTTTTCCGCCGAACCGCAGAGGAGGGCGCGGCTCTCCCCTCCGCGCACGGTGTACAGATCCCCCTCTGTCGCGGGGATGAGGAGGATGTCCCCCGCCTCCACCTCCTCTTTGAGGTCGTTTGCGGCGGCGAGGAGGGCGGGCGGAAGGGAATAGGTGCGGGCGATGGAGGAGACCGTCTGCCCCCGCTTGACGCGGTAGCGCAGGGGTCGGATGAGCCGAAGATCCATGCCTTACCCTATGCATCCTCCTCCCCCGTTATGCCCCCTTGCATATTTTTCGGCAGACGGTCATAGGGTATGGCATGAACTTATACGGGACCGCGGCGATCGTCACCCTCTTTGCCGCCTTCGAGCACGGACTCGGATTTCTGTACCGCATCATCCTCTCCCGCACGCTGGGCCCCGAGGGGCTCGGCGTCTATCAGGTCGCCCTCTCCGTCTTTGCGGTCTTTTTGACCCTCTCGTCGTCCGGCCTTCCCATCACCCTCTCCCGCACCATTGCCAAGCACCGCGCGCAAAATTTCCCCGCGGGCGAACACCGCGCCACGACGGCGGCCATCCTCCTCGCGCTCTCCTTCAGCCTCACCATCACTCTCCTTCTCTTTCTCTTCCGCACCCCCTTCTCCGCCGTCTTTTCGGACTCCCGCTGTGCCGACCTCTTCTATATCCTCCTCATCGGCCTCTCCTTTACCTCCGTCTATGCCGTCCTCCGCGGCAATTTCTGGGGCAACCGACACTTCTTCGCCTACTCTCTCATCGAGCTCGTCGAGGAGATCGTCATGGTCCTCGCGGGGATCGCGCTTCTGCTCCTCTTCCGCACCGGCGTCCCCGACGTCAACAAGGCGGCCGTCGCGGTGCTCATCTCCTATCTTGCCTCCTTCTCCATCGCCCTCGTCTTCTTCCTCATCAAGGGCGGGAAATTTTGCTCGCCGCGCGGGGAGTGGAGGCCCCTCCTGCGCTCCTCCCTGCCCGTGACCGCCATGCGCACCTCCTCTTCCCTCGTCAATTCCCTCATCTCCGTCCTCTTCCCCATGCGCCTCATGGCGGCGGGGATGTCCAAGGCACGCGCCATGAGCGAATACGGCGTGGTGGGCGGCATGGTGATGCCCATCCTCACCATCCCCTGCTCGCTCATCAGCTCCATCGCCCTCGTGCTCGTCCCCGAACTCTCGGAAAGCTACTACCGCGGAGACCGCGAGACCCTCTCCCGTCTCGTGAAAAAGGCGCTCGATGCGACCCTGCTCATCGCGGGCGCCCTCATCCCCTTCCTTGCGGTATGCGGGGAGGGCGTGGGCGTCTTCCTCTACTCCAATGCCGAGAGCGGGATGCTCATCTCGCGGAGCGCCCTCATCCTCGTGCCCATGAGCCTCACCATGATCTCGACGAGCCTGCTCAACTCCATGGGCTGTGAGCGGGAGACCCTCCTCTTCTTCGTCCTCGGCTCGGCCGCCATGCTCCTCACGGCGTGGACGCTCGCCCCGCTCATGGGGAGCGGCGCCCTCCTCCTCGGGATGGCCGCGGACTATACCCTCTCCGCCGTCTGTTCCCTCGCCCTCCTCGCGAAAAAGACGGGGAGGCTGCGCTCGGGGAAATATGCCCTCCTCCTCTCCTGTATCATTTTCGCGCTCTCCGTCGCGGGCATGGGGGTGCGCGCGGTGCTCATGCTCTGCCTCGACTATGTCTGGGTGCTCGTCCTCCTCTTCGTCCTCCTCTCCGCGGCCGAGCTTCTCCTCTTCAAGGTGTGCCGTCTCTTCGATGCCGCGGCCTTTCTCAAAAAGTTTTTGCCGTTTCACGGGCGGAGGGCGGCAAGGCCCTCTCCCTCGGGGTGAAATATTTATATTTTACGCGAAATATTTTCCTAAATCGTGACCTCCTTTCTTGCCTATTTTTTCCGTTCGTGCTATAATAAGATGGACACCTAAGGAGGACAACTATGAAACTTAGCGAGGCAATGCGAAAAGAGCTCCGCATCACCGTTGACTACACAAACATGACCGACCGACTGCTCGGCGACAAGGGCATCTCCGCAAAGACCCTCGAGGGGCACAGAAAGCTCGCGAGGGCGGCACACGCCTATGTCTCGGAAAACCGCGGGAAAGACGAACTCTTCATGGGTTGGACGGAACTTCCCTACAACCAGGGCGAGGTGGTCGAGGATATCCTCGCGACCGCGAAGCTCATCCGCAGAAAGTTCGATGCCTTCGTCGTGCTCGGCATCGGCGGCTCCGCGCTCGGACCCTCCATGGCGTTTACGGCGCTCTGCCATCTCCATCACAACGAACTCCCCCGCTCCAAGCGCAGGGCACCGCGCTTCTATGTGGAGGACAACATCGACCCCGTGCGCATGAAGGCCCTGCTCGACATCATCGACGTCAGAAAGACCTGCTTCAATGTCATCTCCAAGTCGGGCGCGACGAGTGAGACGATGGCGCAGTACCTCATCATCACCGATGCCCTCAAAAAGGCGGGCGTGAATCCCAAAGAGCACCTCATCTTCACGACCGATGCCGCCCGCGGCAACCTCGTGAAACTCTCAAAGGAGCTCGGCGGCGTCAAGAGCTATGTGCTCGGCGACGGCGTGGGCGGAAGATTTTCCGAGCTCTCTCCCGTGGGGCTCCTTCCCGCGGCCGTGCTCGGCATCGACATCAAGACCCTCCTGAAGGGCGCGGCCTACATGGATAAGCTGTGCAAGTCGGCGGACTTCCGGAAAAATCCCGCCCTCATGTGCGCCACGCTGCAGTACATCGCCATGAATGACGGAAAGAATGTGAGCGTGCTCATGCCCTATTCGGATAACCTGCGCTATGTCTCCGACTGGTACGCGCAGCTCTGGGCGGAGTCGCTCGGGAAGAATGTGACCCTCGACGGCGAGCCCTGCCATGTGGGGCAGACCCCCGTAAAGGCGCTCGGCGTGACCGACCAGCACTCGCAGGTCCAGCTCTATACCGAGGGGCCCTATGACAAGGTCGTCACCTTCCTCTCCGTGGGGAGCTATGCCGAAAAGGGCGAGATCCCGCACGGCGCGGAGGGCATTCCCGATGTCTCCTTCCTCGGCGGGCACACCCTCGAGGAGCTCATTCAGGCGGAGAACAAGGCGACTGCCTATGCCCTCACCAAGGCGGGCCGCCTCAACTACACCATCCTCCTGCCCGCGGTCAATGCCTTCACGCTCGGGCAGCTCCTCTTCCTCTTCGAACTGCAGACCGCCTACACGGGCGCCATGCTGAGGATCGACACCTACAATCAGCCCGGGGTGGAGGCGGGAAAAAAGGCCACCTTTGCCCTGCTCGGAAAGCCCGGCTACGACCTCATGAAGCGCGACCTCGACCGCGCCGCATCCGATCCCGACTGCATCGTCTGAAAATTTTTCCTCGAAAAAGCCGCTTTTTACAAGCGGCTTTTTTATGCATTGTTTTGCATGGGACGCATATGTGCGAAGATGCAGATGAGCGAAAATCCCCATAGCATGTCCGAAGACACATATGTCAAAAGGCCTTGCTGTCCCCTTGAGGGGGAAAAGGGTGTCGCCTGCTGTCCCCTTGAGGGGAAAGTCCCCGCGAGGAACGAGCGGGGAAAAGGGGTGCTCTTCCGATGCCGTTCCCATTTCCCCCCCTCAGCCTCGCTTCGCTCGCCGGCTCCCCCTCGAGGGGGCGCCAAGCAAGTTCTTCTGCGTTTGAAATGACGTAGAGTCGTCAAAAAAAGCGTGCCGCGCGGCACGCTTTTTTGAGAACATGGTTTACTCTTCGATCTCTTTGATCTCGACATTGTACTTCTTGGACTCTCTGGGGGTCGCCGATCGCACGAGGGTCCTGAGCGCCTTTGCGATCTTCCCCTGCTTGCCGATGACCTTGCCCATGTCGGAGTCGGCGAGATACACCGTCACATTGATGGCGTCTTCCGCCTCCTCGACCTCGTAGCGGATCTTGTCCTTCTCTTCGGCGAAGGTCTCCACGATATACTTGATGAGCTCCAGCATGATTTCGTCCTCGCTTACTTCTTCTTTTTCTTGCCCTTCGTCTTGGCGGGGGAGAGTTTGTCGCTCTTCTCTATGGCTCCCGCGCGGACGAGAAGGCTCTTCACCGTCTCGGTGGGCTGCACGCCCTTCGCGAGCCAGTCGCGTGCCTTTTCGGCATCGACCTCGAGCGTGACGGGCTCAGACTTGGGGTCGTAGAAACCGATCTTCTCGATATACTCACCCGTTGCCGCCTTGCGCGCGTCAACCACCACGATGCGGTAGACGGGAGACTTCTTGTCGCCCATTCTCACCAATCTCATCTTGACCATTGCTATTTACCTCCAACTTGATGTTGATTTTTTATCTTTCTCAGAAGGGCATGCGGAATTTTCCCTTTCCGCCCTTCATGCGCCGCATGAGTTCCTTCGTCTGATCGTACTGCTTGAGGAGCAGGTTGACGTCCTGCACCGAGGTGCCCGAGCCCAAAGCGATCCGCCTCTTCCTCGAGGAGGCGATGATCTGCGGGTTGTCCCTCTCCTTCGGGGTCATGGAGAGGATGATGGCGCGGAAGCGCTCGAGCTTCTTCTCGTCGATGTCCCCCTCCTTCAGGTTGAGCTTGCCCGCCCCGGGGAGCATGCTCATGAGTGCGCCCGCACCGCCCATCTTCTTAAGCATCTCAAACTGTGCCAGATAGTCGGTGAGGGTAAAGGAGTTCTCGCGGATCTTGCGCTCCATCTCCTTGGCTTCCTTCTCGGTGACGGCCTCCTGCGCCTTCTCGATGAGGGAGAGCACATCGCCCATGCCGAGGATGCGGCTCGCCATGCGGTCGGGGTAGAAGGGCTCGAGATCGGTGATCTTCTCGCCCACGCCGATGAACTTGATGGGCTTGCCCGTGACCGCCTTGATGGAGAGGCAGGCGCCGCCGCGCGTATCGCCGTCGAGCTTGGTGAGGATGACCCCCGTGACGCCGAGACGGCTGTTGAAGGTCTCGGCCACATTGACCGCGTCCTGCCCCGTCATGGCATCGACGGTGAGCAGGATCTCGGTGACCTCGACCGCCTTGGTGATATTTTCGAGCTCCACCATGAGCTTTTCATCGATATGCAGGCGGCCTGCCGTATCGATGATGACGGTGTCGAAGCCCATCCTGCGGGCGTACTCGACCCCCTCTTTCGCCGTCTTGACGGGGTCCTGCGTCCCCTTTTCGAAGACCTCGGCGCCCGCCTTGCCCCCCACGACCTTGAGCTGGTCGATGGCGGCGGGACGGTAGATGTCGCCCGCGACGAGCAGGGGCTTCTTGCCCTGTTTTTTGAGGAGGACGGCGAGCTTGGCGCACATCGTCGTCTTGCCCGCGCCCTGCAGACCGCACATCATGATGACGGTGGGGAGCTTGGAGGCGACCTCGAGCTTGGAATTTCCCGACCCCATCAGGGCAATGAGTTCGTCGTTGACGATCTTGATGACCTGTTGGGCGGGGTTGAGACTCTCCAAGACCTGCTGGCCGACTGCCTTTTCGGAGACGTCGCTGATAAAGCTCTTCACGACCTTCAGGTTGACATCCGCCTCGAGGAGGGCGACCCGCACTTCGCGCATCGCGCCCTTTATCTCGAGCTCGGTGAGCTTCCCGCGCTTCGTGAGCTTGGAAAAGATATGGTTGAGCCGCTCGGAGAGCGATTGAAAGAGTGCCATTTAATCCTCCTCGTCGGGGCCGATGACCTCGCCGACCGCTACCATGTCCGCGATCGCAGCCATCTCTTCGGAAAATTCGGGGTGCAGGCGGGTAAATTCTCCGAGCGCCCGCGTGACGCGCGTCATCATGTCGGAGACCGCAAGGGAATACTCGTCATTGTCCCTCTTGATGTGCAATTTCTCCTCGTAGAGGTCGAGGAGCTCCCTGCTCTTTTTGAGGGTGTCCGAGACGGCCTGCTTGGAGACGCCCTTCTCCTCGGCGATCTCCGAAAGGGAGAGGTCGCAGAGAAAACTGCGCTCGCACATCTCCTGCTGGAGGGGGGTGAGGAGGGGCCCGTAAGTATCGAAGAGGCCGAGATAGCGGAGGCGCTCCTCCGCCCCTTTTCGCGGTATGTCCGCGAGGCGGTCGCCCTTTACGGTCGCCATCTGCATACGCACCTCCGTCAAGCGATTCCCCTTGACACAGGAAATTATAGCAGATAAAAAGACATCCGTCAAGCGATTTCCCTTGACGGATGGAAAAATTTTTCAGCTGCGCAGGGAGGGAACGGTGTTGACGATCTCGGCCACGGCGCGGCGTAGTTCCTCGGGCAGCCGCCGAAAGTTGGCGATGAGCTCGCTCTCCTCGCGGGTGAGGCGCATGGGCACCTCGTCCTCGGCGAAAAACTGCGACAGGGTCACCCCGAGCGTCTCGCACATCATCTCGAGATGCTTCAGAGAGGGCGACGTGCCGCGGGAAAAGGTATTTGCAAGCGTGGATTGGTTGATGCCGGAGAGCTCGGCCAGTCGGTAGACGCTCATGTTTCTCTTCAGGCGCAGGTCATTCAATCTCCCGATGACGTCCATTTTTACACCTCCTTTTCCCCTATTTTACTCCAATTTTTAGCTAAAATTTTCTAAAAATGAGTTGACAATATAGTTATATTTCGCTATAATGGAGATAGACGTACAAATATGGAGGTTGTTATGAAAAAAACCGCAACAGCGCTTCTCTGCGGGAGCATTCTCTGCGCGGCATGCGCGTTCGGGGCATGCAGTGCACCCGTAGAGGAGAGATTCGAGGCCGCCACGAAGGCCTTTGACAACTACACGGCAGAGGTCACCATGGTGGTCGTTCTGGGCACTTATCATTACGATTACGACACCGTGCTCGAGGTCGACGGGCAAAAGGCAAAGGCTGCCATGACGCGGGACAGCACCACGGAAACGGTCTATCTGACGGAGGAAAACGGGAAAGTCTACTCTTATGCCAACTCGCGCTACGGCTGGAACGAGACGGGCTATCGGAGCATTGAATCGGTGGTTGCGGATGCAAACTATTGCTATCTCGAGATCTTCCAAGCCGTCTTCTTCGGCGAAGTTGAGGAGGACGGGGAGTATTACCGTCTGAAGGACAATGTGCTCTCGACCTATTCCGCAGCGGTCGGGTTTACGATCACGAACGCGCGGGTCAAACTGCGCGGAGACAGATTTACCACCGCGGAAGTCGTCGGCTACAACGGCGGCGGCGGCAGATTCCGTATCGATTACACCTTCTCGAAATACGGCTCGACATCCGTGACATTGCCTTAAAACACATGCCTTCCGCCCGCGCCGACGGCGCGGGCGGAATTGATAATCAAGACATAAAAAGACATCCGTCAAGCGATTTCCCTTGACGGATGTCGGTTTTTTCGGAAATTTTTTCCTATTGCATTTGCATGATGGTTTCGAAGAAGGCATCGAAGCCGACGGTCGTGACGACCACCACAATGGAGACCACCACGATCACGGCCAAAACGATCCATGCGCACAGGTAGCTGCGCGCAAAGCTGCGGCGGTTGATATTATCGCTGCTTAACGAGAAGATGATCGTAAGGATCAGCCCTATCACGGGAAGCCCCAAGAGGATGGAGTATCCGACGTAGCTCCATGCGCCGAGCGGGCGGTACTTTGCGGGGAGACCGGCGATCTCTTTCTTTTCGTAATCTTTCATGACTTACCTCCTGAAGATTTTTTCGTATCCATTATACAGAGTATTTTGCCATCTGTCAAGAGTTTGGGAAAATTTTTCCGAGAAAATTCGTCCCCCGTCCAATTTTCTCAAAATGTGCAGATGGGGTCAGAAAAATCCCTCTACGAACTGCTCGGCATCGAAGAGTTCGAGGTCCTCGAGCTTCTCTCCCACCCCCGCGAAGACCACGGGGACTTTCAGCTCGCCGCACAGCGAAAAGACAAACCCGCCCTTTGCCGTGCCGTCGAGCTTGGTGAGGATGATGCCGTCGAGCGAGACGGCGTCCCGAAAGACGCGCGCCTGCGAATAGGCGTTTTGCCCCGTCGTCGCGTCGAGCACGAGGAACTTATAAAAGGTCGCCTCGGGATATTCCCGCGAAACCACCCTGTCCATCTTCTTGAGCTCGTTCATGAGGTTTTCCTTGACATGGAGGCGGCCCGCGGTGTCGATGAGGAGGACGTCCGTCTTTCTCGCCTTCATGGAGGACACGGCGTCGTAGACCACGGCGGAGGGGTCGCTCCCCTCCTCGTGCTTGACGATGCGCACGTTCGCGCGGTCCGCCCATACCTCGAGCTGCCCTATCGCGGCGGCGCGGAAGGTGTCGGCCGCGGCGATGAGCACGGACTTCCTTTGGCGGGCAAAATAGTCCGCGAGTTTTCCCGCCGTCGTCGTCTTCCCCACGCCGTTGACACCCACGAGCATGATGATACAGGGGTACTTGATCTCGGGCACGGGTGCCTCGTTTAAGGTCTCCTCGAGGATATCCTTCAAGAGGTCGGTGACGAAGGCCTCGTCCTTTACCTTGTTGCCGATGGCCTCCTCCTTGACCTCCTCCACCACTTCCTCTGCGGTGTGCACGGAGACATCGGAGGAGATGAGGATCTCCTCGAGTTCCTCGTAAAAGGCATCCCCTATCTTATTTTTCAAAAAGAGTTGGCGGAGCTTCTGCGAGACATTCGCCTTGGTCTTTTTGAGTGCTTCCTTGATCTTCGAAAAAATGCCCATAGTCTGTTATGCGACGGTATCTCCGCCGAGACGCTCCTCCACTTCGGAGAGCTTGACCGAGACGATCTTCGACACGCCTTTCTCCTCCATGGTCACGCCGAGGAGGGTATCTGCCTGCACCATCGTGGGCTTCTTGTGCGAGATGACGATGAACTGCGTCTCGCGCGAGAACTTCTTGAGATATTTCGCAAAGCGGTCCACGTTTGCCTCGTCGAGCGCCGCCTCGATCTCATCGAGGATACAGAAGGGCATGGGATGCGTCTTCAGGATGGCGAAGAGGATGGCGATGGCGGTAAAGGCCTGCTCGCCGCCCGAGAGGAGGGAGATCTTCGCGAGTTTCTTGCCAGGCGGGCAAGCCACGATCTCCACGCCCGCATCGAGCGGATCGTCGCAGTCCTCATAGTCGAGCTGCATCTCGGCCTTGCCGCCGCCGAAGAGCTCCTTGAAGATCTGCGTGAAGTTGGCATTGATGCGGTTGAACCCGTCGTCGAACTGCTTCTGGATGGTATCTCTGAGCTCCTGCAAAACCTCCGAGAGGTCGAGAATGCCCTTGTCGATGTCCTCCTTCTGCGTCTTCATCTCGTTATAGCGGGCGAGGAGGGTGTCGTAGTCCTCTTCCGCGCGCTGGTTGACGGGGCCGAGGGCGGCTATCTTATGGCGAAGGGAGACGATGTTGGTATTGGACTGGGCGATGTCGTAGAGCGGGTCGCGGAGGGCCTGTGCGCTCTCATAGGTGAGGCCGTAGCCCTCCTCGATCTTCTGCCGCATGCTCTCGAGGCTCGCCTGTGCGCGGGCGATCTCGCCGCTCGCACTGCTCTTGCGCTCGCTCGCCTCCGTCTGCTTGTCGAAGAGGGACCTCTTCTCGACGGCGATGTGCTGCTGGCGCTCGGTGACGAGGGTCTTGTGCTCCTCCACCTGCTTCTGCTCGAGGCGGAGCTTCGCCACCGTCTGACGTTCCTCGTCGGAGAGGGACACGCGCTCCTCTTCCGCCTTGAGTTCCTCGAGACGGACCGCCATGTCCTTGATCTGCGCCTCCGTCTCCTCGATCTTCTCGGCGAGTTCTTCCTTCTCGCTGCGGAGGCGGAGAATGGTCTCCTCTTCCGTCTCGATGCCCGAGTTCGTCCGCACGCTCTCCACGCGGAGGTCATGCAGCTGCTCGGCGATCTTGTCGCGCTTGGCGCGGAGTTCCTCCACCTGCACGGACTGCGCCTCGGCCTCCTGTGCCGCTTCGGCGCGGATCTTGTTGAGGAGGTCTTCGTTCTGGGCAAAGGTATTCGCCTCGTCCTCGAGTTCGTCTGCCTGTCTCGTGAGGCGGCTGAGGAGGGCGTTGTATTCGTCGAGATTGGCCTGCGTGTCGGCGATGAGCCCCGCGAGGGCAAGCTCCTTCTGGGAGAGAGCGGCGAAATTCGCCATCACTTCCTGCACCTTGACGCGGAATTGCTCATAGCGCTCGCGTGCCTCCTCGAGTTCGCGGCTGCAGCTTGCGAGGGCCTTCTTGAGTTTCTCGAGGGTGGCCTTCTTACGGGCGATGGCCTCTTCGCATTCCTTGATGTTGCGCTCGCCCGCGAGGAGGTTTCCGCTCTCCTTTCTGCGGGAGCCGCCCGTCATGGCGCCGCTCGTCGCGATGTTGTCGCCGTCGAGGGTGACGATGCGGAAGGCGCGGGGGTATTTCTTGGAGATGGCCGTCGCGCTCGCGATGGTGTCGCAGATGAGGGTGTTGCCGAGGAGGTTCTTGATGACGTTCTCATAGTACGAGTTGTACTTGACGAGGTCATTTGCAAGCCCCACGGCGCCGTTTTCGCGGAGGGCGAGGCGGATCTCCTGACTGTCGGCGCGCGGCCGCATGCCCTCGACGGGCAGGAAGGTGACGATGCCGCCGCCCGTGCGCTTCAAGTATTCTATGAGCCAGCGCGCGTCGTCCGCATTCTCGGTGACGAGGTTCTGCATGTTGGCGCCGAAGGCCGTCTCGATGGCGACCTCGTACTTCTTCTCGGTGGAGATGATGTCCGCGATGGCGCCCGCGATGCGCTTCTTGATCTCGGGATTTTTCTTGGCGTCGAGCTGCAGGTTGCGCACGGAGTCGCGGTAGCCGTCGAAGCGGCTCTTGAGCCCGATGTACATCTCGAGGTTATTATTGAGGTTGATGATGGAGTTGTTGCAGTCATTGATCTCCTCGGAGATCTTCTGCTCGGAGCGCTTGAGGTCGGCGACTTCGTCGAGGAGGTCGCGCTCGGCATCGGGCTTCTTGTCCAGAAATTCGGTGCACACGCCTTTTTCCTTGCGGCACTCATTGAGCTGACGGGTGTATTCCTCATTGCGGAGCTTGGCCTTCTCGATGGCATCCTTCACTTCGCCGATACGGTCCTGCGTCAGGTCGCGCTTGGCGGAGAGGCTCCCCGCGCCCGCACGCACGTCGGCAAGATTTTCCACGGAGGAGAGCTCGCTCGCCCGCTTCTCGCTCGAGATGCGCTCATACACGGCAAGGCGGGTGTCCGCCTCGGTGAGCTTCAGGGAGGCGGTGCCGATCTCCTTTTCGAGTTCCTTTGCCCGCTCCTTGGCGGCCTCGATGTTCTTGACGCCCTCCTCCACGGAGCGGTCGATCTCTCTGGTGCGCTCCTTGGCGGCGTCTATCTCGTCGCCTGCCTGCATCTGCTGCCGCTCGAGGGACTGCACGCGCTCGCGCATGACCTTCGCCTCGCCCGACTTTCTCTCGATGCCCACCTCGAAGGTGAGGAGTTTCTCATTGATGATGCGCAGGCGGGAGTCGTCGTCGAGGAGGGCCTGACGGCTGCTCTCCTCCTCGGCGTCGAGGGCGGAGAGGCGGTCGCCGAGCTCGCGGATCTCCGTCTCCGCCTCCTCCATGCGGGTACGGTAGCGCGCCGTCTCCGCCTCGAAGGTGTCGGTACGGATGAGGTAGGCATTGACCTCCTCGTATTTCAGCTGATCATTGAGCTCACGATATTTTTTGGCCGCCTGTGCCTGCTTCTCGAGGGGCAGGAGCTGCTTTTCGGCCTCGTCCATCCTCTGGATATAGACGGTGAGGTTCTCCCTTGCGCTCTCGAGCTTGCGCTCTATTTCCCCCTTTTGGGAGCGGAACTGGATGACGCCCGTCGCCTCCTCGAAGATGGCGCGGCGCTCCACGGGCTTGGAGTTCATGATCTGGGTGACCTTGCCCTGCCCGATGATGGAGTAGCCCTCCTTGCCGATGCCCACGCCGTGAAGAAGGTTGGTGATGTCCTTGAGACGGCAGGGCCGCTCGTTGAGGAGATATTCACTCTCGCCCGAGCGATAGAGGCGGCGGGTCATGGCGACTTCGGTGTAGTCCGTATCGAAGATGCGCGCCGAGTTGTCGAAGACGAGAGTCACTTCGCACACGGAGAGAGGGCGGCGCGCCTCGGTGCCGCCGAAGATGACGTCCTGCATGGAGGAGCCGCGCAGGGTCTTGGCGGACTGCTCGCCGAGCACCCAGCGCACGGCGTCCGCCACATTGGATTTTCCGCACCCGTTCGGGCCGACGATGCACGTCACGCCGTCATCGAAGCGGATGGAGGTCCTGTCTGCAAAGGACTTGAACCCGGCAAGTCTGATTTCCCTGAAATTCACGATTGATCCCCTTTTTTGTTTCCGATTTTCCTGTCCTTGCCGCGGCGGTCCTCCCCTTCGGGCGGGACGAGGCGCTCCCAGAGCGCCCGCGCGGCGGATGTTTCTGCCGCCTTTTTACTTGCACCCATGCCCGTAGCTGATAGTCCCATTGCGGACACGGTACACTCAAATCCTCCCTCTGTCTCTCGGACATGGTAGTAGGGAATTTTCTTTTCCCGTTCCTGTACGAGCTCCTGCAGGAGGGTCTTATAGTTCTCCGTATCGATCTCGGAGAGAAATTTTTTGAGAAATGCGTGCACGGCGGTCATGCCGCCGTCGAGGTAAAGCGCGCCTATCACCGCCTCGACGAGGTTCGATGCGGTCTTTCCCCCAATGTTTTCCGCGCCCCCCGTGTGACGGAGGAAGCGCATGAGCCCCGCCTTCTCCTCGGCGCGCTCGAGTGCGGGACGGGAGACGAACTGCTTGCGGAGCTCGGTGAGCTTGCCCTCGTCCCCGTCGTCTCGAGTATAGAGCATCTCGGTCACGGCGAGCTGCAGCACGGCATCTCCCAAAAATTCGAGCCGCTCGTTATTTTCCTCGGCCGTCTCCGCCGTGAGGGAGGCGTGCGTAAAGGCCCGTGTGAGGAGCCCCCGATTGCGGAAGGTGTACCCGATGACCTCCTCCGCCGCGTGCAGGTCACGCACGGGGATCCTCCGCTCTGTCGAAGACGGAGAGCTTCTCGGAGATCGCCTCGATGAGCCCGTGCGTATAGGCATCGTATGCCTGACAGACCGCCGCGGAGACGCTCTTTGCCTTGGAGGAGCCGTGGCACTTCACGACCACCTGCTTGAGCCCCAGAAAGACGGAGCCGCCGAGCTTGGCATAGTCGAGCATGTCCTTGAGATGGGCGATCTGCTTCCTTGCGAAGAGATAGGAGAGTTTGCTCCCGAGCGAGCGGGTAAACTCCTGCGTGAGGACGGCGGCGACCGTCTTGCCGCACCCCTCTATGGACTTGAGGGCGATGTTGCCCGAAAATCCGTCCGCGACGGCGACATCGACATCGCCGTACATGATGTCCCGCCCCTCGATATTGCCCACGAAGTCGAGATCTGCGGAGGCGGAGAGGAGGGCGTGTGCCTCCTGATGGAGGGGGTCCCCCTTGTGATCCTCGGTGCCGTTATTGAGCAGGCCCACGCGGGGCGACTGCACGCCGTAGGCTACCTTGGCATAGGCAGCGGCCATGATGCCGAACTGGAGGAGATAGGCGGGCTTGCACTCCGCATTCGCCCCGCAGTCGCAGAGGAGCGTCCTCTTCCCATTGACATTGGGGATGCCGGGGCAGAGCGCGGGACGCAGTACCCCCCTGATCCTGCCGATGTGCATGACCCCGCCCGTGAGGACGGCGCCCGTCGACCCCGCGGAGACGAAGGCACCCGCCTCGCGGTCTTCCTTGAGCATGCGGAGGCCGACGACGAGAGAGCTGTCCCGCTTGGAGCGCACCGCCTGCGTGGGAATGTCGTCGTTGGTGATGACCTGGCTCGCCGCCACGATCTCCACGCGCGAGCTGTCGTACTCGTACTTTTCGAGCTCATGACGGATGAGGTCCTCGTCGCCCGTAAAGACGACCATAAAATTTTCCCGCATCGGGAGCGCCTGAATGGCCCCCTTCACGATCTCCACGGGCGCATGATCGCCGCCCATTGCATCGACAATGATCTTCGTCATCGGAAAAGTCCCCGCCGTTTGGATTCAATACGAAATCATTATAGCATTTTTACAGAAAAAACACAATACTTTGACGGCAATTCGTCGGAAAATTCTATATCTTGTGGCGAAAAAAATTGCGAAAGACGGCGGGAAGTGCGCTTCCCGCCGTCTCTGTGTGACGAAATCGGTCCCTCAGAAGCCGGCCATGGCCCAGTAGAGGAGGATGAATGCCGCCGTAAAGGCGAGCAAGGTGATGAGCATGGGGAGGATCATCTTTTTCACGACCGAGATGTAGGTCTGCCATCTCTCGCGAAAAGTCGAGCGCGGGCGGTCGGGCTTCTTGCCCCCGCGAAAGGTCCCGCTCATGTCCGCGATGGTGCTGCCGTCGTCGATATAGACGATCTTCTGCTCCTTCTTTTCCTTATCCTTATCCTTTCCCTTTTCCTCTTTCTTCATGCTTCCTCCTGCGGGTAGCAGTGGCAGGCGACGAAGTGTCCGGGCTCATATTCCCTGTATACGGGCGCAATGTGCTTGCAGATCTCCCTGCATTCGGGGCAGCGGGTGTGGAACTTGCAGCCCTTGGGAGGATTTGCGGGCGAAGGGATATCCCCCTTCAGCACGATGCGGTCCATCTTGACATCGGGGTTGGGATTGGGCACCGCCGAGAAGAGCGCCTTCGTGTAGGGGTGCATGGGGTTGGAGAAGATGGACTTCTTGTCGCCGAACTCCACCATGGCGCCGAGATACATGACGCCGATGCGGTCGGAGATGTGCTTGACGACCGAGAGGTCGTGCGAGATGAACATGTAGGTGAGTCCCCTCTGCTCCTGCAGGCGCTTCAGGAGGTTGATGATCTGCGCCTGGATGGAGACGTCGAGCGCGGACACGGGCTCATCGCAGACCACGAGCTGCGGGTTGACCGAGAGGGCGCGAGCGATGCAGATACGCTGGCGCTGGCCGCCCGAAAATTCATGCGGATAGCGCTCATAGTAGTAGTCGCGGAGGCCGCACTGGTCCATGACCTCGAGCACATATTCGCGCGTCTTGGCGGGCTCGACGATCTTGTGCACCTTCACGGGCTCGGAGAGGATGCCCCCCACCGTACTGCGCGGCGGGAGCGAGGAGTAGGGATCCTGGAAGATGATCTGCATCTTGGTCCGAAGGGGGCGCATCTTCGCGGAGTTGTACCCCGCGATGTCATTGCCCTCGAAAAAGACCTGTCCGCCCGTCGGCTGATAGAGCTTGAGGATGGCGCGGCCCATGGTCGTCTTGCCGCAGCCCGACTCGCCCACGATGCCGAGCGTCTCGCCCGGTCTCAGCTTAAAGGAGACGTCGTCCACCGCGCGCAGCCAAAGGGTGACTTTGCCCGTCATGGTCTTCTTGAGCGGGAAATACATCTTGAGGTGACGGACCTCGAGCAGGGCCTCGGGATCGGCGGGAAGCGCTTCGTCTTCCTTCGCCTTCTTCGCGCGGCGCTCCGCCTCGAGCCTCGCCTCGTACTCGTCGTCAAAGTCCGTAAAGTCGCCCTTTTCGAGGCACTTGCGGTTCTTCTCGGCGCGCTCTTCGTCGGAGATCTGAGGCTCCTCTTTCTTCAAAAACGAGCCCTTCTTCGCGGACACGGGTGCCTCCTTTTTCGTTTCGGGGGAAGTCTGCTGTCCGTTCATTTCTTCGTCGTTCATGCGTCATCCTCCTTGGTTTCGGGTCTGTAGAGGTGGCAGGCGACCCAATGCGTGGGGCTGACCTGCACCATGGGCGGATAGTCGCCGAAACACGCCTTGACACAGCCCGAGCAGCGCTCACGGAAGTAGCAATAGTCGGGCATGTCGATGGGGTTCGGCACATTGCCGGGGATATTGAAGAGTTCGTCGGCATTCGAGTCCATCGTCGGCTTGGACTTCTGCAGACCGATGGTGTAGGGGTGCATGGGATGATGGAAGATCTCCGAAACCGTCCCCTTCTCGATGATGCGGCCCGCATACATGACGACGACATAGTCCGCCATCTCGGCGATGATGCCGAGGTCGTGCGTGATGAGCAGGATGGACCCATTGATGCGCTGTTTGAGGTCGCGCAGAAGGTCCAATATCTGCGCCTGAATGGTGACGTCGAGCGCCGTAGTGGGCTCATCTGCGATGATGAGGCGGGGGTCGCCCGCGAGTGCCATGGAGATCATGACGCGCTGGCGCATACCGCCCGAGAGCTCATGGGGATAGGACTTGTACACCCGCTCGGGCATGGCGATGCCGACGAGATTGAGCATCTCGATGGAGCGGCGGCGGGCGTCTTCCTTGGTGGCGCCCGGGAAGTGCAGCAGAGTCACCTCGTCGAGCTGATTGCCGATGGTGAAGACGGGGTTGAGGCTCGTCATGGGCTCCTGGAAGATCATGGCTATCTGCCTGCCGCGCAGACGGTACATCTCCTTGATGGGCATCTGCGTGATGTCGAAGACCTTTTCCTCCATCTCGAAGAGACGGGTGCCGTATTCGTCGCGCTTCTGTCTGCGCTCGAGCACGGGCTGTCCGCCCTTGCGCTTTATGACCCGCTCGTGGACATAGCAGAACTTCTTATACTGCCTGTAGAGATAGGCGCGGACTGCCTGCACGGCGACGAGGAGGACGGCCGTCACGATAGTGAGGGCGAGAAGCGCGATCGTCGCACTGCCCACTTCGAAGGGCGGCTCGGTGTGGATATCTCCGATCTCGCGGATCGTCGACACGATGACGAGGAGGAGCACGACCGTGGGCAGGAAGGTCAGGAGATTATAGTAGAAGACGGGGTCCTTCCCGTTCGCGAACTTTTCGGGAGGATTGAAGAAGATGCTCACGGCGAGCCCGATCGCCACCGCCACCCCCACGCCCGCAAAAAAGAGCAGGGTGAAGGTCTGTGAGGAGAATCCCCCCATGAGCCGCGCGGTATCGGCATCGAAGATGGTCTCCAGATTCCCCGCGAGGAACTGATAGAAGCTCACGCCGCTCATCCCCGCGGTGAGGGCGGGAAGTGCCAGAAGGACAAAGGTGAGCACGGAGAGAAGGAGCAGGAGCGCCGCGGGAAGGTAGGTGAAGACGGTGTACAGGAGGCGCATGGTGAGCCCCCTCTTCTCGTCCTTGACATAGTGGTAGACCTTCTTAGGCTGTCCCCCCTCTCCGATCTCTGAAGTCTCTTCGAAGATGGGCTCGCCGCTCTCGTCGGTCTCCGCGACGTGGATCTTGCCGTTCGTATAGACGGGGTCATAGATGGGCTTGCCGCTCTCGTCATATTCCCAGATGGGGATGGGCTGTCCCTTCGCGTCCCGCTTGTAGTCATAGGACTTGAAACGGATGCCGCCCGAGTAGATCTGTCCGTAGGGCCCCTGCAGGAGCTGCATGATGGACATGCTCGTGACCGACTTTCCGCAGCCCGACTCGCCCACGACGCCCACGGTGGCGCCCTGCGGGATCTCGAAGGAGACGCCGTTGACCGCCTTCACGACCCCCTGGTCGGTAAAGAAGTAGGTGTGCAGGTCCTCCACTTCGAGGATATTTCCGCTGTCCTTCATCTCGGAGAGGAATTCGCTCTCGGCGGCATGCCTGCGCTTCTTCTTCTCGAGGGCCTTGGTGACCTTATTGTTTTCCTTGACAATGGCGCGGACCTCTTTGCCGGTGAGGTAATGCCGATTTTTCTTTTCTTCTGCCATACCTTACCTCCTCGCCTTGGGATCGAGCGCATCGCGGAGCCCGTCGCCGATGAAGTTGAACCCGAGCACCGCGATGACGATGCACAGTCCGGGCGGGAACCACACGTTGAAATAATTTCGGAAGATGTTCATGTCCTCGAGCGACTGATAGATCATGGTGCCCCATGCGGCATAGGGCGCCTTGACGCCGAGGTTGAGATAGGACAGCGTGGACTCGGTCAAGATCATGCTGCCGAGGGAGAGCGTCATGGACACGATGAGCTGCGGCATGACGTTGGGGATGAGGTGCTTGAAGATCTTCCTCGCCGTGGAGAAACCCATCGCCTCCGCCGCGACCATGTACTCCTGTTCGCGCAGGAAGAGGATCTGTCCGCGCACGAGGCGGGCGATCCCGGGCCACGAGATGAGGGTCAGAAACAGCATCAGAAGATAGATTCGGTACTGCGATTGGATGCCCCAGGCATCGAACAGGACGCCGACGATGAGCATGATGGGAAGACTTGGCAGACACATGAGGATATCGCATATTCTCATGATGGTCTCGTCGACCCATCTGCCGAAATATCCCGCAATGCCGCCGAAGAAGACGCCGAGAATGGTGACGGCAAAGACCGCGATAAAGCTGATGGACAGGGAGATCCTGCCGCCGTACATGAGGCGGGTAAAGACATCCATGCCCGACTTATCCGTGCCAAGGAGATGCCGCCAGCTGGGAGCGTCGAGGGAGTTCGTCGCGATGAACTGCTCGGAGACCTGCATCATCTCGACATCTTCGCCGTCTACGACATAGGTGATCGGCGTCTCGGTGGGTTCCGCCGCGGAATCCTTGTCATCCACTTCCAGTTCGCCCCAGCGCGGGTATACCACGGGGCCGAGCCACGAGAAGAGGAGGAGCGCCACGATCATGACGAGCCCGATGACGGAGAGCTTGGAGCGGAAAAATCTGCGCGCGACCATGCGGGCGGGCGAGAGAAGGCGGACGTTTTTGTCGAGGGCATTCTCTTCGCTGTGCGCCAGTGCGACGGCTTCGTCGTGCTCCGCTTCGCTTTCGGGTACTTCGGGAAGATCTTTTCTTTCTTCGTCCATTGTGTTCCCCTCCTCAGTAAAGTTTCACGCGCGGGTCGACCACGGCGTACATGAGGTCGGACAGCAGCACGCCGATGACGGATAGCATCGCGATGAACATATTGTATCCCATGATGAAGGGGATATCGCCCTGCTGCATGACCTTGATGGCATAGTTACCGATACCGGGGAGGTCAAAGACCTGCTCGGTGATCATGGCCCCCGAGAAGAGGGAAGGCAGCACGCCCGCGAACATGGTGACGATGGGGATCATGGTATTGCGGAAGGCGTGCTTGTAGATGACCTTGCTCTCGGGAAGTCCCTTTGCCCGCGCCGTACGGATATAGTCCGAGTTGAGCACCTCGAGCATATTGGTGCGCATGTAGCGCATCGTGCCGCCGATGCTCAGGACGACCATGACCGTGATGGGCATGACGAGATATGGGATCTTGTCGATGATCGCCGCGATCCCCTGCACATCGGGATTCCCGAATCCCGAATCGGGCAGCCACTTGAGCTGCATGCCGAAGATATTCTGGAAGAGCCGCCCGAAGAAGAAGGACGGGAGGGAGATCCCTATCATGACGAGCACCGTGACGACATAGTCGCGGATGGAGTACTGGTGCGTCGCCGCCGTCACGCCGAGCGGGATGGCGATGAGATACTCGAAGATGATGGCGATGAAGGCCACGATGAAGGAAGTCCCCATCTTGCGCGCGATCACGTCCACCACGGGCGTCTGGTCCGTGAAGGTATTGCCGAGATCGAAGCGGGCGACCTTTCCGAGCCATCCGAAATAGCCCGCGATGATGCCCCAGAAGGAGTCATCTTCGAGGCCGTATTGCTTCTTCATGGCCGCTACGAGCATGTCGAGATCTTCGGGATTCTGGTTTTGCGCGATCGCGAGGATCCTCTGCTCCACGAAGGATACGGGCATGAGCCGCACCAGAATGTAGATGATGAGCGAGACGCCGAGCAGGATGAGGATCGCGAGCGCAAGACGTTTGATGATGTATTTTGCCATAGGCTGCTCCGAGGGATGTTTTCGGTCCCCTTTCGGTTTTCCGTTTAACTTCATATCCCTTCCCCGCATTTTCGCGGGGAAGGGTGAGTGAGAGTTATCCTTTCAGTTTGAGTTCCCAAATTCTCGAAAGAGGAGAAGCGTAAGGGTTATTGAGGATCTTTCCGTTGTCATCCTTCGGGAGGCTGTCCACATCGATGACATTGGAGTTGAAGGCGTACAGCGTCTTGCGCTGATAGACGGGAAGCTCCACGGCGAGGTCGAGGACATAGCTCATGGCGTTGCGATAGATCGCGGAACGTGCGTCTTTACCCGCCTGCGTGTCGCTCTCGATCGTACGGGCCTGATCGATGAGCGTCGAGAGCTGCGTCAGGATGCCGTTTTCATAGCTGTAGGTGCTCGGGTCTGCAAGGATCTCGCGGTAGCCCCACGAAAGGACGGAGGTAGCCGTGGAATTCTTGTGATAGACCTGATACATATCGGGGTCGATGGTGGAGCCCCACGCCGCCGCCCACACCGCAAGGGAGCCGGTGGCGAGCTTGACGAGCGCATAGGTATCGGGGTTGATCTCGATGTTCCAGCCGCAGGAGTCGAGGAGCTGCTTCGCGTGCAGGAAGACGGTGTAGCAGGGGTGATCGGTCAGGTTGCTGCCCGCGATCGTGAACTTGATGTGCAGCTTCTCATCGCCCGCGGAGACATTTGCCAGCTGCATGTAGTGCTCGATCTTCGAGATCGCTTCGGCATCCTCTCTCTCGGTGTCGCGCGAGCCGTTCGCCTTATAGTACTTGGTGAACATGGTGTAGTCGTGATTGTTGTTCTCGTCCTTGCCCGCGCTGAGGTTATTGGGATTGGTCGCCCCGCTGCGGGGATATGCCCAACTCACCAGCGACATGGGCCAGTTGATGGTGTCGGCGGAGTCGGCGACATAGTACTCGAGGGAGCGGCTGATGTCCATGGCGGACATGATGGCTCTGCGGAGATTGACGTCGGGGACATAGCGCGCATTGACGCCGATATAGCCGTAGCCGAGCTGCCACGAGTCGAGCTGCTCGATGCCCTGCTTCTTCAGTCTCTGAAGGGTCGCGGCATTGTCCTTCGTGTACTGCGGTTCGACGAAGTGGACGGCGCCGTTTTCGAGACGGTTGAGGGCATTGGTCTGCGAGATGACCTGATAGCGCATCTTCTCGATGATGGGTGCATGGAGGCTCTCGTCGGCATCCTGCACGTCCTTGAAGAAGAGCTCATTTGCCTTATAGAAGACGGTCTGGTCGTTTTCGATGAATCCCGCCGCGGTGGGCCTGTCGCTGTTGTTGCGGTCGGAGGCGATGTAGGGACCTGCGCCGAGCGGCACCTTGTTCTTGCTCTCGCCGTAGCTATTGGCGCCCTGAATGACCTGAGAGTGGAAGTCGAAGGAAGCCCAGTCGACGCCGAACTGATTGTTTTCGATGTTCACGGGGTACTTCACGGGGTCGGAATAGTAGTGATGAGGCGCGACGGTGAAGCCGAAGTTCCAGATGGCCTTGGGGTCGGTGCCGTTGATGGTGATGCGGAGCACGTCGTACTCATTGGCCTTGGCGGGCGTGCCGTCGTCATTGTGCGTGGTCGCGACGGCATATTCCTTGCCGTTGACATTCACAGTCGAGATGGGCTCTTCATAGACATACTCGCCCGTCGCGTTGTCCTTCTTCTTGAACCTGTGGCCGAGGGAGCGGATACCCTCGATGTTCTCCACGACGAGCTTGGCATCGCTGCCGAGACGCTCGTGCAGGAAGACGTCCTTCGCCGTGGCGGAAAACTCGCTGCGGATGGTCGAAGAGGTGGAGGCCCAGGAGGTGATGATGGAGTCGAAGGCGGAGGCCACGTTGTCGTCGTAGACCTTCTGAATGGCCTGCTCCTTGGTCTTGATCTCGTTGACGTCATAGAGGGGGGTGAGCTTGCGGATGTCATTGGTGTCGTCGCGCTGCTTGCCGTTCGCACCCGTGACCTTATTGTACTCCACCTCGTAGTAGCCCTCATAGTACATGAAGGAGACGATCTCGCCCGCGAGGCCGTTGTCGAACTTGACATCGGTGTGGTTGGTCACATTGCCGTCCTTATTGGTATAGGGCGCATCCTTATAGGCGTCCTTGGCGGCATTGTAGTCGTTGTTGAGCTCTTCCTTGAAGAGTTCGAGGGTGTGCTCATAGTCCTCGAGGAGCTGGGCACGCGCGTCTTCGGTGCTGATGTCGCCGTTCACCGCAATGGCGCCCTTATAGCCCGAGGAGGGATTATGGTTTGCGATGGCTTCCTTCATCTTCGCCTCGTCGGCGTCATAGTTGGTGGAGCCTGCCTGGATCTGCCCCGTCGTGCGGTAGAGGTTGACGAGCTCCTGGATCCTCCGCGTCACGCGGCCGTTGGCGGCGGTGGTAAGCGCCGCATCTTCCGTGCTGCCGTCCGAAGAGCTGATCTGCTGGGTGCGGTAGCTCTGCAGGCCGACGATCTTCGTGGAATACATGGTGGTCGAACCCGTGTAGGCGGGGTCGAGGAGCACATACATGCTGAAGAGGATGTCGTTCATCGTGAGCGGCTCGCCGTCGGAGAATTTGATGCCGTTCTTGATGACAAAGGTGTAGTCGGTGGTCGCTCCGTTGTTTTTGACCTCATAGTCCTTGACGACGACGGCTTCCTTGTCGCCGCAGGCGATCTCGCCCTTGCTGTCCGTCGTGAACATGGAGATCTGCGTCTGTCCGACGACGTCCATATCGGTGCCTGCCGTCGAATAGAAGGGGTTGAAGAGGCCGTTCAATTCCTGTGTCATGATGATAAGCGAATCGGCCTTCTGGGTGCAGCCTGCGATCATCGCGAATGCGCCCGCGCCGAGCGTGGCAGCGAGAGCAAAGGAGACGATGCGCGTTACCTTCTTGCTTTTCATGGTATATTCCTCCGTTTAGATTTTCGATTTTTGTTTTCGGTCAGGGATTGGGATCCTGTGTCTTGTCGGGGTTGAGAGAGATTTCCACGACGCCCTCTTCGCCCACGGTCGCCCGCACGAACCAGCCCCATACTTCGGCATAGGTGATGTCCTCGTAGCCGACAACGACCCTCTCCACCTCCACCTTGGAGGCGGCATAGGAGATGTCCTTGTTTTCGCCGTTCCCCGCGACGAGGGAGACGGTCATGAAGGAGTAGTCCCCTCTCTCCTCATAGAGATTGGTGAGGACTCCGAGGTACAGCGTCCCGTCCACGGTGACGCCCTCTACCTTCGCCTCGGGCTCTATGGCGCCCGCGAAGAGCCCATAGGTACAGCCTGCGCGGGTGCACACCTGTGCGAGGTGGAAGCTGACGCCCGCGAACTTCACATTCGTGACCTCTGCCGAGGCATCGATGGTGCCGAAGACGCCGCCAGAGCACGTGGTGGTCTGATCGTTCTGCTTCGATTCGATCCCGCTCAGGGTGTGGCCGTTTCCGTGGAAGAGGCCCGTAAATATCGTCCGCGAGCCGTTCCACGTCTTTCCCTCGAAGTTGAGGTCGGCCTCTATTTCATAGCAGCCGTCGGCGTCGAGCGTCGCAAGCTGGCTTGCGTCATCGATATGGTACCATGTGCCGTCCATCCAGTCGGTGTACAGGGCGATGACCATGCCTTCGCCGTACCCCTCCTCCGCATGGATGATGCCGGGATGAGGAATGGAAGCGGTGTACTTCTCCGCCTCGTTGAGGGAGGCGTTGGGATAGATGCCCGTGAGGGTGTGGTCATTGTAGACGGGCACATTGCCGTAGTCTATGCCCCCCGTCTTGCTGCTTCGGCCGGGGATGGCGAGCTCGGGCGGGGTATCTGACGCATAGGTGCCGTAAACCTGCCAGCGCTCCTCGACGAAGGGCGGGAAGTCCTCCTCGTTGATGGGCTGACCGTCTGCGATGAGCGCCTGCTTGCGGGCCGCTTGTGCGTCTTCGTATTCCTTGCGCTGCGCGGCGAGTTCCTCGTCGGTCATCTCGCGGTAGAAGGAATAGGTATACTGAGGCGACCACGCCGCATAGAGGGTGAACTCGTAGTTGCCGTCTTCGTCGGGCTTGAGGTCCTCCCTCATCACGCGGTCGGAGGAGAAGTCCCACTTGCCCGCAAAGGTGTACCCCTGCGTGCTCTCGTCTTCGGTCACGTTGCCGTAGTCGTCGAGCATGTTCCCGTCGGCATCGGTGCGCGGGATCCTCTCGCGGAACCAGCCGAGAAAGATGAACCCCGTGCGGCCGATGGTCTTCAGACCGCCGTCGCCGCGCAGATCGCTTTCGGGATCGACGAGGGGCAGCCCCGCATCGGTCATGCTCGCCTCGTAGTCATAGCGGTCATAGATCCTGCGCGAGGGATCCGCCCCGTAGGCGCCCTTGTTTGCGTCGTAGCGGATATAGAGGTAGGTCGTGTCGTCCACGACGCATGCGGAGAGGCCGAGTGCCGCCGCCAGACACGCGAGGATGGACAAGATGAGCAAAAGCTTATTCTTCATGATCCACTTCCGTAGAAATTTGTTCGGGCTGCTCGGAGTCCTCGCTTGCCGCAGGATCTGCAGGCACTTCCGCGGCCGCGCTTTCCGTCTTCTTTGCGGGACGGCTCTTGATAAAGAGCAGGACAAAGGCGACGATCGCCGCGGCGCCGAAGAGTGCCGTGAGGACGGAGAGCGTCACCACCACGGGATCTGCGCCCGCACCCGCTTCGTTCTCCGAACCGGGGCCCTCCCCTCCGGGAGGCGGCGTGAGGTAGGCGATGATGTTCTCGAGATTGGTGAGCTTCTCGGAGTAATTGAAGCCGTCGTACCCGCCCTCTGCGAGTGCACGCTGTGCGGCGGAGACGACCTGATTGTAGAGCGCACGCGCATTCTCGACCGCGGCCTTGTCATTGAGGGTCACGGAGTCGGGCAGGGCGCGGATGGCCTCGATGGCCCTCCTCGTGATCTCGTCGATGGCATTGGGCCCGTCGATCGTCCTGCCGAAGTACTGCCCGTACACGAAGGAGTCATAGCGCACGCCGTTTGCGGGACGGACCATGACGAGGTCGCCCTCGAAGTGCCCGATATAGTCCACGAAGGTGGCGCCGTAGAAGAAGTTGACGTTGCCGAAGGACAGCGTGTCGTACTTGATGATGCCCAGCCCCTTCGCAACATAGCGCGTCAGGATCTGATAGCCGGGGTCGGACGGAAGGTTGGTGAGCGCACGGCCCTGTTCGTCGAGGATGGCATTGCCCTCTTCGTCGGTGAGCGGAAGTGCGGCATAGCTCTCGTCGTACTGCTCCTCGAGGATGGGCGCGGCGATGCTGCGGAAGGTCACCATGCGGAGGGAATCGCACGCATAGAACGCCTTGTCGCCGATCGCGAGGAGGGTATCGGGCAGGGTGACCGCCTCGAGATTTTCACTGCCGCGGAAGGCCTGCGCCGAGATGCGCACCGTGCCGTCTGCCACGGTAAAGGTCTTCGCGTCGGAGGCGGCGGGATAGCTCACGAGACAGAGCGTGCCATTGGGTAGCGTCTTATAGAGGGCGCCCCCTATCACCTGCACCCTGCCGTCTGCGGTGAGTTTGTAGTCATATACGGTCTCCGTGACGGAGAAGTCGCCGTGCACGGTCTCCGTCACTTCCTTCGAGAAGGGAAGGAGCGGGCATCCCGCGAAGGGATTTTCGCCGAGGAAGACGCGGAGCTCATACTCCCCATCCGTCTCCCCTTCCGCTTTCGCCGCGGCGGCGAGCTCTTCGGAGAGTTCGGCCTCGGTGATCGCCGTATTCTGGAAGGCGAAGTCGCCAATCGCATAGGCATGCACGAGGGAGATCTTGCCCGAGAGCGCGGTATTGGAGAAGGCATGCGCGCCCACCGAGACGACTCCCGAGAGCCCCTCTGCGAGCACGAGCGCGCCATCTCCCTCGAAGGAGAAGTCGCCGACGATCGCCCCCTCTTTCAGAGTGACACGGGCGAGCTTCTCGGAGTTCTCGAAGGCGCCGTAGTTGACGTCGGAATTTTCCGAGAGGCCTATCTTGTCCACGCCCGAGAGGTCGGCCGCCTCGAGGGAATCGGAGTGATAGAAGGCACCCGTGCCGATGGAGACGACATTGCGGAAGTCGATGGCCGCGATGTGGTTATACGCAAAGGCCGTATCGGGGATGGCTGTGATCTGTTCGCCGAGGATGAGCTCTTCGGCCGCATCGCCGTAGGCAAAGGCGCCCACGCCGATATGGTCTGCCGACGAGAGGTCTATTTTGTGCACCTGCGGCGCCTGATAGCCCGCCGCACCGACGAGATAGTCCGTCCCGTTGCGGTTGAGGAGGGCGAAGATGATGTCGCCCGAGAAGGCATAGTCGCCCACCGACTTCACGCCGTGAAGGTCGATGTCGAGCGGGTCGCGCTCTGCCAGGGTGAGGCGCCTGTCGCGGATGACGGCGGTCGCCGTCGTGCTCGAGAAGAAGGCCATGTCGCCGATGACGGCACCGCTTCCGAGGCTGACTCTCTCAAGGGCGGTGAGGTAGGCAAAGGCGCCCTCTCCGATGACGGCATCCGTCCCGATGGTGATCTCTTTGAGGTGGCTTCCGCCCACATAGTGGATATAGGTGTAGACTTCGGAATCCTCGATGGGAAGCTGCTCGCTGTCCCCTCTGCCCGCGAAGGCATAGGCCCCTATCTTGGCATTGTTTCCGATCGTGAGGGTCTCGAGGTCGTTGTCCGCGAAGGCCCCCTCTCCGATGACGATGCCGTCGCCGAGGACGACCTCAGCGATATCGGTCTGCGCAAAGGCATAGTCGCTGATCTCCGCATACCCGTCTGCAAAGGCGGGAAGTTCACGGATCTGCGTGCCGAAGAAGGCATACGGGCCCACTTCCTCGAGTTTGCCGAGCGTGACGGAGGTGAGGTCCGCGCAGAGACGGAAGGCATTCTCCTCCACCGCGGTGACGGAGGGGATGCTGACGGTGCGGATGCCGCGGTGTCCCGCAAAGGCCCCGATGCCGATCCTCTTCACGGCGCTGTTTTCGAGGGTAAAGGTGCCGCCCGCGACGATGGGCGCGACATAGACGAGTTCGGTCCCGTCCGCCGAGAGGAGGTACGGGGTATTTCCGCCCGCCTGCTCCGCGAAGTTGGGGTTGCCCGCCTCCACGGTAAAGGAGGAGACGGAGGTGCCCGCGAAGGCATATTCGCCGATGTTCTCCACATCCTTGCCGAGACTTATGGAGCTGAGGGCGGAGCAACCGAGGAAGGCGCCCTCGCCGATGACGGCGGAGTTGACTGTGCTGATATCATACAGGAATCCGCATCCCGCGAAGGCATAGGCGCCGAGCTTGATCTTTTCCGCGAGGATGGAGACGGTCATGAGGGTGGAATCCGCGAAGGCATAGGCGCCGATGGACTGCGCCGAAGCGGGCAGCACGATCTCGGTGATCCCGGTGCCGCGGAAGGCCGCATCGCCGATGGCGACGATGGAGGCGAAGGGATTGATGGCCCTGCCTGCGGAGTCCTTCATGTCGGAGAGACCGGAGAGCGGGACCGTCTCACGATAGCCGAGGCCGTTTCCGTTCGCATCGGTCGCCTCGGGGCCCCAGAATGCGGACTGATTGACGAACTGCACGTTTTCAAGTCCGTACACCGTCTGCAGGGAGGTGCACCCGTAGAAGGCGCCCGTCGAGATCTTCGTAAGCGTGGTGGGCAGGTAGACGGACTCCAGCCCCTTCATGCCCGCGAAGGCATAGTTGCCGATGGTCTCCACGCCCTCGGGAATGATGACGACTTTGACGTCCTGATTTTCGCCGTAGTACCAGATCTTGGTGGCGGAGGGATCCTCCTCCGAGATCTCATCGCCCGCGGCGAGGTCCTTGGGAATGTATTCGTATCCCGAGAATGCAAACTGCGAGATCTCGGTGAAGCCGAGGGCCTCGTCGATACTGACGACGCCGTCTGCCCCGCCGCCCCCGCGGTATGCCGTGAGGTAGGGACCGTTGCGTTCGTAGGGATCCTTTACGGTGATATTGATGCTCCGCTCATACATGGTGGGCGTGAGGTTGCCGTTGGCATCTTCCGACATGACGCGCACGGTGACCGTGGTGGCGCCCTGCTTCACGGCGACGATCTGCCCCTCGTCATTGACGGTGGCGATGGCGCTGTCGCCGCTCTCATAGAGGATGCGGGTGTGCGCCTCGTCGAAGGAGGAGAGCTCGTGCAGGATGGTCACCTTCTCCGTGGGGAACATGGAGAGCGCATAGGCGGTCGCATTGCGCGAGAAATAGGTATCGTACCCCGTGAGGCCGATGTCGCGGTCGCTCGTGACGAGGAAGTAATAGGCGTAGTCGGTGTGGTACCCCGTGAGCGCGAAGGTCCCCTCGTCGATGATGGTGGGCGAATAGTAGGTGAACCCGGGTTCGCCCTGTGCGAGCACCTTTACGGTGAGGTTGGCGCGCACATTGCCGTCGCTTGCGGAGACCGCGGTGACCGTCGCCTCCCCGGGCGCCACGGCAAAGAGCTTGCCGTTGACCACCTTGACGGCGGCCTGATTGTCCGAGGTATAGGTGAGGGACTCCTTCCACTCCGAAGAGGGATAGCAGACAGGGTCGAGCAGATAGACCTGGTTGGGGCTCAGGGTGACGCCGTATTCCTTCTGTCCGTCCTCGGTGCCCACGCCGTCCATCTCCTCGAAGTAGAGGTACTTCACCTCGTCGGGGATGCGGATCTCATAGACGGAGGTATTGAGCGCGTAGTCATTGAGGGTGACGGTAAAGGTATCGGGGTTGAAGGAATCGCGCAGGCGCGCCACGTAGTCGGTGAGCTCGAAGGTGACCTCCGACGTGGAGTTGAGCGAGGAGAACACGGGCGTGTAGTAGCGCGAGAAGGAGTTGAGCGAATAGGTATACTGCGAGCCGGGCGCATTCTCCACGAGCTGGCCGATATTCGCGCTCATCGCATAATGATTATCATAGACGGACACGCGCGCGAAGAGGCGGGTCTTATTGAGGGTCTGCAGGGATTCCTCGTACTCGGTGTAGAACTCCACGCCCGTCACGACGGGGGCCTGGAAGTCGGCCACGAAGGGGAACTCGAAGACATTGCGCGTGTTGCTCTGTTCGCCCGGGAAGTCGAGGATGCCCTCCGCACGGAAGAGATACTGCGTGTTGTTCTTGAGGTCGTAGTCGGCGGCATTGAAGTCGACGTCGATGAAGGAGGGACGGATGCTTGCGCCGCTGCTGTACGACTTCCTCTGGTTATACTCCGTCTTCTCCCACACGACTTTGCCCGTCGTGGTGTCGGTGATGGTCATCTTCATGCTCTTCGCCGCGCGCAGCATGCCCGCATAGATGGCATAGATGGAATTCACACCGCCGCTGTCGCCCGTCTGGTTGGTGAGGGCGATATGGTTGCGGTCTGCCGAGACCTGCGCGCTCGAGGGATCCTGCACGAAGTAGTACGACCCGAGCTGGGAGATATAGTCGCTGTACAGTCCGCCCACGGGGAGGGTGGCATAGGCGTCGGGCAGGGTCTTGTCGAGGAGGTCGATGGAGTCGTCCCGCGCGTCCTTATCCGTCTCGAAGTAGTCTAGGTCGAAGAGGGGCGCCTGCGTCCAGTCGCCGTAGAAGGCGAGGTACGGGACATTGAGGGGGATCTCGGTGCCCGCGGAGGGCTTGAGCGTGACATACCCCTCGATGAACATGCCGTTTGCGAAGATGTCGCGCGAGACTTCGTTGCCGTTGACGTCCACGCCGACTTCCTTTTTGTCGAGGTATTCCTTGCTCTCCGAGCCCTCGGGGATCTCGATGTGCACGATGACGGTCGCCGTGCCGTATGCGGGCACGCTCACCGCGTTGCCGCTCCCCTTCGTGCCGCCGCTGACCTCGGTCACCGTGACAACGGCGTCCTTGAGCTCATACCCCTCTTCGGTGACCGTGAGGTCGCCCTGATGGGTCTTGGTCTCGCTGACCCCTTCCGTCATGACGATGGCATCCACGTCATAGGTGAGCGCATCGCCGCCGACATTGTTGATGTTGAACTTGAGGTCGTACTTGCCCGACTTCGCCTTGTCGTCGCCGTACTCGATCTTCGCCTTATCGATGACCTCGTCGGTAAAGCGGTCGGCGCGCTGCTCCGCGACTGCCTCGTCGCTGCGGGCAAAGGCGGAGATATAGGCGGGCGAGCTGATCGCCCTCGTGAGATTGGCAAGTCCCGCTCCCTGCTTGCGCACGGAATAGGGAAGGTCGATGATGTTGTGTGCGATGTCCGCCGTGGACATCATGATCTGATTGGTGCGTGCCATGACCGCGACGGGATTGCCCGCAAGCTCGGGGAAGCGGTTCTTGACATACTGGCGGACGAGGGCGGTGACGCCTGCCTGGTTGGGCGCCGCCATCGAGGTGCCCGACATGCGGTCATACTTCTGACCGGGGACGGCCGAATAGATCTCGCCGCCGTGCGCCGTGATCTCGGGCTTGATGCGGAGATCGGGCGTGGGGCCCCACGAGGAGAAGTTGGACATGAAGGGACCCGCCACCTGCGTGCGGCTGATGGTGATCTTCCCGTCCGACTGGCGGAGGATCTCGCCGTTGTCCTGCGAGATGGAGCATGCGGCGATGGTCACCGAGCCGACATTCATGCTGATGTCACCCGAGACGTTGTTGTAGATGATGATGCCCGCGGCCCCCTTCTGGGCGGCGATCCTCGCCTTTTCCTCGAAGGTGGTGCTGCCGCGGCGCACGAGGGCTATCTTCCCCTCCACGTCTTTCCCGTTGTACTCGGTGCTCCGCCCGATGCCGGGGATGACGACGTAGTCATACGTCTTCTCATTGACCCCGTCGGGCAGGATGTCGTCCACGAAGTCCTTGGGCTCGGAGGACTGGTCTGCCGCCTCCGTGAAGTACATGATCTGGTTCTTGTAGGTGAGGTAGGGCGTCTTGACGCCGCTGATGGAGGCCACCGCGAGGGTGGAGGTATACGACCCGGGCGAGCCGACCGTCGCACTGTCGGGATTGGTCGTGAGCCCCAAGTTGCCGTTCTTCTCCGACCCATAGGTGGAGTTATAGTCGTTGGAAGCCGCCGCCACGAGGCTGATGCCCTCTGCGGCCACCTTGTCGTAGGTCGCGCGCTGCTCTTCGTCGGACTCCACGGAGAATCCCGCCGAGGAGCCGAGGGACATATTGATGACGTCGACGCCGAGCACCACGCAGTCCTCGAGGGCGCCGAGAAGCCACGACCAGCGCGCCCCCTGCGTCGTATCCGAGAAGACCTTCATGGAGACGAGCTGGGCATTGGGCGCCACGCCGCGGATGACGTTGTCATTTCCCACGATGACGCCCGAGACATGGGTGCCGTGCGGGCTCTCGAGGGGATAGACGTCGGCGTCCTTGTCGGCATAGTCGTAGGTAAAGGGCACCTTGCGGTTCTGGTAGAGGTTGGCCGTCTTGAGCCCGGGCGTATAGCGGGACGCCACGAGGTCTGGAAGGCGCTGCTCGATATAGCTCGGATCGATGACCACGGGCTCGGAGGGGGAGAAGCTGTCGGGATCGAAGGCGGTATGCGTGTAGTCGAGGCCGGTGTCGAGGACGGCGATGACCGTACCCGAGCCGTCGTACCCCGCGCCCTCGCTGTCGAAGATACCCGTGCTCTCATCGACATTGACGTCGTTGACGACGAGGCTCTCGCAGCGCTCATACTCTTCGCAGATGGTGATCTCGTATTCGGAGGAGGCAAAGGCGCGGGCGAGCTTTTCATAGTCCCCCGCCTTGGCGACGATCTCGAAGCCGCCGAGGAGCACATCGTACTCGGCGCCGTAGGTAAACTTTACCCCCGAGCTCTCGAGGATGCGCGATGCCTCGCCGTTCTTCTTGGCGATCTGCTTGCTCACCGAGCGGCCCTCGGAGGAGAGCGCATAGTCGGCGACCGTCGTGTACCGCGTCAGGGACGACTGCGCCGCATAGGCGTCATAGACGCCCTCGGAAGAGGTCTTGACGACATAGGAGACCTCCCTGTCATCGGGGAGCACGGAGCGGCGTGCGGCCACGACGCTCTCGTCGAAATCCTTCGAGAGGGCGAGGTCCACCGTGCCCGTGCGGTCGCTGATGAGGGGAGTTTCCTCGGCGGCAACCTGCTCCGCGCCCTGCACCTTCCCGTCGAAGAGGGAGGTGATCTGCGCGGCAACGAGCGTTCCCGTCATCAGAAACGCCACTCCGCCCAAGAGGATAGATTTCCACGTTTTTCCGGATCTTGTCATGCTGTTCCTTCCTGAAAGTAGTTTCGCCCGCGGACCCGCCTCGGGGTCCGCTGCGCGCGGGAAATACCGAATATCATGCACGCGCGCCTAATCTATTGATAATGGTGAAATTATACCACGGAAACGCGACCCCTGTCAATCGAATTCGGGGCCGATTCGGTTTTGGGACATTTTGTCACGAATTCACAAAATCGGCGTGCGTTCAATCAGAAAAGGGGGAAATTTTCAGGATATTATAGCGTTTTTACACCGTTTCAACACAAATCTTACAACTTGTCTTCACGCCGCGGGGGTCCCCCGCGGTATAAGAATTTTGCATACCGGCCATAAATAAAACTTATAATTGCAAGATTTTATTCACCTTCTGTGAGTATATGCAATCTTCCCGCTTTTTTGCGGAGGGCCGCAAAGATCGTCACAGCCCCTCGAGTTCGTCGAGGGTGAGGGAAAATGCGGGGATGAAGTGCTCGAAAAAGTAGTCCACCGCGCGCATATGCCGCTCGCGGAGGGAGGCCCCTATGGACTTCTCCGCCTGCACGAACTCATTGTTGCCCGAGCGGAGTTCCTCGAGGCACTTGATGTAGGCGGACAGGCGGTCGGCGGCCTTGACGAACTGCCACTCCTCGCTCGACTTGTCGGGAAGCAGCGAGGGAAGGAGGAGGGTGCGCATCTCCTCGGGGAGCGTCGAGGCGATCTTTTCGACCGCGAGCGTCTCGAGTTTCTCATATTCGCCGTGGATGCCGCTGTTGAAATACTTGACGGGGGTGGGAAGATCGCCCGTCATCACCTCGCTCACCTCATGGTAGAGGGCGTAGAGGACGGCCCTTTCGGCGTCGACATGTCCCCCGAAGATGCCGTTTTCTATGGTGCAGAGGGCGTGGGCGAGGACGGCGACGGACTGCGAATGCTCCATGATGTTCTCATCCCGCGTCGAGCGCATGAGCTGCCAGCGGCGTATGAACTTCATGCGGTCCAGATAGGCGTAAAATTTTTCCATACATTCTCCTTTGCCGCCCTATTCGCGGCGGTCCGAATAGCCGGTGAGGGCGGCCAATATGCGGCAGGTGCCCTCTTTTCCCGCAATGCGGGTGACTTCCTCCCATGCACCCTTCTCTCCGCGCATGAAGGCGGTGAGGAGATCGAAGACGGCTCTCCCCTCTTCACCCGAGACGCATACCCCATGTCCGCGGGAGAGGGTCTCGATAGCCTCTTCCTTGGTGCAATTCGGGAGGTAGCGGAGGCCATAGGCAGTGCACGCGGCACCCATGTCCGAGGCTTCCGAAACATTTTCCGCATAGACAAGGACATGGTATGCCGTAATGTGGCGGTTGTCGTAGTGCATCCCGCCGAATTCCCTGCCGAAGGGCGGGTCGACTGCCCGCGCGGCGCGCTTCATCAGTTCGCGGGGATAGGGCTCATGGCCGTCCTCCGCCGCGATGACGCGCTCCGCTATGGCAAACTGCACCCTGTCGTGCGGGCCCACCGGCGCGGCCATCCGCTCCCCCGCGGAGATGGGTCCGTCCGCGAGATACCAGTAGAGCCTGTCATAGAGATTTTTGTCCTCCGTAAAGCGGAGGGCGACGTAGCAGCGCCTCATCACGGCCTCCCGAAACTCTTTCTTCGATTATACTACTTTTCGCGCGAAAAAACAATTGACTTTGAGTGAAAAATGCGTTATACTTAGGAAAACATGTGAATATCCGTCGTGGGTGCCCCGCAGGGGGCTGAGATGATACCATTGGAATCGGGCAAGGTCATGCTTGCACGAAAGAACGGTGAAAGGGTTCCGCCTGCGATTTTTCGTGGGCGGTTTTTTTTCGGGACGGGCATCGCATGCAAAAATTTTTTCGGAGGTCATAAGATGTTTCCTTCCCTCTTGGCGGAGGTGGAGTGGGATCCCCCGAAGTGGTACCCCACCCTCTTCGATTCTCCGCTGAACATCGTGCGCAGCATCGCCTTCTGGACCACGCTCGCACTCGCCATCGCCCTCTTCCTCTCCGTCCTTCTCCTGAAGGGCGACGCGCAGAAAAAGCTCCTGCGCTACGGCTCGGTGGGCGCCGTATGCTATGCCTGCGTGCTCGGGCTCACCTTCCTCATCTGGACGTTTGTGGATGACGGCATTCAGGTGATGATGTTCGTTCCCCTCCTCCTGCTCGTCCTTGCGGTCGGAGGGAGCGCCCTCGCCATCGCGTGGAAGCCCGCAAAGCCCGTCTTCCTTGCCGCGGGATGCCTCGTCGGCGCCCTGCTCATCGCCTCGCTCGTCTGCATCGGCGTCTACTACGCGCAGAATATCAGCGGCGACGGCTACTTCAACTCCGATGTCGCGGCGGTGAACCAGCTCCTTCTCTACCTCTTCGCCGCCCTCCTCCTTGCCGCCGTCGTGGCGGGAGGCCTTTTCTTCGGGAGAAAGGACAGAAGCGGGTTTGACACGAAGGCTATCGCCTATGCCGCCGTCTGCATCGCCCTGAGCTTTGCCCTCTCCTATCTCCGCATCGTGAAACTTCCGCAGGGCGGCTCGGTCACGGCGGCCTCCCTCCTCCCCCTCATGATCTATTCCTATATGTACGGGACGAAGAAGGGCGTCTTCGCAGGGCTCGTCTATGGCGTGCTGCAGGCCGTGCAGGACCCGTGGATCATCCATCCCGCGCAGTTCCTGCTCGACTACCCCATCGCCTTTGCCGCCATCGGGCTCGCGGGGGTCTTTGCCGATGTCAGGGCGCTCGACAAGCTCCCGCAGGTGCAGTTTGCCCTCGGCGCCGTCCTCGCAAGCGCCCTCCGCTATGTCGCGCATGTGCTCTCGGGCGTCTTCGCCTTCTCCGCCTATGCCGCCGACTACGGCATGAGTGCGTGGGAATATTCCCTCCTCTATAACTCCTTCGTCTTTGCCGATATCGCCATCGCCATCGTGGCGGGGGTCATCGTCTTCAGCTCGTCCGCCTTTGTCAAGGCGATGCGAAGAGCCTCGCCCGTGCGTCCCACGGACTCCACCGCGGCCGAAGAAGAGGCATAAAAATCGCGGTTTCAGACCCCATGTCCTCAAAACGGTGCCTTTTGGCCCGAGATGCCGACCGCTTTTCCCAAGACAGCCGAGGGGGATCCCTCGGCTGTTTGAATAAAGACTGCATAAAATTCGCCGAAGAGGGCCGAAACAGTTGACAAGGGGCGGGTCCATGTTATAAAATATGTAATAAGACTCTTATAATATAAAAGGAGAACGCATGAAAAGAAAGCTGTTTTTGATCTGTGTCCTCGCCATGGTGCTCGGGGTATGCACCGCCTTTGCGGCCTGTACGCCCGAGACGACAGAGGAAACGGGCTATCGTGTGACCGTGACCTACGACGAGACGCAGGGAAGCGTCACCATCGGCGCGCCCGAAGAGGGCGAGCTCTATGACGAAGGCGAACTCGTGACCGTCACCGTCGCGCCCAACACGGGTTACGCGGTGGAGACCTTTACCGTGAGCGGAAAGGAAGATGCCGCCCTCACGGACGGGAGCTATACCTTCGCCGTCGCGGGCGACACCGCCGTCGCCGTCACCTTCGGAAAGCTCACCTATTCCGTCACGCTCAACTATGAAAAGGCGCAGGGAAGCGTGGAGCTGACCCCTCCCGCGGCGGGAGACAAGTATGCATACGGCGAGGCCGTGACCGCGACCGTGACGGCCGCACAGGGCTTCCGCGTGCAGAGCGCCTCCGTCAACGGCGTAGCTGCCGAGCTCGACGGAAACAAATTTACCTTCACCGTGACCGAAGAGACCGCAGTCGCCGTCACCTTCGTGAATAGCACCAAGAGCGTGCTCGACTCGCTGAAGGGCACCGTCGCCTTCGAGGGCACCCGCACGAATCATGACTACTACTATGATGAGGAGACCGTATCCGACCTCAGGACGGTCTATGACATGCAGCGGCGCGCCGTCCTCATCGAGGCCTATGCGGGGGCCGAGCCCGAGCGGGTCTGGCTCTTCCGCGAGGCGACCGACAAGTCCACCGTCCAGCTCACGCACGACATGACGGGCGCGCTCGTCGCTACACCCTACGACGAGCCCTTTACCTCCCTCTTCAACCCCTTTAATCTGCTCTCGGAGAGCGACCTCACCGAGACGGAGCCCGGCGTGTGGACGGTGAATGCGGAGCGCCAATATGACATCGTCATGGCGCTGTTCGGCTATGCCGACGAAGTCGAGACCTTCTGGATGTACGAAGAGGGCGGCGCCATCGTCCGCCTCGAGATCGCCCTTGTGCGCGTCTCCGAGCCCGACTGGTATGAGGACTATCAGTACACCTTTGACCTGACTGTCAGCCGCGACAACGCGACGATCGATGCCGACTATTTCGACAAATACCCCACGCTCGACGAGCACAGGACGCTGAAGAGCGCCATGCAGAAGGCGGCCGCCGCCCAAAACTACACCGTGCACATGGAGAGCGACATGGGCGAACAGACGCTCTACTACACCGACAAGGCCATCTATATCGCCGAAGAGGACTATGCCTACGGCGATATCGTCCGTCCCGACGGCAACATCTGGAGCTATGTCTATGACGCGGAGAGCGGTGAATTTTCCTTCGAGAGGATCGTGTCTGAGGGAAGCGACCTCACCTCCATGAAGGGCGTCTTTACCTTCTCCGACAACAACGGCGAATATTATTACCTCCTGAAGAGCCTCGGAAACGGCGCCTTCTGCGTGCGTCCCGCCGACATCTACGATTCCTACGGCGATGTCTCCGCCTTCTTCGCACAGCAGGTGGCCACGGGCTCCGAGCAGCTCGACCTCTTCTACGCGCCCTATTCCTTCTCACTGACCCTCGAGGGCGGCGTCCTGCACACCGTGGAGCTCGACTGCGAGGACATGCACATCGTGCTCACCTTTACGGATTGGGACAAGACGGTCCTGCCCATCACGATCGAAGATGCACAGCTCGAGGGAGCCATCGATATCTCCTTCGGCGGCACCTGGGCAGATGAACAGGGCGAGACCGTGCTCTCTGTCACCCTCGACACCGTCACCTTCGGGGAAGAGGAAGTCGAGGTCACGGAGGCAGGCAGCGGCTATACCTTCGAGGCGGACGGCAAGACCTATACCCTCACCAAGGAAGATGAGACCCTCATCCTCACCGCGGGCGAGGAGCGCATCACCCTCTACCGCTGCGACTGGGTATTCTATATCGGAACCTTCCTCGGCGTCGATGACGAGGGCGAAGATGTCGACGTCATCATCACCGCAAACGCCATCGAGGTCATGATGGGCGGCACGACGCAGTCTGCGACGGAGATCGTCTTCGAGATCGTCGTCATGGTCGACGACTACGGCTATGCGGAGAACGTCGCGCAGTTCACCTTTATGCTCGGCGACGTCGAATATATCCTGCAGCAGGCAAACTACGGCTACGACGAGCTCATCCTCGCCCTCTCCGATGAGGACTACGGCATCGGGCTCAGCCGCGACAGATACGAGGAGTTCGACAGCTGGACGGAATACTGCGCCACCTATGCGGGCGAGGGCTACACCGTGACCATTGCCGAAGCCTCAATCACCATCGCCCGGGGCGAGACCACGGTCAAGATCGCCGCGGCGGATATCATCTTCTACCGCGATTGGGATAACAATCAGGGCAAATACTACTACCAGTTCTCCTTCATCTATCAGGACAAGGAATGCGTGCTCGAGGTCATAGACAACGGCATGTTGCTGGTGGTTGACTCCGATTCCGCAGACTATACCTCCTACTATCTCATGGATACGAAGTATGTCGTCAGTTACGAGGGCTCCTACGGCACCTATGAGGGCAGCGGCTATGTCTTTGAAGGGGAAGACTATACCGAAGTGTCCTACATCGTCGTGGTGGCCGCGGACAAGATCACCCTGCAGGTGGGCGAGGGAGCGGCAAAGACGCTCACCATCGTCTATCACAGTGTCGATGAGATCTTCGGCGGCATCACGGGCGACTACTTCGTTCTGAAGGATGCGGAGGGCACGACTTACTATCTCTCCGTCTATAAGTCCATGCCGAGCATTTCCCTGCAGTTCGGAGATGCCTACATCTTACTCTCTCCTGCGGAAGCGGAAGCGGAGTAACCAAACTTTCAAAAAAGCTCCCTGCGGTCACGCAGGGAGCTTTTTTTGATACCCATGTTGGAATTTTACAGAAATTGCAGGATGTCGACGAGGACGGCAAATCCGAGGAGGAGGAAAAATCCCACGGTGTGGATGACGGCCTCCACCTTACGGGAGATGGGCCGCCCGCGCACCCATTCTATGGCGGTGAAGACGACCTTGCTGCCGTCGAGGGCGGGAATGGGCAGGAGATTGAAGACGGCGAGATTGACGCCGATATACGCCGCGATCGAGAGGAAGTTCCGCATGCCCGACATGGCGATCTCCGAGGTCATGGTCACGGTGGTCACGGGCCCGCCGAAGGCATCCAGCCCGATCCTTCCCGTCAGGAGCTCGCCGAGCACGCGGAAGATGGAGCCGGCGATCCTGAAGGAATAGAGGAAGGAGCGGCCGATCGTCTCTCCGAAGCCGAAGCGGTAGTCCGTCGACGAGAGCATATAGTAGGAGGCATCTTCGCGCTTCTCGATGCCCACGCCGAGCGCCTTCCACGCGATATTGACTTCGGCGCTGTTTTTCACGGAGACGTCGCACCGCAGCATGATCTGCCGCTCCGCCTCGCCGAGGCTGCCGTCCTCCCTCCGTTCGGCAACGCGGAAGGAGACCGTCTCCCCCGCCTTCTTACCGTTCAATGCCTGCGCGATGTCCGTCGTGAGATAGAAGTCCTTCCCTGCCGCGCCGAGCAGGATATCTCCCTCGTGAAAGGAGACCTCGGCGCCGTACTCCTCGGTGATCTCCGCGCCCCGTACCATGACGAAGGACTGCCCATAGATGCCGAAGAGGAGGAAGATGAGCACGAGCGCCAGAAGATAGTTCATGGAGGCGCCGGCGATGAGCACGATGATGCGCTTCCACGGCTTCATCTCGGTGAAGTCGCCGTCTTCGCTGTAGCGGAGGCGCTCTCTCCTGTGCGCGGGATCCGCGGTCTCGGCGGGCTTAGCGGCCTCGGCGGACTTTGCGAAGTCCTCGAAGGGCGGATCTTCCTCCTCCTCCTTCTCGGGCATGGGTGCCTCGTCTTTCTTCTTCTCGGGCTCCTCTATCCCATCTTCCCCCGCAAAGGCGCAGTAGCCGCCGAGGGGGAGGAGGCGCACGGTGAAGAGCTCCCCTGTCCTCTTGCTCTTTCGTTTGAAGAGGGCGGGCCCGAAGCCTATCGAGAACTCGGTGATGCGGAATTTCAAAATTTTCCCCGCGAGATAGTGCCCGAACTCGTGGATGGTGATCATCGCGAGCAGGATGAGCAGGGCGAGCAGGATGCCCAGCGTCGTACTCAGCCAGGCGGGCATAAGCAAATCAGCCATAGATAAATTCCTTTGCGGCAATGCGCGCCGCGCGGTCTGCCTCTTCGAGCTCGCCGTACTCCTCTCCCCTCCCCACGGGGATGCGGTCGAGGGCATGGGCGATCGTCTCGGCGATGCGGGGGAAGGAGATCTCCTCCCGCAGGAAGGCGCAGACGGCCTCCTCGGCGGCACCGTTCAGGACGGCGGGTGCCGTGCCGCCCCGCTTTCCCGCCTCGAGGGCGAGTTCGAAGCAGGGGAAGCGCTCCACGGGGAGGGGCGAAAAGTGCAGCGTACCCACCTTCGCGAGGTCGAGCTGCGGCGCACAGGGCAGGCGGTCGGGGCAGGTGAGCGCGAGCTGGATGGGGATGCGCATGTCGGGATAGCCGAGCTGGGCGAGCATGGCGCCGTCGCGGAAGGCGACGAGGGAATGCACGATGCTCTCGGGGTGCATCACCGTCTCAATGGCGGAAAAATCGACCCCATATAGCCATTTTGCCTCAATGACTTCATATCCCTTGTTGAGGAGGGTGGCGCTGTCCACCGTGATCTTCGGCCCCATCTTCCACGTGGGATGGCGGAGGGCCTCGGCGGGCGTGACCCCCTTTAGCTCCTCCTCCGAAAGGCGGGAAAAGGGTCCCCCGCTCGCGGTCAATATGAGCTTCTCGAACTTCGCATCCCGCCGCATGCCGAGCGCCTGAAAGATGGCGGAGTGCTCGGAGTCCACGGGGATGAGCTCCGCGTGCCCCCTTTCCAGCGCCTCCGTGACGAGGGCGCCGCCCACGACGAGAGATTCCTTGTTGGCGAGGGCGACTTTTTTCCCCGCACGGATGGCGGCGAGGGTATACCCGAGGCCGCAAAATCCGCTCGCCGCGATAAAGGCGACATCGCATTCCGAGAAGAGCTCCTCGGGCATGGTACCGCCCTCCGATGCGAAGTAGGCGCATTGCGGGCGAAATTCCTCGAGGAGGGCCTCTGCCCTCTCACTGCGGCGGTTTGCCGCGAGAGCGCATACCGAAAAGCGCTCGGGGTAGCTGCGCACCACGCGCAGGACCTGCTCCCCGATGCTTCCCGTACATCCTATGAGGGAGATCTTTACCATAGCGACCTCATAAAATCGCCCGCATGGGCGGGCGATCTCTTCCGTTATCTTAATTTATGCAAAATAGACGCGAATCATGAGCCGAAGCACGATGACGATACATACGACGAGGGAGGCAAAGAGCGCGCTGTCGATGCGGTCCAGTACTCCGCCGTGCCCCGGCAGGATATGTCCCATGTCCTTGATGTCGAGCTTGCGCTTGATGGCGCTCTCCACAAGATCGCCGAACTGCGAAAAGGCCGCCGTAAAGATGCCCAGTCCCACGAAGAGCAGCACGTCGAGGTTGAGCGCATAGTCACCCGCGAACGCCACCGACTCGATAAAGTTGAGCCCATAGAGCACGAAGAAGATGGCGAGTGCCCCCACGCCGCCGCCGACGAGCCCGCCCACGGTGCCCACGAGGGTCTTTTTGGGCGAGATATTGGGCGCGATCTTCAAGGGAAGCCTCTTCCCGAGCGCCTTGCCCGTGAGCATGGCGAAGGAATCCGCAAAGGCGGGCACCACGAAGATGAAGAGCACGCCGATCTCCGAGAAGTACTCGAGGTGGTTGGTGATGGAGACGACGAGCAGGAGGAGGGAGGGATAGATGTACGAGAAGAGGGCATAGCCCGTCGACTCGAGCGTGATATTTTCATGTGCAAAGACGAGGAAGGCGAGCAGGATGGAGACGCCCGCGATGAAGAAGACGAGGGTGATGTGCAGGGCATAATTTCGCCCCTCCACCGTCCCGATGGTCTCGCCGTCGCCGGGGATATGCACATGCAAGATATCCGCGAAGTAGAAATCGCTCACGGCATACACGATGATGATGAGCACCGCAAAGATCATGACCACTACCTTCTGCGAAATGTGGATCTTGTCCGAGAAGGCGCGGAGCATCTCCCATGTCCCGAATCCCGCCATGAGCACGAGGATGAGGTCGAAAAAGAGCTTGCTCACGAAGATCTTCAGGAAGAAGGCCGCGAGCAGGATGCCCATGAGCCAGAACCCCGTGATGACGCGCAGCGTCATGTTGCTCGGGCCCTTTTTTTGTTCGTTGAAATCGTCCATAGTTTTGCCTCAGATATTCCCGAACCGCCTCTCCCGCCTTGCATATTCCGCAAGCGCCCTGTCGAGGTCGCGCGCGGTGAAGTCGGGGAAGAGTTTGTCGGAAAACCAAAGTTCGGCATAAGCCGCTTCGAAGAGCAGAAAATTGGAAAGACGCTTTTCCTTTCCCGTTCGGATGAGGAGGTCGACCTCGGGCATGCCCCCCGTGGAGAGCATGGAGGCGAAGGTCTCCGGCGTGACTTCCTCCCCCTTCGCCACTGCACGGTTGCAGGCGGCGACGAGGTCCTGTCTCCCCCCGTAGGCGAGGGCGACGGCAAGTTTTTTCTCTCCGCCCGCGGTCATTTCCTCGGCGGCGCGCACACTTTCGGAGACCGTCTCGGGCAGGAGGGAGAGGTCGCCTATTGCACGCACGGAGATATCCCCTTCCTTCAGACGAGCGGCCTCCCTGTCGAAATATTCCGAGAAGAGGGCATAGAGGGCGTCGAGCTCCTCGCGGGGACGCTGCAGGTTCTCCGCAGAGAGGGCAAAGAGCGTGCAATACTCCACCCCGCGCGAAAAGATCTCCCGCACGAGCTCCGTCATGCGCTGCATGCCCGCACGGTGTCCTGCCGTGCGCGGAAGGAGGCGCCTTATGGCCCAGCGCCCGTTTCCGTCCATGATGATGGCGACGTGGCGGGGGATCAAATGGTCAGGAGCTCCTTTTCCTTGGCGGCGACGATCTTGTCGATCTCGCCCATCGTCTTGGTGATGGTCTCCTCCACGTCTATCTCCGAATTCTTGCTCTCGTCTTCGGAGATCTCCTTGGCGGTCTTCATCTTCTTGAGGGCCTCCATGGCGTCGCGGCGAATGTTGCGGGCCGCCACCTTGGACTCCTCCCCCATCTTGCGCACCTGCTTGACGAGCTCCTTTCTGCGCTCCTCGGTGAGTTCGGGGAAGACGAGGCGGATGACCGAGCCGTCGTTTGCGGGCGTGATGCCGATATCGGAGGCGAGGATGGCCTTTTCCATGGCCTTCAGGAGAGACTTATCCCACGGGCTGATGACGAGGCAGCGCGCATCGGCGACCGCGATATTCCCGAGCTGATGGATGGGCGACATCATGCCGTAGGCCTCCACCTGAAGCTTGTCGAGAATATGAGGATTGGCTCTTCCCGCACGGATGGCGGCAAAGCTGTCACGGAGGACGCTCACCGTCTTGTCGAGTCTTTCCTCCAGCGTAAGGAAGATCTCTTCTATCTTTTCGTTCTCAATCATACTATTCTCCTTTTCCCCCTTCGGGGAGATTTTATTCGTTGGAAATGAGGGTGCCGAGCTGCTCTCCGCAGACCGCGCGGATGACGGAATCCTTTTCCCCGAGGGCAAAGGCGAGCACGGGGACATTGTTTTCCATGCACATCGTCGCGGCGGTCGCATCCATTGCCTTGAGCCCGCCCGAGACGACGTCGCGGAAGGTGATGTGGTCGTACTTTTTGGCATTGGGATTGGTGCGGGGGTCGCTGTCGTAGATGCCGTCCACGTTCTTCGCCATGAGCAGGACGTCGGCATCTATTTCGCAGGCGCGCTGTGCCGCCGCGGTGTCGGTGGAGCAGTAGGGATTGCCCGTGCCGCACGCCATGATGACGATGCGCCCCTTTTCGAAGTGATGGAGGGCCTTTCTGAGGATATAGGGCTCGGCGACCGAGATCATGTTGAGGGCGGTCTGCACGCGGGTGGGAATGCCCCGCCGCTCGATGGCATCCATCATGGCGAGCGAGTTGATGACCGTCGCGAGCATGCCCATGTGGTCGGCCGTCGTACGGTCCATATTGGTCCCCTGTCTCCCGCGCCAGAAATTTCCGCCGCCTATCACGAGGGCGATATCCACCCCCATCTCATGGACCTTGACGAGCTGATCCACGACGCCCGCAATGACCTCTTCGTTGATGCCGAAGCGCTGCTCCCCTGCGAGCGCCTCGCCCGAGAGTTTGAGAAGGATGCGCTTGTACTTTGCCTGCATATGTCGCTCCTTTTGGCCTTTTTAACAGTATAGCATAGATGGGCAAAAAAAGCAAGAATTTCCAAAATAAATATGGTGACAGGAAGGCAAAAAGAGTTTTTCGGCAAAAAGAAAAGGCGGGGTGAGCCCGCCTCTTCGACAGAATAGGTTATTTCTTTGCTGCCCGGACCTGCTTGGCAACTTCCTCGGCGAGGTCTTCGGACTTCTTCTCGATGCCTTCGCCGCGTACGAAGAACACGAAGGATTTCAGGGTGATGGGCACGCCGGTCTCCTTGGAGACGGAGGCGATGAGCTGCTTCACAGTCACCTTGTCGTCCTTGATGAACTTCTGCTCGAGGAGGCAGTTCTCCTCGTAGAACTTCTTGAGCTTGCCCTGCACGATGCCCTCGATGACCTTCTCGGGCTTATTTGCCATCTTCTCGTCGTTGCGGACTTCCTGCATGAGGATAGCGCGCTCCTTGGCAATGGTCTCCTCGGAGACATCCTCGGCCGCGAGGTAAGCGGGCTTGGTGAATGCGGTGTGCAGCGCAAGGTTATGCGCGAGCTCCTTGACTTCTGCGGTCTCGGCGCAGGCGAAGTCGAGCATGACGCCCAGCGTGCCGCCCATGTGGATGTAGGTCTCGAGGAACCCCTCCGTCTCGCACACGACAAATCTGCGCACGGCGATCTTTTCGCCGATGACGCCCGTCTGCTCGGAGATGTAGGTCTCGACCGTCTTGCCCCCACCCATGTCCGAGGCGAGGAGCTCGGAAACGTCCTTCGCACCCGAGGCGAGGATCTGGCGGGCGATGACTTCTGCGAGCGCGCGGAACTTCTCGCCGTTGGCGACGAAGTCGGACTCGCAGTTGATCTCTTCGAGGACGCCCTTCTTCCCGTCGACGAGGGCATAGACCACGCCCTCTGCCGCGACCTTGGAGGCGCGCTTTGCGGCCTTTGCAATGCCGCGCTCACGGAGAAGCTCCCCCGCCTTTTCGAAATCGCCGTCGGCATCGGTGAGTGCCTTCTTGCAATCCATCATGCCTGCGCCCGTCTGTTCGCGCAGTTTCATTACGTCCTTTGCGGTAAATTCAGCCATTTTGGTTCCTCCATTGGATATTTTCGATTATTCTTCGCTTGCCGCAGTTTCCTCGGCATCCTTGGGCTCTTCCGTCTCTTCTGCGACGACGGGCGTCTCGCCCTGGTTCGCCTCGATGACCGCATTCGCGATGACGGAGGAGATGAGCTTGATGGCGCGGATGGCGTCGTCGTTCCCGGGGATCACATAGTCGATGAGGTCGGGATCGCAGTTGGTATCGGTGATGGCGACGATCGGCACGTGCATCTTGCGCGCTTCGGCGACGGCGATGTCTTCATTGTGCGGGTCGACGACAAACATGATGCCGGGCATGCCCCGCATGGTCTTGATGCCGCCGAGATTTTCCTGCAGCTTCGCCATCTCCTTCTTGAGCCCCAGAACCTCCTTCTTGGGAAGGAGATCGAATTCTCCGCTCTGCTCCATTCTCTCGAGCTTTTCGAGATAGTCGATGCGGGAGCGGATGGTCTTGAAGTTGGTGAGCGTGCCGCCCAGCCAACGGGAGTTCACATAGTACTGGCCGCAGCGCTCCGCCTCTTCCTTGATGGCGTCCTGCGCCTGCTTCTTGGTGCCCACGAAGAGGACGCTCTTGCCCTGCTTCACGGACTCCACGACGAAGGTATACGCCTCTTCGATAAGCTTTGCCGTCGTCTCGAGGTCGATGATGTGAATGTCGTGACGGGCCGCGAAGATGTACTTCTTCATCTTGGGGTTCCACTTTCTCGTCTGGTGTCCGAAATGGACGCCCGCTTCGAGAAGCTGCTTCATGGTGATAACTGCCATAATTCCTCCGTTTTCCCTCTTCCCACCGCATGAGATCCCGCCTGAGCCCCGCATGAAAAGGATTTACGGAGCACGGAGTGCGGCACGGCGCGGAATGTGGATTTGCCCGCACGACGGCCAAAATGATGCACGGCGGCCCTGCAGACTTTTCAAGTATACCATGCCCGCCCGAAAAAAGCAACTCGTTTTGATACGCAAACGCGAATTTTTTCCCTATTTATATCGATCTCCCGCGCAACGGAGTCGAGGACCGCAAAAACGGTGTCCCGTTGAGGAAAGGGCTTTTGCGGCTGTTCGGCGTGTTGGGTTTGATCGTTCCCAAAGGACTCAGCGGCTGCTCTTCAGGCGGTTGTGTTCCTTGCAGAGCATTTGCAGGTTCTCGAGGACGGTCTTGCCGCCCTCGCACCACGGCGTGATATGGTCCCCCTCCATCTCGTCAAAGGCATAGCGCGTCTTCTCGCGGTGCTCCCGCACACAATGGGGGCAGACCCCGCCCTGCCGTTCATAGACCTGTCGCTTCTGGCTCTCGGTGAAGGCACGGATATTCAGGAGCTTCTCCTTCCCCGTCAGCAGATAGGGGTATATCCCCTTCTTGCTCGTCACATCGTCGTCCGCCATGAGGACGGCGATTTTTTGTTCCAATGCCGCGGTATCGTAGGTCTTCCCATGAAATTCGTCATACAGGCCGCCCCAAGCGATCCCCTTCATCTCCCAGCGGTATCGCGGGAAGGTCAGCTGCACCCACTCGATGACGTTTCGGAAATAGGTCCACAGCTCGTTTGCATTGGGGTCGTGCTGATGGGCCGACATATACTCCTCGATTGCCCCCTTGCTCATCCAGTCGAGCGCCGTCTCCAGGATCTCCTGCCGGATGGGCGAACCGCTTACATAGTCCTTCGCGAGGAGATATGCGGCGCAGTTTGATTTGCTGAAAATGGACTTCGCGTGTGTGAGCCACGGCCCCGTGTAGGTCGCGTTGCGGAGCTCCTGTTCGGTGAGTTTTTCGCCCGCGATATTGATGATGCGGAACCAATCGAGTTTCTCGCGGTCATTCCCCTCGCAGAAATAGACGAGGACCTTATAGTCGAGGATCTTCTGCCGCTCATACTCCGTGAGGCTATGAAAATAGCGTTCGCCCACAGAGAAGTCCCCCTCTACGTATTGGAAAAAGCTCACCGTGCGCTGCTGTCCGTCCAGAACTTCGTAGGTGCCGTCTTCATTCCGGACCCAATACATGACGTTGAGCGGAAAGCCCTTCATGATGGTGTCGATGACGGCATTGCGCTTCTTCTCGTCATAGACGAATTCGCGCTGATATTTGGGGCGGATGTTGAGCTTGCCGCCGTAGCCGACCACGCCCTCCTCGGCGTTGTCGATGTAGTTTTCGGCGATCTCGCCGACCGTGATCTCGTGCAGTTCGATTTTCATGATTTCCTCCTTATAAGAATTCTAAAATACGGATATTTCCCATTGATCGACAAATCTCTGTCGTCGTTCCCCTTTCGAAAACGAACAAGTTCAAATTGCTCGGGATTGTATTTATCAAGAAAGGTGATAGGAACGCCCATCACGCCGTCATAGTCATAAGGGATGTCCGAAACTTTTCCCACTTCAATGGCATCGTAATTGTCATACTTGGGATATTCTTCGGGCGTATAGCGTTTATATAGAGGCAAGACCTCGTGGCGCTTGGACGTATCCAGATTTGTAAACCAACAGCCCATGATGTGTTTGATCCTCTTTCCGTCGACGATCCTTTCGTAGCTATAGTTTTCGGGGACAATAAACCACATATCCGCATTGATATTGCGATAGCCGATCCAAAGTCTTTGTGCCTGTATCAAGGTAAAAATTTCTTTGTAGGTTATGGCGTTTTTGTTTCCGATGATCAAAAACCTCTTCTTGTGCTCCATGAGCTGCGCGACATACTCGCGGAATAGCGAAAAGGGCGGGTTGGTCACCACGATATCCGCCTCTTTCAGCAGCGCGATGCACTCCTCGGAGCGGAAGTCGCCGTTTCCCTTCAGGAGGGACAGCGAATTTTTCTTATTCCTGAGGAGCCATTCGATATCGACGAGGTCTATCGCGCCGTCGCCGTTATAGTCCCCCACCTCGGTGATCTCTATCTTATAGGCGCGGCGGTTCCTGTTCGGAACGGCCTTTTCTTCGTCGAAAAAGGAGAGCTGCGTATGGGCGATCGGCGAGGGGTCGTAGCAGGTCGCTATGAGCTTTTTGAGCCCCAGGTAGTTAAAATTCATGGCGAAGTAGCGGAAAAAGTTGCTCTCGTAGGGGTCGTCGCAGTTGCAGAAGATGACCCTTCCGCGGAGCTGCTCCCTATAGTGTTTGAGCTCGGCTTCGATATCCGAAAGTTGGGTGTAAAACTCGTCCGCTTTGTTTTTTCGCGCGTTTCTCAAACTGTCGGCAGGCATGATTCCCTCGTGTTAGAATTTTAGTGTTAAAATTATAACACGATAGTTTCAATTTGTCAACGCTACAGTTTTAATATTTGGCAAAAAATGTGCTTAAACTGTAACTAAAGTTTTAATTTTGGGGGTAATGAGGATGGATCGGCACGATGTCGCAAAGCGCATTCGGGAACTGAGAGAAGCAAGACACCTGAAACAGAACGCACTTGCCAATCTGGCAGGCGTTTCGCCCACCTACATCTACCAACTCGAGCGCGGCGAGAAAAATCCCACGATCGAATATATCGACAATATCTGCTGGGGGCTGGGGATCACCATCGAGGAGTTTTTCTCCACCAAAAAGCCCGCCGAGGACGACAAGCTCGCCTCGCTCACACCCGACCAGCGCCGCCTCCTCAATGAGTTCCTGAAGAGCCTGTAAGCTGAAAAATTTCCCACTGAAAAATCCCGCAGTTCAGAGCTGCGGGATTTTTTGTGGGTACCATGTCCGAGGTGGAGGGTTCAGAATTCGTTTCTCAGGCTCTTGGAGACATAGCCGAGGGCAAAGGCGTCGGGACCGACGTGGGAGCCTATCACGGGGCCCATGATGGAGATATGCGGTTCGAATCCGAAGTTGTCGCGCACATATTGGGCGAGCTCGTTGGAGGGGGCTTCATTGTCCGTGTGGATGATGAAGAGATAGTTATAGTCGGGGTCGGGACCCTCCTTTTCGAGCTTGCGCTTGATATAGGAGATCGCCTTTTTGGTGCCGCGTACCTTGTCGAGGAGGAAGAGCTTTCCGCTGTTGTCAAAGGAGATCACGGGCTTGATACCGAGGATGCCCCCCACCGCCGCCGAGACGGCGCCTATCCTTCCGCCCTTGCGGAGATACCCCAAGTCGCTCGCAATGATAAAGTGCTGGATATGCAGGCGGAAACCATTGACATATTCATAGGTCCTGTCGGCGTCCCACCCCTCGTCGCGGCACTTGAGGGCGATCATGACGAGGGCGCCCTGTCCGATCGTCGCAGTCAGGGGATCCACGACGAGCACGCGGAATTTGGGAAAGAGTGCCTTGACATCCGCCGCCGCCTTCGCCGCCACGTCCTTTGTGGGGGAGAGGCCCGAAGAGATGGTAAAGTGCACCACGTCCTCGGCGCCTTCCTTTGCGAGGGAGAGGAAATGGGCATAGTGCGTCCCATAGTTGAGCATGGAGGTATGCGAAAAGGCGCCCGCCCGCAGTTCATTGTAAAAGGAGACATACTCCGCGTAAGAGGCGAAGTCGTCGATGCGTTCCTCGAGTTTCCCGTCTTTCTCCACCGTAAAGGTATGGCGCGCGCACTTGATGTCGTGCTCCACGAGAAAGTCGCGGTAGAGGTCGCACGTCGAATCGGTGGATAGTGTAAACTTGCAGGGTTTGTCCATGAAAGGCCCCCCTCTTGGGAATATCACGATTATATCACATTTTCGGTTCGGGCGCAACTGTTTGCGGTTTTTTTTCGGGTATTTTCCTTTTTTTTGTGAAATCGGTTGAAAAACGGACCGTTTCCTTGTATAATGGTAGATGAAAAAACATGCACGGTGCAGGAGGAACGCCAATGGACCTTACCAAACTCAGAAACGGGACCGATGTGCGGGGTACGGCACTCGGCGGGCCCGAAGAAGTCGACCTCACCGAAGAAGCGGTGCGCGCCATCGCCTCCGCCTTTGTCGTCTTTGTGACCGCGCGGACGGGCAACCCCAATCCCACGATCGCGGTGGGGCACGACTCCCGCCTCACGGCCGAGATCCTCTCCTGTGCGGCCGCCTATGGGCTCTCCTCGTGCGGGGCGAATGTCATCCTCACGGGGCTCTCCTCCACGCCCTCCATGTATGCGCTTCTCAAGGGAGATTTCGGCGCCGATGCCTCCATCATGATCACTGCGAGCCACCTTCCCAAGGAGAAAAACGGACTCAAGTTCTTCCTCCCCTCGGGCGGTGCGGAGGGACAGGATGTCGAGGAGATCTTAAAGATCGCCTCGCTCGGCGTCTTCCCCGAGGGAGACGGCAAGGTGGAAAAGAGGAGCTTTCTCGGGACCTATGCCGCGGGGCTCGTCGCTCTCGTCCGCAAGGCGACGGGAAGGGAGCACCCTCTCGCGGGCAAGCATATCCTCGTCGACGCGGGCGGCGGTGCGGGCGGATTTTTCGCAGACCTCGTCCTCGCCCCTCTCGGCGCGGACACGGCGGGGTCGCAATTCCTCGAGCCCGACGGCTTTTTCTCACACCATATCCCCAATCCGGAGAATGCGACAGCCATGAAGTCCATTTCCGATGCGGTGAAAATGCACCATGCCGACCTCGGGATCATCTTCGATACCGACGTCGACCGCGCCGCCATCGTCGCCTCCGACGGGGAGGAGATCAACCGCAACCGCCTCATCGCCCTCATCTCCGCCATCCTCCTCAGGGAGACCCCCGGCGCGCACATCGTGACCGACTCGGTGACGAGCGACGGGCTCACCGCCTTTATCACGGCGCACGGCGGCGTCCATCACCGCTTCCGCAGGGGATATAAAAACGTCATCAACGAGGCAAAGAGGCTCGAGGAAGAGGGCCTCTCCGCACCGCTCGCGATCGAGACAAGCGGACATGCTGCCCTGAAAGAGAACGACTATCTCGACGACGGCGCCTATCTCGTGGTGCGCCTGCTCATCGCCATGGCGCTCTGCGGCGACCTCTCCGCGCTCATTGCCGACCTTCCCGAGCCCGCCGAAGCGGCCGAGGTGCGCCTCCGCTTCCGCGACGGGTGCGACTTCAAAAAGGCGGGGGAGGACATCCTCCGCGACCTCGCAGAGCGCGTGAAGACCTCCGCGGGGCTCTCCCTCGCGCCCGGGGTCGAGGGCGTACGCATCAACTTTTCCGAGGAGGCGGGGGACGGCTGGATGCTCGTCCGCATGAGCCTGCATGAGCCCATTCTCCCCGTCAATGCCGAGAGCAACTCCTCGGGCGGCACCCGCAAGATGCTCGCATGGCTTGCCTCCTTTCTGCAGGCATACCCCATGCTCGACATCTCTCCCCTTCTCTGAGACCTGCGGCATCCCGCCGCGATCATACAAAAATCTTACAAGGAGTCAACGATGAGCAATACGACCATCAATGCCATCCGCATTCTATCGGCGGAGGCCATCCAAAGGGCAAATTCGGGCCACCCGGGGCTTCCCCTCGGCGCCGCGCCCATTGCCTACACGCTGTGGCAGTTCTTCCTGAAGTTCAATGGGGCCGATCCGAAGTGGGAGGACCGCGACCGCTTCATCCTCTCCGCGGGGCACGGCTCCATGCTCAACTATGCCCTCCTCCATCTCTATGGCTTCGGGCTCACCAAGGAAGACCTCATGAACTTCCGTCAGCTCGGCAGCAAGACGCCCGGCCACCCCGAATACGGCCACACGGTGGGCATTGAGACGACCACCGGGCCCCTCGGGCAGGGCATTGCCAATGCGGTGGGCATGGCGGTCGCGGAGGCCCATCTCGCCGCCCGATATAACCGCGAGGGCTTCCCCGTCGTCGACCACTATACCTATGCGCTCTGCGGCGACGGCTGTCTCGAGGAGGGCATCTCCTATGAGGCATGCTCCTTCGCGGGGGCAAATGAACTCGGCAAGCTCATCGTCCTCTACGACGACAACGATATCACCATCGAGGGCGATACCGACGTCACCTTCCGGGAAGATGTCGCTGCCCGCTTCCGTGCACAGAACTGGCAGGTGCTGAAGGTGGACTTCGTGGAACATCCCGACGCCGTCACCCTGCTCGCGAGCGCCCTCCGCAAGGCGCGCAGGGAGACCAAGCGGCCCTCCCTCATCATCTGCAAGACGAAGATCGGCTTCGGCTCCCCCCTCGAGGGCAGCGAAAAGTGCCACGGCGCCCCTCTCGGCGCGGAAAATCTCCAAAAGACGAAGGAGGCGCTCGGCTGGACGGAGGCGCCCTTCGAAGTGCCCGCGGAGGTCCTCCGCCATACCGCACAGGCGGGCAAGCGGGGCGCAAAGCTCGAGCGGGCATGGAAGAAGATGTTCGCGGCCTATGAAAAGGCCTACCCCGAACTCGCGGCGGAGTACAGGAGCGTCATGCAGGGCGAACTTCCCGCGCTCGACTTCCTCGACGCGCTGAAGTTCGAAAAGCCCATGGCGACCCGCCAGACCTCGAGCGCCGTCCTGCAGGCCGTCGCCGCCTCCCTTCCCTCTCTCATGGGCGGATCGGCCGACCTCGCGCCCTCCAACCTCTCCGCCATGAAGGATACGGAGACCCTCTCCTACGGGGACTTCTCGTCCAAAAATTACGGCGGAAGAAATATCCACTTCGGCATCCGTGAACATGCCATGGCGGCGATCGCAAACGGCATGCAGCTGCACGGCGGCATCCGCGCCTACTGCGCGACCTTCTTCATCTTCTCCGACTATTGCAAGCATGCCATGCGCCTCTCCGCGCTCATGCAGCTCCCCGTGATCTATATCCTGACGCACGACTCCATCGGCGTGGGCGAGGACGGACCCACCCACGAGCCCGTGGAACAGCTCATCGCCCTGCGCTCCATCCCCGGCATGAAGGTCTTCCGTCCCGCAGACGGCAGGGAGACCGTCGCCGCCTGGAAGTCCGCCCTCACGGGCACCTCTCCCACGGCGCTCGTCCTCTCGCGGCAGGCCCTGTCGCAATATGCGGGAAGCGGCGACGAGGCCATGAAGGGCGGATATATCCTCGAAGACAGCGAGGGTACGCCCGATGTCCTGCTCCTCGCGAGCGGCTCCGAAGTGGCGCTCTGCGTCGCGGCAAAGGCCGAGCTCGAGAAAGAGGGCATCAAGGCCCGCGTCGTGTCCATGCCCTGCATGGAAGAATTTGAAAAGCAGCCGAGAGAGTACCGCGAGCAGGTGCTCCCCTCCGCCGTCAAGGCGCGCGTGTGCGTGGAGGCGGGTTCCCCCTACAGCTGGTACCGCTATGCGGGCGAGCAGGGCCGCCTCGTCACCATGACGACTTTCGGCGCGAGCGCCCCCGCCGCCGCCCTCTTCGAGAAGTTCGGCTTCACGGCGGAAAACGTCGTCCGCGCGGCAAAGGAAAGCCTCGGAAAGTAAACCCCTTCCCCTCGGGTATCTCTGCCCGAGGGGATTTTTCGGTGAAACTATGCCTACGAAATATCCCATCTTGCTCATCCACGGGGTCGCGGTCAAAAATATCGGCGTCGTGAAGGCATTCGGCAAGCTCGGCACGGCACTCGCCGAGGCGGGCAACACCGTCTTCTGCCCCGACACCGACGGATTCGGCTCCATAGAGACCAATGCCGCCATGCTGCGGGAGGGCATTCTCGATGTCCTCGCGAAGACGGGGGCGGAAAAAGTAAACCTCTTCGCGCACTCAAAGGGCGGGCTCGACGCGAAGTACCTCCTCATGCACGACGAGGAGATACGGGCGCATGTCGCCTCCCTCACCACCCTCTCCACGCCCCACCGCGGGGCAGGGGCGGCCACCCTCCTCTACGGACTGTGGCGGCCCATCCGCGCCATCGTCGCCTTCTTCGTCAATGTGTGGTACCGCATCTTCGGCGACAGGCATCCCGACGCCCTCACCGTCTGCCGCCAGCTCCGTCTCTCCCCCAATGAGGAGCTCGACAGCCTCACCATGCCCGAGGGAGTATACTGCCGCAGCTACTCCGCCACCATGCACCGCAAGCGGGATGACTTCCTGATGAGCATTCCCCTTGCCTTTACGCGGCGGTGCGACAAGCGGCCATCCGACGGTCTCGTCGCCGCGGAATCGGCAAAGTTCGGCACCTATCTCGGCGACTGCATCGACGGCTCCCTCTCCCACTCCGAGATGATAGGCTACAGTCTCAAAAAGAAGAAGCGGGAGCAGGTCAAGCGGTTCTACCTTGCCCTCGCCGAGGAGCTCGCCGAGCTCGGCTACTGAAAAATTTTTCCGAAAAGGAGATCGATATGGACTTAAAGGAACTTGAAACTCTGTACTTAAAGCGGCAGGCTGCAGGGAGTTTTCGGACATGGTAGTGCCCGAAGAGGTCATAAGCGAGATCTGCCGCGTGGCGCTCCTCGCCCCCTCCGCCATGAATGCCCAGCCGTGGCAGCTCGTCGCCGTCATGGGCGAGAGGCGTGCGGAGGTTGCAAAGACACTCCAAAGGATGGGCATGAATAAGTTCGTCTCCCGCGCCTCGGCGCTCATCGTCGTCGCCTCGGACAAGAGCGGCGGGATCATGCGGGCGGGCGAAGTGCTGCGGGAAAATGAGTTCGTAAAGAATGACCTCGGCATCCTCACCGCCCACCTCGTCCTCGCGGCGGAGAGCGCGGGCGTGGGGTCGTGCATCCTCGGCTGGCGGGACGAAGAGGCCCTCCGCACCCTGCTGGGGCTCGGAAAAGAGGTCATCATCCCCGAGGTCGTCGCCCTCGGCTATCCCGCCGAGGACTACCCCGTGCGCGAAAAGAAGCGAAAACCACTCGAAAAGACCTTTACCCTCCTCAAGTAAAGAAAAAGGGCGTGCAAAGCGGTTGACTTTTGCGCGCCCTTTCGTTATAATGAAACTACACACGTTTTTTGGCGGTACCATGTCCGAAGGTACCCCCTCGGAGGCACTTTTGAAACTGAACTTTCTGTCCCTGCCCTATTTCGTCTGCCTGCTCCTTTCGGCGGGGTTTGTCGTCGGGATCTACTTCCTCTTCCGCAAGCGCTCCGCGCGCACGAAAAAGGCAGTCCTCCTCGTCCTCATGCTCCTCAATATCGAGCAGCATCTCCTCAAATCCTTCGTCTGGCCCCATCTCTATGGGCAGGGCTTTACCTATCAGAATACCTGCTACAATGTCTGCGCGAGCCTCATCCTCCTCTCTCCCTTCATCTTCTTCTTCGGAAAGGGCGCCCTGCGCGACGCCCTCGTCTATGTCGGCACGGCGGGACCCCTGCTCGCCGTCGTCGTCCCCTTCTGGTTTTCGGGGCAAGATGTCTTCTCGTGGGAGGTGCTCCGCTTCTATGTCTGCCACGTGCTCCTCATCACGACCTCCATCCTGCCCGCCCTGTGGGGACTCACCGAGCTCTCGTACAGGCGCTTTGCCTTCGTGCCCCTCTTCTTTTTCGGGCTCCTCATCCTCATCCTCATGAATGCCGTCATCTGCGTCTCGCTCGGCCTCGTGGGGAAAGGCACGGGGTCCCTCTTCGAGACCCTCTATTCGCTCAACCCCTGCTGGGTGATGCATCCCGCCCCGCCCAAGGGGTTCGAATGGGTCACGCCCGTCCTCGAGGCCTTTACGCCGCCCGTCTTCCTCGGCGACGGGACCCGCCCGTATACGCCCCTCCTCTGGTACGCCATCCCCATGTATCTCCTGCTCGCCCTGCTCTCCCTCCTCATCGGCATTCTCGTAGACCACAGGCGCTTCGCCGCCGACCTCCGAAAGCTCTTCCGAAAGAAAAAAACTCAAGTGAAATGACAAAACGCCGCTTCTCCGAAGCGGCGTTTTTTGATACCCATGTGGTTATTTCTTGAAAAATTCCTCGTAGACGGCGCGCACGGTGCGCTCATAGTGCATGTTGTCCACACCCACGATGATATTGAGCTCGGAGGAGCCCTGATCGATCATGCGCACGTTGACGCCCGTATTGGCGATGGCGGAAAAGAGGCGGGCCGCCGTGCCGACCGTGCGGCTCATGCCGTGTCCCACGACGGCGATGAGGGCGACATCGGAAAAGACGGAGATCTTGTCGGGATGGACTGCCTCCTCGATCTCCCGCTCCACCTCCTCGAGCGTACCACCCGAGAGCTCCTCGCTGTCGATGACAAAGGACATGGTATCAATGCCCGAGGGCATGTGTTCGAAGGAGATGCCGTGGCGGAAGAGGACGTCGAGCACGCGGTAGGCAAAGCCTATCTCCGCATTCATGAGGGACTTCTCGAGGAAGATGACGGTAAAATTTTTCTTGCCCGCGATCCCCGTGACGGGTCGGAGGGCGCCCGAGGCATCGGGCGCGGGAAGGATGAGCGTCCCCTCGTCTTCGGGACGGAAGGTATTCAGGATGCGGATGGGGATATCGGCCTCGCGCACGGGAAAGATGGACTCGCTGTGCAGGACATTGGCGCCCATGTAGGAGAGCTCGCGCAGCTCCTTATAGGAGAGGGAGCGGATCCTTGCGGGCGAGGGCACGATGCGGGGGTCGCAGGCGAGAAAGCCCGAGACGTCCGTCCAGTTCTCATAGAGGTCGGCATGCACCGCCCGCGCCACGATGGCGCCCGTCACATCGCTTCCGCCGCGTGAAAAGATCTTCACGTTGCCCGCGGCATCTTCGCCGTAGAAGCCCGCGATGACCGCCCGCTCGAGCCCCTGTAGGGCATTCCGGAGGAGGGCGTAGGTGCGCTCCGCGTCCACTCTGCCGTTTTCGCCGAACCGAATGACTTCGCGGGCGTCGACAAAGGAAATGCCGAGATAGCGCGCGGCCACCTTCCCCGCGAGGTACTCCCCGCGCGAGAGGGTAAAGTCATACTTTTTTTCGCGGAGGATGTCCTCCTTCGTCTCCTCGAGGAGGGCTTCCACCTCCCCCTTAAGGCCCAGCTCTTCGCCCATGGAGAGGAAGCGGCGGGCGATTTTTTCATAGATCTCCCCGACATGCCCCCCTCCTTCGAGCTCTCGGTGCAGTTCGATGAGGAGATCGGTCACCTTGGAATCGCCGCTGTAGCGCTTGCCGGGCGCGGACACCACGAGAAACTTCCGCGCGGGGTCTGCCTCTACTATTTTCCCGATGCGCGCGAGGGTGGTGCCGTCCGCCATGGACGTCCCGCCGAATTTGCAGACCTTAATCATAACTTATCTCCCTGCCCTCGAGGCAGTACCGCTTGCGCCCCTTCCCGAGTGAAAAGGCCTTCTTCGGAAATTTCTCCAAACCGAAGAGATCCTCTCGGTCTACGGGCTTCAGCACGATACCGAAGGAATCCTCCTCCTTCGCGCGGGCCGCGAGCTCCTCTTCGCTCTCGAGATAGGCGACCCTCCCGCCGTTTGCGCGCAGATAGCGCGAGAGGGCGGCATCTGCCTTCAGCACGGCGGCGGGGCTTCCCCCCGCGAGGGAAAAGAGATTTCCCGTCCGCTTGCCCCGCACTTCCTTTGCGAGGAAGGAGGCGAGCGCCTCACGGTCTATTTCCGTGACGAGGCGATGGACGGGGAAGATCTCGGTGGTGTACAGGTTGGTAAACTCCGCGAGCATGTAGCGTGCGGGGTGATAGTAACGCTCCTCGTCTGTGAGAGAGGGCTTGAGCTCCTCCCAGTATGCCTTTGCCGCCGCCACCGACTGGTTGCCCTCGAGGACGGCGAACCGCGTGCGGAGACTCGAATCGAGCGCCGCCGCAACCTCGAGCGAGAGATCCTCGGGAAGGTAGTACCCGCGCAGCTTGCCTCCGTCCTCCATGAGGTCGAAGCGATAGAGCTCCTCGAGGTCCTCCTTCATGAGATTTTTCATGATCTTGTCGTGCTTGTCGCGGTAGAGGAGGACGGCGTGCGGAAACTCGAGCACGGAGGCGCGGCGAAGGGCGAGCCCGTTTTCAAGCAGAGCGGGGTCGATCTCCTCGGTCAGGTTCACCGTCTTGCCCTCTCCGATGTCCTCGAGGTCAAAAGTCGCCAGGATCCCCCGCCTTACCTCTCCGCCCATGATGCGCTCGGTCAGGATAAAGCCGCGGTTGAGCTTTTCGAGGATATTTTCCTCGAGATAGTACCACGCGGTCTCCCCCGCTTCGCGGAAGCAATCCTCCTCTTCGGCAAGGGCGTCGGGCACGATGAGGCGGAGGGCAGAGGGAGCCTCTCCCGTCTCCTGTCCGATCCGCTGCCATGCCGCACGGTCACAGGCATCCGCGGCGGGCACTGCCCATCTCTCGAACTCCGCCCGCGGAAGGAGGACGCGGGGCACCGTGAGACAGCCGCCTCTCATGCGGCAAATGCGTGGATCACGATCACGCAGAGTGCGGCGAGAACGAGCGCAAGCAGCTTAAAGGGGATATTGCGCGTAAAGAGTTTTTTGAGAAAGTCGACGAACTTCATGCCTTCTTGCCCTCCGCATTAAATTCTTTCCAGTAGTATTCCTTCAAAAAGCGCTTGAGGCCCTCGGAGTCCACATAGCGGGTGATCTCGCCGCGCTTGACCACGGACACGATGCCCGTCTCCTCGGACACGATGATGGTGGAGACATCGGCGACTTCGGTGATGCCGATGCCCGCGCGGTGGCGGGTCCCGTAGTCCTTCGGGAAGTCCTTTTGGCTGAGGGGCAGGAAGCACCCCGCCGCCTGGATATGGTCTCCGTAGATGACCATGGCGCCGTCGTGCAGGGGGGCCTTCGGGATGAAGATGCCCTCGATGAGCTGGCTTGAGATGCGGGCATCGAGGGAGACGCCGCTCTCCACGACCGTCTTGGGCAGGTTGCCGTCGGAGAGGACGATGAGGGCGCCCACATCGTTTTTGGACATATTCTGCACCGCCTTGACGATGCTGTTCACATACTCGTCGGCACGGGCGGCGACGGCCGTCATCTTGGCATTGGACGCCGTAGATGCGGTCATGGAGGCCCGCCTTCCCGTGTTCCAGATGCTCCGCTTGATCTCCACATTGAAGAGGAAGAGGAAGAAGAGGGAGATGAGCAGGAAGAAGAGGAAAAACGAATTGACATTGAAGCGCGGGGAGAAGAGCGTGATGGCACCCATGCCCACGATGAGGGCGATGTAAGCGAAGATAAAGCGGCGCGCATTGTTCTCCCACAGGGTGCGGAGAACGAGATAGATGATGACGGCCATGAGCACGAGCTCCACCGCCATGATCCACTCAAGGTTTCGGAAGACGGATACGATCCCCTCCCAGACCGTCTGAAGATCTCGCATAGACTGACTCCTTTTTCCCGTGCGGGCGCACGGGCGTATATTCCATTATAGCCGATTTTGCCCGACAAGGCAAATGCTTTCGTTCTAAATTTTCCCTTCTCCGAAAAATATTTCGGCGACGGCCGCCTTGAGCGCCCCCGCCTTGGAGTATTTTCCGCTCCGCATGTCGGCGGAGAGGCGGTAGAGCTTGAGGTAGAGCTCCTCTGCGCGCGCCCTGCCCATGCGCCGCACGGCCTCGCGGCTCTTCTTCACGGCATAGGGATGAAGCCCCACCTTTTTCCCGATGTCGGCATCGGACATGGCACCCATGTCCGCGATCTCGGTGAGGCTGCGATAGTGATAGACGAGCGCGGAGAGGGCATCGTTTTCATCGAACCCCTTCTCCATGAGGTCATGCAGGATCTCGGAAAAGGCGGAAAAATTTTTCCCCGAGGCCGCCTGTGTGAGCTCATAGGTCTTGTACTCCACGTCCTTTGCGACCTCCTCGTCGAGGACGGCGCGCGTCACCCTTCCCCCCTCGCCGAGAAGGAGGGCGAGCTTTTTGAGTTCGAGGTCCATGCGGGCGGCGTCGTAGGCGCAGTAGCGCACCATGAGGGAGGCGACATCCCCGTCTATGGCGATGCCCCTCCGCTTCGCCATGCCGAAGAGCCAGCGCGAGAGGGTCTCCTCGCTCTCCTTGCCGCAGTCCACATAGGCGATGCCCTTCTTCGCATAGCTCTTCTTCCCCTCGTTGACGATGAGGAGGAGGGTCGTGGGACAGGGATCTTTCAGATAGGGGTCGAGATAGCGCGTCCACTCCGTCTCGGTCGGATAAAATTCGTACAGCCGAACGATGCGCTTTTGGTCGAAAAAGGGCGCCGTGCGGAGCTCCGCCGCGAGCGAAGGGAGCTTCCCCTTCATCCCCTCACCCTCGTAGCGCACGTCGTTCAGTGCGGGTTGGGTGAGGCCGCAGGCGCTCCTGAGGGAGGAGACGGCATGGTCGCGGAAGTAGGCATCTGCCCCCTCGATGAGGTAGGCGGGCTGCAGACCCTCCTCTTTGAGATTTTTTGCAAGTTGGACGAATTTCATATCTCTCTCATTATACCATCTTTCAGGAAAAAATGCAAGGGCTGAGGGGCTTCGTCGAGATATCCGTCGGCGCTGCCCGTGGGCGAAGTGCCGAAGCAGAACTCGAGTACGAAGTCCTCCGCGGTGAAGAGGAGGTTGCTCCGCGTGACATAGCGGAAGGACATCTCCCCCACCGTCTGCGCAGTCCCGAAGCGGACGGGCGAAAATTGCAGCCCCGTGTCGATCTCCTCCTTGGCAAAGATGGCCTCCGTGTCGAGGAAGGCGGCGCGGTTGATCCCGTCCAGCTCGCGCTCCGAGAGGACGAAGACCCCGTCGAGCGTGCCCGCATAGCGGCGGTTCAGAAAGTCCTCGAGGGAGTCGAGCCCCACCTCCCCGTCCATCACGAGCACGGCGTTTTCGGGGGTGCGGAGGAGGGCGGCGATCCCATATTCCGTGGACAGGACGTCGATGCGGACGCCCGTAAAGACGACATTTTCGAGAAGGAGAGCGATCGTAAAGAGCACCCCGAGAGCGCCCGCCGCGAGGAGACGCCACAGTCGGCGAAGACGCACCTTTTCGGAGAGCATGACGAGTCCGAAGAGGAGAACGGCGGCACCCATGCCCAAGGAGAAACCGCGTAAAGCGAAGGAAAAGTCGAAGCGGGCATAGAAGAAGAGCAGGAGGGAGAGGAGGCTCTCGGGCACCGTGAGGAGGGCTGCCGCCGCGGGCGGGATGGCGAGGGCGAGGAAGGAACAGAGGAGGACGGGCAGAAAGAGCACGGGCAGGAGCGGGATGACGACGAGGTTAAAGGCAAACCCCCACACCGAGTAGTACCCGAAGGTCTGCAGGAGGACGGGGAATGTAAAGAGCTGTACGGAGAGATTGGCGGAGAGATATCCCGAGAGGAAGCGCGGGAAGTGGGGAATGCGTCCGAACAGCCTCCCCAGCGGCCCCGCAAAGAGGGCGAGCCCGAGGCATGCGCCGAAGGAGAGGAGAAATCCCGCCGAAAAGAGGTCTGCGGGACACGCGAAGAGGGCGAAGACCGCGGCGAGGGAGATGGACTGCAGGAAGTCATATTTGCGGAAGATGACGCGGTAGCCCCCGAGCACGGCGCACATGATGAGCGCGCGGGTCGCGGAAACCGAAAAGGAGCAGAAGGCGGTGTAGAGGAGGGCTGCCGCGATGGCGGGGAAGAAGGCCTTCCTCTTCAGCGGGAGGGTAAAGAGGAGGAGGACGACGGAAAAGAGCAGCCCGATGTGCAGGCCCGAGACGGCGAAGATGTGCGCAATGCCGCTCGTGCGGATCTCGTCGAGCAGCCCGCCGTCCGCATGAGAGGAATCCCCCGTGAGGAGGGCATAGGCAACGGCCGCCTCCTCCTTTCCCATATTTTCATCGAGGGAGGCAAAGAGCGCCCTGCGCGCGAGGAGGAAGGGATCGCGCGTCGTCCCCGTGACCTGCGCCGTGGAAGAATTGGCGCTGTAACGGACGTCTTCGTAAAATTTCGACCAGTCCTCCTCGGGCATGGGTAGCTCCTCTCTCGTCACATTGGCATCGAAGAGGAGGATGTCTCCCATCTGCGCCTCGGTCCCCGAGAGGTTCAGGGTCATCTTCCCGTCCACGGGCACCCCGTCGAAGGAGAGCGCCGTGAGCCGCACCCGCATGTAGCCCGACTTCACGGTGTACCGCTCCACGGTGCCCGACACGGCGTACTCCCCTTCTTCCGGGCCGCTGAGATAGCGCTCCGCATTGAGATGGGCAAATCCCACCCCCGCCCCCGCGAAGACGAGGACGGCGACAAAGAGGGCGAGGACGCGCTTCCAACTTATGGGAAAGAGGGAGACGAGGAGGAGGGCGGCGGGCAAACAAAAATCGGAGGCGGAAAGTCCCCCGATACGGATGCGGAAGTAGAAATATACCCCATAGACGAGCCCGAGCGCACAGAAAAGCAGAGGGCGGAAGTTGATGCGCGGACGCCTTCCCTCTTCCTCTTTCTTTACGCTTCCTTCCCGTGCCATCTCTCTCGCGGATCAGAGCTCTTCCGCGCCGTCCTCGAGCCCGAGGAGAAAGTCCACCGTCACCCCGAAGTGGTGCGCAAGCAAGATGAGGTCGTCGAGATCGGGCTCGGTGTGTCCCGTCTTCCAGTTGGAGAGCTTCTGCTTGGAGACGGCAAGTTCGGCCGAGAGGGCATTTTGCGTCTTGCCGCTCTCTGCGATGAGTTCGGTGAGTTTTTTCGAAAATCTGTTTTTCATTCTACTACAAACTGTACCAAAAATTCGGACACAATGCACATCTGTCATAAAAATTGTGACAAAATTGTCCCTTCCTCCCCTCTTTTTGCCCTTCTTCGGAAAATAAATTCCGCGAAATCCGTATCGGCGGGCAAAAACCTTTGACAACGCCTCCGAAATATGGTATTCTATATGTCGACGTGCGCGAGGAAGTGCGCTCTCCACGCAGTTCTTGGCGCTCGTGACAATGCCCCGAAGCGGGCAAATTCCATAAGGAGGATAAACGAAAATGGAAAAGAGCGAGATCATCGCGAAGTACGCACAGCATGAAGGGGACACCGGTTCTCCCGAAGTGCAGATCGCACTTCTCACCGAGCGCATCAACCATCTCAATGAGCACCTCAAGGAGCACAAGCACGACAATCACTCCCGCCGCGGTCTTTTGAAGATGGTCGGCAAGCGCCGCGGGCTCCTCGACTATCTCAAGTCGAAAGACATTGAGCGCTACAGAGCCATCGTCGAACAGCTCGGACTTCGTAAGTAAAGCAGGGAAAGGGCGGGTTTCCGCCCTTTTTTGCTGAAATTTCGGCTTTACGCGCGAAAAATTCCTCAGGTAGGGAAAAATTTATCGCTTCCCGCGCCACGGGGCACGGGGGCAAAGAATAAGGAGCAGAAAGGAACAATGACACCGAATTACAAAGAATTTCATTTCGAAGTGGGCGGCCGCGAGGTCGTCGTCGAGACAGGCAAGTATGCGGAGCAGACCAATGGCTCCTGCGTCGTCCGCTGCGGCGAGACGGCGGTCATGGTCAATGTCTGCATGTCCGAAACGGCAAGGGAGGGCATCGACTTCTTCCCTCTCCAGGTGGACTACGAGGAAAAGATGTACGCCGTCGGCAAGATCCCGGGAAGCTTCAAGCGCCGCGAGGGCAGAGCTTCGGATAAGGCCATCCTGACCGCGCGCCTCATCGACAGGCCCCTCCGTCCCCTCTTCCCCAAGGGACTCTTTAACGACGTAGTCGTCGTGGCGACCGCGCTCTCCGTGGAGCCCGACGTCGCACCCGAGCCCCTCGCCATGATCGGCTCCTCCATCGCACTCGCCATCTCCGATATCCCGTGGGCGGGCCCCACCGGCTCCGTCGTCGTCGGCCTCGTAGATGGAAAGTACGTCATCAATCCCGACGCCGCACAGCGCGAGGTGAGCACCATTCACCTCAACCTCGCCGGCACCAAGGACGCCATCCTCATGATCGAGGCGGGCGCAAACGAGGTCTCCAATGACGAGATGGTGGGCGCCATCATGTTCGGACAGGCCGAGATCTCCAAGATCTGCAAGTATATCGAAGAGGTCATCGTGCCCGCCGTCGGAAAGGAGAAGCGCGCCATCGAGCTCTATCACATTCCCGAGGACATCGATGCCGCCGTGCGTGCATATGCCTCCGACAAGCTCGACTGGGCGCTCGATACCTTTGACCGCGCGGAGCGGCAGGCCCGTCAGGACAAGGTAGGCGCGGAGATCTCCGAGCACTTCAAGGAGATCTATCCCGATAATGCGCGCGAAGTCAATGACGCCATCTACTACCTCACCAAGGAAAAGGTCCGCGCCAAGATCTTCTTCAAGGGCATCCGTCCCGACGGAAGAGGGCTCAAGGAAGTCCGCCCCATCTGGTGCGAGCGCCATGTCCTTCCCCGCGCGCACGGCTCCGCCGTCTTTACCCGCGGACAGACGCAGACCCTCACCACCTGCACGCTCGACATGCTCGCCGCGGCGCAGAAGCTCGAGGGCCTCGACGACGAGACCGAGAAGCGCTACATGCATCAGTATAACTTCCCCGGCTACTGCACGGGCGAAGCAAAGGCTCTGAGGAGCCCCGGAAGGCGCGAGATCGGACATGGTGCCCTCGCAGAGCGTGCACTCATCCCCGTCATCCCGCCCGTGGAGGAATTCCCCTACGCCATCCGCGTGGTCAATGACATCCTCTCCTCCAATGGTTCCTCCTCCATGGCATCCGTCTGCGGCTCCACCATGGCGCTCATGGATGCGGGCGTGCCCATCAAGGCTCCCGTCGCGGGCGTCGCCATGGGCCTCATCAAGGACCAAGAGACGGGCGAATTCCGCGTGCTCACCGATATCCAGGGTCTCGAGGACTTCCTCGGCGACATGGACTTCAAGGTAGCGGGCACCCGCAAGGGCATCACCGCCATCCAGATGGATATCAAGATCAAGGGCATCTCCGAGGAGATCATGCACACCGCCATCGAGCAGGCCAATGAGGGCAGAGAGTTCATCCTCTCCAAGATGCTCGAGTGCGTGCCCGAAGTCGCACCCGAGATCTCCAAATACGCGCCCCGCATCATCTTCTTCAAGATCGACCCCGAGAAGATCGGCGACGTGGTTGGCAAGCAGGGCAAGGTCATCAACTCCATCATCGCGGAGACGGGTACCAAGATCGACATCGAGGACGACGGCACCGTGTGCATCGCCTCCTACGGCGACAGCGAGGCCGCGCTCAAGGCAAAGGCCATCGTCGAGAGCATCGTGCACGATCCCGAGGTGGGCGACATGTTTATCGGAAGAGTCGTGCGCATCCTCTCCACCATGGGCGCCTTCGTCGAGTTCGCCCCCGGGAAGGACGGCATGATCCACATCTCCAAGCTCTCCGAAAAGCGCGTGGAAAAGGTGGAAGACGTGCTCTCCATCGGCGATGTCGTGAAGGTAAAAATCATCAAGATCGGCGAAAAGGGGATCGATTTCCGCCTCGTCGAAAAGCTCTCCTGAAAAATTTTCTCAAAAAAAGGTCCGCTGCGGGCAGCGGACCTTTTTGTTATGCTCTTTGCCGTCATTATGATCATGTCCCCCCAACGTCATTTCGCCTCTCTTTCACGTCATTTCGAGGCGAAGCCGAGAAATCTCGTCCTTTGAGATCCCTCGTCGCTCTGCTCCCCGGAATGACGTAAGGAAGCCCCACTCCCCTCTTTCTGAAGCTATAAAGTAATAACAGACGTCTTCACAGGGAGACGTCTGTCTTTTTGTTTGCGGGAGATCCCGTCACGCACGGAAAAGTTTTGTCCTCTCCTCGATAAGTTTGTCCACCTTTTGGAGGTAGGTGGGAATGTCCTTCGGGGAGCCGAGGCGCTCAATGCGGTCCTCTCGCAAAAAGACCTTCTTCGAGATCGCATTGGAGCCCACGGCGAGGTTGTCGGCGCTCTCCTCCATCACGTCGACATTGTAGACGCACGCCTTGCCGGGCTTCGTCCAGCCCACATTTTCGTGCGCGCCCGCCATATATTTCTGGCGATAGAGGTAATAGGGGCGGTACCCCGCTTGGGCGAGTTTTTCGCGGGAGTAGGCGATCATTTCGGACATGCCCCCCTCGGAGAGCGTCTCCGTCTCCTCCTTCAGCTTGGCGCCCTTTTTGAGGCAGAGGGTGTGCACGGTGATATTTTCGGGCCCGAGCGAGATCACGGTGTCGACACTGCGGCAAAATTCCTCCACGCTCTCCCCCGTGAGCCCCGCTATGAGGTCGCAGTTCACGTCGAACCCATAGGGTGCGGCCATGTCAAAGGCGCGGAAGAGGTCCTCTGCCGTGTGTCTTCTGCCGATGGCCTCGAGGGTGCGGTCGGAAAAGGACTGCGCGTTGATGCAGATGCGGGTCACGCCGTACTCCCTGCAGAGGTCGAGCTTTTCGCGCGTGAAGACATCGGGCCGCCCCGCCTCCACCGTAAATTCGCACCCGTTCGTCCTCAGCTTCGCCGCCGCCGCGAGGACCCGCGCGAGCTCCTCCGCCTCCACGGCAAAGGGGGTCCCGCCGCCCACATAGACCGAACGGAGATGCCCGATCGCTGATATGGATGCCTCGAGTTCCCTCTCGAGCGCCTCGAGATAGGCGGGGACATATTGCCGCGTGCGGGCAATGGGCGCGGTGATAAAGGAGCAGTAGTCGCATTTTGTGGGACAAAACGGCAGGGAGATGAAGAGGTCGCAGTTACCCTCTCTCCGCTCATAGATGCCCCGCTGCCCCGCGAGGACCTCCCCCACGAGCGCGATATTTTCCTCGGAGACCATGAGCTTTCGGAAGAGGGGCACGAAATCCCGCCCCGCCTCGAGCTCCTTATAGGCGAGCCGCGTGGGGCGGATGCCCGTGAGCGACCCCCACGGCAGGTCCCGCCCGAAGCGGCTGCGGAGGATCATGTAGAGCCCGAGCTTGGCATAGCGCTTCATGAGGCTCTTCTTTTCCGTCTCGCCCGCGGGCTCCCCTTCGTCCGAAAAGGAAAATGCCTCCCCCTCAACGAGGAAGGTATTTGAAAATTTGCCGCCCGAAAAGCGGCCGCTGTGCGAAATGGCGAGCTCCTCTGCCCCCGCGAAGAGACGGACGACGTCCATGAGCTCGGGCTCCATGCCGTTACAGTCGGAGATAACCATATTTTCTCTCCTCGTCAAGCGTTGTGGGCACCCCATGTCCAGGGTAGACCGCTCTGTTTTCGAGTGCGGCGAGCTTTTTGAGGCTCATTTTGAGCGCCGCGCCGCTCCCCGTGGGCAGGTCCGTCCGCCCTACATCGCGGCAAAAGAGGGTGTCGCCCGTAAAGATGGCGTCTTGTGCGAGGAAACAGCAGCTCCCCGCCGTATGCCCCGCCGTCGCGAGCACCCTGAGTCCAATGCCCGCAAGCGAGAGCTCCTCGCCGTCCGAAAAGGTGAAATCGATGCAAAACGGGGGGACATCATAGCCGAAATCGCACCCCATGTTATCATTTGAGAGGACAAGCGCCCGTTCGGAGACGAGGCACCCCACCTTCGCGCCGCGGGCCTGCAGGGCGGCACATCCGCCGATATGGTCGAAGTGCCCATGCGTCAGGAGGCAGAAGGAGACCTCGAGGCCGAGCCGCTCCGCCTCCTCGGCAATGCGCGGCTGTGCGGGGTCTATGGCGACGGCATGCACGCCGTCCGCGGTCAGAAGATAGCTGTTTGCGGCGAACCCCATGGGCTCGATGGAAAAGATCTTCATCTCAGTTGCTCATGCGGTGCACATCGATGATGCGGGGAGAATGGGCGCGGATCTTGTCGAGCAAGGTCTCCACATCCTGCCGCGAGGGAAGGGACACCGTGACCTCCACGATGGCATTGCCCGCCTTGTCATACCGCCCGTTGATGGAGCTTAAGGAGAGCTTCATCTCGGTGATGGACTGGGAGACGGCGGAGAGGGCGACGCCCTGGTCCTCCGCGCGGATGACGATGGCCGCCTTGAAGCGCGCCTCGCCCGTCTTGCCCGTCCATTCGGCGGGCTGCAGGCGCTCGGGCTCCACGTTCTTCATATTGGGACAGTCCGTCCTGTGGATGACGACTCCCCTGCCCCGCGTCACAAATCCCACGATGTCGTCGCCGGGCACGGGCGAGCAGCACCCCGCAAAGGAGACGAGCAGTCCCGTCATGCCCTTTACGGTCACGGCGCCCGCATCGTGCTTCTCGCGGAAGGGGCGCACCTCGATGGGCTGGGGCACCTCCTTGCGGAAATAGTCGACGAGCTTGAAAAATACCTGATTGACGGAGACGGCGCCATACCCCACGGCGGCGAACATCTCGTCCTGCGTGTCAAAGGCGAGTTTTTCGGAGACCTTTTTGAAGCTCTCGGGCGTCAGGAGTTCGGACAGCGAATATCCCCTCTTCTTTGCCGCCTCCTCGAGCATGCTCTTGCCGAGCTTGATGTTCTCCTCCTTTGTCTCGCGCTTGAAGAAGCTCTTGATCTTCGCCTTCGCGGAGGAGGACTTGATGAATTTGAGCCAATCGCGCGAGGGGCCCTTGCTCGTGGGCGAGGTGATGATCTCCACCACGTCCCCCAGTTCGAGGGTGGAGTTGAGGGGAACTATCTTGCCGTTTACCTTTGCCCCGATGCAGTGATTGCCCACCTCGGAGTGGATGGCATAGGCGAAGTCCACGGGCGTGGCGCCCGCGGGCAGGGAGATGACCTTGCTCTGCGGCGTAAAGACGAGCAGCTCCTGACTGTAGAGCTCCGCCTTTACGGTGTCGAGGAATTCCTTGGAGTCGCGCAGGCCCCCCTGGATGTCCATCATCTCGCGGATCCACGAGATGCGCTGGTCGAGCGTCGTCTCGGTATCCCGCTGCTCCTTATATTTCCAATGCGCCGCGATACCGTACTCTGCCGTGCGGTGCATCTCTTCGGTGCGGATCTGGATCTCGAAGGGCTGCCCGAAGTTGGTGAGCACGGTGGTGTGCAGGGATTGGTAGAGGTTGGGTTTGGGCGTCGCGATATAGTCCTTGATGCGCCCCGGCACGGGCTTCCAGCGCTTGTGGATCTTGCCGAAGACTTCGTAGCACTCATCGACCGTCGCCACGATGACGCGCACCGCCGTGAGGTCATAGATCTGGTCGAGAGTGCGGTTTTTGGTCTTCATCTTCTTATAGATGGAGTAGAAGTGCTTGGGCCGCCCGAAGACTTCGCCGCGGATGCCGCTCTCCTCGAGGATGCCGCGGATCTCCTCCACCACGAAGTTGACGAAGCGGTTGCGCTCCTCGAGTTTCTGGTGGATGTTGCCCACGAGATATTCGAATGCCGCGGGGTCGAGATATTTGAGGCAGAGGTCCTCGAGTTCGCACTTGATCTGGCTGATACCCAGCCTCCCTGCGATGGGTGCATAGATGTCGAGGGTCTCCTGCGCCATCTTCTGCCGTCTCTCGGGGGAGAGATAGTTGAGGGAGCGCATGTTGTGCAGGCGGTCGGCGAGTTTGATGATGATGACGCGGATATCCTTCGCCATCGCGATGAAGATCTTGCGGAAGTTCTCCGCCTCCTCCTCTTCCTGCGACTTAAAGACGATCTTATCGAGCTTGGTGACGCCCGAGACGAGGGTCAGGACATTTTCGCCGAATTCGCGGCGGATATCCTCCTCCGTCGCGGGGGTATCCTCTATGACGTCGTGGAGGAGGGCCGCGGCGATGGTCTCGGCGTCCAACCCGAGGTCCACGAGGATCTCCGCCACCGCGCAGGGATGGATGAAGTAGGGCTCGCCCGAGGCACGCTTCTGGTTGGCATGCGCCGCCTTGGCGAAGTCGTACGCCTTGAGGAGCATGTTGCGCTCCTCGCCCAAATAAAACTCATAGATCTTCATCAGGATGGCGTCCATCAGCCTTCCTCCTTTGCGCGAAGCACCGCGCGGTAGATGCGGGAATTTCCGAGTTCGGTCTTTTTCCCCCTGATAAAGCGCAGCCTGCCCTCGCGGAGGGTGACAAGGCCGAGCTCCTCGAAGACGGCGAGGGAAAATACGGTCTGGGCGGGCGGAAGATCCTTAAAGAGCCGTGCGCAGGCCGCATAGCGCGGACCCGTCTCGACCCCCTCCCTTCTCCGCAGGGTGCGGAAAACGTCAAGGAGGGCCTCACGGTCACAGTTGAGCTCTTTCATGGCACCCATGTCCGCGAAGGTGGGTGCAAAAATCAATCTCGCATTGCCGAGCTCGGGAAGATTTGCCCCGCCCTCCAGCACGACCACTTCGCGGAAAGCGGAGAGCGCGCAGTCGGGCGCGGGGGCGTAGAGCGCGGTATTGAGCCCGCTCGAGGAGGTGGGACGGAAGACGTCTACCGAGAGCCCCTCGAGTGCGGGATAGCGAGCGAGGAGCCTTCGGTCCCCCGTCAGCACGCACAGGCCATAGGCGCTCTTTTCGATGCGGGAGGCGAGAAATCCCTTCAGTTCCTCCTCCCCCATCACCTCGCCCTGCCGTGCGGGCAGGAGGAGGCGGCGCAGGCCGTTTTCGAGGGCGTCGAGGCACACCTCCCGCCCGCTCATGCCGTCGTAGGGCACGCAGCGGACGAAGCCCTTGATATATTCCCTGCCGCGGAAACGGGAGAGATTGTACTCGAAGACGACCGTCTTTTCGAGGTCGCTCTGCAGGATGTCGAGCTCCTTCGCCCCGTTGAAGTACATGAAGTCGAATCCCCCCGTGCGGAAGGAGAGGTGAGGCGAGTCGGGCTTTAAGGGTGCGGCATCGAGCTTGCCCGCCTTCATGGCGAAGAGGGGCCTGCGGTTGCCCACGCCGAAGGGCTCGAGGAGAGAGATCTCATGCGCCACCCGCGCGAAATCCTCCGTCCATTCGCCCGAAATATAGACCACGGGGATGAAATCTTCGCGGCTGTAGCGGCTGCCGAGGTAGTCGTCGAGGGCGAGACGGAGGGCTTCGAATTCCCCTTCGCTCACATTGACGCCCGCCGCCTGCGCATGCCCGCCGAATTCGGCGATATGCTCCGAGCAGCTCCTGAGCGCCTCGAAGATATTGACATTTTCTATGGAGCGCGCACTCCCCTTCAGCATGTTTCCGCGGCGCACAAAGAGGAGGGCGGGACGGGAAAATTCTTCCGCCACCCGCGCCGCCACGATGCCCACAAAGCCCGCGTTCCAGTCCTCGCCCGCAAGCATGACGACGTTGCCGAAGGCCCCGCTCGCGGCGATCTCCGCGCGCGCCTTGGTGTAGAGCTCGTCGCAGCACTTCTGCCGCTCGGCATTATAGCCGCCGAGGCGGGCGGCAAGCTCCGCGATCTCCTCCTCGTCCTCGCTCGTAAAGAGTCTGAGGGCGGAGGCGGCATCCCCCATCCTGCCCGCGGCATTGACACGGGGCGCCAAAGTATAGGAGACCGTCTGCGCCGTGACCTCCTCCGTCGTCTTGCCGAGGAGAGCGGAAAAGACGGGGCGGGGCGCATGGGCGATGCGGCCGAGGCCCACCGCCACGATATCGCGGTTTTCGCCCGTGAGGGGCACGCTGTCCGCCACAGTGGAGAGAGCGGCGAAGTCGATGAGGTCGCGCGCCTCCTTCCCGATGAGCGCCTCCGCAAGCTTCCAGGCGACGCCCGCACCGCAGAGGTTGTCGTAGGGATAGTCATCCTCGAGTTTGGGGTCTATGACGATGCAGTCGGGCAGGAGGTCGGGGAGCTCGTGATGGTCGGTGACGATGACATCCGCGCCCTGCTCCTTGATATACTCCACCTCGTCGTGACACGAGATGCCGCAGTCCACCGTGACCACGAGGTCGGGCAGAAATTCATCGAAGATGCGGTCGACGGCAGAGACGGAGAGACCGTAGCCGTCGGTGCGCTCGGGGACGAAGAGATAGGGCTCGATGCCGAACCGCCTGAGGGCGCGGGAGAGGATGGCGCATGCCCCTATCCCGTCTGCATCGTAGTCGCCGAAGACGGCGACCCGCCACTCCTCGTCGCGGGCACGGGTGAGGAGGTCGACCGCCTCCCGCATCCCCCGCATAAGGAAGGGCGAGAGGAAGTGCGCCTCGGAGGGATGGAGGAAGGCATCCGCCTTTTCGGGCGTATCGGCGCCGCGGGCATAGAGAATGGATGCCGTCGTCTCGGTGACTCCCACGGCGCGTGCCAGACCCCTTACGGCATGAAGTTGTTCGTCCGAAAATTCGAATTCGCGTACGAGCTTTTTCATCCTTCCTCCGCGTGAGCCCCTTCGGGAGGGCTCGGTAGCAAAAACGGCGGGAACTCTTTCCCGCCGTTTCGATCGTTATGGGAAACCTTACTCTTCCGTTTCCTGTGCCTTCTTCTTTCCGACGTATTTCTTCTTTGCGCTTGCCTTCTCGCGGCGCCTGTCAAATGCGGCGCGGATGGGAATGGCGATCTCGGGTGCGAGGAAGAGCACGGAGTAGACGGGAACGAGGACGCTCACCAGCATGGGCAGGATGAGGAAGGTCGCTCCGCCGAATGCCGCGATGCCGAGCACGGCGATCGCCGCGGCGAAGGGAATTGCGGCAAAGATCACCGCCTTCTTCGAATCCTTTACGACCTCTCTTATGATCTCCTCGCTCGTGCGGCCCTCCCCTTCCTTGAGGGCGGGACGGAGACGGTTGCAGAGGAAGACCCAGAGGAGGGCGGACATGAAGCCCGCGGCCCCCGCATAGAGGACGGGCGCCATGGCATAGACGGGGAATCTCGTCACCGCGAAGATGGCTGCCGTAAAGAGCATGTCGTGCACGCAGACGGCAAATCCCGCGATACCGCAGCTCATGCCGTAGCGGATGCACACATAGGCAAGGGCAACGACGGCTGCCACGGCGAGGGCGATGGCGCCCCTCCACGCGGGCTCATAGAAGCGCTTGCTCTCGAGGACGTGCATACTCGCAAAGGAGTCGGCGGCGAGGAGGTCGTCCTGCCCGCGCACCGCCTCGTTGACGGCGTCGGCTGCCTTCTGAAGAGTCTCCGAAGAGGTGCTCTCCGCAAAGGTATAGGTGAGGACCTTGTCATATCCCGACACGAGGGTAGAGGTGTCTACCTCGAGCAGGACTTCCTTCTTCGTGAAGGAGAGCCCCTGCTTGCCGAATTCGTCTTCGCAGAGCGTCTGCAGCTGCTCTTCGAGGTCGCCGCTCTCCACGAAGTGCACCTCAAAGGTCTTCTCCGCGGGAGCATCGAGGGAATTATTGTATCCGCCGAAGAGGCCGTACATCACGGCGCCCGCTATGACCACGACGAGGAATACACAGAGGAGCAAGGATACGAGCGTGTGCTCTTTCATCCACTTAATCATCTTCACGGACCTCCTTTCTGAAGTTGCAGAATGCCGCTTTGTCCTTTGCAAAGCTCATGAGCGCCACCCAGTGGAATCTGCTCACCGCGATCGTGGAGAGGGCGGAGAGCGCCACGCCGATGAGGAGCGTCAGGGCAAAGACCTGAAGCTCGGTGAGCGAGATGGCGAAGGCGATGACGGCGAAGAGTGCGAGGACCGCATGGAGGTCGATGGCGGGAAGCAGGCACTTCTTATAGCCCGCCTTGATGGCGGCGGAGACCGTCTTGCCCGCGGCGTATTCCTTGCGCACCGCCTCGAAAACCGTGACGTCGGCGACACACAGGAGGGTGCCCGACAGGAGGATGGCGGCGATCGCATCGAGCCCGAAGTGCAGCATGGGGATGCCCCATACCAGCAGGATCATCGTGAGAAGCCAGATGACGAAGGTGTAGAGATGTGCGGCCGCGAGGGCGCGGTAGCGGATGATGAAGAAGACCGCCATGCCTACGATGAGCGCACCGAAGGCGGCGAGGATGAGAACATAGGCGAGGTCGCCGAAGGCCGCGGGCGTGCGCACCGCATTGCCGATGGTGAGCGCCGTCTCGGGCTGGGCGGTGAAGAGCGCCGTCTCGAGGGCGACAGCGGTCGCCTTTGCGGTGCTCTCGGTGAAGGCGCTGCTGCCGCTTCCGCTCGCGTAGATGGTGCCTTCATTGATGACTTCCTGCGCCGAGAGGGAGATGACGGAGTGTTCGCCCACATAGAAGAAGAGGGTGACTGCCGAGGAGGAGGTGGCATCTGCCGTCCAGCTCGCCACGAGCTCCCTGCCCTTCTTGGTGAATTCGATGGCGACATAGGAGACACCCGTCGCACCCGTGCCCGAAGAGATGCCCTTGATGTAGTCGCGAACACTCTCCCCGTCGGCGGGGGTGAGCTTGGTGGCGCTGTCGGCATCGGAGCCGTAGCCCATGACCACATTCCCCGTGTAGGAGAAGTAGTTGAGCATGATGGCCGCCGAACCCGAGTAGTCGGGAAGGGTGATGCCGAAGGTGTAGTCGTCGCGGCGCTCGAGGCGGACGCCCTCTTCGCGGATCTTTTCGAGGCGGGCACGGAGGAGGGTGTAGACTTCCTCGATCTCCGCTTCGAACTCTTCGGTCACGGCGCCGTCGTCGTCGCAGGCGACTTCCTTGTCGAGATAGACGGAGCCGTGCTCCGCATACTTTGCTTCGTAGTCGTCATAGGCCTTTTGGCGGGTCTCCGCCTCTTCGCCCTCTGCCTCCTCCACAGCTTCAAGGAGCCCGGCGAGGTTGTCCGCATGCTCCTGCGCGGAGATGACGCCCTCGGGATAGTAGACCGCGGAATAGCTGCCGCCCACATAGTTGTCCACGAGTCCGTCTGCGAGCATGTTGCCGAGGTAGGTGTCTTTGGACATCATGTTGACGATGGAGTTAAACGTCTTCCCTTCGGAGCCGTACGAGAACGAGACGGCACACATGAAGCACACGCCGAGGATCAGCACGGTGATCAGAAACAGCGCGACCGCCGATTTAATCTTGTTCATTGTTCCTCCTGTATTCGGTGCGGCGCCCTGTTTTCGCATCGCGCAAGGGTACCGCCGTTTCAAGCGATCCGTATATTACGGAAAAACTCACTTTCATCATTATATAGGAAACGGCGCCCCGCGTCAAGCCGAAATGCGCCGCTTTCGGAATTTTCTGTGAAATTTCTTCAGTTTTCGCGGGATTTTCTCTCCGCGAGGACGTGCATGGCGCACTCCATCCGCTTTTTCATCATGGCGCACGTCATGGGATAGGGCTCGTTCATGTCCCCCATGAAGTGGTAGTTATTGGCGCTGCATCCGCCCGAGCAGAGGAATTTCGCGAAGCAGTCGCCGCACTTCGTGCGCGTGAAGAGGGAATTTTTGCGGAAGGTCTCCCTTAGAGCCGCATTGGTGATGCCCTCGCGGACATTGCCCATGAGAAACTCCTTTTCCCCCGCGAACTGGTGGCAGGGATAGAGGTCGCCGCTCGGAACGACGGAGAGGTACTCATTGCCCGCGCCGCACGCCGACACGCGCTTGGCGAGGCAGGGACCGCCCTCGAGGTCCACCTCGAAGTGGAAGAAGCGGAAGGGCCTCCCCTCCTCCTCGCGGCGGATGTACTCCTCGCACAGCCTGTCGTATTCCTCCGTGATGGCGGGGAGGTGCTCCTCGGTGAGCTTCAGGTCCTCGATGTCGGTCACCACGGGCTCCACGGAGAGGGAGTCGAATCCCTCGTCGGCGAGGAAAAGGACGTCCCTCGAGAAGTCGAGGTTTTTCGCCGTGAAGGTGCCGCGCACATAGTAGTGCTTGTCCCCCCGCGAGCGGACGAACTTCTTCACCTTGTCGATGACGGCGTCGAAACTGCCCTTGCCGTTTACCGTCCTGCGCACCTCGTCGTGCACCTCGGGGCGCCCGTCGAGGGAGAGGACGACATTCTCCATCTCCGCATTGAAAAAGTCGATGACCTCGTCGGTGAGCAGAAGCCCATTGGTCGTCGTGGTAAAGAGGAAGCGCTTGCCGAGCTTCTCGCCCTCCGCACGGGCATAGGCCACGGTCTCCCTGAGGACGTCGAAATTCATGAGGGGCTCGCCGCCGAAGAAGTCCACCTCGAGGACCTTCCTTGCGCCGCTCTCGCGGAGGAGGAAGTCGATGGCGGCCTTTGCCGTGTCGAGACTCATGACTTCGCGCTCGGCGTGGTACGCGCCCTCATCGGCGAAGCAATACTTGCAGCGGAGGTTGCAGTCGTGCGAGATGTGCAGGCAGAGCGCCTTGACCTCCTCCGACTTTACGGGCCGTTCGGCAGGCTCGGGGGCATCGAGGAGCCCCTCTTCGCGGAGAAGGCGGACCTCCTCCAGGGCGGTATCGAGCTCGCTGCGCATCATGACGACGGCCTTGCCCTCGAGGAGCTTCGCCGTCTTTTCGTCGCACTCGTGCAGACTTCCGCTCCCCGTGTCGAAGAGATAGTGCTTGTCCTTGCATTGAAAAAGATGTCTCATACGCTCAAAAAGCGGGAATGCGTCCCGCGACAAAAGAGCGGCGTGAGCACGCCGCTCGCCATATGGTCCGAATGGTCCGAAATGGCTTATTTCGTCTCGATCTTCTGCTCTCTCGTGACGCGCTCGCAGGACTGGTTGCCGACGGTGCAGCTCGTCTTGCAGGCGGACTGGCAGGTGCTGCGGCACTCGCCGCAGGCGCTGACCTTTTTCTCAACGGGCTTCGCAATGGTCTTGATCATGGAAATACCTCTCGTGTTTTTCTCTTATTATACTATACGGCATGAGATTTTGCAAGCAAAATTCACCTCTCTTTGCGCAATTTTCCTCCGCAAAGCGCGCCAAGCCCGCCGAATGCCGCACAAGCGAGGAGTTCGAGGGGGAAAAGCCAGGTGAGGCGGAAGCCTCCCGCGATGGCGGCGAAGAGAAAGAGGGCGAGCAGACAGAAGCATGCCCCCGACGCGAGCCCCTTGAAGAGCGCATATTCCCCCTTCACGAAGAGCATGGAAAAGGCAAAGGCGGCGGCAAGGCGGAGGGAAAAGCTCACCCCCGTCACCACCCCCTGCGGCGGGTCGTAGGCGCGGACGGCGACGGCAAAGAGCGCCGCCGAGAAGAGAAGGAATACGGTCCCCGCCGACGCCGCGAGGAGGACCTCCTTTGCCGCCTTTTTCAGGTCGAATCGCATAAAAAACCTCCGTATACGCTATGGTATGCGGAGGTCCTTCGCGTTATTCCGTTATTCCTTGGGCGCCTCGTCCGTCTCTTCGGGAGCGGGCTCCTCGGCGGGAGTCTCTTCGGCCGCGGGCTTTTCCTCGGCTGCGGGAGCGGGCACGCCGCCCTTTCTCGCCTCACGCTCGAGGCGCTTCCTCTCCTCGGCCGCCTCGCGGGCAAGCTGCGTGGGGCCCTTGGCATCCGTCTGGTAGATGCCCGCCTTGTCGAGCTTGAGGTAGGACCTCCCCGACTTCTCCGACCCCGTCTCCATGACGAAGGTCCCGTCGTCGCAGACCTCCACGACGATGCCGCACAGTCCGCCCTTCGTGATCACCTTATTCCCGGGGGCGAGATACTCGAGCTGCTCCGAATACTCCTTGTCCGCCTGACGATTCTTCCGCGAGGAGAAGAAAAAGAGGACGACAAGCCCGATGACGACGGCGATAAAGACCACATAAAAGATCCACGGATTGGTGTTTTGCTCCGGGGTACCCGACTCGGCACTGTCCGCAAGCAACTGTAAAAACCACATATTGTTACCTCCTTGATTGAGAATTCCATTGTACCTTGTTTGCCGCAAAATTGCAAGCGTTTTTCGGGAAGAATTCTCCCGTTCGGAAAGATTTTACCCCGTTTTCACACGGTCTCCCCACCGAAGCTCCCTTCTTCGCCCTGTTTCGCGTAAAATTCCCGCACGAATTCCTTCACATATCCGCCGAGGATGCTCTCCCGCAGCCCGTGCATGAGGGTATGGAGATAGCGGAGGTTGTGGAGGGTGAGGAGCATGGCGCCCGTCATCTCCCCCACATTGAAGAGATGGCGGAGGTAGGCCCGCGTATATCCCCTGCAGCAGGGGCAGTCGCAGTCCCCGTCGAGGGGGGTGAAGTCCTCCTTATACGCCCCGTTGCGCACGACGACTTTTCCGTGCGAGGTGAGCGCCATGCCGTTGCGCGCCACGCGGGTCGCGAGCACGCAGTCAAACATGTCGATCCCGCGGAGGGTCCCCTCCACGAGGCAGTCGGGCGAACCCACGCCCATGAGATAGCGGGGGATCTCGCGCGGGAGACGGGGCTTGAGGTCGTCTAAGATCTCGTACATGAGGGGCTTGGGCTCCCCCACCGAGAGTCCGCCTATGGCGATGCCGTGCTTCGCAAAGGGCACGCTCCGCTCGAGGGAGGCATGGCGGAGGTCCTTATAGAGGTTGCCCTGCACGATGGGAAAGAGCGCCTGTGCGGGGTTGTCGTGGACATGGTAGCTTCTCTCGAGCCATCTCGCCGTGCGCAGCATGGCATCCTCCGCCTCCTCGTGCGAGTAGCCGTACTCCGAGCAGACGTCGAGGGGCATGATGATATCGGAGCCGAGGTTGTGCTCGATCTCCATCACCTTTTCGGGCGTAAAGACGTGCTTCGACCCGTCCACATGGGAGGAAAACGCCACCCCTTCCTCCGTAATTTTCCGAAGGGAGGAGAGGGAGAAGACCTGAAATCCGCCCGAATCGGTGAGGATGGGGCGGTGCCAGTTCATGAAGGTGTGCAGCCCTCCCGCGCGGCGGATGAGTTCGTCCCCGGGGCGCATATAGAGGTGGTAGGTATTGGAGAGGATGATCTGCGAGCCCATCTCCGTGAGGGCGGGCGGAAGGATGCCCTTTACGGTGGCCTGTGTCCCGACGGGCATATAGACGGGCGTCTCGATGTCGCCGTGCGGCGTGTGCAGGATGCCCGCGCGCGCCCCCGTCTCTTCGTCCGTCTTCAGAAGTTCAAAGGAAAAATATTCGTTGTTCATCGTGATAAATGGGGAATGGGTCTACAAAATGAGCATTGCGTCCCCTATGCTTACGGGAAACAGGATTACAGATATACAAGCCCGTTTCTCATTGGTTTTGATGCGACCCCGCTTGCCCAGCACTGCTTGATAATTATACCATAATTCTTACCGTTTTGCAAGCCTTTTGGTAGCCCTGTTGCCATAAGGAAGCGAGTTTTACAGACTGATGATAGTTTGGTAGTTTCGTGCGCCCTGCGCCTTGTGGTGCAAATTTGGACGCCCGTAACTATTCCATTAAATCATCGTACTCTTCCTGCGTAATTCCTATCTCATCCTCCGCATCGGTTCCAATGATAGATGTACCGCAATCGTTCTCTATGAATTTGATAGCATTTCGTAGCATAGATTCGAGCCGCTCTATTTTGTTTGACTTCCGCTCTACAACTTCGCCATCGTTGCATATCTCGCAGGGAAGGTCCAGCAATCTTTGCAGCCGCTCAACGAGGGATAAGTGTCCGGGGAATCCGTCTGTCTTTTCAACCACCATTTTCAAAAGTAGGTTTTTGTCGTTTTCTGAATACTCCATTGTTAACTCCTTTTATATGAATATATATCAATACCTATTATTATACGAGGCTTCAACCAGTAGTCGCAACATACAATACCTTAAAAGAATCGGTTGACAGAGTATGCGAAAAAATAACGACATAGAAAAACAGAAGGCCGCCCTCTATGTGCGTGTGTCTACCACAATGCAAATAGATAAGGACAGCCTTCCTGTTCAAAAAGAGGACTTAATAAACTACTCCAAGTACGCTCTTAACATACCCGACTACGAAGTATTCGAGGACGCAGGCTATTCTGCCAAAAACACCGACAGACCACGCTATCAGCAAATGATGTCAAGGCTCCGCACCGGAGAGTTCTCTCATCTCGTTGTGTGGAAAATAGACAGAATATCCCGCAACCTTATAGACTTCTCACAGATGTACGAAGAACTGAAAAGACTTGGCGTTGTTTTTGTAAGCAAAAATGAGCAGTTCGACACTTCCACTGCTATGGGCGAGGCAATGCTAAAAATTATACTCGTGTTTGCCGAACTTGAACGAAAGGTAACATCAGAACGAGTTACTGCAATTATGGTATCTCGTGCAAACGACGGCAAGTGGAACGGTGGTCGGGTCCCATTCGGATACAACTACGACAAAACTACCAAGACGTTCTCTGTAAACGAACAAGAGGCTGCAATAGTCAAAAGGATATATGATAAATACGAGGAAACCCGCTCCCTGCTGCAAACATCCAAGTTTCTGAATGAAACCGGACTATCAACAAGAAGCGGAATACCGTGGAACCCTACAACAACAAGAACTATGCTATCCAATCAATTCTATATAGGCAACTATGTTTACAACAAGTATTGGTTGGGCAAAGTGAACTACCGCAAACCCGAAAACAAGCGGCCCGAAACCGAATGGATAATAGTCGAGAACCACCACGAACCGATTATAGACAAGGAGCGCTGGATTGCGGTAAATGAAATCCTTGCATCTCAAAGACGAAGCAATAAAGACGGTCCGAGAACCTATACGAGAGTGAATACTCATATCTTTGCAGGCTTGATATTCTGCGGTAAATGCGGAAGCCAATTTACGGCAACGCTCGACCGACAACGTGATGGCGGATACCGACCTTCTATCTATTTATGCTCTCGGCACCGCAGATTTGACGATTGTCCCAACAAGTATATATCCGACATAACAATAGGCCCTTTCATACTGAACTATATTGCAAACATCATAAAAGCGCAAAACAATTTCGGCGTGAGTACGAGCATTGAGACATTCGAGAAAAAACTTCTTCGTGGCGACGTCTTTGAAGCTGTTTCCGGAATTGAGCGCACAGGGCTGCAAGAGATGTACGATATGCTGCGTTCCGGAAAATATCACACCGATATATACAGGCCAAAGGGCATAAGCATTTCCGAGCCGGAAGTTGACGAGCGTGATATTCTGCTGTCCGAAAAGCGCAAAAAAGAACGTGCGCTGTCTCGCTTGAAGTCTCTATATCTTTACGGCGAAAACGATATGCCGGAGACAGAATACTTCATAGAGCGCAAGACCCTTATGGATGACTTGAAACAAATAGATGAACGCCTCGAAGAACTCGAAAAAGATGTGTCCACCTCCCTCTCTATATCAGATGCGGACTTTATGGCGAAGGCGTCGTACTTCATTATGAGCCAACAACTGGTTACAAAACGGTATGTGAACTTCGATACTCTAATCAGAAAAATAGACCCGAAAGTGATTAAAGAGTTCGTCAATTCGGTCATAAAAAAAATTGTCATTTTGGACGGCAGAATTACCTCAATCTTCTTCAAAAACGGTATAGAACACAAATTCCTGTATAAATAGGAGCGTTCGCCAAACACAACATATAGTAAAAAAAGACCACAAGACAGGCGTTAAAATACCATATCTTGTGGTTATTTGTTTGTCGCTGAAATCCTCTATACAATGAGCATCGCATCGCCGAAGGAGAAGAAGCGGTACCGCTTTTCCACGGCCTCGCGATAGACCGACAGGATCTCCTCCCGCGAGCAGAGACAGGACACGAGCATGAGGAGGGTGCTCTCGGGCAGGTGAAAGTTGGTGATGAGGGCATCGACGCACTTCATCCTGTAGGGCGGGTAGAGGAAGATGCGCGTCTCCCCCCTTCCCGCGTGAACGAGGCCACCCATGTCCGCGACCGTCTCGAGGGTACGCACCGAAGTCGTCCCCACACAGATGACCCTGCGGCCCTCTCTCTTTGCGCGGTTTATGGTGTCTGCGGCCTCCTCGGAGATCTCGTAATATTCCTCGTGCATGACGTGCTTTTCCACGTCCTCCACCTTGACGGGGCGGAAGGTCCCGAGGCCGACATGGAGGAGGACCTCTGCGATCTCCACCCCCATCCCGCGAATTTCGTCGAGAAGGGCCTCGGTGAAGTGCAGTCCCGCCGTGGGCGCCGCCGCCGAGCCGCTCTCGCGCGAATAGACGGTCTGGTAGCGCTCTGGGTCTGCAAGTTTTTCGTGGATATAGGGCGGGAGGGGCATGCTCCCCGCGCGAGCGAGCACATCTTCGAAGGTCCCTTCGTAGAAAAATTTCACATGCCGCTCCCCCGTCTCGGTGATCCCCGCGATCTCGAGCGAGAGCTCCTCGTTTACGATGAGGCGGGTCCCGATGCGGCACTTTTTCCCGGGCTTTACGAGCACCTCCCATTCGTCGAGCGAGAGGCGCTTCAGGAGCAAAACCTCCACCTGTCCCCCGGACATGGTATGGGCATAGAGCCTCGCGGGGAGCACGCGCGTGCGGTTGACGACCAAGACGTCCCCCGCTTTCAGATAGTCGGTGATGTCGCGGAAGGTGCGGTGTTCGATGGTCTTGGTCTCTCTGTGATAGACCAAAAGCCGCGAGGAGTCGCGCGGCTCGGCGGGCGTCTGTGCAATGAGCTCCTCGGGGAGGTCATAGAAAAAGTCCGAAGTCTTCATGCCGCTTTGCCCTATTCGTCCGTATCGAACACGCTGAGCTGGCGCTTCACGGCCTCGGGCATTTTGACCCCCATGTGCTCATAACCGCCCTTCAGGCACACTCTGCCGCGGGGGGTGCGGGCGATGAAGCCGAGCTGGAGAAGGTAGGGCTCGTAGACGTCCTCTATGGTCCCCACGTCTTCATTGATGGTGGCGGCGAGGGTGTCGAGACCCGCGGGCCCGCCGTTAAATTTTTCTATGAGGGCGCGCAGCAGGTTGCGGTCGGTCTCGTCGAGGCCGAGCTCGTCGATCTCCATGCGGGCGAGCGCCTTCCTCGCGTCCTCGCGCGAGACGGCGGAGGAGCCCATGACGGCCGAGAAGTCCCGCACCCGCTTGAGAAGCCTGTTGGCGATGCGGGGCGTCCCGCGCGACCTCCGCGCGATCTCGTAGGCGCCGTCTTCCTCCACCGAGATGCCCAGCGTCTTTGCCGAGCGGTTGACGATGCGCTTGAGCTCGTCGGGGGTATACATGTCGAGGCGGCAGAGGATGCCGAAGCGGTCACGGAGGGGTGAAGAGAGCATCCCCGCGCGCGTCGTGGCGCCGATGAGGGTGAACCGCTTGAGGGAGAAGCGGATGTTGCGCGCCGAGGGGCCCTTGCCCACGATGATGTCGAGAGCATAGTCCTCCATGGCCGCATATAAGATCTCCTCCACCTGATGGTTGAGGCGGTGGATCTCGTCGATAAAGAGCACATCCCCCTCATTGAGATTGGTGAGGATGGCGGCGAGGTCGCCCGCACGCTCTATGGCGGGACCGCTCGTCACCTTGATCTGGGTGCCCATGGTGTTTGCGATGATGTGGGCAAGCGTCGTCTTGCCGAGCCCGGGCGGACCGTAAAGGAGGACGTGGTCGAGGGCCTCTCCGCGGTTCTTTGCGGCGGCCATATAGACGGCAAGGTTCTCCTTTACCTTGTCCTGCCCCACATATTCCTCCATCGTCTTGGGACGGAGGATATTTTCCTCGATGTCGTATTCGCTCTTCGTGCTCGAGAGGAGTCTCCCCTCTTCAAACGTATCGCCGTCTTCGAACATAGTTTTTCCCCGTTCCTTTTACATTCCGCGGAGGGCGGCAGAGATGATCTCCTCCACCGTGCTCGCGCCCTTTGCCCGCGCCCTTGCGACTGCCTGCGCGCTCTCCTGCTTGGTGAATCCCAGTCCCATGAGCGCCGAAACTGCATCGTCATCCTCGGACATGGTAGGCACAGACACTCTCCCCGCGACCGTCTCACTGCCCAAAAGTTCATCTGCCGAGATCTTGCCGTGGAGCTCTAAGATGATGCGCTCGGCGGTCTTTTTTCCGACGCCCTTTACGGCGGAGAGCCGCTTGGCATCGGCCGTAGCGATCGCCTCGCCCACGTCGCCCGCGCGCATGGAGGAGAGGATGGCGAGCGCCATCTTTGCCCCCACGCCCTGCACGGAGGTGAGCCGCAGGAAGAGGTCCTTTTCCCGCATGTCGATAAAGCCGTAGAGCGAGATGCCGTCCTCGGCGACCTTCATGTAGGTATACACCTCCCCCTCTTCGCCCGTGCGCACACTCGCGAGGCGCGAAAAGGCCGCTCCCGAGCAATAGATCTTGTACCCCACGCCGTTCACATCCAAAAGGACATAGTCGGGGGCGATGTACTTCACTTTTCCTTTGAGATATCCTATCATACGCTATCCTCATTATCTCGCGCCGAAGAGCCCCGAGAACCTGCCCGTGAAGGCATGGCAGAGGGCCACGGCGAGAGCATCGGCCGCGTCGTCGGGACGGGGAATGGCCTTGAGGCGCAGATGGGACTGTACGCACTTCATCATCTGAACCTTGTCGGCGCCGCCCCACCCCGTGAGCGCCTGCTTGATCTGGTTGGGCGTGTACTCGAAGATCTTCCCGCACCGCTTGTTGCAGGTGAGGAGGATGACGCCGCGCGCATGGGCGACGGCAATGCCCGTGGTCACATTTTTGGAGAAGAAGAGCTCCTCCATGGCGGCCTCTTCGGGATGAAATTTTTCAAAGAGCGCATTGACGCCCTCCTCGAGCATGCACAGCCGCACGGGAAAACTCTCCCCCGCGGGAGTCTTGACGACTCCATAGTCGACGGGAGAGCAGTTGCCGCGCGCGTCCTTCTCGATGACGCCGTAGCCCATCGTGCCGTACCCGGGGTCGATCCCCAAAATTATCATGTCTTTATTGTACATGACGCGGACAAATTTGTCAAGGGAAAAAGGGGAAAAGCGAAAATGAGCGCGGCCCGAAGTCCCCTCTTTTTCCGCGCGGGAGAGAGTGTTCCTGCGAGATATTTGCGGAGAGACGCCCGCAAGCGCTTGCTTTTTTTCCGAAAAAAGTGTACTATAAGAAAAAACGAATGCGAGGACGATATGAAACTCTGGGAAGGCAGGTTCGACAAACCGCTCGACAAGATGGCGGACGACTTCAATGAGTCCCTCTCCTTTGACAAGGTCATGTGGAGGGCAGATATCCGCGGCTCGCTCGCCCACGCCGCCATGCTCGGAAACTGCGGCATCCTCACGAAGGAGGAGACCGCCTCCGTCAAGGCGGGGCTCGAGGGCATCGCGGAGGACATCGAGAGGGGCGCGCTCGTCATAGAGGGAGCGGAGGATATCCATTCCTTCATCGAGACGGAGCTCACGCGGCGCATCGGGGATGCGGGCAAGAAGCTCCACACCGCCCGCTCGAGAAACGATCAGGTGGCGACCGATTTCCGCCTCGTGGTCCTCGAGGGCGTCGCGCGGCTCAAGGGCTGCCTCGTCGGGCTCGTCGAGGTGCTCGCCTCCCGCGCGCGGGAGAGTCTGGACTATCTCATGCCCGGCTTTACCCATCTGCGCAAGGCCCAGCCCATTCGCTGCGCGCAATATTTCAATGCCTACTCCGAGATGTTCCTGCGCGACCTCGACCGCCTCGACGACGCGGAGAAGCGGATGAGCGTCATGCCCCTCGGGAGCGCGGCACTCGCGGGGACCTCGTACCCTATCGACCGCGAACAGACCCGCGCGGCGCTCGGCTTCCGCGAGATCTCGCAGAATGCGCTCGACGCCGTGTCCGACCGCGACTTTGCGGCGGAATATCTCTTCTGCGCCTCCCTCGTGATGGCGCACCTCTCCCGCCTCGCCGAGGATACCATCCTCTACACCTCCGACGAATTCGGCTACTGGGAGATCCCCGATGAACTCTCGACGGGCTCCTCCATCATGCCGCAGAAGAAAAATCCCGACCTCCCCGAGCTCGTGCGCGGCAAGACGGGCAGGGTATACGGCGACCTCATCGCCCTCCTCACCGTCATCAAGGGCATTCCCCTCGCCTATAATAAGGACCTGCAGGAGGACAAGGAGCCCTATTTCGATGCCTCCGCGACGGCAGAGAGCTGTGTGAAGATCTACACCGAGCTCCTCGCGCGCATCAAGCTCAATGTCAACCGCATGTACTATGCGGCAAGCGAGGGCTTCTCCACGGCGACCGACGTCGCAAATTACCTCACGGGGCACGGGATCCCCTTCCGCGACGCCCATGCCGTCACGGGCAAGATCGTGCGCTACTGCATCGAGAATCATAAGGCGCTCACCGATCTCACGCTCGAGGAATTCCGTGCGGCAAGCCCCGCCTTTGAGGAGGACATCCTCACCGCCGTCACCGTACGCGCCTCGGTGGATGCGAGAAATTCGGTGGGCGGTGCCTCGCGCGCTGCCGTGACCGAGGGGCTCGCCTCCGTCCGCCGCCGCCTGAGGAAATATCTCGCATGATCGCCGAAAATGTCCGCGCCCTGCTCGGCGAATGCCATCAAAATGCCCTCGGAGAGCCCGTGACCCTCGTCGCCGCCACCAAGACGCGGAGCGAAGAGGAGATCCGCGAGGCGATCGAGGCGGGCATCACCGACGTAGGCGAAAACCGCGCGCAGGAACTCAGGGACAAATACGCCGCCCTGTCCGCCGCCCGCGTGCACTTCATCGGCCGCCTTCAGCCCAATAAGATCAAATATGTGGTCGGAAAAGCGGCGCTCATCCACTCCGTGGACAGCGACGGGCTCGCCCTCGCCATCGCACGGCGGGCAGAGATGCTCGGCATCCGACAGGACATCCTGCTCGAGGTCAATATCGGCGGCGAAGAGAGCAAGGGCGGCTATGCCCCCGAAGAGGTCCCCGCCGCCTACGAGAGACTTAAGGGGGAAGGCGCGCTCCGTATCCGCGGGCTCATGGCCATGCTTCCGAAAGAGGGCGATCTTGCCTCCCTCGCGGACAGGATGCGCGCCCTCTACGAAGAATTCCGCGGGGAAGATTTTTCCTTCCTCTCCATGGGTATGAGTGCAGATTGGAAGCTCTGTCTCGGACATGGTGCCAACATGATCCGTCTCGGGACGGCAATTTTCGGGGAGCGCAAGTGAGCTCCCCTTTCGCTTATATTTTCCCGTCCCGATGCCAATACTCTATGGGAAAAGGGAGGAACTACGCCTATGCCTGCAAGCATTTTGCATGAACTCGCGGCGCGGGAGAGCCTCGCCGCCCTTCCCCGATCTGCGGCGGACTGCGCGGCGGCCCATCCCGATTATTTTTTCCTCGGTGCACAGGGGCCCGATCTCTTCTTTTTCTATGACCCCCTCGCCAAACGGGAGCCCAACCTCGGCAAGCTCCTCCACCGCAGCCGCGTCAAGGACTGGTTCACCGCCATGCTCCTCGCCCTCAAGGAGCGCACGGGGGAAGAATTCGAAAAGTGCCTCGCCTATGCCCTCGGGTTCTGCACCCATCTCGCGACGGACGCCCTCTTTCATCCCTTTGTCTATGCCTATCTCGCACGGACTTCGTCGCCGCCAAGCCTTCATCAGCGCATCGAGGGCGACTGGGATGTCGCCATCTTGCGGCAGCTGGACGGCGATGAGGCGCGCGAACACCCCATGCCCTTCGATCCAAAGCGCATCGCGCGGGAAGAGGTCCTCACCCCCTTCCTCATGAAGACGGGCGAACTCTTCGGGCGGAGGCTGAAGCGGGGCGCCCTCGGACGGGCCTATTCCCTCTTCGCGGCTTATCTTCGCGAGATGCGCCGCGCGCGGGTGCGAGTTTTCTCCCTCTTCGGCCTGAAAACGCACTACCTGCGCAAGGACCCCTCCGAAGAATACACCGCCGACCTCTTTTCGGAGGACGGGCGGACATTCGGGGAGCTCTTCGAGGAGGCGGTAAAACGGAGCGCCGAGACCGAGAAGGCCTTTTTCGAAGCCTTCAATACGGACATGGTACTCCCCGATGCACTCTTCTCTCTCCACATGCTCACCGGCGACCCCATCTGAACCCGCCGTTTCGAATTGACAAAAATTCGGGCAGAGAAACTCTCTGCCCTTTTATAATGGGAGATCTCGGTGACAGCCGAGCCCATATATAATAAAGCTTAAGCGCCGCAGAAATTTTTCTGCGGCGCCTATGCATCCTCTCGTCCGAGAAGATAGTCGGCCGTGACCTGAAAATGATCACACAGCGCAATGATATAGCTCGCCTTCGGTTCATTCACCTCGCGTTCCCAAAAGTCGATGGCCTTCTGGCTCACGCCGATCTTCTTTGCGAGCTGCGCCTGCGAAAGCCCCGCCTCTGTCCTCAATTCCTTGATCCTGTTCCCAAGCATACTTATATTTTAGAAGGAGCCGTGGCGGTGCGGACCTGTCCCCCGAATTTTCCGCCATTATCGCTTGCTGAAGATACAGCCGCAGTAGTTCTGGCGGTAGAGGCCGTGCTGCGCGGAGAGCTGCACCGAGCGGAGATATCCTCCCCGCTTCTTGAAGTCGGAGGGAAGATAGCGCACGCCGAATTCCTCCGCATAGCGGAAGCCGAGCGCATTGATGCGCGCCGCGTCCTTGAGCGGGGAGACGGTGAGGGTGGTCGCAAAGAAGTCATAGCCGCGCACCTTCGCCTCCCGCGCCGTCCGCGCCAGACGGAGGGCAAAACAGACGGTGCACCGCGCGCCGCCCTCTCTCTCCCTCTCTAAACCGCTTATGGCATGCCGATAGTCCTCTGCCGCGTACCCTACCTCGAGAAAGTCGGCAAGCCCCGTCTCCCTGAGATAGCGCTCTTCCTCCGCCTTCCTCCGCAGATATTCTTCCTCGGAGTCGAGGTTGGGGTTATAGTAGAAGACGGTCGTCTTCATGGCGCGGACCTCTTCGAGGCAATAGGTAGAGCAGGGCGCGCAGCAACTGTGCAGGAGCAGACTTGCCCCCGCATTCTCGCCGAGGATGCGCACCATTTCGCGGTCATAATTTACGCGGTTCATGGGCAGGGTCAGTCCTCTTCGTCCTCGTCCTCTTCCGCCTCGTATTGCCGCGAAAATTCCTCAAAGACCTCCTCGAGGAAGTCCTCGTCTTCGATGGGCTCGAGCCGCTCATCGTCTTCGCCGCCCGCGAGATGGTAGATGGCGACCTCTTCGCCCTCTTCATCCTCCTCTTCGGCCTCCTCAGCCTCCGTGACCTCGGTGAGCGCGATATACCACTCCCCGTGATACTCAAAGGTCATGAGGTGCTCATAGAAGAGATGGTTGCCCTCGTCATCGATGAGCTCCACCACATTGTCTTCGCCGTCTGCGAGTTCTTCGTGCCGTTCCTCTTTCATCTTTTTCCTCCTCTCTCTTTCGAGATAATTTTCCAAAATATACGCCGCCGCAAGGGAATCGACGTTCTTTTTCTTCTTGTCCTGCCGCGCGCTGATGCCCATGATGCCGAGGTCTTCGCGCGCCGCCTGCGTCGTGAAGCGCTCATCTACAAGGACGACGGGCACCGTGAGCTCCCATCCAAGCTCCTCGGCAAAGCGGCGTGCCTTCTTCGCCTGCTCGCCCTCTTCGCCCGCCGCATTGTAGGGAAGGCCGCACACCACGAGCTCCGCACCCTTCTCGCGGGCGATCTCCGCCGCCGCACTTACGTCCGCGCGAAAATTCCCCGTGCGGAAATAGGTATCCGACGGCATGGCATACTCGCCGAAGGGATCGCTTACGGCGACGCCTACGCGCCTGTCCCCGATATCGAATGCGACGATCTTCATAAGTAGAGTATACCACTTCCGCGGAAAAATTACAATCGATTTATAAGAAAATATATCTCTCCCGAAAGAGCGAAAAAACAGACAGGGCGGAAGGGATGCCTTCCGTCCTGCTCTTTTTTTCTGTTCCTTTTTTACTTCCTTTTTACTTCTTGGGCTTTTTGTCGGACTTTTCCGTGTCGGGGGAGTCGCTCTTTAAGCGCTCGTCCATCATCTCGTCTACCTTTTGCAGAATCTCCGCCTGGCTCTTTTTGACGAGGGAGCGCGCCTTATAGCTGTTCGCCACGAGGAGCGCGCCGCCGACCATGCCGAGGGCTACACCGAGACAAAATAATTTTTCCATACTTTCATATCCTCCGCTCTCAGTTTGCGAGGAGGGCGCGGAGGTTATGCATGCCGCGGTGTGGGAGATGTTGGAAGGCTCATTTCTCGCCCTTAAGCCGCTCTATCTCGGCGCGGAGGCGGGCATTTTCCTCCTTGAGCCCCTCGGCGATCCGTGCATAGAGCGCGTCGATCTCCTTCTCGAGACGATGCTTTAAGAAGGGGTTGATCTCGGACATGCCTGCCGCCTTTGCTGCGCGCTCCACTCTTTCTGGCTGCTTTTTGAGGAGGTTGCGGTACTTATTTTGCATGCGGAGCATGAGCTTCTCGTCCCCGCCCGAGGCCTCCTTCAGAGCCCTGCGCACCGAGAGTCCGCGCGACCTCCCGTCTACGACCTTTTCGAGGAGCTCCTCTGTCTCCTCCTCCGTAAAGGGACGGATGACGCCCGCGGAGAGCCCCTTGCCCTCGAGGATGCGCCGCACTCTGTCGTCGTCGGTGCGCTTCAGGAAGGCGTAGTAATAGTTGCGCACGCTCCCCTTCGCACGGCTGTGCGCCGCGCCGTAGGTCTCGAAGAGATAGGAGAGCGTCTTGCCCGCATGTTTTCCCTCGTAGATGTACTCGATCAAGCCGATGGCCTCCTCTTCCGTGTAGCCGTTGATTTTATTCATGGTCTTCACCTCGGAAAGGTTTTTGACATAATTGTATCGCAATATACATATCTCATAGAGGAATGCGAATTTGTTTTTTATCCGAGATCCCCTGCCGCTGCTTCGTGAGCGGGCTCTTCCTCGGCGCGGTGGACGGGCACGAGCGCTTCCTCGAGCTCTCCCCTGCCGATGCCCACCTCGCGGAGTTCATCTCACCGGGCTTTGTCCCCGTGCGCTTTCTCCTCGATGAAGAATTTTTCCTGCATCCGCCCGAGGGGGTGCGCCTCTACCTCACGGGGGAGTGCACCGCGGTCTATGTATACGGCTTCGTGCGGGAAGGGAGCGAACTTCGGCCCATCCTGCAGGAGCGGCAGGGCGATGTCCTGCTCACCCTCTACCGGCAGGGCGGCGTGCACCTCTCCCTGCAGGGCAAGGAGGGCTTCTTCCTCGCCGACCTTCCCGAGGCGTTTGCGGAGGCAAAGATCTCCCGCGCGGGGGACTGTTTCCTCCTCGAGGCGCCGCAAAATTTTTGCTTCATCTCGGAGAGGGGAGAGGTCCTGACCTCGTCGGAGGGTACCGTGACCGAGAGAGGGCCTTCTGTTTCGGCAAAAGTCCCCCTACATGACTGCCTCCGCCACACCGCGCTCTGCCGCTATGAGGGCGGCAAGCTCGTCTCCTGCACCCTCCTCGAGGGCCGCACGGCGCCGCGCGAACTCTACCCCGTCGCCCTGCTCGAGGCCGTCCTCTTCGGCGGCGATCCCCTCCCCTATCTCGCCGAATGCCTACGGGAAAAGGCGGACGCGCTCAGGGAGTTTCTCGGCCCCTTCCGCGAGGTCGTCGCCACGGACAGGGCGGATATTGCGGGGCTCGTCTATCCCCTCCGCGAGCGCGTCTTCTCCGTGCGCTACTACCGTCTCACGCAGGAGGAGGACGGAAGGATCTCCAACCTCACCCCCATCTGAAAAGGCTGCCGAAGTTTCGGCAGCCTTTTATTTGATTTTGCAGCAATCACTCCTTCGCCTTGATGACATTCGCGGGCTTGATGAATCGCAATCGCTGCATGGGCACGAGGAAGGACACTGCCATGATCAGGCAGGCCGGCGCGCAGTTTTGCAGGATATAACTCCACTTGATGACGAGGAAGGAGACATTCAGCACCGGAGTCGCCTTGGTGAGTTCATTGAGCGAGAGCACCGGCACCTGATTGGCGAGGCCGATAAAGACGAAAGAGCCCGGAATGTAGAGCGCGACCGCTCTTGCGGCTCTTATATACCTTTGTCAGTCCCTTAACCGGAATCATACCGACGTCAACTATATCATCTCAAAATCGCCATGTCAAGACCTTATCGCACTCAAACTTTTCGACACGAAAAAAGCGGCCCGGGCGAATGCCGAACCGCTTTGCTCTTATCTCTGTGAGATGCCCGCAAAGGACATTGATCAATACTTGGTGACCTTGACCGACTTGATGATGATGGGCATGGACACGGGCGTGGAAAACTCTGCCCTGCGGCCTTCGGTGCGGATGCTCGCGAAACGGTCGTAGCGGTTGAGCGGCATGTCCTGCGTCGTGGTGAAGTCGTACTCCTCATCCTCGTCCTCTTGCTCGGAGGTGTACTCCTTGATGGCGGCGAGGAGGCCGTTCTTCATCTGCGCGTCATAGTCCTTCGCCTTGCCGAAGACGCAGTACTTGCGCTCGAGGTCGGAGCTGGTGCTCGATCCCGTGTAGGTATAGAAGAGGGAGGTCGCGCTGTTCGTCACATAGTCCTCGTACTGGAGGGGGCGGTTGTCATTGTTCTTGCCGCCGTCCGCGCGGGAGATGACGACATTTTGCCCGCTGCCCTTCTCGGTATAGTACATGACGAGGGCGCCCGTGCTGTGCGTGTAGTCGCGGCCGTACTGGTTGTCCACCTTGCCGCGCTGTTCGCCGTAGACGGTATAGATCCCGTCGCCCTTCTCGGGGTCCTCTGCCGTGCCCGCCGTCGCCCAGACGGACTGCGTAAAGGCATTGCCCGCGTCCTCCAGATCCTGCACGGTCTCGAAATAGTTGATCTCTTCGAGTTCGAAGGACTTGAGTCCCATGTCGGCGGAGTAGTCATAGTGGCTGCCGTCGTCGGGGTCGGAGAGGTAGTAGCCGCCGCCGTAGAGCCCGGTGTCATTGTAGTCGTGGATGCAGGTCCCGTCGTAGAAGCCCGCGTCGGCGAGCTCGATGAAGTGCTGCACGGTGGCGGGAGCATCGAGACGGGAGAGGACATATTCCACTTGATAGTCCTTCCCGTTGAAGGTGTAGGTAATGGTCACTTCGGGGTGATCGGTAGAGCAGCCCGCGAACGCCATCAGGGTGCCCACGGTGAGGGCCGCCGATGCAAAGACCGCGGCTGCGCGGCGAAGGAAAGGATGTTTCACAAATGCCTCCTGCGTCTGCAGAGTGCAGACTTCCATATATTCCTATTTTACCCGTAATTTGCCCTTTCGTCAAGCGTTTTCGGTGGATACGGCGTGAAAATTGTGCGAAGTTGCGCGCGCGGGAGACTTTTCGCGGAAAGATGCACACCGTAGCGCAAAAAACCGCACCATGGGGTGCGGTTTTCGAAATCGCAAGTTACTTGAGTTCAGCGGTGGCGCCTGCTTCCTTGAGCTTGGCGACGGCAGCCTCTGCATCGGCCTTCGGGACCTGCTCCTTGATGACGCCGAGGGACTCGACTGCCTTCTTCGCATCGGCAAGGCCGAGACCGGTGAGTTCGCGGACGACCTTGATGACGCCGATCTTGTTGGCGCCGAAGTCCTTGAGGACGACGTCGAACTCCGTCTTCTCCTCTTCCTGAGGAGCGGCCTCTGCGGCACCTGCGCCCGCACCGGCGACGGCGACGGGAGCGGCGGCAGACACGCCGAACTTCTCCTCAAAGGCCTTAATGAGCTCGTTGAGCTCGACCACGGTCATCTTCTCTACTTCTTCGAGAAATTTCTGGATATCCATTTTCATTTACCTCCGATAAAATTAAGATTTTTGGTCTGCGACCGCCTTCAGGGCGTACGCAAGTTTCGCGATGGGCGACTGCAGGCAGCCGACCAGCATGGCAAGCAATACCTCTCTCGAAGGGATCGCCGCAAGTCTCTTGACTCCTTCCGCATCCACGTAGGCGCCGTTTACATAGGCGCTCTTCGGGACGATCTTTTCCGCGAGGGCGGGTGCCTCCTTGACTGCCTTGGCGATGATGGAGCAGCCGCTCGTCTCATCGGGGCAGAAGACAAATGCCGTCGCGCCGTTCAGATCGCTGTCGAAATCGGTGACGCCCAGCTCATCGAATGCCTTTCTGACAAGGGTATTTTTGTACACCTTGTACTCGCATCCGGCGACTCTGAAGCGGTTCCGAAGGTCGGTGACTTCCTTGACCGTCAGGCGCTCATAGTGCGCGAGCACGACGGACTTGGCGGCGCCGATCTTTTCCTTGATCTCTTCGACCACGACCTTTTTTGCCTCAAAATTTGCCGACATGGGTACCTCCTTTCGGGTCTGAACCCGTATTTGAGAAAAAGAAAGCTCCGTAGCAGACGTACGGAGCGGTTCGCAGCAAAGTATGCCTCGAAGTCCGACCTCGACGGGATATTGAGCATCTCTGCACCCGTTGTCTGCGGTCAATTGACGGTTTGATTGTAGCACACTTCTGTGTGCCTGTCAAGCGATTTTGTGCGGGCGGGGAAAAATCAGCCTCTCGAATAGGCGACTTTTACGCCGGGGCCCATGGTGGAAGTCAGCGTGACGCTCTTCACATACTGTCCCTTGGCTGCGGCGGGCTTGGCACGCACGATGGCGTCCATGAGCGCCGTAAAGTTCTCCATGAGCTTATCGACGCCGAAGCTCTTCTTGCCGATGGGGCAGTGGATGATGGCCGTCTTGTCGAGACGGTACTCCACTTTACCTGCCTTGACCTCGGCGACCGCCTTGGCGACGTCCATGGTCACGGTGCCCGACTTGGGGTTGGGCATGAGGCCCTTGGGGCCGAGGATACGGCCGATGCGTCCCACGACGCCCATCATGTCGGGCGTGGTGATCATGACGTCGAATCCGAACCAGTTCTCGGTCTGGATCTTCTGGATCATCTCTTCGGCGCCGACGAAATCGGCTCCCGCCGCCTGTGCGGCATCCGCACGCTCGCCCTTTGCGATGACGAGGACGGTCTTGGTCTTACCGGTACCGTTGGGGAGGACGAGCACGCCGCGGACCTGCTGGTCTGCCTGGCGGGGGTCGATGCCGAGACGCACATGGAGTTCCACCGTCTCATCGAACTTCGCCTTCGCATTGGCGAGGACGAGTCCCATCGCTTCGGTGGCATCGTACGCCTTGGTCTTGTCATAGGATTTGAGGCTGTCGAGATATTTCTTACCGTTTTTCATGACGCTCTCCTCCTTATTCCTCTACGGTGATGCCCATGCTGCGGGCGGTGCCCTTGATCATGCTCATGGCCGATTCGAGCGTGGAGCAGTTGAGATCGGGCATCTTGGTCTTCGCGATCTCCTCGACCTGCGCCTTGGTGAGCTTGCCTACCTTCACCTTGTTGGGGGTGGCGGAGGCCGTCTCGAGCCCGAGCGCCTTCTTGATGAGGACGGGTGCGGGCGGCGTCTTCAGGATGAAGGTAAACGAGCGGTCGGCATAGATGGTCATGACGACGGGGATGATGAGCCCGTCCTGGCTTGCCGTACGCGCATTGAATTCCTTCGTGAAGCCGGGGATGTTGATCCCGTGCGGGCCGAGCGTGGAGCCCACGGGGGGACCGGGGGTCGCTTTGCCGGCGGGAAGCTGCAGTTTGACGACTGCGGTAACTTTCTTTGCCATAAAAAACTCCTATCTGTGGTTCATACAAGACGGCAGAAAAGATTTACCGCCTCTCCCACTTCCATACGGGCCCCTGCGGACCCGTGCGGAGACAAACTCAGTCTTCCTCGTCGCGGGGAACTTCCACCGCGTCGGGGGAGATCTTGGTCATCTGCACGTATTCGACCTCGACGTCCTGCTCGCGTCCGAACATCGTGATATTGACCCGCGCGCGCTGCGTCTCGTCGTTGACCTCGCGGATGGTGCCGATGAAGCCCTCCAGAGGTCCGTTGTCGATGGTGACGCGGTCGCCCGCCTTGAAATCGGCGTCCACCACGAAGTCCTCGAGGCGCATCTTGCGGATCTCCTCGTCCTTCATGGGGATCGGTCTTCCCTGCGGACCCACAAAGCCTGTCACCCCGCGCGTATTCGTCACGAGGTACCAGAGCTGGTTGGAGTAGATCATCTTGATGAAGACATAGCAGGGGAGGAGCTTGCGCTCCACGACCTTCTTTTTGCCGTTTGCCTTCTCCTCTATGGTCTGCTCCATGGGGATCTTGACGTCGAAGATCTGGTCGCCTAAATTATTGTTTTCAATGAGCCTGAAGAGACTCTCCCGCACCAGAAGTTCATATCCCGAATAGGTATGCAGGATATACCACCTCGGCTCGGTATCGGTAATGGGCAACATCAGCTGACCCCCAGAGATGTCAAAAACTCCAGCAGGTAGGTGAAACCGATATTGACGGCCGTCATGATGACGAGGAAAATGAGGACGATGACGAGCACGATGCCCGTGGACTTGACCGCAGTCCCGAATGTAGGCCACGTGACGCGCTTGAGCTCGGAAAAGGTCTCCTTGAGCCTCTTCCAGCAATTCGCGAAAAAGCCGGGCTTCTTCTTGCCCTTCTCGACCTTCTCGCCCTTCTTCTCCATTTCTTTCTTAGCCATGATTCCTCTCCGAGATCTTACTTGGATTCCTTGTGGACCGTGTGCTTCTTGCAGACGGGACAGTACTTCTTGAGCTCAAGGCGGTCCGGATCGTTCCTCTTGTTCTTGAAGCTATCGTAATTCCTGTTCTTGCACTCGGTGCACTCAAAGGTGACCTTCATGCGCATAGATTTGACAGCCATTGCGTAAAAACCCCATACAAAAAAATTACACCCCTCAGGTGCGTTACAATGAGTGTATCACAGTCTGCGGGGCTTGTCAACCGATTTTGGAGAGGAATTTTTAGGTTTTTCGCGAAATTCTCATTTTGCGGCGGACTTACAGTTCGCCGAGGAGCTGCCCGAGTGCCACGAGACGGGCATCCGTGTGATATGCTATGTACGCGCGCATGAGGCGGAGCCCCCGCTTCACGCCGTCCTCCTCCGACTCCCCCTCTCCCGTGAGGAGATGCCCGATCGTGCGGTAAGTCACCTCGCTCGCAGGCACGCCGCGGGCGCATTCCGCGCAGGTAAAGGCGCCTATGGCGAGGTCGAAAAAGAGCCTTCCCGCGATGGGTTTTCCGCAAATGGGACAGTCCGACGCGGACACGGGGTACCCCGCTGCGGTCAGAATGCGGAGATAGTAGGCGAGGAGGGCGCGGGGAGCATCCCCCGTCTCGGCATCCTTCAGGGCGGATACGGCGGCGATCAGCAGGTCGCCCGCGGGCATCTCCTCCATGGAAAAGAGGTCTGCGGCCTCGGTGACGGCGGCCCCCGCATAGAAGCGGTTGAGGTCCCCGCGGAGGCCGAAAAAGCTCTCGTGGAGGGCGGCCTGCGTCACGGTGTACCGCCCGCCCCGCTCGGCGAGGACATATTCCGCAAAGGAAAAGGGCTGCGCGGCGAAGCCGAGCTTTGCGCCCGACTTTCTCACGCCGCGGATGCCCGCACTGAGTTTGCCGCGCTCCGCGGTGAGCAGGGTGAGCATCTTATCGTTTTCCCGATAGTCCGCCGCCCTCAGAAGAAGCGCGTCTGCCTTGAATTCCGCCATGTTACTTCAATCTCTTGTAGAGCATGTAATAGCTGTAGTTTCCCGTCTTTTCGAAGAGCTCCCACGCGAGATCGCTCGCGCTCTTGCCCCTGTCTTTTCCCTCTTTCATGCACACAGTATGCGTCTTTTCCGCACCCTTATGCATATTTCAACTCTCTTCGTCGTAGCCGAACTCCTTCAGAAGGCGCGCATTGTCCCGCCAGTTTTCGCGCACCTTGACATAGACCTCGAGAAAGACCTTTGCCTCGAGGAACTTCTCCATGTCCGTGCGGGCAAAGGAGGCGACCTCCTTTAAGGCCTGTCCCTGCTTGCCGATGAGGATGGCCTTATGATTCTTCTTCTCGCACACGATGTCGAGGGAGATGGAGTAGGTGCCGTTTTCGCGGCGGGTAAAGGTATTCACAATGACCGCGACGCCGTGCGGGATCTCGTTCTGATATTTGAGGAGGATCTTCTCGCGCATGATCTCCCCCACCATGAAGCGCGCGCTGCGGTCGGAGACGACGTCGTCGGGGTAGAGGGGGTCTCCCTCGGGCAGGAGGGCGACGACGGCATCTTCCAATTTTTTGAGATTCATGCCCTTCCTCGCGGACACGGGGTAGATGTCGGCGGTCACGCCCGCCTCGTAGAGCGCCTTTGCGTCCTCGGGAATGCGCTCCTTCGGCATGATGTCGATCTTGGTATAGGCGACGATCATGGGCACCCCTTCGGCGAGGTAGCGCTTCATGAGCTCGGTGTCGTCCTCGCGGACGCCCGCGTGCCCGTCGTGCACGAAGAGGATGGCGTCCACGTTTTCGGAGACGAGCTCCGTCGTCTTCATCATGCGGGCGGTGAGCTCATTTCTGCCGCGGTAGATGCCCGGCGTGTCCACGAAGACGATCTGGGCGTCCTCCCTGTTGAGGATGCCGAGGATGCGGTCGCGCGTGGTCTGCGGCTTAGGGGACACGATGGCGACTTTTTCACCCACAAGGACGTTGATGAGGGTGGATTTACCCGCATTTGCCTTGCCGATGACGGCGACCGTTCCGCTTCTCATTCTCCCCTCCCGAGACCCAATTTTTGCATGATCTCCTCCTCTTTTGCGCGCATGATGCGCCTTTCTTCTTCCTCTTCGTGGTCATAACCGAGGCAGTGGAGCATGCCGTGCACGGCGAGGTAGCACACCTCCCGCTCGTACGAATGTCCGTACTCCGCCGCCTGTTCTCTCGCCCGCGCCTTGCAGATGACGACGCTCCCGAGATACATGTGCGCGCCCTCCTCGTCCTGCTCCACGCACTCCTCGTGCTCCTCGGAGAGGACGGGCTCGCCCGCTATGAGGTCGGCCGCGGGAAAGCTGAGCACATCGGTCACCCTGTCCACGCCCCGCTCCCGCGCATTGAGCGCGCGGATCTCCTCTTCCGAGACGAAGAGGAGCTCAAGCACGAGGGGCATGTCCGAGGTAAACCCCTCGGAGAGCACCGCTTCGAGGGCATGCCTTTTCCCCTCCTCCATTCCTTCGCAGTCGAGAATGAGCTCACTCATCGGGCTCCTCCTTCTTGAAGACCTGCCTGTCCCGCCCGAACTGGATGGCGGGATACTGCACGCGGTGATGATGGACGCCCGAGAGCGTATCCACGAGGGTGCTGCGGATGACGGTGAGCTCGCGCATGGTGATGTCGCATTCCTCAAACTGGCCGAGGTCCATGCGCTCCTCGATGATGGTGCGGCAGACCGCCTCCACCTTTTCGGGGGTGCGGTCGGCCATGGCGCGCGTCGCCGCCTCCGCCGCATCGGCGATCATGATGATGGCCGCGATCTTGCTCTGCGGTATGGGCCCGCGGTAGGAGAAGTCCTTGAGGTCGGCGTCTCCCGAATAGCGGATGGCCTTGTCATAGAAATACTTGATGGGCAGGGTGCCGTGATGCTCGCGCGCCACATCGGCGATGATCTTGGGGAGCCTGTTGGCGATGAGCAGGTCGTAGCCGTTCTGCGCGTGGGAGCGGATGATGTCGGCGGAGAGCTCGGGGGTGATGTCCACGTGCACATCATATTCGCCCGGATTGAGGTTTTCGGTAAAGTTGGTGGGCTCCTTGAGCTTTCCGACGTCGTGATAGTAGGCCGCCGTTCTCGCGAGCTCGGCATTTTCCCCTATGGCGACTGCGCAGCTCTCGGCGAGCTGGGCGACGATGAGGGAATGGTTAAAGGTCCCGGGTGCCTCCGTCTTGAGCCGCACGAGGAGGGCGGCATCCGTACTCGTCAGCTCCCGCAAGCGGAAGACGGTCAGCCTGTTGAATGCCCACTCGAAGAAGGGCATAAAGGCGAGCGCCAGAATGGCCGAGACGATACAGCTCATAGTGCGGAATCCCACCGCGGAGACGTAGTCGATCCAGTTGTGCGTGACGGTGGGGATATTGAAGAGGAGGACGACGAGGGCGGTGGGCAGCGCCACGAAGACGCCCGTGAGGAGAAGCCCGCCCCTCGTCTTTACCTTCCCCGCGAGGAAGACGGCGAGGGTGCCGCCGATGAAGGAGAGCAGGAAGGAGGAGTAGACCTCACTGTTGATATCCGTCCCCGGGATGGTATTCGTGAAGAGGTCGATGACGAACATCACGAAGGAAAAGATGAAGTTCAGGAAGAGCGCCTCTCTGCGGCTCGTCAGGAAGAGGGCGAGGAGGGCAAAGACGGCGACGGGGCGGAAGTAGATGTGGATGAATTCGCCGAAGGCATAGGACACGATGACGGAGATGATGAGCATCGTGAAGATAAGGAGGATGCTGTTGGTCTTCGTGAGCGAGGCGGGGTCCTCGAAGAAGTAGTAAAAATAGACCACGCTGAAGAGGAAAAAGATACTCACGATGAGGGAGAGCACCTTGGAGTAGTTGTCGACCATGTACGTCATCCAGCCGCTCGGGTCGGAGATCACCATCATGAGGAAGACGACGAAGAGCATGACGACATAGCACCCCAGAAAGGTGAGTGCACCCATGAGATATTGCGTCTTGGAATTTTTTGCGGGAGTGGTCATGTCTTGTCTCCTTTCTTTCGTCTCTCGTCCTTTTCATAGGCGCGCACGATGCGCGACACGAGCGGGTGGCGGACGACGTCCTTTTCGGTGAGTTCGCACACCGCGATCTCCTCGACGCCGCGGAGGATGCGCACCGCATGGCGAAGTCCGCTCGTCTTGCCCGACGGGAGGTCGGTCTGCGTGAGGTCGCCCGTGACGACCATCTTGCTCCCCTCCCCGAGGCGGGTCAAAAACATCTTCATCTGTTCGCGCGTCGCATTCTGTGCCTCGTCGAGGATGACGAAGGCTTCGGACAGGGTACGGCCGCGCATGTAGGCGAGGGGCGCCACCTCTATGACCCCCTTCTCCATGAGTTTCTGGTAGGGCTCGAAGCCGAAGAGCTCGGCAAGGGCATCGTACAGCGGACGGAGGTAGGGGTCCACCTTGGTCTGCAGGTCCCCGGGGAGGAAGCCGAGCTTTTCGCCCGCCTCCACCGCCGGTCTCGTCAGGATGATGCGCTCCACTTCCTTGCCCTTATAGGCCGCCACCGCCATGCAGACCGCGAGATAGGTCTTCCCCGTGCCCGCAGGCCCCACGCCGAAGGTGACAGTGTGGTCGCGGATGGCGGTCACATATTCCTTCTGTCCCACCGTCTTGCACTTGACGGGCTTTCCGCGCGAGGTCACGGCGACGACGCCGTGCATGATGCCCTCGATGTCCGCGGCGCGCCCCTCCCGTGTCAGCTCGATGCAGTAGAGGAGGCGGGTCTTATCGATTTGGTCGCCCGCCTCGACGGTCGCAAGGAGGCTCCTTAAGACCTCCCCGCCCAGCCGCACGGACTCCTCCTCTCCCTCGAGGACGATGGCCGTCCCCTCCACGCGGAAGGTGACGCCGAGCTCGCGCGAGAGCACCGTCATATTTTCATCGAAGACGCCGAGGACCGCCGTGAGCTTGTCCAGTGCGCCTGTATCAAAAAAGACCTCCAAAGATGCCTCCTCAGAGATTGAGCGAGAGCACCGTCCTCTTCTTTCCTTCGATGCGCCAGCCCGTCTCCGTCTTGTCGATATGTAGGTCGGAAAGTTCCCCGAAGTCGAGGAACGCCTGTGCACGCGCCTCCTCCTCGGGGAGCGCATATTCCGCCGTGATGGTATCTTCTATGACTGCCCGCGCCATGACGAGCGCAGGGCCGAACTCCGTGCATGCCTCTACGAGCACCTCGCCCGCGCGGACCTCTTCGCCGACCTGTTTTCGGGGGGTCCCGCTGATCACGACAAGCTCGACAAGGCGCCCCGAGACCGTCGACACGAGGGGCATGACCGCGATCGGCTGTTCGGAATCGGTGCATTGCACGTTGACCGTGAGGATGCCGCCCCGCTTGGAGAGGGCGCAGAATTCGGTGCGCGGAAGGGCTAAAATGCGCGCCGCGATCTCCCCCGTATCCTCGGGCATGGCGGAAAATTCGCGCACCCCGCAGTCGCGGAGAATGGCCCGCACCTCCCGCTCATAGCAGGCGCCGCTCCCCTCCACCTTCACGAGCAGCACGCGGCTCTCGGAAAAGAGCACCGCGGCGGCAAAGAAGAGGATGCCGAGGAGGAGCCCCGCCGCCTCCGCCGCCCACGCGAGAAGGCGCGTGAGCCCGACGGGACGGACGTTTTCTATATTATAGCATGAACCGCGCAAAATAGCAAAAGATTTTTTTGCGTCTTTTCGGCGGATCTCGAGCTCGAGCACGTTTTTTTCGGGCGCGCGGCAGGAGAGAACGGGGATACCCGCCCTTCTGAGCTTTTCGAGGGCATGGGACGCCGAGAGGCTGCGGACCGAAAAGGCGACTCGCATCCCCTTCACGGCTCCGCCTCCACGCGGACCACCTCGCCCTTCACAAAGACATCGCCCCCTTCGCAGCGCTCGAGAGAGAGCCCCCTCCCCTCTACGGCGAGGCTCCCCCTCTTCCCGCGGAGGACGATGCGCTCCGCCGAAAACTCCGCGACCCGCTTTACGAAGCGGAAGTGTCCGCCCGTCCCGCTCACCGTGTAGGCGACGCGAGCGGGGTCTTCGCCGCCGAGCATCTTCGCGATTTCCGCTTGCAGTCCCATTCTTTCCTTATTCTATGCGGAAGGCGGGCGCATTATCGGAAAAATCTCAAAAAGGGCAGCGGAAATTTCCGCTGCCCCCATGACCTTTCTGCCTTACTTGAGTTCGGCGAAATACTTGATGGTGCGGACCATCTGCGACGTATAGCTGTTCTCGTTGTCGTACCAAGCCACGACCTGCACCTGATAGGTGTCGTCGTCGATCTTCGTGACCATGGTCTGGGTCGCATCAAAGAGGGAGCCATAGGTGATGCCGATGATATCGGAGGAGACGAGCTGCTCTTCGGTGTAACCGAAGGAAGCGGAAGCGGCGGCCTTCATGGCGTCGTTGATGCTCTGCTTGGTGATGTCCTTGCCCTTGACGACGGCGACGAGGATGGTCGTGGAGCCGGTGGGCACGGGAACGCGCTGCGCGCTGCCGATGAGCTTGCCGTTGAGGGCGGGAATGACGAGACCGATGGCCTTTGCGGCGCCCGTGGAGTTGGGCACGATGTTGACCGCAGCGGCACGCGCACGGCGGAGGTCGCCCTTGCGGTGAGGCCCGTCGAGCACCATCTGGTCGCCCGTGAAGGCGTGGACGGTGGTCATGATGCCCGAGACGACGGGATAGGCATTGTTGAGGGCATTTGCCATGGGCGCGAGGCAGTTGGTGGTGCAGCTGGCGGCGGAGATGATGGTATCCGTTGCCTTCAGGGTCTGCTCATTGACGCCATAGACGATGGTGGGAAGATCGTTGCCCGCGGGAGCGGAGATGACGACCTTCTTGGCGCCTGCCTTGATGTGCGCTTCGCTCTTCGCCTTGGAGGTATAGAACCCGGTGCACTCGAGGACGACGTCGACGCCCAGCTCGCCCCAAGGGAGATTGGCGGCATCTTTTTCCTCGTAGATCTTGATGGTCTTGCCGGCGACGGTGAGCGTTCTCTCCTCGTCGTTTGCGGAGACGGTGTCGGCGAGAGCATAGCGGCCCTGCGCGCTGTCATACTTGAGAAGGTGCGCAAGCATGGTGGGGCTGGTGAGGTCATTGATCGCGACGATCTCATATCCCTCCGCATTGAACATCTGACGGAATGCAAGACGGCCGATGCGTCCGAACCCGTTGATCGCTACCTTTACGTTTGCCATAATAGTAATTCCTCCGGATAAAATTTTGGGCTGTTCGCCTGATTTCCGTTACATATTATACCACGCTTTCTCGCCCGCGTCAACGTTTTTTTTCAATTTTCGGGGGGAGGACGGGCACTTTTTGTCCGAAACCGCCTTTCGGGAGGGCCGTGCGGCGGCGAAGAGGAAATTTTTCGGTTTTTGGGAAATACCTCTTGCATTTTTTCGGGAGTTGTTCTATAATGGGAGATGAAAATAATCCCATCGGAGGAAACTTGTCATGCCACTGGTAACCACTACCGAAATGTTCAAAAAGGCCTATGCGGGCCACTATGCGATCGGCGCCTTCAACGTCAACGACATGGAGATGATCCAGGCCATCGTGGAAGCCGCCAATGAGTGCAACAGCCCCGTCATCCTGCAGGTCTCTGCGGGCGCGAGAAAGTACGCCAACCCCGTCTATCTCCGCCACCTCGTCCTTGCGGCGGCCGAGACCAACAATATCCCCATCGCCATGCACCTCGACCACGGCGCAGACTTCGAGATCTGCAAGGCGTCCATCGACGACGGCTTCACCTCCGTCATGATCGACGCCTCGTCCAAGCCCTGGGAAGAGAATATCGCCCTCACGAAGAAGGTCGTGGAGTATGCCCATGACCACGGCGTGGTGGTAGAGGCCGAGCTCGGCAAACTCGCGGGCATCGAGGACGATGTCAACGTGGAGGCGAAGGACGCCATGTTCACCTCCCCCGACGAAGTGGAGGAGTTCACCCAAAGGACGGGCTGCGACTCCCTCGCCATCGCCATAGGGACCTCGCACGGCGCCTATAAGTTCAAGCCCGGTCAGGACCCCAAGCTCCGCATCGACATCCTCGAAGAGGTAGGCAAGCGTTTGCCCGGCTTCCCCATCGTCCTGCACGGCGCCTCGAGCGTGCCGCAGGATCAGGTGGCCATCGTCAATCAGTTCGGCGGCTCCATGCCCAATGCCATCGGCATCCCCGAGAGCGAACTCAAGAAGGCCGCAGCCCTCGCCGTCTGCAAAATAAATATCGACTCCGACCTCCGCGTCGCCTTCACCGCGGCCATCCGCAAGCACTTCGCGGAGAACCCCTCGCACTTCGACCCCCGCCAGTACCTCGGCGACGCCCGTGCCAGCATGAAGGCCATCGTCAAGCACAAGATCTGCGACGTCCTCGGCTCCGCAAACAAGGCATAAACTTCTTTCACGGGAAGGCTTAAAAAAGAAAGAGAGCTGTCCGCTTATATTCGGACAGCTCTTTTTTTATTTGCAGCGAGGTCACTCCTTGGCCTTGATGACATTTGTCGGCTTGATGGACCTCAAGCGCAACATGGGCACGACGAAGGAGAGAAGGAGGATGCCGAGCGCGAGCAGGCAGTTTCCGAGGAGATATCCGCCCTTCGCGATGAGGAAATCGAGGTCCATCACCACGGCGTTCTTCACGAGCTCATTGAGCGAGAGCACCAGAATGCGGTTGGCAAGCCCGATAAAGACGAAGGAGCCCAAAATGTAGAGCACGGCCATCAGGAGCCCCGCCACGGCGATCCGGAAGCCGAAAATGCACATGAGGTCGGAATTTCGCGCCCCGAGCGCCTTCAGAATGCCGATGTCCTTGATCTTGTCCCGAATGCTCTTGAGTTCATATTGCACCATGAGGAGAAAGAGCGCCGCGCAGAGCATGACGAAGATGAGGCCGAAGAAGCGGCTGAAGACCCCCACCGCCCGCGTCATGGTGGTGACGGACCCCGCGATCGAGGAGTTGGGGACAAAGCCGTTTTGCTCGGCGGCATTGAAGAGAAGGGAGAGGTCCTCCTCGCTGTCGAAATAGTAGCCGCAGGTGTACCCCTCGACCCTCTGCAGATCGCGGAAGATGTTGTCTGCCACGTTCACGCGGGTATACCCATCGTTGAGCCCGATGATCGTGAGCGTTGTCTCGTATTTTTCCCGTGATTTTTCCCGATCGCAGGGAAGATAGTAGGTGAGCTTCACCTCGTGGGGAGTAAACGTGTTCATATTCTGCGAAGTAAACGCAGTATCGAAGAGCTCGTTGTAGACCTCACAGCTCATCACGGCCTCGTTCTCTGCAAGCGGGACGGTATTTGCGAGGTCCTCACAGGTAAACCACGAATCCGTATATTCATATTCCTTCCCGTGCAGGGTGAAGGTCGAGATGCCCGCGCTCACGAACTGGCGGATGCCCGCACTCACGGCCTTTTCTATGAAATCCTCGTCGAAAGAATAGGCGATCGCAAGATATTGATAGACTTCATCCGCAAAGGCGAGGCCCTCGTCGCTCTCGGCAAGGCGGCTGCGCTCGGCCTTGGAGAGTGCGGGGTCGGCAAGTTTTCTAAGGAGATCTCCGTAGCGCTCGCGATAATCCGTATCGATGATGCCGTTTACATAGCCGTATACATAGCCCGTGGACTGCCGCTTGGGTCCCAGGAGCGTCTGATAGGAATCCTGCGGGTGCCCTGCGATAAAGGCGTCGGCAAAAAAGTCGGTGAGATATACGCCGTAGTCCTTGGGCTCCTCGGCAAGCGCTGCATATTCGAGTTTTCCGAACGTTTTCTCGACGAAACTCTCCTCGGTGAGGAGAAGGCCCGCGGTGCCCGAAAGCGCATATGGGTCGTCCTTCAGTGTCAGGCGCATCTGCTTTACGTCGATACTGCTCGACCTGTTCAAGAAGGAATAATTGACAAGCGGGTAGGCCTTGCCTTCATAGCCCGCATCGTAAAATTTATCGAGGTCCCCCGCCTCCACATCGACAAGGCGGGTCGCGTCGATGACTTCATAGGAAGAATTTTCGCCCTTCAGGAAGGAGGTGCAGGAGAGGTTCCGCTTGGCCATTTCGCTCGCGAGGACCTCCCCGCCGTTGAAGTTCATGATGAGTTGGGCGAGGCTTAAGACCACCATGATGGCCGCAAAGATGAGGGCATAGACCGCCGTGCGCAGCCATCCGCGGCGGGAGAGCTTCACGGCGGCAGAAAGGCGCTCTCGGGCGCGGAGATGACTGCGTTTGAGAGGCTCTTTCTCGGACATGCCCCCTTCCGATCCCCTCTCAGAGCACGGGCGGAAGCGATCCCCATCCTGTCGGACGTCTCCCACGCCTCGCCACAACCTTTGGGCGACTTCTCTTAAATTTTCATCGTCAAACTCCTCGCGGCAGGGAATGACGAGGGTATTATTCTCCACCCGCAGGCGGGGATCGAAGGCGGGATTGCGCCTTAAGTGCTGCAGGATCTTCCCGTCGGAGAGCTCTAAGATTTCATCGGCATAGCGCTCGGCGTCGCTTAAGTTATGCGACACGATGACGACGAGCTTTGTCTTGGAGAGCTCTTTGAGGATATCTAAGATCTGTGCCGTCGTCTTGCTGTCGAGGTTGCCCGTGGGCTCATCCGCGAGGATGACGGAGGGCTCCTTCACGAGCGCCCTCGCGATGGCCACCCTCTGCTTCTGTCCGCCCGAGAGCTCCTTGGGGTATTTCCTCCCCTGGTCTCCGAGGCCCGTGTTCTCCAGTGCCCTCTGCACCTTCTCCCCGTCCCGCTCTCCCTGCAGGTCGAGAGCGAGGGCGACGTTCTCAAAGATCGTCAGTTCGTCGATGAGGTGGAAGTCCTGAAAGATGAAGCCTATCGTCGAGTTTCTGTAGTAGACCTGCTCTCCGAGGGAAAACTTTTCGACATGTCTGCCGTTTTCGATGATTTCCCCCGAGGTGATGGAGTCCAATCCGCCGAGGAGGGATAAAAGGGTCGTCTTGCCGCTGCCGCTCTTGCCTATCACGAAGACGAAGCCCCTGTCGGGCAGCGTGAAGCTGATGTGGTCGAGGGCGGTGCATTTCCCGCTCCTGCGGCTCTTATATACCTTAGTCAGTCCCTTAACTTGAATCATACCGACGTCAATTATATCATCTCAAAATATACATGTCAAGACCTTTGCAAATATCCCCGCGGCGGCTTTTTACTGTTTTCGGAAAAAAAGTGCGGCACTTAAGTCCCTCCCCACCGTGTGGGGTGTGGTATAATAGAATTGCGGCGGGTAATGAGAGGTGACATGATGTCGTTTGTTCAGATCGTGAGCGCGTTTCGCCTCTACAGCGCAGACGTTCTCTTACTCGCACTCGGAGTGACGCTGATGACGTCATTCCTCAAAAAGAAGGTCCTCGCGGACAGAGACAGAAAGCTCTTCGTCTTCCTGCCCTTTGCCCTCGGGTTCGCCCTCTTTGCGGCCTATCGCATGATCGCGGAGCGCAGTCTCGCGCCCCTCGGTGAGGAATTTTTCGAGACGCTCGAGGGCGGATTCGGCTGCGGATGCGCGGCAACGCTCTACTATTGCGTCTGGGAGCAATTTTTCCGCGGCAAGGCACAGAAGACGGACCCCCTCGAGATGCTCCTCGACTTCATCCCCGAGGAGAGGCGCAAAAAGGCGGCAGAAGAGCTCAGAGCGGGCATGGAGGGCAAGACGGAAGAGGAGGCCGAGGCCTACCTCAAGGGGCGCATCGCCGCCCTTTCCGACCCACCCATGTCCGAAGCTGAGTGCGCGGCAGCCGCTGCGCTCCTCGCAAAATACTTCTCGGCTCTCTCCGGGAAGTGACCTTCGCCCCTCGCCCCCAAGCGAGGGGTTTTTGTTGCATAAAAAGGCGGAGGCGGCACATGCTCCTTTCATGAAATGTGTGACGGGCGACCTCGAGGGGAGCAAGGCGGCGCTCAAAAAGCTCCTTCCCGCGGGGGATATCCTTACCTTTGACTTCGTTTCGGAGAGCGGCATGCGCTTTTCGTGCGTCTTTGCGGACCCTCTGACCGACAAGGACCTGCTCGGGGAGCAAGTCGTCTCCCCCCTCCTGCACTATGACGGTCCCGCGCGCGCGGAGGACGTGATGCACAAGCTGACCTCCCCCGAACAGCGGAGCGAGCGGGCCCTCGACAAGCTCGCCGAAGAGGTCCTCACGGGCAATCCCGTGCTCCTCTTCGCGGACATGGATACCGCCGTCATCGTCGGGACTAAGAGAATTCCCGTCCGCGCCATCGCCGAGCCCTCGACCGACGTCGCCGTAAAGGGCCCCCGCGAGGGCTTTATCGAGGACTTCAAGACCAATACCTCCCTCGTGCGCCGCCGCCTCCGCACCCCCGAGCTCCGCATCGACCTCCTCGAGGTGGGGCGCCGTTCGCGGACGGCGGTCGCGGTGTGCTATCTCGAGGGCACAACAAAGAGGGAGATCGTGGAAAAGGTGAAGGAGCGCATCAAGAAGATCGACATCGACATCGTGGCGGACTCCTCCTACCTCACCCACTTCCTCTCGTCGCGGCCTTATTCCCTCGTCAAACAGGTGGGGACCACCGAAAAGCCCGACATCTTCTGCGCGAAGATAGCAGAGGGGCGGGTGGGCATCCTCGTGGACGGCTCGCCCATCGCCCTCACCGTGCCCTATCTCCTCGTCGAGGACTTTCAGTCGAGTGAGGACTACTTTGTGCCGCCCCACCGCGCCACCTTTACGCGGCTTCTCCGCCTCTTTGCCCTCCTCGCCGCCATCTATCTGCCCGCCTACTATGTCTCCGCCCAGCTCTTCCGCCTCCAGCTCTTTCCCGTGCGGCTCCTGCTCACCATCTCGGGCGCCATCCGCGATATCCCCTTTTCGCCCTCCCTCGAGATGCTCCTCGTCCTGCTCGTCCTCGAGACGCTCAACGAGGCCTCCGTCCGCATGCCGAAATATGTGGGCATGGCGCTCTCGGTGGTGGGCGCCCTCGTGCTCGGTGAGACGGCCGTCTCGGCGGGATTCGTCTCCACGCCCGCCATCATCATCGTCGCCTTCTCGGGCATCGGGCTGTATGCCGTACCCAACCTCATAGAACAGACGAGCGTCCTGCGCCTCGCCATGCTCCTCATTGCGGGAAGCGTGGGGACGTACGGCGTCCTGCTCGCCACCGCCTTCGTGCTCCTCTACCTCGTGACGACGGAAAATTACGGCGCCCCGCTCTTCGCGCCCTTTGCCCCCGTCGTGGGTCGCGACCTCAAGGATTCCATCGTGAAATATCACCTGCAGTCCATGAAATTGCGCCCCGAGACGCTGAAGAGCCCCAACCGCAGGAGGCTCGGATGAACGAAAAGATCTCCTCGCGCCAACTCTATTTCTTTCTCGCGTGCGTCGCGCCCGTGGGAAAGCTCGTCTTTCTCCCCACCGAGCTCGCAAAATATGCGAAAAACGACCTCCTCCTGCCCCTCCTCGTCCAGTTCGCTCTGCAGGCGGCAGCCGTCTTCTGTGTGCTGCTCGCCGCGCGGAGGGAGCAATCTTTCTACGACCTCGTCGCGGACATGGGTGGGGCATTTACTGCCAAAGTCCTCTCCGTACTCCTCGCGCTCTTCCTCGCCTTTGCGACGCTTCTGCCCATCCTCGAGCAAAAGACCTTCGTGCAGAGCGTCTTTTACGATACCCTGCCCTCCATCCTCTCCTTCGCCCCCTATTTCCTCTTTGCGGCCTATGTCCTCACGCATCCCCTGCCCGCACTCGGGCGGATCTGGGACGTGCTCGCGCCCATCTTTCTCGTGGGGATGGCGGGCATCCTCATCCTCTCCTTCGGCGCATGCGACTTCGGCGCCCTCCTCCCCGTCGGCGCGGCGGGGGCAAAGGGATTCGGAAGGGGCGTGATGCTCGCCTCGAGCTGGTTTTTCGATGCCGCCGTCCTCCTCTCCCTCCTCGGAAAGTTCCGCTATCGGCGGGGCATGGCATGGAAGGGGACGCTCGCCTATGTCGCGGGCGGCGCGATCGTCCTCCTCTTTTTCGCCGTATTTTATGCCGTCTTCGCGGAGACCGCCATGAACCAGCTCTTCGCCTTCGCCAAGACCTCGAAATATTTCGCGGGCATCACCGTGCTCGGGCGCATCGACTATCTCTTCATCTTTGCGCTCGCCATCGTGATGGCATATGCCTCCGTCCTGCCCGCGCAGGCAGGCGTCTCCCTCCTTTCGGATGCGTTTTCGCACCCCAAGTACCTCTCTCTCATCCTCGGCATCTCACTCGCCGTCCTCTATTTTATCCTCTCGCTCCTCCTCGACTACCGCTTCGGGCAGGCGGTCAACCTCATCAACGGGCCCCTCTTCTGGCTCTTTCCCCTCTTCTCCGTCCTGCTGCCCGCTGCGACGGCGCTCGTCGGGAGGAAGGCATGAAAAAATTTCTGAAGACCCTCCCCTCCAAGCTCTGGATCCTCCTCTTTGCCGCCGTCATCTTTACCTTCTTCTCCAATGATTTCGGACTCGTCGATATCCAGAAGACGGCCATCATCCTCGCGGCGGGCATCGACCGCACCGAGCAGGGCTTTTCGGTGACGGCGCAGATCGCCGTGCCCGACAGCTCCGACCGCACGAAGGGGGGCACTTCCTCCGTCAATATCGAGGCGGAGGGCGCCACCGTGTCCGACTGCATCTCCCGCATCTACTCCAAGACGGGTTGGGTGCCCAAGCTCGTCTTCTGCAATCTCATCGTGATGGGTGAGGAGGCGGTGAAGGAGGATGTCGTCTCCTACCTCAACTACTTCCTCCGCAACGAATACATGCCCGACTCCTGTCTTCTCGCCGTCTGTGCGGGCACGGCGCATGAGCTCCTCGTCTCCGAGAGCGCCATCGACGACTCCTCCTCCATCGCCGTCACCAAGCTCTTCTCGGAGGAGGCGAAAAAGTCGGGAAAGGTGCTCGTGACCTCCCTCAAGGACTTCGCCATCGGCTACTACGGCGTGTCGGAGAGCGGATATCTCCCCTTCGTGCGCATGACGGAGCAGGTGCACGCGGGTGAAAAGAAGGACGAGACGCGCCCCGAAGAGGAGCGCAGGATGATCTACAGCGCCGAGGAGACGGCCATCTTCTCGCACGGGCGCATGGTCGCCCTCCTCCCCCGCGAGCAGACGCTCGCCTTCAGCATGCTGCAGGGAAATGTCTTCGCGGGGACCTTCAATGCGCGGGACGGCGACGAACCCGTCACCCTCTCCGTGCTCACGAATGACGGCGGCGTGAAGCTCTCCTTTTCGCGGGGGCCGCGCGTGGAGTTCTCCCTCGACCTCCGCGTCCGCCTTTGTTGCCGCGGGCTGGCCGCCTCCATGGACGACATCGCGGGGGATGAAGTCAAGGGCGAGATCCTCGCAAGCGCCGAGGAGATCCTCTCGGGCTATGTGCGCGACCTCTATGAGACCGCCACGGAGAGCGGATGCGACCTCTTTCACCTTCGGCGCGACCTCTACCGAAGCTCCCTCTCCCGCTATGCGGAGTGGAAGGAGGCCCTCCCCGCCGCCGCAGTGCCCTCCTACCGCGTCCGTGTCCATTCCACCAAGTAAAAAAATTTTTTCGGAAATTTTTCCGAAACCCCTTGACAAGACGAAAATCTATGCTATAATAGAGGTGCAAATGAAAGAAAGGGACAAAAAGAGTTAAATCCAAACAGGCGGGACACTCCAATGATCATGTAAGTGCGAAACCACATCACCCAGCTGCGGACGGAAAAGTCCGAAGCGCGCCGAGAAGGCGCAGTCCCGCAAATCCGCTATCGGGAGGTACACGATATGCGCAGGATCCCAACGAAGACGGAGTAAAGGAGGACACGCCGGTGTACAATCAAACCAAAGGGGCTGAAACGTAAGTCCATTCCGTGAAAGTGAGCGGCGACAGCTGTCCCGCAGCGGGGATCTCCCCGAAGTAAGGAATGGCAAAGGGCCTGCCCCTCACAACTGAATCAAGCGATATATCCCCCGTGCGGTTGCGCGGGGGTCGGTTTTCCCAAATCCCGCAAGCTTCGACGGCATTCGCCTCCGACTCCCACTGCTTGCGGGATTTTTTTCTCTATAATGGGGACATGAAGCGCATAAAACTTTCGGCGCCCCGTCCCGCCGATGTCCTCCTCTATGTCGGGCTCTTTGCCGCAATGCCCCTTATGAACTTCGTCCTGCCCGCGCGGGAGCCCCTCTCCTTTGCTCTCTTCTTTGCCGCGCTCGCTGCGGGGGCGCACCCCATCCTCGCGGCGGCGGGCTATGTCGCCGCCTCGGCCGTCTCCCTCTCCCTCCTCGCTGCACTCTCCGCCGCCCTGCAGGCAGCGTCCCTCCTCTTTGTCTTCGCCCTATACCGCCGAAAGGGAAAGCGGGCGGGGGCGGAGCGCTTTCTCTATGCCGCCGCCGCACAGCTCCCCTTTCTCTTCCTCTTTCCGCATGAGGACTATGCCCTGCTCCCTCTCTCTCCCCTGCTCACGAAGCTCGTCCTCGCGGCATTTATCCTCCTCCTCGAGGTGCTCTGCGAGGGGGCGCTCGAGGCGATCTTTTCCCGCATCTTCCGCGCCCGCCTCACCGCCGTGGAGCTCCTCGAACTCGCTACGGTATGGCTCCTCTTGGGCATGGGGATCCTCTCTTCGCTCGGAGAGGAGATCTTTTATCTCGTCGCGCTCTCCTCTCTCCTCCTCTTTGCCGTGCTCTCCCGCTCCTCGGCATGCGTGCCCTTTGCCGCCGTGCTCTCCCTGCCGCTCGCCGCGGAGACGGGCTCCCTCATCCCCGTGGGCGCCTTTGTGCTCTATGCCTCCGCCGTCCTCCTCGTCCTTCCCTACGGACGGGGCGCCGCCGCCCTCGCGCTTCCCCTCTCCGTCTTCGCCATCGCCCTCGCGGATGGGCTGTACCTCCGCCCGCCCGCGTCCATCATTCTCTTTTCGCTCGCCGTCGTCCTTCCCTCCCTCCTCGTCGCACTCCTGCCCGCCCGCCTCCTCTCACGAGCCGAAAAGGGGCTCCTCTTCTACAGGGAAAAGGTCCTCCCGCGCATTGCGGTCAACCGCTCCCGCCGCGCCGTCGCCGAACAGCTCTACGAGGTCTCCGCCCTCTTCCGTGAGATCGAGTCCGTCTTCACCGAGGAGGAGGCCGACAGGACGGGCGAACAGATCAAGGCCAAGCTCCTCGCCTCCCTCTGCGACGGCTGCCCGAATCATGGTCTGTGCGTGCGGGAGGGGCTCTTCGGAAGTTTCGACAAGCTCATCGCCGTGGGCAAGGCGAAGGGACGGGTCAACCTCATCGACCTCCCCTCCGAGCTCTCCGCTGGGTGCACGAATGCCGCGGGGCTCCTCTTTGCCCTCAACCGCATCCTCGCGGAGTATGCCCGCATGAACCTCGAACTCGAGACCGCGCGGGAGGGAAGACGGCTCCTCGCAAGGCAGGCGCACGGCGTGAGCGAGATCCTGAAGGAGATCGCCCTCACCGAGAGCGAAGAATATGTCTTCTCCGACGAGGAGCGGCGGCTTGCAAATGCCCTCGCGCGGGAGGGGCTTCTCGCGGGCGAGATCTTTCTCTATGGTGAGGGCGAGCACTTCACCGCGAGCATCACATTGGACAGCCGCGCCGATGCAAGGGCGGTGTGCCGCATTGCGGGGAACGTCCTCTCGTGCAGCCTCACCCTCTCCGAAAAGCTCCCCTTGACCGCCGAGCGGTCGTGCTTTATCCTCAAGAGGCGGCCCGCGCTCGATGCCTCCTTCGGCATCGCCGCCTGCACCAAGGCGGGCGAGACGGCGAGCGGAGATACCCACTCCGTCCTCAAGATCGACGAGCGGCGGTTCATACTGGCCCTCTCCGACGGCATGGGGAGCGGCGAAGAGGCGCGCACCGTCTCCGACCGCACCCTCTCCCTCCTCGAGAGCTTCTATAAGGCGCGCATGCCCTCCGAGACCGTCCTTTCCACCGTAAACAGTCTCGTCGCCTATTCCTCGGAGGAGACCTTTTCCTGCCTCGACCTCGCCGCGGTGGACCTCGACACGGGAAAGGCGGACATCGTGAAGATAGGCTCTCCCGCGGGCTTCGTGCTCTCGGGGGAGACGCTGCAGGTCCTGGAGGGGGAATCTCTCCCCATCGGCGTCCTCGAGGCCGTCCGCCCCGCATGCCTGAGGGTGGAGATGAAGGCGGGCGACTTCCTCATCTTCATGTCCGACGGCGTGAGCGCGGCCTTCGGCTCCTCCTCCGAGCTGTGCGCCTATCTCTCCCGCATCCGCCCTATCAACCCGCAGGCCCTCGCCGAGGACATCCTGCGCGTCGCCCTGAGCCGCTACGGGGGCACCGCCGAGGACGATATGACCGTCCTCACCGCCAAGCTCACGGAGAGCGCATGAGGGCATAAAAATAAGAGCGCCGTGCGGGACATGGTACCCACTTCGACGCTCTTGTATGCGATTTAGTATTATTTTTTGAGAATTTCTATGACTTCGCCCACAAACATGGTGTGCGGAGGCTCGTCGCGGTAGTAATCTGCGACCACGTCCTTGGGCATGGTATCGGGATTTAAGGTCTGACGGTAGATCTTCTTTGCCACGAGCGTGGTGTGCGCCTCCGAAAAGGTCACCCCTTCTTTCAGAAATTCGGGCGTGAGGCCCGCGCGGGCGATCTTGTCCGTGTCTCGTCCCGAGAGGGTGCCGAGGAGGGCGAGGGCGCGGCGAAATTTCTCCGAGTAGAAACTCACCGTGAAGCAGTCATTCGCCTCCAGAAAGCGGTGGGTGTAGCGGATGGGCTTCACGTACACCGTGACGACGGGCTTCCCCCACAGCGTGCCGAGGCCGCCCCAGCTGATCGTCATCGCGTTGAAGCCCTCGCTGTTCCCCGCCGCGAGCAGAGCCCATTCCTTGTCGAAGAGCTCAAAGGCGCTCGCCGTGAGTTTCATTTCGTGCCGTCTCCCCCGAACTTCTCGCTGTAGCGGGCGAGGCACTTCTTGATGATCTCGATGGCCTCGTCGCGGTGGCAGATCTCGCGCACCGTCGTCTTCTTGTGCTCGAGGGACTTATAGACCTCGAAGAAGTGCATCATCTCATCGAAGACGTGCTTGGGCAGCTCCTTGATGTCGTAGTAGTCGTTATAGGTGGGGTCCTTAAAGGGGATGGCGATGATCTTCTCGTCGAGGGCGCCGCCGTCGATCATCTTGATGACGCCGATGGGATAGCAGTTGACGAGCGTCATGGGATAGATGACCTCGTTGGTGAGGACGAGGACGTCGAGGGGGTCGCCGTCGTCGGCGTAGGTGCGGGGAATGAAGCCGTAGTTCGCGGGATAGACCGTAGAGGTATAGAGCACGCGGTCGAGCTTGAGCAGCCCCGTCTCCTTGTCGAGTTCGTACTTCGCCTTGCTCCCCTTCGGGATCTCGATGAGCGCTTCGAAGTTATTGGGCTTGATGCGGGCCTCGCTGATGTCATGCCAGATGTTATTCATATCTTCCTCCTAACAGGGATATTTTAGCACAACTTGTCCCGCTATGCAAGCCATGCGGAAAAAAATCCCGAAAAATTTTGCAAATGGGCGAAGATATACTTTGACTTTCTCGCCGATTTATGCTATATTGTTAGAGCATGGGAGCAAGATGTGCCTGTGGAAGTACCCAAGAGGCTCAAGGGGACGCCCTGCTAAGGCGTTAGAGTGGATTTTCTGCTGCGCGGGTTCGAATCCCGCCTTCCACGCCAACAAAAAAAGAGAGACACGTCTCTCTTTTTTTGTTTTGGGAAAATATCAGATGTCCTCTTCGGGCCTTGCCTTCAGAGTATGTAAGCAGTTTTTGAAGTCAAACCTCCACTTCCCCTCGTACTTTCCGAAGCGGTTCCATAGCCACAGGAGGTACCCGAGGATGGTGAAGACGACGAGGAGGGCGAGCACCCAGAGGAGGACTCCGCCGTAGCCGAGCTCGCTCACATTGAGGAAGAAGTAGGGATATTGGAATCCGGGGATGCCCGCAGCGCCGAGGATGAAGATATATCCCACATAGATGAGGGGCGGGATGAGGCTGTAGAGCGGGGCAAAGACGGAGAGCGTGCCCTTCTCGGTAAAGAGGATGTAGTCGAAGACGAAGAGAAGGGGCGCCACACAGTGATAGCTCATGTTGCCGAGGTTGATCCAATAGTCCACCTCCGTGGGCGGCTGCAGGAGAAAGATGACGACGAGGAAGGTGACGAGGATCATGACCACCGTCATGAAGTGAAAGGTCCTCCACGTCCTGCTGTATCCCTCCCGCTCGCCGCGGAGCACCCGCCGCGCCGTCTCCGTCGTGATGACGAGCGACACGACGAGGACGCAGTAGTTGGAGAGATTGGTGTAGTACTCGAGGATGGTCCAGTCGAAGGCGCGAGGCCCCTGCCCTACATAGAAGACGCGAAGTGTGAGAAGGCATGCGAGGAAGGACACACACGAGAGCACCACTCTGTACATGAGCTGCACTACGAGATTTTTTCGCATATGATGACCTCCTGTCCATAGCGGACATAAAATACCGATACCATGTCCGAAAGTCGGACGAAATTTTCAGCCGAAGAGCCCCCGCCGCTCGCGGATGAGGACGACCTCGAAGCCCGCATCTTCGAGGCAGGACTTCAGCGCTTCGTCGCCGAGCTCCGTCTCCACGAAGATGAGGTTTTTCCCGAGGTGCGCCTTTGCCCCCGTGACGCCGTCCATAAGGAGGAGCTTTTTCTCCGCCCGCTCGGCGCACTTCTTGCAGCAGAGGTCTTTGACCTCTATCACTCGTTTCATGCTTCACAGTATACACCTTTTTTGTCAAGATGTAAAACAAATTCGCCCCATCCGCACAAATTTTTCTTTCTGAGTCATTTGCACCCTATTTGCTTGCAATTCGCATGCAAATGAGCTATAATGAAAAAAACTTCTAAAAGGCGGACCCAAAATGCGTGCTCTTGCGATCAACGACATCTCCTGCGCGGGGAAGTGCTCCCTCACCGTCGCCCTCCCCGTCCTCTCGGCCTGCGGCGCCACCGTGGACATCCTGCCCACCGCCCTCCTCTCCACCCACACGGGCGGGTTCACCGGCTACACCTTCCTCCCCCTCGACGGCGAGATGGAGAAGATCTGCGCACACTGGGAGACGCTGGGGCTCAAGTATGACATCATCTGCAGCGGATACCTCGGCAGCCGCGCACAGGTGGAGTTCGTGAAGTCGCTGAAAGAGCGCTTCCTGAAGGAGGGCGGCATCTTCCTCGTCGACCCCGTCCTCGGGGACAACGGCAGGTTCTATAAGGGCTTCGACGAGGGGTTCGCCGCGGACATGGCATCCCTCTGCGCGCTTGCCGACTACATTGTGCCCAATGATACCGAGAGCCTCCTCCTGACGGGAGAAAGGGATCCCGTGCGCGCGCTCGAGGCCCTCGCCCGCCTCTGCCCCCACCCCGTCATCACGGGCGCGGACACCGAAAAGGGATATCTCCTCTACTACTATGACGGCGGGGTGAGGGAGCTCCCCCTCCGCAAGGTCCCCGGCTCCTTCCACGGCGCGGGCGATGTCTTCGCCTCGGCCTTTGCGGGATGCATCGCAAACGGCATGCCCTTCGAGGAGGCGCTCTCGCTCACCGTCAAGTTCTGCTACCGCGCCATCGTGCGCACCGAGAGGGAGGTCCCCGACAAGAAATACGGCCTGAATTACGAGCGCGAGCTCTCCGTGCTCACCGAGGTTTTCGGGGCGAAGTGAGTCCCTCCCCTGCATTTTGAAAAAAATCTTTAGTGCGCCGCGTTTAAGTCCTTCCTCCGAGGGGTATATTATAGATGAAAGGACGCGGGGAGACCTCCCCGCAAGGAGGAATGACTTATGAATAATGGTTATCTTACAAGACGGACGCAGGGAAACGACATCTTCGATGTCTTCGACAACTTCTTCAAACCCATGTTTTACGATGACATGCACGACATGCGCACGGACATCCGCGAGGCGGAGGGCGGGTATGTGCTCGAGATCGAGATGCCCGGTTTCCGGAAGGAGGAGATCTCCGTCTCCCTCGAGGACGGCTACCTCACCGTGAGCGGCGAGCGGGGCGCAAAGGAGCAAAAGTATCTCCGCAAGGAGATCAAGGAATCCTTCCGCCGCAGCTACTATGTGGGCGAGGTTGCCGAGGAGGACATCAAGGCGAAGTATGAGGACGGCATCCTCACCCTCACCGTACCCAAGAAGGAGCCCAAAAAGCCCGCGGTACACACCATCCGCGTGGACTAAGGCCGCATCGCTATTTCCCCTCGGATCGCGGGGGCATAGGAAAAAACAAGGGAGACGCTCGCCGTCTCCCTTATTTTATATCCGAAAGCAAATACATCTCTCCTTCCATCGAACAGATAGCTTGGATTTTCGATTTCGTCCCAAATGTCCTTCAAGAGCCGTCGATGTTTGCCTTTCCCGTAAATTCCTCGCGGGTATCGTATTCCTGTTGAAACGTCTCATAGCAAAAAATGATCCTGCGATTTTAGAATTTCAGATACGCGCGCCGTATTCTTGATTTTATTATACCACAGGTTTTCTGCGAAACGCCCTTTAAGTGCCGGATTTTTTCGAAAAAGAGCAACGATTTTTTTTCGTTGCTCAGGATCCCCCCTGAAGGCCCGCCTTCCCGAGGGGATTTTTTTACAAAAAACGCCCCGTTTTGCCCTTGGAAAAAAATTTGTCATATTTTTCCATTACAACTTGACAAAATGTCATACAAATGCTATACTTAAAGCTGTGTGAAAAAATCCGCCCGCAGCTGCGGGCAAACGGAGGAGTTTATGAAAAAATCGAAACTGCTCGTGCTTCTTGCGGGATGCTGCATCCTCGCCCTGTCTGCAGGGGCCGCGGCATGCACCGTTCCCGAGGAGCCGAACGTGGAGAGCGGAGAGTCTACCACCCTCGCCACGGACAAGTCACCCGACCGGCTGACTCCCGAAAACGCGGTCTATGCCTTCCTGCAGAAACAGCGCGAACTGGACAGCTATGTCATCACCACCGAGGGCACGGCGGTCGCCGACCTCTTGGGGTACCGTCAGGAAGTCCACAACACGACCTATAAAAACGGCGAGGACTACCTCTCCGAGGCGCAGTCGTCTTCCTTCCTCGTCACCATGAAGCACCAGTCCTTCTCGAAGGGCGGCAAGGTCGTCTACCGCAACAGCTTCGACGGGGAGATGCAGGTCGCCGAAAAGGCCGACTATAAGAAGGTATACGGCGTCGCGGCGGACGATGTCTCCCTCGGAGGGTACATCATCAATGCCAGGACCATCCGCCTCTGCAAGCTCGAAAAGACGGAGGGCGACACCTTTACCTACTACCTCTGCCTCGCGGGCGATCGGTCCCTCGAGAGCGGCGCGGCGACGGAGTCCGCCACTGCGGGCCTTCGGCTGCAGGCACGGGAATTCGGCTCGCTCGACAATCTCCCCGCCTATTCGGACGTCGACGTGCGCCTCACGATCAAGAAGGACTGGACGCCCGTCTCCTACACCTCTACCTGCTCCTATGACGCAAAGAAAATCTTCGATATGAGCGTCACGCAGAGCCTCACCTGCACCTATTCCGAGGTCAATGGCACGGTGACGATCCCCGACGTCGACGCCTTCAATGCAAAGATAGGTTCGACGCCCTCTACCGTGCTGCCCGCCGTCAAGGAAGAGGAGCCCCTCATGGCGCTCGCGACCGCATTCGGCAACACGCTCGACGAGAAGAATGGGCTCACCATGCCCCTCTCCTTCGCCGCAGAGAACCTGCTCGGGGCGCCCATCGACGGGACGCTCGCCCTGAAACTTTCCCGCGACGCCCTCGATGCGGGAAACGTGGCCGACGCGCTCACCTTCCGCCTCGACATCGACCTTACTTCCATTCCCCTTCTCGGAGGGCTTGCGAATACCCTCACCGTGCGCTGTCCCGGTGAAGGCCTCCTGCTCGTCATGCTCAATAACCGCGCGGAGGGCAAGGACAACTACCTCTTCACCTACGCCGCGGAGACGGACGGGCTCACTTCCTCCCTCGGCGGCGACTTCACGATCGAGGGGCTCCGCGATGCCATCGACGGCATGGTCTCCGTCGAGAAGACGGACGCGGACTACACCCTCACCCTGAAGGATGCCCCCGTGCAGGCCCTCGACGCCGCCTATCAGGGGCTCCTCTCCTCGCTTGCACAGACGATAGGCGACACGCACGGCTACCTCGCCTCCTTCTTCGGCGCGCACTTCACGGGGCTCGAGATCTCCCTCACGACGGCCGAGGCCGAAGGCAAGACCGTCCTCACGGGGCTCGCCGCAGACCTTGCCGCCACGCCCGCGGAAAATGTCACCATGGGTGAGAAGATCGGCATCAGCCTCGACACCATGCTCGTCGGCGGCGCGATCGAGAAGCCCATCACGGGCGACCTCCTGCTCCGCCTCTTCCCCGAGGCACTCCGCACGGGCGACCTCTACGGCATCGTAAAGGCCTCCCTTCGCCTCGACCTCACGCCCGCCTCGAACCTCCTCTCGCTGCTCGGCGCGTTCGGCAGCATGATCCCCGATCTCCCCGCCTATATCAACGAAAATTTCGCCGCCCTCGACCTCTTCTATGCGGGCGACGGCGTCCTCACGCTCGCCTTTGTCAATAAGGAAGGCCTCCCCATGGGCATGACGGAGGTGGACCTTATGTCGGCGCTTGCCCCCGCTCCCGCAGCGGAAGCGGAGGAGGAGCCCGCACCCGAGACGCCCGAGACGCCCGAGACCCCCGCGGCGCCCGTCAGCTTCCTTCCCATCACCCTGACGATCGCGGAAAACGGCCTCACCGTGTCCCTCGGCGACTCCCTCGTCGCGGCGATCGCAGAGGCCTATGACGGGCTCATCGACTCGCTGGTCGCAAAGGCCTCCGAGGGGCTCGACGACTTCACAGCGTCCTTTGCGGTCACCGTCATCAAGGGCTGGCTCGGCGGAGATATCAACGGCGTGGAGTTCTTCCTCGGCGTCTCCGCGGAGGGCAAGCCGCAGTTTGACCTCGCCGTCTATGCCGTCCCCGAAAACCAGACGGAGACCGTGCGCTTCATCGGCCTCACCCTTACATACCGCGAAGAGCTCACGGCGGAGGAGCGCGACGACCTCACCAAGGACAAGGACGTCACCGCGCTCAAGGCGGCCAATGAAAAGGCCATCGCCTACGCCGCCCGTCTGCAGCCCTACATCGACGACATGGTGGTCACCGATGCGGGCTACGCGGACTATGTCAAGGCCGTCGAGGCACTCATTGCGGAGATCGACGCCGAGGACCCCGCGGTCAAATCGCTCATGTCCAACGGCGCCCAGCTCGCTATCAAGACCTATGACGAGCAAGAGTACCCCGTGATCCTGCTCACCGCGAAGCTCTTCCGCGAGCGCGTGACCTCCTTCACAAGCCTCCTCGACGAAGTCAAGACCTCGGACGACGACGCCCTGTGGGATTCCATCAACGCCCTCTTCGACAAGTCCACGACCAAGTCGGGCATCACGGTCCCCGCGATCGAGGAGAGCGACCTCCTCAAGGGCGCCATCGGAGAAGAGAAGCTCGAGAGCTATCTCGCGGCACGCTCCGCCCATGAAGAGGCCCTCGCCTTGGCATTGAAGGCAAAGATCGAGGCCGCCGCAGAGGCCCTCGGCGACGCCACGGACCGTGAGAGCCTGACCAATGCCCTCACGCAGGCCATCAAGGAGTTCAAACCCACCTACGACAAGCTGCCCGACGACAAGAAGGTGCTCTCGGGCTATCAGACCTACTTCCTCGACGTCTACACGCGCAATCTCGAGGGCGTCATGGCGGAATACGAGGCCGTCAAGGCCACCCTCGAGGCGCTCACCGCATCGCCCGAGACGGCCTCTTCCGAGGACATCCTCGCGGTCGCACGCGCCCTCTCCCGCGCCTATGCCTGGGGATTCGGCTACGACAACTGGACCTCGTCCTTGAGCAATTCGACCACAGCCATGCCCTGGGGTTCTTGGGTGAGCGCACAGAAGCCCGCTTGGCTTGAGGGCGAGGAAAAGACGGCGCTCGAGGCCGAGATCTCCGCGCTCAACACCATCAACCGCGACCTCTCCTCGTCGTCGACCGCCACCATGAAGGCCTTCGGCGCGGCGCTCAAGGACTTCCTCGCGGAAGATCTCACCGCGCTCAAAGCACAGGTCTTCGCCTGCAGAGTGGTCACCGACGGTGTGGAGTCGTGGGACTTCACCTCCTTCGATGCCCTCGAGAAGTCCGAGCAGACGGCCGCCCTCGACAAGCTCCACGCCTACCGTTTCCTCCTCTTCAAGCTGCCCTCGGCAGAGAGAAACGCCATCTGGGCCGAAGATGAAGAGCTCGCAAGCTTCGCCGACTTCCTCTCCAAGTGGGAAAATGCTCTCGGCGATCACCTCGCAGAGTGAAAATCAAGCAATGAAAAAAGGACCCCGCGGGGTCCTTTTTTTGTTGTCTGGATCATACGGTCGCCTTCTGATAGAGCGGGACGGTCGAGACCGACTTTTCCCAGAGCACATTTTCTCCGTCGGAGGTGATGGCGAGGCCGCAGGTCACGATAAATCTTCCGTTCTCCTCCGTCACCGTGAAGGTGATGGACTTGATGCGCACCTCGTCGTAGGCGGCCGTGCCGATGGGGAAGAAGGTCTTATCCTTCGACGTGTTGACGATGACCAGCTCGCCCGCGTGCTCCTCTGTGCCGATCTCCATCTTGCAGCTTTCGCCATAGGCGGTGCTGTTGTAGGAGCTCAAAGGGCCCTGCTTCGCACCCTCACTCTCGGGGGTGTACTGAAAGGCCTCGCCGAAGCGGAGCTCATTGGTGACGGCCTTCATCACGTCGGAGCCGAGCACCGCTGCCTTTGACACGGTCATCATCTGCTCGCCCGTGCCGAAGAGCGCCGACGTGCCGACCACCGCCATGGAGACAAAGATGGCGAGGATGGCCGTCGCTATGAGCACTTCGGTGACGGTAAATCCCTTTCTGAATCGCTTTTTCATGTCATCACCCCTTCTTACTTCTTGTAGGACGCGTGATCTTCATTCCCGGAGACGTTTACAGATGTTTGGATCTTATTTCCCTCGCTGTCCTCAAGGATGGCCTCCTCGGATTTGCTCGAGGAGCTCCCCTCTTCCATGTCTGTGATCGCCTGATAAAATTCGTCGTCCTGCTTGGAGGCCTCGACATTCAGGCTCATGGCGGCAGAGTACATCGCCGCGATGATGGAGCAGCCGAAGGCGACGACGAGGATGGCGACGAGGATCTCTACAAAGGTCTCGCCCTTTTTCGAATGCAATTTGCGGCGCAACTTCTTAAACATCATTGTTGATTGCCTCCCCTCTCGAAATTGTGACATTTTCTTTGTCCCATGTCGCTGTCACTTGCAACATGTGGCTTTCTGTCAGGCTTCCCGCGTTATAGGTTCCGTCGGTACTCGGCGTCGCGTAGGTATAGACAGGTTCTTTGGATTCAATATTTCTCTGAACATCTGCCTTCCAGTAGAGCGTAATGGCGTACTCTTCGTTTTCTCCGCGGAAGGTAAAGATGAGGTTGTAGTCCGAGCTCATGACCATGTTGCACTGCACGGGCTTGAACCTGTCATCATTCTTTACCGTGATCGTGAAGGAATGGGTGAGGGGCGCCACCTCCGTGGGCTTCTCAAGTGCTGTCGTATAATCCTTGGCGGGCATGTTCCTTGCACGATCATAATATGCGGAAAGTCAAGAGGAACGGGCATAATTCTGTAAAAAAAGTGTAAATTTTCTGTGAAAGTTTGGGAAAAAGCCCCTCTTTCGCAGTTTTTGCAATGCGGAGAAGAAAAAACCGCCCTCGGCTGAGGACGGCGATGGGCCTTGCGGGGCGCTACAGGCGCGGGAGGGTCTTGCCGCGCAGCATGCGGACGAGCGCTGCTACGACATGCACGGCGGCGAGGACGCCCACGACGGCGGTCAAGATCCAGAAGGTCATATCCTGAAAACTCCCCGCGCCGAGGTCGGTGACGATGGTCCCGCCGACATCGAAGAGGAAGTGGATGAAGATCGCAAGGTAGAGATTTCCCGTGCGGAAGAGAAGCACGGCGAGCATGCATCCTATGAGAAAAGTGTACCCCACCTGCAAAAAAGTCGCCCCCACGCCCGCCCCGAAGGCGAGATTGATGAGGTGCATGGCGGCGAAGAGCAGGGAGGAGAGGAGCACGGCGGGGAGCAATTTTCCCGTGCGGCCGTTTTCTCGCAGATAGGGCAGGAGCAGGCCGCGGAAAAATCCCTCCTCCATGACCGCGATGGAGAGGCATTTGAAGAGAAAGAGCGGGATTATCTCGGGCCATTTGATATAGGCCGCCCCCGAGGCGAGCGCCGAGAAGGGAAAATTTACTACGGCGACCGCGAGGCAGGGCAGGCTCCACAGGAGGTCCCCCACCCGCCACTTGGGACGCAGCAGGGCGGCATTTCCCCTCGTCGCGATGAGAAAGAGGAGGAGTGCCCCCACCGTCGCGCGCGGAAGCGCCGCAAAGAGGATGTCCTTCGCCGCTCCCTCCCACGGAATGAACTCCTGCACCGCATAGAGCACAAAGGAGACGCCTGTGAGGACGAGGAGGGCCGCGAGGATGAATTTATCCCGCCTGCGCATCGGTTTTTTCCTCATTTTGACCCTCTCCTTCGGACATGGGTGGGGTCTTTTCGGTCGGGGCGAATTTTTCGAGCCGCGCCTTCAGCCAATATTTGTAGAAGAAGATATAGGCGATGCCTGCGAGGACCATCAGGATGGCGGTGAGCTGGGAGGGCGTGAGGAAGGAGATGCCCGAGGCCCCCCGCATGTCGTCGCGGAAATACTCGATGACAAAGCGCCACACGCCGTAGGCGATGAAGTAGATGCTCATGGTGTACTCATTTTTCTTTTTCACCACGAGGAAGAGGAGGACGAGGAAGAGAAGGGCGAGGAAAATGGCCTCAAATAGCTGGATGGGGACGCGTTTTGCCCATTCTCCGCCCGAATACATCATGATCCCCACCCAACTGTCCGTCACGGCGCCGTAGCAGCATCCCTCGAAGAGACACCCCACCCGCCCGAGCGCATGGGCAATGACGATGCAGGGAAAGATGAGGGAGAGCATGCGGTTGAACTCATAGAGATGGCGCTTGTCCTTGAAGAGGAAGTGCCCCGCCCCGAAATAGATGGCGAGCACGACGGCGATGGCGCCGATGAGCCCTCCGTAAAAGGTGGCGCCCACACCGAATTCGAAGACGCCTGACGCAAGATAGGCATACCATGACTGAAAGAGGACGGCAGAAAGATAGCCGAGGAAGATCCCAAAGACGGCGCAGATGAGGGAAAAATTGAAGACGCGGGTGGAGAGCCCTGCCTGCTCATAGAAGAGGCGGAAGCACGCCATGGCGGCAAGTACGCCGATGACGATCATCCACCAGTAGAGATCGAGCCCCAAAAAGACTTCATTCGGAAACATGGGCCACCTCCTCGTTTTTTTCATTGTAACACCAATCGGTGAAAATTGCAAGAAAAACGGGGGAAATTCCGAAATTCTCCCCCGTTTGCGGAAAATTGACCCGAAAACAGATGACTTTTTCCCCGAAGGCGTGGTATAATACAGTCGATCCGAGCGGACTGCGCGGCCGCGGCGCATTTTTGCGATGAGGAAAGTCCGGGCATCACAGGGCAGGACGCCTGATAACGTCAGGTGAAGGCGACTTCAAGGAAAGTGCAACAGAAATAAACCGCCCCGCATGGGGTAAGGGTGGAACGGCGAGGTAAGAGCTCACCGACGAAACGGTAACGCTTCGTGCCATGTAAACCCCGTCCGATGCAAGTTTGGGCTATGTTCTCTATAGGGCTGCCCGTCCGAACATAGCCGTGAATAACGCTCGAGCCTTGCGGCGACGCAGGGCCTAGATAAATGACCGCGCTCGACAGAACCCGGCTTATAGGTCCGTCTCGGATTATGACAGCACCCCGACCCGCGGGGTGCTGTCATTTTGTCATATTGATGCACTATAATCGTGTCATGTTGCCCCGACCGAGGCTTCTATTGTGCTCTAAGGTCGGCACGAGGAGCGCAGCGACGAAGTAGCGAAGTCGAAACATCGCCTTAGCCTTCCGTTCACGTCATTTCGCCCCGCGCCCTTTACGTCATTTCGCCCCGCGCGAAGCTTCTATTGTGAACCAAGCGCGGCACGAGGAGCGCAGCGACGAAGTAGCGTAGCGAGAAATCTCAAGCCCGAGATTCCTCACATTCGTTCGGAATGACGTGTCCTGTCATTTCGACGACCGAAGGGAGGAGAAATCCCGTCCTTCGAAAACGCAAAAAAAGAAGTCCATAGATTACGTTAATCTATGGACTTCTTTATTGTCATTATAGCACCGTTCGGTGTATTCGTCAAGCGAATTGCCCGATTTTTTTAAGAAATTTTTAATTACAAGCAAAGCATGCGCCGCCTCCTCCCCCGACATGGTACACGGATTAACGTATTCTATGTACATCTGCCTCGGGTAGTGGCGCCGTAACGTCCCTGCGGCGAATGCTATAAAAAATCATGATTTTTTAAGGAGAAGAACAATGCAAAGAAAGAACAACAAAAAAGGCTTCACGCTTGCCGAGCTCCTGATCGTCGTCGCGATCATCGCCGTCCTCGTCGCCATTGCAGTGCCGATTTTCGTCGGGGCTCTTACCAAAGCAAAAGAGGCGACTATTGAGGCCAACGAGCGTACCCTCAGGGGCATGGTAGTTGCTGAGATCCTTTCGGATGATACTTTACTGTATTATACCGATGCCGAGACCGACGAGAAGACGCCTTGCACCGAATGGTATGCAAAAGGTGTTTATAATTCCGAAACGGACGAATGGACAATCAACAAGGCCGATATTAAAGGGAACTTTACTGCTGATGGAACGGATCAGGAAAATCCTTATGCGGATGAGACGTCTGGCGTAAGCGGTAGTACGTATACTCTCTACGTCACGGTCAAGTACGCCGACATTAAATAACTCCTTTTTACAATCTCATTTTACCGACCGTTAGGGACAAACGGCCAAAGGGATGGCATGAGATGCATGCCGAAAAAACGAAGCAAGGCGGATGTTCAGGCAAGGGTATCCGCATTGCATAGTCCGCACCCGACAGGGATGTAAGGATGCGGAGAAACAGCGAAACGATTTCGTTCCGCTGTTTTTTCATGGTTTTGTGATGGGAGGGACCGACAAGATGTTATAATCGTGTACCGACACGACGCTATAATCATGTCATGTTGAGCATAGTCGAAACATCGCCTTAGCCTTCTGTACACGTCATTTCGAGCGTAGCGAGAAATCTCAAGCCCGAGATTCCTCACATTCGTTCGGAATGACGTAAGACTGCGGCGATTCTTCGACAGGCTCAGAATGACATATTGGAAGGCTTTTCAGAATGACACATTGGAACGCTTTTCAGGGTGACATAATCAGAGTGCTTTTCTCCTCCCTCAAGCTTCGAGGGAGGTGCGGATGGCGGCGAGGGCGTCGCTGCGCGAGGAGGCGCCGAGCTTTTCGTAGACCGCGGAGATATAGTTGCGCGCGGTACCGTCGGAGAGCTTGAGCGCCGAGGCGATCTGCTTATTCGTAAAGCCCTCGTAGACCATCAGAGCGACCTCTACCTCGCGGTCGGAGAGGCCGAATCTCTTCTTGAGGCGGATCTCGCGGTCGGCGCTCACCATGCGGGCGGCGTCGGCGATGCGGCGGGCGATCTTCGCGGGAAGGATGGTATCCCCCGCGTAGGCGTTTTTGATGGCATCGATGAGGGCGGAGGCCGAGACATCCTTCAGGAGATATCCGCTCGCCCCGTTGTTGATGGCATTCAGGATATAGTCGCTGTCGTCGAAGGTGGTGAGGATGACCACCTTGGTATCCGGGCTCTTCTTCTTGATCTCGCGGGTGGCGATGACGCCGTTCATATTGGGCATGCGGATGTCCATGAGCACCACGTCGGGCGCGCTCCGCTCCACCTCCTCGAGGGCGCGGAAGCCGTCTTGCGCCACCCCCACCACTTCGAGGTCGGGGCAGGTCGAGAGCACGCTGCGGATGCCGTCTGCCAGAATGAGCTGATCGTCCACGATGAGCACTTTGATCTTCATGATTCCTCCTCCTTGCCGTCTGCGGGCATTGTCACATGGATCTCGAAGCCCTCCTCGGGCTCCGTCTCAAACCAAACTTCTCCCCCGAGGGAGGCGGCGCGGCGGGACATGGCGGTGAGCCCGAAGCCCTCCTTGAGCTCCGAGATCTCGAGCCCCGTGCCGTTGTCGGAGAGCAGAAAGCGCACCGTGTCCCCCTCTCTCTTGAGTTCGAACCAAAATGCGGTCGCCCCGCCGTGGCGGAGACCGTTTGAGATGCCCTCCTTGAGCGCGTTGAGGAAGAAGCGCCTCTTTGCGTCGCAGAGGGTCACGTCGTCGATGTCGTAGCGGACGGCGATGTCGGTGCCGTCCGTGGAGTCGTGTACGATCTCGAGGAGCTGGTCGCGGAGGGTCTGCCCCTCCCTCTGTCCCGAGAGGAGATGCACGCTCTCCCTGAGCTCTTCGAGGGCATGCTTGGCCTGCAGGTTGGCGGCGTCTATCTTTCGCTTCGCCTCCTGCGGGTCGCTCTCCACGACGAGGCGCGCCGCCTCCGTCTGCATGATGACCGTCGTGATGGAGTGCCCCGCCGTGTCGTGGATCTCCTTTGCGATGCGCTGTCTCTCCTCGAGAGCGGTGATCTCCTGCAGCTCGAGGTAGGCCTTCTGCAGTTTCTCGTTGCTCTCGTTGAGCTCGTCGAGCGCCACCGCAAGCTCCCTGTTTTTGAGGTAGATCTGGATGGCAAAGTTGAGCACGAAGAAGTGCAATCCTATGAGCAGGAGGTCATTGACCGCGCTCGAGATGATGGAGATGATATTGACCTCCTCCCCCTTCAGCGACCCCGACACGGCGAAGGTGACGAGGAAGATGACGATGCACGACACCCCCATGACCGCATTGCTCTTGAGCTTTTGCTGGCTCAGGTAGAAGTCGGAGAGGATGATGATATACAGGGTGGAGATGAGGCTGCCGTTGGAAAAGATGGTGAGCAGGAGGAGCGCCACGACGTCCATGACATAAAAGGCGATCTTTTCATTAAAATTTCTGAGCGCCCAGAGCTTGACCGCATTTTCCGTGGCAAAGAAGATGGTGACGGGCAGCAGGACATACCACGAGCGGATGCCGTCGAAATACACCGCATTCCAGTTACTCACCAAAAGGACGGTGCCGATGATGAGGATGAGCAGGAAGATGATGCCCTTGCTGTATTTGAGGAGAAAGTCCGTGAGGCGCTTCAGGTCGTTCTCCCGTTTCGCGGACGCGTGCTGATCTTTCACGGTTTTTTCATTACCCCTCCTACCGTATATTTCGCGCGGATCTCCTCCATGCGATTGCTCTCGAAATAGCTGTAGTGCCCCGTGGGGCCCACGATGACGTGGTCATAGAAGAAGATGCCCGCCATGGAGCACAGAAGCTGCAGTCGCTCCGTGAAGTCGTCGTCCTCCGCCGAGGGCAGGGCGGCGCCCACGAGGTGGTTGTGGACGACGAGGAGGCCGTTTGTCGGATGGTTCGCGATGATGCGGTTGATCTGCCCGACGGACAGGACCACCTTATCCGTGTCGTGACTCGTGAATCTCCTGCGGAGGGTGATCTGTCCGAGGCGGTTGATGAGGTTGAGCTCGAGGACTTCGGCCTTCTCCCCCTCGAACCGCTTGGCCGCCTCGCGCACGAAGTCGTGGAGATCGATGACGATCTCCGCCTGCACCTCCACCGCGGAGACGCGGCGCATGGCCTCGCCGATGCAGGCGAGATAGGAGGCGGTATTTTCCCCCACCCCGGGGATGGCGAGCAGATCGTTTCGCTCGGCCGCCAGAATTTCACCCAAAGAACCGAAGCGGCGCAGGAGCTCATGCGCGATGTCGTTTGTGTTCTTTCGGGGGATACAATTGAATAGGAGGACCTCGACAAGTTCATGGTCCTGTAGTCCCGCGGGATCGGCTCCCGCCCGCTCGAGAATGCGGTTTCTGTGACCTTCGTGCATTTTTTTGACCCCTTCCCGTCAAATATCACCCAAGATTTCGTGAATTTCTACGAAAAATCAAGTCCGTTTGATAATTTCTTTCCTTTGCGGCGTTTTCATAATTTAAGTTGACAAGCTCGCGTGTTTTTTGGTAAAATGACCATGCTGCAGAAGGTGGGGTCCTCTACCCTCTCGGAAGAGGCCTCCGTCCGGATGCGGTAATACAGACTCAAGGGAGATTTCGAAAGATGAAGGAGTATCTCGCATCGGCAGTAAGGAGCATCTCGGAAAGTATCCGCTTCGACTCCTCCCGCCAAAAGCATTCGCACACCGCGCCCTTCGGTCAGGGGGCTCTCGACTGCCTCCTGCACTTCCTCGCGCTTGCGGAAGACATGGGGTTTGTGACCCATAACTACGGCGGCTATATCGGCGACGTGGAATTCGGCGAAGGCGCCGAAGAATTTGCCGTGCTCTGCCACCTCGACGTCGTGCCTGCGGGCAACGGCTGGACCAAGGATCCCTTCAGCGGGATCGTGGAGGACAACAAGATCTGGGGACGGGGCGCCGTGGACGACAAGGGGCCTGCCATCTGCTGCCTCTACGCTCTGAAGGCGCTCAAGGATGAGGGATTTGTCCCCTCCAAAAAGATCAAGCTCATCGTCGGCTGCAACGAGGAGACGGGCTGGGCGTGCATCGACCACTATAAGGAGGTCGCGGATCTGCCCGAGACGGGCTTCTCCCCCGACGCAAACTTTCCCGTCATCTATGCGGAGAAGGGCATCCTCCACGTGCGCCTGCACTTCAGGATGAACAAGGCGCCCTTCCTCTTCCTCGAGGGCGGCTCGAGCAACAACATGGTCTGCGACTACTGCGAGGCGACTCCCCGCACGCTCACCGTGACGAAGGCGCGCGCCCTCGGGCTGGACATCGTGGGAAAGAAGATCGTCGCCCACGGCAAGAGCGCCCACGGCTCCACCCCCGAAAAGGGAGAGAATGCCATCTTGCCCGTCCTCAAGTTCTTCGAGGACAAGAGCGACGTGGTGCGCCATGCCATCGCCTGCATCTTTGACGATGTCTACGGACTCAAGACGCTGCAGGATGAGACGGGCAACCTCACCCTCTCGCCCAATACCGTCAAGTATCGCAAAAACGACCTGCAGATCTGCTGCGACATCCGCTATCCCGCTACCATGACCGCGGAAGACGTGCACGTCATCCTGAGAAAGTTCGGCGTGAGCTACGAGACCATCTATCATCAGAAGCCCCTGCTCAGCGACAAGGACAATGAGCTCATCACCACCCTTCTCGGCGTCTACGAGGAGTGCACGGGGAAGAAGGCGGAGCCCATCGCCATCGGCGGCGGCACCTATGCCCGCGCCCTCAAGCACGGCGTGGCCTTCGGTCCCGAGATGGAGGGCGACGAGTCCGTCGTCCACCAGAAGGATGAGTACATCTCCATCGACCGCGTCGAGCTCCTGCTCAACATGTACAAAAAGGCCATTGAGCAGCTGACGAAATAAAATTGTTTTTTATGACCCGCACGGAGTACCGTGCGGGTCTTTTTTCGTCTAAAGTATAGCATACGCGGGAAAACTTGTCAATCTTCCGAAAAAGATTTTCGGGGAAAACCTTTTCTCACAGCTTGACGATGGTCAGGGTCACCTCGTCGCCGTTGATATCGAGGGTGCGGGTGAATCCCTCGTGCGTCCCCTCCTCAATGCTCTCCGCGAGGACATCGGGGGCGATCGCCGCGCGCCTCAGTGCGATTTGGGCGCGTCCCTTTGAGACATGGTATATGCGGATGCGGTCTATGACCTCGAGCCCTGCCTCCTTTCTCATGGCGGAGATGCGGGAGACGAGTTCGCGCTCGCACCCCTCGAGGAGGAGATCTTCGGTGAGCCGCGTGTCGAGTGCCACCGTGATGCCGTTTCCGACGGCGGCGGCATAGCCCTCTGCGGAGGAGGTGAAAATCTGCAGGTCTTCCTCGGTGAGCACGACTTCGCCGTCGAGGTCCACCGTGTAGCTCCCCTCCGCGCGGACCTTGTCCACGACTTCGCGGGCATTGCACGAGGCGAGGAAGCGGCTGATGAGCCCCAACCGCTTGCCGTATTTGGGGCCGAGGGTGCGCAGCTGCGGCTTGAGGGAATAGGACACGAGCCCGTCCCCGCCCGCGGCGCGCGTAAACTTCTTCACATTGAGCTCGTCGAGGATGACCGACTCGAGCTCGGGGGAGATATCGAGGGCGCGTTCGCTCGCGACAAGCATCTCGGCGAGGGGCTGTCTGTTCTTGAGGCCGCCCGTGCTGCGGGCGCTCCTGCCGAGCTCCACGATCTCGAGGACTTCCTCCATCCCCTCCTCGAGTTCTTCGTCCACCCATGCGGCATCCGCCTCGGGATAGCTGCAGAGGTGCACGGAGAGGGGTGCTTCGGGGAAGAAGGCGGGCACGAGGTTGCGGTACATCATCTCCGCCATAAAGGGCGTGTAGGGCGCCGTGAGCTTCGCGAGGGTCACGAGGACGGTATAGAGAGTGGTATAGGCCGCCGCCTTGTCCTCCGTCATCTCGGGTCCCCAGAAGCGGTCACGCCCCCTGCGGACGTACCAATTGGAGAGCTCGTCCGAAAAATTCTGAATGGCGCGCGCGCTGTCCGTGATGTTGTACTCCGCGAGCCATCCGTCTACCTTCTTCACGAGGGTATTGAGCTTGGAGAGCACCCATCTGTCCATGAGGGTGAGCTTCTGCGCCTTCAGGTCGTATTTCGAGGGGTCGTAGCCGTCGATCTCCGCATAGAGCGTGAAGAAGGCGTACGAATTCCACAGGGTGCCCTGAAATTTTCTCTGACTCTCGGAGACGGCCTCGGCGCCGAATCGCGAAGGGACCCACGGGGCGCTGTTGGTGTAGAAATACCAGCGGACGGCATCGGCCCCCTGCTTGGAGAGCACCGTCCACGGGTCCACCACGTTGCCCTTATGCTTGCTCATCTTGATGCCGTCCTTGTCATTGACATGGCCGAGGACGATGCAGTTTCTGAAGGGCGCCTTGCCGAAGAGCAGGGTAGAGATGACGAGCAGCGTATAGAACCAGCCGCGCGTCTGATCCACGGCTTCCGAGATGAAGTCGGCGGGGAAAGTCTCCTCGAAGAGGTCCTTATTTTCAAAGGGATAGTGGTACTGCGCGAAGGGCATGGAGCCCGAGTCGAACCAGCAGTCGATGACTTCGGGGGTGCGCCGCATGACGCCTCCGCACTTCTTGCACCTGCAGGTGAGCGTGTCGACATAGGGACGGTGCAACTCGATGTTTTCGGGTGCGCCCGTGCGCTCGGAGAGCTCTTTTTTCGACCCCATTACCTCAATTTCGCCGCAATCCTCGCATACCCACACGGGAAGCGGGGTGCCCCAGTAGCGGTCGCGGGAGAGCCCCCAGTCGATGACATTTTCGAGGAAGTTGCCCATGCGGCCCTCCTTGATGGTCGCGGGCATCCAGTTTACGGAGCGGTTATTTTCGATGAGCTGTTCCTTTACCGCCGTGGTCTTGATGAACCAGCTCGAACGCGCATAGTACATGAGCGGGGTATCGCACCGCCAGCAGTGAGGGTACTCGTGCTCGAAGGGAAGCGCCTTGAAGAGCTTGCCCTCCCCCTTCAGCATCTTCAGAATTATTTTATCGGCGTCCTTGATGAAGAGCCCGTCGAGTTCGGGACAGCGCGCGTCGAACTTCCCCCGCTCGTTGACGAGGGAGAGCACGGGAAGGCCGTAGACCTTGCCGACGTTGTAGTCGTCCTGTCCGAAGGCGGGCGCGATGTGCACGACGCCCGTGCCGTCGGTGAGGGTGACATAGCCGTCGCACACGACCTCGTAGACGCGGTCATACTTCGCATTTGCGAGCTCAGACTTCGCCCACGGGAGGAGAGGCTCGTACATGGTACCCTCGTATTCCTTCCCCTTCCTTCTCTCGATGACCTCGTAGTGCTCGAAAAATTTGGGCGCGAGGGCCTCGGCGAGGATATAGTGCGTCCCCTCGCCGTCCTCGATCTCCACATAGTCCTCCTTCGGATTCATGCAGAGCGCCACGTTGGAGGGAAGGGTCCAAGGCGTCGTCGTCCAAGCGAGGATATAGGTATTTTCCCTGCCCTTCACGGCAAAGCGGGCGACGGCAGAGGTCTCCTTTACCGTCTTGTACCCCTGCGCGACCTCGTGCGAGGAGATGGCGGTGCCGCAGCGCGGGCAGTAGGGCACGATCTTGTGCCCCTTATAGAGGAGGCCCTTCTTATAGATCTCCTTGAGCGCCCACCACTCCGACTCGATGTAGTCGTCGTGATAGGTGACATAGGGGTGCTCCATGTCCACCCAATAGCCGACCGCGTCGGACATCTTTTCCCATTCGCTCTGATATTTCCAGACCGACTGCTTGCACTTTTGGATAAAGGGCTCGATGCCGTACTTCTCGATATCCTGCTTGCCGTCCATGCCGAGGGACTTCTCCACCTCGAGCTCCACGGGAAGGCCGTGCGTATCCCAGCCCGCCTTGCGGAGGACATGCCTCCCCTTCATGGTGTGATAGCGGGGAATGAGGTCCTTCATGACGCGGGTGAGGACATGCCCGATGTGCGGCTTGCCGTTTGCCGTGGGCGGACCGTCGAAGAAGGAGAACTCCTCTCCCCCTTCGTTCTTTTCGATGGACTTTTCGAAGACGGCGTTTTCCTTCCAGAACTTTGCGATCTCCTGTTCGCGCTCTACGAAATCGAGCGATGTGTCGACCTTCTTATACATGACCGAAACTCCCATTGTATTCCGCTCTATTATACCAAGCCCGCCCTCAAAAGGCAAGCATTTTGGGCCACGTCCGCAAAAATCCCGCCTGCAGAGCCGAAGACGGAAAAGACAGGGCAGCGGAGAAATCTCTCTCCGCTGCCCTTCGGATCTCTTGTGCCGTATAGAGGAAGGTCTTACCGCCTTCCGAAGCCGCCGCCGAAGCCTCCCGGGGGCATGCCGCCGGGGTTCCCCATGCCGCCCCGTGAGCCGACCGATGTGATGACCGAGGAGACCGTAAAGGCGCAGAGCTGCGTGTCTCCGCCGTAGAGCATAAAGCTCTCCCCCATGACGAGCTCGGGGCAGGAGACGATGACCGACTGACAGTTCTTCTCCACGGTGACGGAGAAAATCGGCGTGCCGTCATCATCGGTCAGGGAGAGGACGGCCCCCGCGCTTATCGCCTGATTCTGCGCATAGGAGAGGACATTTTGCTTGGAATTATTTGCGGGCGTCTCCACCATGCCGAGCGGCCCCACCGCAAAGAGGTAGCCGCCGTCGATGAGGATCCCCCTGTCGGCGTCGAGCGCCGCATTCGCGCCCGAAGTCGGACCGGATACGACAAGCGTGCCGCCCGTCATGTTGATCGATCCATTGGAATCCACGCCGTCGCCCTCGGCATTGACGTAGATCTCGCCGCCCGAGAGGAGGATATGCTCGACGACGCCCGTGTCATCGCTTGCGGCATTGATGCCGTCGTCTTCCGCCGTGATGTCTATCTTTCCGTCCGAGATCTCCACATAGCCGCCCTCGATGCCCTCGTAGCACCCCGTCACGGTGATCTCTCCGCCCGTGATCTTGGTGAGGACGTCGCTCGTCAGCGCGTCGTCGTAGGTAGAGATCGTGAAGGTCCCGCCCTTCACCGAGAGATTTCCGCTGTTCGCGTGGATGGCGTCGTCCGTGCTGTCTATCGTAAAGTTGCCGCCCGAGAGGAGGATGGCATAGTCGCCCTCCGTCACCGTCACTTCGGCGTCCTCGTCCTCGGGGTCGGGATACGCGATCTCGCCGACCTTGATGCCCTTGCACCCCTGCTTGAGGCCGTAGAGCCGACTTGCGCCGTAGCGGCCCGCTTCATCGCTCGCGATCCGCCGATAGGTATCCCCCGACTTGATGTACTTGAAGTCGTCGGCGTCTATCCCGTACTCCGCCATCTGCGTCATGGGGACAAATTCGCCCGCCGTCCTGATATCGTAGTTGCCGCCGTCGAGACAGACGACGGTATCGGCCTGAATGCCGTCGCCCTCCGTCCTGCAGGAATAGTCGACGTCCTTCAGGTAGACATAGCCCTCCTCCGTCGTAAAGGCCGTCGTCTCGTCGTCGCACTCGGCGTTGATGCCGTCCTTGCCCGCGGACAGGACCTCGATCTCGCAGTTCGAAGCGGACACGGAGAGCGCGGAGATCGCGTGATTTGCCGCCGTGAGCTCGAGAGCGCAATCGACGATCGTGAGCTCTTTGGAGACTTTAAGGGCGTTCTTGCCCTCACTCGTGACCGCAAGCGAACCCTCCCCGTTGAGGGAAAGAGACCCCTTGACATGCACGGCATTCTCCCCCTCGGCGGCGGAGACGATGGAGTTTTCGCCGAGGAGGGTGATGACAACTTCGGCCTTTTTGTGGTCGGAGCCGTCCAAGGCGATGCCGTCCGACGACATAATTTCCGCACCGTCGAAGAGGAGATGCAGGGAGAGGCCGTCCGCATCGAGCGAGATGCCGCCGTAGTTGCCCCGGAAGAGATAGGTCCCGTTCTCGGAGATATGGTACACCCCCTCCGTCTCGGGAACGGCGAAGGCACCCTCCGCAGAAGTATTGCCCGCGAGGTCGGAAAATCCCTCGTCGGAGAAGTTCTCCCTGAGATCTTCGGTGACGTCGTCGGCATTGTCCGCGGTCTCGCCCGTGCCTCCGCCGCCGAGATAGTCCCCGGGGTTGATAAAATCGGGCCCGCATCCCGCCATAAGGCACAGGGACAGGGCAAGCGCCGAAATGAGCATTCCAAACCGTTTCATCATGTCCTCCTTATGCAGACATGATAGCACATCTTTTTGTGCATTCTGTGAAATTTCAAGAAATTTTTTCGGGAATTACGTCTTCCCCGCGCGGAATTTCCCCCTATGTCCTCCGAAAGGGGCGGGCAGAGGTTGCATTTTTCCGCGCACTGTGCTATAATGCGGGTAATGGAGGAACGCCATGACACAGCGGGAGAGAAAGGAAGAACTCAAGCGGTATATCGAGGAGATCAGCGACAAGGAGGGGCACGCCGTCATCGACGTCGACCTCTCGGGCGGGACGCTGTATGACCCCCTCAGCCTCGCGGGGGCAAAGGACCTCAGCGGGGAGATCTACGACTATATCGAGGCGCAGGCCAATGTCATCCCCGCGGAAGTGCCCCTCCGCATCCGCTTTCACGGAAACTTTTCGGAGAAGGAGCAGGGGGAGATTCGCGCCATGATGCACCGCCACTATGTGATGCGCTCTCTCGATATCTCGTGGGACCTCATGGCGAATTTCCGCAAGATGCTCCTTCTCGCCCTCTTCGGCGCGGCCATGATCGCGGTCTACCTCTACTTCGCGATCTCGGGGGAGAATGTCTTCATGACGGAGATCCTCTCCATCGTGGGCTCCTTCTCGCTGTGGGAGGCGGCAGATGCCCTCCTCCTCGAGCGGCCGCACCTCCGCCGCGAACATAAAAACAACGAGCAGTGTCTGAAAGAACTCATCGAGTTCATCCCAAATAAGTAGCGTTTTCTCATCAAAGCATCCGAAAGGAGGACATCATGAAACTGAGAGTGATAGGTTGGGCGGATTATGACGACGACCTTCCCGAGGGCGACAACGGTTGGGCGGCGCGAAACGCCATCATCGACGAAATAAGGGCGCACGGGTACGAATTTTCGGGTTGGCACCACCAGGAGGGGGCGGCGGCGACGCCCGTCCTGAATGACGGCAGGAAATATTGCTACTCCCGGCGGGGATGGGGCGACGTCATGGCGGAAGCGCACGGCCTCATGGGACCCATGGACTACGCCCGCTATGCCTTTGCCTTCGGGGAGGACCGCTCGAAGTGCCCGAAGCGCACCCCCTTTTGTCCCGAGGCGGAGACCGACCTCGCCGAGACCTACGAGAGAGAGGTCTCCGAGGAGGACCTTGCGCGGGCGGAGGAGGGCGGGATCGCCTTTTCCGAATACGAATACCTCCGCTACCTCTACACAGGCGATACCCTCGTCCTCACCTCCCACGGCTCGCGCACCGCATATCGCGTGAAGGGCGCCCACCGCGAGCACAACAGAGAAAAGGAGCCCGCATTCCTTCTCATCGTCTCCCTCGAAAAACTGTGATTTTCTCACCCCATATGCCAAAAACAAATAGGGCCGTCTCGTAAAGAGACGGCCGAAATTTTATCGGGGATATTTTATGAAGTCGCTTCCTTTTCAGGCTCGATCTCTCCCACCGTCTCTCCGAGAACGAAGTAAAACTCCTGCACGTCCTCGGGCATGCCCTCCACGGTGACGATGTCGCCCTCCTCGAACTCCGTCCGTCCCGTGGGGAGGAGGGTCTTTCCGCCCCGCACCACCTCGGTCGCAAGGGCGGAGACGGGCCACGCGATCTCCCGCACTTCACTGCCCACCGCCTTTGTCACGCGCACGCGGACGACGACATGCTTGGCATGCGCATTGCGCTCCTCCACGATCTCCTCGAGGAGCTGCTCATAGAGGGGCTCCATGCGGAAGAGACTGCTCGCGAGGTACCCGATCGCCACGCCGAGCACCGCGGGGAGGAGAAAGGTGAAGTTCCACGTCATCTCTACCGACATGATGATGCCCGTCATGGGCGCCTTGACCACGGTCGCGAAAAAGGTCACCATGCACACGATGACGAGCACATCGGAGAGCTCGGCGGGCATCCCCCACCGCACGAAGAGGAGAGAAAAGAGCTTGCCGCAGATGGCGCCCATCGCCATCATGGGGATGGAGGCACAGCAGGGAAGGTCGGCGCCCGCATTGACGGCGGTCACGAGAAATTTGAGAAGCAGGATGATGAGGAGTGAAGCCCAGAGCGGAGCCCCGAATACGGACATGGTATGCTCCGACAAGCTCCCGAGTCCCTCGATGAGCTCCACGCCGCCGCCCATGACCCACACCGTCACGAGGCCCGCCGCGCCCGCGAGAACAAAGGGGATCGCGTATTTCCCGAGCCCCTTGAAAAAGGTCAGGCGAGCAAAAAGCCTGCGGAGCAGGAAGAGAAAGAAGTAAAAGGCGACGCCGAGCAGGGCCGAAGCCGCCGCCGCGAGCAGGACATAGGGCAGGAAGGAGAGTCCCCCGTCCGCGGGGAAGGAGAAATCCACCAGAAAGGCGCCCACGGAGAGTCCCATGAGGGGACGCAGGAGATTCCTCACGACGAGGGCCGCCGCCACCGAGGTAAAGGAACACACGAAGACCTCGGGCGTAAACCGCTTGTGCGCCTCTTCATAGGCATAGATGATGCCCGTGAGGGGGGCATTGAGGGCGACGGCAAGTCCCGCGCATGCCCCGCCCGTGATCTGATATCGCCTGACGACGGGATTGCGTCCGAGCGCCATGCTCATGCCGTCTCCGCATGCGCCGCCGATCATGAGGCTGGGCCCCTCGGCGCCCGCGGAGAGCCCCATGAAGACGACGAAGAGGCTGGCGGCAAACATGCCCGTGAGCTCCCTGTACCACTTGAAGCGGAGGAGACCCTGCGCGGCGCCCTCCGTCTGCGCAAAGCCGCTCCCTCTTATCATGGGGAGAAATCGCAGGACGCCCCCTACGACGACGGACCCGAGGATGAGGGCGACGAAGAGCAGGGGGATGAAGTAGGGATGCTCGGCGAAGAAGGTATAGTACCCCATCGAGAACTCCTCCGCCATGACGACGAGGGCATTGTAGAGGGTCACCACGAGTCCCGCGAGGGCGCCCGTGAGGACGCCCACCAAGACGATCTGGACGGAATAATTCGCCTTCTTCATTGCATGGGATGCTTCTTTCATGCGTATCTCCTTTCCGCGCGGTCAGCCCGAGAATCCCGCGCGGTAGAGCGAGGCATAGAAGCCCTCCCTTGCGAGAAGCTCTTCGTGCGTGCCCTGCTCCACGACCTTCCCCGCCTTCATGACGAGGATGAGGTCGGCATTTTCTATGGTAGAGAGCCTATGCGCCACCACAAAGCTCGTCCTGCCCTCCATGAGCTCGGCAAAGGCCTCCTGCACGAGTCTCTCGGTTCGCGTGTCGATATTGGAGGTGGCCTCGTCGAGGATGAGCATGGGCGGGCGGCACACCATCACCCGCGCGATGCACAGGAGCTGCTTCTGTCCCGCCGAGAGCACGCCCTCATCTCCGATGACCGTATCGTATCCCTGCGGCAGGAGGCGGATAAAGGAATGGGCATGGGCCGCCTTTGCCGCCGCCACCATCTCCTCCTCCGTGCAGTCGGGACGCCCCATGACGAGGTTTTCGCGCACCGTCCCCTCCTTGAGCCACGTCTCCTGCAGCACCATGCCGTAGTTTTCGCGGAGAGAGGCCCGCGTGACGGTGCGGATATCCTTCCCGTCCACGGCGAGGACGCCCGCGTCGACATCGTAGAAGCGCATGAGGAGATTGACGAGCGTCGTCTTGCCGCACCCCGTAGGACCCACGATGGCGACGCGCATGCCGGGCTTTACTCTGAGGTCGAATCCCTTGATGAGTTCGCGCTCGGGCGTATAGGAAAAGGCCACATCCTCCGCGGTCACCTCCCCTCTCGCCCTTCCGAGCGCGGGCAGACCCTCGTCGGAGGGCTCCTCCTCTTCGCCGACGAGGGAGAAGATGCGCCCCGCACACACGAGGGCATTCTGAAACTCCGCCAAGACCTCCGAGATCTCGTTGAAGGGCTTGGTGTATTGGTTGGCGTAGGAGAGGAAGGTCATGAGATTGCCCGCCGTAAAGGGCGCGACCGTCCCCGCGGTGGCGATGACGGACAGCCCGCCGAGGACGGCGACGGCGGCATAGACGAGGGAATTGATAAAGCGGGTGGTGGGATTGGTCGTCGAGGAGAAGAAGACGGCGCGAAGGGATGCCCGCCGCAGAGCTTCGTTTTTCTCCCCGAAGATCTCCTCGTTTTTCTCCTCGCGGCAAAAGGCCTTCACGACCTTGAGATCGCCGAGCATCTCGTCGACAAAGGCGGCCTCCTCCGCCCGCGTCTCTGCCTGACGGCGGAAGGACGTGTGGGTGCGCGAGGAGATAAAGCGCGCCGCGAGGATGGACAGCGGGGTAATAAAGAAGACGGCGAGGGCCACCTGCCAGCGCATGACGAGCATGACGCCGAGGACGCCCGCTATGGTAAAGATGCCCGTGAAGAACTGATTGAAGGCGAGCAGGAGCCCGTCCGAAAACTGCTCCGCGTCGGCGACGATGACATTTGCGACATCGCCGTAGGGGCGGGCATCAAGATAGCGGAGAGGAAGGCGGGAGATCTTGGAAAAGGCCATCCACCGCACGTCGCAGAGCACGCCATAGACGATATGGTGGTTGGAGACGCCGAGAAGCCACATCGCCGCGGCCGCACCCGCAGAGGAGAGACCTATGGCGAGGAGGTCCCCCGCGAGCTCCTCCCACCGCACGGCTCCCTCTAAAATGCAATCCACGGCGCGCCCCGCATAGAAGGGCGCAAGGAGCTGCCCCGCCGCGGCGACGAGGGCGGCGGCAAGGCTCAAAGCGATCCACATGGCATAGGGTTTGAGACAGCGGAGGATCCCGGAAAATGCAGTGCGCTTCTTCATAGGCCCTCCGTCTGCGAGCGCACGATCTCGACATAGAGCGGACAGTGCGCCATGAGCTCTTCGTGGCTACCCATGCCCGCGATAGACCCCTCGTCAAGCACGATGATCTTGTCGGCATGGCGGAGGGAGGCGACGCGCTGGGAGACATAAAATACCGTACAGCCGAGCCTCGAGAGGGCCTCGCGGAGGCGGGCGTCCGTCGCATAGTCGAGGGCCGAGGAGGCGTCGTCGAGCACGAGGATCTCGGGCTTTTTCACGAGGGCGCGGGCAATGGTGAGCCGCTGGCGCTGGCCGCCCGAGAGATTTCTTCCCGCCTGCGCCACTTCGCCGCCGAGCCCGCCCTTCGCCTCGAGCACGTCCTCGGCCTGTGCGGTCTCCGCCGCGGCGAGGAGCTCCTCGTCCGTCGCGTCCTCCCTGCCCCACCGGAGGTTGGAGGCGATGGTGCCCGTAAAGAGGGCGACCTTTTGGGGGACATAGCCCACCATGCCGCGAAGTTCTCTTAAGGGGATGCTCTCCACATCCCTTCCGAAGATCTCCACCTTCCCCTCCGTCGCGGCGTAGAAGCGGGGCAAGAGGCGCACGAGGGTGGACTTTCCCGAGCCCGTGCCGCCGAGGATGCCCACCGTCTCGCCGCGTCCCGCCGAAAAGGTGATGCCCGAGAGCGCGGGCGCGCTGCCACCTTCGTAGGTAAAGCTCACGTCCGAAAAGCGGACCGCAGGTGCATCTTTGTCGAAATTTTCCGCCCCCATGTCATCATTTTCCGTCTCCCCCTCGAGCGCGAGCACATTTCCGATGCGCTTCATACAGGAGACCGACTTCGTCACCGTGACGATGAGGTTCGCGAACTTCACGAGTTCCACGAGGATGAGGGCGAGATAGTTGTAGAGCGCGATGACTTCGCCCTGTCCGAGAATGCCCGCCTCGGCGCGGATGGCCCCCGCCTGAATGAGGATGATGACGGCGACATTGACGAGGAGGAGGGTGAGCGGCCCCGAGACGGCGGAGATCTTCCCCACGCTCTCCTGCGCCTTTCTGAGCCTTTCGGTCTTTTCCGAGAAGCGGGTCTCCTCCTTTTCTTCCATGCGGAAGGCACGCAGGACGCGCGCACCCGTGAGATTTTCCCGCGCGGACAGGTACACCCCGTCGAGCTTCTCCTGCACGGCGCGGTAGCGCGGCACGGTAAAATACATGACCGCGAAGACGACGGCCGCGAGGAGGGGAATGACGCCCACGAAGACGAGCGCCGTCATGGGATCGACGACAAAGGCCATGATGGCGGCGCCGAAGACGACGATGGGCGAACGCAGCAAAAGGCGCAGGGTCATATTGACGCCCGTCTGCACCTGCTGGGTGTCGCTCGTCATGCGGGTGAGCATGGACGAGGTACCCATGTCGTCGATCTGGGTGAAGGAAAGGGACTGTAGCTTGGAAAAGAGGCGGCTGCGAAGTTCCGCGCTCGTCCCCACCGCCGCCTTTGCGGCAAAAAATTGCGCCGTGAGGGAAAAGGCAAGCCCCGTGGCGCCGAAGAGGACGAGGAGGAGGCAGGCATGTACGAGATACCCCTTGTCGCCCGCGGGAAGACCGACATTGACGATCGCCCTGACGACGAGGGGTACCAAGAGCTCCATCACCGCCTCCAGGAGCTTAAAGAGGGGCGCAAGGACTGCCTCGACGCGATATTTTTTCAGACAGGAAAAGAGATACTTCATGGCTCACACGGGAAGGACGTAGACATAAAAGAGGTAGATATAGTAGCCCACAAAGGAGAGCAGCATGAGGAGCCCCGCCACCTTCCCGAGCTTGCGTCTGCCCGCAAAGGCCGCGACATACAGGAGCACGACCGCGCCGAGCGCCACGAGGGCATCGACGAGGCGGTTCATCTCGAAGGGCAGGGGGTGCACGAGGGAGGAGACCCCCGCGATGAGGAGGATATTAAAGAGGTTGCTGCCGATGATATTGCCCACCGCGATGTCCGTCTCCCCCTTCTTCGCGGCGATGACGGAGGTCACGAGCTCGGGAAGGCTTGTCCCGATGGCGACGACCGTGAGGCCCACGATGCCCGTCTCCACGCCGAAATATCCCGCGAGCCCCGTGGCACCGTTGACGAGCAGGGTGCTCCCGCCCACCACCATGCCGAGTCCCACTAAGGTGAGGAGGATGAGGAACCACAGCTTCTTCTCCATGCGGTAGAAAAAGGCCCCCACTTTCCCCTTGGGCTCCTCCCCTTCCTCTTCGGGCGGAGGAGGGTCTCTTCGCGCATTCCATACGAGGAGGGCCATATACCCCGCAAAGACGGCGAGGAGGATGAGCCCGTCCCACCACTCGAGCGCCTTTCCGAAGACCCCGAGCGGGATGAGGAGGAGGGAGACGCCGAGCAGCACGGGAATATCGAGCCGCATGGAGACCTTTTGCACGGGAAGGGTGCGGATGAGGGCGGAGAGGCCCAAAATGAGCAGGATGTTGGTGATATTGCTCCCCATGACATTGGTGAGGGAGATGGCAACGGCGGCGGGATCGGAATAGGCCCTTATGGCGGAGGTGAGAGAGGTCGCGAGTTCGGGTGCGCTGGTGCCGAATGCCACCACGGTGAGCCCTATGACGAGGGGGGATACGCGGCACTTCTTTGCAATGCCCGCGGCGCCCTCCACGAACCAATCGGCCCCCTTCACGAGGAGGGCGAAGCCGACGATGATCAGGATGATCTCGATTGCAAGTTCCATTCTACAGACCTCTCTTCAAAATGGTACCATGCCGCGCGCAAAATGTCAAGCGCCTTTTGCGACATGCGGAAAAATCCGTCCCTTATAAGATGCCCTCCAAAAGGATCTTGATGCCGATGGCGAGGAGCACGAGCCCGCCGAGCAACTCCGCCTTGTCCGAAAAGCGGTCCCCCACCTTCTTGCCGAGAAGGACGGCGGGCACGACGAGGGCAAAGGTGACGGCGCCGATGACGAGGGCGCACAGCGTCACATGCATGGGCAACCCCTTCGCCGTCTCGGCGGCGAGCAAGGTCACGCCCACGGCGAGGGCATCGAGGCTGGTCGCGAGTCCCTGCACGAGGAGCCCGCCCGCACGGACGGGATGGCTCTCTTCCTCCTTCTTTCCGAAAAAGAAGCCGAGCACGGCCTTCCCTCCGATGATGGCGAGGAGGGCAAAGGAGAGCCAGGGCGCGATCTTTGCGATGACCTCCGAAAAGGCATACCCCGCGTAGTAGCCGAGGATGGGCATGGCCGCCTGAAAGATGCCGAAGGTCGCGGCGATCAGGACCATTTTGCCCCCCTTCATGCGGGGCTCCGCCATGCCGTCCGTCGCACCCACCGCAAAGGCGTCCATCGCGAGGGCGACGCCGATGAGTAGCACTTCCCAAAGCTCCATATCTCCTCCCCGAAAGAAAAAAGACCCATGCACGTCCTTCGTGCATAAGTCTCACCGTTTCATGCAGGCCCCGCGATCTCTCGCAATATGTGGACCCTGCCGCCCGCATCTGCGGACCGATTACTCCCCTATGTGCCTCTATCATAGCACAAGCGGGGCCGCCTTGTCAACCCTTTTGCTCCATTTTCCTGAGTTCTCTTGCGCGGGCTACCGGAATGGGCGCCGTCTGCCGCGTGCAGAGTTCGGTGCGCAGGACCTCGCCCTCCGCATACGTCTCCCCCACGGGCACGAGCACGTGCTCCCCCGCCTTCACGGCAAAGGGCGCAAGGAACCAGCGGGGGCCCTCCGCCGTCTCCACCTTTGCAAAGAGGATGGGCCCGTTGTCCGCGAGGACGCCGCCCGAAAGGGAATGGATCATGTGTCCTCCTAAAAGAGCGGGGCAAAGAGTTTTGCGAGTTCGCAGATGCCCCGCCACACCACGCTGCGCTTCGCGTCGGCCTCCGATTGCTGCACGGAGACCTCAAAGATCGATACCATGTCCGCTTTCACCTCTTCGACAGCCGATGTGCGGTACATGAGCACGGCATTTTCGAAGTGATAGAGGAAGGAGCGGTAATCGAGATTTATCGTCCCCACAATGGCCACTTCGTCGTCGGAGAGCACCATCTTCGCGTGGATGAATCCCGGGGTGAACTCGTAGATCTTCACGCCCCCCTTGATGAGTGCCATGTAGTTGGAGCGGGTGAGCGCAAAGGCGATCTTCTTGTCGGGGATATGCGGCGTGACGATGCGCACGTCCACGCCCCTCCCCGCCGCGAGAATGAGCGCCTCGCGCATGCGGTAATCGATGATGAGGTAGGGCGTCGTGATATAGACATAGCGCTGCGCCGCCCCTAAGATATTGATGATGAGGTCCTCGGCGACATGCCGCCCGTAGAGGGGATGGGGCCCGTCGAAGAAGGGCTGCACGAGGCCCTCCTCATGCACGACGTCGTAGGAGGCAGGCACATAGGGCGAGAAGTCCTCCACCCGTCTCTTCTGCATGGAGTCGTGGCGCAGGAATCCCACCACGAGGCTGCGAACGGCCTCGCCCTCGAGGCGCACTGCGGTGTCCTTCCAATAGCCGAAGGGCTGCACGAGGCCCACATATTCATCGGCGAGATTGAGCCCGCCCGTGTAGCCCACCTTGCCGTCGATGACGACGATCTTGCGGTGGTCGCGGTTGTTGTGCACATTGGCGATCACGGGGACGAAGGGATTGAACTTCACGCAGTCGATGCCCTTTTCCCGTAGCTTCTTGTAGTAGTCGAAGCGGACCTTTCCCATGCAGCCGATGTCATCGTACATCATGCGCACTTCGACCCCCTCTTTGACCTTTTCCTCCAGGATCTCGAGCACGGAGTTCCAGAATTCCCCCTCCTCGATGATGAAGTACTCGAGGAAGATATACTTCTCCGCCCTTTTCAGGTCCTCGAGGAGATGGGGCCACATCGCCTCCCCCGAGGGGAAATAGCGGGTGCTCGTGCCTCCGTACTGCACCGCGGAGGGGGTGGCGGTGGAGAGCGCCTCGCTGACGGAGGCCCAGCGGCCCATCTTGAGGTGGAGGGCCTCGCGCGGCATGGTCCGCTTCTCATAGGGCGCCGAGCTCGCGCCGAGTTCGCGGTAAAATTTTCTCGCCCGCAGCGAAGGCCGGTGCGACGAAAAGGTGATATAGATCGCGACGCCGAGCAGGTTGAGGGCGACGATGCACAGGATCCACGGGATCTTCGTCTCGGGCACCATGTCGCGGTTGGCGGCATGCATGACGGTGATGAAGACGATGAGATAGGCGAGTGCGGTGAGGAGGAACTGCACATAGGGCTCCGCGCCCGGGAAATAGTGCGCGACCGCAAGATCGCTCACGATGATAAGACCCAATATGGCGGCGACAAAGGCGAGAAAGAGCAGGATGATGGTCAGCGCCACAAAGGGAAATCGGCTGAAGATTTTCTTGACATTTTTCCGTTTCATGACATTCTCCCGAAGTCAGGATCTCTCGTAGATGGTGCATCCGCAGGGGGCGATGTGCGCCGTGTAGCCCTCTTTGAGATGGACCGCACGCGGCGAGTGGATGCATTCGATGTCGGCTCCCGCAAAGGCGTCCTCCGAGATGTCCTCCGCGGGAATGCCGCAGAGCACGACCTCCTTCGCCTCGAGCCCGTAAAATGCGGCGGGGTAAATTGTGCCACCCGTGACCGTAACATGGGTAAGGCCCTTGGGCATGGTATCCCTATCTGAGTCGGACATGCCCCACAGCAACGTTCCCACGAAGTCGCTCCCGGGAACACGGGAATTCCCGAGGTAGGGCAGGGTGAGCTTGCTGAGCCCCACCGCCGTGGTAAAGGCGCCGCGGTCGATAAAGTCGCAATCGGAGACCGTCGCCTCGGTGAGGGTGGGCAGAAGTGCCATGAGGCGCACGCCGCCCGTCGTCCGAAGATAGATCCCGCCCTCCTGCACGAAGAGATCTCCCGCGCTCACGAAATCCCTTACCGCACTCGCGCGGAGGTCATAGAGGTCCAACTCGGCGAGGGGGCAGAGGCGGAGGGTCGTCGCCCCGCTGTTTCTCAGGAAGCTCCCCGAGAAATCCCCCTCGATGAGGACGATCTCCTTTGCACGGGAGGAACTTGTCTGCTCGATGCGGTCGCCCACGAGCCGAAAGGCACCGCCCGCATAGTAGATGACGTCGCCGAAGCGATCGAAGACGGCCACCCTCTCGAGCGGAGTGAGCCCCGAAAGACGAAGCCCGAGGAGGTCGGCGAGGGAATCCCCCATGAGGACCGCCCACGCCTCGCGAAAGGCCGTGCCTGTCTGCACGGTGCCCCGCGCCTCTCCGCGGCGAAGGAGGAGGTCGCCCGCCTCATCGACGCCGTCGAAACAGGAGGAGGCCTCGGCGAAAGTTTCCTCCCGCACGCCGTCCTCCCAGAGGCAAGTGACTGTCCCCCTCTCCGCAACGAAGGCGCTCTGCGGGACGACAGCCCACACGAGGAGCGCCGCGATCAGTCCCACAAAAATGGCGGCACATGCCGCACGTCTCAATCGTCCCATCTGTGTCTGTGCAGTTCCCCCCTTTCACAGAGTCCGCGAAATCCATTTTGCCGAAGTCCCTCATAGACGGCGATTGCCACGCTGTTGGAGAGGTTGAGCGAGCGGAGGCCCTCCCGCATGGGGATGCGGACACACGTCTCTCGGTGGCGCAGGAGAAGCTCCTCGTCGAGCCCCGCCGTCTCCTTGCCGAAGACGAGCACGCTGTCCGCGGGGTAAGAGACCTCCGTATACGCCCTCTCCGCCTTTGTCGTAAAGAAGAAAAAGGGCAGTCCCTCCAGCGCGGCCTGCGCCTCGGCGAAATTCTCATGCACCATGACCTCTACCGAGGACCAGTAATCCAGCCCCGCGCGCCGCAGGTACTTGTCCGAGATCTCGAAGCCGAGCGGCTTCACGAGATGCAGCGTGCATCCCGTGGCGGCGCAGGTGCGGGCAATATTCCCCGTGTTCTGCGGGATCTCGGGTTCGACAAGCAGGATATGAAACATAGCTCTATTGTAGTACTTTTTTGCCCGTTTGACAAGAGATTTTGCATCGGAAAGCGCGTTTGGAATATATTTCGATTTTCGTCAAAATAAAAAGCGGGGAAAATCTCCCCGCTTTTATCGAAATTTCATTATTTCGATTTTCTTCGAAATAAGAATTATCTGAGATAGCTTCCCCTTGCGCTCGCGACGACGCGGTATACACACACCTCTTCGCCCGAGGAGGCATCGAGATAGACGATATATTCCTCCTCGCCGTAGGTGCAGCCGAACTCATACGCCACGACCTCCTTCCCCTCCACGGGGATGAGCGCGAGGTGGACGCTGTAGGGGACGAGCCCCTCCGAAAGGCGCGCCTCCGCCTCCTCCGCGGTGAGACTGTGCGAGGTGTCGTACGTCTTGTCATTCACGAGGTAGGTCCGCGCGTCGATGCCGATCACCCGTCCCTTCTCCTCGCACACGCGCACGCGGATGGTCTCGGGATAGATGCGCACGCCGTCCTCCACCGTCGTATAGGTGAGGTTGGCGACCATGCCGCCGTCGGAGAGCCAGACCGCCTCCACGTCCTCGATGCCGAGCTTTGCGAGAAATTCCCGCGCGAGGGCATCGGCGTCCCGAAGGTCAAAGTTTTTGGTCGTGCACTCCTCGTAGGTGTCGAAGAAGGCGAGCTTGCCGCCCCGTTTCGTGAGGCGCGCCACGAAGCCGAGCCCCTCCTCGTCGAGAAGTTCGAAGTCATAGAGGCTCATCTCGGGCGTGACCGTCTCGCCCGTATAGCGCACTTCGGCGATGTGGTAGGCCGAGAAATATTCCTTGCACAGCTCGAGCGCCTCCGAAGAGGAGACCTCCTCGAGATCCGCGAGGCGATTTTTCCCGATGTTCCCCTCCTGCGCGAAGGGAGCCTCTTCGCCTGAACGCATGTCTTTCTTCTTCTCAGAGAGCATCTTTTCCATGCCGCCCGAAAGGAGCTTCTTCGCGTCCTGCGCCGAACCCGCGAGGGCATTGAGCTCTTGGTGAAGTCCGCTGCTCTCCTCGTAGAGTTCCTCGATGCGCGCACGGTCCTCTTCGCTCAGCGTCCCGCCCGCGGCGAGCTTTTTGAGGAGCTCTCCCGCATAGGCACGGATACGGTTGACGAAGGCGGAGATGTCGGCGCCCGCCTCATTGCCGAGAGGCATCTTCTCCACGGCCGCCTCTAAGAGAGCGGAGTCGACGACGACATCGGTGAGAAGCCTTCTCTGCTCCCACGCGCCCGAGACGACGCGGAGTTTTCCGAGACGGTCGCCGAGGTCCTCGCCCAGTCCCACCATCTCATAGACGGAGGAGAGGGCGGCGCTGTCCATCTCGAGGGACATCTCGTTCATGCGGAAGGCGCCCGCCGTGACGACGCCGCCGAGAATGAGGCAGGCCGTGCCGAGGGAGATGACCGCGGCGAGCCATCCGCCGTATCCGCCCTCGCGGCGGCGCTCCGATCTCTGCTCGCGCCGATGCTTTTTTGCCTCTCTCTTTCGGACATGGGCGGCCTCTCGCGCCTTAAGCCGCTCTTCCCGCTCCTTCTCGAGCGTCTCCTCTCTCTTGCGGCGAAGGGCGATGCGCTCCCGCTTCTCCCGCTCGAGACGCTTCATACGGTCGGCCTTCGTCTCATTTTTGAGGAGCTCCCTGCGGGCGAGCTTCGCCGCACGGGCCTCCGCCTTCCTTTCCTTGCGCTCCAAGGCGCGTTTTTTCTTCTCTGCGATGCTGTTTTCCCGCTCTTCGCGCCTTTTCTCCCGCTTGGAGGCGGCCCGCTTCTTCTTTTCCTCCCGCTTGGAGAGCTTCTCCTTTTTCGCGGTCTCCTTCTTTTTTGCGCGGCTGCGGGCGGCGTCGACGCGCTCCTTTGCCGCCTTCTCTTCCGCCGTCTTTTTGGCTGTCTTGCCCTTACTTTGAGGCATGGGTGCCTCCTTTTCGGTCTTCTCTGTGGGCGTCTTCGCGCTGTCCACGCCCTCTTGCGTAAATTTTTCCACGCGCTCCACCTTTTCGGCGCCGCTCGAAATTTCGCTTTCCTTCTTCATCATCTTCCCTCCTTATATGGCAAAGACATGCTTGCCGATGACCGTCACCGTCTTGCGCCCGAAGATCCACGAACTCGTCGCAACGGCGGGATTATAGTAGTACAGGCTCCCGTACGAGGGGTCCCATCCGTTCATGGCGTCGCGCGCGGCGTTATATGCCGTCTGGTTGGGCTCCAGATTGATCTGCCCATCCGTCACCGCGGTAAAGGCGCCCCGCTGATAGATGACCCCCGAGATCGTATTGGGAAAGGCGGGGCTCTTGACCCTGTTCAGGATGACGGCGCCTATGGCGACCTGCCCCGTGTAGCTCTCCCCCCGTCCCTCGGCATAGATGGCCTTTGCGAGGAGATAGAGGTCGGATGACGTGTAGTCGGACACGGCGCTGTTCGAGGGGCTCTGCGTGTTCCCGCCGAGGGCATTGTACGAGGCATTCATGCCCAGCGCGGCATAGGTGGCCTTCCCCACGATGCCGTCTGCGGTGAGCCCATTCTTCCTCTGAAAGGCGAGGACCGCCTTTCTCGTCGCGGGACCGAAGATGCCGTCTACGGCGCCCGTATAATAGCCCCACTGCTTCAGCCTGCGCTGGACTTCCTTCACTTCCCCGCCGCGGCTCCCCTCACGGAGCACGGCCGTCTCCACGGAGACTTCCGCGGTGCAGGGAACTTTTTCGGGATGCCCCTCAAATGTCACCGCAGTCACCGTGGCGACCAGGAGTGCGAGCGAAAGTCCCGCAGCCAACAAAAACTTCTTCATAAATTCCTCCTACGGGCAATGTGTGCAAGGCTCCGCAAATTATGCGCCGCCGCCCTTTTCCCGCGAACTCTTGCATTCCGCCCCCGAATGTGCTACAATGAAGACAGGACAAAAACTGTCCTTCACAGAAAAAAATTTTTGTGCTATGATGGAGACACAAAACGAAAAAGGAGTGTTTTCCATGAAAGAAACAGACAAGCAAGCAAGACAAAGACAGGCAGGGACGAAGCTCTTTCTCGAGGACTGCTTCGGACTCTATTCGCTGACCTACGACCGCTTCTTCGCCGATTACGATGAGTACGGCGAGAGGTCCGTCCGTCCCCTCTATGAAAAGGGTGAGATCTCACAGGAGATCCTGGGCCGCTCCGCGATGATCCTCGGCATGACCGCGGAGGAGATCCTCTCTCTCAACAGGGAAGCCGCCATGCGCGAGTATCGGAAATATCCCTTCTTTGCCCACCTGCGCAAGTTCCGCCTTCTTCGAAAGAGATCCCTTTACGGGGAACATCTCGCCGAAGCGCTCCTCCGCCGTGCGATCTTCCCCGCCGAAAAGGTGCACCTCCCCGCGCGCTACGACGAAGAGGACCTCAGGAGGAGGATGATCGCCCGTCTCGAAGAGGCAGAAGCATTTCTCCCCGGGACCGTGCACCGCGGCGCCGAGATAACGGAATTCGCCTATGAGACCGAGCAGTTTTTCTCCTATCCCGCCATCGGGGAAATGCTCTCCGCCCTCGAAGAGGTCCTCGCCCGTGCAAAGGAGCTCTATCTCAAGGCTTGGGCAGAGGAGCTCGGAGAGGAGGAGCGCAGGGAATACGACTTCCTCGTGTCGACGCTCGAGATGCAGGACACCGTCGTCCACCGCGCGATCTACTATCAGAACCTCAGGCGCCTTCTCCCCGTCTACCGCGCGGAGGGCTATGCGGGAGACGAGCGGGCCTTTTCCTCCCTCGTCCGCATCAAGATAATTCCCAACCGTTTCACCCCGTGGGCGTGCAGGGAGTTCGCGGAGGACCGCGCGCGGGCGGAGCGCCTCGCGGAGTTCGTCCCCAATCTCAAGAGCGAACTCTTCATGTTCGGAGAGGAGGTGCGCAATTTCTCCTGCCGCTTCCGCTGGTCGGACGCCGTCCACTCCTCCGACGAAGACCTCGCGGAAGGTTCCGACGAACTCGTGGCGGAGGAAAATTCCTCCTCGCAAACAGGCGTGGGAGAGTTCGGAGAGTGGACCCATGTCCGCATTCCCAAGACCGAAGAGGAGTTGAAGGGGGACGGCGTCTATGCGGAAAGGCTCATCCGCCTCGGCGGCGTCGCCTCCAAGGGCGGGCTTCGGGTGACCTATAAGGCCCGCGATCGCTCGGAGTTTCTCGAGAGGATGATGGCGCGCGTCGAAGTATGGGGGAAGATGTATGACTGAACTTTCTCCCCAGATGAAGGCAGGGCGCAAACTGCGGCAGCTCATCGCCGAAAACTTCTCCTCGCAGGAGAAGTTTTCGGACGCTTATGGTGCCGACCCGCGCACCATAGGCCGCTATGTCAACCAAGGCATCAATAAGGTCGACGCCATACAGGAGCTTGCAGACTGGTTCGGCATCGACTTCAAGGAATTCTTTTTATAAGGAGGAAGAGATGGGAAAAGATTTTCTCGATGAGCTCTTCGGGGAGATGGACCCGCTCGGGCTCTACGACACCGACAAGGACGGCCACTACGACGACGAGGAGATCGCCCTCCTCACCGAGGACGAGGACGACCTCGCCGAGAGCCTCCGCGATGGCTACGACGACTACGATGACTTTGATGACCTCGACGAAGACGAAGGCGACTTCGACGAAGACAGCGACGAAGATGATGACGATGACTTCTGATACAAGGGGAGAAATCCGGAAGAGCACCCCTTTGCCCCGCTCGTTCCTCGCGGGGACTTTCCCCTCGAGGGGACAGCAAGGCGTTCTCCCATCCTTAAAGTAACAGCAAGGCGGTGCGGCAAATTGCCGCACCGCCTTATTTTTTATTTTTCGTCGAAGATGGGTTTGAGGTAGTCGGTGGGGTCGACGAAATCCTCTCCGAGTGTGATCTCGAGGTGCAGGTGTTCGCCGTCCTTCGCCTCGCTGCCGTATGCCTCGGCGACCTCCCCGATCTTCTGTCCCTTCGTCACCTTGTCGCCCGCCTTCAGACCGTCCACGGGCTCGACAAAGCGGTAGTAGGTCTTCAGCCCGCCGCCATGGTCCACGGTGATGAGGTTGCCGAGCTCGCGGCTCACGCTCACCGACTCCACGGTGCCGTCTGCCATGCTGCGGACCTCGGTACCCGCCGCCGAGGCGAAGTCAACGGCCTTGTGCCGATACCACCACCCCGTCGTCTTGTTCTCGTAGATGGACGAATACTCGACGGAAAATTCTTCACAGTCGATGGGCGCCGCAAACTTCACGGTGTCCTCGCCGCCCACGGGGTCATCCTTCCCGGGGTCCTCTATGTCTCCGGGAGGGGGGATGGGGTCATCTTCCCCGGGGGTATCGTCCTCGATGGGCGGGACATCGACGAGCTGCTTCGTCCCCTCCGTCACGAAATAGACGGTCAGCACGATCCCCGCGATGAGGAGGAGGGCGCACGCCGCCAGAATGACGCTGTACACGATCCTCTTTTTGCTCTTGGTGTTCTTTTCTTCCATAACATTGCCTCCGAAAAATTTGTATGTAGATGATGGACACGCCGTGCGGCTTTTATACCTCCTCAAAATCCGCCGAAGATGATGGGCGTCCCCGCCGCCGTGCGCGTACCGTTCTCGCTGACCGCGATGTGCAGGTTGACGATATTCCCCCGAAGGAAGATCCCCTGCCCGAGTTTTGGACTATACAGGTAGTAATTGTCCACCCCCGCCGCGTGCTCCGTAAAGAGCAGTTCGGCGCAAAAGTCCTCTTTGAGCTGCGCATATCGGTCGCCCGAAAAGCGCGCACTCTCGCCGCGGACATTGGGGAGGAGCGCCTTCATGAGGGCGGGCATGTCCGTCCTCACGATCTCCCCCGAGGAAGTCCCGAAACAGAGCTCATATCCCTCCCCCTCGAAGACGGGCGGGTCGCGGAGGGCGCGGAGGAAGAGGGCGGAGAGGATACATACGAAGGCGAGGAGGAGGGCGGCGGCGCCGCGGAGAAAACTGCGCATAGAAAAATCCTCCCGAAAAGTCTTCGGAAGGATTCTTGACTTCTTTTTCCCGCTTTATACCCCGTCACCAATCGAGGGGCTCTCCGCCGAGCAGGTGGATGTGGAGGTGCGGCACGGTCTGTCCCGCATATTCCCCCTGGTTGATGACGAGGCGGTATCCCTCGCCGAGGCCGAGCGTGGGGGCAAGCTTTCCGAGCTTCAGAAAGATGCGCCCGAGAAGAGCCGCCCGCCCTTCGTCGAGCTCCGCGATCGTCGCAAAGTGCTCCTTTGGCACGGCGAGCAGGTGGATGCGCTTCATGGGATGGATATCTTCGAAGATGACCATCTCCTCGTCTTCGTAGCGCTTGCGCGAGGGGATCTCCCCCGCGACGATCTTGCAAAAGATGCAGTCTTCCATGTCATTTCTCCTTTATCCGATTTTCGAGACAAGCGTACATGCCGCCCCGTCTTTATAGGGTTTTGTGAGCTCCACCTCGTACATGCTCCCCTCTTCGGCGGTCTCATTGTAGACGCGGAGATAGTTTTCGCTGTAGCCGCCGTCCTCCTCGAAGAGCACGGTGAGTCTTTTCCCGAGAAAGCGGGAGAGGTACTTTTCCTCCGCCGCGCGGCAGGCCTGCAGCATGCGCTCCATGCGCTCCTTTTTGACGGCAGGGGGGAGGCCCCGAAGCCGCGCCGCATTGGTCCCCTCCCGCGCCGAGAAGGGAAAGGCGTGCACCCGCGAAAAACCCGCCTCCTCCACGATGGAGAGGGAGTCGAGGAAGTCCTCCTCCGTCTCGGTGGGAAAGCCCACGATGAGGTCGGTGGTCACGGCGGCATTTTCGAAATAGTTCCCGATGCGCGCCACGGCGGCGAGGTACTCCTCCCGCGTGTAATGGCGGTTCATGGCGCGGAGGACGCGCGTGGACCCGCTCTGCAGGGAGAGGTGGAAGTGCGGCGCGACATTGCCCGCCGCCTTCATCTTTTCGAGAAATTCTTCCCCGACGGCGCTCACCTCGAGGGAGCCGAGGCGGATGCGTGCGGGGATGCCGCGGAGGGCATAGACGAGGTCGCCGAGCCCGAGGGGGCCGTCGTGCCACGACGAGAGGTCGATGCCCGTGAGCACGATCTCGCGCGCGTCGCAGTGAGAGGCCTCCGCGAGCACGGAGGAGAGGGTGCGCGAGCGGCTCCTCCCGCGAAGGTAGGGAATGAGGCAATAGGAACAGAAGCGGTCGCAGCCGTCCTGTACGCGGAGGAGGGCGCGCGTCTTGGTGCGCTTGGGAAAGGGAAGTTCGCAGAAGGAGGTCTCCCCGCTCTCCTCGCCCCGCGCGGCGGCAAGGCGATCGAAGACCCCCTCGTCGGGCGCGCCGATGACTCTCGCGATGACGTCCTTTTTCGCCGTTCCCGCGACATAGAGCACCCCCTCCCGCGCGGAAAATGCCTCGGGCGCGTGCTGCGAGGCGCATCCGAAGACCACGACGGGGGCGTCTTCATTGTATTTCCTGAGGCGGGCGACGGCCTGCCTGCTCTTCTTCTCGGCCTCCGCCGTCACGGCGCAGGTATTGAGGAGATAGAGGTCGGCGCGGCAGGGCATGTCCGCAGTCTCCCAGCCGAGCTCCTCGAGGGCGCGCTGCAGAGAGGCGCTCTCCGCTTCATTCATTTTACACCCGAGGGTAAAGATGCACGCCTTCATAGTTCTCCGAGCGCATGCGCCACGACGGCGAGCGCGGCAATGGCGGCAGTCTCCGCGCGGAGGATGCGCTTTCCGAGCGAGATGCCCGTAAATCCGAGCTCCTTCGCGGCAGAAAATTCCTCCTCGCAAAATCCCCCTTCGCTGCCGACGACGAGGGCGCACGAGCCCCCGATCTCGGGCATGGTACCTTCCTCGGGGGTCAGAAATTCGCACGCGAAGAGCTTGGTCGCATACCCGCCCGCACTCTCGAGACAGGAGACGAGGTCGGGAAAATAGCTTATCTCGGGCGCACGGGCGCGGCGGCACTGCTTTGCGGCCTCCTGCGCGACCCGCTTGAGGCGTGCGAGCTTGTTGTCATTCATATAGGCGGCGCAGTAGCGCGAGGAAAAGACAGCGACCCTGCTTGCGCCGAGTTCGGTCGCCTTCTGCACGACGAGCTCCGTCTTGTCCCCCTTCAGTAGCCCCATGAGGAGGCAGATGTCGGCCTTCGGTTCGGCGTCGGAGACGCGCTCCCCCACGACATGGAGGAAGAGCTTGCCCTTCTCCGCGCGGGTCACGATGGCGGGAAATTCCCCTCCGCTTCCGTCGAGGAGGGTCACCTCGTCGCCCGTATCCAGCCGAAGGACATTCTTCGCGTGGCGGTATTCGTCACCCGTGAGCACGACCTCTTCGGAAATATTCTCCGTAAAAAACCTCTTCGGTGCGGCCATGTCAGCTCCTCAGCGCGAGCGCGCACCACGCGCCCTCTTTCCTCTCCTTGATAGGATGCAGCCCCACGGCGGCGAAGGCCTCCTTCACGCGGTCGAGGCGGTCTTCGAGGATGCCCGAGAGGATGACGGTGCCGCCCTCCTTCAGGTGCGCGGGCAGGGTGGGGGCGAGGCGGATGAGGATCTCCGCGGTGATATTGGCGAAGATGATATCCGCGCCCTCTTCGCCCTCCGCGAGGTCGGTCTCGGAGACGGTGACCATGCCCTCCACGCCGTTTTTGCGGGCGTTATGCCCCGCGCTTGCGACGGCCACGGGGTCGATGTCGGTGAGGCGGCATCTCTTCGCGCCGAGTCTGGCGGCGGCGATGCCCAAGATCCCGCTCCCGCACCCGATGTCGAGCACGCTGTCTCCCTCCTTCAGAAAGTCCTGCATGAGCGCAAGGCACATGGCGGTCGTCTCGTGTTCGCCCGTGCCGAATGCCATGTTGGAGTCGAGGAGGACGATGGCCTCCCCCTCCTGCGGCGTGTAGCCGATCCATTCGGGCACGACGACCACCCTGCCGATGTGGATGGGACGGAAGTGCTTTTTCCAGATCTCCACCCAGTCGTCGCCCTCTATCTCGCGCGTGCTCTCCTCGAGGGTGCCGAAGTCGAGGGCGCCCTCCGCACGGTCGCGGCAGGCATAGATCTCCCGCATGACGGCGGGGATCTCCCCCGCGCGGGAAGGGCTCAAAAAGGCCTTTACGAGGACCTCGCTGCGGGGCTCGGAGAGGGCTTCGTCGAGATAGTCCCAGTAGATGCCCGTCTTTCCCGACTGCAGGGCGACGACGTCGGCATAGTCGGAGAGCGCCACCCCGCCCTCGGTGTAGTTCCAGAGGACGTCGGCGACGAGCTCGCTCGCCTCCGAGGTCGTGCGGATCGTAAGTTCGAGATATTTCATGCCTTCATTATACCCCCGCCCCGCCCAAAAGTCAACCGATTGCGGAGTTCTTCCCTCCGTCCGAAGGCGGACAGATGAAAATTGTTAAGAAGTTGAGTGATTTTCTTTTTCTCTTCCCTTGCAAAACGGAAGTTTTTCTGCTATAATTGTACTATCGAAGTTCTTTCGAAAGAAAATTTTTTTGGAGGTAAGTATGGAAGAAGGCAACAACTTCGGGACCATGCCCGAAGAAACCGCCGAAGCACCCATGGCGCCCGAGCCCTCGCATAAGGGATTTTTAGGCACCGTAGATAAGTTCTTCGGCATCACGGCGTCGGGCTCTACCTTCCGGCGGGAGATCGTCGCGGGCCTCACCACCTTTATGGCGATGGTCTACATCCTCATGGTGAACGCGGGCTTCTTCGAACTGGCGGGCATCTCTTACGGCGCGGCGTACATCGCGACGGCCATCGGCGCCATCGTGGGTACCATGCTCATGGCGTTCCTCGCAAAGATGCCCCTCGCGCAGGCGTCGGGCATGGGAATCAATGCCTATATCGTATTCTCGATCATAGGCGGCATTCCCGGCATGACGTACGCGAACAGCATGATCTTCGTCCTCCTCGACGGTGTGATTTTCCTCATCCTCACCGCGACGGGGCTCAGAAAGAAGATCTTCGAGGCCATTCCGAAGGCCGTCCGCCTCGCCATTCCCGTCGGTATCGGCATGTTCATCGCCTTTATCGGTTTCCAGAATGCGGGCGTCATCACCAACGACGATTCCACCCTCGTGGCGTTTACGGGCGCCTTTAATGTGCTCGGCGCGGGCTGGACGTACGGCGGCATGATCGCACCCCTCGTGTGCCTCCTCGGCGTCGTCGCCATCGCGGTCATGAGCAAGAAAGATGTAAAGGGCGCCATCCTCTGGGGTATCCTCGGCTCGGCCGTCCTCTACTATGCGCTCACCGGCATAGGCTGCATCTGGAAAGATCCCACCTGCGTCGCTTTCTTTGAGGGCATCTCCATCTCCAATCCCTTCACGGCATTTGCGGATTGGGGCACGCAGTCGGTGGGTCAGGTCTTTGCAAACGGCTTCAACTTCTCGGCCTATCTCGGGATCGAGGGCAATAACGCGGGTACGCTCCTCCTTGTCCTCTTCACCTCCGCGCTCTCCCTCTGCATGATCGACATGTTCGATACCATCGGCACCCTCTACGGAGCATGCTCCAAGGGCGGCCTCCTCGATGAAGACGGCGTGCCCAAGAACATGAACAAGATGATGCTTGCCGACGCCATCGCTACCTGCACGGGCGCCATCGCAGGTACCTCCACGGTCACGACCTTCGTCGAGTCCTCCTCGGGCGTCGCGGCGGGCGGCAGGACGGGCTTCACCGCCTTTACGACGGGCATCCTCTTCCTCATCGCCATGTTCCTCTCCCCCATCGCCCAGCTCATCCCCGGTCCCGCCACGGCGACCGCGCTCGTATGGGTCGGCGTCCTCATGATGACCTCGGTAAAGGATATCGAGTGGCACGATCCCGCCGAAGCGCTCGTGGGCTTCGCGACCTTCATCGTGATGATCCTCGGCTACTCCATCTCCAAGGGCATCGGGATCGGCATCCTCGCCTTCGTCCTCGTCAAGCTCTGCACTGGGAAGATCAAGGAGATCACCGTCCCCACCTATGTCATCGCCGCGCTCTTCCTTGCGACCTTTATCCTGACTTAGTTACAATTACAAGACACGAAAAAAGACGGAACCTCGGTTCCGTCTTTTTTCGTGCGGTTTTCAGAGAAGGGAGAGGGCGAGCTCGCGGGATTCTCTTTTCGCGATGTCGAGGCGCTTTTTGACCTCTTCGGGGGATACCATGTCCAAGCCCCAAGCCGAAACGGCATAGAAGTCGGGCACGCCCATGAAGCGCAGAAAGGCCCTGACATAGGGGGTCGCCTGCTCCATCTCGTTGCCGTCGGGGATGTCCATGCCCCGCGTCGTCAGGAAGACCCCGCTCTGTGCCCTGCAGCAGCCCACGCAGTTTCCGTCCTCTCTCACCTCAAAGGTGATCCCCGCAACGGAGGTGTGCTCAAAGTAAGTCTTGAGCTTGGCGGGCACGCCCATATCCCAGAGCGGCGCGGCGATGACAACGAGGTCGGCCGCCCGAAATTGTTTGGCAAAATCAAACATGGGGTCGGAAAATCCCTCCTCCGAGCGCTTCGCACGTGCATTGAGACGGGCGAGATCGAGGGGACGGAGGTCGATTTCGTCGAGATAGACCTTCTCTGCCTCCACGCCCTCCGCGGCGCTCAGAAAGGCCTCGGCAAGCCCGCGCGTGCGAGAATCCTTTCCGCGGATACAGCAGTCGATATAGAGCAGTTTTTTCATAATTCCTCCGATTCGTGGAAATAGTTCATGTACGTCTTGCGAAGATAGCGGCAGATCTCCCCGTCCGTCGCGGGGTCGCCCTCGTCGGGATAGGCGCCGTTTACCCGCCACGGGTCTAAAAGGGAGATGTGCACGGCGTCGGCGGGACACAGAAAGGCGCACCCCATGCATCCCACGCAGTGCATGCCGAACTTGGGCCGCCCGTCCATGCGGATATTGCCCATGGGGCAGACCGCGGCGCACTTCCCGCAGCCCACGCACTTCTTCTTGTCGGCATGAAAGGTCTTCCCAATCAGAGGCATGGCGGGGTGCTCGATGCGGAAGAGAAAGGCCGCCGCCCTCCGAAGGGGGTCGACCTTTTTCGTCTCGCCGCCAAGAGCGTCCACCAGCAGGGCGTCGCGCGCGATGCGCCTCTTTGCCGCCTGCCACATGCGCACCGCCATCTTGTCGGAGTGGCGGAAGAGGATGTTGTAGGGCATGACATAGGAAAATTCGCCCGCGAGGGTGTATCCCTTCCCCTTCAGGATGCGCTTCGGCCCGATGCCCGCCGCGTCGTTGAGCTTGGAGGGCTCCCCCTCGCTGCGGAGAAGGTAGTAGGGCAGAGCGCCCTTCGGAAATTTTTTTAAGAATTTCGTCACCGCCTTGGGCGCATTGAAGGCGTGGACGGGATAGCCGAAGATGAGACAATCATAGCCCTCTGTCTCGGGCATGGGTGCCTCATTTTTGATGTCATAGAGGTCCGTCTCGTGCCCGAGCGCGCGGAGAGCCTCCGAAAGATGCAGACAGATCTTTTTCGTATTGCCCGTGCCCGAAAACACACAAAAGAGGACCTTCATGCCTTCTCCCCGACCTTTCGGATCGTCGGCCTCCCCTCCTCGAGGTCATAGACGAGGTCCTCGTCCTTCCCGTGCGAATCGTACCAGACCTGCGCGACGAAGGGGCTGAATTTTGCGATGCGGTCAAAGTCCCACGGCGCGGGCTGATGGCAGACGGGACACCAATGCCCACCCTTCAGCACGGTATAGACACTCGTCTCGAAGAGGTGCCCGTCGTGACACCGCCAGGGAAGTTTTTTGTAGGGGTCGCCGTCGTACGCTTCGGCGAGGCATTCGCCCCCGCGGAAGGCCGCCGCCGCGCGCAGCTCTCCGATTTCAAGCCTCTCGAGGGGCTTGCTTTCATCATATCCATGAGAGAGGAGGACGGCGTTTTTCTCGTCGCGGAGGGCGTCGTAGTCGCCGAAGTCCCCTTTCGCCAAAAGCGGGTAGTCCTTCCAATCGTGAGAGAGGGCAGCGGCCGCCTCGGGGGAGCCGTAGGCCGCCGTGACGCGCGCCCTGTCCCCCTCCTCCACCCAGCGGCGGGGCGAATTGGGATGGCGCAGGAGCCGCCTGAAGAGGAAGAAGTCGATGAGCTTCGCGGGCACGAGTCTTCCGAGCGCATAGATCTTATGTCCCTTCGCGATCTCCTGCCAATACGCCTTCACCCCGTCCCGCTGATAGGAAAAGAGGGCCTCGAGCTCGTCGGCGTCATAGAACCACAGGCCGTGGAAGTTTCGCGCGGCGAGCCAATGGGGCCTGATAAATTTCTCCGTCGAGCCGCCGATCATGGCAAATCCGTCGTCGAAGGTATCATACCCCGTCTCTCTGCCCTTCTTCCCTCCGCCGACATCGTAGATCTTCTTCCAGAAGGTCGGCACCTCGCCCGCATGGTCGCGCTCCAGAATGCGGCGGATGAGGTATCCGCTGTCCCGCGCGCTCACCCACTCGAGGGGAGAATTGGGGGTGATGTGAAAGATGAGCCCGTCGGAGATGTTATTTGCCATCATGTCGGGATGGAGCATGGCCGTCTCGCGCAGGATCACCCAATTTTCGAGCTCCGCATCGAGGCAATAGCGCTCGGCGAAGAGCTTGTCCATGGCATAGCGGTCATAGGCGGCGACGAGGAGGGGGTCCCCCACTCTGCCGAAGGGATGCTTCTCGTTGCGGCCCCCATAGACCGCGACCGTGGAGATGTGGATATACTTGGGCTGCGGAGAGCAGGCCTTCACCGCATCGATGAGGGCGACAGCGCCCCGCCTGTTGCACTCTTCGCTCCGCTCGGGAAATTCGTCGGCGGCGGGCGGGATGACGCCTGCCATGTGCACGACATAGTCGGCGCCCTCTACAAGCGCGGCACATGCGGCGCGATCCGAGACCTTGCCGCGCACGACCTCAATGCGCCCGCCGTACTTCTTTTTGAGCTTCTTTGCGAGTTTATCGTTGCGCTTTCTCGGCGTGAGGAGGAGGCGCACCCATTCCACCTCGGGAAGTGTGAGTGTCTCGCGGAGGACTTCCCGTCCCATCTGTCCGCTCGCGCCCGTCATAGCTACCTTCATAGTCTTCTGTCCCATCCTCGGCAAGATGTCATGCCTTGGGCTTTTTCATGGTGAGCGAGATGCGCCCCTTTTTCTCGTCGACGTCGAGCACCCACACCGTGACGACGTCGCCCACGGAGACGACCTCGGAGGGATGCCGCACGTAGCGGTCGGCGATCTGGGAGATGTGCACGAGGCCGTCCTGGTGCACGCCGATGTCCACGAAGGCGCCGAAATCGATGACATTTCTCACCGCCCCCTTGAGCTCCATGCCGGGCTTTAAGTCCTTCATGTCGAGCACGTCGGTGCGGAGGACGGGCGGCGGAAGTTCGTCGCGCGGGTCGCGGCCGGGCTTCATGAGTTCGGCGGCGAGGTCCCGCAAGGTAGGAAGGCCCACGCCGCACCGCTTTGCGAGCTTCTCCTCGCCGTATGCCCGCATGCGCTGTCCGAGCTCGCCGAGCTTTCCCTCGCGCACGTCATCGGCGGTATAGCCGCAGACGGCAAGGAGGGTCTCCGCGGCGGCATAGCTCTCGGGATGCACGCCCGTGTTGTCGAGCACATTTTTGCTCTCGGGCACGCGCAAAAATCCCGCGCACTGTTCAAATGCCTTCTCGCCGAGTTTGGGGACTTTCAAAATTTCGCGGCGGGCGGTAAAGGGCCCGTGCTCCTCGCGGTATCCCACGATGCTCCCCGCCGTCCCCGCATTGAGCCCCGCGACGCGGGACAGGAGGGGCGCCGAGGCGGTATTCACGTCCACGCCCACCGCATTCACGCAGTCCTCCACCACGCCGTCGAGGGCGGCGGAGAGGCGCTTCTCGGGCATGTCGTGCTGATATTGCCCCACACCGATGGACTTCGGGTCTATCTTCACGAGTTCGGCGAGGGGGTCCTGCAGCCGCCGCGCTATGGAGACGGCGGAGCGGAGATTGACGTCGAAATCGGGAAATTCCTTTGCGGCGAGCGGCGATGCGGAGTAGACCGAAGCGCCCGCTTCATTGACGATGGCATAAGAGACGCCGCACCCATGTCCGAGACTTGCTATGAGCTCCACGGTCATCTGCTCCGTCTCGCGGCTGGCGGTCCCGTTCCCTATGGCGATATGGCGGACCTTATGCTTTCTGATGAGTTCGCTGAGTTTTCGGATACACTCCTGCTTCTGCTTCTCCCCGTAGGTGGGGTAGACGACGGCGGTATCCAAAACCTTTCCCGTCTTGTCCACGACGGCCACCTTGCACCCCATGCGGTAGCCGGGGTCGAGGCCCATCGTCACAAATCCCTTGACGGGCGGCTGCATGAGGAGGGGACGGAGGTTGAGGGCAAATTGGCCGATCGCGCCCTCCGAGGCCGAATCGGTGAGCATGGAGCGGATATCTCTCTCCACCGAGGAGAAGATGAGGCGGTCATAGGCGTCCTCGCAGGCGGCGCGGACGAAGTCGGTGGAGGCACAGCGCGGCCCGAGGGCATGGCGGCAGACGACGCTGATGGCCGCATCGCGGTTCATGGAGACGGAGACCTTCAAAAAGCCCTCCTTCTCCCCGCGGTTGACGGCGAGCACCTGGTGCCCCGCGATCCTGCAGACGGGCGACGTGAAGTGATAGTAGTTGCGGTAGACAGAGTCCTCGGTGTCCTTTTTGGCGGGCGCGGAGAGGATATCGGCGCACTGCACGAAGAGGGCGCGGAGGTGCTTGCGGATCTCCGCATCGTCGGAGACCCATTCGGCGATGATGTCCGAGGCCCCCGCGAGGGCGTCTTCCACGCTCTCCACCCCCTTCCCAGGGTCGATGAAGTCCTTTGCCGCGCGGGCGGGCGCGGGACAGTCGGGCTCCTGTGCAAAGAGGAGGGCAGCGAGCGGCTCGAGCCCCTTCTCCTTTGCGACAGTGGCGCGGGTGCGCCGCTTCTGCTTATAGGGACGGTACAGGTCCTCCACCTCGGCAAGCGTCTCGGCATTGTCGATGGAGGCGGCGAGCTGCTCGGTGAGCTTGCCCTGCCCCTCTACCGAGTGCTTGACCTCTTCCTTCCGCGCCGCGAGATTTCTCAGGTACTGCAGCCTGTCCGCGAGGGTGCGGATGGTCTGGTCGTCCATGGTGCCGTGCATTTCCTTGCGGTAGCGGGCGATGAAGGGCACGGTATTGCCCTCGTCGAGAAGTGTGACGACATTCTGCACGTGCTGCTCGGTCTTTCCGAGTTCGCGCGCCAGCGTTGAAACGATGCTCTGCATGGTTCTCCTCTTTTCCGCATCATGCGGACTCTTTCATTTTATCATATTCTTCCGCGGTTGACAAGACCTCGGACAAATTTTTCGTGAAGGTATATTTTTCGCCGCCCCCGTCAATAACCGCACTGTCTTTCGGAGGTCATCATGAAAAAATGTGCCGTCGTCCTTCCCATCCTGCTCCTCATGGGGCTTCTGCTCTTTTTCTTCGCGGGTACCGCGGACATGGGTGGGGGCAATGCTGCCTACCTGCGCATCCACATCCGCGCCGACTCCAATGAAGAAGCCGCACAGGCGGTCAAGTATCAGGTGCGCGACGAGGTGGTCGCCCTCCTCACCCCCATCGTGAGCGAATGCCGCAAAAAGGCGGAGGCGATGGAGGCGGTACAAAAAAATCTTCCCGCCGTCGAGCGGGCAGCGGAAAAGGTCCTCCGCGAAAACGGGTTTTCCTACGGCGCGCGGGCGTCCCTTCGGAGGGAGGAATTCCCCACCCGCGTCTATGACGGCGTCACCCTCACTGCGGGCGTATACGATGCCCTCATCCTCGAACTCGGCTCGGGCAAGGGGGACAACTGGTGGTGCGTCGTCTACCCTCCCCTCTGCTTCACTTCAGGGGAAAATGTGATCTACAGGAGCAAGATCGCCGAGATCATCCGCGAATTTTTCGGGGAATGATTCAGACCTCGAGGAGGGCTACTTCCTTCCCCGCGTGATACTCCGCGCGCGCCACCGTCATCTCGAGGAGGCAAAAGGCGGGGTCGTCCGCCGTCTTGTGGTGCTTTAAGAGGTTGGGACAGTCGGCGAGCATCCTCTCCTTCTTCGCGAGGTCGTGCGAGACGGCTATTTCCCCGTCGATGCGGATCCACTCACGCGTGCCCGCCTTGAGGGCGAGGAGCTCGGCCTTCGGCGACGCCATGAGCTGGGAAAAGAGCGCCTTGTGCTCCCCCGTGCAGAGGTAGAGCTTGCCGCCCATCTCGGTGACGGCGCCGAAGGGACGTCCCTTGGGGGCGTCTCCATCCACGGTGAGCAGATAAAATGTACCGCAATCCTTCAGAAATTCCGTAGCTGTCATCTTGTCCTCCTCAAAAAATTTCTTCGATGATGCCGCCGCCCAGGCACGCCCGCTCGTCATAGAGGACGGCGAACTGCCCTGGGGTCACCGCGCGCTGAGGCTCCATGAAGTCGAGACGGAGCTTTCCGCCGCCGAGCCTCGTCACCCGCGCCCCCTGCTCGCTCTGACGATAGCGGAGCTTGACACCGCATTCGTAGACCTCTTCCTCGGGCATGGTAGGTATGTCGTTCATCTCGGTCACGAGACAGCCCCTTGAAAAGAGCGGGCTCTCGTCCCCGTGCGAGACATAGAGAATGTTCTCCGCGAGGTCCTTTTTCACGACGAACCATCTCCCCTCTTCGCCCTTTCTGCCCCCGAGGTCGAGCCCGCGCCGCTGCCCGAGGGTATAGTACATGAGCCCCATGTGCCTTCCCACTTCCTCGCCCGAGAGGGTGAGGATGCGCCCGGGCTGTGCGGGAAAATAGTTCTTCAGGAACTCGCGGAAATTCCTCTCGCCGATGAAGCAGATGCCCGTGGAGTCCCTTTTCTTTGCGGTCGGCAGCCGACGGCGGAGGGCGATCTCGCGCACCTCCTCCTTATCGAGGTCGGCGAGCGGAAAGAGGACCCCCTCGAGCTGCGCCTGCGTGAGATGGCAGAGAAAATAGGTCTGGTCCTTGCCGCTGTCCTTTGCCTTGAGGAGGCGATGCACCCCGCCCTCATGCGAGATGCCGCAGTAGTGCCCCGTGGCGATAAAGTCGGCGCCGAGCGCGCGGGCATATTCCTTGAAGGGCCCGAACTTTATCTCGCGGTTGCAGAGGACATCGGGATTGGGCGTCCTCCCCGCGGCATATTCCCTGAGAAAATAGGAGAAGACGCGGTCCATGTATTCCTTGGAGAAGTCGACGGTATAGTAGGGAATGCCGAGGAGGTCGGAGACGCGCTTTACATCTTCGAAGTCCTCCTCCGCGGTGCAGGCGCCCTGTCCGTCGCGCTCCTCCCAATTTCGCATAAAGAGGCCTATGACACGGTATCCCTGCTCTTTCAGAAGGAGGGCAGCCACCGAGCTGTCCACTCCGCCCGAAAGTCCCACGACGACCGTTTCCCTTGCCATTTTCCGCCTCCCGAAAAGTTTTTTCTTTATTTTACCATATCCCGCCCGAAATATAAAGCATTTTTCCGAAGAATGTGCTATAATATGAAAAAGACCGCCCCGCCGATCGATAATTTCCTATGTACCCGTAGTGTAATTGGATAACATTACGGCCTCCGACGCCGTCGACTCCGGGTTCGAGCCCCGGCGGGTACACCAAACTCCCCGAGCGCCAAATGGCGCTCGGGGAGTTTGGATAGTAAGGATATCTTCTTATAATAAATCCGTCTGTTTTCGATCGAACTTATCTCGTCGCGACGCCGACATAGTCGTATTCCCCATACCAGAAGTTTTCTCTCATGAACTCGTTTTCGAACAGGGCAAGGAGCGTCTCCATCTCATCGAAGTCGCTGAACCGCTCGCTGTTCGCCGAATCCGCCTCCCACATCTTTCTGAAATAATTGATCCGATACGAAAAGCTCTCCTTGAAGAGGTCTTCGCGCTCGTCGTAGGAAAGATTGGAAGTGTCTCGGAGGAAGCTATAGATATGGATGTCGCGGTAACCGGATTGGTTCAGCCAATCGAATATTTTTCTCCCGTGCAGACGGTCGGATACTCCGTGCGCCTGCAGTGTCTTGTCTATGATCTTCTTCAGATAGCCCTGCTCGTCGGGATACGCCAGTTTGGAGCCGTCGTCCGACCCCCTCACGATGATGTAACCACCCTTGGCGAGGAACTTGCGAAGTTTGCGCAATGCCGCATAGGGATCCTTTAAGTGGTGCAGGACGAGGGAAAGAAATATGATATCAAAGCCCTCTATCCCCCGCTCGTCCATATATGCTCGGAACTTGTCCGCAAAGTCGCTCTCCTCTACATCGATGGTGGCAAACTCATATTTTCCGCCTATTTTTTGCGCTTCCGAGATGCAGGCTTCGTTTTTGTCGATGCCCACTACCCGCGTATATTTCGGCGCGTCAAACCGACTCTTCGTCACCTTTCCGTAGGCACAGCCCACGTCCAGTACGGTCCCGCCGATGCCGATACGTTCCAAAATGCTCTTGTCTGTTTCAAAGGCATTCCGCGCCTGAATTTCGAGCCTGCGGGGCTCATCGCCGTAATCCGCGGCATATACAGAGCACCGCCTCGTGAGCAAAGTCTCCTTTCCCACCACGGGCCGCGAAATCAGGAAATTCCGGAACAGTCTCCTGTAGTTCTCTCCTATCAGGTTCGGGTCAATCTGCTGAATGCCGTTATAATTGCGGATCCTTTCGATGTCGGACGGGAGCTCCTGAGGAATTTCGGCATCGATAAACACGGTAATGATGTTCTTGTTGTTTTCCAGCGCGAGCTTTATCTCCTTGCGGATCCAGTCGCCCTCTTCAAAAATTCTCTCGGAGAAGGTGGCCTTGGTGACGATCAGGATATAGTCCATGCAATTCTCTATGTTGTGCTTTATGATATCGGGAAACTCCCCTCTCCTGATACTTTTGATATCAAAAAACACGCTGTAGCCGTTTTCGATCAGCTCTTTGTATAAGAGATATGCGGGATAAAACCCGTCCTGTCTTCTGTAACTGATAAAAACCTGATTTTCCATAGCCTTTCTCCGTTCGTGCGATATATTCGGATTATATCATAAAATGAGAGATATTACAAGCGTTTGCCGCAAAAAGCCCCCGCTTGGGAAGCATGCAGGGGCTTTTGCGTTTTTATGGTCTTTTTCTTCCGTCCGAAAAAGGCGCCGAGCTTCAGGCGCGCTCGAGGAGGCTGTAGTATTCCTCGAAGATTTCCAGCACGATGTGTTCGTCATCCTCCATGCGGAGATAGGGCGCACCCCTCTTCGGCTGTTCGGCGCAGAAGACAATGGCCTCGTCGTCCGCGACGCCCTGCATGTAGGTGAGCGGCTTCAGGATACAGTAGAGCTCCCCTTCGCGGGGAATGACCGCGACTTGCTCAAAATAGACCTCGCGTCCCCTCTCATCCGTGAGGACGATTGCCTCGCTGTTCTTGCGGTCGAGCAGCACCTCGATGATATCTCTCATATTCCCATTCCCCCTCAGAGTTCGGTGATGATGCGCACCGACGCAGCATAGAGCTGCAAGAGACCGGTGAGTGCCGAGGAGCTATTCACGCAGATGCGCAGTTCGTCTTCCGCCCACATGACGCCGTGCTGCCGCAGGATCCTTACGATCTCTTCCGGGGCTCTCTCCTTGTCCTTGCTGCGAAGGGAAAAGCCCGCATCGGTGAGATAGGCGCCATACCCATCCCAACGCAGTTCGAAGCGGTGCGGAAGGTCAGGATCTCCGCCCATGGCGAGCTCGAGGCATACCATGTCCGAGCTACACCGTCTGAAATTCTCCTCTCCGAGGACTTTCATGATGTCCCGCATCATGGGCGGGATATCCTCCCACGGGACCTCCTCGGCCTCCTGCTCGCGCCGACTCTCCTTGTCGAGCTTGATGGAGTTCAGGAGCACCTGTCTCCGCTCCTCGAGGCGCCTCCGACGCTCTTCGATGCGCTTCTTCCGCTCCTCGAAGTCTCTCCTCTCCCATTCCGCGGCAAGGATGACGGGATCATCCTCCTCCTGCTCCTCCCGCGCATCCGTCTCTTTCTCGGAGAATGTGACGAAGCGGATGCCCGAGGCGGGACGGATCTTCCCCTCCGAGACGAGGGAGGAGACGGCGAGGCGGACGCTGTAGTAGTCCCGCTTGAACTCCGTCTGGAGCTGAGGAATGGTCGCCTCCCTGTTCGCCCGAAAGTACTCGTCGATGCGCTCTCGCAGCACCTTATCTTCCTCAAAAATCGAACCCATATCTCCTCCTCTGCGGCTCGCTCTTTGCTACGGGGAGCCGATAGGTATATTTCGGGTGGAAGGGATCTGCCTTCCCGACATATTCCTTTTCGTCCGAAAGGGGGATATCGGTAAACTCTTTGCACAGGTAATAGCGCTCCAGCCGCGAGAAGAGCACATAGCCGCAGTTCGCCTCGGTGACGATGCATTCCCCGGGCACGAAGCGGGAGAGCCTGCTCTTGGGCACGAGGCGGATGGTCTCGAAGCGGTAGGAGTCGATCTCCGGGCCGTCGCCGTTCAGAACGGAGGCGGGCGAGATACGCGTGAACTCTCCGCATTCCTTGGAAAATTCCTCGAGCGTCTGCGGGTTATTGGAGCCGAAGAAGACGTGCATATTGAGATTGTCCCGTATGATGGCGGCGACGGAATCGCCGTACACGCTGTTGAGCTGGGCATAGGACTGCACGATGAGGATAAAGAAGATATTGCGGCCCGCACAGGCGGAGATGGTCGTCTCGAAGTCCTTCATGGGCGGGAAGTTGCCGAATTCATCGAGGATGAAGTAGAAGGGGACTTTTCGCTTGCCGTCGGGCTCGCTGTTGGCGTGTTCGATAAGGTAGCGGTAGGCGTCCTGGATAAAGAGGCTGATGACCTTGAAGTGCACCTTGAGCTCGTCGCGGTAGTCGATGAAGAGTGCGACGGGCTGCTCGTCGGTCAAGACGCTCATCTCGAAGGAATTGCAGCTCGTGACGAGGCGCATGGCGCTCTCGCGGAAGATGGCCATCTGTGAGGTAAAGACGCTCGTGATGCACTGCCGCGTGGTCTGTGCGCGCTCGGGAATGACCGACTTCTCGATCTGGTAGGCGCGCGACGTCACGGGACGGGAGGTGAAGTACCCGCCGTCAAAGTCGTCCTCCGACTTATTGAGCTGGCCCATGAGGGTGATGACCGTCGCAAAGGAAAAGGTCTCCTCGGTGATCGGCGTCCTGCCCGAACTGCCCAAAAGTTCGGGACGGCTGTCCTCGAGCATGGCCCAGAAGAAGGCCTTCAGGAGCTCTCTGCCGCAATCCTCCCAATAGGGGTCGCTTGACTTGCACGTAGGGGCGATCATGGTGGCGAGCTGGTCGATGTCATTGCCCACCTCCTCCGTCATCAGGCCGACCCACCGCTCGATCGCCTCGTCGAGCTGCGCCTGCTCCTCGTAGATCTTGCCGTCGAGGCGGTTGCGGGGCCCCGCTTCGGTGTCCACCAACTCGATGCGATCGTAGATGGAGTAGACGGCCTGATATTTGCGGAAGATGGGCGTCATGGGGTTCCAGCACTCCGAATGCCTGTGGTCGCGGAAATTGAGGAAGAGGATGCGGTATCCCTCCCTCTCGAGCGCGGCGGCGGTATGGCGGTAGATCTCCCCCTTGGGGTCGGAAATTATCATGCTCTTCTTGTTTTTCGCCCGCGCAAAGGAGAGCACGGCGGGGATGACATAAGAGGTCGTCTTCCCCAGTCTCGTCGCCGCGATGACGCCGACATGGTTCTCCTTCTCCGAATAGGTCTGCAGGAGGCGTCCGTTGACATAGCGGCAGGCCTTGAGCACCCCCGTCACCTCGCGGTCGGGGAGCTCGTCGTACCAGATGCTGTTCGGAAAGTCCTCACCGAGTTCTTCGTAGTGATGATATCCCGTGTTCTCGTATCCCTCGATCAGTCTGCCCGCATCGGGCAAATTCTTCTCAGTCATCATGAATGTTCCCTCCGAATCCGATCGTATTTTTCTTGGAAGCGCTGCGGAGATAGGGAAGTACCATGGCCTCCGTCAGCTCCAGATCGCGCATACGGTGCATGCGCACTGCGGTGTCGATGGACATGTCGATCTCGTCGATGCCGTACGCCGAGAGCTTGCCCGCAAGCCCCTCCTGCATGGTGAGCTTCCCGATGCCGTAGATCTTGCCCTTCTCCCGCACGCACCGCTCGGTGAAGTCCACCTTTTCCCCCGCCGTGAGGTCGGGGATGCGGATGAGGTCGCACCATTCCTTCAGCCTGTGCGCATTTTCCCTGTCGCAGAAGCAGACGGGAAGGACGGCGGAGAGGTCGAGGGCGACGCCGGGGTGATTGAGGCGGAATTTCCTGCGCTTCTCCGTCCTCAGGAAATATTTCACGAGGTCAAAGGCCCTGTCCGCGATCTCCCCGCGGAAGAAGAGCAGGTAGATATTGAAGGCATCCTCGTCGCAGCTGCGCACGAAGATGTGGTTCTTGGTGGGCTCGAAGTCATAGTCGATGAGGTCGCCCACCTCGATGCGCTCGACATGGGGCGCCTCGAAGCTCCGTGCGACGAGCCCCGCATAGTAATTGAGCAGATATGCGCTGTCCGAGACAAAGCACAGGGGGCGGTAGGCGTCCACCGTCCGAAGGTCGGCATTGCCGAGCCCGCAGATGAGCTGCTCCGCCTGTTCGGGATGTCCCGGCCGCACTCCCTCGAGCGCCTCCGCGTGAAAGACGGCCTGCGCCTCCCCGAGCTTTAAGGGCAGAGTGCATGCCTCGGCGAAGAGGTCCTTATTGGGCGTGAGCACGAGGGACTCCTTTTCCCGCGCCGAGAGCAGCCCCGAGTAGACGAGGCGGGCATAGGACTTATTATAGGTCTCCCGCTTGATGACACCCTGACGAAAGGCCTTCTCGAGGAGGCGAAATTCGCCCTTCCCCTCGGACATGGTATCGCCGTACGCTTCCGTCACCTTGCCGAATTCCTCGCCGTGGCCCACTCTTATGAGCTCCTCGCGGAGCCGCTCGAGGAGGCTCTCCCGCGTGGGAAGGCCATAGTAGAGGGCGGCGAAGAGCCCCTCTTCGCTGTCCCAGTCGGCGGCGCAGCGAAGATTCTTCATCCCGCTCTCCCTGTCCTTTTCGAAGACGAATCCCTCCATCTGCAGGATGCCGAGCGTCGTGAGCCCGAGCACGAGCCCATTCTCCGCGGCGCGGACCACCGTCTCGCAGGCGGAGGAGCGGATCTCTCCGCTCTCCTCGAGCAGGTGATATCCAAGTGCAATGGTATATGCCGTCCCCTTGATGTCGATGAGGTCCTCGAGTTCGATAGAGGGCCTGTCCTCGTCGAGAAAGCGGCGCATGCGCAGGCAGCGGTGGAAATCTCCCTCGCTGCGGATGGCGCGCACCTCCTCCTTCCCCGCAAGCGCAAAGAGACGGGAGGCCTCCTCCTCTTTGAGGAGAAAGATGTGTGCATAGGTAAAAAAGAGCGCCTCTTTGTCCGCGCAGAACTTCCCTACGGTGTTCTCCGCGATAAAGTAGCTTCTCAGCATGATCTCTGTGATGTGATCGAACATGGTATTCCTCCTTGATTCTTCCCCATTATATCACACTCCCTTGGGAAAAAGGTGGCTCGGCAAGCTACATTTGCCGAGCCACGCTGTGTTTTTTAAGCCGCGGGGAGCTCAGTCCTCTCTCCCGTGTTCGCCGAGGAGGGGATAGTTGTAATAGTCGAGGCAGTAGTTGACCTCCTCGATGTCGTACCGCCCTTCCCGGATGAAGAAGCGGATCACCCTGTCGAGAAATTCACTCGTACCGAGGTGAAATCCCGCAGCGTGGTAGAGTGTCTGCGCCTCCTCGAGGTCCAGCCTGAGCCCGATCGTGAGCGCCGCAACCGTCTCCCGTGAGGGCTTGTGCTCGCTCCGATAGCTCATGATCCTCGAAAAGGTATATTTCGAGATGCCCGAGGCCTTATAGACGTGGGAGCGCTTGGCGATGCTCTTTTTCTCGATGAGTGCATCGAGGCATTCGCGGAAGGAGTCCCCCTCCTTGCGCTCCGCCTCCTCCTCGAGAAATTTTTCGGTCAGCGGGTCATCTTCTTCCCCGAAGGAGAGACGTTCGTCCTCCTTGATGGGCATGCTCAGAAACTCCTCGAGCTGTTCGCGCAGTGCTTCGAGCATCTTTTCTCTTTCGGTCATCCGCGGTCAGTCCTCCGTGCGGGTCTTCAGGTAGTTGATGGCCTTTTCGGTCAGCCCTCTTCCCCGTCCCGATACGATGACGAAGCCTATCTTGATGAGGAAGGGTTCATACTCGGAGAGATATTTCTTGACGTCGAGGCCGATGCGGGCGGCAAGCGTGTCCGCGCCGATGGAGCCAGACGGGTCCTCCTCGATGGCGCGCAGGATCTCGACATCCTTGGGGTTGAGCCCCTTGGAATCGATGCCCTGCTCCGCGAAGAAGCGCAGTGCGATCGCGGTGTCGATGTGCGTCCCGACGCGGATGCCCTCGTCGTTATAGAGTTCGCGGTCGAGCCCCTCCACGAAGGAGTTGACATAGCGCAGGGACCCGCGGCTGCGGGGCACGCAGATGTCGATGGCCTCCTCGGTGATGGTGAGCCCGAGCGCGCTCACCTTGCGCCTGTAGATCTCGCGCAGCTCCTCGGGCGAATAGTCCACGAGCTGGAACTTGAGGCGAAGGCACCTGTCCTTGATGGTGGCGAGCACCTTGTCGTCGTCGGTGGTGGCGCCGATGAAGGTAAATTCGTCGATGGGAATGTGCTTGATGATGCCGTTTTTATCGGGCGGCGAGATATAGACACGGTCCTGCAGCAGGGTGAGAAGGCCGGACTGCAGGTCGTCGTTGAGGGCGTGGATCTCGTCGATGGCGATGACGACGGGGACATTTTCCCGTGCGACATTCTGCAGGAGATTCTGGAAGGCCTCCGTCGACCTCTGGCTGTTGCGGAACTTCGTCCCGTCGATGGCGACCAGCTTGACCCCGAGCTCCTTTGCGATGAGCTTCATGAGGGTGGTCTTCCCGAGACCGGGATTGCCGAGGAGGAGGATATTGTCGAGGTGATGCCTCCCCTCCTGTCTGGCGATGGCGATCTCCTTCATGAGCACCTTGACGATGTGCCGCTGTCCCACGAAGTCGGCGAGGCTCTGGGGAGCGCCCTTCGCGTCCGCGATCGTCTCGGCGGGCGTCTCGGGCCCCTCGGGCATCTCCTCCGCGGGCTCTTCCTCTACAGGCTCTGCGGGCTCGTCGGAAGGAGGGGAAAGCTCGGCCTCTTCGGGAGCCTCGGGCACCTCGGGAAGTTCGGGCACCGCAGGGACCTCGGGCACCTCGGGAAGTTCGGGCGCCGCAGACTCTTCGGGAGCTTCGGGTACTTCGGGAAGTTCGGGCACCGCGGGTGCCTCTTCACGAGGCGGCAAGATGCCCGAGAAGTCGATCTCTCCCCCGCCTGCGGAGGCCTTCGCCGCGGGCGCGGCGTCCTCCGATCTGAGGGGCGGGAGCCCGTAAAACGACCTGAAATGCCTGTCGTTGAGCCCGCTCTTCTGTACGGCGGCGATCTGTCTTGCGAAGACATCCCGCCAATGGCTGAGTTTCGCCTTCACGAGGATGCTGTCGCCGTTCTTCTTTGCGTATTGTTCCGAGAAGATGCGGTAGAGCTCCCTGAGCCCCGCGAGGACCTTTTCGCTGTCCCCGGCGCGCGCCGCATTGAGCACCACGCGGAATTTTTCGCGGAACAGTTCTTCGAATTCCATAGTATCTCCTTAAAAATCGGAATGCGGGACCGCTTCAGAGTTCGATCCCGCCGGCCTTTGTCCATTTGCCGAGCAGGGCGTCGATCGTGTCCATGGGAGTCGCGTTCGCATACCCTTCCGCATGCGTGTCGTCGACCTTCGTCGTCCGCGACTTGTTGATCCCGATGCACTCGCCTCGCCTGTTGAAGACGGGGCCGCCCGAATCGCCCGGATTGGACGGCGCGGTATAGACCAGATCGCCGTCCGAATTTTTCGTGAATCTTACCACTCCCGAGAAGGGCGCAAGTCCCATGCCGAACCCATTTCCGATCACGAGACAGTCCGCTCCCTGCAGGAGTGCGGAATAGTCGGCGATCCGCCTGACACAGCCGAACTCGCCCGCCTCCGCAGGATCGAAGGTGCAGAGCGCGACGTCCGCGCTCCGGTCCGAATAGAGGACCTCGATCCCGATCTTCTTCTTTACCCCGTCGAACTCCATGAAGACCTTGGAGAAATATCCCCCCGACGCCTCGTCGTAGACGACATGGTCATTCGTGAGCAGATAGCCCTTCTTCGAGATGATGAATCCCGTCCCGCTGCGGCGGAACGTGGGTCCCGTGAGGGAGATGCGGACGACGGCGCGGCGGTTGTGCTCGAAGACATCGGCGCACCACCCCTGCGTCTCCTTTGCCTCCTCCACGAGGCCGGCGAGGTCCAGATCGTCTTCGAGTGCGGGCTCCTTCTTCTCGGGAGCTTTCCTCGGGGACTTCCTTTCGGGCTGCTTTATGGGCCTTGCTGCGGGTTCGCCTTTTCCGAGAGGGAGTCCGAAGCTCTTGAGGACAAAATCGGAGATCCTGCCCTCATAGAGCTCGCGGGAGACGGCGATCCATTGGTCCAAAAAGGCGGCAGCCCTGGCCTTCTGCAGGATCGTGGAGGCACTCTGATAGGTCTTCACGGCCCCCTCGAGCAGGACGAGCACATACGCCCGCGCCGCCTTCGGTTCCCCGCGCCGCACGAGTTCGCGCGCGTTGGAAAAGACCGTAGCGATCTTGTCGTTCGTTCCCATGTCCGCTCCTTCTCTTTCGCCTTACGCGGTGTCCCCGCGCGTTACTTCTTCTTTTCCTCTTCCACGATCCCCGCGTAGTCGATGTCGCCCGTATCGTCAGCTTCTGCGGCCGCTGCATCGGGGACGGACACGGGGGTCTGCGTCTTCTTGATGCGCTCGATCATCGAAGCATACTCCGCCTTGAACCAATCGCTCTCCTCGTCCTCATAGGGCGACGTGCCGTCGAGGCGGGTGGCGATGGAGTCCACGGGACGGGGCTCGAGGATCTCATTGAGCTTGGCAATCTCTGCCTCGGACTTGCTCATGTCCTTGAAGATGGCGGAGATGCTCTTGCCGAGCTTCGCGAAGTCGGGAGACTCTGCGAGGAGGCCCTTGCATGCCGCGATGGCTCCGGGGATGGCGCTGAGCGAGGAGATGGCCTGTGCGCTGAAGGCGCCGAGTTCGATATTCCCCTTCAGGGTCCCGAGCTGCTCGGCGAGGGCGTAGACGCGGTGCTTCTGCCTGATGAGCTGCTTCGCACGGGCGTCGTCGCCGCGGATGGCAGCCTGATCGATGTATTCATCGTAACGGGCACCGAACTTCTCGAGGGTGCGGACCCCCTTGTCGAGTGCATCCAGAGCTGCGATGATCTTTTCGTCGTTGTTCTTCTTTCTCATGATTTTCTCCTTGATATTTTATGAAAGATCGGCCTTCGATCTCTTCTTTCTGTCGGGAATGGCGCGCTCGATGGCCTTGATGGCCTCCTCGAGCTCTTCGGCGGTGGGCAGGTCGGCCTCCGTATCCGCGGCGACGTCCGCCCCCTCTATCTCGGCGAGGATGTCGTCGGCGGAGGGAAGTCCGCGCACTCTGCGCACATTTGCCTCGTGTGCGTCGATGTCTTCGCTCTCCTCATCCACGGAGATGCGCTCCGCCGTCGCCAAGAGGGCCTGGTCGGAGAGCGCTCTCAGCATCTTGACCGCGAGTTTGCGCAGCTCGGGCAGATACTTGGCACTTGCCGCCGCGCGCTGCAGGGCGCCCTCGGGGATGGACGACCACACCAGCGAGTACTGTCCCGACTGGATGGCCGCACCCGCATAGGCGACCGCGCTCTCGAAGACGAGGACGACGGCAGAGAAGCGCTCGAGGAGGAGCTTATTGGCACGCACCTCGGCCTTGTTCACGGGACGGAACTTTTTCTGTTCCTCAAGCTTCTGTCTGTAGTAGTTCTGGATGTCCTCGAGGAGGAAATACTCCACGAATGCTTCCCTGTCGAAGATCGAGACGGGGATCCCCCTCAATGCGATGAACTCCTTGGCTGCCTTGACGCGTTCTTTGTGACTTCTGATTTTCATATGTCCTCCGTTATGATAGCATTATACTACGGGAAAGCCCCGAATAGGTTGCACGCCGCGCCTACATTTTACTTTTTTCGGAAAAATTTTTTTCCGCGCGCGCCGCGCATGCATAGACTATTATACACATAAAAGGGCACGTTGTCAATATTCCCGCGAAAAAATTTCCCTCTCGCCCGCCCTTTTTTCATTTTTCCGAAAAAAAGACGGGCCGCGCGGGGTCCGTCTTCGGAAAAAATGAAGCTCAGCGGAGCTCGGCGCCGAGCAGGTGGCTGAGATTTCCCACGATCTTGCGGAAAAATCCGTCCACCGCTTCGGGGGTGAGCCCCTTTTCGGCATTGGCGCCGGAGGTAAAGGTGATGCGCACCGCCATGCTCTTCTTGCCCTCGCCGAGGCGGGCGGGGTCGCGGTAGACGTCGAAGAGCTCTGCCGAGACGGCCGACTTGCACGCGCGGAGGATGCACGCCTCCAGCTCGGCGCAGGTCACCTTTTCATCCACCACCACGGCGAGGTCGCGGCGGACGTCGGGGAAGGCGGGCAGGTTGCGGTAGACGATGTCCTCCGCAAAGACTTCGCGAAGGGCGGCATAGTCGAGTTCGGCGAGGAAGACCTTTTTCTCGAGGGCAAGCTCCTCCGCGATGGCGGGATGAAGTTCGCCGAGCACGCCTACGCACTCCTCCCCCGCGGAGATCTCCGCCGTGATGCCGGGGTGCAGGTAGGGCCTCTCCGCACGGGCGAAGGAGGGCTTTATGCCGAAGTCGCCGAGGACGCCCTCCACGGCGCCCTTGAGGTCGAAGAAGTCCCCCTCTCCCCAGAGGGCGAGCACGGCGTGCCTCCTCTCCTCGGGCAGCTCCTTTAAGGGCAGCTCCTTGGGCAGGTAGACATTCGCGAGTTCGAAGAGCCGCCCGCTCTCGTTGCCGCGGCGGACATTGCGCACCACGTTCTGCAGCATGGAGGGCATGAGCATGGTCCGCATGACGGAGAGGTCCTCGCCGATGGGGTTGAGGATCTTCACCGCCCTGCGTTCGGGCGCCTCCGCGGGAAGGCGGAAGAGGTCGAATTCTTTGGGCGAGCAGAAGGAATAGTTGCACGCCTCCGAAAATCCCCTGTGCTGCACGGCGCGCTTGAACTTCTCCTCACTCTTCTGCGCGGAGGTGAGGCCGCCGTGCGTCACGGTCGCATTTTCGAGGAAGGTGGGCGTGATGTGCTCGTAGTCGTACATCCTGATGATCTCCTCGGCGAGGTCGGGGTATCCGTCGATATCCTCCCTCCAGAGGGGCACTGAGACCTCAAACGAGGCACCCATGTCCGAAACCTCGAAACCGAGACGGGTCAGGATGGCATTCACCTCCTCCTTCGGCACCCGGATCCCGAGGACGCTGTCTATCGCTTCGTAGCTCGTCCTTACTTTCTTTTTTGCAAGGTCTCCCGCCTGCACGTCGCAGAAATTCGGCGCGAACCACTTGTCCGTGGGCGTGCCGCAGCCCAGCTTCTGCACGAGCCAAAGGGCGCGCTGCATGCCGTAGTGCGGCAGGACGGGATAGACCCCCTTCTCGAAGCGGGCGGAGGAGTCGCTCCTCTGGCCGAGGGCGCGGGAAGTCTTCCGCACGCTGTCGCGGGCAAAGCTCGCCGCCTCGAAGAAGACCTCTGTCGTGTCCTCGCGGATCTCGCTGTTGAGCCCGCCCATGACCCCCGCGAGCGCGACGGGACGCTCCCCGTCGCAGATGAGAAGGTTGTCGGGCGTGAGGGAAAATTCCTTCTCGTCGAGCGTCACGATCTTTTCTCCCGCCTCGGCGCGGCGCACGACTATCCTATCTCCGCGGAGATATCTCCTGTCGAAGGCATGCATGGGCTGTCCCACCTCGAGGAGGATATAGTTGGTGATGTCGACGAGGTTATTGACCGACCGCATCCCGCAGAGGGCGAGGCGGCGGCGCAGCCAGCGGGGCGACGGCGCGATCTTCACGTCCTTCACGAAGCTGCCGAGATAGCGCGGGCAGAGCGCGGGCTCTCTGACCTCGACGGAAAACCCGACGTCCGTCGGTGCGCCCTCGTAAGGAGAGGGCGGCAGGAAGCCTCCATGCGGCTTTTTGAGCACGGCGGCGACCTCGCACGCGATGCCGAGGATGCTCTGACAGTCGGGGCGGTTTGCCGTCACCGCGATGTCGAAGATATAGTCATCGATACCGACGATAGGGCGAATATCCGACCCCAAGTCTTCATTTTCATCGAGAATGAGGATGCCGTTCACCTCGGCGCCCTCGTAAAAATCGTCACTTATGCCGAGCTCTTCGCCCGAGCAGAACATGCCCTCGGAGAGGATGCCGCGGAGCTTGCCCGCCTTGATCTTCTGCACGCCGCCCTCGTGTTTTACCGTGGCGCCGTCCAGCGCGACCGGGACGCGCGCGCCGACGAAGACATTGGTCGCGGCGGTCACGATCTGCTTTTCTCCCCGCGCGCCGCAATCCACTTTGCACACGGTCAGCCTGTCCGCATCGGGGTGCTTTTCGCAGGAGACGATCTCCCCCACGACGACATTTTCCACATCTTTGCCGAGATAGATGAGCTCCTCCACCTCGAATCCGCACGAGAAGAGCCTCTCCTCGAGCGCCTCGGGCGAGAGATCGATCTCCACAAAGTCCTTGAGCCACGAAAAAGGTACTTTCATCTTCTTTCCCCCTTAATCACGGAACTGCTTCAGAAAGCGCACGTCGTTCTCGGTGAGCAGCTTGATATTGTTGATGCCGTACTTGAGCATGGCGATGCGCTCGATGCCCATGCCGAAGGCAAAGCCGGAGTATTCGTCGGGATCGATGCCGCAGTTCTCGAGCACATGGCGGTTGACGATGCCCGCGCCGAGCACCTCGATCCAGCCCGTGCCCTTGCAGAGCGAGCACCCCTTCCCCCCGCAGAGATGGCAGCTCACGTCCACCTCGACAGAGGGTTCGGTGAAGGGGAAGTAGGAGGGACGGAGGCGCGTCTTGCTCGTTGCCGAAAACATGGTGCGGGCAAATTCATCGAGCATGCCCCTCAGGTCGCACAGCGTGATGCCCCTGTCCACCACGAGCCCCTCCATCTGATGGAACATGGGCGAATGGGTCGCGTCGTCGTCCGAGCGGAAGACCCGACCGGGCGAGAGCATCTTGATGGGCGGCTTCTTCTTCTCCATCAAGCGGATCTGCCCCGCGCTCGTCTGCGTGCGGAGGAGAAATTCGTCCGTGAGGTAAAAGGTATCCTGCATGTCGCGGGCGGGATGGTCGGCGGGAGTATTGAGCGCCGTGAAATTATAGTAGTCGTTCTCGATCTCGGGCCCCTCGAAGACCTCGAATCCCATGCCCGAAAAGATGTCGATGAGCTCGTTCCTGACCCGCGTGACGGGGTGTAGGGTGCCCTCTTCGCACTTTCTCCCGGGCATGGTCACGTCGACGGCCTCCTCCCTGAGGCGGGCGGAGAGCTCGCGCTCCTTCACCTCCGCATCGCGGCCGTCAAACATCTTCTCGAGCCGCTCGCGAAGGTCGTTTATCTTCTTTCCGTAGGCGGGGCGCTCCTCGGCGGGGATCTCCCGCATGCCCTTCAGGAGGGCCGTGACCGACCCCGTGCGTCCGAGATATTGCATCCGCACCTCATAGAGAGCGCGCGAAGTCTCCGCTTTTGCCGCCTCCTCTGCGGCCGAGGCAAAAATCGTTTCGAATTGTTCCATGCTTCCTCCCGAAAAAGGCGTCTTGCCCATGTGGGCGCGGGAAGGGTTTTGTGCGCCTCCTTCGCGGACATGGTATGGGCGTTTTCGCTCAAATCTCCCATCTTCTCCGCAAAGGACCTTCGGCGCGGCCGCCCCTTCGGCGTCCCGTCTTTTTTATTATTATAGTGATTTTACGGGCAAAGTCAAATCATTTCGCGCAAAAAATCGCATTTGCCTTCCCAAACAAAAGGGACCGCCCCGCGGTCCCTTTCGGAAAGATTTTCTTTTTTAACCCGTGCAAAGTTTGCGCATGAGGGGCTCGGAGCCCGCCACGCGGCCGCCGCCCAAAATGACCGCCGTCCTCACGTCGGGGGCGACGTGGGCATCCATGCCCAGTTTCTCCGCCACATAGTCGGAAAATCCCTCGAGGGCGCATACCCCGCCCGCCAGATAGACGCCGCTCTTGCACATGGCGGCGCATACCTCCGCGGGAAGCCTGCGGAAGATGAGCTCGGCGTACTCGAGGATCTTGTCCACATAGACGCGGATGGGGAAGAGGATATCTCCCGACGACAGGGACATCGAGCGGGGACGCCCCTCCGCGACATCTCGCCCCTGCACGATGGCGCTCTGGTTGTCCCCCGCGAGCAGGCTCCCCACCGTGTTTTTGAGGCGCTCGCTCGTCTGCGGCCCTATCTTCAGACCGAAATTTTCGGCGACATGGTCGATAATATGGGTGTCCATATTGTTCCCCCCCACCGCCATGGTGAGCCCCGCGATGATGCCGTCGAGGGTAAAGACGGCCATGGAGGTCTTGCCCGCGCCGAGGTCCATGGCAAAGACGGGATTGGACTCCGAGAGGGGGACATCCTGCCCGAGTGCCGCGAGGAAAGGGGTGTCGACGAAGTCGATGCGGCCGATGCCCGCCGCCCTTGCGATGCGGTAATATTTCTCCTTCTCCTCATTGGTACACCCGCACGGAACGCAGAAGAGGGCGTGCACCGAAAAGGCGCGGCCCACCTTCTTCATGAAGTACTCGAGCAGGGCGCCCGCATACTTCTCCCGCACGATGTGTCCCTCGCTGACGGGGAAGACCATCTCGGTGAGTTCGGCGGTCTTGCCGAGCAGGCGCTTCGCCTCGTTTCCGTAGGCGCGCACCTCCCCCGTGTCCCGCGTGACGGCGAGACAGGTCGCCTCGGCGAGCACGATCCCGCTCCCGACGCGGTAGATTTTCGTGACCGAAGTCCCGAAGTCGATAGCAAGTCTTAACATGGCGTTCCTCCAAGGGTCTCCTTGAGCATGGTATCCACCTCTTCGGTCGGCAGACCCACGACATTTGTAAAACTCCCCTTGATTTTTCTGACGAGCGGATAGCCGTCCTGGATGCCGTACGCCCCCGCCTTGTCGAGGGGAAGTCCGCTCGCGACATAGCGCTCTATGAGTTCCTCCGAGAGCGGATAAAACTCCACCTCGGTGGTGACGGCAAAGACGCGGCGCGTCCTTTCGGTGAGAATGGCCACCCCCGTATGCACGAAGTGCGTCCTTCCCGAGAGGCGGCGAAGCATGCGGCGGGCGTCTTCCTCATCCTTTGGCTTTCCGAGGATCTCCCCGCCCTCCTCGACGACGGTATCCGCGCCGAGCACACAGGCCGAAGGGAAGCGCGAGAGGACCTCCTCCGCCTTGCCCTCCGCGAAGGCGAGCACCGTCTCATATGCGGAAAGCCCCTTTGCCGATTCCTCGAACAAAGAGGGCTCTACCTGAAAGGAATATCCGAGTTTTCCGAGAAGCTCCCGCCTGCGCGGGGAGCCCGATGCGAGGATGAGCATGCGTCTTTGCGGCTTACAGGATCTCGAGATTTTTCTTGAAGGTCCGCTTGAACTCCGCGTTTGCCTTCATCGCCTGCCTGATCTCGAGGGCGGCGTCGCCCGCGAGGTCGGTCTTCATGATGACGGAATCGCCCAGCACATCGCAGTTGATGCCCTTCACCATGCCCTGTCCGCTCCGATCGAGGCTCTCCGCGATGCGCAGGAGCACGCCGAGCTTTTTCACGATCTCGAGGTCCTCGTCGCTCACGATATCCTTATAGCGGTTCCAGTCGGCGGGGGAGATGTCCTCCCGCTTATGGCAGCCCGCCACGAAGGCGGCGAGCACGATCTCGCGGTGGGTGGCGCCGTAGATCCCGCTCGCGAGGATCATGTAGCGGCTGTGTGCCTGACAGTTGTAGAAGCGCACGCGCTGCCCGCAGTCGTGCAGGCTCGCGGCGATCCGCAGGACCTTCAGGTACACGCGGGGGAACTTATGCAGGACGCGCAGCTGCTTGAAGAGCTGGATGGAGAGATGCACCACATTCTCCACATGCTGCTCATTGCACCCATAGTAGTGCGCGAGCGTGGCGAGGGAATAGGAGAGCACATCGGAGATGGGCCGCTCCACCGTGAGGGGCACGGCGGTATTGATCATGATGCCCTCGCGGAGGCCGCATCCGCTCAGCGTGAAGTTCTCGATATGCAGGTAGTCGGTAAATGCCTTGATGATGGCAAGGGCGGCGGGCATGATGTCCGCCCGCTCGGGCGAAAGGCCGCGGATACGCTTGCGCTTCTCCACGTCGAGCACGCGCACCATGCCATAGACGGCGAGAAAATCTTCCGTCGTGAACTGGTAATTATGCACCGTATTGAGGGGGTATTTCCTCACGATGCGGTTGATCTTGTAGAGGTTGCGGAAGGACCCGCCCACGCCGATCATCTGGGTGTCGGGGTCGACCTCCTTGAGCCAATCGATCTTCTTGAACTGCTCGGTAAAGAACTCCTCGATGCGCGAGGTCTGCTCCTCGGGCGACACGCCGTCCTCATCGAAGAGGTCGGTGAGGGTGACGGCGCCGAATGCGAGCGTCGCATAGTTGAGGAGATTTCTGCGGTTATAGTAGATGATCTTGGTGCTGCCGCCGCCGATCTCGAGGATGATGCCCTTGGGGATGTCCATGGAGTTGATGACCCCGCGATAGACGAGGGTCGCCTCCTCCTCTTCGGAGAGCACGTTGACACGGATCCCGCAGGTCGCCTGGATCTCATCGAGAAAAGAGCGCTGGTTTTTGGCGCGGCGGACGGCCGCGGTCGCGACCGCGATGATACGCTCCACGCCCGAAGCGTCGCAGAGCCGCTTAAACATCTTCAGTGTCTTGATCGTCTCGGCGACGCGCTGCGGCTTGAGGAAGCCGTCGCGGTCCATATCCTGTCCCAATCTTACGCTTTCTTTGAGCTCATCCGTCACCATGAAGTGCCCGTCGCCGAACATGTCGACAATGACGAGCCTTGCGGAATTCGAGCCGAGATCGATGATGCCGATTTTTTCCATAACCGAGTTGTCCGTCCTTTCCGTCGTGTGCCGCAGAGAAACTCTTGCGGCAGGATACCGTGGGGGAGGCATACCCGCACGCGCGGGCGCATAGTCGAAACTCTCCCCTATTCTAAATGGTATGTTTATTCTAACACAGCTTCGGCCGTTTGTCCATACCCTTTTTGAAAAAACTTTGCGCTTTTACAAAAATTTTTTCCCGAAAACCCGCCCCCTATGCCTTTTTTCGGAAAAAATGTGAATTTGGAACACGGAAAGAACGATCAGAAAGAGACCGAAGGCGCGGCGGAGCGCGGCGGCGGGAAGGAAGGATGCGCCGAGCGAGCACAGCCCCGAGACGGCGAGGGCGGGAAGGGCGAGAGAGAGGAGTCCCCTCTTCTCGAGGAGACCGTCCCTTGCATGCACGGCGAGGGCGGCCGCGGACATGGGGAGAAAGGCGGCGAGATTGATCGCCTGCGCCTCCTTCTGGGCGATGCCGCACCCCAGCGTGAGGAGGGGGATGAGCACCGTCCCGCCGCCCATACCCATCCCGCCGAAGACCCCTCCCGCGATGCCCGCAAGAAAGAGGATGAGGAAGCTCACGGCAGCACCATCCTCACCCCCGCCGCGAGCATGACGGCGGAAAAGAGCAGGGCCGCTCCCTTCGACGAGGAGAGAAAGAGGAGGCGCGCCCCGAGGAGCCCGCCCGCCACGGCGCCGAGGAGGACGGGAAGGAGGAGGGAAAGGGAGAGATAGCCGCGGAGTGCATAGACCGCGGCGCTCAGGGCGGAGGCGGGGAGCATGACGGCGATGGCGGCGGCATGGGCGTGTCTTGCATCCCGCCCCTGCGCCCGCAGGACGGGCACGGCTATCATGCCTCCTCCCCCGCCGAAGAGTCCGTTCGCGAGCCCGATGAGCCCGCCGCCGAGGAATCCGAAATTTCGCATATGTATCCCGCCGACCCCATTTTCGGGCACTTTTCCCCGCTTTTTCGTGAAAAGTATGTGCAAGAGGAAAAAAAATTTGCCTTTTTTTGCGGTCGGCATGCAAAAGCGCTTGCAAGTCTTTCGCTTTTGTATTAAAATGGAGAAGTATTTCCGAAAAATCTCGGCGCGCGGCGCAAGCCCCCTTGTTCCGCCGCCAACGTAAGGTGTGATCTATGGCAAAATTCTATCAATCGGGAAAAGGAAAGAGACGCTTCATGGGCGGCATTGCCCTCCTTCTTTCCGCGACCCTCTCTCTGGGCGTCATCTCCGCATGCACGCCCGAGGAACAGGAAAATGAGGACGACACCACCACGCCCTCCGCGACGGATACCCAGCGCCTGAAAAACGGCAACTTCGAGTTTTTCAGGGAGATGGACGAGGAAGACGACGACAAGCGCGCCTTCATCAACTCGCCCAATGACTGGTCCTTCTCTTCCGGTTCCCCCTCCTCCACCACGACCTCGGGCATCGTCAGGGTCTCCGACTGGGACAAGATGGCGAAGTCCACCTACCCCCTCATCCTCGAGGCCGACCGCTACGAAAAGGAAGATGACGGCACGGTGAAGAAGGATGACGACGGCGAGCCCGTCAAGGCGACGAGCGGCGAACTCACGCAGGCGGCCGTCTCCAATGCCGAGGCGCACTGGGAAGAGGCCTCCGTCTACGACCGTCTCGAATTCTACGAATTTTACTCCGTCGACTCCAAGGCGGACTTTGCGCTGTACGGCGACTACGGCTACTCCATCGACTTCGAAGACGTGGAGTATCTCTCCGAGGTCGCAAATGACGACGCACATCCCCTCCTCTATGCCGAAGCGGACGGCAGGGACGCGGAGGAAGATTCCATCCTCATGATCCACAACCGCCACACCTCGGACGGCGTGCGCGGCACGGCACAGCACTATACCTCCTCCACGACCGTCACCCTGCAGGCAGGCACGGCGGCCTCCGTCTCGGTCTGGGTACGCACCTCCGAGCTCTATCACTATGCGACCTCCACGGACGGCGAAGAGGATATCCCCGTCGAGAAGCGCGCGGGCGCCTATATCGGCATTACCAACACGGTCGGCGGCTCCACCCTCGACCAGATGCAGATCAAAAACATCGTCACGAAGGACGCATGGGAGCAGTACACGGTGTATATCCATGCCAATACCTATGCCGCCACGACTTTCCGCATCGAGCTCGGCCTCGGACAGGGCAGCTCGGACAACCGCTATGAGTCCGTAGACGGGTACGCCTTCTTCGACGACGTGCGCTGCAAGATCCTCTCCGACGCCGCCTACAGCGAAGCGACCGAGGCCCTCGGGGAGAACTACACCTGCACCATCAACGACAGGGGCGACGACAAGATCTTCCTCGCGCCCGAGCTCGAGGCCAAGACCTTTGCGCTCGACCTCAATGCCTCCGAGGAGTTCGATCCCCTTCCCTTCGCAGACGACGAGTCCGAGATCACCGTATCTCCCACCAAGGAAGTCTCGGGCAGCAAGACCTACTATCCCGAAAACATCGACCCCTCGCTCAGGGACACGAGAAATGACGAGGGCGACAAGTCCCGCAACAACATCGGCCGCGTCATGACGCTGGACGAGATCAAGAACGAGACGACGAACGGCTATCTCCGCACCATCTACAATAAGGACTTCGCGGACAAGTTCCCCTTCGAAGCCGATGCGCAGAACAACATCGTCATGCTCCTCTCCGCCAACGGCACGGCGTATACCGCCACCGTGACGAACAGCAAGTTTACCCTCGCCCCCGGCACGCGCATGCTCCTCTCCTTCTTCGTGAAGACGAGTGAGATCGAGAGCGGGCTCACGGGCGCGAGCGCCATCCTCGTGGACGGCGAAAACAGAAACCCCATCGCGGCCTTTGACACCACCACCGTCTCCACCACCGACATCGAGGGCGACACCGAAGAGGAGACGCAGGCGGGCAAGGACATCTACCGCGGCTGGGTGCGCTGCTTCTTCTTCGTGGAGAATGCCACCGAGACCGAGAAGTCCTTCTATCTCGAGCTCACCTACGGCCCCACCGCCATCGCGAGCACGACGAAGACGGACTACGGCGACGGCTATGCGGCCTTCACCGACTTCCGCACCTGCTACCTCACCAAGTCGCAGTATGCCTATGCCGCCACGGGCACCTACGCCCAGAAGGTCTCCCTCACCGCCACGGTAAAGGATTCCTCCAAATTCGACGATGCCTCCGCAAACGGCACGCAGCTCGAGGACGGCCTCGCCATTCCCGTAAAATATAACGGCGTGCTCGCGGGCAGCAATGTGCTCGTAGAGGGCGGCGCGAAGAACCCCGGCCGCGAGACGCTCGCGACGGAGTACGGCGTCTACACGGGCCTTCTCTCCTCCGAATATGCGAAGAACTACCTCGACCTCGACACGGCGAAGACGGATGTCTCCAATGCCGACTATCTCCCCAATAAGTGGATGACCGTGCTCAATCCCGAAAACGTGACCCTTCCCGTAGAGGCGGAGGGCAATGAGGCGGAGAGAAACCGCATCGCCGCCGCGTGGTGGAAGAGCATGTTCGGCAACGCGGACACGACGGCAGATGCCGCCTATCAGCCCCTCGTCATCGTGAATACGGGCGCGAGCGTGCAGCCTGCCTATGGCTTCTTCGCCTCCTCCGCGACGGTGGCAAGCAATGCGGCGAGCCGCATCTCCGTGCGCGTCAAGCTCTCCGAGGGCGCCAAGGCGACCGTCTACCTCACCGACGTCTCCGACATCGACAAGACGGACACGAGCCTCGCTCCCACCCTTCCCAAGTATACCTTCTGGTACGACGAAAAGGGCAACATCGTCAGCATGGACCCCGACTCCGCGGACTACAAGAAGGAAGGCAAGATCCTCTTTACCCTTCAGGACAACGGCCTCTACAAGAACGCGCAGGATGACGCGGATGAGAACTTCTATGCCAACCTCGCCTCCTTTGACCGCGACGACGAAGGACACTATGTGACGAAGGACGGCACGAGAGCCTTCTGGCACAACCCCGACGACACCGATCCCGATACCGCGTATGCATATTACGATAAGGATTCGGACACCGATGCATACGGCACGCCCGTGAAGCAGCTCACCGTCGACGCGGCCTACCTCCGCTATGACTACAGCAAGGAAGCGTGGGACACCTATGCCGCATCGCTCACCGTGACGGGTACGCCCGAAAATGCGGGCAAGTGGGTGACCCTCTCCTTCTATGTGCAGACGGGCAACTCCTCCAAGACCTACCGCCTCGAGCTGTGGGCGGGCTGCCGCGAAGGGACGGCCGAGAACCTCACCGCAAATGCGGAGAACGGCATCCCCGCGCAGGGCTATGTCATGTTTGACCGCTGCTCGACCTCGAGCTCCTCGAACTATGCGACCCTCCGCGATGCAGCCGCTGCGGCCATCCGCGATGAGATCAATGAGACCGCGGAGACCAAGCTCGGCGAAGAGGACCTCCTCCCCGCCACGTGGAAGGATAAGCCCCTCGCCCTCTACTACACCTTCACCTTCTTCGATTCGCCCGACTATCTGCGCTATGATAAGACGGCGGATACCGAGAAGCTCGGCAACCCTTGGGGCTCCTACGATCAGTCCGCGCGGGAAGAGGCGCTCATGTGGCTCTTCTGCGAGGATGAGGACGGCAGCCTCCTCGGCACGGCGGTCCCCTCCGTCTCCCTCTTCATGAGCTATGCGGAAAACGAAGTGACCGTGACGCCCGATGACCTCGGCGAGACAGACGACGGCTCCAACGACAGCGACACGACGACGGAGGCCGACCCCGACGGACAGAATATCTGGCTGTATGCCGCATCCATCCTCCTCGTCGCAGCCATTGCCTTTGCCCTCCTTGCCATCGCCGTGAGGAAGCTGTGGAGCCGCCGCCCGAAGAAGGCGCAAAAGGACAAGAAGCCCAAGCTCACCGTCCTCACCCCCGATACGAACGCGTCCAAGAAGACCGAGGACGAGCCCGACGAGGAGTAAGCCGCTGAGACGGGATCCCTCACATCCGTTCGGGATGACGGATAGTCTGTTCGAATGACGAATGGGCCGCTCGGATGACGGATAAGGTATGACAAAAGGCGGCGGCGCTATCTTGCGCCGCCGCTTAAATTATTATGAAACGAGACATCTTACACTATTTCAGCCCATTTGAGATCTTACTTTGGACGGGGTCGGTCCTTGCCGTCGTCCTCTCCTTTGTACTGTGCAAAAATACCGACTGGCTCAACCTCGCGGGGTCCATCTTGGGTGCCACCGCCCTCATCTTCGTCTCCAAGGGAAATGTCATCGGGCAGATGCTCTGCGTGGTCTTTGCCGCCTACTACGGCTTCGTCTCCTATGGCCAACACTACTACGGGGAGATGATCACCTACCTCGGCATGTCGGCGCCCATGGCGCTCGCCGCCGTGATCTCATGGCTCCGCCACCCCTTCCGCGAAGACCATGCGGAGGTGGAGATCCGCTCCCTCAGGGCGGGGCATTATGCCGCCGTCTTCCTCCTCGCCGCCGCCGTGACGACGGGCTTTTGGTTCCTCCTCGGCGCGCTCGGCACCGAAAACCTCATCTGGAGCACCGTCTCGGTCGCGACGAGCTTCGTCGCCGTCTCCTTTACCTTTCTCCGCAGTCCCCTCTACGCCCTCGCCTATGCCTGTAACGACGTCGTGCTCATCGTGCTCTGGTCGCTCGCTTCGGCGAAGAGCACGGAGTACATCGCCCTCGTCGTCTGCTTCGCCGTCTTCCTCGCCCTCGACCTCTACGGCCTGTGCAATTGGCTGCGCATGAAGAGGCAGCAAAGAGGCGATGAGGCGCCTAAGAGATCATCCTGAGCGCCTTGGGAAGATGGTTCTTTGCGACCCCCGCCGTGACCTTCCCCCAGCCGAGCGGGAACTCCTCCACACACACGACGCACCACCCATGTCCGAGGTCTGTCTCCACGGTTTCGCCGTGGAGATATTTTTTTGCCTCCTCGCGGGAGAGGATGAGTTTGCGGTTTGCCCGTCCGCCGTATGCCATGGCGAGGGCGTGGGCGGGACGGAAGAGCTTGCCGTCGTATTCGCCGAGCTCGAGGCCGCAGCGGAGCGCGGACAGGGCGGGCGCCTCCTCGGGGAGGGCAAAGAAGCGGGGAGCTCTGACCCCCGGCGTCCTGTGCTCGAAGAGTCGAAGGCCCGCGGGAAGGGCGAGGAGCTCTCCGAGGCAGCCTTCCACTGCCCTGCTCTTCGTCTCGGGGAGGAGGCGGGCATCCCTCTTTGCACCCTCGTTTTTTCGGAGGAGGGCCGCGAAATGCCCCTCTCCCTTCACCTCATGCGGGAGGAGCTTCTTCATCTCGAGCAGTTCGAACTCGGGATGGCGCGCCAAAAAGGCCTCTACCTGCCACTCGTCCTCCTCCTCGGCGAAGGTGCAGGTGGAGTAGACCAATTTCCCGCCGCCCGCAAGAAGTATGGCGGCCTCGTCCAAAATTTCCCGCTGGCGTGCGGCACAGCGCGCGACATTTTCCATGCTCCATTCGGGGATGGCGTTTGGCTCCTTCTTGAACATCCCCTCCCCCGAGCAGGGGGCATCTACCAAGATCTTATCGAAATATTCGGGCAGTTTCTCGGCAAGGAGGCGGGGCGGGAGCGAAGTCACCATGCAGTTCGTGATGCCGAGCCGCTCCGTATTCTGCGCGAGGATCTTCGCGCGGCCGTAGTCTATCTCGTTGGCAACGAGCACGCCCGTGCCACCCATGTCCGCGGCGAGCTGCGTCGTCTTGCCTCCGGGCGCCGCACAGAGGTCCAGTACGCGTTCTCCCGCCTTCACCCCGAGGAGGGGCGCCGCGCACATTGCAGAGGGCTCCTGCAGGTAGTAGAGGCCCGCGAAGTGGTACACGTCGCCCCCGGGCCTGTCCGCGTCCTGATAATAGGCATTCTTCTCCCACGGGACGCGCTCCCCGAGCGGGAAGGGGGCACGCAGAAGAAAGTCCTCCGCGGAGATCTTGAGCGGGTTGACCCTGAGCCCGCGCAGAGGCGGACGCGCATAAGATGCCGAAAAGGCCGAGAAATCTTCTCCCAGCCTCTCCTTCATTCTCTCTGTAAATTGTACGGGAAGGTCCGTCATACGACTGCGCCCTGCCCGTCGAGCATCTCGCGGAGCTCTCCCACGGAGAGGAACTCCGCCCCCGCCTGCATGGCGCTCTCGAAGCGGACTCCCCCCTTCTCCCGCGCGACATAGACATTGCAATCGCTCGGATGGGAGGTGTACCTGCCCCCTCCGCCGTAGATCGCGGTGAGCATCGTCACGGACATGGGGACATCTGTCTCGACGTCCTTCGCAAAGCAGAAGACCTTGCCGTCGAGGGGCCCGCCCTTTCTGCGGCGGTGCATGTACTTATTGACGTAGCGGTAAAATTCCTCGTGGGCGCGGTGATACTCCTCTCTCTCCCGCGCACGCTCCTCGTAATATTCCTTCTGTCCGCGCGAGGAGGGGGGCGAAATGCGGTATCCCGCGACACGTCCGCCCTTCACGCCGTAGCGGTTTATGAGCCCCGGAAGGTCGGTCTCCTCCCTCTTTACGAGCGCCTCGCAGACGCGCATGGTGGCATAGGCATCGTCCACCGCACGGTGCGGGGTAAACTCCACGCCGAGCGCTTCGGCCATGCCGCCCAGCCCCACCTGATGCCCGTACTCCCCCACCGCGTTCATATAGAAGAACTGCGTGTCGTGGAACTGGAAGCGGAAGGAAGGGAGCTTGTAGCGCTTGGTCTCGAGGTTGAGGTAGTTGACGTCGTTGATGGTGGCATGTCCCAAGACGAGGACGTCCTTCGCCTCGAGGAGGGACTTGATGCGGGGATAGACGGCGGGGAAGAGGGGATATTTTTTGAAGTCCTCGTACTCATAGGGGAGCACGAGCCCCTCCTGCCCCTTGCGGTCGGTGAGGTGAAATTTTCCCTTCGGGTTGAGGAGGATATCTTCCCGCTCGAGCACTTCGAACTTGTCGTCGGTCACAACATATCCGAAGGCACAGATCTTGGCGGTGTACTTGAAGACACACGCGCATTCGATGTCGAAAAAGACGTATCTCACGGCTTCGGCACGATCTCCTTCTTCCCTCCTAAATAGGGACGGAGGACTTCGGGGATCTCCACGCTGCCGTCTTCGCGGAGATGGTTTTCGATGAACGCGATGAGCATGCGCGGAGGCGCGACCACCGTGTTATTGAGGGTATGGGCAAATTTGCTGCCCCCCTCGGTCTTATAGCGGATGCCGAGGCGGCGCGCCTGAGCATCGGTCAGATTGGAGCACGAGCCCACCTCGAAATATTTCTTCTGACGGGGAGACCATGCCTCCACGTCGCAGCTGCGGTACTTGAGATCGGCGAGGTCGCCCGTGCAGCACTCGAGCTGGCGGACGGGGATGCCCATGGAGACGAAGAGCTCCACGGTGTAGCGCCACATCTTCTCATACCACGCCTCGCTCTCTTCGGGCTTGCAGATGACGATCATCTCCTGCTTCTCGAACTGGTGGATGCGGTAGATGCCCCGCTCCTCGATGCCGTGCGCGCCCTTTTCCTTGCGGAAGCAGGGCGAATAGCTCGTGAGGGTCAGGGGAAGCTCCTTTTCGTCGAGGGTGGTATTCATGAACCGTCCGATCATGGAGTGCTCGCTCGTGCCGATGAGGTAGAGGTCCTCTCCCTCGATCTTGTACATCATGCCGTCCATCTCTTCGAAGGACATGACGCCCGACACGACGCTGGAGCGGATCATGAAGGGAGGGATGCAGTAGGTGAACCCCTTGTCCACCATGAAGTCGCGGGCATAGGCGAGGACGGCGGAATGCAGGCGGGCGATATCCCCCGTGAGGTAGTAAAAGCCCTGCCCGCTCGTCTTTCTCGCGCTGTCGATGTCGATGCCGCCGAGCTTTTCGAGGATGTCGAGATGATAGGGCACCTCGAAGTCATATTCCTTGGGCTCCAGAAAGCGCTGACGCTCTACATTCTCAGAGTCGTCCTTTCCCACGGGCGTCTCCGCGCAGACGAAGTTGGGGATGCGCATCATGACCGCGCGGAGCTTCTGCTCCGTCTCGGCGGCGCGCGCCTCCACCTCGGCGAGACGGGCGGCATCTGCCGTCACCTCGGCCTTGACCGCCTCGGCTTCCTCCCTCTTCTTCTCGCGCATGAGCTCGCCGATCTTCTTCGAGAGGGCATTCCTTGCCGCGCGGAGGTCGTCTCCCTCCCTCTGCAGCTTGCGGCGCTCCTCGTCGAGCGCGAGGGCCTCGTCCACAAGCGGGAGCTTATGGTCCTGAAATTTCTTTCTGATGTTTTCGCGTACCCGATCGGGATCGGCACGCAGGAGAGCGATATCGATCATAGACACTCCTCGGTCTTTTTTTCAATTATACACCTTTTCCGAAGAAAGTGCAACGCTTTGCCCGCGCCTTGCGGAAAAATCCCCCTTTTTTCTCCCGCTTTTTCCAAAGTTCCGCCGCCCCCCTCCCCGCCTTTTGGACGGCATACGGAAAAAGAGTTTGACTTTTTGCCCGCAGTCGGATATAATAGAGGAGAACCTTTCGGAAAAGGAGGTAGTCATGGACCCCGAACTCGGCCCCGAAGAAGAGCAGGGCGCTCAGCCCGAAAAGAAGCCCTTTTCCGCGCGCGTCTTCGGCGGGATCGTAAGCAGGCTCTCTGCTCCCGCCGACAAGAAGCTCATGAAGCGCTTCCGCCGCGCAAAGCATATCCCCGACTCCGCCGAGGTGGAGCGCTTTCATCCCGCCCTCAAGGAGGGGCTCTCCGCGGAGGAGGTGGCCCTCCGCAACGAACAGCTCCTCTTTAACGACGTCAACAAGCGGTATTCCAAGTCGTATACCGCCATCTTCGTCGGCAATATCTGCACCTTTTTCAACTTCCTCTGCCTCGTGGTGGCGCTTGCCCTCATCTATGCGGGCGCCCCCGTCACGCAGTTCCTCTTTGTCGCCATCTTCGCCATCAACCTCGTCATCGGCATCGCGCAGGAGCTCATCGCCAAGCACCAGATCGACAAGCTCGCCGTGCTCGTGTCCTCTACGGCAAAGGTGATGCGGAGCGGCGTCAAACAGGAGATCCCCATCCGCGAGATCGTGCTCGACGACGTCATCCTCCTCGAGGCGGGCCAGCAGGTCCCCGCCGACTGCGTGCTTGCGGAGGGGGTGGCGGAGATCAATGAATCTCTCCTCACGGGCGAATCCGTCCCCGTGAAAAAGGAAGTCGGCGAGATGCTCTACGCGGGCTCCTATGTCGCGAGCGGAAATTGCCGCGTGCGCGCCGAAAAGGTGGGCAGCGCGACCTACCTCAATACCCTGACCTCCAAGGCGAAGAAGTACAAGAAGCCGCACTCGGAGATCATGAACTCCATCCGCGTCTTTATCTACGCCATCGGCGTCTTTATCCCCTTTGTCGCGGCGGCCATGTATTGGGTCAACTTCCTCTCCACGGAGAGCATCTCGGAATCCATCATGCTCACGGGCGCCGTCGTCATAGGCATGATCCCCTCGGGGCTTCTCCTCCTCACTTCGCTCGCCATGGCGCTCGGCGTGGGAAGGCTCGCGCGGCGGCACACCCTCGTGCAGGACTTCTATTCCCTCGAGATGCTCGCCCGCGTCAATGTCCTCTGCCTCGACAAGACGGGGACCATCACCGACGGCCGCATGACGGTGAGCGACTGCATGCTCTTAAATCCCGTCAGCGACCGCTCCGTTGATGAGATCATGGGGAGTTTTCTCGCCGCACTCGACGAAAATAACCAGACCGCCATCGCCCTCTCGGAGCGCTTCGGGCGCACGGGGCCCCTCACCGCCACCGAGATCCTGCCCTTCTCCTCGCAGCGGAAGCTCTCCGCCGTGACCTTCGGAGAGGCGGGGACCTTCGTCCTCGGCGCGCCCGAGTTCGTCCTCCGTCCCCTCACGGGAAAGGTGGAGAAGATCGTGCGGCAATATGCCCAGTCGGGGCTCCGCGTCCTCGTGCTCGCCCATTCGCAGGCCGCCATCTCGGGAGAGCGCCTGCCCTCCCTCCTCCGTCCCGTCGCCATCATCACCCTCGCCGACAATGTGCGGAAAGATGCCGCCGAGACCATCAAGTGGTTCCGCGAAAACGATGTGAATATCAAGATCATTTCGGGCGACAATCCCGTGACCGTGTCCGAGGTCGCCCGCCGCGTGGGCGTGAAGGGCGCGGGCAAATACATCTCCCTCGACGGCCTCACCGACTACGAAGTGGAGAATGTGGCGACGCAGTACACCGTCTTCGGCAGAGTCACGCCCGAGCAAAAGGCCATCCTCGTCAAGGCGCTCAAAAAACAGGGCTGCACGGTGGCCATGACGGGCGACGGCGTCAATGACATCCTCGCCCTCAAGGAGGCAAACTGCGCCATCACGGTGGCGACGGGCGCCGAGGCCGCGCGCAATGTCTCCCATATCGTGCTGACCGACAACAACTTCATGAATCTCCCCTCCGTGGTCTATGAGGGGCGGCGGGTCATCAACAATATCAAGTCGTGCGCCTCCCTCTATATCACGAAGACCCTATTTACCATCTTTTTGGCGGCGCTCTGCTTCTTCCTCACCCTGAGCGGGACGTATACCCCCTACTTCTTCAAGACCAACAACATGCTCCTCTTCGAGGTGCTCGTCGCCGCCATCCCCTCCTTTGTCCTCTCGCTGCAGCCCAATACCGCGCGGGTGAAGGGCAAATTTATCCCCTACGTCCTCTCGCGGAGCATCCCGGGCGCCGTGACGCTGGTGGGATGCATCATGGCCGTCTATGTGGCCTCCTTTACCGTGCCCGAGGTCTACGGCTTCACGGGAGAGACGCTGAGCGCCCTCTATTTCCTCGCGCTCACCTTCGGCGGGCTCGTCATCCTCTTCCGCATCCTGCAGCCCTTCAACCTCCTCAGAAGCGCCGTATATGCCTTCTCCGCCGCCGTCTCCATCGTCATCCTCGCCGTGCCCTTTACGGCCAACGTCGTCTTCACGGGCTGGGACGCCGTCTCCCTCACCTTCCCGCAGATCCTCTACCTCGCCTGCGTCCTGCTCGCGGCCTTTCCCCTCTCACACGCCCTCATCAAGCTCTGCGACCTCATGAATCCCACGAGTGAAAAGGGAGTTCCTTAAAATATTTTCCCATGAAAAAAGCGGACCTCTCTGACGGGTGTCCATAGGGATTCTATGAATAAGCGGTTTGGCGGTTAGTCAAACCGCTTATTCGTTGTCCCTCCCGTGTTAAGCGGCTTCTTCCTGCGCGAAGTCGGGAATCGCCCCCACGCAGTTGTAGATGATTTCCACCGCTTGCGTCCGCTTGCCGCCGTCAACCTTCCGCTTCTCATGCACGATCACTTTTTCAATGAACTCTCGCACGATTTCGGGCGTAAGCTCCGTGATTTCCGTGTACTTCCGCACAATGCGCATGAAGCGCGTCACGTTGTCGGACTGTTCCTTTGCCTTCATTAAGATTTCTTGCAATTCTCGGATGCGCGCAGTCAGCGTTTTCTGCTCTTCCTCGTACTCCTGCGATAGTTTGCGAAAGCGTTCGTCGGAGAGGTTGCCGTTCACTTTATCCTCATAGAGGTTTCGGATGATACGGTCAAGAGCCTGTACGCGCCGTTCGGCGTTCTCTTTCTCCTGCGCGGATGCCAAAAGTTTTCTTCTGCTTTCCTTATCGGTATTCCGCTTTAACAACGCTAAAAAGTCGCTTTCCTTGTCGGTAGCCATAGCGAATACTCGCTGTAAGTCTGCAAGCACGATACCCTCGACTGCCGCCACCGTGATTTGATGAGAACTACAAAGATTTTTCTTCTTTTTACGGTAGGTCGAGCAGTTGAAATACTCCTTCTGCTTGGTAGTGGAACAACGGCAGAGATACATTTTCTTCCCGCAGTCGGCGCAGTACACAAGCCCCGAAAACACACTCATTTCTCCCATATCCGTAGGGCGGCGTTTTGCCGAACGAATCCGCTGAACCGTTTCATAGGTGTCATTGTCGATGATTGCCTCTTGCGTATTCTCGAAGATTACCCATTCTTCGGGCGGAAGATCGAGCTTCTTCTTACTCTTATACGATTTCTTCTTCGTTCGGAAATTTACCGTATGACCGAGGTAGGCAGGATTAGACAGGATGCCCGCAATAGTTTTTGTAGACCATAGTTCTGGAAACTCCGTTTGAAGCGAAGTTGCGGGCAAACCGCATTTGCGGTTATGGATCGTCGGTGTGTCAATTTCCCGTTCCGTCAAAATTCTTGCAATCTGCGTCGGACCGAAGCCTTTCATGCACAAGGCAAAGATTTCTTTGACGACTGCCGCGGCTTCCTCGTCTACAACCCATTTCTGCTTGTCGTTCTCGTCCTTCTTGTAGCCGTAAGGCGGCATTGTGCAAAGATGTTTGCCCGACATACCTTTTGCCTTGAACACGGCGCGGATTTTCTTCGACGTGTCTTTCGCATACCACTCGTTGATGATATTGCGGAAAGGAGTAAAGTCATTGTCCACATTGCTTTCGCTGTCCACGCCGTCGTTGATAGCAATAAAGCGGACACCTGCGTCTGGGAACGTGATTTCCGTATAAACCCCCACTTTCAGATAGTCCCTGCCGAGCCTCGACATATCCTTTACGATGATAGTGCCGACGTATCCTGCGTTGACATCTTCCATAAGTCGCATAAAGTCGGGGCGGTTGAAGTTTGTGCCGCTGTAACCGTCGTCCACATAGAATTTGGGATTGGGAAAGCCCTTTTCGTTTGCGTACTTGCCGAGAATTGCCTTTTGATTTACGATACTGTTGCTGTCGCCCTCGTTCTCGTCGTCCCTCGAAAGACGGCAGTAGAGGGCTGTGATTTTTGCACCTCCTATATTGGTCTTGTATTGTTGCGTTGAAAGTTGTCTTTTCATAGATTTACTCCTTTGGAATGACAGCCTGCAAGCGAGTCCCTTATGATCGCTCTTTCGAGCTTTTTCCATATTGTTTCTTTTGCCGTGTTGCTTTCTTTTACGATCACGGTATAGACCGTGTTTCCGATTTCCTTTTGATAACTGAATTCCCTTTTGTTCAAGTATTCTTATTCGAGCGCTTGGAATAACATTGCTCGCCGTTTGATACGTATGAATGATCAAATGCGTATTGTTGATTTCGCCAAAGGCCGCACCTTGCGGGTTTTTATAATTTCTGACAAATGATGTAACGCCTATGATCGACACCGGGGTCAAAACAAGTGATATGCCTCCGAGGATCATGCCGACAAAAGACATGGGGACAACCGACAACAGAAGCCCCGCAGAAAACAAAATCAAAGAAATTACAAGAGCCGCAAGAATGGTGATGTAAATCGCAAGTTTGACATAATCTTTTTTCCCGAGCTTATATTGACAGATATCATAACGTATCTTTGTGTTAATGCTCTTTTTTGTGTCCAAAGAGACATGATGCAGAACGCTTTTCAGTGTTTCGGCGTCATTTAGGTCTATGGTTTCGTCCAAAAGTACGTCGAAAGATACGCTCAATACCCGTGCGATATCGCGGATGTTGTCGAGCTTCGGCTCAAACTTCCCATTTTCCCAATCGGATACCGTCTGCCGCGTCACGCCCTCGGTGGCTTCCGAGAGGGAGTAACCGAATTCCTCCTGCGACATCCCTCTCGCCTTTCTTAAGATCCTGATTTTCTCGGATAGTTTCATCTGCAACTCCTTTAATTGCATTTGAGCGTATTGTAAATCTCATTGAAGATTTCTTCATCCTCGGCTTCGACGAGTTTATCGATCGTCTCAAACAATTCGCAAAGCCGAAGGTCTGCCCGATATGGCCCTTTTACGATCCCGCGAAAAAGCCGAATTTTGCGGTTGAACCGCTTGATTGCTTCATATTGCAGTTTCGGGCTTTGTGCAAATTTTTTCTTTAGCTCTGCATATTCTTTTAGCGATACGTCACGGCTCACACAATAGTCATGAAAGACGTTCTCGAAAAGAGCATCTCGTTCCTTTTGAAGAAGCTCTTCAATGTTGTCGTCGCCAAGTTCCGCAGTCTCTATGTTCTGCTGTGCATTTACTTTTTTCATAAAGTTACCTCCCGAATTTCGGAGCCTATCTCGCTCCTGTCGCTATAACTTTACACTATTTTTGCAACAAAAGCCACCAATCGCACCCTTGAATTTTGTCAGGTTCAACCTTACATCGCGTGAAATATCGATCTTTGTCTTTATTCCGTGTCTCTTGTGCGCCACAAGGCAGCGGGGTGATTTGCGATTCGCCTGACGATCTCCTCATCGTCGAAAAGAAGTGAAGGGTCATAGACTTTCTCTTTCATTTTTAGCACGAATTCGGTTTCGCCCGCCGTCAAGACAATCAGTTCTTTTAAGTAGTCGATCACAGTCGTCTTTGCTTCCTCAATACTAAAAGTGTCCGTCTTGGCGATCACGGGCTTCAACTGCGTCTTAAATTTGTAAAAATTCAGACTTTCGAGATTGGCATAGTTCAATTCCAAAATCGAATAGTCACCCGCGATGACGCTATAAAAGATCAGGCACTTTTTGAGCAAAGTTTCGTCGCTCACAATGCCGTGCTCGATCATCGAATTGACGTCGTACAAATCGCGCGGCGTCGCCCGCGATAAAAGCGCGTTGAGCTTGCTTGCATACAGTTCGGTCGTATTCAGCGTAAGGACGTCAAAGCCGCCGATAATTCCCTTCGTCAAAAGGCTCTTCCTTTCGAGGGGAAGAATATGGCAACGGTCAAGATAGTTGACCTCGACTTTGATATTGTCCCGATTGCCCACGCAGTTGATATAGCCGAACACAAAAGATGTGAGCGCGAAATACTCCCGCGTGTCGATGAGCGAATACCCTTCCTGAAACATATAGTCGGTGAGGCGTTTGCCGATTTTTTCCTTTACGGTAGGGAGTTCCTCGCGGGCGACGTTCTCCGCATAATCGAGGTCGATATCCACGGAGAGCCGCGGAAGTTCGACCGCCGTCAGATTGATTGCCGTGCCGCCTTTCAGCGCGAGCTTTTCACCGATGACGGTGTCGGCGTTCAAAAAACGCAAGACCTCGGCAAGCCGCAAGACCTTTTCGAGCGTTTCCTTGATGAAACCCGTCTGCGCCGCCAAACTATTGAGATATTGTTTAGAAAATTCCATTTAATAGCCTCCTCCGATTCGAGCGATGAGATTTTTCGGCGCCATCAGCCGCCACTCGGAATTGTATTCCACTTCGCCGTATTCGTCCTTCAAAAAGTATTTCACTTGCTTTGTCAAATGCCGTTTGCATTCGTCAAAGAAATCGTCCGAAAAACCGAATTTTTCTTGATAATGTTGCAGAATATATCCCGCCTTTTGATAGAGAAGCACACAGTTGTAGGCGTTGAGTGCGCCGAGCAGTTCTTTCTCATCGAGGATGCGAATTTGCCCGAGCGCGCCGAGCAGTTCGTCGATCCCGCCGCAAGCATCAACGTCGTCGATACAGTCGATCACCGTGCGCTCGAGAGTGGTGACGCGCACCCCCGCCTGTTCGATATATGCAATACCGTAGTCGTTGTTCGGTTGTTTGCGGATATAATCGACGTCGAGGAAGGTGAACGGATTGAACCGTGACTTGCTCCCGACCGTCACTGTATGAAACACCTGATTCGCCGCGCCGTAAAATTCCAATGCCGAATGATAGCAGAGGAAGGCGTCGTCCGCGATCTTGCTTGCGATCTCGAATTTCGTCGCCATCGGCTCGCCCGTAACGTCGGCGAGGACATAAAGCCCCTTGCGCACTTTCATGATCTTTTTGGTGCGAAGAAGTCCCGCGATCCAATTCTCATATTGCATATCGCTCAAAAACTGCGGGCGGACATCCGCTTTTGTAAAGAGATAGGGAACTTGTTTTACCATAATGACTTCATCCTTTTAACTATTATAGCGCGAAACAATATGATTGTCAACGGTTTTGAGCCATTTTAGAAAATAATATTGTAAAAAAGAACTATCTTGATAATCGATATTAAAAGATAAGAAGCCGAGGATTGAAAACTCTCGACTTCTTTGTTTGACTCGCCCAAAGGTGTATTCCGATATAAAATTAAGTTTTTTCTTGATTCCCTATGGAATACACCCTTCGGTCCGCTTTTTTCATGGATTTTCAGATGGTTTTCAGATGATCTCGAGATGCGTGGGAAGTCCGTAGAGTCCGAAAGTAGTCGCTCCCGCCGTCTGCGAGAGGTAGGGAATGACCGTCGCCGAGGAGGCACTCTCCTCTACCACGATGAAGGAGCAGGTCACGGATTCCCGCCATCCGTTATAGGAGATGCACTCGAAGTCCGCCGTCTTGCTCTCAAAGGCTGCCCGCGTGACGGAGCGGCTCTCGGCGGAGATCTCCTTGACGAGCATGGCGCAGTCCTCGGCGTTGTTGGTCGTGGCGACATTGACCTGATAGCCGAAGTGGTCGGTCCCCGAGAAGGTCCACGTGTTCTGCGTGTAGCCGCGGGCGAGGTAATTGCAGGCCGTCGTATTGGTCGCCGTCGTCTTGCTCTCGTCGAGGCCGATATTGTAGGAGCGGAGGAAGGCGATCTTCCCCGCGATATCGGTCATCTGCTTGTGGCCGCCGCCCCACGCGGGCTTGCCCTGCGCCGTCTCCGTTCCCGCGGTGATGACGCCCAAAAATCCCACGGGGATCTCGGGCATGAGCTCACGCATCTTCTCGGCATAGGGTGCGAAGAAGGTGATGGTATACCAATGTCCGCGGAAGGCGGGATAGCGGTCCATGACCTTCTTGAGGTTCTCTATGACGTGCAGTTCCTCCACCGCGCGCACGGAGGCGGAGTCCGACTTGAGTTCGATGATGAGGATGACGTCCGTCTTCTGCATCATGCGCACCGTCTCGTCGAGGGTGGCGAAGGTGTCCTCGTACTGCTTGTATTTCGAGAAGGGAAGCCCCTGCATGGTCTCCGCCGTCTCGTTGACGAAGGTCTTGTTCTGCCCCGTCACGCCGCGGCTGTCGTTGTCGTGGTTGACGAGGATGACTTCGTCGCTCGTGATCTGAATATCGATCTCGGCGTGCGTCGCGCCTTCATTGTAGGAGGCCATGACGCCCGTCAGGGACTGCTCGTTTGCATACTTCGTGATCCCGCGGTGGGCGGCGACGTACTGGGCGCGCGCAAAGCCCTTTTCGCGGAAGAGGGCTGCAGCCCCGAGGAGGTCGTCGGTGGAGGTACCCACGACGCCGTAGCAGCCCGCCGCCATGGCGCAGGCCGCCTCTGCCTCCGTCTCGGTATATGCCCAGCACACCTTGGTGAGGGCCTCGACATACTCCGCCGCCACGTGCAAGTTGGGGTCCTTTCCGTCATACATGAGGATGTTGCACCCCGCCTTGTTGGCCTCGGCGACATGCTCCCACTCGGTATACCGCCCCGCCTGCAGCGTGGTCTCGGTGAGGTCATAGACGGTATTGACGAGATAGCCCGTCTCATCGGCATAGAGCGCGGCGATGACGGAGATCTCGGAGGAGATCGCCATGATGTCCTTGATGGCATACGTCCCCTTCAGCCAGCCGAGGAAGGGGTCCACCGTGTCCTTCCCGAGGCGGACGACGGGGATAAAGTTGCCCTTCAGTTCGTCGTCGAAGAGGTCGGCAAGCGCCACCGTCTCCCCGCCGAGACGGACATTCATGTCGCGGTCGGGGCTCACGATGACGGATGCGGGGCGCGGGGTCGCGGCGGCGGCCTTCTCGATTTCCGCGCGGCTTGCGGGCTCTAAGACGAGCGTGGGCCCCACGGCGAGATTTCCCGAGGACGCCACACTCACATACTCGTCGTAACTTTTGGGCTCTGCGTGCGCTTTGAGCGCGCCGAGGGCACCCATGCCCGCAATGCAGGCTGCAAAAACGGCAAATGCCGCCATGATGGAAGTAAACTTTTTCATGCCCTTTCCCCCTTATGCCACCGTCACGGTGAAGCTCGCCTCGTAGCCGCTTGCGCGCACCGTCATCGTGCAGGAGCCCGTGCCCACCGCCACGACGCGCGCCGTGAGGCCATTGCCCTCTACCGATGCCACAGACCTGTCCGAAGTCGTCCACTCGGCATCGTCTTCATAGGGCACGCCCATGAGCGCCCTCACGCTCGCCTTGCCGCCCTTCTTGAGGACGAGGAGCCCCTCGGGCAGGAAGACGGAGAGGGGCGGAAGCACCACGTTTACCGTGCAGGTGCCCACCGTCTTTCCGTCGCGGAGGATGTGCACTTCGGTAGTTCCGATGCCCACTCCCCGCACTGTCGCCGTGGCTCCGTCCGCCTCGACTACTGCGACGGCATCATTGAGGACGACCCATTCGTCACCCTCTTCGAAGCCCGTAGCCTCCAGCGTCTCTTCGCCCCCCTCCGTCACCTCGAGGGTGGAGGGAAGCATTCCGCCCGTGCATGCGCAGAGCAGACAGAGCGCAAGCAAAAGGGCGGCAAAAGCAACCGCTCTTACCTTTTTCATATTCCTTCAGCCTCCTGATCGAATTTCTTATCCATATATCTTGTCCCTTCCGAGACGGAGCACGCGGTAGCGCACATTGGTCTTATTTTTACGGGCATAGCTCTCGCGCGGATTCCAGACGAGGGAGACGGCATTCCCGAGGTCGTCGGCGAAGTCCCGCGCCCCCTCTCCCGTCACGAGGAAGACGAGCTCGCAGTAGCTCTCCAGCCCGCAGCCGACATCGGAGCAGAGCTTGCCGTCCTTCAGGTTGAGCGCGACGCAGCAGTTGTCCCGCATGAAGACGGGCAGATGCCGCTTGTCGAGCTTGATCTCGTGCCAGCCGCCGCCGTAGAGCGCCCCCGTGAAGAGGTCATACCACCGCCCGCGCGGCAGATAGACCTTTCGCGTGGCGACATAGTCGCGCAGTACGGGCGCCACGAGCAGGGCGTCACCGAGCATAAATTCATCATCCATGCCGTACACGGCCTCGTCCTCGGGGAACTCGAGCGCGAGATGGCGGAGGATGGGCACGCCCGTCTTCCCCGCCTCCTTCATGAGGTGATAGAAGTAGGGCATGAGATTGTAGTGCAGGAAAAACTGCGTCCTGAGATTGTCGAGCAGTTCGCCGTCTTTGTGATAGGCCGCGATATTCCACGGGCTGCGGTCGCCTATCTTCCATGCGCCCGTAAAGTCGCAGCGGTCGTCGCCTTCGTAACTATTCCACTGCATCACGGGGACAAAGGCCGCCGTCTGCACCGCGCGCAGGTAGAGCTCCTTGGAGGGGAGATATCCCGCAAAGCCCGCGATGTCGAACCCCCACAGGGAGACGCCCGAGAAGGAGGCCGAGAGCCCCGCCTTGATGACGGCGGCAAATTCCGCCCACGTGGACTCCTGTTCGCCCGCCCACGTCACCGAGAAGGAGGGGCTCCTCTGCCCGCCCGCGCGGGAACAGACGATGCCCGTCTCCCCCACGAACTGCGCGAATCCCTCGGTATAGATCTCGGCGTAGCGGTTATTTCCCTCCCGCTCCGTCGTCCCGTCGAAGAAGGTGACGGCGCCGTCGAAGACGATCTCCCCGCCGTCCGTCTTGAATCCGTCCACGCCCATGTCGCGGAGATAGGCAAAGCGCGAGAACCAATGCTCCGCCGCGGCGGGATTGGTGAAGTCGGGAAGGATATCCCCCTCGTGTGCGCTTCCCGTGAGGGGATAGGGCGCGCCGTCCTCCCCCTTTACGCATTCGCCGTGCGCCGCCGCATACTCGCTGTCTGCGCGGCTCTGCGCCCCGCTCGCCGTCCCGGCGTCGCCGTCGCGGTGCATGTAGGGCTCCACGCGGAGGATGACGCGGACCCCGCCCGCATGCAGGGCATGGATCATGGCGCGGGGGTCGGGCCAGATCTCGCCGAAGCGCATCTCGGAATACTCCGCATGGCCGCTCCCGTCCGTCACGGAGAGATCGGTCCCGCGGAAGAGATAGCCCGCATTCTCATCGCTCCAGTGCTCGAGCACGAGGACGTTGTGCGGGAAATTCCACTTGCGCGACATGGCGTGCTGCCGCTCGACCTCCTCCTGCGAAGTCCAGCGGTTGGCGCTCATCCAGCTGCCGAGCACCCACTTGGGAAAGACGCGGGGCATGCCCGCCACGCTGCGGAACTCGGCTAAAATTTCCTTCGGCGTGCCCTCGAAATACCAGACCGTGGCGCCCTCGCCGCGGCTGCCCTCGCCGTAGGTGATGGTGAGCTCCCCGTCGCGGCGGAAATCGAAGTCCACCTCGACATAGGTATCCACGAAGATGCCGAAACCGTCGGGCGTGAGGAAAAAGGGCATGGAGAGATAGGTGCACTCCCCCTGATTGAAGCGCTTCCCTCGGATGCAGGCACGGACCAGCTTCCCCTTCTGATTCACGGAGTCGAACTTCTCGCCGAAGCCGAACACCGCGCGGTACTCACGGAAGAGGGTGAGCGAAAAGCCGTCTGCGGTTTTCACAATGTGTCGGGCATTGATTTTTTTCATAAAATATCGAACATTTCCCCCAGTATCTCTATTGTAACCCGACTTTGTGAAATTGTCAAGAGCTTTTGAAAAAAATTTTTATCTTTTGTGAAAAATCCTTCGAAATACGTTCATATTATTTCTTAAATTTACTGTAAAGTGAGAAATTTTTCTCTTTTTTTCCCTCCTTTCGAGCGGATTTGAAAATTTCTTACATTTTCGTGCGCCCCGAACGGCGCAAAAAACCCGCACCTCGGAGGGTGCGGAGTCGCGTTTTCGGGATTCAGATCATCTTGCCCACGGTGGCGCGGCTGCTGCGGGCGTAGTAGGCGTCGAAGCGCACGCGGTCGGCATTGTGCATGCCCGTACACAGGACATCGACCATGAAGAGCTGCATGATCTTTCCCGCCATGGCGCCGGGGCGGACGGGAGAGTCCATGGGTGCGGCGGAGAGCACCAGATCGCCGAAGCGGGAGAGCGGGGATTTCTCGTAGCAGGTCACGATGAGCACCCGCATGCCGAGGGAACGGGCGAGTTCGGCGGCCTCCACGGTGTCCTTCGAGGAGCCCGAGACGGAGAAGATGATGAGGAGATCCTCCGCCGTCCGCGAGGAGAGGTAGACATTCTGCAGGTGGGCATCCCGCTCACAGTAGGTGACGACGCCCATCATCATGAGGCGGTTATGCAGCTCGAGGGCGGCGAGATAGGAGTGCCCCACGCCGAAGCAGCATACCGTGCGCGAGGAGAGGATGAGCTCGATGGCGGTGCGCACATCTTCCTCACAGAGGCCGCGGCGCACATTTTCCATGGCCGTGCGGTAGGTCTCCTCGAGTTCGCCGATAAAGCCGATGCCCGTCTCGTCGTCCAGCGTCTCGGAGAGACTCTGTGCGAGGCTCAGGCGAAACTCCTGATAGCCGCCGAAGCCGAGGAGGCGGCAGAAGCGGAGCACGGTCGCCTCGGCGACGCCCGTCGCCGCCGCGAGGTCGGTGATGGACATGTAGATGACCTTCTTGAGGTCTACGCTTTCGAAATAGTCGATGAGCTTTTTCTGGCTCTTGGTGAGCTTGCCTTCCTTCAGCTGAGCAAATTTTCTGCGAATGTTGTTGGGCATGCCGTTCTCCTTTCCTGTTGTCACGAGATCCGCGCGCGGGGACCGACTATTATTTTACAAAATAATCTTTTGATTGTCAAGACCTCTTGAGAAAATTTTTCAAAATTTTTTCGACGCGCCTATCTGTAGGAGGCAAGGAGGGCGCGGAAGGCGGGCAGGCTCCCCTCCGCCACGGCAAGCGGCACGCAGTAGGAGATGCGGACATACCCCGCGATACCGAAGGAATCGGAGGGAACAAGCATGAGTCCGAAGCCCTTTGCACGCTCGGAAAATTCCTTTCCGTCGCCGCGCGGCGCCTTTACGAAGAGATAAAATGCCCCCTCGGGGAGCGTGCAGGCATACCCCATGTCCGAAAGAGAGGTGTGGAGAAGGTCCCGACAGGCGCGATATTGCCCGAGGTCGCACTTCTCCGAGAGGCAGGAGGCGAGCGCCCTCTGGAAGAGCGCAGGCGCGCAGACATAGCCGTGTGCCCTCGCCGCGCCCGCCATGGCGGCAAAGAGGCGCTCCTTTTGCGCGCACCGCGAGGAGACGGCGAGATAGCCCACCCTCTCCCCCGCAAGGGTCAGCGACTTGGAAAAGGAGTAGAGGATCACGGTGTTTTCGTAGACCGCGAGGGGACTCACGGGCGGCGCGCCGTCGTACACGAGTTCGCGGTAGGGCTCATCGGAGAGGAGGAAGATGGGTTTTCCGTACCCCATTCCCTTCTTTCGGAGGAGTTCGCCGAGCGCGCGGAGCTCCTCCTTTCCATAGACCGCACCCGTGGGGTTATTGGGCGAGTTGAGGAGGACGGCGCGGGTCCTCTCCGTGATGGCGCGCTCCATCTCCCCGAGGTCTAGGTGAAATCTCCCGTCCGTCTTCACGGGCACGAGGCGCCCGCCCGCCGTCTCGGTAAAGACGGCATATTCGGGGAAATAGGGCGCGGGCACGACGACCTCCTCTCCCCGCTCGAGGACGGCCGTGAGCGCGATGACGAGGGAGGCTGCCGCCCCGCACGTCATGAAGACGAGGTCCTCGGACATGGATACCCCCGATGCGCTCTGCAGCTGCCTTGCGACCGCCCTTCGCACCGTCATATCCCCCGCCGCGGAGGTGTATCCATGCAGGCGCGCGGACGGCTCTTCCCTGAGGAGGCGCACAAGCTCCTCCGTCACCTTTTCGGGAGTGGGCGCCGTGGGATTGCCTATGGAGAAGTCGTAGACCTCCCTTCCCTCCGCCCGCATGGCGTTTGCGCACTCGAAGAGCTCGCGGATCTCCGAGCGCTCGGTGCCGAGTTTTTCCGATCTCTTGTCGAACATGGTCCTCCTCAGAGCACCTTCTTCAAAAAGGCGCCCGTATAGCTTGCCTGTACCCGCGTGAGCTCCTCGGGCGTGCCCGTGGCGACGACGGTGCCACCGCCGTCCCCTCCCTCGGGTCCGAGGTCGATGAGGTAGTCCGCGACCTTGATGACGTCGAGGTTATGCTCTATGACGACGACGGTATTTCCTCCCTCGCGGAGACGGAGGAGGATCTTGACGAGCTTGTCGACGTCGTAGGCGGAGAGCCCTGTCGTGGGCTCATCGAGGATATAAAAGGTCTTGCCCGTGGAGCGCTTCGCGAGCTCGGTCGCGAGCTTCACGCGCTGGGCCTCTCCCCCCGAGAGGGTGGTGGAGGACTGCCCGAGCTTGATATAGCCGAGCCCCACGTCGTTTAAGGTCCTGATCTTATTGTAGACGGAGGGAAGGCTCTTGAAAAAGTCACAGGCCTCCTCCACGGTCATGTCGAGGACGTCGGCGATGGACTTGCCCTTATACTTCACCTCGAGCGTCTCGCGGTTATAGCGCTTGCCCCCGCACACCTCGCAGGGGACGAAGACGTCGGGGAGGAAGTGCATCTCGATCTTCATGATGCCGTCGCCCTGGCAGTTCTCGCACCGCCCGCCCGCGACGTTAAAGGAAAATCTTCCCGACTTGAAGCCCATGGTCCGCGCGTCCGTCGTCGCCGCGAAGAGGTCGCGGATATTGGTGAAGACACCCGTATAGGTGGCGGGATTGGAGCGCGGCGTCCTGCCGATGGGCGACTGGTCGATGGCGATGACTTTGTCGAAATATTCCATCCCCTCGAAGGAGTCGGCATCCCCCAAGGGAAGGCGGGCGCCGTTGAGGGCGTTGGAGAGGGCGGGCATGACGATCTCATTGACGAGGGAGCTCTTGCCCGAGCCGCTCACCCCCGTGACGACGGTGAAAAGGCCTGCGGGAAAGGCGACATCGATATTTTTGAGGTTATTCTGACGGCATCCGTGCACGCGGAGCCATCTCCCGTCGGGCTCCTTGCGGACGGCGGGCACCTCTATCTTTCTCCGCCCCGCAAGATAGTCCCCCGTGATGGAGCGCGGCTCGGCCTCGAGGTCCTCCACACTGCCCGTGGCGACGATCTCCCCGCCGTGCACGCCCGCCATGGGGCCGATGTCGACGAGGAAGTCCGCCGCGCGCATGGTGTCTTCGTCGTGCTCGACGACGATGAGGGTATTGCCGAGGTCCCTGAGCCCCTTGAGGGAGGCGAGGAGTTTCTCATTGTCCCGCTGATGGAGGCCGATGGAGGGCTCATCGAGGATATAGAGGACGCCCGAGAGCGCGCTCCCGATCTGCGTGGCGAGGCGGATGCGCTGGCTCTCTCCGCCCGAGAGGGTGGCGGCGCTCCGCGAGAGGGTGAGGTATTCGAGCCCCACGCCCGCGAGGAAGTTGAGGCGGCTCGAGATCTCCTTGAGGATGACATCGGCGACGGCATGCCCCGCGGCGGAGAAGGTGAGCCCCGCAAAGAAGGCGGGCAGCTCGCGCACGGGCATCTCGCACACCTCGTAGATGTTCTTTCCCCCCACCGTGACAGCGAGGGCCTCCTTTTTCAGCCGCTTTCCGTGGCAGGCGGGGCAGGGAGAGGTGCGCATATAGCGCTCGATATCCCACTTGACGCCCTGCGAAGCCGTCTGCTCGTACCGCCGCTGGAGGTTATTGACGAAGCCCTCCCACGCCGCCTTATAGGTGGAGCGGAAGGTCTTTGTATTGTACTCGAGGTCGATCTTCTCGCCCCCATTCCCATACATCAGGAGTTCGAAGACGCCCTCGGGGAGGTCCTCCACGGGGACATCGAGGGAGAAGCCGTAGTGCCGCGACAGGGCGCCGAGGTAGGCCTGTGTGACGGAGGAGGAGTCGAGATTCCATCCGCTGATGCGGATGGCGCCCCCGCGCAGAGTCAGCCTGCGGTCGGGGCAGATGAGGTCGGGGTCCACCTTTTGCGTAAAGCCGAGGCCCGAGCAGGTGGGGCAGGCGCCCCAGACGGTATTGAAGGAGAAGAGACGGGGCTCCACCTCCTCGATGGAGATGCCGCAGTCGGGACAGGCGTAGCGGGAGGAGTAGAGCGTCTCCGTGCCACCCATGTCTATGACGACAAGCCCGTCGGCGAGTTTCAGAGCCGTCTCGAGCGACTCGGTGAGGCGCTTTAAGGCCCCCTCTTTCACGACGAGGCGGTCCACGACGACGGAGAGGTCGTGCCGCACATTCTTCTCGAGGACGATGTCCTCCTGCAGGTCATAGACGATGCCGTCCGCCTTCACCCGCGCAAAGCCGCTCTTGCGGTAGGCGGCGAGTTCCTTCTTGAATTCCCCCTTCTTGCCGCGGACAACGGGCGCGGTCACGAGGATCTTGCTCCCCTCGGGGAGCTCCATCACGCGGTCGGCGATCTCATCTACCGTCTGCCGCTTGATCTCCCTGCCGCATTTGGGACAATGGGGGGTGCCTGCGCGCGCGAAGAGGAGGCGGAGGTAGTCATAGATCTCCGTCACGGTGCCCACGGTGGAGCGGGGGTTGTGGCTCGTCGTCTTCTGATCGATGGAGATGGCGGGCGAGAGCCCCTCTATGGACTCCACGTCGGGCTTCTCCATCATGCCGAGGAATTGCCGCGCGTAGGAAGAGAGGCTCTCCATGTAGCGGCGCTGTCCCTCGGCAAAGATGGTGTCGAATGCGAGGGTGGACTTGCCGCTGCCCGAGAGCCCCGTGAAGACGGTGAGCGTACCGCGCGGGATGGTGAGGTCGATGTTTTTGAGGTTGTTTGCCTTTGCGCCCTTGATGACGATGCTATCTTTCATGGTCTTTCTTCTAAAATCAGGTGCGGATCATGCCGAGGATGTGCCTCACCGCGAGGTCGATCTGTTTCCAGTCCTTGCCCCCGTAGCGGATCTCCGCGGCACGATGGATATTGTGCTTGCCCACGGCGAGGACGGCGCGCACCCCGTCCTCCTGTGCGGCGAGACAGACATCGGGGTCATCGTCCACGAGGATGGGGATGTCGTGCTCCCTGCAGTACTTGCCCTTTTGGGCGAAGGGGATATTGGCGACGATCTCGTCGTAGGGGATGCTCCGCTTCTCGAGCCAGTCGCGGGCTACCTTCTCGGGGTTGACGAACCACTCCTCGGGGCGGGAGGTGAGGATGACGACTTCATGTCCCTCCTCGCGCCAGCGGGTGAGGACCTGCCGCGCCCCCTTCCGTGCCTCGGCGTCCGTAAAGGCAACGATCCCCCCGTCGCGAATGAACTCCAGGACGTCGGGGAGTTCCCAGTCATAGACCTCGACGAACTTATTGGAAAACTCCTTCGCGAGGTGAAAGTCGAGGTTCTTGCGTTCGATATAGGCGCCCGCCCTGCCGACGCGGTCGACGATATTGAGGGTATCGTCCAGATCCACTGCGATCCTCATGTGGTGCCTCCTTCTTTGCATGATTTTGGGGATATGGGGTAGAAAAACTTACTTCCTCATGCGTTTTCTGAGCTCATTGATGGTCTCGCGGATCTCGATGGCGCGCTCGTAGTCGAGGGCATTTGCCGCGATGCGCATGAGCGTCTTGAGCTTCTCTATCTCCTCGGGGATGTCCTTCTGTGCGACTTCGGCGCCCCGCTTTGCCTTGCCCGTCACGGAGATCGTGGACTTCACTTCCTTGACGATGGTCTTCGGGACGATGCCGTGCGCCGCGTTATAGGCCTGCTGTTTGCTCCGCCGCCTGTTCGTCTCGCCGATGGCGCGCTCCATGCTGCCCGTCATCTCGTCGGCGTACATGATGACCCTGCCCTCCGCATTTCTCGCGGCGCGGCCTATGGTCTGCACGAGGGAGGTCTCGCTGCGGAGAAATCCCTCCTTGTCGGCATCGAGGATGGCGACGAGCTTGACTTCGGGCAGGTCCAGCCCCTCGCGGAGGAGGTTGATGCCGCACAGCACGTCAAATTCTCCGCTCCGAAGTCCGTTGATGATGTCGATGCGCTCCAGAGTGTCGATGTCCGAGTGCATGTAGCGGACCTTGATGCCCGCCTCCTTCATGTAGTCGGTGAGCGCCTCTGCCATGCGCTTTGTGAGGGTGGTCACGAGCACGCGTCCCCCACCCATGACCGTGGTATGTACTTCGGAAAGGAGATCGTCGATCTGTCCCTTGGTGGGCTTTACCGTCACGGGCGGGTCCAAAAGTCCCGTGGGGCGGATGAGCTGCTCCACCGTATTTCCCGAAATGGAGAGCTCGTAGGGCGCGGGCGTCGCCGAGATGCAGATGAGCTGGGGCACGCGGGCGTCGAATTCCTCGAAGGTGAGCGGGCGGTTGTCATAGGCCGAGCTCATGCGGAAGCCGTATTCCACGAGATTGGTCTTGCGCGCGCGGTCGCCATTGTACATGGCGCGGATCTGCGGGATGGTCATGTGGCTCTCGTCGATGAAGACGAGGAAATTTCCGCGGAAGTAATCGAGGAGGGTAAAGGAGGGCTCCCCCGGGCTCCTGCCGTCGAAATAGCGGGAATAGTTCTCGATGCCCGAACAGTAGCCGATCTCGCGCATCATCTCGAGGTCGTGCTCGGTGCGTTGGCGGAGGCGCTGTGCCTCGAGCAGCTTGCCCTGCACCTCAAAGGCGGTCACCTCCCCCTCGAGGTCCTCTGCGATCATGGCGAGGGCCTTTTCGAGCCGCTCGCTCCCCACCGCATAATGACTGGCGGGAAAGATGACGGCGTGCTTGAGGGTGGAAACTACTTTGCCCGTCGTCACGTCCTCTTCGGAGATGCGGTCGATCTCGTCGCCGAAGAATTCCACGCGGACGGCGACCTCCGAGTTGGATGCGGGAAAGATCTCCACGACGTCGCCGCGCACCCGGAAGGTGGAGCGCTTGAAGTCGAGGTCGTTGCGGGAATATTGGATATCCACGAGGCGGGAGAGGAGCTCACTGCGCTCCATCCTCTGTCCCGGGCGAAGGGAGATGCCGAGACGGAAGAACTCCTCGGGGGCACCCAAGCCATAGATACAGCTCACCGAAGAGACGATGATGACGTCGTCCCGCTCGCCGAGAGAGCAAGTCGCGGCGTTGCGGAGCTTATCTATCTCGTCGTTGATGGACATATCCTTCTCGATATAGGTATCCGTCGAGGGGATATAGCTCTCGGGCTGGTAGTAGTCGTAGTAGGAGACGAAGTACTCCACGCGGTTCTCGGGGAAGAACTCGCGAAATTCATTGCAGAGCTGGGCGGCAAGCGTCTTGTTGTGTGCGATGACGAGGGCGGGTCTGCCGACATTTCTGATGACATTTGCCATCGTAAAGGTCTTGCCGCTTCCCGTCACGCCCACAAGCACCTGCGTGCGGATGCCGTCTAAAACGCCCTGCGTGAGCGATGCGATCGCCTCGGGCTGATCTCCCGTAGGCGAAAAGGGCGCCTTCAATACAAACTCATGATGTTCCATATCCGAACTCCGCTAACCCGCGATCACCTTCAGAAGAAGCCCTATCGTCGCGGAGAGCAATCCGCAGACGGCGGCGAGGAGCAGCCTCACAGCGAGGTCGCGCCGCCGCTTGGTGTCCTCCCTGCGATACGACCTGCCCGCCTCGCGCATGCGGATACAGTAGGTCTTTTCGCCCTTCCTGTCCGATGACACGAGCTCGAAATAGCCGTCGAGCTCCAGCGCGCGCAGAACTCTCTCAAGTTTCTCCTCGTCAAAGGCCGCCCGCGCGGGAAGCACGGACAGGATCTCGTAGGGAGAGACCAGAAAGCGCTCCTTGCCGCCGGAGAGCTCGAAAACTGCCGACATGACTTCATTTTCCCTTCTCGAGAGCTGTGCGTTATACAAGGAGCGCCTCCAGAAGGAGGGCGAGGAGGGTGATGAGCGCACCGCCCGCAAGACTTCCCCAGAAGGACCAGAGGAAGTGGTCGCGGAGGCTTCTCTTCTCCTCCCGGCTCTCCCGCTCGGCGCGCTCGGGATAGGCCCGCCCCGCGGGCACGGTCCGCACGCAGAAGATGCCTCCCTCCGCATAGCGCGTCTCGATGAGCCGCTTTTCCTCGAGATAGGCGAGGATCTTCCCCACATCTCCCTCCCCATAGGGCAGGGCGCGGGCAAGCTCCTCCTCTTCCAATATGACAAATCCCCCGCCGCGGCAGGCTTCATTGACCGCCCTTAAAAGAGCGGCAGATGACGGGTCCAACATACGCAAAAAGTATGCCCCGCGGAGGGAAAATTATCCGCTTATGCTTGGGCTCCGAATACGATGAAGTTGCCGTAGTAGAGCCCGCTTGTGATGCGCGACGAGACGAGCATGTCGCGGATCTTCGTGAGGATATCCTGCATATTCGTCACGATATTCTCCACGTTGCCGAGGCTGTCGGCGGGCAGGCCTGCCTCCGTGAGCGCCTGTGCGATCCTCTCCACGAGCTGCCCGATGGCTCCCGAGGCGAGATAGGCGAGGAGGGCATAAAAGACCAGCACGAGGAGGAGGAAGACCGCCGTCGCGATCGCCGCCCCGATGGTGCCGTCGAGGATGCCCCAGAAGTACGAATAGCGCACGCGGCGGACGAGCTTGCTCATCAGGAAGCCGAGCACGCAGGAGATGATGAAGAAGACGACGAAGAGTCCTCCGCCCACGATGAGAAATCCGAGAGGCGCCCACTTCTCCCCCGCGCCGCTCGCGGAGAAGATATCGACCGCGATATCACGGAAGAAGGGCACGCCGAGCACGAGGTAGGCGGCGAGTGCCACCGAGCCCACCGTGAGGATGAGCATCAGGACGACGACGACGGAACGGGCGAAGCCCACGCGGTAGCCTGTACGCATGACGAAGAAGAGAGGGACGATGAGGAAGATATCCGCCGCAAAGCGCAGGAAGTATTTCCAGTATTCCGACCCGAAGATGGCGCCGAGGACGGACATGGGCTCCGACTCGTGGACGAAGTTGAAGTAGAGGAGCACGGCGACGCCGACGACGAGGACGATCACCGCGACATTGAGGAGAGCGGTCACGACGCCGAGCAGGCGGTCGCAGACCCTCCAGAAGGCATGCGCGGGACGGACCTTTTTCTCCATGGCGAAGCGCACGGCGGCGCCCACGGCGAGGGAGATCCCCACCGCGCCGAGGATCTCGAGAAGTCCCACCCAAAACCGTACGGCGGGCGTTCCTCCCACGGGGACAAGCCCGAAGATCGCGGTGAGCCCCCAGGCAAAGAGGATCTGCCACGCCCCCCAGCCCATGCGCGAGAACTTGCGCAGGGCCCCGTAGATGATGGACCCCGCCGCATAGACGCACACCGCTACGATGAGGACGGTCATGATGCTCGAAATTATCTGTTCCATATGAACCTCCGTATGGTTTTGAGGCCTACCCTTCGGACATGGTGCCGTCGTTTTATCCGAAAGGTCTTATTTGTTGAAGTTATCCTTGAGCGAGACTATCTCGGAGAGGACGAGTTTTCCCCCTTCGCGGAAGGCGCGGTAGTACCCCGTGCGCATGAGCTGATAGCTCCCCTCGTTTTCCGCGAGGAAGGGCTCCGCCTTCGCCGCAAAGATGTGCTCGCTGTCGCGGATGAGCCGCTCCGAAAAGTCCTGCCCCGCATAGTCCGCATCGCGGAGGAGGTGGTCGTATTTCCGAAGTTCGGCATCGACCGCCGAGGAGGCCTCGACCCAGTGGAGCACGCCCTTTGCCTTGATGCCGCTCGTGTCGTTTCCGCTGCGGCTCTCGGGAAGATAGGTGCACTTCACCTCCGTGACCTCCCCATTCTCGTCCCGCACGACTTCATCGGCGCGGATGATGTAGGCATTCTTGAGGCGGACGTACCCGCCCGGCTTTAAGCGGTAGTACTTGGGCGGCGGGTCGAGCGAAAAGTCCGAACGCTCGATATAGAGGGTGGAGGAGAATTTCACCTTGCGGGTGCCCGCGCCCTCCTCGAGTTGATTGATCTCGAAGTCCACCTCTTCCTCGCCCTCGTAATTGGTGATGGTGAGCTTGAGGGGGTCGACGACGGCCATGGCGCGGGGGGCGTGGAGGTTGAGATAGTCCCGCACCACCGCCTCGAAATAGCCGATCTCGCACTCCGACTGCGCCTTTGCGACGCCCGCGCGCGCGCAGAAGTCGCGCACCGCCTCGGGCGGGATGCCCCGCTTGCGGATGCCCGCGAGGGTGGGCATGCGGGGATCGTCCCATCCATGCACGGTGCCCTCCTCCACGAGCTTTTTGAGATAGCGCTTGCTCATGACGAGGTTGGTGACATTGAGGCGGGCAAACTCTATCTGCCGCGGCTTGGGCGCAAAGCCCAGCGTGATGCCCACCCAGTCATAGAGCGGGCGATGGTCCTCGAACTCCAGCGTGCAGAGGGAATGGGTCACGCCCTGCAAAAAGTCGCAGATGGGGTGCGCATAATCGTACATGGGATAGATGCACCACTTGTTCCCCGTGCGGTGATGTTCTGCGCGGAGGATGCGGTAGATGACGGGGTCGCGGAGGTTGATATTGGGGGACGCCATGTCGATCTTCGCGCGCAGGCACTTCTCCCCGTCGGCATATTTCCCGTCCCGCATCTCGCGGAAGAGCTTCAGGTTCTCCTCGGGCGTGCGGCTCCTATAGGGGCTCTCGGTGCCGGGCTCGGTGAGGGTGCCCCGCGTCGCCTTGATCTCCTCGGCGGAAAGGTCGCAGACGAAGGCCTTTCCCATCCCGATGAGCTTTTCGGCATAGGCATAGATGGTGTCGAAGAAGTCGGAGGCATAGACCTCCCTGTCCCACGTGTAGCCCATCCAGCGGATGTCGGCGCGGATGGCGTCCACAAACTCCGTCTTTTCCTTGGAGGGGTTGGTGTCGTCGAAAAAGAGGTTGCACTTGCCGCCGTACTTTTCGGCGGTGCCGAAGTCGACGTACATTGCCTTGGCGTGTCCGAGATGGAGGTAGCCGTTCGGCTCGGGCGGGAAACGGGTGCGGATCTTCTCCACCCTCCCCTCCGCGAGGTCGCTCTCCACGATGTCCTGAATGAAATTTTCCGATTGCATTTGGCTGTTCTCCCATGGAAACGGCGCGGAAGAGAAAATTTTGCACCCCAAAAAGGGACCCGCGCGGCGTTCCGTAACAATTATAACATATTTTCCCCGAAAAGGATAGTTTTTCGGGGTATTTTTTTGGAATTTGTGGTATAATCAAGCTATGGAACAGGCCATCTTACAATTTTTTGAGAGCATTCGCTCCGCCGCCCTGACTCCCGTCGCCGCACTCTTCGGATTTTTGGGGGAAGGGCTCGTCGTGGGCGCCGCCGTCATCCTCCTCTACTGGCTCATAGGCGGCAGGCGGGGAGAGGAGCTCCTCTTCACCGTGCTCACCTCGGCCTCCGTCAATGCCATGATGAAGGAGGGAGTGCGCCGTCCCCGCCCCTATGCCGCGGGCGTCGTGGAGCGGCTCGACCTCGACACCCCTCTCTTCTCGACGCGGGACCTCGGGGACTATATCTCCTTCCCGAGCGGACATGCGCAGTCCTCCCTGGCGTTCACCTCCTCCTGCGCCCTCACGGCGAAAAAGAGGAGGGGCCTCGTCTGGACCGCCGCCCTCCTTCTTCCCCTCCTCATCGCCCTCTCTCGCCTCTACTTCGGCGTGCACTATCCCTCCGACCTTCTGGCGGGGATGGGGTTCGGACTGCTCATCGCCCTCTTCTGGCATGCCGTCTTCCGCGAGCTCTATGCCTTCCGCTACTACTTCCTCGGATGCTTCGCCCTCGTCGCCCTCTTTGTCCTTCCCTTCGCCCCGACCTCGGACATGGTACACACGTCCGCGCTCATCGCGGGGGCGGCCTTCTTCTCGCCCCTCGCCTCCTTTCTGAAATATTCGCCCCCGAAGTCCCTCAAGCGGCGTCTTCTCCGCCTTCCCGTGGGGCTCCTTTCCGTAGGCGCCGTCTATGCCTGCACCCTCCTCTTTCCCGAGGGCGCGGCCTTTTCGCTCCTGCGCTGGTTTCTCCTCGCGGGGGCGGCCATCTTCCTCGCGGAGCTTCTCTTCCGCATCCTGAAAATATGAATCCCGGAGGTCTTTATGAGGATCGCATTTTTCGACACAAAGGAATATGATATCCCCGCCTTTACCCGCCTCGGAGAGGAGGCGGGCATCGAGTTCAAGTTCTTCGAGACCCGCCTCGGAGAGGACACGGCGGAGCTCGCGCGGGGGTATGACGGCGTGTGTCTCTTCGTCAACGATGTCCTGAGCGCGCCCGTCGCCGAAAAACTCTATGCCGCGGGGGTGCGCGTGGCGGCCCTGCGCTGTGCGGGGTATAACAACGTCGACCTCGCCGCCTGCTTCGGAAAGCTCCACGTCGTGCGCGTGCCCGCCTACTCTCCCTACGCCGTCGCCGAGCACACCATGGCGCTCCTGCTCACCTCGGTGCGGCGCATCCACAAGGCATATAACCGCACGCGGGAGTTCAACTTCTCCCTCTCGGGCCTCACGGGCTTCGACCTGCACGGCAAGACGGTGGGCATCGTGGGCACGGGAAAGATCGGCCGCGTCTTTGCCGACATCTGCCGCGGATTCGGCATGCATGTCTTGGGCTTCGACCCCTATCCCGCGGAGGGCGCGGGCATCGAATATGTCTCGGAAGACGAACTCCTCGCGCGCAGCGACATCCTCTCCCTCCACTGCCCGCTGACGGAGGAAAATTTTCACTTCCTCAATGCCGACACCCTCGCGAAGTGCAAGACGGGCGTCGTCATCCTCAATACGTCGCGGGGTGCCCTCATCGACGCGGAGGCCCTCGTCGAGAGCATCAAGGCGCGGAAGGTGGGCGCCGCCTGTCTCGACGTCTATGAGGAGGAGAGCGACCTCTTCTTCCGCGATTTCTCGGGGCATATCGTGGAAGACGATACCCTCGCGCGGCTCATCTCCATGCCAAATGTCATCGTGACCTCCCATCAGGCCTTCTTGACGGGGGAGGCGCTCGAGAACATCGCCGAGACGACGGTGAAAAATCTCACGGCCTTCGCGGCGGGCGCGCCCCTCGAAAACGAGCTGTGCTACCAATGCGGCAGGGTGGAGGAATGCAGGAAGTCGCGGCGGGAGCGCTGCTTCTGAGCTCTGCGGCAATTCGCGAAAAGGGGCCCGAAACGCTTGACCCTTTTTCCATTCTCCTGTATAATGTTCGTTGAAAGAAAGAAAGGTAGGTTCACATATGGCAACTATCACGATGGACAAGCTCGTCGCCCTGTGCAAGGCGCGCGGGATCGTCTTTCCCGGCAGCGAGATCTACGGCGGCATGGGAAATACCTGGGACTACGGCCCCGTGGGTGTGGAGATCAAAAACAACATCAAGCGGGCGTGGTGGAAGCGCTTCGTCGCCGAGAGCGAAAACTCCTACGGCGTCGATGCCGCCATCCTCATGAATTCGCGCGTCTGGGAGGCGAGCGGACACACCACCTCCTTCTCCGACCCCAAGATGGACTGCAAGAAGTGCAAGACGCGCCACCGCGCCGACAACCTCATTGAGGCGCACTCGAAGGGCGCCGTCAACCCCGACCTCATGTCCAATGAGGAGATGGAGACCTATATCCGCGAACACGAGGTACATTGCCCCAACTGCGGCGGCTTCGACTGGACGCCCATCCGCACCTTTAACCTCATGTTCGAGACCTCGCGCGGGGTGACCGACGAGAGCCAGAATAAGATTTACCTCCGTCCCGAGACGGCGCAGGGTGAATTTGTGAATTTCCTCAATGTCCAGCGCACGACGCGGGCAAAGGTCCCCTTCGGCATCGCGCAGATCGGCAAGGCCTTCCGCAACGAGATCACCCCCGGGAACTTCATCTTCCGCACCATCGAGTTCGAGCAGATGGAGCACCAGTGGTTCTGCAAGGAGGGCACGGACGAGGAATATTACAGAGAATATAAGGAGCGCGCCTTCCGCTTCCTCGTCGACCTCGGCTTCAACCCCGAGCATCTTCGCTTCCACGACCACGACAAGCTCGCCCACTATGCAAAGGAGGCGTGCGATATCCAATATCTCTACCCCATGGGCTGGCAGGAGCTCAACGGCATCCACAACCGCACCGACTACGACCTCTCGCGGCATCAGGAATATTCGGGCAAGAGCCTTACCTATATCGACCCCATCTCGGGAGAGCGGTATATCCCCTATGTCATCGAGTACTCCATCGGCGCCGACCGCCTCATGCTCGCCGTGCTCACCGAGGCCTATGAAGAGGAGACCCTCGAAAACGGCGAAGTGCGCAGCGTCATGCACTTCCATCCCGCCATCGCGGCCTATAAGGCTGCCGTCCTGCCCCTCCAGAAAAATCTCGCCGCGCCCGCAAAGGAGCTCCTCGAAAAGCTCAAGAAGCGCTTTACGGTCACCTACGACGAGGCGGGGTCCATCGGCAAGCGGTACAGGCGGCAAGATGAGATCGGCACGCCCTACTGCCTCACGGTGGACTTCGATACCCTCGAAAACGGCACTGTGACCGTGCGCGACCGCGACACCATGGAGCAGCAGCGCATGTCGCCCGAAGAAGTCATCTCCTTCCTCGGCGAAAAGACCCTCTTCTGAAAATTTCCGCGGGGTGTGTCTCGGACATGCCCCGCTCTCTTTTTGTCGTTTCGCGCCGCGCGGGCACTTGTCATGAAATTTCATTACATTTCGTTGACAGCGGGCGCAATTTTTGCTATAATTGCAGTAATACAAAAAAGGAAGGAGGTGTGCGCATGTTTTTTTGGATCGGCGTCTTTTATGTCGCCCTCACGGGCCTCGCGCTCATCTTATACCTTCCCAAGCTCCTCGGCTTCCGCTATGCCTTCAAGAAGGCGGAGCACTACCGCGCGAAGGAGAAGCGGAAGATAGCCCTCGTCATCCCCGCGCGCAACGAGAGCAAGATAATACGGGACCTCTTCGCCTCCATCAAGGGGCAGGACTACGACCCCGCCTTTTTCGACGTCAATGTCATCGTAAAGGACCCCGCCGACCCCACCGTGGCGATCGCGCGGGAGATGGGGGCAAATGTCTTCGTCGTCCCCGAGCAGACCTGCAAGGGCGACGCCCTCGACGGATATTTCAAGAGCCTCTCGCCCGAAGTCCTGAAAAGCTACGAGGCCTTCGTCATCGTCGATGCCGACGCCGTGCTCGCCCCCTCTTATGTCACCGAGCTCAACAATGCCCTCGAGGCGGACTACGACATCTATCTCACCCGCAAGCGCGCGAAAAACTTTTTGGGCGGAAAGGAGAACCGCACCGTCTTCTCCAACTGCTCGGCGCTCACCTGGCCCATCCTCGACGACCTCGGCAATACCTACCGCATGCGGCATGCCATGCCTCTCAACCTCTGCGGACAGGGCATGATGCTCCGCCGCCGCATCATCGAGACACTGGGCGGGTGGCCCTACCGCACCCTCACCGAGGACTATGAGCTCAAGCTCGACTCCCTCCTGCGGGGCTTTACCTCCATGTTTTACCCCTATGCCGTCCTCTATACCGAGGAGGCGCTCGGCCACGGCGAAAACTATACCCGCCGCCTCCGCTGGCTCATGGGGTACAAGCAGTGCGACAAGAAGTACCATGACCGCATCATGGCACAGGCAAAGCGGCGCGGGCACTATACGGCGGGCGAGGTGGAGTATTTCTTCGGTGTCTTTCCCCTCATCCTCTTTGCCGCCGTCACCGCGGCGACGATGGTGTGCGGGCTCGCCATCCTCATCGTCAGCCTCTTTACCTTTGACCCCCGCGGGATAAGGGCCCTCCTCTTCCTCATCCTCCTGCCCTTCGGCATCCTCTATGTCCTCCTCTTTGCCTACAGCATCCTCGCGATGTATGCCTGCGGCGACACCTTTAAGTCGCTCACGGCGGGCGAAAAGCTCAGGATGCTCCTCTTCAATCCCTTCTATCTGCTCGAATACATCCCCCTGTATGTGCAGAGCTGGTGGACGGTGAAGCAGGACAAGACCCCGCCCGCGTGGAAGGAGACCGAGCGGATAGAATATCACGACCTGCACGACATCAAATGATCCTTCTATAAAAAATCGGCGAGGAAAGTTCTCGCCGATTTTTTTATAGCAATTTCGGGTCCTTTTCGATTTCCCCAATATAAAAATTTTTCAACTGCCTCTTTCAGCGGACTTCCCGCTTTTGGCATATGAAAGCGGTTTGACGACCGCCAAACCGCTTCATTCCAAATTCTTATGGGCCCCCTTTCCGCGGGGATCTTCTCATGGATTTTTTCTCTTGTCGGGGAGATATTCGAGGGGCATCTTATAGGCCTCTTCGTAGCATTCTCTCCACGCTTTCTCCGCCTCTTCCTTCATCTTCGCGGCGCGCGCCTTCGGGGGGAGAGTCTCGTCGGGATAGACGGGCGGAAGGATATGGATGCGGAGCTTTCGGGCATGCCCCCTCTTGTTGCGGTCAAAGGTACAGAAGACGGGCAGCACGGGCACGCCGAACTTCACCGCGTAGTGAAAGGCGCCCTCCTTCATGGGGCGGGGTTTTTGATAGTTGATCCACATGGCCTGCTCGGCGTAGAAGTTGACGATATTCCCCCTGCCGAGCTGCCGCCCCATCTCCTCGTTGAGTGCACGCATGGCGGCGATATTCGCGCTAAAGGGCCACATGCCCGCATGGCGGATGATGTGCCCGCCCAGCCCCTTTTTATTGTTCCACGGCGCCATGGTATGGAAGGAATCGAAGTGCCCGATGGCGTCGCGGATAAAGAGGGTGTCGAGATAGTTGAAGTGGTTGCAGACGGAGATGGCCCCCTTCTTTGCCCTCTTCAGGGCGCGCACATGCTCCCTTCCCGTCGTCTTCGTGCCGTAGAGGAGGCGGATGAAGGGGGGCGCGAGGAGGCCCATCCAGAAGCGCCAGAAGCCCGTGACGATGCACTCATACCACGGCTTGCGGTAGCGGAAATTTCCGTCCGGCATCGTCCAGTTGTGCCCGAATGCGATATAGTCGTAGTCGAAGCGGCGGTGCTCCTCGAGTGCGGTCTGGATCCCCCGCACCTTCTCGTTTTTCGTCCGTTTTTCCATGGCTTATGCGGGAAACTCCGCGCGGGCGGGGAAGTCCTTTGCGGCATACATCTCCCGCATGTACGCGAGGGCCCCTTCCTTCTTCTCCTCGGTAAAGGCCTCGGTGAGCTCGGGCACGACATAGACTTCGTAGCCGTAGAAGTAGGCGTCCGCCGCCGTGTGCTGGACGCAGATATGCGCCTGGATGCCGAAGAGGATGACCCGCTTTATGCCGAGTTCGCGCAGAAGAATGTCCAGTTCGGTATGGAAAAAGGCGGAGTAGCGGCGCTTATACACCGTGAAGTCCCCCGCTTCGGGACCGAGTTCGCCCTCGATCTCCGCGCCCTTCGTGCCCGCCATGGCGTGCTCTCCCCACAGGGGAAGTTCGCCGTCGATGCCCTTCCTGTGTGCGTCGCAACAGAAGATGACGGGAAGTCCCGCCGCGCGCGCCCGCGTGAGAAACTCCTTCGCGAGGGGGAGGGTCTTAGCCGCCCGCTCACACTTCAGTGCGCCCGACAGGAAATCTTCGAGCATGTCGATGACAAGTATCGCCGTATCTTTCATGGTCTTCTCCTTTCTCCCCTATTTTACACGACGGAGGCGGGCTTGTCAACCGTTTGAGAAAAAATAAAATCCTCCCCATGGGCGGGAGAGGACCGCACACACGGAGAGGAAGGATGCGCCGTCACTGGGAGGAGGCGTCGTAGGGCGAGAAGGCATCATAAGTGTCATTCGGCTCTGCGGCGTCCGCATCATAGGCGGCGAGCTTGGACACGGATACCTCGTATGCGGTCATGGTGACGACATCGGTCTCCGAAAAGCGCTTCTGATATTCGCGGCTCTGGATCCTGCCCGAGAGCACCACGCGGTCGCCCACCTTGAGATTTTGCACGAAGCGGGCGTTTCTCCCCCACGCGATGCAGGGGATGTAGTCCGACTTATTATAGGCGCGGTTGACGGCGAGGAGGATGTCGGCGATCTCGCGGTTAAAGGGGGTCGTGCGGTAGACGGGCGGCTTGCAGATATAGCCCGAGAGCACGATGGAATTGGGATTGCGGTCGGTGGGCTCCACGAGTTCGCGGACAAACACGGTGAGCATGAGGCGGGACTTTCCCCCCTCGAGCTTATTGTAGCTGCGAAATTGCCCCACCGCGGAGAGGGTGCTCCCCACCTTGAGTTCGCGGCTGTGGATGAGCCGCTCGGAGACGGTCACGGGCAGGACGTCCGCCTGTCCCGAGAGGCGCATCACCCGCACGAAAAATTCGTAAAATCCCTCGCCGTAGACCTCGTGCGAAAAGGTCGCCTCGGACACGATCTCCCCGCAGATGTAAACTCTGTTGTTCCTTTCCGTATTGGAATCCATAAGTATCTCCCTTCCGAAGGGCGGACCCTCCGTAAAATTTGCCTGTAGGTCGGCTTTTTAGGCCGCGTTTTTGGGGAATTGCCTCCCCGTGTGATCGATGGTGTAGTTCTCGCGGTAGATGAGCTCGCCGATGGGGACGAACTCGAACCCGTTTGCCCGCAGGGTGTCTATGACGATGGGCAGCGCCTCGGCGGTGTGCAGGCCGTTGTTGTGCATGAGCACGATGCTCCCGCTCTTTGCGCGCGAGACGATGCGCGAGACGATATCCGACGCCGAGAGGTCCTTCCAGTCGAGGGAGTCCACATCCCACTGGATGGGATAGAGCCCCATCTCGTTTGCGGTGTCTATGAGCAGGTCGTCGTAGTCGCCGTAGGGCGGGCGGAAGAGCTCCACGCGCCGCCCCGTCACCTTTTCTATGGCCTCGGAGGAGGTCGTGAGCTCCTTCTCTATCTCCGTCTTCGTGAGGCGGGACATGTAGGGATGCGTGGCGCTGTGCGTGCCGATCTCGTGTCCGCCCTCCGCGATCTTTTTGAGGTAGGCGGGATATTTCTCCGCCCAAAACTGCACGGTAAAAAAGGTCGCGCGCACCTTCTCCTTTCGGAGGGTCTCGAGCAGGGAGTCGGTATAGTCCACCCCCCACGCGCAGTCGAAGGAGAGTGCCACGCGGCGGTCCTCCCGCTCTACGGAATAGATGGGCAGGGAGCGCGCCCCCGCAAAATAGACGGACTGTGCCTCCGCGCCCGCCGCCGCAGCGGTCCCCGCACACAGCGCGAGGAGGACGGCGAGGGAGAGGACGAGCGTCTTGAAGCGAATTGTGATAAACCGCATGCTTACTCCTCTATCATACAGGGATGGGGAAGGAAAAGGATGAGGTTTTTTGCCGAAAAAGCTCCTCTTTTGCCGAAACTCTCCTTCCGCTACTCTACCATATGCGAGAAGGGCTCCCGTTATGAGCCCTTCTTTCCCTCCTGCTCCGCACGCTGCGCCTTGGAGAGGACATATTGCTTTGCCGAGGCGAAAGTGAGCGCACAGACCTTTGCCGCGCCCGCGCGCTTCAGGGTATCGGTGAGCACGCCCACCGTCGCGCCCGTCGTCATGACGTCATCCAAGATGAGCACGCGCTTGCCCTTTACTTCCTTTCTCCTGCTGACATGGAAGCAGCCCGTGAGGTTCTCCTCGCGTTCGCGCCGCCCGAGCGTCTTCTGTGAGCCCGTATCCTTGCGCTTGATGACGCCCGTAAAGACTTCCTTTCCCCATGCCTTGCCGAGATAGTGGGCAAAGAGTTCGGTCTGGTTATATCCCCGCTCCTTCCGCGCCCTTTCGGTCATGGGCACGGGAACGATGAGGTCGATGTCCGCAAATTCGCGCTCTGCGAGGGGCAGAGAGAGCTCCGCAAGCGTGCGGGCGAGATAGGCCTGTCCGCGCTTTGCGCGCACCACGAGCCGCGCCGCCTCCCTCTCGTAGCGGTAGGGAGAGCGCGTCTTTTCGGTGCCGAGCGGCTTGTCCTTGCAGAGGAGGCAGGCGCCGTCCTCCACGACCGCGCGCCCGCAGAAGGGACAGATCTTGCCGTCGTTGGCGGGCAATGCCGCAAGACAGGGCGCACACACCCTCCTTCCGTCGAAGATCTCCCGTCCGCAGATGTCGCAGGTAAAGTTATGGGTGTCGTCGTAGCGCTCTTTTGCCTCGTGCAGGCGCTCCCTGAGCTCCCGAAAGGTCACAGGAAGTCCCTCGGGTCATCGTCCGTGATGCCCAGAAGATAGTCCGCAGAGACGCCGAAGATGCCGCAGAGCGAGATTATCGTGGCCGTCCCGAGGTCGAGGACTTCCCGCTCATACCTGCTCACCGTGATCTGTGTGACGCCGAGTTCCCGCGCGAGCATCTCCTGAGACCAGCCCCTGTCAAGTCGGAGTTCTCGTATCCTTGTTCCGTACATGGGCCCCTCCCGCGTCCTCGTCAGAAGTCCTCGTCGTCTCCCCTGTCGTCGTCATCGTCGTCTTCATCTTCGCCCGCAAGGCGGTAGATGTCGTCGCCCGTGACATACTCGAGATCCTCCTCTTCGGCCTCTTCGGAGAAGTCTTCTTCCTCTTCCTCCTCGGGCTCGTCGTAGGTCTCGCCGATATCGATGTCCTCGTCGAGTTCGTCGGTGTCGTCGTCGAGGTATTCGCGCCACTCGTCGTCGTCCTCGTCGTCGGGGTCGGGATCGGTCTCTTCGTAGTCCGCCTTTTTGCGGCACTCCTCGCACATCTTCTCGCCGGGGCGGATCATGTTTTCACCGCAGATGGGGCAGAGTTCGGTGGGGAGGTCTTCCTCCGCCTCCTCGATGTCTTCGGTCCCCGTGGGGAGACCCTTCATCTCCTTCTGACAGACGTCGCAGTAATCCTGCGCATCCGCGTCGATGTAGTTGAGCTCGCAGCGCGGGCATTTGATATAATGCATCGTTTGCTCCTCCGTAGTCGCCCTACATTATATTAGTTATGATTCCGTTTGTAAACCGTTTTCGCGGGTGTTTTGCGAAAAACCTCGGAGAATTTTCCGAAAATTTTTCGGAAGCCGCCCTTTCTCCCCTTTTTTACCCAAAAAACATCCCGCCGAAGCGGGATGTCTCGATTTTTGGGATTTGTTTTATTCCTCTTCGGGGTTCTCTGCAAGCTCTTCGGAAGGCTCTTCGGCGGGCTCCTCAGCCGCTTCTGCGGGCGCTTCGGGGACCTCGGGCTCGGTGGGATCGTCGGCATAGACGTCGATGTCGCGGTTGTCCGTGGTGTCGACGGCGCGGCGCTTGACGGGCTCGGCCGCCGCCTTCTTTTTCTTGGAGAAGACGAGGGCGACGATGACGATAGCTACGGCCGCCACGACGACGGCGATGGCGAGGGCGATGAGGAGCCATGCCCACCATGCGAGGCCCGTCTCGGTCTCTGCGGGCGGGTTGTAGTAGTTGAGCCCGCTCGTCTTCCAGTAGTCTTCATAGGCCTCGGTGTCCGCCTCGTTCCAGCTGCCGAGCTTGGTGCGGAATCCGTCGTAGGTGCGGTAGCCCTTATAGTCGTCGGCAGAGAAGACGGTCTTGCCCGAGAGCTCATAGGCTTCATTCTTCGTGAAGGCCTCGAAGGCCGCCTGCTCGTCCTCGGTGTAGAGGGAATATTCCTTCTGTCCGTATGTCTCGGTCGCTTCCTTGATGTTCTCCTCGAAGAACTTCGTCTCGCCCGTATAGAAGTAGTAGCGGATGGCGTCGGAGAGGTCGGAGTTGCCGAAGACGTCGTTGAGCTTGGCGAAGAGCCCCTTCTCCTTGTCGGAGGCATTCACCACGGAGTCGTACCTGTCGTTGACCTCCTTGAGCTCCTTGTTGTCCATGATGCCGTTTTCGCCGTTTAAGTCGAAGACGGAGATGTAGTTATAGGAGGTGCCCCCGATGGATTCTGCGTCGGCATAGAAGACGAGGCCGTCGATGAGCTCATAGGGATACCACGACGTCGCGTGCTGCAGGTCGAGGACCTTGCGGGAGACGAAGGGCGTATTGTCGTGCTCGCCCGCGTCGTCGGTATAGGTGAGGTTGCGGTAGTTCTCCTCCGTCCCGTTGAAGACGGCGCGCTCCACCGAGGTGCCGCTGCCGTTCGTGTGGGTGAAGTAGACGTACTCATACTTGTCGGACGACGTCATGTCGACGCTGAGGATGGTGGGCGTGCCGATGCCCTTTGCGATGCAGAGCTCGGAAGCGATATTTCCCGCGCCGTCCATCTCGGCATAGAAGAGATTCTCCGTCGCGGCGTAGAAGAAGGCGTGCTTGCCCTCCTTGGTGAAGAAATAGGTGGAGGCGGCATCCGTCGCCTTGGTGTCGAGGATGTACTTGGAGGCGACGAGCTCGGCCTTCTTGGTGCCCGCATCCGCGCTCTCCGCGCTCTCCCAGCTGTCGGTGAGGAGGGTCTCGGGCAGATAGTAGAGGTTGGCGATCTCATTTCCCGTCACTTCGGTGAGGGTGTAGTAGAGGGCGCCCTCCTGATAGCTGCGGAGAGAATAGGTATAGCCGAGCGGGGCCCTGAGCGCGGTATTTTCCAGGGAGGTATGGTTGAAGTCCGACTTGTCCTGCGCACTGCCGCGCCCGTCGAGGACGAGCGTCCCGAGGTTGGTATAGGGGATCTCGCCGTCGCCGTTTTCCTTGAGCCAGTCCATATCCCAGTAGTCCTCTTCGCCGTAGGCATAGCCCGCGGGGACCTCCGTCGTCTCTGCGGAGACGCGGTAGATCTGATTGTAGGGCTGTGCGAGGGCCGCGTCGCTTCCGAGGTCGGCGGTCACGGACATGGTGTAGTAGACGACGGGATTGGTCACATCGCGGGCGTCGAGCTCATAGGAGGTGGCGTCCTCGAAGAGCACGGTGTCCGTCTTTGTGTCGAGATTGTAGGAGTGGAGGGTGTACGAAGAGGACCCCTCGACATAGAGGAGATAGACGGTCCCCCCTTTCTCGGGCTGCACATAGCGGTAGACCGTCGTATTGGACTCGAGACGGAGGACGTCGCGGATATCCGACCCGTCGAGCTTGGCGCTCTTGAAGTCGAGATAGGAGTTCTCGATCTCGCCCGAGGTATTGCGGCTGTTCGTGGGGGTCGCGTAGTACACGCGGTCGCCGTACACGAAGAGTCCCGCCGTATAGTCCCCCGCCACCATGAGGGAGGGGATGACCGTCTCGGCCTTATTGTCCCCGAGCTCCGTCTTCTTGACGCGCATGAGGGAGCCCTTTACGGGGGTGCCGTAGGAGTTGTCCGCGGTGTAGTCCTCTTTGCCGTTGATGAAGTAATAGGAATCCCCCACCGACACGACGAATCCGCCGTTGGACGCCACATTTTCGTAGCCCGAGGGCATTCCGCTTGCCGTGATGGGCGTGTCCGTGCAGGCGCCGAGAGAGAGCACGCCTGCCGAGAGCGCCGCAGCCGCGGCAACAGCCAACATTCTTTTTACAGATTTACGCATATTCTATGATCCTTCCGTTTTTCGGAAAATAGGTTCTAACGATACATTCTTCATTATAAACTAAAGCGAGGTTTTTTGCAATCAAAAACTCGCCCGACTTGCGCTTTTCTTTGAAAAAATTTGTGCGGAAGGGGAAATTTGCGCACTTTCCCGCCCTTTCCGCCCCGAAATCTGCCTGAAAAGGAGTCTCGTATGGAAAAATTCGGCATCTTCGAACTGCTCGACGCCCTCTCCGCCATGGCCGCCGCCGCGGAAAAGCCCTCCCCTCCCGAAAAGGAAGAGCCCAAAGAGGAGACGCGCGGGGGCCGCGTGCCCGACCCCTCCTTCGCGCCGCCCGCCTACGACGGAACGCCCGCGCCCCTTCCTTCCGCACCCGCGAATGCGCTCGGCGACTTTCTCGCGCGGCACGATGCGGTGGCAGGCAAGGCAAAACACAAGCCTTCTCCATGAAAAAACCGACCCTGCGGGGTCGGTTTTCTTGTCATCTCTTGGAGAACTGGGGCGCTCTGCGTGCCTTCTTGAGGCCGTACTTCTTGCGCTCCTTGACGCGGGGGTCTCTCGTGAGGAAGCCTGCCTTCTTGAGGGCGGGACGGGTCTCGGGTTCAGCCTCGAGAAGTGCTCTCGCGATGCCGAGACGGATGGCGCCCGCCTGTCCCGTGAAGCCGCCGCCGATGACATTTACGAAGATATCGTACTTGCCTTCGGCGCCCGTCTCGACGAGGGGCTGCTTGACGACATACTGCGTCGTGCCCTGCGGGAAATAGTCCTCAAGCGGACGGTCGTTGATCACGATGGTGCCGCTGCCGGCGGGAAGGAGGCGCACTCTCGCGATGGCCTTCTTTCTTCTTCCCGTTCCCCAGAACTGTAACTTCTTCTTGATCGCTGCTTTCGCCATGTCTTATTTCCTCACCTTAAAATAATTTCAGCGGTTCGGGCTTCTGGGCCGCGTGGTTATGCTCTGCACCCTTATACACTCTCAGCTTCTTGATCATCTGTCTGCCGAGAGAATTTTTGGGGAGCATGCCGCGCACGGCTTCGTAGACCGCGAGGTCGCTGCGCTCCGCCATCATCTTGCCGTAGGGGATCTCCTTGAGTCCGCCGATATAGCCCGTATGATAGCGATAGAACTTGTTCTCGAGCTTCTTGCCCGTGAGAACTACCTTGTCACTGTTGATGATGATCACAAAATCGCCCGTATCCACGTTGGGAGTGAAGGTCGGCTTGTTTTTGCCGCGGAGAATGGACGCGACCTTGGAAGCCAATCTGCCGAGGGGAAGGCCCGTCGCATCGACGACGTACCACTTTCTCTCAACGGTCTGAGCGTTCGCCATGTAGGTTTTCATATTCGTACTCCTTGTTGATGTCCGAAGGCAGTAACTTTCCGTCGGCTGTCTTTGGGTCCGCCCGGGGCGAGCGTTTTCTGCCTTTTGCGCCGACTACCCCTTTATTATAGGACCTCGAAAAAGTTCCGTCAAGCTGTTTTGAGTTTTGTTTTTAAGATTTTTTCGGAAAAACGAAAATTTTTCCGCTTTCGGGCTCCTCCGTGCCGAGAGGGGCAGTTTTTAAGAGACCGCCTCGAAGGAGGCGGCCTCTCTTACCTTAATTAGTGTACTTTCCGTCTTTCACTCGAGGACGGCCTTGATCCTTCTGATCCCCGCCGAGGAGGACTGCTCCTTGACGATGCGGAAGTGCCCGAGTACGCCCGTGCGCTCCACGTGGGGACCGCCGCACATCTCCTTCGAGAAGTCCCCTATCGAGTAGGTCTTCACGACTTCGCCGTATTTGCCGTCGAAGACGCCCACGAAGCCCTCGCGTCTCGCCTCCTCGAGGGGCATCTCGCGGAAAACGACGGGGAGGTCCTCCCTTATCTTCTCATTGACGAGGTCCTCGACCGCCTTCACTTCCTCCTCCGTCATGGGGCGGGGGAAGTTAAAGTCGAAGCGCAGGCGCTCCTCGTTGATATTGCTCCCCTTCTGGTTGCAGTCGGGGGAGAGCACCCTCTTCAGTGCGGCGTTCAGGAGGTGGGTCGCGGTGTGATACTTCACCGCCATCTCGGAGTGGGACTCCAGTCCTCCCTTCGCCTCGCCCTTGGCGAGCACGCGGCTCTTCTCCTGGTGCTCCTTAAAGGCCGCCTCGAAACCCGCGCGGTCGACGGTGAGCCCCTTTTCCGCGGCGAGCTCCTCGGTGAGTTCGAGGGGGAAGCCGAAGGTATCGTAGAGGCGGAAGGCCTGCTTGCCGCCGATCGTGGTCTCGGGCACATAGGCGGGGTCCTGCCTGGAGAGGAACTCGTTTTTGCGCGCAATTCCCATGATGCACTTCTCGAATTCCTTCATGCCGCCCTGCAGCGTCGTCTCGAAGCGTTCGGCCTCCTTCTCGATCTCGGAGAGGATGTGCGCCTCCCGCTCGATGAGGAAGGGATAGGCCTCGCTGTACACCTCGCGGATGAAGATTCGGGCGACTTCGCACATCGCGCCCGAAGAGATGCCCAGCCGCCTGCAGTAGCGGATCGCCCTGCGCATGATGCGGCGGAGGATGTACCCCGCGCCCACATTGGAGGGCAAGATGCCGTTTGCATCGCCGATGAGCATGACCGACGTGCGGGTATGGTCGGCAATGATGCGCATGGCGCGCGTCATCTCGCCGTCTTCGCCGTATTTCGCGCCCGAGAGCTCCTCGAGCTTTGCGATGGCGCCCGTGAAGAGGTCGGTGCGATAGGCGTCGGAGAGGCCATTCAGAAAGAGGAGCATGCGGTCAAAACCGAACCCCGTGTCGACATTTTTGTGTTCGAGGGGCTCATATCCCTCCGCCGTCTTCTTGTACTGCATGTAGACGTCGTTGCCGATCTCCACATAGTCCTCGGGGAAGACGGGATCCTCCTTTTCGGGATCGAGGGGATAGAACCACTCGTTGTCGGGGCCGCAGGGGGTGCCCACGGTGCCCTCGAGTTCCCACCAGTTGTCCTCCTTGGGGAGATAGAAGACGTGCTCGGGGCGGATACCCAGCCCGATGAGCAGGCCCGCCGTCTCCTCGTCGCGGGGGGCGGACTCATTGCCCGCAAACACCGTCGTGCACAGCTTGTCCCTGTCCAAGCCGAAGACCTCGGTCAGAAGTTCGAAGGTCCACGCCGTCTTCTCCCTCTTGAAGTAGTCGCCGAGCGACCAATTTCCCATCATCTCGAAGAAGGTGAAGTGCGAGGCGTCGCCCACCGCGTCGATGTCCACGGTGCGCACACAGCCCTGGATATTGCACAGCCGCTTGCCCGCGGGGTGCGCCTTCCCGAGGAGATAGGGCATGAGGGGCTGCATGCCCGCCACATTGAACATGACGCCCGTCGTGCCGTCGCCGATGAGGGAGACCGCGCCGATATCGGTGTGCCCCTTGCTCTCATAAAACCCCAGCCACTTTTGTCTCAATTCCTTTCCCGTGATCTTCATGACATCTCCTTTTGCATTCCGCATGCGTTCACGAATTTTTGCTCAGTGTATAGCCGTCCTTGGCGTCCTTGACGGCATATCCCATCTCCGCGAGCTTTGCGCGGAGTTCATCCGACTTTGGCCAGTTCTTTTCCTTCCTTGCCGCAAAGCGCTCCTCTGCAACTGCACGGACTTCGGCGGGGACCTCCTCTTCCTTGGGCGCATAGCGCTGCAGGTACTCCTCCGCGGGGCGGGTAAAGAGCCCGAAGAGGGAGTAGGTCGTGCGGATCTGGTTGGTCATCTTGCGCGCATCCGGGCTCCCCTGTCCGAGGAGGCGGGAGACCTCCTTGAAATATCCGAAGAGGTCGGAGAGGGCGAGCGCGGTATTGAGGTCGTCGCGCATGGCCTCGTTGAATTTTTCGTCGATGGCGGGCCACATCCCCCTCTCCTCGGGGAAGGCCTTCTCCGCCCTGTCAATGAGGGTATAGAAGCGCACGAGGTGGTTCTCGGCGTCGGGGAAGAGGTTGTCCGTGATGTTGAGGTCGCCGCGGTAATTGGCGGAGAGCAGGGCAAACTTGAGGGCCTCCTCGGAATAGTGCTCCAGAACGTCGGAAAGGAGCAGGACATTTCCGAGCGATTTGGACATCTTCTGCCCGTTTACCTTGATGAGCCCGTTATGCATCCAGTAGTTGGCAAAGGGCTTGCCCGTGAGCGCCTCGGTCTGCGCGATCTCGTTTTCATGGTGGGGAAAGATGAGGTCGCGGCCGCCGCCGTGGATATCGATGCGGTCGCCGAAAGCCGCGCGGTTCATGGCCGAGCACTCGATGTGCCAGCCCGGGCGGCCCCTCCCCCACGGGGAATCCCACGAGATCTCTCCGGGCTTCGCCGCCTTCCACAGCGCGAAGTCGTAGGGGCTCCTCTTGCACTCGTCGTTTTCCACGCGCACGCCGTCGAGCATGTCCTCCTTGTCCCGTCCCGAGAGCTTGCCGTATGCGGGGAAGGAATCGACGTCGAAATAGACGTCTCCGTTGCCCCCTTCGTAGGCATGCCCCCCTCGGATGAGCTCTGAGATGAAGGAAATGATGTCGCCGATATGCTCCGTCGCCTTGAGGAGCAGGGTGGGCTCGCCGATCTTCGCGCGCGCCATGACTTCGTCGATTTTGGCGATCATGGCGGCGGCATAGACGTCGGCGGGAATGCCCGTCTCGGCCGACTTCGCTATGATCTTATCGTCCACATCGGTATAGTTGCGGGCATAGGTCACGGCATATCCCTCCTTCTCGAGGAATTTGCGCAGGACATCATAGACAAGCGCCTGAAAGGCATGTCCGATATGCGCCTCGCCCGACACCGTGATGCCGCAGGCGTAGAGCTTGATCTTCCCCTCTTCGAGCGGGACGATCTCTTCCTTCCTTCTTGTAAGCGAATTATAGATCCTCATTTTTATTCTCCGCGCGCGGGTCCTCCACGCGCTCTCCGTCCATGCGCACCACCCTTGCGGGCACGCCCACCGCGGTGGCATGGGGCGGGATCTCCTTCAATACGACGGCGCCCGCGCCGATGCGGGCCCCCTCTCCCACGGTAAAGCCGCCGAGGACCTTTGCCCCGCAGGAGATGACGGCGCCCTTTTTTACGGTAGGGTGGCGCTTGCCCGTCTCCTTGCCCGTGCCGCCCAGCGTCACGCCCTGATAGAGGACGACGCCCTCCTCCACCTCCGCGGTCTCGCCGATGACGACGCCCGCGCCGTGGTCGATAAAAACACCCGCCGAGATCGTTGCCGCGGGATGGATGTCGATGCCCGTGCGAAAGCGCGCCCACTCCGCCATCATGCGCGCGAGACACTTCATGCGGTGCCGCCAGAAAAAGGCGGCGCGGCGGTGCCATATGAGCGCCCGTACCCCGGGATAGGTCAGAAGTACTTCCCACCTGCTCCGCGCGGCGGGGTCATGCTGCATGGCGGCGTCGAGATCGGCGCGTAAACTGCGAAAAAACACGTTGCCTCCCCTTCAGCCTATGCGAAAGGAAAGGGGTGCGTGCCGACTCCTTGATATTGTACCATTCCGCAAGAAAAAAGGCAACCGATTTCACGCCCGTCTTTCCCTCGTAAAAGTGCAAAATAGTTTTGAAATATTTTTTCGTTAAAACGGTTCACCCAAAAAAGTAAACCGAAATTTACAGAAACTTTCGCCAAAAAACTGATAATTTGTGTAAAAACGCTTGCTTTCCTTCTGAAAGTGTGTTAGAATCTTACATATAGAAAGATTTGGGAGGAGACAAACCATGAAACGTGACCGAGTAGAAGAAATTGCCGAGCTTCTCGACAAGCGCGGCAAGCTGACACTGGAGCAACTCGACGACTATTTCCCCCATGTCTCGCAGATGACACTGCGCCGCGACCTCTTCCAGCTGGAACAGGAGGGGCGCATCATCCGCGTGCGCGGCGGGGCAATGTCGGTCAAGGAAGTGCAGAAGGTATCGGGAGAGCCCTATACCAAGAAGACGACCATCCATACCGACGAAAAAATAAAGATCGCGCAAAAGGCGGCCCGCCTCGTCGACGAGAATACCTCGCTCTTCATCGACGGCGGCACGACCGCCATGTACCTCGCGAAGGAACTGCCCGACATCAATGTCCATATCTTTACAAATGGGCTTGCCGTCGCCATCGAACTCGCGCAAAAGAAGAATGTGCACCTCACCGTCCTCGGCGGGCAGGTGATGAAGGACAACCTCTCCACCGCTTCCCCCGTCGCCAAGTCCTACTTCGACAACACGAACTTTGAGCTCGCCATCATCTCGGCCTCGGCCTTCACCCCCGAAAACGGCTTCTCGTGCGCCTCGCAGATAGAGGCCGACCTCCTGAAGATGACCCGCCGCAAGGCAAAGTCCATGTACATGATGCTCGACAGCTCCAAGATAGGCAAGATCATGCCCTATACCTTCGCGCGGCTCGAGGACATCGACGTGCTCATCACCGACGACAACTTCCCCGCCGACCTCAAGGAAAAGTTCACCTCGAGAAACATCGTGGTCATGTGACCGCGAGTGCACCGAAAATTTCATAATTGTGAAAATGTGGGCATGTCCTTTCGGACATGCCCACTTCGTTTTCGGTGTAACGATTTATTTTCTCTTCTTCTTGAGCGCGGTGGAAAACTTCTCCCTTGCCTCGGTAAGCTCCTCTTTGAAATTGGAGAGCGCCTTTAAGGGGAAGAGGAAGCCCGCCTTGCCCTCCGCTTCGCGCACCTTGTCGTGCAGGGTCTCCTTGAGCTTTTCGAGATGCACGACCACCTCGTGCTCCTTTGCGAACTTGCGGATGCGCGCGGCGAGATGGAAGGAGTGGCCGAGGTCGACGAGAAAGACGCCGAAGGCCGCCCCCACGACAAAGGCAAACTCGATGTGCCCCACGAACCAGGCGACCGCCTCCACGACGGGGCCGTCGACGACGAAATAGAAGACCGCCGCCACCACCAGCCAGAAGAAGGAAAAGAGGGGGCAGATGATGCCCTGCAGGTTGCCCCATTGGTTGGAATAATCCCACAGCTTGATGCCCATTCCCTTGATAAAGATGAGACCCGCGATGTACTCGATGACCGTCATGGCGGCACCCATGATGAGAATCATGAGGAGCGCATCGAGCCATACCATGCCCGTGTTAAGGGGGATGAGAGAGAGGAAATAGAGCCCCGTGACCCCGAATCCGTAGAGCGGAAGACAGGGCCCCGTGAGGAAGCCGGGGTTGATCCATTTCTTCGCCGAGAAAAAGCGGCGGAAGAGCACTTCGAGACACCAACCGAGGGTGCTGCCGATGAAGAAGAGGAAGAAGGCGACGAGGATGTGGTCGACGAATGTCATGCGTTTCTCCTGTGTAAATTTCTTTTATTATATCATGCCCATCCCCTCTTGTCTACCCCTTTCCCGAACTTTTCCATAAGAAAAAACCGCACATGGGTGCGGTTTTTTCGTGGGTAGGTTTAGTTTTCGCAGTTTTTCTTCAGCGTCGCGAGGCTCTCTTTGAGCTCCTTCGGCAGGCGGTCGCCGAACTGCTCATAGTAGCCCGCTATCTCGTCCGCTTCCTTGCTCCAGCGCTCCTTGTCGACATAGAGGATGCTCTCGAGCGTCTCCTCGGTGACATCGAGCCCCTCGAGGTCGATATCCTTGGCGTAGGGGACATAGCCGATGGCCGTCTCGCGGGCCTCCGCCTCCCCCGCACAGCGCTTCAGGATCCACTCGAGGACGCGCATGTTGTCGCCGAAGCCCGGCCACAAAAATTCGCCCTTTTCACCCTGACGGAACCAGTTGACATTGAAGATCTTGGGCGGGTTCGCGATCTTCTTGCCCATCTCGATCCAGTGTGCGAAATAGTCCGCCATGTGATAGCCGCAGAAGGGCTTCATCGCCATGGGGTCGTGACGGAGGACGCCCACCGCACCCGTCGCGGCAGCCGTCGTCTCCGAGCTCATGACCGAGCCCACGAAGACGCCGTGGTCCCAGTCGCGGGACTGATAGACGAGCGGAGTCGTCGTCGCCCTGCGGCCGCCGAAGATGATGGCGTCGAGGGGCACGCCCGTCTTGGAATTGAACTCGGGCGAGAGGCAGGGACAGTTGACTGCGGGTGCCGTGAAACGGGAATTGGGATGGGCCGCCTTTACGCCGCTTGCGGGCGTCCAGTCATTGCCCAGCCAGTCGATGAGCTTTTCGGGCGGCTGCTTGGTGAGCCCTTCCCACCACACCGTGTTGTCGGCGGGGTCAATGGCGACATTGGTAAAGATGGTCCCCCGCTTCGTCGCGGCGAGGGCGTTGGGATTGGACTTCTCGTTGGTTCCGGGCGCCACGCCGAAGAATCCGTTTTCGGGGTTGACCGCCCAGAGTCTGCCGTCTTCGCCCACGCGGATCCACGCGATATCATCGCCCACGCACTCCACGCGGTACCCCTTCTCGAGATAGTGCTTGGGGGGAATGAGCATGGCGAGGTTGGTCTTGCCGCATGCGGAGGGGAAGGCCGCCGCGACATAGTGCTTGCTGCCGTCGGGGAACGTCACGCCGAGGATGAGCATGTGCTCGGCCATCCAGCCCTCCTTCTTGCCGAGATAGGAGGCGATGCGCAGGGCAAAGCATTTCTTGCCGAGGAGCACGTTTCCGCCGTATGCCGAGTTGACCGAGATGATGGTGTCATCTTCGGGGAAGTGCATGATATACCGCTTCTCGGGGTCCACATCGCACTTGCAGTGGAAGCCCTTGATGAAGTCGCCGTCCTCGCCGAGGGCCTCGTAGCAGTCGAGCCCCACGCGGGTCATGATGGCCATGTTGAGGACGACATAGATGGAGTCGGTGACCTCGATGCCGATCTTCGAGAAGGGCGAGCCGACGACGCCCATAGAGTAGGGAATGACGTACATGGTGCGGCCCTTCATCTTGCCGCGCGCGATCTCGCGGCAGAGCGCATAGGCCTTCTCGGGGTCCATCCAGTAGTTGATGGGACCGGCGTCCTCCTTGTTTTTGCAGCAGATAAAGGTGCGGTCCTCCACGCGCGCCACGTCGTTTTGCGCGGTGCGGTGATAGTAGCACCCGGGCAGTTTCTCCTGGTTGAGTTCGATCATTTCGCCCGTCTTCACGGCCTCGCGGCGGAGCTCCTCGAGCTGCGCTTCGCTGCCGTCGATCCATACTATCTTGTCGGGGCAAGCAAGCTCGGCGCTTTCCTTTACGAAATCAAGCACCTTCTTGTTCTTGGTGAGAGCCATCTTCAGAAAATCCTCCTTGGAAAATTGTGGCAGGGCGAAAAAGACCCTTTTCCGTCCCATTGTATATTATACCACAAAATGTCCCCGCTGTAACAGGATATCCAAAAAAATGGGATGCCTTTCCCGCGGCGCTCACCCCTCCTCCACCCCGATGTAGTCGCCCGTGTCCGCCGACTGGAAGACGACATAGATGCCGCCCTCGCCGAAGGGAGAGAGGGGGACGAAGAGGCTCCGCTTCCTCATCTCCGCGGGGGGATCCTCCGCAGCCACGCAGAGATAGCGGGGCCGTCCCTCTTCGTAGATGACGCCGAGGAGCCCCCCTTCCGTGCGCACCCATTCGGAGTGGGGAAAGATGCCGAGGAGGCGCTCGTCGCGGGGATATGAAGAAAAGGCGCGCTCGAGGCGGTCGCGGACGGACTCATAGTACGCGAGGCGGGCACCGAAAGAGATCGGTGCAAAGGTCTCGTCTTCGCCCGCAGGCGAAGCATCTTCATCGCCGCGCCCTTCGCCGCCGAAGTAGTCGGCGGAGGCGATCGCCTCGTCGTCGTAAGATTTCGCCTCGCGAAAGGGGGGCATGTCCGTGGATACCTCCTCCTGTGCGGGCATGGTATCCTTCTCTTCCTCGGGCATGGGTGCCTCCTTTTCGGTAGAAACGCCGAATGCGGGCAGGAGGGCCTCCCAGCTGTTCGGCGCCAGACCGCAATTTCCGAAGGCGATGGGCTCGGGATCGTGCTTGAGATAGGCGAGGAGGACGGCGACGCCGCCGCGGATGGAGGGCGTGCGCAGGCGGACGGCGGGCGAAAGCTCGGCGAGATAGAGATTTCCCTCCACCCACACGGCGAGGGCGTACCTCCCCTCTCTTACGGGCGCGAGGCCCAGAAGGCGAGGAGTCAGGGTGAGCTCCTCCCCCAGCCTCTCGCAGTACACGGCTCCCGAGAGGGCGCTCCCGTCCGCCGTAAATCCCTTCTTTACCTGCTTGAGCACGCAGACACGTTTTTCGTATGACATAAAAAATCTCCTTTTCCCGCTATTCTATCACGGAAAGAGGAGATAAATTTCTCTGTTTTGCACGAATGGGGTCGGATTTTGCCCTTTTTCAGGGAGTGAAATAGCGCACTTCCACGCCACGGGAGAGGGCATACTTCACCGTGTAGACGGTGCCGCCCTTCTTCTGGGTGCAGTAGACGAAGAGGAGGTCGCTCTTGTCCACCATGTAGCGGTTTCTTGCCTGCATGCACCCCGCGCGGTATTCCTCCGCGAGGACCGTCTTTTCGTCGCATTTTGCGAGCAGTTCCCCATAGCGCACGCGGTCACTATAGGGAAGCGAAGCCGAGTGCCCGCTGTACGGAATGCACGCCTCTACGCGGACATGGTACCTGTATTTCAGGTCTATGAGGCACTCGAGAGCCAGGAGATCGAACCCCTGCGCCATGCCGCAGCAAAAGGAGGTATACCCCTCCTCCAGAAGATCCTCGAGCGCTCCCTGCAGGCGGTAGCGGTCAAAGTCTTCGGGCAGGATGCGGTGCCCAGAGAGTGCGACGGTCTTCACGATGCTCACGAGAGAGGGGTCCTCCTTTCCTCACCCTTTCCGCGCGGATACTTGGGCGGCGTGTGGTCTACTTTTCTCACGACGATGAGCGTCCGCGTACCTATTCCCTCGGGAAGGGAATACTCCGCCTCGTCCTCGAGCTCTCCGCCGAGCTGAGAAAAGGCGCGGATGGCCGAGCGTCCCTTTTCGGTAGGCCCCTTATAGGCGACGAGGAGGCCGCCCGGCTTGACGAGGGGAAGGCAGTACTCCGCCAGCACGGGAAGAGAGGCGACGGCGCGGGCGGTGCTTGCATCGAAATATTCACGGAAGTTGCTTCTGCTCACCTCTTCGGCGCGGGAACAGAGCACGGTAGCCTTGAGGCCGAACTCCCGCACGACGACCTTCAGAAAGTCGCACTTCTTGCTCTTGCTCTCGATGAGGGTAAAGGAGAGGTCCTCCCGCGCGAACATGAGGGGAATGGAGGGAAATCCCCCGCCCGAGCCCACTTCGGCGACTTCGATTCCCTTGGGAAAGAGGTCCATCCCGGCGAGGGAATCATAAAAGTGCTTATAGAGGACATCCTTCTCCTCCGTGATGGAGGTGAGGTTAAACTTCGCATTGTACTGTGAGAGCAGTTCGAAAAACCGCGTAAACTTGTCTTTTTTCTCGGTATAGACACGCTGTACCGCTTCCATCTTTACTTCTATCATAAAAACATTATACCATTTTTTGCACCGTTTGTAAAGTAAAATTTTTCGTTCCACACTTTCCACACCCTATTTTTCCACGTGTTTCCACATCGTGGAAAGAGATGTGGACAGATTCTCCCTCTTCCCGTCTTCTTTTCCACGGACAGCTTACTTCCCCTTTTCGAAAAAGGAGACCCTTTGAAATCGTGGAAAGTTCTCCTTTCCTTCCACACACCTTTCCACCCTCTTTCCACATGGGAAGACACGCAAAATCTCTTATTTTCGGGAGAAAATGCTTGTCTTTTTTCCCGTTTTTCGCTATAATAGAGAGGACGCGGGAGAAATCCACATTTCCACACGCCCTATTACTACTATTACTAAGAGATATATATCTATTTTACATCGATGATAAGGAGGCAACCATGAAATTTATCTGCGACGGGCTCACGCTCTCCGAAGCGGTCCTGAAGGTCTCGAAGGCCTGTGCCGTCCGCACGACGGCGCCCATCATGGAGTGTATCCGTCTCACCGCCACGCTCGAGGGAGTTTCCCTCCTTGCGACGGACGGAGAGCTCTCCATCAAAAAGGAAATCAAGGCGGATGTGCTCGAAGAGGGCGAGATCTGCGTGCCGGGCAAGCTCTTTTCCGACTTCATCTCCAAACTTTCGGGGGAGGAGATCTCCCTCTCCACGGGAGAAAAGGGCGTGGAGATCCGCTATCGCGGTTCGGTCTCCTATGTCCAGTCTCTCTCCGCCGAGGACTTCCCCCAGATCGATTTAGAGGTCGGGGAAAATTCCTTCGTTCTCATGAAGACGGACTTTAAGCGGGTCATCGCGGGGACGAGCTTCTGCTGCGCACAGGATGATTCCAGACCCATCCTGAAGGGCTGCAGAATGGAATTCGGCGACCGCCTCGAGGTATGTGCCCTCGACGGCTACCGCCTCGCCACGGCGAGTGCGGAGATCGTGGCAAAGAGCGCGGAGGCCGACATCGTCTGCCCCGCAAGGACGCTCAATGAGCTCTCCCGCATGCTCTCCGACGAGGGAGAGATCACCCTCTACACGAACGGCGGGATGCTCCTCGCCGAGAGCGAAGGCACCACCATCGTCTCCAGACTCTATAAGGGAGACTTCATCAGAAAGGAGAGCGTCATTCCCACCACCTTCTCCACCGTCGTCACGCTGTCGCGCGCGGAAATTATTTCGAGCGTGGAGCGCGCCGCCATCCTGAACCGCGGGGATAAGAATAATCTCGTGAACCTCGAGATTGGCGGAAATGCCGTCAAGGTGATTTCTGCCTCCGACCTCGGAAATGTCTCCGAGGAGGTCCCGGCGGAGGTGAGAGGGGTGGATCTCACCATCTCCATGAACGCAAAATTTCTCCTCGACGCCCTCAAGGCGCTCACCGAAGAAAGTGTCGTCATCTCCTTTAACGGCGCCGTCTCCCCCTTCATCCTCGAAAATGTACAGGAAAAACAGGGGCTTTATCTCATACTTCCGGTAAGAAATTCCCCATAATCGCTTGACGGAAGAGCAGAAATTTCTTATAATCATAAGAGCAGTCATCAAATTAGGAGAAGAAAATCCATGAAAAGAACGTATCAGCCCAAAAAGAGACAGAGAAGTAAGGTCCACGGTTTCCGCAAGAGAATGGCATCTGCCGGCGGAAGAAAGGTCCTGAAAAACAGAAGGAATAAGGGAAGAAAGCATCTCTCCGCATAACCTTTCATGAATTACCTGCGGCTGAAAAAGGCAAAACAGATCACCGCGGTTTTGAAGAGCGGGAAAAAGGCGTATTCCGAGACGGTAACGGTCGTCTATCTCCCCGCAAAGGAACTGAAGATGGCGGTCTGCGTGGGAAAACGGTACGGCAAGAGTGTCGTGCGCAACCGCCTCAAGCGCCTTCTTCGGGAGGCGTTTCGCGCTTGCAATGAATGGAAGCCCTGTCTCGTGCTCCTCATTCCAAAAGAGGCGGAGAACTATTCTTTCGCCGCTTTTTCGAGGGATCTCGGGAAGATAGAAAGGAAGGAGAAACTTGCCCTATGCGAAGCGGAAGGCAAGTGAGGCGCCCTCACAGAAGGCCCATCCGCGGCGCCTGCATGCGCATGATAGACTTCTATCAGAAAAGGCTTTCCCATCACACCTGCCTCTACACGCCCACCTGCTCGGAATATACCAAGCGGTGCATCAACAATTTAGGCGTCGTGAGAGGAATTTTTCTCGGGCTATGGCGCATCCTCCGCTGCAATCCCCTCTCCAAGGGCGGGCTCGATCCCGCGCCGGAGGGACGTAAAAAGAGGTGGCTCCTGTAACTATGATGATTTCATCCCTTCTTGCGGAAAGTACGTTTACCCTGCTCGAACAGGGCTATCAGATCGGGCTCGATTGGCTCGGTCAGTTTGCGCGTGTCATCATCGAGGGCGTGGGAAATATCGGTCTCGGGATCATCCTCTTTACGCTGATCCTGAAGGCCATCACCCTCCCCTTCGACATCTACCAGCGCGTCAAGATGCGGAAAAATAACCTCGTCATGGCGGAGATGAAGGACGACCTCGAGAAACTGCAGAAGCAATACGCCGACGACCAGAACATGTATAATACCAAGATGCAGGAACTGTACAAGAAAAACGGCATCTCCATGTTCAGCGCCTGCCTCCCCTCTCTCCTTTCGCTTGCCATCCTCATCGTTGCCTTTCAGGGCTTCAATGCCTACTCCCAGTTCGCCAATCTCTCCACCTTTATCGGCATGTCCGAGGCCTATAACGAGGCCATCCTCGAGTACGGCGTGGAGGGCGTCGACGTGGCGCTTCTGAAGGACGAGGAGGGAATTCCCGTCGTCGAGGATGGGAAATACACCTTCGTGTGGCAGGAGGGAGGCGAGCAGAAGACCCTCTCCGCCGCATGGGAGGTCGGCGCGACGCTCGGGATAGAGAAGGCCTCGGAGACGGGCGCAGTCTATACCATGTCCGAGAAGGACGGCAACAAATACATGCGCGTGTCCAAAGAGGGGCAGTGCATATCGTACGAATACAACCTCGATGCCGCAAAGCTCGAGAAGAACTATGTCATCGACTGCGACCTCCTCCTCGAGGACGAAGATGCGGCCGCGGGCGTCGAGGAGATCATGGCGGCACAGGAGGAGGCGGGCACGCCCGTCTCGCGGGAGACGGCCTGCAGGCTGTATATCACCGACATCGGCGCCCTCGCCGCGCGCGACTGGTACCGCACCGAGGAAAACGCCCCGGGCTTTTTGTGGGTCAAAAACGTGTGGTATCCCGATGTCTCCTATGCGCACCCCATCCCCACCGACCTCGGAGGGCTCTTGGGGAGCACCGTGACACTGGAGAGCGGCGAAAAGGTGCGGCTCTCCACCATCATCACCGATGCGCAGTACGCGAGCCTCACCTCCCGCCTCACGGAGGAAAAGGCTGAGCCCAATGGGTACTTCGTCCTCATCGTGCTCTCCATCGGGCTCATGCTCCTGTCACAGTTCATCACCATGCGCAGCCAGAAAGATACCAGCCGCTATCAGACGGTGGACGGCGCGGGCGCCTCTTCGCAGAAGATGATGCTCGTCCTCCTCCCCCTCATCTACGGCGTATTCGCCTTTATGTACAGCGCGGCATTCAGTATCTATATGACGATGTCCAGCCTGATCGCCCTCCTCGTGACCCTTCTCTCCAATTTCATCATCGGCAGAGTCTTCAAAAAGAAGGAAGAGGAAAAGATCAAGGAAAAATACGGAAGGACACTTTCGTGGAAGGATCCCGAAGGAAAGAAGCGGCGCAAATAACGCCAAAGAGAGGTCAATCATGGAATTTCAAGGCAAAACGGTAGAGGAGGCGGTAAAGGCCGGCCTCGAACAGCTCGGCATTTCGCGTGAGGACGCGGAGATCAAAGTGCTCGAGGAAGGAAAGAAGGGAGGACTCTTCGGCATCGGCCATGTCGATGCGCGGGTGGAGATCTCCGAAAAGGTCGTGGAAGTCCTCACGGACGGACAGCGTGCGGTAAAGTTTCTCGAGGGGCTCTTCCCCCTCATCGGCGCAGAGGCCGTGCCCGTGCTCAAGGAGGAAGAGGAGCGCATCGTCATCGACCTCGAGGGCGAGACGAAGGGCGTGATAGGCCGCAGGGGCGAATTTATCGACGCGGTCCAGACGCTCGCGGGCGCCGTAGCCAATACGGGCAGACGGGAGTATAAGCGCGTCGTCGTGGACTGCGGCAACTACCGCGAGGAGCGCGAGGAGACCCTGAAGCGGGTCGCGGAGAAGATGGCGGCAAAGGCGGTGCGGCTCGGAAAGCGGGTCCGCCTCGAGCCCATGAATCCCTACGAACGCAGGGTCATCCACTCCGCCCTCGTGGACAATGAAGAGGTCACCACCAAGAGCGAGGGAAAGGAGCCCGCGCGCTATGTCGTGATCACCCCCAAGAACATGAAACCCCGCGGAAATCGAGGCGACCGCGGAGGAAAGGACTTCCGCGGAAATCGAGGCGATCGCGGCGACCGCGGAGGACGGCCCTACGACAAGCGCGGCGGCAAGCCCCGCGAGAGAAGGGAATTCCCCAAGGACGCGACGCCCGAGACGAGCGGCACGAGCTTTTCCAAGGGCTCGACGCCGGGCTACAGGAAGGGAAGTTTCTCGGGATTTTTCGGCACCTACCTCGGAAAGGAAGAGACCCCCGAGACGCAAAACGAGCAACCCATGTCCGAAGGAACCGAGACAAAACTCCCCACCGACAACGATTAACCGCAAAAAAGAAGCTCCCCGAGGGAGCTTCTTTTTTTGTGAAGTCAGTTCTCTTCCAGCCACTTTTTCGCAGCCGCCTTGGAGAGCGTTTTGATCTCTTCGGACGTATAGGGCGATGCGCTGCCGCCATTGGTATAGAGGAAGTAATCCCCCTCCGGCGTCTCGAAAAGCGTGACTTCGTAGCCTGCGGGATCGCCGAAATAGCCGCTCGTCACCTTCTTCACGACAGTTGCGGTTTCGGTATCGTAGGTCTTGGTCTTGGTCTTCTTGATCATGGCACCATTCCTCCTTTTTTATTTTATGACGTTATTTTAGTCCTTTTTGGGTCATTCGTCAAGGAATATGAGGGGTTTTCGGCAAAAATATTTCAGAATGTAAGCCGTTTGCATTTTAAGAATGTTTTACAAAAAATTTTCGCCTACTTTGGGAGAAACGAAAGGTGTTCGCCGTATCCCGCGAGGGCGCCGCTGATGAGCTCCGCCATGGCATAGACCACGTTGAGCCGCGTGAGGTTGAGGAGGGCGTAGGAAAAGGCGGACTTCGGCGCCACGATGCCGAGCACGGAGACGTCGCCCACCCGCCCGAGCTTCTTTCCCGCACCCGACCCCGGGCGCAGGGGCCCCTCGAAGACCTTGATGAGGCCCACGTCGGAGGGCTCCCCCACCGCGGCATCGACGGCGATCACCTTGCTCTTCGGGTGCGTCCTTCTCAGAAATTCGCCGAGATGCCCCGCCTCCTTCGCCGTGACGGGCGTCTTCAGGGTGCCATAGACAAAGCCGCCGAACGCGGGATCCGCCTTCAGCATGGTCCCCGTGACGGGCCCGAGGCTGTCCCCCACCGCGAGGTCGCTCCCCACGCACAGGATGACGGGCGGCGCCTCGAGGGGGCCGAGGATACGCGTGAGCGCCATCAAAATGCCCGTCTCCGCCAGCGTGTTATAAAAATGAAAGGCAAAGTCCATAAATTCCTCCGAAGGGATGGATTTCGTGCAAATGCGCGCGGCTTAGGTTTTGACCGCGCGAAAAAGTTCTAAACACTTTTCATAAAAACCGTGACAAACCCCCGAAAAGGTGGTATAATGAAGAGACAGAAGGAGGTGATTTTATGAACGGATGGATCATCGACATCGTCTTTGTCGTGCTCATTCTGGCAGGGCTCATCGGCGGAGCGATGCGCGGATTCGTAAAGAGCGTCCTGAAACTCGCGGGCAGCCTGCTTGCGGGGGTCATCGCGTTCTTCTTCTGCACGCAGCTCGCAGCCGCACTCGAGAGCTGGTTCGGGCTCACCACCACGATGGCCTCGTGGTTCGGCGGAAATACCGCCATCGCCTATTGGCTGGGCGTCATCCTGAGCTTCGTACTGATCTTGATAATCGTTAAGCTCTTAACATGGTTGCTCGGCTCGCTCGGCACCATGCTGGTCGAGGCGGTAGGCCCCGTCGCGGTCGTCAACAAGATCTTGGGCGCGCTGCTCGGAGCCGCCGAGGCGCTGCTCGCCTGCTGCATCGTGCTCCTCATCCTGAAGTGGTGCAATATCGCGGCGGTGACAAGCTTCCTCAACACGAGTTATATCGTGGGCCCCCTCTATTTCAGCGGATGGCTGGAGTGGGCCGCGGCATTTACCGTCAACTTCGCCTTCGGAAAGGCATAAGTCAAGAGAAGAGATCCCGCGAAAGCGGGATTTTTCATGCGCTGTATGTTTCACGTGAAACATCGCTTCGGAAAAATTTCGGTTTACGTTTCACGTGAAACGCAAAAAACGCCCTTTCCGTGTCGTTCGCGTGAAAGATTGTGAGAATTGCGAAAAACTATGCGGAAACGGCGGGATTTGCTTGAGTTTTTTCGCGGAATATGATACAATATTTATACCTGTTTGCACATACTGCCTGCAAACGCAGGGTAAATCAAAGAAAAGGAGACACAGATTGAATAAGGTAGTCAAGTTCATCATCGGTGCCGTCCTCCTCCTCGCGCTCGTCTTCGGCATCTACTATGTCGTACAGGCGGTCGACACGAGAAATAAGCAGCGTGTCTGGTCAAACGAGGACTGGGAGAACGTCTCCGATGCGGGATTCGTACAGCTTCTGAAGCCCGCTCCCACTACGCCGCCCGAGGAGAACGGAGATGCGGGCGTCCTCGCGGATGAGTCTGCGCCGCACGAGATCCCCGAGAGCGCCTATATCGTCAGGATCCGCTTCGACGGGTACACATGGTACGGCTACACCAAGGACAGCGCGAGTTACAGCTATTGGGCGATCGGGCCCAATCCCTACACCGCCAACCCCGACTGGGAGTACGGCGAGTCTGCCCTCGCGGAACGCGGCATCTCCATCGAGTTTTCCGACCCCAACGCGGGCGCGGGGTGGAGCAACCTGCTCTATATCGGCGTGCTGGTGATGGGCGTCATCCTCATCTTCATCGTCCTCCGCTCGACGAGCATGGGCGATGGCAAGGTGATGAGCTTCGGCCGCACCAAGGCGCGCATCACGACCAATATCAAGGTGCGCTTTTCCGATGTCGCGGGCGCGGAGGAGGAAAAGGAGGAGCTCGCCGAGGTGGTGGAGTTCCTGCGCAATCCCAAAAAATTCTCCGAGCTCGGCGCGCGCATCCCCAAGGGCGTGCTGCTCGTAGGCCCTCCGGGAACGGGCAAGACGCTCTTCGCGCGGGCCGTGGCGGGGGAGGCGGGCGTGCCCTTCTTCTCGGTCAGCGGGTCCGATTTCGTGGAGATGTACGTCGGTGTGGGCGCCTCGCGCGTGCGCGACCTCTTCGATCTCGCCAAGCGCAACCAGCCCTGCATCATCTTTATCGATGAGATCGATGCGGTGGGGCGGCAGCGCGGCGCGGGCCTCGGAGGCGGACACGATGAGCGCGAGCAGACCCTCAACCAGATCCTCGTGCAGATGGACGGCTTCGAGACCAACGAGGGGGTCATCGTCATGGCGGCGACCAACCGCGCCGACATCCTCGACAACGCGCTCCTGCGCCCCGGCCGTTTCGACAGACAGATCTATGTGCACTTGCCAGATGTTAAGGGACGTGAACAAATTTTGAAGGTCCATGCGCGCAATAAGCCCATGGCGCCCGACGTCAACTTCCGCACCATCGCGCGCATCACGAGCGGATTTTCGGGCGCGGACCTTGCGAATCTTCTCAACGAGGCCGCCATCCTCGCGGCGCGCGCGGGGAAGACCCTCATCGGCAACCTCGAGCTCTACGAGGGCATCAATAAGGTCATCCTCGGTCCCCAGAAGAAGAGCCGCGTCGTGACCGAACAGGAGAAGAAGCTCACCGCCTACCACGAGTCGGGGCATGCCATCCTCGGCAAGCTCTGCCACGAACTCGACAACGTGCAGGAGGTCTCCATCATCCCGCGCGGGCCTGCGGGCGGCTACACCCTCTATCGGCCCGAATCGGACAACAATCTCGACACCGTGGGCACTCTCCGCGCGCAGATCTGCTCGGGTCTCGGCGGCAGGGTGGCGGAGGAGATCGTGCTGCACGATGTCTCCTCGGGTGCCTCGGGCGACATCCGTCAGGTGACCGCCCTTGCCCGCAAGATGGTCACCGAGTGGGGCATGAGCGACCGCCTCGGGCCCATCGCCTACTCGTCGGACGGTCCCGTCTTCATCGGCAGAGATTTCGAGGAGAGGGCCACCTACAGCGAGGAGACGGCGGGCATCATCGACGAAGAGGTCAAGCGCATCATCTCGGAAGAGTATGCGCGGGCCACCAAGCTCCTCACCGAACACCGCTCCATCCTCGACAACATGGCGCGCGTGCTCGTGGAGCGCGAGACCATCTACACCGCAGAGGTAGACCTGCTCATGAAGGGGGCCGACTATAAGGAAGTGCTCGCCTACATGGAGGAGCATGACAAGGGCGAACCCGATGTTCCCTTCGGTGAAAATGCCGAAAAAGCGGAGCCCGAAAAGGCGCCCGAAGAACCTCAGGATTCTGAAGACAAGCACTGAGCTTTCGGACATGCCATGCCCGTTTTCGGTCAAAAGGGCGGAGACGGGCACCTAAAAACAGGAGGGAAAGCAAATGGCGAAAGGGATCACGAGAGGGCTTTCTACGCTGTTCGGCGAGGGCTACGAAGAGGACGAAGAGGCCTTTGTGCCCGACACGGTGAGGGAGGGGGGACCCGAAGAGCTCCTCCTCTCCTCCATCTACCCCAACCCCGCTCAGCCGCGCAAGGTCTTCGATGAAAACGCCATGAACGACCTCGCCAACTCCATCCGCGAGCACGGCGTCATCTCGCCCATCGTGGTCAATAAAAACGGGGATGGGACGTACATGATCATCGCGGGGGAGAGGCGGTTCCGCGCCGCCCGCCGCGCAGGACTGGAGCGCATTCCCGCCGTCGTCAAGGAACTCGACGAGCGCGAGATACAGGAGATCTCCCTCATAGAAAATCTTCAGCGCGAGGACCTCAACCCCATCGAGGCGGCCTTCGGCATGAAGAAGCTCATGGAGGAATATTCCCTCACGCAGGAGGTCCTCGCCGAGCGGCTGGGAAAGTCCCGCCCCGCGGTCGCAAACACCCTGCGCCTCCTCACGCTCTCGGAGGAGGTCATCTCCCTCGTAAGGGAGGGCAAGCTCTCGGCGGGGCATGCCCGCACGCTGGTGCCCGTGCCCAAGGCGAAGCAGGGGGAACTCGCGCGCGAATGCGTGAAGTGCGGCTGGTCGGTGCGGGAAATGGAGCGCGCCGTCAAGCAGTTGCTCAATCCCCCCGAAGTGCTCGCTCGGAAAAAGGAGACGCGCACGGCCATCGCCAGCGTGGAGCTCAAGCACCTCGTCGACCGCATGCGCGCGGCCCTGCACACAAAGGTCTCCCTCATCGGCACCGAGAAGAAGGGGCGCATCTACATCGACTACTACACGCGCGACGACCTCGAACGGCTGTCCGAGATCCTCGACATCCTCGACAATCTCAAGTAAAGGGAGGGCCCCGAAGCGGATTCGGGGCTTTTCACATGGAATTTCAGCGAGTTGACAAATTGGAACAGGGCGCCCTCGCGCCCTATCTTGCGGCACAAAAACTGCACATGGGGGACTTTTCCCGCGGCTTTCTCTTCATGTGGAATGACGCCCTGAAGCCCGACTATGCCTTTTTCGAAAACTGCCTCGTCCTGCGCGAATACTACGCGGGCAAGTGCTTCTATCACTTTCCCATCTCCCTGACGCACGACAGGGAAGAGGAGCTCGCCGCGATCTCCGCCCTCGAGAGGGAGTGCAGGGACAGAGAGGTCCGCCTGCACTTTACCAACGTTCCGCGCGACCGCATCGCGGACATGGTACCGCGATACGCCGAGGCGCTCGTCACGAACAACCGCCGCTGGCGGGACTATCTCTACCTCGCCTCCGATTTTTGCGAATACCCCGGGAAAAGTCACGCCGGGCAGCGCAATCATGTGCGGAAATTTGAAAAATTATACCCCGATTGGCGCTTTTCCGAGGCCTCTCCCTCGGACATGGGTGGGGTCTGTGAGTTCCTGAAGGAATATGAGGGCATCCAGCGCGCAAAGGGCGGATATCTCGCCGAAGAGGAGATGGACGAGGTCTACGCCATCCTGCCGCACCTAAAAGAGCTCGCCATCTTTGCGGGCATCCTCACCGTGGGCGGAAAGGTGGTCGGCTTCTCGGCGGGGGAGCGCTGCGGCGACATGGTGGTCGTGCATATCGAAAAGGCTCTCCGCGGCTACGAGGGCATCTATCCCTTCCTCGCACAGCAGTTTGCGCGCACCTTCGCGGGGGACGCCCGCTATCTCAACCGCATGGACGACGCGGGCGATCTCGGCCTTCGCAAGTCCAAGCTCCAGTACCTGCCCGTGGAGCTCGTGCAGAAGTACAATGTGACCCCCAAGCGCGCCATAGACCTTGTGGGAAAGCTCCCCGTCATCGAGGGGGAGCGCCTGACCCTCGCCCCCGTGGAGAGGGAGCACATGGCGGAGTATGCACGCCTCGCCGGGGACGACGTGCGCAACCGCTACTGGGGGTACGACTGGCGGGAAGATCACGCCCGCAGGCCCTCGGCGGCGGGATTTTTGCGCATTGCGAAGGAGAGCTTCCGCTGCCGCATGGAGATGCCCCTCGGGATCTTTTTCGAGGGCAAGCTCTGCGGCGAGGCCGTGCTGCACCGCTTCGGCTACGATGCGAGCGCGGAGGTCGGGGTGCGCCTCCTGCCCGAATTTGAGGGGAGGGGCATTGCGCGGGAGGCCGTGAAGATGTACACGGAGTACGCCTTTTCGAAGCTCAATATCGAGCGGATGGAGGCGAAGTGTTTCCGTGAAAACGAGCGCTCGCACCGCATGCTGCTCGCCGCCGGCATGCGCCCCACAGGCTCCGACGACATCTACCATTACTTCCTCCGCACCCCCGAAATGTGATAATGGGGGTGGATTTACGTCATTCTTGGCGCCCCCTCAAACGTCATTCCGAGGAGCGCAGCGACGAGGAATCTCGGGCTTGAGATTTCTCCTCCCTTCGGTCGTCGAAATGACGTGGAGGGTGCGGGGCGAAATGACGTGAGGAGGGACGCGAAAAGCGTTCCAATGTGTCATGTTGCCCCGACCGAGGCTTCTATTGTGCTCTAAGGTCGGCACGAGGAGCGCAGCGACGAAGTAGCGTAGTCGAAACATCGCCACAGTCTTCTGAAAAAGGGGACGTAAGGCTAAGGCGACCCTTCGACAAGCTCAGGGTGACATAAGAGAGCGCCTCGTCGGTACACGATTATAGCGCCTCGTCGGTCCCTCCCGTCGTAAAAGCACAAAAAAACAGCGGAACGAAATCGTTTCGCTGTTTTCCGTATCCTTACATCCCTGTCGGATACGAATAAGCATCAGCGGACCCTTGCCTTGGTCTCCGCGTAGCTCCGAATGGATGCGTCGTTTGTCCCCAACGACGCATTATTTTTAGATGAGATTATTCACCAGTAATAGGATTGCCAGCTTCTGCGGTGATAACGGTCTTTGTAAGGTTGACTGTGATTGTGTATCCGCCCGCATCGGTCTTTACGGCCTCACCAACTGTTTTGTAAGAGGCAGAGCCGCCCTTAACGATAGCCGTGACTTTTTTCAGCGCAACTTCACCGGTGCTGGAAACGGTTGCTTCAACGTCCCAGCTCTCAACATCTGTCGGCCAAAGCTTGGTGGTATCTTTGGTGTTCTCAAGCAGATAGACAGCGGCGGTACCGCGGACGGCACGGATGTTGGCATCCTTCGTGGCATCCTCAGCCTTCTGCAAAGCGCCCACGAAGAGCGGCACTGCGATGGCGACGAGGACGGCGATGATCGCGACGACGATCAGAAGTTCGGCGAGCGTAAAGCCTTTTTTGCTTCTTTTTTGCATTGTTCTTCTCCTTAAAAAAATCATGATTTTTTTGTTCTAAAGCCGCCGGGACGGAGCGACAATATCACCCGATTAGATTACATGGAATATGCTGTTCTATGTACTTCTTGTCTCTATTATACCTGCTTCCCAATGCATTGTCAAGCGAAAAAGAATATTTTCTTGAAAGAATTTCCCGAAATAGCGCCGTTTGGCGCTTTTTTCTTTGGCCGAGATGGCACATTTTGCTACATAGAACAGCATAATCTATGTACTTCGGGAAAATGTCCCATATCGTGTGTTTTTCGGGAGGCCTCCGCCGCCCGTTTTTTTGTGCCCTCGAGGGGGGTGGCGTCCCCTCTTTTCGTCATTCCGAACGAATGTGAGGAATCTCGGGCTTGAGATTTCTCCTCCCTTCGGTCGTCGAAATGCAAGGTACGTCATTCCGAACGAACGTGAGGAATCTCACCCTCAAGGGGACAGCAAGGCCCCCTACCACCCGCGGTAGGCCCTTCATACTTTTTCCTTTCGTAAGGCGAATATTATCCATGGTGCCCGCAAATGAAGTATCATATACGCGGGCGCGAAAGGCGCCGAATTCAAACGAAAGGAGTAACAAGTATGCAGTACAAACAATGGCTCAACGAGTGGCTGGAGCTCTACGTGAAGGCATCGACCAAGGAGCTTACCTACCGCAAGTATCGTCAGCAGGCGGAGAAATATCTCATGCCCGCGCTCGGCGAAGAGGATATGGAGGCGCTCACCCCGGCGCGGCTGCAGGCGCTCTCGGTCTCCCTCGCGGGGAGGGGACTCTCGCCCAACACGGCAAACAACGTGCTGTCCGTGCTCAAGGCATCCCTCCGGAAGGCGGTCTCCCTCGGGGTCGCGGCGCGGCATTTTGCCGATACCGTGGCGCGGCCGCGGGCGCGGTGCGGGAAGAAGGTGACCTGCTTTACCGCGGCGGAGCAGAAGAAGATCGAGCGGTATATCCTGGAGCGCCGCAGAAATTCCCACCTCTTCGGCATCCTCCTCGCCCTCTATACGGGACTGAGGATCGGGGAGCTCCTCGCCCTCACATGGGAGGACATCGACTTTCGAAAGGGGACCCTTTCCGTCACGAAGACCTGTCATGACGGATGGCGGGAGGGGAGCTATGTCAAGACCTTCGACACGACGAAGACGGAGAGCTCGGAGCGGGTCATCCCCCTGCCCAAGCAGCTCTTAGGGCACCTTCGCGACCTTCGCCGCGCGACGAAGGGAAAGTTCGTGGTGATCGGCAAGTCGGAGTACGGGGCGCAGGTGCGCTCCTATCAGAGGTCCTTTCAAAATCTTCTCCGCCGTCTCCACATCCCGCACCGCGGCTTTCATTCCCTTCGGCACACCTTTGCGACGCGGGCGCTCGAGGTGGGCATGGATGTGAGGACGCTCTCGGAGATCCTCGGCCACCAAAACCCCACGGTGACCCTGCAGCGATATGCTCACTCCCTCATCGAGCACAAGACGGAGATGATGAACCGCATCGGGCGCCTCCTCCCATGAAAAAAAGCGGACAAGCCGCTTTTTATATTATATAAAGAGTACGCGCGTATACAATTATATATATAAGGACAGATAGGGGACGGGAGGTCACTGCTCCGCGGGGGAATCGTCCTTTTCGGAGGGCTTTTCCTCGAGGAAGGCGTGCGTCTCGGGGGGCGCGGAAAGTTTTTTGGTGAGCAGCATGGCGCCGCCGAAGAGCAGGGCAGCCGCCACGCATACGGCGAACCAAAGCCAGTCCACGAGGGCGCCGAGGGGAATGGCGGCGGCTACGCAGAGGCAGGCGAGAATGCAAAAAACCATGGTTGCAATTTTCATGATACCCTCCCGTTCCCTTCTATTGTATCACACTTCGCGGGAAAACACAATCCCTTGCGGTGGGAAAATTTCCCCGAAAAAAAGACGAAATTTCCGAAAAATTTCGCCGAAAACGGGCAAAAAACAGTTGACTTTCCCTTTTTGGTGTGATATGATGTACAAGCTGTCCGAAAGAGAGCGCCTCGCGGCCCCTCGGAAAAGCAGGGAAAAATTTCCCGAAAAATTTTCCGAAAAAGTTGCGAAAAACGCTTGACAGAGAGAGTTTAACCGTGATATAATGGGCAAGCTCACTCTGCGAAAGGGTGGCACAGGCTGTTGCCTGTCAACGCAGATTAAAAATGGAATAAGAAAGAAACGATTTTTTGTAACACTTTTGTAAGCGAGCAAAAATGCAGTTTCTGTCAATTTTTTGAGACAATAGTACTCAAAGCAAAGTCAGCAAAAATAACGAATTTCGTTAGAGCCGTCGGCACATTAGCCTGTGCCGACTCTAAACAATTAAACTTAAGAGTTTGATTCTGGCTCAGGATGAACGCTGGCGGCGTGCTTAACACATGCAAGTCGAACGGACGTA